>NZ_MQUS01000015.1 GCF_001953885.1 Streptomyces sp. IMTB 2501 | reverse complement strand
TCGATCATCTCCATCCAGCTCGTCTCCCGGGCCCGCGCGGCCGGAGTGGTGATCTCACCGCGTGATGTCTTCCGCCACAAGACCGTCGCCGCACTCGCCGAGCTGGCCACCGCGGTGGAAGCCGAGGCCGACCCCTGGCTCGGGGACGCGCCGGAGGAGGAACTGGTCCAGGTGGATCAGGACGAGCTGAACGAATTCGAGACGCAATGGGGGACCAGCAAGTGAAGGAATCGCCGATCGAAGCCGTCCTGCCACTGTCACCACTGCAGGAGGGCATGCTCTTCCACGCCGTCTACGACCACCAGGGCGTCGACGTCTACAACGTCCAGACCGCGTTCGGACTGACGGGAGAACTCTCCGCCGACCGGCTGCGCGCCGCCTTCCAGGCCCTGCTGGACCGCTACGCCGTGCTCCGGGTCGGTTTCCAGCAGCGCCGCGCGTCCGGCGAGTCGGTGCAACTGGTCCACCGCGTTGTCGAACTGCCGTGGGCCGAGACGGACCTCAGCCCGCTGGAGCCCGCGCAGCGGCGTGCCGAACTGAACCGGTTGCTGGCCGAGGACCGGGCCCGCCGCTTCGACATGATCAGACCGCCGCTGCTGCGCGTCACCCTGGTCAAGCAGGAGGCCGACCAGCACGTCCTGGTGCTGACGTACCATCACATCCTGCTGGACGGCTGGTCGCTGCCCCTCGTGCTGCGCGATCTGTTCCAGCTGTACGCCAACGGCGGCGACGGATCGGCGCTTCCCGCCGTCGTGCCCTACCGCGGCTACCTCGCCTGGCTCGCCCGGCAGGACCGCGCGCAGGCCGAGCGGGCCTGGAGCGCCGCGCTCGCCGGCCTCGGCGAGCCCACCCTCGTCGCACCGGGAGCCGACTCCGCCGGCACCGCCGCGATGCCCGCGCTGGTGACTCTGGAGCTGACCGGGGAACTCACCGCGGCTCTGCACACGGCGGCCCGCAGTCGGGGACTGACCCTCAACACGGTCGTGCAGGGCGCCTGGGCGCTGCTGCTGAGCCTGATCACCCGCCGTGACGACGTGGTGTTCGGTACGACCGTCTCCGGCCGGCCGCCCCACCTGCCAGGCATCGAGGGCATGGTCGGACTGCTGATGAACGCCGTCCCCGTGCGTATCCGGCTCGACCCCGCGGAAACGCTGGAGACGCTGCTGGCCCGTATCCAGGACGAGCAGTCGGCGCTGGGCGACCACCACTACCTCGGGCTCGCCGAGATCCAGCGACTGGCGGGCCTCGGCGAACTCTTCGACACCTCCACCGGCTTCGAGAACGCCCCACTCGACCGCGGAGCCGTGCAGCGGCCGGTGCCCGGCCTGCAGATCACCGTCCTCGACGAGAGCGACAACGGCGGCGACACCACCGGATCGACCCACTATCCGCTGAGTCTGGTCGCCGTCCCCGGTGAGCGGCTGCGGCTGGAACTGAACTACCGTGCCGACGTCTTCGACCAGGACAGGGTGCGGGACTTCGGCGAGCGGCTGCGCACGCTGCTGCGGACGGTGGTGGAGGCGCCCGCCACGCCGGTGGGACGGATCGAGCTGCTCTCCGGTGAGGAGCGCGCCCGTATCGTCGGGGAGTGGAACGACACCGCGCTTGCGGTGCCCGAGGCGACCCTGTCCGAGCTGTTCGAGGACCAGGTGCGCCGTACCCCCGACGCCGTCGCGGTCGAGTGGGACGCCCGGGAAATCGGCTACGCCGAACTCAACGAGCAGGCGAACAGGCTGGCCCGCCACCTGCTCCGCAGCGGTGCCGGGCCCGAGCGGACGGTGGCCGTGGTGCTGCCGCGTTCGGTCGACCTGCTGGTGGCCCTGCTCGCCGTGGTGAAGACCGGGGCCGCCTACGTGCCCGTCGATCCGACCTACCCCGAGGACCGGATCGCCTTCATGATCGAGGACAGCGCCCCCGTGGCGGTGGTGAGCCGTTCGGGCGTCGCCTCACCGCCCGGAGCCGTCGTGCTGGACGACCCGGAGATCCGTTCCGCTCTGTCCGTGCTTCCCGGTCATGACCTGGACGACGCGGAACGCACAGCACCGCTGAACCCGTCCCATCCCGCCTATGTCATCTACACCTCCGGCTCCACCGGGCGGCCGAAGGGCGTCATGGTGGAGCACCGCTCGGTCCTCACCTACCTGGCCTTCGCCCACGAGGCCTACCCGAGCCTCGCCGGACGGGCGCTGCTGCACTCGCCGGCCTCCTTCGACCTGACCGTGACCGGGCTGTTCGGGCCGCTCACCCGGGGAGGCCGCCTGCGCCTCGCCGACCTCGACGGCTCCCCTGCGCCGGACGGTCTGCTGAGCACCGGACGGCCCACCTTCGTCAAGGCCACGCCGAGTCACCTGTCCGTGCTCACCAGCGTCGCCGAGTGGTACTCGCCCACCGGTGAACTCGTCGTCGGCGGTGAGCAGCTGACGGCGGAGATGCTCGACGAGTGGCGCGGTCGCCACCCCGGGACCACCGTGATCAACGAGTACGGCCCGACCGAGGCCACCGTGGGGTGTGTGGAGTTCCGGGTGCGCCCCGGTGACGTCCTCGCACCGGGGGCGGTGCCCATCGGCCGCCCGGTCCCCAACGCGCGCGCCTACGTCCTGGACGCCTGGCTGCGCCCCGTGCCCTGCGGGGTCCCCGGGGAGCTGTACCTGGCCGGCCCGCAGCTGGCGCGCGGTTATCTGAGCCGCCCGGGACTGTCGGCGCAGCGCTTCGTGGCCGACCCGTTCGGCGCACCCGGCACCCGTATGTACCGCACCGGTGACATCGCCTGGTGGACGCCGAGCGGTGACCTGGTCTACGGCGGGCGGACCGACGACCAGGTGAAGGTCCGCGGCTACCGCATCGAGCCGGGCGAGATCGAAGCCGTCCTCGGCGCCCATCCCTCGGTCGCGCACGCCACCGTGGTGGTACGCGAGGACGTTCCCGGCTCCCGGCGGCTCGTCGCCTATCTGCTGCCCGTCGCCGCCTGCACCGTCGACGTGGCGGAACTGCGTGCCCGCGCCGCCGCGGAACTGCCCGCGTACATGGTTCCCACGGACTTCGTCGTACTGTCCGAACTGCCGCTGACACACCACGGCAAGCTGGACCGCCGGGCCCTTCCGGCACCGGAGGCGGCCGTCGCCAGGTCCGCCGTGCGCGAGCCCCGCGACGAACGCGAACGCGTTCTGCACGCGCTGTTCGCCGAGGTCGTCGGTGTCGAGGAGTTCGGCGTCGACGACGGCTTCTTCGACCTCGGCGGCGACTCCATCATGTCCATCCAGCTGGTGGCCCGGGCCCGCAAGGCGGGGCTCGTGCTCACGCCCAAGGACGTGTTCCGGTACAAGACCGTCTCCGCGCTGGCCCAGGTGGCCGGTGCCGAGCAGCCGGCGGCACCCGCGCCGGCCGAGGACTCCGGAGTCGGCGAGGTGCTCCCCACGCCGATCACCCACTGGCTGCGGGAACTCGGCGGCCCCGTCGACCGGTTCAACCAGTCGGTGCTGCTGCGGGTGCCCGCCGGACTGGGCCTCGACCGGTTGAAGGCCGCCGTCCGGGCGCTGCTGGACCGGCACAGCGCACTGCGCATGCGCCTGCTGGTCGACGACGCGGGCGGCTGGCGACAGGAGGTCGGACCGACAGGAGTGGCCTCGGCGGACGATTTCGTCTACCGGGTCGATGTCTCCTCGTTCGACGGCACCCGGATGCGCGAGGGCATCAGCCGGCACTCCGCCGAAGCGCGCGACGCTCTCAACCCCCGCACCGGCGACGTGATGCGCGTGGTGTGGTTCGACGCCGGACCCGAACGCCAGGGCCGTCTGCTGCTCGTCATCCACCATCTCGCCGTGGACGGGGTGTCCTGGCGGATCCTCCTGCCGGACCTGGAGGCCGCCTGGGCGGCCCTCGCACGGGGCGAGAAGCCCGCCCTCGACCCGGTACCCACCCCGCTGCGCACCTGGGGCGCACGACTGGCCGAGGAATCCGTCCGACAGGAGCGCACGGCGGAACTGCCGCTGTGGCGGCAGATGCTCGGCGGCGACGACCCGCTGCTGACCCAGCGCCCGTTGGATCCGGCACGGGACCAGCACGGCACCAGCCGCAGCCTCACCCTGTCCCTGCCGCCCGAGTACACCGAGCCGCTGTTGACGAGCGTGCCGACGGCCTACCGCGGCGACATCAACGAGGTGCTGCTGACCGCGCTGGCCCTCGCCGTCTCCGCCTGGCGCCGTGCCCGGGGCGTGTCCGCGGGCTCCGGCGTCCTGGTGGACCTGGAGGGGCACGGCCGCGAGGAGATAGGCCCCGGAGCGGACTTGTCTCGCACCGTCGGCTGGCTGACCACACTGTTCCCGGCGTACCTCGATCCGCAAACCGACGACTGGACCGCAGCCGCCGATCCGGGACCGCTGCTCGCCCGGGCGCTGCGCCGCGTCAAGGAACAGCTGCGTGCCATACCGGACCACGGCATCGGCTACGGCATGCTCCGCCATCTCAACGAGCGGACCGCCGCTGAGCTGGTCGGCTTCCGGGGACCGCAGATCGGCTTCAACTACCTGGGCCGGTTCGCCGCCTCCGGGGACGACGACTGGGCGGTGGCCGTGGAGCCCGACGCGTCGGTGCCCGCCGCCGAGGACAGCATGCCGCTCGCGCACACCGTGGAGGTCAACGCGGCGACCGAGGACCGTCCCGGTGGTCCCAGCCTGGTCGCCACCTGGACGTGGGCGGCCGAACTGCTGACGCTCCAGGAGGTGGATGCGCTCGCGCAGGCGTGGTTCGCCGCACTGCGCGCGCTCGTGGAGCACTCCACACACCCGGTGGCGGGCGCGCTCGCCCCGTCCGACGTCGCGCTGGTCGATCTCGACCAGGCCGAGCTGGACCGTCTCCACGCGCGCCAGGGAGACCAGGGGCTGACCGACGTACTGCCGCTGACGCCGCTGCAGGAAGGGCTGCTCTTCCACGCCTGCTACGACACCCAGGGCGTCGACGTGTACAACGTCCAACTGGTCTTCGAGCTGGAGGGCGAACTCAAGCTCGACCTGCTGCGCACCGCCTGCCGGCAACTCGTCGAGCGTCACCCGGTGCTGCGCGCGGCGTTCGTGCAGCGGGACGGCGGGGAGCCGGTCCAGCTGATCGCCCGTTCGGTCACCGTCCCCTTCACGGAGGTGGACCTGCGGGGACCGGATCCGGCGGCGAGCCAGGCCGAGCTGGACCGGCTGCTGGCCACGGACCGGGCCCGCCGCTTCGACCTGGCGACCGCGCCCCTGCTGCGCTTCACCCTGGTGCGGCTCCAGGACACCCGCTACCGTCTGGTCTTCACCAGCCACCACATCCTCACCGACGGCTGGTCGACCCCCCTGATCATGCGTGATCTCTTCACGCTCTACGCCCACCACGGTGACCCCGGCCGGCTGGCACCCGTCCCCGAGACGCACGGCTACCTGCGGTGGCTCGCCGAACGGGACCGCGACGCGACCGAGGCCGCCTGGCGTGAGGCGCTCGCGGACCTGAAGGAGCCCACGCTCGTCGTGCCGGGCACGGAGGCGGCGGCCGTCCCCGACCTGCCGCAGCGCGTGGTCACCGAGCTGCCGGAAGAGCTGACCGCACAACTCACGGCGACCGCAGGCGCCCACGGCGTCACCCTCAACACCCTGGTCCAGGGTGCCTGGGCACTGCTGCTGAGCACCCTGACCGGCCGGGACGACGTGGTCTTCGGCGCCACCGTCTCCGTACGGCCGCCCGAGCTGCCCGACGTGGAGGACATGGTCGGGCTGCTCATCAACACCGTCCCCGTCCGGGTCCGGCTGGACCCGCGCGAGCCGGTGGGCGCGCTGCTGGGCAGAATCCAGGAGGAGCAGGCGGAGCTGAGCGGCCACCACCACCTGGGGCTCACCGACATCCACCGCCTGGTCGGCATGGACGCCCTGTTCGACACGTCCCTGGTCTTCGAGAACTACCCGGCGGATGCCGCGCTCCCCGCGGTACCGGGTGCCAGACTGCGTCTGACGGGCTTCACCGGACGGGACGCCTACCACTACCCTCTGAAGCTGATGGCGGTGCCGGGAGACCGGCTGTACCTTGAGATCAGCCACCGTCCGGAAGTGCTGGACGCGGCCACCGCCGAGTGGATCGCCGAGCGGCTCGGCTCCCTGCTGAGGGAGCTGGCCACCGATCGGACGGCACTGACCGCACGGTTCCTCGAACCGCGGGTCCCCGCCGTCGAACGGCTGTGCTCGATCGCGGCGGAGGTGCTCCACCTGGAGCGTCTCGAAGCCGACGACGACCTCTTCGCGGCCGGCGCCGACTCGCTCACCTCGCTGCGCCTGGCGGGCCGTATCCGCGCGGAGTTCGGTATCGACATCGCCGTACGGGCGATCTTCCAGCACCGCACCGCCAGCCGGATCGCCCGGCACCTGGCGGCCCTCGCCGGTCCGCGGTCCGCCGGACCCGACGCCTGCTGAGCAGGCCGGCGCCCAACCGCGCGCCGCGTCGAACCCCCTCACGAACACGTTCCCCACAGACACCAATCAGTTCCCACTGACAGGAGAGCACAGCCATGGACAACCCCTTCGAGCGTGCGGACGGCACCTACCTGGTCCTGGTCAACGACGAGGGCCAGCACTCCCTGTGGCCGGCCTTCGTGGAGGTACCCGCCGGCTGGGAGATCGTCCGTCCCGAGGGCGACCGCCAGTCCTGCCTCGACTACATCAACGAGAACTGGACCGACATGAGGCCCAAGAGCCTGGTGCGGGCCATGGAACAGGAGCAGGCGGACGCGGTTGCGTCCCACTGAACGGGCCGCCGTATCCATCCCATCGCTATGAGGTGTGTGAAAGATGCCCAGACTCGACATACCCGTCGAGTACTCACTCGGCGGTGACGAGGCCGCCGCGCTCATGGAATCCGTCGAGAGGCTGAGGGACTCCGGTGGCGACCCGGCTGACCCGGAGTTCTACGACCGGTTCTGGGACTCCGGCCACCAACTGCCGCCGGGCCTACGCTCGTTCCTGGACGGCTTCCGCCGCTCCGAGCGCTCGGCGTGCGCCCTGGTGCACGGCTTCCCGGTCGACGAGACCGCCATCGGCCCCACGCCCTCGCACTGGGAGGCCGCGATCGGCGCCAAGTCGACACGGGACCAGGAGATCTTCGTGGCGCTGTGCGGCATGGCGCTGGGTGAGCCGTTCGCCTGGGCGACACTGCAGTCGGGGCGGATCATCCAGAACCTCCTGCCCATCCAGGGGGACGAGGAGTGCCAGAGCGGGTACGGCAGCGAGGCACTGCTGGAGTTCCACACCGAGGACGGGTTCCACCCCGACCGGTGCGACTACCTGCTCCTGTTCGGGCTGCGCAACGACGACCAGGTACCCACGATCATGGCGTCGGTGCGTGATCTGGAGCTGAGCGACGAGGACCGGCGGATCCTGGCCGAGCCGCGGTTCTACATCCTGCCCGACGACGAACACCTGAGGCAGCTCGAGGCACGCGACCCGAATCACCGGGCACTGGCCAAGATGCGCCGGATGCAGCAGCAACCGGAGGCCACCGCCGTACTGTTCGGCGACCGGCTCAACCCCTACCTGCGCATCGACCGGCCGTTCATGCGTATCGCCGGGGAGGACGGCGCGGCCGAGCAGGCCCTGGACCGGCTCATGGCCGGACTGGAGAGCGTGCAGCAGGACGTGGTGGTCGGCCCGGGCACGCTGCTGGTGCTCGACAACTACCTGGCGGTGCACGGCCGCAGGGCATTCCGCGCGCGGTACGACGGCACGGATCGCTGGCTGAAGCGACTGACGGTCACCCGCAATCTGCGCCGGGGGCTCGTCAGCCGTGAGAGCGACAGCCACCGCGTCCTGCTCTGAGGGGGAGTTCCCGACATGCGAACAATCGTTGTCTCCGGTGCGTCCAGTGGTATCGGGAAGGCGACGGCCGAGCGGTTCCTCGGCTCCGGCGACTACGTGGTGAACCTGGACGTGATGCCGCCGGAGGAGGCCGACGGCCCCGACCGGCGGTGGATCGAGACCGACGTGGCCGACTGGGGCGCGGTGCGTGACGCCCTGGCCCGGGTGCACGGTGAACGAGGACGGCTGGACGTCGTCGTGGCCAACGCCGGCATCAGCAAGCGGCGCGGGGTGCTGGACCTCACCGAGGAGGACGTGCGGCGGATCGTCGACGTGAACCTTCTCGGTGTGCTGGGCCTGTGGCGCCACGCCGCCGAGTACATGGTCCGTCAGGGCCACGGGGTCCTGCTGGCCACGGCGTCGGTCAACGGCTCGCGGGGATACCCGCTGTACGCCGACTACAACGCGACCAAGGCCGGTGTCGTGTCGCTGTGCCAGACGTTCGCCATGGAACTGAGCCCCCGGGTGCGTACCGCCTGCGTGACGCCGGGAGCGGTGCTCACGCCCATGCAACGGGCCGAGTACACCGACGAGATGCTGGCAGCGGTGAACGAGCGGATCCCGGCCCGCCGCCATGCCGCTCCCGAGGAGATCGCCGAGGCCTTTTTCTTCCTCGCCTCGGACGCGGCGGCGTTCGTGACCGGCCAGGAGTTCGTGATCGACGGGGGCGAGACGGCCGGTGCGACCACGGCCTTCTTCCCCGACACCAGGAGCTGAACATGATCAACCGCCCACTGCTCGATCCCGGCGCCCTGGACGGCGTCGATCTCGCCGATCCGCGACTGCACGCCGAGTACGACCTGACCGAGGTGTGGCGGCATCTGCGCGACACGGCGCCGGTCCACCGCCATCCCGCGACCCGGCGCGGCGACGGCTTCTGGGTGATCACCCGCTACGACGACGTGGCGACCGTCTACAAGGACAGCCGGCTGTTCTCGTCCGAGCGGGGCAACGTCCTCGACACCCTCCTGGCGGGCGGTGACTCCGCCGGCGGCCGGATGCTGGCCGTCACCGACGGAGCCCATCACACGGCGCTGCGCTCCGTACTCAACAAGCCCTTCACCCCCCGTGCGCTGGAGGTCATCGTCGACAGCCTGCGCACGGCCACCTGGAAGCTCATCGCGGACGCCGTCGCCAAGGACGAGGCCGACTTCGCCAGCGACGTCGCCGCCAACATCCCGCTCGCGGCCATCTGCGACCTGCTGGGGGTGCCACAGTCCGACCGCGCCCACATCCTGTCGCTCACCCCGTCCGCCCTCGCCTCCTCCGACGGCGCCCCCACGGAAGAGGGCACCTGGAGCGCGAAGAACGAACTGCTGCTCTACTTCTCGGAGCTGGCCGAGTCACGCCGCGCCAAGCCCTACGACGATGTGGTGAGCCTGCTGGTCACCAGCGACGTCGGCGGACGCCCGCTGAGCCATGAGGAGATCATCTTCAACTGTTACAGCATCATCATGGGCGGCAACGAGACGACCCGGTTCGCCATGATCGGCGGCCTGCTCGAACTCATGCGCAACCCCGAGCAGTGGCAGGCCCTCAAGAGTCGGCAGGTCAGCGTGGAGACCGCCATCGAGGAGGTGCTGCGCTACACCACGCCCAGCCTGCACTCGGGCCGCACCGCGACCGAGGACTGCTTCCTGGGCGGGGAGTTCATCGAGGCCGGCGACATCGTCACCGTCTGGAACGCATCGGCCAACCGTGACGAACGGCAGTTCCCCGACCCCGACCGGTTCGATCTGGCGAGGACACCGAACAAGCACCTCACGTTCGCCCACGGCCCCCACTTCTGCATCGGTGCCTACCTGGCACGGGCGGAACTGAACGCCGTGTTCAGCGGGTTGCGCGCCATGGCCACCGGTATGCGGCTGACCGGCGAGCCGCGACGGATCTACGCCAACTTCCTCAGCGGACTCGCCACCCTTCCGGTGTCGTTCACCCCGGACCCCGCCTTCACCGGTGCCTGACACCGCGGCGCCCGCAGGGTGGGCCGGGGGACTGGCCGGCCTCGTGCCCGCCCAGGTGGCGGTCCAGGAGACGTACGAAGACCTCGACGACGGCACCGGGCTCTTTCCCGAGGAGAAGGCCGCGGTGGCCGCAGTGGTGGACGAGCGGCGCCTTGAGTTCAGCACCGTACGCGTCTGCGCCCGCCGTGCGCTGGCACAGCTCGGCGTTCCCGCTGTCCCGCTGGTGCCCGGACCCGGCGGAGCGCCGCGCTGGCCGACCGGAGTGACCGGCAGCATGACGCACTGCGCCGGTTACCGGGCCAGCGCGGTGGCCCGGCTGCAGGATGCCTCGGCGCTGGGCATCGACGCCGAGCCGCACCAGGCGCTGCCGCCGCTCGTCGCGGACCGGATCACCTCGCCGGCGGAGCGGAACCGGGCGCGGCTGTTGCGGCACCAGGCGCCGCACGTGCACTGGGACCGGCTGATGTTCTGTGCCAAGGAGAGCGTCTTCAAGGCACTCCACGTGCTGACCGGGCACTCGGTCGGCTTCACGGACAGCGACATCACGCTGCGCACGGACGGCACCTTCACCGCCGGCCTCGGCGATCCCCTCCCCGTGCGAGGCGGCAACCCGGTCGCCCGCTGCGACGGCCGCTGGGCGGTACAGCGGGGCTACCTGCTGGCCGCCGTCGTCGTACCCGCGTGAGCGGGTGCCGGCCGCGGACCGGCCGGCACCGACACTGCCTGTGGAGCGGCGCGAGTTGCCGGACTCTTGCCTGGAGTGTGGCAACCCGCCACAGGCATGATGCGACCGCGCCGCCACCGGTGTCCGCCCCACCGGGCTGCCGCCGGAACCTGCCGGACATCAGCCGCCATGCGTCCATCCGACGGAACGCCGGCCTTCTTCCCCGCTCGGGCCACCTGACGCGAAAGGGACATGCTCATGCCCACACCCTCCGAGAGTGTCGCCATCACCGGTCTGGGTGCCATCAGCCCACTCGGCGGGGATGTGGGCACTACCTGGTCCGGCCTGCTGGACGGACGCAGCGCCGTACGGGCGCTGGACGACGACTGGGCCGCCGGACTGCCGGTGCGCATCGCGGCCAGAGCCGCGGTGGAGCCGGCCGGGATGTTCAGCCGGGTCGATGCAAGGCGGCTGGACCGCTCCAGTCAGTTCGCGCTCATCGCCCTGCGCGAGGCATGGGCGGACGCGGGGTTCACCGGCCCCGCCGGCACCGACGGGGCACCGCCCGGCGACCGGGTCGGGGTCGTCGTGGGCAGCGGGCTGGGCGGGTTGTCCACCCTGCTGCACAACTACGACGTCCTCAACAGCCGTGGCGCGCGCAACGTCTCGCCGTTCGCTCTGCCCATGCTGATGGCCAACAGCCCGGCGGCACAGGTCAGTATGGCGATCGGGGCGCAGGCCGCCGTGCACGCACCGACCAGCGCGTGTGCGGCCGGAGCGGAGGCGGTCGCGGCCGGTCTGGACCTGATCCGCTGGGGACGCGCCGACGTGGTCGTCGTCGGTGGTGCCGAGGCGATCATCAACCCGCTGACCATCGCGGGCTTTGCCAGCATGACCGCCCTGTCGTGCCAGAACGACGAGCCGCACCGCGCCTCCCGGCCGTTCGACAAGAAACGCGACGGCTTCGTGATCGCCGAGGGCGCGGCCGTGCTGGTCCTGGAGTCGATGCGGCACGCGCGGGCACGCGGCGCCCGTGTCTACGGTGAGCTGGCCGGTGCGGGCGTGAGCGCCGACGCCCACCACATCGCTCGTCAGGAGCCCAGTGGGCGGTCGATGACCCGTGCCCTGCGCAGGGCACTCGACGACGCCGGCCTGCGCGCGTCGGACGTGGCGCACGTGAACGCGCACGCCACCTCCACGCCGGGCGGGGATCTGGTGGAGAGCCGGGCCATCTCATCGGTGTTCGGCCCGCGGGCCACCCCGGTGTCCGCGATCAAGTCCATGACCGGCCACCTGATCGGAGCCTCCGGCGCGCTGGCCGCGGTCTCCAGCGTCCTGACCGTGCACCACCGCCTCGCCCCTCCGACGATCAACGTCGAGGACCCGGACGACGCCGTGGAACTGGACGTAGTCCGGGACGTGCCCCGCGCGCTGCCCGCGGGACCGGTCGCCGCCGTCAGCAACTCCTCGGGATTCGGCGGGCACAACGTCGTCCTGGCCTTCCGCGCCGCCTCCTGATCCCGGTTCCCCAGACCTTTCTGTTCCCCATACCAAGAGTTCCGACATACCGAGAAACGAGGAAAACGATGCGCCGGACCATGATGAAGTCCAAGATCCACCGGGCCACGGTCACCCAGGCCGACCTCAACTACGTGGGCTCGCTCACCTTGGATCCGGTCCTCATGGAGGAGGCCGACCTTCTCGTCGGCGAACTGGTCCACATCGTGGATGTCAACAACGGTGCGCGGCTGGAGACCTATGTCATCGAGGGCGAGCGCGACTCGGGTGTCGTCTGCATCAACGGGGCCGCCGCCCGGCTGATCCAGCCCGGGGACATCGTCATCATCATCGCCTACGCGTCCGTGGAGGACGAGGAGGCGGCCAAGCTCGAACCGCGTGTGGTGTTCGTCAACGGCGAGAACGGGATCGTCAGTGTGGGGAGCGACCCCTCCGTCTGATCCCGTCCGTCACACGGGCAGTTCCAGCAGGACCCGGAACCCCTCCCCGGTGGGGCCGGCGTCGAGCGAGCCGCCGAGGATCTCGGCGCGTTCGCGCATGCCCCGCAAGCCGTAGCCGGAGCCGCTCACGGCGGCCCCGGCCACCGGCGTTGGGGTGTCGGTCGTGGCGTCGCGGGACCGGTCAGGCCCGGGTGCGCGGTCCACGATCTCCAGCCGAACGGTGTCCCGCCCGTACTCCAGGCGGATCGTCACCACGTGTCCCCGGGCGTACTTGCGGATGTTGGTGAGGGCCTCCTGGGCCACTCGGCGTACGGCGTGCGACGCCTCCCCGCCGAGCGGACGGGGTTCGCCCTCCACGCAGACCTCGGCCCCGAGTTCGCCGCCCATGTCGGCCAGTGTCGAGGCGATCGGCATCTGTTCGCCACGCAGGGCGGACAGCGCCTGCCGGGTCTCGACCAGCCCCTCCTGCGCCATCTGGCGTGCGTTCACCACGAGTTCCGTCACCTTCTCGGCGTCGGCCCCGCGCTGCAGCAGCAGCCGAGCCGTCTCCAGATGCATCAGCTGCGCGGACAGGCTGTGCGCCAGCACGTCGTGGATCTCGCGGGCGATCCGGGCGCGTTCGTTCAGCGCCGCGGACTCCGCCTGCGCGTCGCGCGCGATCTGCTCGGCCGCGCGCGCCGCCCGCTCCTGGGCGAGCAGACGCCACACGACAGCCCGCGCCTCGCGGTCCTGCCGGCTCAGGTAGCCGATGAGCAGGCACGCCCCGGCGAGCAGCGAGAAGACGTGCCAGCCCCGGCCTGCCTCGGCGAGCACCAGCGCGGCGTCGGCGGCGCCCGTGTAGGCGACGGCCAGCCACACGGGCGCCAGGTGCGTCATCGACACGATGGGCACGCACAGCAGCCCAAGTGCCAGCAGCTCCGAACCCAGCAGCTGGGCTCCGGCCACGCACGCCGCCAGTACGGCCAGCGCGCACGCCACCGGTGACAGCCGCCGCTGCAGGGCCATCCGGCGCGCGACCACGGACGTGGCCAGCATCAGCACGATCAGCCCGGACAACGCCACCCGGCGCAGCGGGGCAGCGGACCCACCGGGGACCTTGACGACGGCGACCACCAGAACGAGCGCCAGCAGCACCGCCCGCACCCATCTCCCGACCCGCCGGACATGGGTGCTGGAGGACCGGTGGACCGCGTCGGGCGCGGGCCAGTCCGTCCATACATGTCGTCGCGTCGTGGGCGTGTCCGGCATCTCTCCGTTGTCCTTCCCTCTGGCAGCCGGCGACAGACGCCGTCCTGCCGTCCTTCTGGAGGGGCGGAGTGCCTACCCGTGTGTCCCGCTGGACGCGGTCCCGGCGTCGCGGGCCTCGCCATCGGCGTGCCCGGTGAGTTCCACGACGTCCTCAAGGGGGATGTCCAGCACGCCGACCGACCGGCTCCTGTGAAGGACCAGCGCCAAGGCTAGCATCGCGATCATCAGCGACAGGACGGCGCCGGGCACGCCGAACAGGTCGGCGCAGCAGCCGCCGACCAGCGGACCCGTCCACTGCAGGCACTGCATCCCGAAGCGGGTCACGGCCGCCACCCGTCCGCTGAACTCGTCCGGTACCAGCCGGGCTTCGTAGGACTCCAGCACCACGTTGAGGGGGACGGTCGCCACCATGGCGACCAGCAGGACGGCGCCGATCTGCCAGGGGCGGGGGACCGCGGCCACGGCGGCGAAGGACTCGACGAAGAGCCACATGGCGACGACGAGAACGGTCTTCGCCCGGAGTCTTCTCATGATCCGCGGTGTGACGACCGCGCCGACGACGCCGCCCACGAGTGCCGCCGCGTTCACCATCCCCACTGCGGTCGGGCCGCCGCCGCGGTACTTGACCAGGGCGATGAGCAGCAGCAGGAAGCCCTGTGTGACCGCGTTGAGGAAGGCACCCCACACCACGGTGAAGCGCAGGTAGGGATGGTGCCGCACCATCCGCACGCCTGCGGCCAGGCCGCCGAACAGGCCCTGGCGGCCGGTTTCGGAGCGGTCCGGACCCAGCGGCCTGCGTACGAGTGCGACGCCCAGCGCGGCGCACACGTACGACACCGCGTCCCCGAGGAACGGCAGCCAGCGGGCCGTGGCGAACAGCAACCCGCCCAGCGGCGACCCGATGAGCTGGGCGACCAGGTCCCGTCCCATACCCTGCGCGGTGGCCGCTCCCACCTGCTCCCGGGGAACGATACGGCGCAGGGCCGGAGTCGCCGCTCCCATGGTCAGGCCGGAGGCCAGGCCGCTGAACAACGCGCAGCCCACCAACGGCAGCAGCGGGGCGTCACCGCGGTACACCAGCCAGGCCACCACCGCCAGTGCGACGGTCTGGGCCAGCGGTCCGCAGATCATGATGGCCCGCCGGGACACCCGGTCGGTGAGCACGCCCCCGACCAGCGTCATCGTGACGGAGCCGATCAGGTTGGCGGCGCTGATGCTCCCCGCCTGGGCCGCGGAGCCGGTGGCGTAGAGGGCGTAGAGCGGAAAGGCGATGGAGGAGACACTGCTGCCCAGCGTCGACAGTCCGGTTCCGGCCCACCAGACCATGTAGTCCCGGTTCTGCCACAGCGACGGGGGGCTGTCCGCGGGCGGTCGGTGCTCCAGCTGTGCCATGCCGGCGATGCTGCCCGGCCCGGATCGCGCAGGCCAGGCAACGAACCGGCATCACCGAGAGGATCGGGCGCCGGTCCAGTTGCCGCATTGTTGCCTGGAGCGAGCCGGGGCCCGCTGACAGGATTCCGGCCTGAGAGTGCCTCGGGGCCCTGCGGGCCGAGAGCGAGGCACTGGCGCGGGAGCGTGGGGCCCCGCCTGACCGGGGCCCCATACCGGACCAGCGACCGGCGGGTCCGGACCGCCCCGCGTGTGACGCCCAAGGCCGGGTCGGCCCTCCCCATCCCCCTTCCTGGGGGCGGGATCCACGAGGAGTGTGAAGAGACATGAGGACCGTCGGTGTGGTCGGCGCGGGGACCATCGGACGCGGGCTCGCGCAGAGTCTGGCCATGACCGGACACGACGTCGTACTGGTGGACATCGCCGAGGCAGCCCTCGGTGACGCCCTTGCGCAGATCAGACGCGACCTGCGGTTCGCCCGCATGCTCGGGGCACAGTCGGCGGGCGCGCACGAGCCGGTCGACACAGTGCTGGAGCGGATCCGTCCCACGACCGACCACGCCGAGCTGAAGGCGGCGGAGTTCGTGGTGGAGAACGTGGTCGAGGACTGGGACGTCAAGAGCGAGGTGTACCGGATCCTCGACTCCGTGTGCCCCGCGGACACGGTGTTCGCCGCGAACACCTCCTGCGTACCCATCACCCGGATCGGCGCGCAGACCCGCCGGCCCGACCGCGTCCTCGGCATGCACTTCATGAACCCGGTGCCCCTCAAGCCCGTGGTCGAGGTCATTCGGGCGGTGCACACCTCCGACGCCACCGTGGAGACGGCACTACGGCTGCTGTCCGGCATGGGCAAGGAAGGCATCGTCGTCAACGACTCCCCGGGCTTCGTCTCCAACCGGGTCATGATGCTCGCCGTCAACGAGGCGGCGTACCTGGTGTACGAGGGAGTCGCCGACGCCGCGTCGGTGGACCGGATCTTCACCACCTGCTTCGGCCACCGGATGGGGATGCTCGAAACGGCCGACCTCATCGGCCTGGACACCATCCTGCGCAGCATCGAGGTCCTCCACGAGCGGTTCGGCGACAGCAAGTACCGGCCGTGCCCGCTGCTGCGGCAGCTGGTCGACGCCGGATACCTGGGGCGCAAATCGGGACGTGGCTTCCACACCTACGAGCAGTAGCGACCGAGATCGACTTAAGGACGGACGATTGTGACTACCGAGCAGCCGGACAGCATCCGCGAAGAGGTCCGGCAGTACCTGGCCGGACACCTCGGCCGGCAGGTGCCCGACGAGGAGAACATCTTCGCCGTGGGGCTGGTCAACTCGCTGTTCGCCGTGCAGCTGGTGACCTACGTGGAGCGGCAGTTCGACGTCGTGGTCGAGACGGACGAGCTGGACCTCCGCAACTTCTGCTCAGTCGACGCCATCACCGGCTACGTCGCCGGCAAGACCGCCTCCGCGGTCGGATGAGGCACCTGTGCGACTGACACTCACCATGGAACAGCGGGCGCTGCGTTCCGAGTTCCACGCGTTCGCCGCCTCGGAGGTCGCACCGGCGGCCGCCCGGCACGACCACGAGGAGCGGGTGGAGCGCTCCCTGATCGACCGCCTCGCGGAAGCCGGATTCCTGGCCTCGTTGATCTCCCCGGCCCACGGAGGGCGCGGCCTGGACCACCTCGGCTACGGGCTGCTGCACGAGGAGGTGGGCCGGGCCTGCTCCAGCACCCGCAGTCTGCTGACGGTGCATGACATGGTGGCGCACACCGTGGAGCGGTGGGGCGACGACACCCAACGCCGCACCTGGCTGCCGATGCTGACGGCGGGCAGGGCGATCGGTGCGTTCGCCCTGAGCGAGCCGGACGCCGGCAGCGACGTGGCAGCGCTCACCACGAGTGCCACGTCCGACGGCGACGGGTATCGGCTCGACGGCACCAAGTGCTGGATCAGCTTCGGTGCCATCGCCGACGTCTTCCTCGTGTTCGCCCGCGCCGACGAGGGGCTCACCGCCTTCCTCGTCGAACGGGACACCCCGGGTCTCGACGTCGTACCGCTCGCCGGAATGCTCGGCACCAGGGGTGCGATGCTCGCCGAGCTGAACTTCACGGGATGCCGCGTGCCGAGGGCGAACCTGCTCGCAGGACCCGGACGCGCCCACCCGTTCATCACCACGGCGGCACTGACCCTGGGGCGCTACAGCGTGGCCAGCGGCAGCGTGGGCATCGTGGGTGGCTGCCTGGCCGAGAGCCGGGACCACGCCGCCGAACGCGGACTCATGGAGCACCAGCTCGTCCAGCGCCTGCTCACGCGCATGACCGTGCACTACGAGGCCGGGCGGCTGCTGACCTTCCAGGCCGGTGAGCTGATCTGGGAGCGCCACGCGGACGCGGCCATGGCGGCGACCAAGGCCAAGTACTTCGCGGCGACGGCCGCCGCGGAGGCGGCACACGACGCGGTGCAGGTTCACGGAGCCGCCGGATGCACCCCCGACCACCCGGTGAACCGGTATTACCGGGACGCCAAGGTCATGGAGATCATCGAAGGCAGCACCGAGGTGTGCGAAGGCCTCATCGGCCGTTTCGGACACGCGGACGTCGAGTCGTACGGCGCGGCCTCGCCGAAGACGTACTGAGGAAAGGGCGGAGCAATGCGGAACGCCGACGAAGACGTGGCAGAGCGTCCCATGGTCAAGTGCGTGGTCTGGGACCTGGACAACACCCTGTGGAAGGGGGTGCTCCTGGAGGACCCGCAGGTCGTGCTGCGCGAGGACGTGGCGGACGTGATCAGACTGCTCGACTCCCGCGGCATCCTCCAGTCGATCGCCAGCCGCAACGACGAGGCGGTGGCCATGGCCCGGCTCAAGGAGGCCGGCCTCGACGAGTACTTCCTCGCGCCGCAGATCGGCTGGAATGCCAAGTCGGCGTCGGTCTCCCGGATCGCCGAGGAACTCAACATCGGCCTGGACACGTTCCTGTTCGTCGACGACGACGCGTTCGAACGCGCGGAGGTCGGTGATGTGCTGCGCCAAGTGCGCACCGTCGACGCGGCAGAGGCCGCGGCGCTCGCGGAGCGAGCCGACCTGACGCCGCGCAACCCGACCCCGGAGGCCGGGCGCCGGCGTTCGATGTACCAGGCCCAGTTGAGGCGGACCCAGGCGGAGGAGTCGTTCGCCGGTCCCGCCGAGGGGTTCCTCGCCACGCTCGACCTGCGCCTGGTACTGCGTCACGCCGGACCGGGTGATCTGCGCCGGGCCGAGGAGCTGACCGTGCGCACCAACCAGCTCAACGCGACGGGTTACACCTACGACGCCTCCGAGCTGGAGGCGTTTCGCACCTCGCCCGATCACGACCTGCTGGTGGCCGAGCTGTCCGACCGCTTCGGTGACTACGGCACCATCGGCGTGATGCTGGTCGAGCGGACCGCGCAGGTGTGGACCCTCAAGCTGATGCTGATCTCCTGCCGCGTGATGTCCCGCGGTGTCGGCGCGGTGCTCCTGGGCCGGCTGGCCGCCTCCGCCAAGGACAACGGCGTGACGCTGCGGGGGGAATTCGTCCCGAGCGGGCGGAACCGCGCCATGCTGATCACCTATCGGTTCGCGGGCTTCGGGGTGGCCTCCGAGTCCGAGGACCGCACCGTCTTCGAATACCGCTCCGACACGGTTCCCCAGGTGCCTGACTATCTGCAGCTCGTCTCCGACATATAGCCGGATCCGGCCCGTGTCCGGGCCGGCCCGGAGACCTCGGCGCGGTGGTGCCGGCGGCGTCCGCCGTCCGTACCACCGCGCCGTGTCATGCCCCGGTGCGTGACCGAGGGCGTCTCCGCTCCGCCGCGTGTGCTCCCGTGCCCCGAGCCGGCCGCACACATGCCGCTGGACGGCCGTCCGGGTCGCCCCGGCCGTCCGCCCCGATCTCTCCCGCGGCTCTACAGCGGCAGGCTGTCGACCATCACCACCGCGTCCGGCAGCAGGTGCCCGGGCAGCCGGCCGCGCAGCCAGTCGAGCAGCTCCGCCTCCTGGCGCGCGGCACCCCCGTTGCGCAGGTGATCGGCGATCACCGGACGCGGATCGCCGGCGTACTCGGGCCGGATCGCCGTCAGAGTGTGCCGGTCCGTTCCGGTGAGGAGTTCGTCCTGGATCGCCCAGGTCGTGAACCCGTGCTTCTCCAGGAGTGAGACCACCTCAGTCAGACGTCCCTCGGTCTCCGAGCCCGTGCTGTCGTGGACCTCCATGGCGATCTGCTGCACCAGCGGCCAGTGCCGCTCCTCCAGGCCGTGCAGGACGTCCAGTTCGGCCCGCTGGACGTCGACCTTGAGCAGGTCGATCCGCTCGACCCCGTTCTCGTCGATGACCTCGGACAGCCGCCTGAGCCGGGCCGGCTCCTCCGTGGTCCGGAAGAGGGCGGGGGCGTATTCGTCGAAGTGGTCGATGAGTTCGTCCCGGGCCTTGGCCATACCCTTGCTGCGCTCGTTGAGCAGGTACGTCTTCATGACGTCCGCCTCGGCCTGCGGGTCGGAGTAGTCCCGCAGGCCCGACATCCAGGAGTTGCCGGGATAGAACGCGAAGCTGACATCGGCCTCCCGGTCGGCCAGACCGTGCCGGAAGACGTGAACGCGGTCGCCGGCCGACGCGGCGTTGCGCTCCAGAAGGCGGTACACCGGAGCCAGCGGCTCGAAGGCGTAGAGCGTGGCGCTCGGACAGTTCTCCAGCACGAACAGCGAGAACATGCCGATGTTGGCACCGACGTCGAACACGACGGCGTCCTCGCGCAACGTCACCCCGCCCCGCATGTAGGAGCGTTGGACGAAGATCTCGTCGTACAGGTACTGGGTTTCGTGCGGGTTGACACCCTGGACCTGGTCCAGGTCGAAGGAGCGGGGGCCGGACTCGTTGGGCACCACGTAGCAGACGGTACGGGGCCGGGGGCCCGCGTCGTCGACGCGGACCGCGGCCCCCTTCACCGCAGGGTGTTCGAGCACGGCGGCACGGACGTCGTCCTGTGGGCTCATCGTGTGTTCCATTCGGCGGTCCAGTAGGGGTGGAACCTCATACTCGGGCCGCCGAGGGACGTCCTCCAGGCAGCGGAGCGGCAACTGAACGGCAGGTTCATGTGCCGCGGATCCGCGAGACGGGGCGCTGTGCTCAGACCGTCATCGCGACGGGCCTGCTGCCCAGGTCGCTGACATAACCGTTGACATACTCACGGATCAACGTGGGTATGCGGTAGACGTACTCGCGGCCCCGGCGCACCTGGACGACGGAGTTGTCGACGAGTTCGGCCAGCACTTTGATGTTGCCGGCCGGGCTGTCGTCGACACTGGGGTCGAAACCGGTCACGTCCTCGATGGTGAACGGGTTCTGGATGCGGGCCAGATGGTGCAGCAGGGCGCGTTGGGAGGGGCTCAGAAGGTCGTAGCTCCACTTGGCGGCGCTCGACAGGGGGCGATGATGAGAGAGGCTGCCCAGGCTGATCTGGTCGAGGATCGGCAGGAGGGGAGCGTCTCGGAGAAGCGTGTTCAGCGACACCGACCTTAAGCGGTGCGCGGCCACCTCGATGGCCAGCGGCATTCCGTCCAGCCGCGTGCACAACGTTGTCACGGCGGGGAGGCGGTCGGTGATGTCGAGGGTGGGGACGCTGGTGTGCGCACGGATCAGGAAGAGTTCCATCGCGGGCGAATGCCCGGTGCCGGACGGGCTGTCCACGGGGAGCGGGGCCACCTCCCAGGAGGTCGCGGACATCAGCGCGAGCGGCCGGCGGGAGGTCACGATGATGTCCAGACCCGGATGCTCGTGCAGCAGTCGCTGTGACACCTCGGTCACGGCCTTGAGGACGTGCTCGGCATTGTCGATGACGAGGAGCATGCGGAACTCCGTCGTCTGCGGGGCCGACGAGCACGGCATGCGGGTCTCCACCGCCTCGGTCACCGCAGCCAACGCCTCGCGTTCGCGGTCCCGTTCGGGCAGCAGCGAGCCCAGCTCGACCACGGCGACGCCGTCGCGGTACATCCGCTGCAACTGGGCTGCCGAGGCAAGCGCCAGGCGGGTCTTGCCCACACCGCCGGGGCCGGTCAGCACGAGCAGGCGACTGCTCTTCACCGCGGCGCACACGTGTCGCATGTCGGCCTGCCGGCCCACCAGGACGTCGGTTCGGGGACGGATGCCCAGCCACGGACCGGTGCTGGAGGCGCTGTCGAACTCCCCGACGGGCACGTCGGCGCCACTGAACACGGCACGGTGAGCCATCATGGGGGCATGGGAAGGGATGGAAAGAGACAGCGACGACAGCGGGCGGGGTGCTGACTGCAGGGCTTTGAGAATCAGTTCGACGGTCGCTCGTCGCGGGTTTTTGTTGGTACCCAGCTCCAGGTTGCGAATGGTTCTGACACTGACTCCGGAGCGCTCTGCCAGTGCCTCTTGACTCCAGCCGGCGGCTCTGCGCTCTGTCGCGATGACAACATGGAGTCTATTTATTTCCATCTGCTGTTCCCCGTTTCGTGGTCTAGCCGGAATGTGCGGTTTTCCGGTTCAACGCAACGTTTCTTCTGGAGGGGTAAGCGGCGTCGTCAATGTTCCGTACGGCGAGAAATTAATCCGCCGACGGCAGACTGATGGGCCGATTTCCCCGATAGCCGGCTGGTCAGAGCGGCTGGGGCATAGATGCCGGTTTGCACGGCATGGGGCAAGGAGTCGGTCAACCGCCGAGGACGAGGCGGTTCCGATTGCCTGGCCGGTCGCCTATGGCTGCGTGAAGGACCGACGATCAGAAGAGCGACTGCTCGGTGTTGCGGCTAGACCGCCCGCAAAAGGTCGTGAAAATGCCGACCGTGCGCATGATTCCCCCAGTTAGTCATTGGCGGCGCGGGGATCGCCCGACGCCGGGACCAGGGGACAGGCTAAGGCGCACGTGATCGCGCAGCAAGCGGAACCCCGTAGTCGCCTCATGACTCTGGGTGATAGGAAAGCGATTTCCCCAGGTCACGTCGACTTCTGTCGAGGCCGGCCCCGGGGTGGTCGACCGCATCGGTTTTGCGTGACGTTGGCCCAGGCTTGTCGCCGATCTTACTTTCCGGAAGCGCAATCCGGGGTTACCGGCTCGTAACCGGGCCGCCCGACGGGGGTACGGGCGACCCGGTTCGAAGGCGGGAAACGGCCGACGCACTCATTCGTCCTCTGATGGTGCGCCACTGTTCGGACGTTTCTTCCCGCCCTTCACCGCGTGAACCGCGGCCCTTCGAGGTTATGGGAATGCAGTGTGGTCGCGCCTCCGCCCCGGGGTGGAGATGATCTTCTCCACCTCCGGGTGGAGAAGCCTTCCGGCCCGAGGTCCTCTCCACCCCGAGGTGGAGAAGGTCTGGATCCAGGGCTGGAAAAAACCCTGTTTGACAAGGATGAGTAGGCGAGATCGCTGTCTTATTGGATAACCTGCTCCTCGCCGTCGCGGCTTTGCGCACAGCGGGTCTGCGGCCGGACGCGAAAGAAAAAAACCCAAGGAGGTTCCGCGCGTGAACAACACCACCAGCGCTCTGATCGGGCTCGTCATCCTGGCGCTGCTCATAACCCGGCAGCTGCGCGCGCGTCCGATGCGCAAGTCCGCGCCGATCGTCCTGCTCGGAGTGCTCGCGGTGCTCGGCGTGGCCGCCATGGCGTTCGGGGTGAAGTCGGTGACGACCCATCACCCGCTGTCCGCCACCACCCTGACCCTCGTCTGCCTGAGCTTCGTGGTCGCCGCCGCCTTCGGGGCCGTACGGGCGCTGACCATGCAGGTGTGGCGTGACCCGGCCGGTGAGGCCCTCTGCAAGGGCACGGTGATCACCGTGGTTCTGTGGCTGGTCTCGATGGCCGTGCACTTCGGCATGGACGCGTGGATCGACCACTCGGCCAAGGCCGGCGTGCTCGGATTCTCCACGATCTACCTCTACTTGGCCGTCACCCTCGGCATCCAGGCCGCAGTGGTGCGCCGCCGGGCGGCCGCCCTCTGAACCCCGGCCGCCCCGCGTGCGGACCACCTGCGCCAAGGCCCCGGCTGCCCGGCCGCCGTAGAGTGGCCGCAGTCGTGATCGCGGCGGGGTGATCGGCGTCCGAAAGCGGGCGGCCCGGCCCGAACGGAGCGGAGAGCAGGGGAAGTTGCGCGAGCGGTAGGTCGTCGGTGAACTGGACGATCACGACGAGGCGCTGCCGAACGTACCGGTGCCGCCGAGTGGCAGGACACGGAAGCCGAGGAAGAGGCCCGGGGCGACCTGGCCGACAACATTCCCGATGACGTCACCGGCACGAGGACGGGATCCCTGCGGTCGAAGAAGTGCGATTGCTGCACTGGGGGTTGGCGAGGCTCCGGCTTTCCTGTGGGGCTGCGCAACGATGTGATCCGCATTCGCTGGCAGATCGGCTCGAAGGCGCACCGCTGTGGCCGCCGATCTCGATCACGTTCCGCTTCAACGTGCAGCGGTGCCGGACCGGTGTCGGGTTCACCGCAGGGCCGTCAGTGCGGTCTCGGCGGTTGCCACGACCGTGCGTGACTGGTGTTGCACTTGACGGGGCACCGGCACCCAGCGCAGCCGCAGGGCCTTCTCGAAGTCCGTGCACCACGCGGTGAAGAGTTCGTCCAGGTCGCGGTGCAGAGCGGGGGCGGCGGGGTCGTCCGCCGTCCTCAGCAGCCGTAGCAGAAGACCTGCCGCGCGGAGCGGTTGGCGGCGGGCCACGATGTCCAGGGCGCAGACCTGGGCCGTCGTCAACCGGCGCGGATCGCCGGGGTGTACTGCGGCGGCCGCCTGCCGGGCGAGCGGTTCCCAGGAGTCGGCGACCAGGTCGTACAGACCGCCGGCCATCCACTCCAGCACGCGTCTGGGCGGGCTGTCCTGGGCCGGTGGCAGGAATGCGCGGGCCTTGTCGAGGACGGCCGTCACCTGCCGTCCTCCCTCCCGTACCAGCCCGGCCAGTTCGCGCAGTGCGGGAGCGGCTTCCGGGTGCGGGGACGGATCGTCGGCCATGTCGGTTGCCCACATGGGGACTTCGACGATCGCCGTGACACCGCCGTACCGCAGAGGTGCGCACCAGGTGGACAACCCGATGTTCTCGGACCCGGCCGCCAGGCGGCCGGTGCTGTCCGGCGGTGGCAGGACGTAGACCCCGGGGCTGGGGTTCTCCCAGTACAGGGCGTCGAACGTGCCGTGCTGGACCGGAATGCCGAGTTCCGTGGCGGACGTACGGAACGGTACGGCGAGCCCGGGGAGGTCGCGGGTCAGCTGGACCCAGCTGCCGCCCGCTTCGACGCCGTGCAGGGAGCACTGGAGAATCGGACGCAGTTCGTCGATCACACGGAACAGCGTCCGGCTCTCCGGGAGCTGCCGCGATTCGATCGGTGCCCACTCCGGCTGTTCCGCCGCGACCGGGCGGTAGGCGGTGCGGAAATAGCCTGCCAGGGTGTGGCCGGGCCCGGCCGTCGCCTCTTCGATTCCCTCACTCAGCGCGGCGCCGTCCGGGTCCAGGCACAGAATGATGTCCCAGGTGACGATGGCGGGGTCTGTCGCCGCGGACAGCCGGTCGCCGTGTGCCACTTGCTCCGCCAGCGCGAGGGCGGTCGCGGCGCCGACCGGCTCGTCGGGGTGCGGCCGGGCGACCACCAGGATGTGACGCGGCCCGTGTCCCACGGACAGCATCAGGACCGGGCGGCCCGCCCGGGACGTCCCGATCCGGTGCAGGCGGCCTGCTCCGGGGAACCGGGAGACCAACTGCCGTGCCGACTCGGTGACTTCCGCGACCGTGGGGTACCGGTTCATCGTCCGTGTGTGGTCAGGCGCCGCCGTTGCCGCCGCTGTCGCTGGTGGTCTCCTTCTTGTCCAGCGGACGGATCTCGATCTTGTTCGGCATGCCGTGTCCTCCCGGTGGGGCTGTGGCGTGCGTGGTTGATGTGCTCTTGCCAGCGTTCGCTCAGCGGACGACTCTTGTCAATGACCATTGTCATTCGGGGAGTTGGGCTGAGGAGATTGGCGCGAAGATGACGGTTCCCGCGATGCGGCGGCCTCGGATCAAGCCGGAGCACCGGGCCTATCGAACCGTTGACGGCCATGTGCGGCTCGGGAGCGTCGTCCACGGCATCGGTGCCGAGGTCAGGGATCCCGACGGCTGGGTGTGGACGCTGGTCGAGGCCATGGACGGCACGCGGAACGCCGAGGAGATCGTCGCCGAGGTGTCCCGCCGCCATCCGGGATCACGGCTGCCGGCCCCGGACATCGTCCAGGCGATGACGGATCTGACCATGGCCGGGTTCGTGGAGGATGCCGGTGCCGCCGTGCCGGCGGAGCTGTCCGAGCGGGAACGGGAGCGGTACAGCAGGGGCATGACCCTGCTGCGCTGGATGGATCTCCGGCCGAGGGAGAGTTCCTGGGAGCCGCAGCTGCGGCTGCGCCGTGCCCGGGTCCTGTTGATCGGCGTCGGCGGTACCGGCGGCGCCGCCGCACGGGACCTGGTGGCCTCCGGAGTGGGGCGGCTGCACTGCGTCGACCCGGATGTCGTCGAGCTGTCCAACCTCAACCGGCAGACCCTCTTTCGCGAGCGCGACCTCGGTACGCCCAAGATCGACGCGGCGCTGACGGCGTTGCACGCCCTGAACTCGGACACGACGGTCACCGGCGAGCGCCGCGAGGTACGCGGGCCGGCGGACCTCGAAGAGCTGCTTTCCGGCGTTTGCGACGGCTCCGGCGGCGGGTCGCGGTACGACGTACTGCTGCTGGCCGCCGACCGCCCCGCGGTCATCCGCAGCTGGGCCAACCGGGTCTGCCTGGCCACCGGCACGTCGTGGGCCGAAGCCGGTTACCGGGGTCCGCTGGTGAGTGTCGGGGTCTTCACGCCGGGCCGGGGTGCCTGCTGGGAGTGCCTGCGCAGCGCGGAGGCCGAGCGGCGCGATCTGCGGCTCGCGCCCGGCCAGCACGAGGATGTCGCCTCGCCGCGGATGCCGTGGAATCCGGTCAACGCCGTGACCGCGGGCCTGTCCGGCGGTCTGCTCGCCCATGCCGCCATCACGCTGCTGTGCGGTGTCCCTCCGGTCGACCCCGGATACCGGTTCGGCCTCAATCTCATGGTGCCCGGCGACACGATCGAGCAGCGCTCGGACCGGCGCCCCGACTGCCCCGCCTGCCGGGCGGAACCGGCCGCGCACCGGGGACCCGGGGATCCCTCGTGACGGACACCGCGGCGGAGGGCCTTCCCCGAATCGAACCGTCGGACCGCGTCCTGCTGCATGAGCTGGCGGTGCGGCGTGACGGGGACGAGTGGATCGTGGGCCGGATCGTCACCCGGACCTTCGTCGCCATGCCGGAGGCCGGGGCCCGGGCGGTGGAACTCCTGGGCGAGGGGCTGAGCGTGGCCCGCACGGCGGAGACGCTGCGTGACGAGACCGGCGAGGAGTTCGAGATCACGGACTTCGTCAGGGATCTGGCCGCTCTGGGGTTCGTGGCGCGGATCGGGGAGTGCCCGATCACGGACGCCGAACCGCCGCGCGCGTCCCTGCCATGGTTGCGCCCCCACCATGTCCGGTTCGCCCTGCACCCGGCGCTTGCCGTGCTCGTCGGAGCGCTGCTGGCGGCTGCCGTCGTCGTCCTGATCCGCCGTCCCGGCCTGCTGCCGGGCTATCGCGACCTGCTGTGGAGCCCGCACGGCAGCCTGGTCCTGCTCACCGGGGCGGCAGCCGGGTGGGCGCTGGTGCTGGCCCATGAGCTGGCGCACCTGGTCACCGCGCGCGCCGCGGGCGTGCCGGGGAGGATGCGGCTGGGCACCCGGCTGCAGTTCCTCGTCATGCAGACGGACATCAGCGGCATCGAGCTCGCACCCCGCCGCCATCGGCTGACGGCCTACCTGGCCGGCATCGCCCTCAACCTGTCCGTCGCATCGTCCCTGGTCCTGACCCTCGCCCTGACGGGCCCCGGTACGACGGCCCACCGGCTGCTGTCCGCGGCCCTGCTGCTGGCCCTGATGCCGTTGCCCTTCCAGCTCATGGTGTTCACGCGCACGGACCTGTACTTCGTCCTCCAGGACGTCACCGCTTGCCGGAACCTGTACGGCGACGGTCTCGCCCACGCGCGGTACGTGTTCCGGCGGGCGGTGCGACCGCTGTGCCCCGGCCGGACCACCGGGGCCGATGACCCGAGCTCCCGGCTGCCCCCGCACGAGCGCCGGGCCGTTCGCCTCTACAGCGTCGTCCTCGTGGTCGGCACGGTGGCGTGCCTGGCGTTCATGGCCGTCGTCACACTTCCCGTCGACGTCACCCTGCTGATCCGCGCGGCGCGGGGACTGGGCCCGGGGCACGGCCTTGCGGGCAATGCCGACTCGGCGGCAGTCCTGATCACCCTGGGCGGCGTCAATGTCCTGTGGGCCGTCACCCGGTGGCGCAACCGCGCATCACACGGATCCGCGGGCTGGACGTGACAACTCGGTGAAGTGGGACGAGGGTCGACCGGTCACATCCCCGTCACCCGCACCACCGTGAACGGTGTCGTCGGTGTGCCCTGGCCCATCGGGCCGCCCTTGTCGAACTGGGAGCGGACGACGAGCAGGCCGCGCGGGGTGTGGGCCAGGGTGGTGGGGATCTGGAGGGCGGGGTCGGTCAGGGTGCGGCTCAGGTGGGCCTCGGCGCCGTCGGGGGAGAGGTGCCAGCGGGTCAGGGTGTTGCTCGCGTTGTGGGCGGCCCACAGGGTGCGGTGGGACAGGCCAAGGCCGTCGCCGTGCAGCAAGTCACCGCCGTGCAGGGTGACTTGGCGTACCGTGCCGTCGGTCACGTCGACCCGGTACAGGCCGCCGCCGGTCATGTCGACCACGAACAGCCGGCGTCCGGTGGCGTCGGCGGCGATGCCGTTCAGGGTGTAGGCGTCCGGCCCGTGCGAGGGGACGGCCCCGCTCAGGTCGTACCGCGCGATCAGCGGCGCCCGGCCGCCGTGCGCGCGGGCCAGGTCGGCCGGGGTGATCCGGTAGACCACCGGACGCACGCTGTCGGTGACGTACGCGGTGCCGTCCGCGGTGATCACGAGGTCGTTCAGGAAGCGTGGGTCGCCCGCCGGTACCTCGAAACGGGCCAGCAGGGAGCGGTCGCGCAGGTCGTACACATCGACCCCGGTGGTGTGGTCGATGACCCAGAGCCGGCCCGCCCGGTCGGCCTTCAGGCCGTTGGCCGTCGTACGGCCGTCCGTGCCGGCCGGCAGGAAGACCTCGGCGGTGTGGCTGCCGGCGGCGGCGCGGTAGATCGCGCCGGTCGTGTAGGAGCCGACGTACGCGTCGCCCGTGCGGGGGTCGAGGGCGATGCCCTCGGGGTAGGCGCGGTCGTCGGGGAGGGTGAAGGCGGTCGAGATGCGGGGGCCGGTGGCCGCGGCCGCCCGGGGTGCGGCGACGGCGACGGCCGCGGCGGCGGCGCCGGTCAGGAAGGTACGGCGGTGGATCGAACGGGACACGACAGGTGCCTCTCGGTTCGGCTGCTCATTGCATGACGGATGCCAAGCTATGTTAGTACTCTAATCATCGCCAGTGGATTAATCATCAGGAGGGCATTAATCATCAGCAGGGGGTTCATCCTCACCAAGGTGTTCATCCTCGCCAAGGCATTAATGTGGTCCGGTGACCTCCATGCCCGCGTCCGAGCGCCTCGGCTCCCACCTCAAGCGGGCCGAGCAGGCCCTCAACGCGACCAAGGCGGCGGTCCTGAAGCCCGCGGGCCTGACCGTCGCCCAGTACGCCGCACTGCTCCACCTCGACGACAACCCGGGCATCTCCGCGGCCGCCCTGGCCCGGCTGTGCGGGGTCACCCCGCCGACCATGAACACGGTCCTGAAGAACCTCCAGGACCGGGATCTGATCACCCGCAGCCCCCACGAGTGGCACAAGAACGTCCTGGAGACCCGCCTCACCGACGAGGGCCGCGCCGTCCTCACCGCGGCCGACACCTCCGCCGTACGCGTCGAGCGAGCCCTCGCCGCGGAGTTCACCGAGGCGGAGCGGGACGCCCTGACCGGGCTGATCGCCCGCTGTGTCAGAGTCCTGGAGGAACAGCGCCCGGGAAGCTCATGACCGGCTCCGGCGCCGGATCCGTCACCCAGCCCGCCACCAGCACCAGCCGGGACTCGCGGTCGACGGCGAGAAAGCCGAAGGGGCGGTCGAAGACGGCCCGTACGACCGTCGACTCGTAGCGGTACTGCGGCGGCGCGCTGCCCGGCACCGCCATCACGGCCGTCACCGCCGCCGCCCGGAACCCCAGCGGACCGAACTGGGCCAGCGCCGACTGGCGGGCCTGGCCGATCGCGAGCGGGTAGTCACTGACGCCGGGGAAGTGGGCGTGGTGGGTGTCGGCGGCCGCCGTGAGCCCGAACAGCCCGGCCAGGGCGAGCAGATCGTGATCGGCGCGCACCTCGTACGCCACCGTCCGCACGTCCAGCGTCAGTGACGTCGGCTCTATGGCCGGCTGCTGCTCCACATACAGACCCGGCCCCACATGCCCGTGCGGCAGCGCACCGCCCCCGGTGAGCGGCAGCGCCCGCTCCACGATCCGCACGCCGGCGTTCAGCACCTGCCCCGGCGTCATGTGCTCCTCGCCGAGCACCAGATGGACATCGACGCCGTTGTCGCCGGGCACCGTCAGCGCCGTGACGAAACCGTCCGGCGTGCCCGTCACGCCCACCCGGTCCGGCCGTGGGCTGCGCCGGTGCAGCCCACGCAGGGTGCGGCCCTGCCAGGGGCCGGCGTCCGGCCTGAGCGGTTGCTCGTCGAAGGGCTGCCGCCAGGTCGTGCGCAGCGCGAGGGCGCTTGCCAGCACCATCCGCGCGTCCCGGGTCAGCGTCACCGGCATGCGCTCGACCAGCCCGCCGGTCCGCTCGGCCGCCCAGGCGTCCAGCCGCTCCTGCGCGGTGACGAGGTCGTCCCCGAACACCCCGTACGTCCCGGCCGGCAGCCCGGCCCGCCACTCCTCGCGCAGCGCCAGCCCCTGGTACGTCCACAGGCCGAGCGCCGCGTCCAGGCCGGACACCGAGGCGAGCGCCACCAGCAACTCCCGTGCCGCACCGGCCGCTTGCCCGGCCGGCACACCCAGCGCCCCGGCCAGCTCCGAGCGCGCCGGGCCCGTCGCGCCGTCGGCCAGGAGGCCCAGCAGGGGCCAGACCCCGGGCGCCGAGAACACCGTGCCCTCGGGCAGGGCCTGCGCCCAGCGGGCCGACAGCCCGTTCACCTGACGGACCGTCTCGGCGGTCACCTTGCTCACTCGTCGTCCTCCTGCGCGGCCTTGCCGGTCACTACGTACGGATCCGCGGGGTACGGCAGCGGATCCGTCACCCACCCCGCCGCCGGCACCAGCCGTGAGTGCCGGTGCGGCGCGAGGAAGCCGAAGGGGCGGTCGAAGGCGGCGTCGATCCGTGTCGTGACGTACCGCGGCTGCGGCGGCGCGCCGACCCCGACCGCCCCGGACATCGCGACGGCGGCGGCCGGCGCGCCGAGCAGCTCCCGGGCCGCGCGCGCCGCCTGATCCGCAGGCAGGCCGAGGGCCTCGCTCGGCTCCGCCCGCGCCGGGCCCGTCGCGCCGTCGGCCAGGAAGGCCGGCAGGGGCCAGACCCCGGCCGCCGGGAAGACCGTGCCGCCGTGCGCGGCCGCCGCCCATCGCCTGGCGAGCCCGTTCACCGCCCGGACGACCTCGGCGCACGCCCGGCCCCCGGTGACGGCGTCGCCGCCCGCCCTGCCCCCGGTCAGGGTCCCCGCCCTCATTCCGCCCTCGCTTCAGCCCCGCTCGCCCTGTGCCCAGTCGTACGTCGGCCGGGCCACCGGCCGTTCACCGGTGCCGCGTCGCCGCCGCCCGGCCAAGGAGCACGGTACCGGGGTCCCTGCGGCCGCCCCCGGCTCCCACCAGCCAGAAGCGCCGTTTCAGCCACCCCCGCCCGCACCCGCGGAGCCCGTACGCGCCACCGCCGCGCCCCAACAGCCGGACGGATCACGGGCGTTGTGGCCGTACCCGCCATGGCCGCAGGGCCACAGCCCCTTCAGCCGCCCCACGCCAGGTGTGAGCGGACCTGTACGGGGGAGAAAGTGCCTGGGTAAAGCCCTCTCACATCCCTTGTCATCACATCGAGTGATTCTCTGGCCTTTGCTTGCATGGCACAACCCACGGTTGCCACGCTGTTGCTGTCTGTACAACCTGATGGGAGCGGCCAGTGACTTTCGGTGAGCAGCCGGCGTACCTGCGTGTCGCGGGTGATCTCCGCAAGAAGATCGTCGACGGTTCACTGCCGCCCCACACCCGGCTGCCCTCCCAGGCCCGCATCCGCGAGGAGTACGGAGTCTCGGACACGGTCGCGCTGGAGGCGCGCAAGGTGCTGATGGCCGAGGGGCTGGTCGAGGGCCGTTCGGGCTCCGGGACGTATGTGCGCGAGCGGCCCGTGCCCCGGCGGGTGGCCCGCTCCGGGTACCGCCCGGCCGGCGGTGCCACGCCCTTCCGGCAGGAGCAGGCCGACGCCGCGGTGCGCGGCACCTGGGAGTCGAGCAGCGAGCAGGCCGAGGCCGGGGCCGCCATCGCCGACCGGCTGGCGATCCAGGCCGGCGACCGGGTCATGCGCACCAAGTACCTCTTCCGGGAGGCCGGCGAGCCGATGATGCTCTCCACGTCCTGGGAGCCCCTCGCCGTCACCGGCCGCACTCCCGTGATGCTGCCCGAGGAGGGGCCGCTCGGCGGCATGGGCGTGGTCGAGCGCATGCGTGCCATCGACGTCATCGTGGACAACGTCACCGAGGAGGTCGGGGCCCGTCCCGGTCTGGCCGAGGAACTGCATGTGCTCGGCGGGGTTCCCGGCCATGTGGTCGTGGTCGTCCAACGCACGTACTACGCCTCGGGGCGCCCGGTGGAGACGGCGGACGTCGTCATTCCGGCCGACCGGTACCGGGTGGCGTACCACTTGCCGGTGAAGTGACGGCCGGGCCCGGGGCGTGCGGCTTCTCGCGAGGCCGGTCTGTCGGTGAGGTGGGGCCGGGCTTGCCGGTGAAGGGTGGCCGGGCCTCTCGGCGCAGGGAGGCGAGCCTGCCGGTGGAGTGGCGCCGGAGCCTTCGCGTCGGTGCGTGCGCCTCTCCGAGTGAGGTAGCGCACACCCTGGCGCGCCCTGACCCGCACGCCCCGGTCGCGTGACCTTCGCCGAGGGCCGGTCGGCCGCTGCAATCCGGCCGTTTTCCCAGGTGACCACGGGTCACTCGGGTATGCCTCCGACTCGGGACGGCGGCGCTCACGACGGCGCGTTCACTCCCGTGCGCCCCCGGTGTTCTGGCTGGTTGCGTACCTCTTTGTGAAAAGGCGTATTCGCTGCGTAAAGGTTGGGCGTACGCTCGGGCATATGCGGATTGCGGTTTCCTTAGGCGGGGCGCGACCGAGGCCCGGGACGGGGCGGGGGTCCCCTCGGGTCAGCCCGGCCGAGCGTGGGGGAGGGCGGGGCGATGCGAGAAGGAGCGACGCGGGCGGTGGGGGCCATGAGTGAGGGGACGGTCTCCCTGCCCTGGATCGTCATACGGCAGGACGACAACGGCAATCGCTACCGCGTCGGGCGGTACGCGACCCGCGCCGAGGCCCAGAAGATCGCCGACAGCCTCGACGACCGCGGTCACAAACAGCTCTACTGGGTCGAGCGCATCGGTCAGAACGGGGACGGCGGCCGCAACTGACCCAGGACCTGTCCGACGGATCCTGCCGCAGGCGCGGGGGCCGGCACGCCCTCCCGCACTGCCTCAAGGGCGTGGGGACACCCCCGGCCGCGTTGTCGTCGGTCCCCGATGCTCCGCGCCGACTCCCTGCTCCGCCTTGCAGCTGGACGCACCGGCCCCGCTCACCTGCGCTGATGAGGCGCCGTCGATTCCCTGCGACCTGATCCGCAGGACAGGTCCCAGCGCACCCTCCCGTAGGCTCCGCCCCATGACGCCCATGACGGACCGGATGACACCCGAGGCGGACCGGATCGTGGTGGTCGGAGCCGCCCTGCTCGACGGCGACCGGCTGCTCGCCGCGCGCCGCAGCGCTCCCGCCGACCTCGCCGGACGCTGGGAGCTGCCCGGCGGCAAGGTCGAGCCGGGCGAGCGGCCCGTGGACGCCCTGGTGCGCGAACTGCGCGAGGAGCTCGGCGTCGACGCCGAACCCGTCGAGCGCGTACCCGGCCAGTGGCCGCTGCGGGAGCCGTACGTCCTACAGGTATGGACCGCCCGTCTGCGTCCCGGCTCGCCTCCGCCCCGTCCTCTCCAGGACCATGACGAGCTGCGCTGGCTGACCCCGGACCAGATCTGGGAGGTGGCCTGGCTCGACCAGGATGTCCCGGCGGTCGAGGAGGTGGCCGCCCGATCGGAGGCGGGGCGAAGCCCCGCGAGGAGCGCGGGGCTGAATGGATCTGCGGCTCCGCCGCGGGGCGCGACCGGCCACATCGAACCCGCACCCGCACGCCGACCGAACCACCCGACCTCTTAGGCGCACGGCGGAACCGGCGGAGCCATTCGTGCCACTGTGCGCCCTCCCGCACGGTACTGCCCCCGGGATATCGGGTATGTGCCCACTAACCCCACGAAACCGGACATGGGTGGGCTCGTTGGCCTGGGAGTGATCGGCGTGATCGACACCGATGGCGACTGCGCCGAGTGGAGCTTCCCCGCGGAACCGGGCGCCGTACGCACCGCACGCGCCGCGGTCCGCGGGCAACTGCACGGCTGGGACCTCGACTGCCTCGCCGACCTGGCCGCGTTGCTGGTCAGTGAGCTGGTCACCAACTCGTTGCGGCACGCCACCGGGCCCATCGGCGTACGGCTCGTACGCCCCGTCGGGCTGGCCGACACCCTGCTGGTGGAGGTCTCCGATCCGCTGCCCGACCCGCCGCGCGAGCGTGTTGCCCGCGACGAGGACGAGAGCGGGCGCGGTCTGCAACTGGTCGCCGGCTCCTCGCGCCGCTGGGGCACCCGGCCCGGCGCGAGCGGAAAGACCGTCTGGTTCGAACTGGCGGTGCCGGGGTGAGCCGGGAGCATACGCGGGAGCACCAGGGGAGCAGGGGGTGTACAGCGGGCGTTGGCGAGTCCACCGTGCGCCCCGGGCGCGCGGCCGACTTCGGAGTACGTGATTCGAGGGCGTGTTCCCTGGTTAGAAGAGTGGAAGTGTTGTCACGGAACGGTCCTGAAATCATCTGGACCGAGCTGTGATCGTGAACACCGTGTCGTGCGGCGCCGTAGTGCTGGATACTGCGGGCAGCCGCCTCCGGTGACCGGTGCCGGACGCGGTGAGCTGGAGGGGACGGTTCGCGTGAGCGAGATACCAGCGAAGGCCACGGAGTCCGAGGACCCGTCGGACGGCGCGAGGAACCAGGCCGCGGAGGCCGCCGCGGCAACCGGTGACGCCATGTGGCAGAGCAGTCCGCCCGGTTCGATCTACGACTACATCAAGGTCGCGTCCTTCTCCATCAGCCCCGGCGGGCTGGTCGACCAGTGGAGCCTGCGCGCCGAGCAGCTCTTCGGCGTCCCCGCCGCACGCGCCGTAGGCATGGACCCGATAGAGGCCTTCATCGACCCCGACCTGCGCGAGCGCGGCCAGCGCAAGATGGCCGAAATCCTCGACGGGCGGGAGTGGACCGGGGTCGTGCCCTTCCGGATGCCGGACAGGGCCGACGGCACGCGCGGTGAGGAGGGCCTGGCCGAGGTCTATGTCATGCCCACCCGGACCGCCGAGGGGGACAAGGCCGCCGTCTGCATCGTCGTGGACGTCCGTACCCTGCGCAGCATCGAGACCGACCTGGCCGCCTCGCAGGCCATCTTCGGCCAGTCGCCGTTCGGATTCCTGCTGATCGACATCGATCTGAGGGTCCGTCGGGCCAACGAGCGGTTCGCCTCCATCTTCGGCGGCACCCCGGACGACCACCGGGGCAACGGCGTGCACGACTATCTGCCGCGCGGCGAGGCCGAACGGGTTTCGGCCACCCTGCGGCGGGTGCTGGAGTCCGGCCAGTCCATCACCGACATGCATGTCACGGGCCATGTCCCCGGCTCCGAGGAACGCCGGCACTGGTCCGTCAACCTCTACCGGGTACACGGCGGCACCGGGCGCCCCATCGGCATCGCCTGGCTCGGCACCGACATCACCGCCCGCCGGGCCGCCGCCCGCGAGGCCGCGAACGCCCGCCGCAACCTCGCCCTGCTCAACGAGGCCGGCGCCCGCATAGGGAACTCCCTCGACCTGGAGACCACCGCCCGGGAACTCCTCGACGTCGTCGTCCCCGGCTTCTGCGACCTCGCCACCGTCGACCTCTACCAGGGACTGCTCACCGGCGACGAGACCCCGCCCGGCCTCACCGACGGCAGTGCCGAACTGCGCCGCGTCGCCTTCGCGAGCGCCGTCTCGGACGTGCCCTTCACCGGCTCCGCCGACCCCGTCGCGGTCGGCGCGGTCCACCACTTCCCCTTCAACTCACCCTGCGCGGACGCCCTGCGCACCGCCCGCCCGCAACACGTCCCCGCCGAGGACGGGAGCCTCGTACAGTCCACGCTGGCGGTTCCGATGGTCGCCCACGACACCGTCGTCGGCCTCGCCCGCTTCGCCCGCACCAAGGGCAGCGAGCCGTTCGGCGACCGCGACCGGGACCTCGCGGTGGAGCTGGCCGCACGCGCGGCCGTGTGCATCGACAACGCGCGCCTGTACCGCCGGGAACACGAACGCGCCCTGATCCTGCAACGGTCACTCCTGCCGCCGGGCGACCCCGAGGCCTCCGGCCTGGACATCGCCTGCCGTTACCTCCCCGGCAACGCGGCCACCGAGGTCGGCGGCGACTGGTTCGACGTCATCGAACTCCCCGGCCACCGTACGGCGCTGGTGGTGGGCGACGTGATGGGCCGAGGCCTGCGCGCGGCGGTGGCCATGGGTGAACTCCGTACGGCGGTACGGACGTTGGCCCTCCTCGATCTCGAACCGGCCGAGGTTCTCTCCGCACTGGACGAGATCGCACGCGGCCTCGGCACCCCGGGTGGCGTCCAGCAGGCCACGCGCACGGCCCGCCAGCCCCGCGACGCCGACCTCTCCGAGGTCTACCTGGCGACCTGCGTGTACGCGGTGTACGACTCCGTCACCAGACGCTGTACGTTCGCCAACGCGGGCCATCTGCCGCCGGTCCTGGTCGAGCCCGGTGAGCCGGCCCTGATGCTGGACGTGCCGCCCGGCATGCCGCTGGGCGTGGGCGGTGAGCCCTTCGAGGAGGTCGAGGTGGAACTCCCCGAGGGCGCGTTGCTGGCCCTCTACACGGACGGCCTGGTCGAGTCCCGCGACCACCCCCTGGACGAGGGCCTGCAGGCCTTCGTAGGCGCCCTCACGGACCCCTCCAGTCCTCTGGAGGACGTCTGCGACCACGTCCTCAACACCCTCGACACCCACCACGGCGAGGACGACATCGCGCTGCTCATGGCCCGGGTGCAGGGCCTGCCGGCCGACTCCGTCGGCGACTGGACGCTCCCACGCGAGCCACGCAGTGTGGGCCGGGCCCGTGAGTACGCCCGGGCACAGCTGGTGAGCTGGGACCTGGAGCCCCTGGTCGACACGACGGAACTCCTGGTCAGCGAACTGGTCACGAACGCGCTTCGATACGGCGAGGGCGAGATCCGCCTACGGCTCCTCCTTGACCGCACCCTGGTCTGCGAGGTCTGGGACTCCGGGTTCGTCCAGCCCAGGCGCCGCCGCGCCCGCGACACCGACGAGGGCGGCCGCGGCCTCCAACTCGTCGGCCTGCTCAGCGCGGCCTGGGGCTCCCGCCGGACGCCTCGCGGAAAGACGGTGTGGTTCGAGTTGCCGCTGCCGGGGGGCGAGACGGGACTCACCGATCCGGCGGAGGCGTTGCTCAGTCTGTTCTGACACGAGCCCCTCGGCCATGGCGTGCCTGGCGCGCGATGCGCTGGGCGTCGCTCAGATCGATGGAGCCCGCCCAGCGCGCGACTCAGGTCTGGTACTCGCCGACCCAGGACCGCCGCAGTAGGGCCCTCGGGATGTACTCGGACTCGACGTCGATCGGCATATCGGCGTCGTAGGCCATGCACGCGATGGCGAGCGGAGCGAGGGCGACCAGGCCTTCGCCGCTGAGGGAGCGGGCCTCGTTCGCTGTCCAGTACTCCTTGTGCCAGGTGAGGGCGTCCACCAGGGACGCGTTGAACTGTTCGGTCTCCCGGCGCAGATAGCGGTGGCAGAGTTCGAGCGGCGGATACAGGATCTTCAGCATGAGTTCCGGGCCGGCGATCTGGGCGGCCTCGGGGGCTGTGCCGTTGATGGCGATGGTCAGGGTGTCCCAGGTCTCCTGCCGCCCGAACCAGAGGTTCTGCAGGGTTTCCACCCAGGCGTAGACGTACTCGTCGAACTCCGCGCCGGACGCACGCAGGAAGGAGACGGGCACCTGGGCCAGCTGGTTGACCCGGTCGTTGTCGCGGCAGATCACCGCCAGGTAGAAGGAGGTGAGCCAGTTACCAGCGTGGAGATAGTCCTGGGGACCGGTGGCAGGAAGGTGCTTCACCTCGCCCGAGCTGCCGACACGGCAGGCCACGGGGCCCTCGGTGGCCGTACCGGCGGCGAAGAGCCCACAGCCGACCTGCATGGCGGTGACCCAGGCTTCCCAGGTCGGAAACTCACCGTCCTTCGTGCTCTTGACGATCGGCGTCATGAGTTCCTCCGCGTTGTCTGTGCGGAACTCATGGCGGGGGATGCGGGTGACCACTTGCTCCCCTCGGACTAGATCTTGAAGTGTTCCATCCGCACCCGTGGAACGGATCTGCCCGGCATCCTTCTTCAGCNNCAGATCACCCGTGAACTGCGGAATCTCCTCCGGCTTGATCACGCTCGCCGCCCCCTGTACGTCCGCATCGCTTATCGGGCAGACCTGCACCGAGATCCGGCCATAATGCAAACGTACTTACGGGGGGTCAGGAGTGCTCTGCGGCGCGGCGTGCCCGTGTGGTGGGGCCGCCGAAGCTTGTCGGGGGGCCTCCGTCCTGTCGTTCTGCCAGCAGTACGCCGCCCAGGACCGCACCGGCCAGCCCCGGCTCGGTTCCGGCGGTGCCAGCGAAGGGGTTGCCGTGGGCTCGCACGTCCCTTTCGGCCAGGTCCCGGGCCTCGCGGGCCAGGGAGTCGGCGCGGTCGGCGCGGCCCGCGCCCAGTTCCCGTTCCGCCTGCGCGAGGAGGGCCCGTGCCTCCGGGCCCACGGCGCCCCGGTGCGTCGTGACGAACCCGTCCGCCCCGGCGACGGAACTCCGCGCCACGAGCAGTGCCGCGGCGGCCGGCGCGCCGAAGTGGCCCGTCTCCAGTCGCTCCACAGCCCGCGCGATCCGGCGCAGGGCGTCCAGCGGGTCGTACGGGCCCGCCGTCAGTTCCTCCCGTACGGCCGCCAGGACGCCGTCCGCGTGGGCCAGCCGGGCACGCAGTTCACCGTTGGTCAGAGGCTTGTGGGCGCCCCCGTGCCGGGCCGCCGCGAGCACCGACTCGGCGCCGGTCAGCGCGGCCGGCACCAGTCGCGCCGCCTCCCGCAGTTCCCTCGCGAGTCGTTCCACCCCGGACACCAGGACCTCGGCCTGGGCCACCGCTCCCTCTGCGGCGCGCAGTTGCCCGGCTGCCCGTTCGCCGGTACCCGCCTCGGCCGCCTGGCGGGCCTCGTTGAGCCGGACGGTGGCGAACACCAGGCGGTCCTTGGCCTGTTCGACGTACCCGGTGACGGGCGCGGTGGCCGCGGGCGTGCCGTGGTCGTGCAGCGCCGTCAGGGTGTCCTCGGCGGTCACCGTGCGTGCCGTCAGAGCCCGGAACCGTCCCTCGGCCGTCTCCAGCGCCCCGGCCAGCCCCGGCCCCTCCAACTCCCGCAACACGTCCAGCGCGGCGGCCTCCGCGTCCAGCCGGCGTCCCGCCTCCGCGCACCGGCCGACCACGCCGACCAGCGCCTGCCGACGCGCGGCGGCGTCCTGCGGCACCCCCTCCTCGTACCGCCGCCAGATCGCGCACGCGGCCGTCAGTTCCGTCTCGGCGGCCCGCAGGGCATGGACGAAGGGCTCGGTCTCGGCGTCCGTGAACCTCCCCTGGGCGAAGGAGAGTTCCTCCCGGCTCGTCCGTACGCAGTCGTCGGCCATGACCAGCGCCGCCCGGGCCTGGCGCTCGGAGTCGGCCGGGGTGGGGGCCGGCGGGGCGGCGGAGACGGTTCCGGGGGTCGTGCGGGTACGGGCACGGCGGGTGCGGCGCAGGTAGCCGTATCCGGCGAGCACCACGGCCGCCACCCCCGCGACGAGCGGCAGCACGAGGTCGGCCGTGGACGTCCCGCCCTGCTGCGGCGTGGCGGCACTCGCGACCGTGCCCGCGGGCGCCGCCGGAACCGGATCTCCCGCACCGACCGTCATCACCGGCAGCACCAGCCACCCGGCCCCGGCCACGGCGCCCAGCACGGCCCGCGCCACCCGCACCCGTATGTGCGCCGTGGCGCGCCGGGGCCGGCCCCGAATCAGGGAGGACGTCACATTTCGGAGCGTATGGGCAGGTAGACACCTTCGCGAGCGGGACGGATACGGGTGGGGGACGAGAAGGGCAGGCGGTCAGAAATGGACACCCGAGGAGTGGACGGCAGAGGGATGTGCGAGGGCGGAGGAGTGGACGAGGGCGGAGTGGACGGCGGAGAGGTGGGTGAGGGCGAGACGGGAGGGACAGGTGAGGAGGACGGTGATCGCAGGGGCGCCCGATCCGGGACGGCCGGCCCACTCGTGCTCCGGATCCACCGCGCCCGCCAAGCCCCCCGCACCGGTCGCGCCCGCCAAGCCCTCGGTATCCGCCCTGCCCGCCGCTCCGGCCGATCCCCCCGCGCGCGTCGCCCCCTCCGTCTCGCCCTCACCACCCTCACCCTCCTGCTCGTCCCCCTCCTCACCGCCGAAACCGCCCTCCGCATCAACTACACCGGCACCCCGGAACCCGGCACCACCACCCGCCACCAGGACGCCCTCTGGCTCGGCCACGCCTGGGTAGACGGCCGTAAGACGGACCAGGACGTCCAAGCCCTGGTCCGCCGGCTGAAAGACACCGGCATCCGCGACCTGTACGTCCACTCGGGCCCGCTGGAGCACGACGGCACGCTTCCCGACTCCGCCTACCCGAAGGCCCGCCGGCTGACATCGGCCCTGCACCGCGCGGCGCCCGGCGTCCGGGTCCAGGCCTGGCTCGGCGACAAGCTGGCCACCGAGGGCCCGGACGGGCTGCGCCTGGAGCGCGCCGGGACCCGTGCCGCGATCCTCGTCTCCACCCGCCGCGTCCTCGCCGCCGGTTTCGACGGCGTGCACGTCGACCTGGAGCCGCTGCACTCCGGCGACCGCGACTACCTCGCCCTCCTCGACGACCTGCGCGCCCTCACCCACGCCCGGCACGCCGTCCTCTCCGTCGCCGCCCACCAGATCGACCCGCTGCCCGCGTTCCACTCCTTCTGGGGCACGACCACCGGTCACCCCAAGTGGTGGTCGCAGTCCTTCTTCGGGCAGGTGGCCCGCCGTGTGGACCAGATCGCCGTCATGTCGTACGACACCATGCAGCCGTTGCCGAGTCTCTACGGCGGTTACGTGGCCCAGCAGACGAGCCTCGCCCTGGAGGTCACCCCCGACACCACCGACCTGCTCATGGGCCTGCCCTTCTACCACGAGAACCGTTTCGGCCACTGGGCCCGCGGGGAGACCGTCCCGGCCGCCGTACGCGGTGTCCGCCTCGGTCTGTCCCGCACCGACGCCGATCGCGTCCGCTTCGGTGTCGCGCTGTACGTCGACTTCGCGGCGACGGAGGCCGACTGGCGCGCCTACCGGGAAAACTGGGTTCACTGAGCGGGGCCGAAGCGGAAGACCGGGGCCGGTGACCGGGAACCGACAGCCCCGGCCCGTCGCCGACCTCCAACCACTCGCCCGTGCCGCGATCGCCTACGTCTGGTCGCCGGACGAGGACTACGGGGACCTGCCCGACGCCGATCCCCGCGATTCCTTCTCACGCGCCGGCGGAGCCGACCTGTTCACCCCGGCCCACGACCGTCTCACAGCCGCTGGCGTCCGCACCGGGCGCCTGCTCCACGTGGGCCCCGAGGCAGCCGCGGCCGTCGTCGAGGACCTGCCCGGCGGCAGTCTGGAGGACGCCCTGCGCCGGGACCCGAAGGGGGCCGGACCGGCGCTGCGGGAACTCTCCGAACCCTGCGGGCCCTGCGCGCCTGCCGCTCCGCCGCTCACGGCAAGGTCGCGGTGATCGGCAACGGCGGTACCGCTTACGGCGATCCGCGCGTTGCCGCCTCCCGGGAGCGGTTGGAAGACGCCATGCACCTGTTCCACGGTGCTACGGCGTCCGCCTCCTGATCTTCGAGCCCAGCCACACCAGCGGGTCGTACTTGCGGTCCACCGCGCGTTCCTTCATGGGGATCAGGGCATTGTCGGTGATCTTGATGCCCTCGGGGCAGACCTCCGTGCAGCACTTGGTGATGTTGCAGTAGCCGAGGCCGTGTTCGTCCTGGGCCGTGCCTCTGCGGTCCAGGCCGGATTCCGCTGCCGCGTCCAACGGGTGCATGTCCAGTTCCGCGATCCGCATCAGGAAACGCGGGCCCGCGAACGCCGTCTTGTTCTCCTCGTGGTCGCGCACCACATGGCAGGTGTCCTGGCACAGGAAGCACTCGATGCACTTGCGGAACTCCTGCGAGCGGTCCACGTCCTCCTGCATCATCCGGTACTCGCCGGGACCGGCACCGGCGGGCGGCACGAAGGACGGGACCTCCCTGGCCTTCTGGTAGTTGAAGCCGACATCGGTCACCAGATCGCGGATCACCGGGAAGGTGCGCAGAGGGGTGATCGTGATCGTCTCCTCGCGGGTGAACACCGACATACGGGTCATGCACATCAGGCGCGGGCGGCCGTTGATCTCCGCCGAGCACGAACCGCACTTGCCTGCCTTGCAGTTCCAGCGCACGGCCAGGTCGGGCGCCTGGGTGGCCTGGAGGCGGTGGACGATGTCCAGGACCACTTCGCCGTCGTGGACCTCGACCGTGAAGTCATCGAGGCCACCGCCCTGCACATCACCCCGCCACACCTTGAAGCGGGCCTCGTAGCTGCTCACTCGTACAGCTCCTCTTCGGCGAGGTACTTGACCAGCTCCTCCTTCTCGAAGAGGGCGAGCAGGTCCGGGCGGATGGGGTCGGTGTTCTCGCGGGTGAGGCGGATCTGGCCGCGGCCGGGGTCGGTCGCCGCGAGGCCGCCGGTGGGGTCGGCGAGCGCGCAGAGCAGGTTCACATTGCGCCAGGCGCGGTCCATCGTCGGATGGTCCTCGCGGGTGTGACCGCCGCGCGACTCGGTGCGTTCCAGTGCCGCGCGGGCCACGCACTCGCTGACCAGCAGCATGTTCCGCAGGTCGAGGGCGAGGTGCCAGCCCGGGTTGAACTGGCGGTGGCCCTCGACGCCGGCCCGCCGGGCGCGTACCCGCAGGTCACCGAGCTTGTGCAGGGCCTGCTCCATCTCGCCCTCTCGGCGGATGATGCCGACCAGGTCGTTCATGGTCTGCTGGAGTTCCTGGTGCAGGGTGTACGGATTCTCCGGCGGGCCCGCCTCGCCCTCCCGGCCCGCCTCCGCCGAGAAGGGCCGCAGGGCCTCCGCGGACGCCGCGTCGACCTGGGCGTCGTCCACCGGCGGGCGCTGGTGCGCCTGGGCGTACTGGGCCGCGTGCCAGCCCGCGCGGCGGCCGAACACCAGCAGGTCCGAGAGGGAGTTGCCGCCGAGCCGGTTGGAGCCGTGCATGCCGCCCGCGACCTCACCGGCCGCGAACAGGCCCGGCACGCCGCGCGCCGCCGCCGTGTCGGACTCGACCGCGATGCCGCCCATCACGTAGTGACAGGTCGGCCCGACCTCCATGGCCTCCGCCGTGATGTCGACGTCCGCCAGCTCCTTGAACTGGTGGTACATGGAGGGCAGCCGGCGCCGGATCACCTCGGCCGGCATACGTGTCGACACGTCCAGGAAGACCCCGCCGTGCGGCGAGCCCCGGCCCGCCTTCACCTCGGAGTTGATGGCGCGGGCGACCTCGTCACGCGGGAGCAGCTCGGGCGGGCGCCGGTTGTGGTCCGGGTCCTCGTACCAGCGGTCGCCCTCCTCCTCCGACTCGGCGTACTTCTCCTTGAACACGTCCGGGATGTAGTCGAACATGAACCGCTTGCCCTCGGAGTTCCTGAGCACCCCGCCGTCGCCGCGCACCGACTCGGTGACCAGGATGCCCTTCACCGACGGCGGCCAGACCATGCCCGTCGGGTGGAACTGCACGAACTCCATGTTCAGCAGCTGCGCGCCGGCCAGCAGCGCCAGCGCGTGACCGTCGCCGGTGTACTCCCAGGAGTTCGAGGTGACCTTGAAGGACTTGCCGATGCCACCGGTCGCGACCACGACCGACGGCGCCTCCAGGACGAAGAAGCGGCCGGTCTCGCGCTCGTAGGCGAAGACCCCGGAGACACGATCGCCGTTCTTCAGGATCCTTGTGACCGTGCACTCCTGGAAGACCTTCAGTCGGGACTCGTAGTCCCCGGTCTCCTTGAAGTCCTCCTGCTGCAGGGCGACGATCTTCTGCTGCAGCGTACGGATCAGCTCCAGGCCCGTACGGTCACCGACGTGGGCGAGGCGCGGATACTCGTGGCCGCCGAAGTTGCGCTGGGAGATCCGGCCGTCCTTCGTGCGGTCGAACAGCGCGCCCCAGGTCTCCAGTTCCCACACCCGGTCCGGAGCCTCCTGCGCGTGCAGCTCGGCCATCCGCCACTGGTTGAGGAACTTGCCGCCGCGCAGGGTGTCGCGGAAATGAACCTGCCAGTTGTCGTGCTCGTTGACGTTGGCCATGGCCGCGGCGATGCCGCCCTCGGCCATCACGGTGTGCGCCTTGCCGAACAGCGACTTGCAGATCACCGCCGTACGGGCGCCCCGCTCGCGCGCCTCGATCGCGGCGCGCAGCCCGGCGCCACCGGCACCGACCACGACGACGTCCCACTCCTGGCGGTCGACCACGGACATCGGCTCAGATCCTCACTGGGTCTCTAGAAGAAGCGCGGGTCGGCGAAGACCCCGGACGCGACGAGATAGACGTAGAAGTCCGCGAGTGCCACGCTCAGCAGCGACGCCCACGCCAGCTGCATATGGCGGGCGTTGAGCCTGCCGACGAACTGCCACGCCCGGTAGCGCACCGGGTGCTTCGAGAAGTGTTTGAGCTTGCCGCCGACGATGTGCCGGCAGGAGTGGCAGGACAGGGTGTACGCCCAGATCAGCACGATGTTGACCAGGAAGACGAGGGTGCCCAGTCCCATGTGGCCCCACCGGTAGTGGGTGTCGCGGAAGGACAGGACCGTGTCGTAGGTCAGCACACCGGCGACCAGCAGGGCGGCGTAGAAGAAGTACCGGTGGACGTTCTGCAGGATCAGCGGGAAGCGGGTCTCACCGGTGTACTTCCGGTGCGGCTCGGCCACCGCGCAGGCGGGCGGGGACGCCCAGAAGCTGCGGTAGTAGGCCTTGCGGTAGTAGTAGCAGGTCAGCCGGAAGCCGAGCGGGAAGATCAGGATGATGATGGCGGGGGAGATGCCCCACCAGCTCCCGAAGAGGTCGGCGTTCGGGCCGGCGCGCATCGTCCGGCAGTTCTGCGCCAGGCACGGCGAGTAGAACGGCGAGACGTACGGCGCCGCGTAGTAGTGCGTGTTGGCGAAGGCCCGCCAGGTCGAGTACACGACGAAGGCGAACAGACCGGCCGCGGTGACGGCGGGCGCCAGCCACCAGCGGTCGGTCCGCAGATGCGGGGCGGTGATCGCGGCGCGCGTACCGGTCCGTACGCCGCCGCTGTTCTGTTGGGGTTCCGTACCAGTGGCCAAGGCGGGGCTCCGCTTCTATGGCTCAGGGTCCATGGCTCGGGGATCAGGGGGCGTGGCGGTCGCGGGCGCCCAGACCCTCGTCGTCCGAGCCCACCCACAGGCTGGTGTCGTACGGCGTGTCGGAGATGGTGACGAGGTCCGGGCGGCGCGGGGTCTTCTGGGTGTCGGACGCTTCCCGCAGCAGCGCCACGCTCTCGCGCAGATGGTCGGCGTCCAGCCGGACCCGGCGCATCTCCAGGCCGCCGCTGCCGAGTTGGTGCTCCAGACGTCCCAGCGACCGGTACAGATCGTCGAGAGAGCGCTGGACCGAGGTGATGTCGTCGTGCACGGACATGTCCTGCCTCACTTCCATGGGTCCGGCGGGCCCTGGACGGCGACGTTCATGCGCCTTGGAGTGTTGCGCGTCACACCTGCCTCTGTGAAGGCATGTGCACCGATTGGCGGAGGCGTATCGGTGCATCACGGGGTGTGTTGCGCCACACGGGTGAGGTTACCGCGCGTGGTCGCCGTGTCGCCCGCTGTTGCTGGATCCTTTCCTCTTCAGTGGGCCGCATAGATCTGATCAGCTCCATATACCGCCAAACGTGATCATAACGCTCGCGGCTTCCCGGAGGTAGCAGAGATGTCCCACGGTCGACGGAGCGTCACCGCCTTGGTAACCGCGGGCGTGCTGGCCGTGCCGTTCCTCGCCGGATGCGGTTCGGACGAGGACGAGGCCGGCAAGCCGCTCGCCGGTCAGGACATCGCCCCGGTCGCCCGGGACCTGGTCGCCGACGGCTCCAGCCTGAAGTGGGCCGTCGACGCCGTCCCCGAGACTCTCAACGCCTTCCAGGCCGACGCCGACACCGGCACCAACCGCATCGCCCAGGCCGTACTGCCCTCCCTGTTCCGGCTGGACGCCGGCGGCCGGCCGGTACCCAACCCCGACTACCTGGAGTCGGCCAAGGTCATCGAGACCGAGCCGCGCCAGGTCGTGCTGTACAAGCTGAACCAGCAGGCCGTCTGGAGCGACGGCCGGGAGATCGGGGCCGCGGACTTCCTCGCCCAGTGGCGCGCCCTGTCCGGCAGGAACAGCGCCTACTGGACCGCCCGCAACGCCGGCTACGACCGCATCGAGAAGATCGAGCGCGGCGCCAGCGACCTCCAGGTCCGGGTCACCTTCGCCCGCCCCTACGCCGACTGGAAGTCGCTGTTCTCACCGCTGTACCCGAAGGAGGTCATGGGCACCCCGGGCGCCTTCAACGACGAGGCCCGCCGCAGGCTGAAGGTCACCGCCGGACCGTTCACGGTGGACAAGGTCGACACCGCGAGCAAGGACGTCGTCCTCACCCGCAACCCGCGCTGGTGGGGCAGATCCGCCAAGCTGTCCCAGATCGTGCTGCACGCCGTACCCCGGGACAAGCGGGCCGAGGCGCTCGCCGACGGCAGCGTGGACGTCGCCGACGTCGATCCCGCCGACGCCCAGCGGATCGGGCTCGCCGCCCACGGCACCGCGAACCCGCTGCAGGGCTCCGGCCGGACCTCCGTGAAGAAGTTGCGCGCCTGGGCGCTCGCGCACGACTTCGGCGCCGACGCGGCCAGGGCCGGCGAGAGCAAGCTGCACAAGGCCATCGCCGAGTACCTGGACGAGCAGCTGGCACTGCGCGACGTCGAGGTCCGCAGATCGCTGGAGCCCGCCTACACCCAGCTCGCCCTCAACGGCTCCGAGGGCCCCCTCGCCGACGCGCGCGTCCGCCGCGCCGTCGCCCGCGCCCTGGACCGCGGGGAACTGGCCCGTCTGGTGCTCACCCCGCTGGGTCTGCCCGCCGTCCCGGTCGGCAGCCATCTCGCGCTGTCCGGGCAGGCCGCCTACGCCGACGACAGCGGCGCGGTCGGCGGCCAGGACACCAAGGAGGCGCAGGCGCTGCTCGCCGACGCCGGCTGGGTGCCGGGCGGCCCGGTCAAGGAGGCCAGGAAGGGCGAGAAGGCCGCCGGCGCCGAGAGCGGCAAGGGGGATATGGGAGACAAGGGGGACAAGGGGGACAAGGCCGACGGTGAGGAGAAGTCCGACGGCGGCAGGGACGGCGAGTACATCGTCGGCGAGGACGGCAAGAACGGCGACGGCAAGAGCGGGGGCCACGGCGACGGGGGTGACCGGCACCTGGCGCAGGAGGGCAGGAACGGGGGCGTACCCGGTGCGTACGCCCCCAAGGGCACGGCAGCGGCTGCCGCGCCGGCGGCCCCGCTCGCCAAGGACGGCAAGGCGCTCGCGCTGCGCTTCGTGCTCCCGTCCGGCGCCGGCTCCGAGACGCTGAACTCGGTCGCCGAGCGGATCTCGGCCATGCTGGAGCGGCTCGGCATCCGGACGACGATCACCAAGGTCCCGGACGAGAGCTACTTCAAGGACCATATCGCCTCCGGCGACTACGACCTCGCGCTGTACTCGTGGCCGTCCTCCGCGTTCCCGGCGACGGACGACCGCCCGGTCTACGCCAAGCCGGTGCCGGCCGCCGACGGCTCGGTGAACGTCGAGCAGAACTACACACGGGTGGGGACCGACCAGGTCGACCAGCTCTTCGACGAGGCCGCGGCGACGCTGGACGAGGGCGAGGCGGTCTCGCTGATCCGCAAGGCCGACGCGAGGATCTGGGCCGCGGCGGGGTCCATCCCGCTGTATCAGCGGCCTCAGCTGGTGGCCGTGCGGAAGAATCTTGTCAACGTGGGGGCGTTCGGGTTCCAGACGCCCGTGTATGAGGACATGGGCTTTCTGAAGAAGGGGGCGAGGATCTCCCCGAGTCCCAAGAACTGATCTCCATGGAGATCAGCACGTGACCCTCGGAAGGCCGACTCCCTCGGGGCCACGTAACATGGGGTGAGGCCGTGGCATGTCAAGCCCGGCAGGGCCCGCGTAACGCAGACGTACGCGCAGGCTTTCCTCACACTCCGGGAGTACGGCAACCTTATGGCCACGCGCCACGACATCCGCAACGTAGCCATCGTCGCTCACGTCGACCACGGCAAGACCACCATCGTCGACGGCATGCTGAAGCAGGCCGGCGCGTTCGCCGCCCACCAGCTCGACCAGGTCGACGACCGGGTCATGGACTCGAACGACCTGGAGCGTGAGAAGGGCATCACGATCCTCGCCAAGAACACGGCGGTGAAATACCACCCGAAGGACGGCGGGGACCCGATCACCATCAACATCATCGACACCCCGGGCCACGCCGACTTCGGTGGCGAGGTCGAGCGCGGTCTGTCGATGGTGGACGGTGTGGTGCTGCTCGTCGACGCCTCCGAGGGCCCGCTGCCGCAGACCCGGTTCGTGCTGCGCAAGGCGCTCCAGCAGCGCCTGCCCGTCATCCTGTGCATCAACAAGACGGACCGCCCGGACTCCCGCATCGACGAGGTCGTCAACGAGACCTACGACCTCTTCCTGGACCTGGACGCGGACGAGGAGCAGATCGAGTTCCCGATCGTCTACGCCTGCGGCCGTGACGGCATCGCCTCGCTGACCAAGCCGGACGACGGCACGGTCCCGGCCGACAGCGACAGCCTGGAGCCGTTCTTCTCCACGATCCTGGAGCACATCCCGGCCCCGACGTACGAGGAGGAGGCCCCGCTCCAGGCGCACGTCACCAACCTCGACGCCGACAACTTCCTCGGCCGTATCGCGCTGCTCCGCGTCGAGCAGGGCGAGCTGCGCAAGGGCCAGACGGTCGCCTGGATCAAGCGCGACGGCTCCGTCAGCAACGTGCGCATCTCCGAGCTGATGATGACCGAGGCCCTCACCCGCAAGCCCGCCGAGAAGGCCGGCCCGGGTGACATCTGCGCCGTCGCGGGTATCCCCGACATCATGATCGGCGAGACGCTCGCGGACCCCGAGAACCCGATCCCGCTGCCGCTGATCACGGTGGACGAGCCGGCGATCTCCATGGTCATCGGTACGAACACCTCGCCGCTGGTCGGCCGGGGCGGCACCGGCAAGGGCGCCGACGCGAAGTCGGCCGTGAAGGACCGCAAGGTCACCGCCCGCCAGGTCAAGGACCGCCTGGACCGCGAGCTGATCGGTAACGTCTCGCTGCGCGTGCTGGAGACCGAGCGTCCGGACGCCTGGGAGGTGCAGGGCCGTGGTGAGCTGGCGCTCGCCATCCTGGTCGAGACCATGCGCCGGGAGGGCTACGAGCTGACCGTCGGCAAGCCGCAGGTCGTCACCAAGGACGTCGACGGCAAGGTCTACGAGCCGGTCGAGCGCATGACGATCGACGTGCCCGAGGAGCACATGGGCGCCGTCACGCAGCTCATGGGTGTCCGCAAGGGCCGTATGGACAACATGTCCAACCACGGCTCGGGCTGGGTGCGCATGGAGTTCGTCGTGCCGTCCCGTGGCCTGATCGGTTTCCGGACCGAGTTCCTGACCCAGACCCGCGGCACGGGCATCGGCCACTCCATCCACGAGGGCCACGAGCCCTGGTTCGGCACCCTGCAGACCCGCAACAACGGTTCGCTGGTCGCCGACCGCTCCGGTGCCGTCACCGCGTTCGCGATGACAAACCTCCAGGAGCGCGGCGTGCTGTTCGTGGAGCCGGGCACCGAGGTGTACGAGGGCATGATCGTCGGTGAGAACTCCCGCGCCGACGACATGGACGTCAACATCACCAAGGAGAAGAAGCTCACCAACATGCGGTCCTCGACGGCCGATGTGGCCGAGTCGATCGTGCCGCCGCGCAAGCTGTCCCTTGAGCAGTCGCTGGAGTTCTGCCGCGACGACGAGTGCGTCGAGGTGACCCCGGAAGCCGTTCGCATCCGCAAGGTCAACCTCGACCAGCGGGAGCGGGCGCGCGCCGCGAGCCGCGCCAAGCACGGCTGATCCACCCGCAGTTGAGCCCGGGTGCCCCCATCGTGGGGGCACCCGGGCTTTTTGCAACCCATTTTCTGGCGCCCTATGTCCGGCATGCGGAGATCGCTGCCCGATACCCATGTAACAAGTCCGTTTCGTGCCTTCTTCCGTCGAACAGTTTGTCCAGATTTTGGAAGGTCTAGCGGCGATCCGTGACTGAATTGAGATCTACCGGCAGTGGTCGGTGGTGGACCCATGGCAGATAGTTAGCCGCGAAGCGCTCGGGTCAATGGGTCTCGCACTGTGGGGACAGTGCGCCGACTCACGAGCACCAGGGGGTGTCTGACCCTCCGTCAGGGGTGTCGGAGGGAAGACGGAATCCCTCTCTTGTTGGTGAACGCGTGGAGTCACTCATACCTTGAAACGGACGAACCGTGACAAGTCCTATCGACATTGAGGGCGGCGGGACTTCGGTCGACGTCGACGGCGAACCAGGGCCGGAGACGAAGAGCGAAGCCGTCAAGCTCGCGGGCCGGTCTCCCGGCCAGCTGATGTGGCTGCGCTTCAAGCGCGACCGCACGGGCGTGATCTCGGCCTACGTCGTGGGCTTCTTCTTCCTGATCGGACTGCTCGCCCCGCTGATCGCCAAGCTGTACGGCAAGAACCCGTACACGGTGTACGCGGACGAACGTCCGGAGCTCTTCGACAGCGCCGGTGTGCCGGTACAGCCCAACGGCGGTATCAGCGGCGACTTCTGGTTCGGCCTCGAACCCGGCAACGGCTACGACGTCTTCACCAAGCTGATCTACGGCATCCGCACCTCGCTGATGATCTCCGTCGCCGTCACCGTCGCCGTCGTCGTGACCGGCATCCTGCTCGGCGTCACCGCCGGCTATGTCGGCGGCAGGACCGACTACTTCATCGGCCGGGTCATCGACTTCCTGCTCGCCTTCCCGGCGCAGCTGTTCTTCATCGCGAGCATGCCGGTCGTGGTCTCCCTGTTCGTCAGCCCCCGTGACGAGACCCCCACCTATGTCCGGGTGGTGGCCCTGATCATCGTCCAGTGGTTCCTGGGCTGGATGGGGCTCGGCCGTATCCTGCGCGGCACCGCACTCGCCCTGCGGGAACGGGAGTTCATCGAGGCGGCCCGGGTCAGCGGTGCCTCGTCGTGGCGGATCATCCGCAAGGAGATCCTGCCGAACGTCGTCACGCCGCTGCTGGTGCAGTCGACGTACCTGCTGCCCGGTTTCGTGACGGCCGAGGCCGGTCTGTCCTTCCTGGGTGTCGGCATCGTCGAACCGACGCCGGACTGGGGGCAGATGTTCTCCAAGGCGTCCACCGAACTGGTGATGCAGAACGACATCACCTACATGTTCTTCCCCGGCGTCTCGATGATCATCTTCGTCGTCGCGTTCAACCTGCTCGGGGACTCGGTCAGAGACGCCTTCGATCCCAAGACCGCGCGCTGACCTGGCACCACGTCAACCACACGGATCGTCACTTTCACAGATGGGTGGGTATCTTCGTGATGAGTAGGGGCGGACGCCACGCATACGGCGCACTCTCCGTGCTTGCGGCCGGAGCACTCGTGCTCACCGGCTGCAGCAAGGGCGGCAGCGACTCCGGCACCAACGGCAAGAAGGACCAGCAGGACGCCAAGCGCCAGCAGGCGTCCATCAAGTTCGGCGGCACGGCCGACTCCACCGGTCCGGCGGCGCCCGTGCCCGGCGCCAAGTCCGGCGGCGCGATGGAGGTGCTGCAGCGGGACTCGTACGCGCACCTGGACCCGGGCCAGATCTACGTCTCCGACATGATGTCCGTCGCACAGCTGCTGCACAGAGGTCTGACCGGCTACAAGGCCACGAGCGACGACGGCCACCAGCACGAGGTGGTCGGCGACCTCGCCACCGACTCCGGCACCACCACCGACGGCGGCAAGACCTGGAAGTACACGCTCAAGGACGGCATCAAGTTCGCGGACGGCACTCCGATCACGTCCACGGACATACGCCACACCTTCGAGCGGCTCTTCGCGTCGTTCATCAACCAGGGCCCCACCTACATCCAGCAGTGGCTCGCGGACACCTCCGGCGCCACCTACCGCAAGCTGCTGCCGGACGGGCCGTACAAGGGCAAGCACCTGCCCGACTCCGTCCTGCAGACCCCGGACGAGAAGACGATCGTCTTCCACTTCAAGACCGCGCACCCCGACCTGCCCTACGCGCTGGCCATGGCCGGCTACTCGGTGGTCTCGGAAAAGGGCGACACCAAGGAGAAGTACGACAAGGCACCGTTGGTGACCGGCCCGTACAAGATCCAGTCGTTCAAGTCCGGCAAGTCGATGGTGCTCGTCAAGAACACCAACTGGGACCCGAAGACGGACCCGATCCGGCACCAGTACGTGGACCAGTTCAACATCACGTTCAACCAGCAGTTCGAGACCTCCACCAAGTCCCTGCTCGCCGACAGCGGCGCCGACCAGACCGGCATCAGCTTCAACAACCAGGTCGACGCGGGCAACCTGTCCCGGGTCCTCAAGGACCCGAAGATGAAGTCCCGCACGGTCTCGGGCTACCAGCCGTACGTCGGCCAGATGAACATCAACATGAGCCACCCGGCCATGAAGGACAAGACGGTCCGCGAGGCCATCGCCTACGCGCTGCCGATCACCCCGTTCGTGCGGGCCTACGGCGGCACCGACGCGATGGAGGTCGCGGGCGGCCTGATCTCCCCGACCGTCTCCGGCTACGACCCCTCCTTCGACCCGTGGGGCAAGAAGAAGAACCCCGCCGGTGACCCGGCCAAGGCCAAGGCGCTGCTGCAGAAGGCCGGCAAGCTGGGCATGAAGCTGACCTTCGGCTACATCAACACCCCCGAAGGCCAGCAGTACTCCACCGCGATGGCGGCGGGCCTACAGAAGGCCGGCTTCAACGTCCAGCGCCAGGAGATCCCGGCCGAGACCTACTACGACCAGGTCTCCAAGCTCAACAACAACTACGACATCTTCCACACCGCGTGGGGTGCCGACTGGCCGTCCTCCTCGACCGTGATCCCGCCGCTGTACGACGGCCGGGTGATCGCCGACGGCGCGCAGAACTACTCCCAGGTCAACGACCCGAAGATCAACAGCGAGATCGACCGGATCAACAAGATCACCGACCCGGTCAAGTCGGCGGCCGAGTGGGAGAAGCTCGACGAGTACATCGTGAAGGACAGCGTCAACGTCGTCCCGACCGCGTACTACAAGCAGAGCCAGATCGCCGGTTCCAAGGTCGGCGGCATGGTCTACGACGACGTGATCGGCGGCGTCGACCCGCGTCGCCTCTTCATCAAGTAACCGTCCCCGTCCGGCACCCGGCGCGCCCCCGCGACAGCGGAAGCGGCGCGCCGGGTACCGCCCGGGCCGCCGACGTCTGAGAGCTGCCCTGTCATGCTGCGCTTCCTCGTGCGCCGGTTCATCGGTGCCGTCGTCATTCTCTTCCTGCTGAGCGTTGTCACGTTCGTGCTGTTCTTCGGGGTGCCCCGGGATCCGGCGCTGCTGATGTGCGGCAAGACCTGCAACCCGGACAGCATCGCGAACATCCACCATGTGCTCGGCCTGGACAAACCCATCACCGAGCAGTACTGGATCTTCCTGCACAACCTCGTCGTGGGCAGCAGCCAGTTCGCCCAGGGACCGTGCCCCGCCCCCTGCTTCGGCTACTCGTACCACACCAACGAGCAGGTCTGGGCCACGCTGATGGACCGCCTGCCCACTACCGTCTCGCTCACACTGGGCGCGGCCGTGTGCTTCCTGCTCGTCGGCCTCGGCACCGGGCTGCTCGCCGCCTGGCGGCGCGGCACGCTGATCGACAAGACGGCCACCGCGGGCGCCATGGTCATCAGCTCGCTGCAGATCTACTTCCTCGGCCCGCTGGCCCTGGCGATCCTCGTCTACCAGACCCATTGGTTCGACAAGCCCGCCTACAACGAGATCACCCACGACCCCGTCTCCTGGTTCACCGGCCTGATCATCCCCTGGGTGGTCCTCTCGACGATCTTCGCCGCGCAGTACACCCGTATGGCGCGCTCCTCGATGATCGAACAGCTCCAGGAGGAACACGTCCGCACCGCCCGCGCCAAGGGCATGTCCCGGGCCTACGTCTTCTTCCGCTACGCCTGGCGCGGTTCGCTGATCCCGATCGTCACCATCTTCGGCATCGACCTCGGCTCGCTGTTCGGCGGCGCCATCATCACCGAGTACACCTTCGGCCTGCCGGGGCTCGGCAACCTCGCCGTCCAGTCCGTCTTCTTCAGCGACCTGCCGCTGCTGCTCGGCGTGATGCTCTTCTCCGCCAGCATGATCCTGCTGTTCAACATCGTCGTCGACGCCGCGTACGCCTTCATCGACCCGCGCGTGCGGCTGTCCTAGGCCGCATGAGGAGACTGTCGTGACCACTCTGACCAAGGAAGCCGGAGCCCCGGCCCCGGCCGGCTCCGGCCCCCTGCTCTCCGTGCGGGACCTGCACGTCAGCTTCAAGACCGAGGACGGCGTCGTAGGGGCCGTGGACGGACTCTCCTTCGACCTCGAACGCGGCCGGACGCTCGGCATCGTGGGCGAGTCCGGCTCGGGCAAGTCGGTGACCAACCTGACCATCCTCGGCCTGCACAACCCCATGTTCACCACGGTCGAGGGTGAAATCCTGCTGGACGGGCGGGAGTTGACGACAGCGCGCGAGTCCGAACTCGAAAGACTGCGCGGCAACAAGGTCGCCATGATCTTCCAGGACCCGCTCACCGCGCTCTCCCCGTACTACACGGTGGGCCGGCAGATCGCCGAGCCGTACATGAAGCACAACGGCGCCTCCAAGAAGGCCGCCTGGGAGCGGGCCGTGGAGATGCTCGGCAAGGTGGGCATCCCGAACCCCCGCGAGCGGGCGAAGGACTATCCGCACCAGTTCTCCGGCGGTATGCGCCAGCGCGCGATGATCGCCATGGCGCTGGTCTGCGACCCCGACCTGCTCATCGCCGACGAGCCGACGACGGCGCTGGACGTGACGGTCCAGGCGCAGATTCTCGATCTGCTCAAGGACCTGCAACAGGAGTTCGGATCGGGCATCATCTTCATCACCCACGACCTGGGGGTGATCGCCGACATGGCCGACGACATCATGGTGATGTACGCGGGCGGCGCGGTGGAACGGGGCACGGTCGACGAAGTGCTGCGCTCGCCCCGCCATCCCTACACCTGGGGCCTGCTGAACTCGATGCCACGCCTGGACTCCGACCTCGGCGCCCAGCTGTCCCCGATCCCCGGCACCCCGCCCTCGCTGCTCACCCCGCCGTCCGGCTGCCGCTTCCATCCCCGCTGCACCTTCCAGGACCGGGTCGAGGGCACCGGCCGCTGCGTACGCGAGCGCCCGCCGCTGACGCCGGACCGGGCCTCCGCGTGCCATCTGACGGAGGACCAGAAGCGGACCATCTTCATCGAAGAGATCAAGCCCCGGCTGGGCTAGGAGACATTGTCATGACAGAGGAGAACGTCCTCACAGCCCCGCGCGGGAAGAACAGCGGCGCGGACGGCGAGCCGCTGTTGCAGGTCTCGGGCCTGACCAAGCACTTCCCCGTCAAGGGCGGCTTCCCGATCCGCCGGACGATCGGCGCGGTGCAGGCCGTGGACGGCATCGACCTGACGGTGCACGCCGGGGAGAGTTTCGGCCTGGTCGGTGAGTCGGGCTGCGGCAAGTCGACGACGGGCCGGCTGATCACGCGGCTGCTGGAGCCCACGTCCGGGTCGATCTCGTACCGGGGCCAGGACATCAGCCATGCCACGCGCAAGGATCTGGCGCCGATCCGCTCCGAGATCCAGATGATCTTCCAGGATCCGTACTCGTCGCTGAACCCGCGGCAGACGGTCGGCAAGATCATCTCGGGTCCGATGGAGATCAACGGGATCGAGCCCGAGGGCGGGCGCGAGAAGCGCGTCCGCGAACTCCTGGAGATCGTCGGCCTCAANNCAGCAGGAACTGGGCATCGCGTTCGTCTTCATCGCCCACGACCTCGCCGTTGTACGGCACTTCTCCCATCGGGTCGCGGTGATGTACCTCGGCAAGATCATCGAGGTCGGCGACCGAGACTCCATCTACACCCGCCCGCGCCACCCGTACACCCACGCCCTGCTGTCCGCGGTCCCCGAGGTGAACCTCACGGAGGAGGACACGGGTGGCCGCGAGCGCATCCGCCTGGCCGGCGACGTCCCCTCACCCATCTCCCCGCCCTCCGGCTGCCGCTTCCGCACGCGTTGCTGGAAGGCCCAGGACAAGTGCGCGACAGAGGAACCACCGCTGATCCGCCTCTCCGGCAACCACGAGGGCCATCTGACGGCCTGCCACTTCCCGGAGGAACCGACGATCGAGGCACGGGACGAGGACATCGTGCTGGATCCGGCGTTGGTGGCGTTGGAGGAGGAGGGGACGGACTAGGCGTATGGCCCTGAGCTGTTCGCCTCATGCGGCAAAGGGATCACCCATCACACCACAGAGCCGCACGAGCCCCGGCCGTCCCTCGTCACTGACCTGCGCATAGACCGTGTACGTCCATCCCTGCGACTCCGCTTCGCGACGTGTCCAGTCCAGCACTTCGTCGACATCGGCCTCTGACACTTGATATTCGTGCGACTGATTACTGGCCGTGTCCCAGAAGTAGACGCGGTAGACGGCATGGTCCTGCTCCCAAGTCATATCCCTGGGATCTACTGGACGAATGTGCATGGTTCGATCTTAGAACCCGAGACTCCGGCGCCCTGAGATCAATCCGGGCTTGGTCTCAGGGCGCGGTGAAGAAGGAACTCATGCCGTCGACGTCCGAGAGATAGCTGTCGATGGCGGTGATGCGTCCGTGGCGCGTGGTCAGCACGGTCGCGAGGTACTCGTCGAGACGACGGCCGTCAGGGGCGGTTGCCGTGTTGTGGAGTGAGAGGGCGGCACCGTGCGCGCCGACGAGGACATGCAGCAGCTCGGTGTGCAGTCCCCTGCCCGCGATGTGCCGAGCCCGGTCCACGACCGCTTCGGCGCCGTGGACGGTGCCGGAGATCGTGCCCGTTCCCGGCATGGTCCAGGCGATGTCGTCCGCCAGCAGACCCCGCAGCGCCTCCCAGTCCCGGGCCTGGAAGGCGGTGAGGAAGCGTTCGGCGATGGTCGCGATGGTCAGAGCGGCGCTGTTCGTGGACATGGCTCCCCGGTTTCTCCACCGACTGTCGTCAATTCCCCGACGAGCCTATGCGGATCGTCCCCGCGGAGAGCACCCGTATCGGGGTGCTCTCACCACCCGGCAGCCGACTGCGGTACCTCGACGACGAAGAACAGGAAGTTGGGCTTGGTCGAAAGGTCGCGGAAGCCGTCGGGAAACAGTTCACGGGCGGCCGGGTCGGGCCGCGGCTCGCTGATGACGGCAAGGCGGAAGCCGGCGGTGGTGAAGGCACCGCGGTCGCGCAGTGCGGCGGACAGGGGGCCTGAGCCGCAGCCGGCGTCCAGGATCCGGCGGCCGGCCACGTCTCCGGCGAGGGCCAACATCGCGGGCCGCGCGTAGTACGCGTTCACGAGGTTGTTCTCGGTCTCCGCCGAGTACGCCTCGGCGAAGTGGTCGTAGTCGTTCGCCTGGGCCGGATCCGCAGGCCGGGCGCGACTCTCGGGCACGTCGGTTAGGGCGGTGCCTCGGTTACGTCGGTTAAGCGTTCCGTCGTCGCAGCCCAGTGGTCACATGATCCGCCGGGCAGAACCCGGCTGGGCTCGTCGGGCCACGGTGATGATCTCGGGGCTGGCGGGGGTGAGCGGGCTCCGGCCCCAGTCCCCGTACTGTTCGACGACGGCCAGCCCGGCCTCGGCCAGGAAGGCCGTGAGGGACTCCGGATCCAGGAAGCGCAGGACGCTGTGGCAGACCCGTGGGGTCGGCCAGGGGGCGCCGGCGTAGGTCTCCGTGAAGCGCACCCGGCCCCCGGTGAGGGGCTGTTGGACCTCGTGCCACACCCGTACCGGAGTGCCGTCATCGGCGGTGATCTCGTAGATCCGCTCGGGCGTCCAGCGCTCCCAGGCACGGGCGGCCGGATTGCGGCTCTCGAAGACGAACCGTCCGTCGGCGCCGAGGGCCGCACGGACCGCGCGCAGACACGACCGGATCTCCTCGTCGCCGACCAGTTCCTGGAACGCGTGCCCGGTCATGACGACGAGGTCGAACTCCCCATCCCAGCGCCGCACTCGGGTGTCACCGAGCACCCACTCGACGTCCGGCCGGGCCCGCCGCGCCTGTACGAGCATGGCCGGGGCCGGATCCAGACCCATCAGCCGTCCCTGGTGCCCCTCGGCCCGGGCCCGCCGCAGCAACCGCCCGGTGCCGCAGCCGATGTCCAGCACCGAGCGGGCCTCCCGCACCAGACCGAGGTAGAAGTCGTCACCCGGTCCCCAGGGGTTGAGGTGGTCATAGAGCGCGGCGAGCGCGAGATCGGTGAACGAATGATCTACCACCGCGGCAGTCTGACACACGATGTTGAACGGTGTGTCAGGTTCCGGTGCACTTCTTGAGCGTCTCTCAACTCCGGTGCTTTTTCAGAGCATTGATGAAGGGGGTGAAGGTGGTGGGGGGGAAGGTGAGGGTGGCTCTTGCCGGGGCCTTGGAGTCGCGGACTGCTATGTGGGCGGGGCGGATGGAGACCTCCACGCAGGCGTTGCCCTCGCCGCCGCCGGAATAGGACGACTTGCGCCAGTGGTCGCGGGTGGCCATGAGTGCCTCACAGTTCCTTCGCCAGTCCGTGGATGAAGTCGCGTGAACGTCCGGGTTTGAGCGACACCGCTTCCAGCCTACGGAAGAGTGCGCGGAAGCGACTGAGTTGGGCTTCGGCGTCAATGAATCCAGTCATGTGGGGGCCGTCGCGTACCACTGTGTCCAGCTTGGGCACCGGACCACCCGCGTACACCATGGCGCTTCCGGCTCCGCCGAAGTCGTCCAGGTCGAAGGGGATGACGCGCACGGTGATGTGGTCGCGTTCGGAGAGTTCCAGTACATGAGCGAGTTGAGCCCGCGCTGCGGCACGGTCGCGGACTCTGATGCGCAGCGCCGCTTCGTGGACCAGGGCCTCGTACGGAATCGGGTCGGCACGCTGGATGACGACCTTGCGCCTCATCCGGTGTTCGGCCCACAGCTCCAGCTCGCTTTTGGGGTGATCCGGGTTTACGTACGAGAAGAGTCCTCGGGCGTACTCCTCGGTCTGGAGAAGACCTGGGATGTGCAGGAAGTCCACGTCCCACCGGTAGCTGGCGTGGTGCTCCAGCTCGGACAGGTCCAGGAACGGCGTAGACAGGCGGCCCCGGTACTCCTCCCACCAGCCTCGCGTGCGGTCCGTGGCCATGGCCACCAGAGCCTCGATGAGTTCGGGGTCAGAGCAGGCGTAGTTGGCGGCGAGGCGACGTAGCCGGTTCTCGCTCACACCCGTGAAGCCGGCCTCGATCTGGCTGATGTGGGGAGGGCTCACTCCGAGCAGTCTCGCCGCCTCCCGTGCGCTGAGGCCTGCCGCGTCACGGAGCCTGCGCAACTCTGTCGCCAGGCGCATCTGACGTGCCGTCGGCTCGGCTCTCAATGCCATTGGCGGATCCTCTCAACACGTCCGTGAACTCGACTCGTTCGGGCGTCAGATTACGCGACCAGCTTGCGATGCATTAACAGTAAGCCTTACCGTCGGTGATGTATCGCCCACGCAGCGGAAGCGCACCGCGCTGTCCTGCCATGACGGCTGCGGCATTGCCACCGCGCGCCAAATCCCCACTCATCGACCGGAGTTGATGACGCATGCCCGAAAACGAAGCCTGGGACTGCACGCTCTACGTCCCCAACGACCTCAGAGCCGTCACGGTGTGCCGCCGCACCCTGCGCCTGATTCTGACCCTGCATGGGTTGATCGGGATCGTGGACACGGCGGAGTTGCTGGCGGCTGAGCTGGTGTCCAATGCCGTGCGGCATACGAAGGGTCCGGCGGCTCGGGGCGTGGGACACCGATCCCGCTCCGCCGGATCCCCCGCGTCCGTTGGAGCAGGTGGCGGAGCTGGAGGACGGGCGGGGGCTGGGGCTGGTGAAGGCGTGTGCGCAGTACTGGGGGTGGCAGCCTACGGCGCGATTCGGGGACCGGGGGAAGTACATCTGGTGCGAACTTGCGGCGGCGTAGCTCGTTGATCACCGCGATGGAAAGGAGAGCTGATGGTCGGCTCGTCGCATGAGGCGCTGCACCGGATCTTCCAGAAGGATCCGACACTGCTGACGAAGGCGTTACAGAAGGTCCTGCACGTGCCGTTCCCCGAGCCTCGGGAGATCGCCGCGCTGAACGTGGACCTCACCGAGATCGAACCGGTCGAGCGCCGCGTGGACACGCTGCTGCGGGCGGAGACGGACGAGGGCACGTACCTGCTGGTGGTGGAGTCGCAGGGGAAGAAGGACGAGCGGAAACGGGGCAGCTGGCCGTACTACCTGTCGTACTTGTATGAGAGGTACCGCTGTGATCCGGTGCTCATCGTCATCACCCAGAGCAGCGCTACGGCGCGGTGGGCGGAGCGTCCGATCCAGTTCGGGTTCCGGGGGCGGCCCTCGCTGATCGTACGGCCTCTCGTGCTGGGTCCGCACAACGTGCCGGTGATCGCGGACGAGCGGCAGGCCGAGCGGGACGTCCCTCTTGCGGTGCTCTCGGCCATGACACACGGGCGTGGACCGCAGGCTCCGGCCATACTGGAATCCCTGGCCGCCGCCCTGCGGACCATCGACCCCGACAGTGCCGCAGTCTTCGTGCAGTTTGTCGACTCCTGCCTGGCCGACCCCCAGGCGAAGCAGATGTGGAGGGACCTGATGACGGCGATCCAGTACTTCTGGCGACACCCGCTGGCCGAGCAAGTGCGGCAGGAAGGCCGAGATCAAGGCCTGGAACAAGGCCTCGAACAGGGCTTCGAACTGGGCCGGGAAGAGGGCCGGGAGCAGGGCCGGGAGCAGGGCCGGGCCGAGGCCAAGGCCGAGATGGTGCTCCACATTCTGGAATGGCGCCGCATCCCGGTACTTGACGCCGACCGCAAGCGGGTGGCGGCGTGCACGGACCTCGCCCAGCTGGAGATCTGGGCCCAGCGAGCCGTACACGCCACGGACGCTGCGGAGCTGTTCGACGCGGAGTGACGATGATGGCGATCCAGTACTTCTGGCGACACCCCTTGGCGGAGCAGGTGCGCGCGGAAGGCGGGGAAGAGGGCAGGGAAGAGGGCCGTATCGAGGGTCGTAGGGAGATGATCCTGCGCATCCTGGAGTGGCGGGGAATCCCGGTGGCAGATGGGACCCGCGGGCGAGTCACCGCCTGTACGGACCTTGCCCAGCTGGAGGTCTGGGCCCAGCGAGCCGTACACGCCACGGACGCTGCGGAGCTGTTCGCCGCGGAGTGAGCGGGCTGACCCGTCCACGCCGAAGGCCCGCGTCCGGGAAGACGCGGGCCTTCGTTCCCTGGAAGCGGACGATCAGGGGCTCGGGTCAATGGGCCGGTGAAAGTCCGTTCCGCGAGGGGCGGCTGACGGAAAAGGGGTGTGTCAGGCCGCCGCCTCGGGGTCCTCGGCGAGACGGGGGGCCGGGACCGTCTCCGCCGTCTCGGGGTAGTGGCACGCCGTCAGGTGGCCGGGCTTGTTGCCCTCCGCCTGCACCAGCGGCGGGGCCTCCGTCGCGCACTTCTCCGTCGCCTTCCAGCAGCGGGTGCGGAAGCGGCAGCCGGAGGGCGGGTTGATCGGGGACGGGACGTCGCCGGCCAGGCGGATGCGCTCGCGCGGCTCCGCGTCCACCGTCGCCTCGGGCACGGCGGAGAGCAGGGCCCGGGTGTAGGGGTGGCGCGGGTTGCCGTACAAGTCGTCGCGGTCGGCGATCTCGACGATCTTTCCGAGGTACATCACGGCCACGCGCTGTGAGAAGTGGCGGACGATCGCCAGGTCGTGGGCGATGAAGACGAACGCGATGCCCAGTTCCTGCTGNNTTGAGGCCGACGATCTCCAGGAGTTCGCGGACGCGCTTCTCGCGGCCGCCCTCGGGGTTGATGTCGTTGATCTCCATCGGGCCCGAGATGATCTTGCCGACCGTCTGCCGCGGGTTCAGCGAGGCGTACGGGTCCTGGAAGATCATCTGGATCTCGGAGCGGATCGGCGCCAGATCCCTGCGGCCCGCGTGCGTGATGTCCTGGCCGCGGTAGGTGATCTTGCCGCCGGTCGGCTCCAGGAGGCGGGTGATCAGCCGGCCCGTGGTGGACTTGCCGCAGCCCGACTCGCCGACGAGGCCCAGGCTCTCGCCCTCGGCCACCTGGAAGTCCAGCCCGTCGACCGCCTGCACCGCGCCGACCGTACGGCGGATGGGGAAGCCACCCTTGATCGGGAAGTGCTTCGTCAGCCCGGAGACGTCCAGGAGGGGGTTCGTGTTGCTCATGGTCGTGAAGTCCCGTCTGGTTTCCGTCAGTTGTGCCGGGTTGCGGCGAAGTCGGCGAAGAGTTCCTGCTTCTGGTCGGGGGTGAGGTGGCAGGCGGAGCCGCGGCCGTCGGTCACCTCGAGCTTCGGGCGGTCGGCCGAGCACAGTCCGTCGGCGACCTTCTCGGTGAACGCGCAGCGCGGGTGGAAGCGGCAGCCGGACGGCGGGTTGAGGAGGGAGGGCGGGGCGCCGGGGATGGGGGAGAGCGGCACGTCGACCGGGCCGTCCAGGCTCGGCATGGAGTTCAGCAGGCCCAGGGTGTAGGGGTGGTCCGGGCTGCTCAGCACCTGCTTCTTGGTGCCGCGCTCCACGCACCGGCCGCCGTACATCACCAGTACGTCGTCCGCGATGTCGGCGATGACGCCGAGGTCGTGGGTGATGAAGATGATCGCCGTGCCGAACTCCTGCTGGAGGTCCTTCAGCAGGTCCATGATCTGGGCCTGGACCGTCACGTCGAGGGCCGTCGTCGGCTCGTCGGCGATCAGCAGCTCGGGGTCGCAGACCAGCGCCATGGCGATCATCGCGCGCTGGCGCATACCGCCGGAGAACTGGTGCGGGTAGTCGTCCACGCGGGTGTCGGGCTGGGGGATGCCGACGCGCCGCAGCATCTCGATCGCGCGGGCCCGGGCCTCCTTCTTGGAGACGCCGGTGTGCTTGCGGTACGTCTCGGCGATCTGCGCGCCGATGGTGTGGTACGGCGAGAGCGAGGCCAGCGCGTCCTGGAAGATCATGGACATCTTGTTGCCGCGCAGCTTCTCCAGCTCGGACTCGGAGGCGCTGATCAGCTCCTTGCCGTCGAGCAGGATCTCGCCGTCCATCGTGGTGTTCCGTGGGTCGTGCAGGCCCAGGATCGCCATGTTGGTGACGGACTTGCCGGAGCCGGACTCACCGACGATACCGAGGGTCTTGCCCTTCTCCAGGTCGAACGACAGCCCGTCGACGGCCTTGACGATGCCGTCCTCGGTGGAGAAGTGGACCCGCAGATCGCGCAGGGAGAGGAAGGGGGTGCTCATGATCTCTCCTTAGGCGAGGCGCACGCGCGGGTCGATGAGGGCGTACACGGCGTCGACGATGATGTTGAAGACGACGATCGCGGCCGCGGCCACCAGAACGACGCCGAGCAGCACCGGCAGGTCGTTGGTGCCGACGGCCTTCACCGAGAGCGCGCCGATGCCCTGGAGGCTGAAGGTCTGCTCGGTGATGATCGCGCCGCCGAGCAGCGTGCCGAGGTCGAGACCGAAGATGGTGATGATCGGGCCCATAGCGCCGCGCCAGGCGAAGCGGAAGAACACCGTCTTGCGGGAGAGGCCCTTGGCGCGGGCCGTGCGGACGTAGTCCTCGCTGAGCGACTCGACCATCTGGGAGCGCGTCATACGGGTGTAGTTGGCGGTGAAGATCAGCGACAGCACCAGCCACGGCACCAGCAGACCGCCGAACCACTTGCCCGGGTCGTCGGTGAACGGCGTGTAGTTGGCACGGTCCAGCAGGTGCCACTGGTCCACGAGGATGTACGTGGCGAAGACACCGACGACGAAGATCTGCATCGAGGACGCGATCAGCGAGGCCGAGCTGGCGACCTTGTCGAGAGCCTTGCCCTGCTTGACGGCGGCCAGCATGCCCGTGCCGACACCGAAGATCAGGAAGACCACGGAGCTGCCGAGAGCCAGGGAGAGCGTGGTCGGGAAGCGGTCCTCGATGGTGGCGAGGACCGGCTCACGGTTCTGGAACGAGTAGCCGAGGCACGGCGCGTCGCAGTGCCCGTACGAGGTGTAGTCACGCCCCACGAACAGGCCCTTGAGCCAGTCCCAGTACTGCACGGGGAGCGAGTGGTCGATCCCCAGGTTCTTCTTCACCAGGGCCAGGGTCTCGGGCGTGCAGACCTTGCCGCACGCGATGCGGGCGGGGTCGCGCGGAGCGGCGTAGAACAGGACGAACACCAGGGCGCTGATGATCAGCAGGATCACAGCGGCGCCGAGGGTCCGGCGGATGAGGAAGCGGAGCATGGCAGTTGGGTTTTCCTGACGGATGCCGTAGGGGGTGAGAGGGCGGGGCGGCACCGGGGCCGCCCCGCCAGGGGTCGTACGTCAGGCCTTCACGAAGGTCTTGTACAGCAGGGTCGAGGCGAACTGCGGGTCCATCTGGGCGCCGCCGACCTTGGAGCCGTGCAGGTAGTAGCGGCGCTGGAAGGTCTCGGGGATGATCGGCGCGACCTCCTGCATGATCCGCTTGTCCAGCGCGGCCCAGGCCTTGCCGGCCTGCTGCTGGTCGGAGATCACCGCGTTCTTCTTGATCCCGTCGTTGATCCAGCTGATGTTGGTCTGCGAGATGTTGTTCTGGCCGTTGCCGATGGCGGCGCCGTCGAACAGCGGCTGGATCACGGTGAAGGCGGTCGGCCAGTCCGGGGACCAGCCGAACCACATCACGTCGTAGCTGTTGTTGATCTGCTGGATCTGGTCGTAGTACGTGGTCTGGTCGACCGGCTTGATGACCGGGGTGAAGCCGGCCTCCTTCAGCGCGTTCTCGATGACGACCTTGGTCTTCATGTAGGTCGGGTCGTTCGGGAACGCGTAGACGATCTTCATGCCCAGCTTGCCGGCCTCCTTCAGGAGCGCCTTGGACTTCTCCGGATCGCCCTGCGGCTTGGCGGTCTTGCCGTAGAGGTCGTACTTCTCGTACCCGATGAGGTCAGGGCTCATGATCGAGGTCGCGAAGTCGCCGGCGGTGGGGCCGCCGTAGATCTGCCGGATCTGCTGCAGCGGCCAGGCGTGGTTCAGGGCCTGGCGGACCTTCAGGTCGGTGACGCGCTTGGTGTTGATCGCGTAGTAGTAGATGCCGGTGAGCAGGCCGTTGAAGCTGCGCGCCTTCAGCTGCGGGTCGGTGAGCACCTTCTGGATGCGCTCGGCCGGGACTTCCTTGTAGATCGACACCGCGTACTGGTCGTTGCCCTGGTCCGCGATGAAGCGGTCCGTGGAGTCGAGGATCGTGATGCCGAAGGTGAACTCGAAGCTGTCCGGGTAGGCGTTGCGGATCGAGTCGGTCGCCGGGTCCCAGTTCTTGTTGCGGACCAGGACCATCGACTTGTCGGTCGTGTGGGCCTTGATCTTGTACGGACCGCAGGCGGCCGGCTGCTTGTCGTACTTCTCCTTGGTGTCCAGCTTCGGCGAGGTGGCCGCGTACGAGTGCATCCCCAGGGTGAAGTTGAAGTCCGGCTTGGGCTCGGCCAGGTGGAAGGTGATGGTCCGCTTGGCCTTGTCGGTTTCGATCGCGTCGAGGTGCTTGCCCTTGTAGGGACCCTCGTAGGCGTCACGCCACTTGGCGCCCTTGCCGGTCAGCGCCATCTGGACGTAGGTGGCGGACTCGGTGATGAACGGGGCCCACAGGCGCTCGATGCCGTGGCGCACGTCCTCGACGGTCAGCTCGCTGCCGTCCTCCCACTTCAGACCCTCCTTCAGCGTGAAGGTCCAGGTCTTGTTGTCTTTGGAGGCGGTGCCGGTGTCGGTGGCGAGGTCGCCGACCAGCGTCTGGTGTCCCGCGGAGTCGGTCTTGTAACCGGTCAGGGTGCGGTGCAGGAGCAGCGCGGCCGTGGAGTTGTACGCGTAGTAGATGCGCTGCGGGTCCAGGTGGGAGAAGTCCTGCGGCGACAGGCCGTAGATCGTGCCGCCCTTCTTCGCACCGGGGATCTCCGGGGCCGGGCCGGTCGAGTCGGCCTTGGTGCCGATGGTGACCTTGGCAGCGGTGTAGGAGGTGGCACCGTCGGTCGGGTTGTTGCCGCCCCCGCCCCCGCCGCCGCTGCTGCACGCGGACAGCAGCGTCGAGCCCGCGGCCGCGACAGTGGTGGCGATGACGAAGTTTCTGCGGGAGAGAGACATGGCTGACCCGTTCGTAGTGGAGGACAAGAGGTGCTTGGGCCCGGCCGGGCCCCGTCGCTCGGCCGGGGCGGTACTCAGCGCTTGGTCTTCGGGTCCAGTGCGTCGCGGACCGAGTCGCCGAGGAGGTTGAAGGCGACGACGAAGATCACCATGGCCAGGCCCGGGAAGACCATGAAGGTGATGTCGTCCTGGTAGACCTTGGCGCCGTTCTGGATCATCACGCCCCAGTCGGGGGTGGGGTCCGAGAGGCCGACGCCGAGGAAGGCGAGAGCGGCTTCAGTGGTGACGTAGGTCGGCAGGAGGAGCGTTGCCTGGATGAGGATCGGGGTCCACAGGTTGGGCAGCAGTTCCTTGAAGATGATCCGGGCCGGGGAGGCGCCGGTGATCTTGGCCGCCTCCACGAACTCCCGCTCGCGCAGGGCGAGTACCTCGCCGCGCAGCAGACGCGCGATGGAGGCCCAGCCGAAGGCCGTCATCACGAGGATGAGGCTGGTGACGGTCAGCCAGACCGGGGTGTTGTCCTCGGGCGAGACGAAGATCGCGATGACCACCGGCCAGAAGGCGATGAAGAACAGGGTCTGCGGGAACGCCAGCAGGATGTCGATGATCCGGCCGACGAAATAGTCCGTCTTGCCGCCCAGGTAGCCGGCGGTGATGCCGATGACGACGCCGAGCAGGGTCGTCAGCAGGGCGGCGACGGTGGCGATCAGCAGCGAGTTGCGGATGCCGTAGAGCAGGAAGGTGAAGACGTCCCGACCGAGCTGCGGTTCGATGCCGAACCAGAAGTCGGAGCTGATGCCGCCGTTGGGCTTGACCGGGTAGTTGAACTGGTTGAGCAGGCCCGGGGTGTTCATGCCGTACGTGGTGTACGGGTCCTTGCCGTAGAGCTTGGCGATCAGCGGCGCGGCGATGCCCACTACGAAGAAGAAGACCACAACGAAGGCGGAAATGACGCCCGCCCGGTCCCGCTTGAAGCGGGTCCAGGCCAGCCGTCCCGGGGAGCGGCTCTCGGTGCCCTTGGGGGTGCCGGGCTTCGCCGATGCGGCGCTGTCTTCGTCGGTCACCTCAAGTGCGGCGGCCGGGGAAGGGGATGCGGGGGTGGTCATGATGCTCCGTGCCTTGTGGGTCAAGGCTCCGCAGGGCGCTCCCCTACGGGCTACGCCGGACTTTTTCAACGCAATTCATTCAAGGTCAATAAATTCTCGGTCCCCTTGGTTGCCTATTTACGTTCTTTACTCGGCCTTGACTGTTCCGTAGCTACGCGGGTAGCACGCTGTAATCAATCCGTGCTTCACATCGGGCCAACTGGACCAATCGGGCAATGAGTTCGATATGCGGACGGCAGTGTGCCGAAATGCGTACATCGGCACGTCGCAATCCAACGTTTCGGCATCGTTACACGAAGATCTGTTGCGCGGTGTGCAGAGGATCGTCTGGGTGGCCCTCGTCGGTTGCCTGCATTCGGATGACGTGTCCCTCTAAAGGCTGCTCAATCCGGCGGCGGGCATGCGATACACGGCACATGAGTCGATATTGGCCGGTATCGGTTCTGTGATCGCGGAGGAGGCCGCCATGCGGGGACGCACACACGCCCGAGGGGCCGCCTGTGTGATCGCCGCGGGGCTGCTGGCCACCGCCTGCGGAGGTGGCGGCGGCTTCGGCGGCGCCGGGGTGCTGACCTCCTCCTGGGGCGACCCGCAGAACCCGCTGGAGCCGGCCAACACCAATGAGGTGCAGGGCGGCAAGGTGCTCGACATGATCTTCCGGGGCCTGAAGAAGTACGACCCGCGGACGGGCAAGGCCCAGAACATGCTCGCCGAGCGCATCGACACCCCGGACTCGCGGAACTTCACGGTCACCCTCAAGGCCGGCTGGAAGTTCAGCAACGGAGAACCGGTCACCGCCCACTCCTTCGTGGACGCCTGGAACTACGGGGCCGGCCTGAAGCACAACCAGAAGAACGCGTACTTCTTCGGCTACATCGAGGGCTACGACAAGGTCCACCCGGACAGCGGCCCGCAGACCGCCGACACCTTGTCCGGGCTCACGGTCACCGGCCCCCGGACGTTCACCGTCCGGCTCAACCAGAAGTTCTCCAGCTTCCCCGACACCCTCGGGTACGCCGCCTACGCACCCCTGCCGCGCGCCTTCTACACCGACCACGCGGCCTGGGTGAGCAAACCGGTCGGCAACGGGCCTTACCAGATCGCGTCGTACACCAAGGGCTCCGCCATGTCCCTGAAGAAGTGGGACGCCTACCCCGGCCCCGACCCGGCCCGGAACGTCGGCGTGACCCTGCTGGTGTACACCGACAGCAACACCGCCTACACCGATGTGCTGGCCGGCAACCTCGACCTGGTCGACGACGTGCCCGCCACCCAGCTCAAGAACGTCCACACCGACCTGAACGGCCGCTACATCAACACCCCGGCCGGCATCCTGCAGACCCTGGCCTTCCCGTACTACGACCCGAAGTGGAACACCCCCGGGGCGCGCGAGGTCCGCACGGGCCTGTCCATGGCGATCAACCGCAAGCAGATCACCGAGACCATCTTCCGGGGCACCCGCACCCCGGCCACCGACTGGACCTCCCCGGTCCTCGGCGCGGCCGGCGGCTATCAGGCCGGACTGTGCGGCCACGCCTGCGACTACGACCCCGCCCAGGCCAAGAAGCTCATCCAGGAGGGCGGCGGGATCCCCGGCGGCCAGCTGAAGATCACCTACAACGCGGACACGGGGTCGCACAAACAGTGGGTGGACGCCGTGTGCAACTCCGTCAACAACGCGCTCGACAACGACAAGGCCTGCGTCGGCAACCCGATCGGCACCTTCGCCGACTTCCGCAACCAGACCACGGGGCACAAGATGTCCGGTCCCTTCCGGGCCGGCTGGCAGATGGACTACCCGTTGATCCAGAACTTCCTGCAGCCGCTGTACTACACGGGCGCCTCCTCCAACGACGGCCTGTGGTCCGACCGGCAGTTCGACCGGCTCGTCGACCGGGCCAACGCCGAGACGGACCGGGCCACCGCCGTCCGGCTCTTCCAGCAGGCCGAGGAGGTCGTCCGCGACAACATGGCCGCCATCCCGCTCTGGTACCAGAACGGCAGCGCCGGCTACTCCGCCCGGCTCTCCCGCGTGGCGCTCAACCCGTTCAGCGTGCCGGTCTACAACGAGATCAAGGTGGGCTGAGCGGCATGGCGCGCTATGTCGCACGGCGGCTGCTGCAGATGATCCCGGTGTTCCTCGGGTCGACGCTGCTGATCTTCCTGATGGTGAACGTGATGGGTGACCCCATCGCGGGCCTGTGCGGCGAGCGGGCCTGCGACCCGGCGACGGCCGCCCAGCTGAAGCGGGAGTTCGGCTTGGACAAGCCGCTCTGGCAGCAGTACGCGACCTATATGGGCAACCTCTTCACCGGCGACTTCGGCACCGCCTTCAACGGTCAGAAGGTCACCGAGCTGATGGGATCGGCGTTCCCCGTCACCATCCGGCTGACGATCGTCGCCATCCTCTTCGAGATCGTCATCGGCGTGACGCTGGGCGTGCTGACAGGCCTCAGGCGCGGTCGGCCCATCGACACCGGGGTGCTGCTGGGCACCCTGGTGGTGATCTCCGTGCCCACCTTCGTCACCGGTCTGCTGCTCCAGCTGCTGCTCGGCATCAAGTGGCAGTGGATCAGCCCGTCCGTCCGCTACGGCAGTTTCTACGAGCTGATCGTGCCCGGCCTGGTCCTCGCCTCCGTCTCCCTCGCCTATGTCACCCGGCTGACCCGCACCTCGATCGCGGAGAACAAGCGGTCCGACTACGTACGGACGGCGGTCGCCAAGGGCCTGCCCCGGCACCGGGTGATCGTCCGGCACCTGCTGCGCAACTCGCTGATCCCGGTGGTCACGTTCATCGGCGCCGACATCGGCGCGCTGATGGGCGGTGCGATCGTCACCGAGCGGATCTTCAACATCCACGGCGTGGGCTTCCAGCTCTACCAGGGCATCCTGCGCCAGAACACCCAGACGGTCGTCGGCTTCGTGACCGTCCTCGTCCTTGTCTTCCTCGTCGCCAACCTCCTCGTCGACCTCCTGTACGCCGTACTCGACCCGAGGATCCGCTATGCCTGAGCAGCCGCACGAGCCCGAGGGGGCGATCGCCGGGACCGGTATGGGCGGGGCGATGGACCTGGGCGCGAGCGAGGCGGCGACCCTGGAGCGCACTCCCGGAGGACCGCAGGGCACCGGCCCGGCGGGCAGGCCTCGCAGCCTCTGGTCGGACGCGTGGCGGGACCTGCGGCGCAACCCGGTGTTCCTCGTCTCCGCGCTGGTCATCCTCTTCCTTGTCTTCATCTCCCTGTGGCCCGCGGCGATCGCCATCGGCAGCCCCCTGAAGTGCGACCTCGCCAAGGCCCAGGACGGCGCGGGCCCCGGCGCGCCCTTCGGCTACGACGGTCAGGGCTGCAACGTCTACACGCGCACGGTGTACGGCGCCCGTACGTCCGTCACGGTCGGCGGGCTGGCGACGCTCGGGGTGGCCGTCGTCGGGTCGGCACTGGGGGCCCTGGCGGGCTACTTCGGCGGCGTCTGGGACTCGATCCTGTCCCGGGTCACCGACATCTTCTTCGCGATCCCGGTGGTCCTCGGCGGTCTCGTCCTCCTGTCGGTGGTCACCAGCAACACCGTCTGGCCGGTCATCGGGTTCATGGTGCTGCTCGGCTGGCCGCAGATCTCGCGTATCGCGCGCGGCTCGGTCATCACCGCCAAACAGAACGACTACGTCCAGGCCGCCCGCGCCCTCGGCGCCTCCGACTCCCGCATCCTGCTGCGCCACATCGCCCCGAACGCCGTAGCGCCCGTGATCGTGGTGGCGACCATCGCGCTGGGCACGTACATCGCGCTGGAGGCGACCTTGTCGTATCTCGGCGTCGGCCTCAAGCCGCCCAGTGTCTCCTGGGGCATCGACATCTCCGCCGCGTCCCCCTACGTCCGCAACGCCCCCCACGCCCTCCTGTGGCCCTCGGGCGCGCTGGCCGTCACGGTGCTGGCCTTCATCATGCTCGGCGACGCGGTCCGTGACGCTCTCGATCCGAAGCTGAGGTGATGGGGCGGTGCTGCTGGAAGTGCGTGGTGCTGGTGGGGAGTTTCCGGTCCGGGGGGAGGAGTGGTGCGGGCCGGCGAGGGTGCGGAGGGGCGGCCGGGCGGGAGAGGCCCGTGGCGGTGCGCGCTCTGTCGCGGTGCCCTTCCGGTGCGTCGGCGATCACCGTCCCGCCTCCCCCTGGGGAGTGCGCTGCCGGTCGCCGGTCTGCTTCCGGTATGCCGTCGACGTGGGTCCGCGGTGCCGTCGGTCCGAGGGTGAGGTGATGGGGTCGTGCTGCTCGAAGTGCGGGAGCTGCGGGTGGAGTTCCGGACGCGGGACGGGATCGCGCATGCCGTCAACGGGGTGAGTTACGAGGTCGACGCGGGGGAGACGCTGGCCGTGCTGGGGGAGTCGGGATCGGGGAAGTCCGTCACCGCGCAGGCCGTGATGGGGATTCTCGACATGCCGCCGGGCAGGATCACCGGGGGACAGATCCTGTTCCAGGGGCGGGATCTGCTGAAGCTGAGGGAAGAGGAGCGGCGGAAGATCCGGGGCGCCGGGATGGCGATGATCTTCCAGGACGCCCTGTCGGCCCTCAACCCCGTCATCTCCGTGGGGGATCAGCTGGGCGAGATGTTCGTCGTGCACCGCGGGATGTCGGCGAGGGACGCGCGGGGCAAGGCCGTCGAGCTGATGGAGCGGGTGCGCATCCCGGCCGCCGCCCAGCGGGTGCGGGACTATCCGCACCAGTTCTCCGGCGGTATGCGCCAGCGCATCATGATCGCCATGGCGCTGGCCCTGGAACCGGCGCTCGTCATCGCCGACGAGCCCACCACCGCCCTGGACGTCACCGTGCAGGCCCAGGTCATGGACCTGCTCGCGGAGTTGCAGCGCGAGTACCACATGGGGCTGATCCTCATCACCCATGATCTGGGGGTCGTGGCGGACGTGGCCGACCGGATCGCCGTGATGTACGCCGGGAAGATCGTCGAGTCGGCGCCCGTCCGCGACATCTACAAGGCGCCCGCCCACCCCTACACCCGCGGCCTGCTGGACTCCATCCCGCGCCTGGACCAGAAGGGACAGGAGCTGTACGCCATCAAGGGCTTGCCGCCGAACCTGATGGACATCCCGCCCGGCTGCTCCTTCCACCCGCGCTGCCCGATGGCCCAGGACGTCTGCCGCACCGACGAGCCCCCGCTCTACGAGGTCTCCGACGCGCGCGGCAGCGCCTGCCACTTCTGGAGGGAGTGCCTGCATGGCTGAGCCGATCCTCGAAGTGACCGGGCTCGTCAAGCACTATCCGCTGACCCGGGGCATCCTGTTCAAGAAGCAGATCGGCGCGGTGAAGGCCGTCGACGGCGTCGACTTCACGCTCGGCAAGGGCGAGACCCTCGGCATCGTGGGCGAGTCGGGCTGCGGCAAGTCGACGGTCGCCAAGATGCTCTGCAATCTGGAGCGCCCGACGGCCGGCTCCATCAGGTTCAAGGGCGAGGACATCACCCGCCTGTCCGGCCGTGCCCTGAAAACCGTACGCCGCAACATCCAGATGGTCTTCCAGGACCCGTACACCTCCCTCAACCCCCGGATGACGGTCGGGGACATCATCGGGGAGCCGTACGACATCCACCCCGAGGTCGCGCCCAAGGGCGACCGCCGCCGCAGGGTCCAGGAACTGCTGGACGTGGTCGGCCTCAACCCGGAGTACGTCAACCGCTACCCGCACCAGTTCTCCGGCGGGCAGCGCCAGCGCATCGGTATCGCCCGCGGACTGGCGCTGCGCCCGGAGGTGATCGTCGCCGACGAGCCGGTGTCCGCGCTGGACGTCTCGGTCCAGGCCCAGGTGATCAACCTGCTGGACCGGCTGCAGTCGGAGTTCGACCTGTCGTACGTCTTCATCGCGCACGACCTGTCCATCGTCCGGCACATCTCCGACCGGGTGGGCGTCATGTACCTGGGCCGGATCGTGGAGATCGGCCGGGAGCCCGAGATCTACGACCACCCCACCCACCCCTACACCCAGGCGCTGCTCTCCGCGGTCCCGGTCCCGGACCCCGAGGCGCGCGAACGCCGCGAGCGGATCATCCTGAGCGGAGACGTGCCGTCCCCGACGAACATCCCCTCCGGCTGCCGCTTCCGCACCCGCTGCTGGAAGGCGCAGGAGCGGTGCGTCGTGGAGGTCCCGGCCCTGGCGGTCCCGGCCGTGTTCCGGGGCACGTCCGGGCCCGCGGCCCATGACTCGGCCTGTCACTTCGCCGAGGAGGCCGTGTTGATCAGGCGCTCCGCGCCGGGGGCGGTCCCGCCGGAGGGAGAGTAGGAGCGTACGGCAACGGGCCGGGACGACATGGCGCGTCCCGGCCCGTTCACGGCACCCGCACGGCCGTACGCTGATCAGCCTCCCGCGTCCGTATATCGGTGCCGCTTCGGCAAAGTTGCCTGCTTGTTAACGCAGTTGACGGTCATTTGTCCCCGTCCGGCAGCGAACGCCGCAGGAAGTCCAGCTGCAGCCGCAGCAGGTTCTCCGCGACGGTCTCCTGCGGGGTCATGTGCGTCACCCCGGACAGCGGCAGCACCTCGTGCGGGCGGCCTGCGGCGAGCAGCGCGGAGGACAGCCGCAGGGAGTGCGCGACGACGACGTTGTCGTCCGCCAGCCCGTGGATGATCATCATCGGGCGGTGCGGCTCCGCCGGTTCGACCAGGCCCGCGTCGTCGATCAGCGAGTTGCGGCGGTAGACCTCCGGCTGCTCGTCCGGGAGGCCGAGATAGCGCTCCTGGTAGTGGGTGTCGTACAGCCGCAGATCGGTGACCGGGGCGCCGACGACCGCCGTGTGGAAGGCGTCCGGGCGGCGCAGCACGGCCAGCGCCGCCAGATAACCGCCGAAGGACCACCCGCGGATCGCCACCCGGCCGAGGTCCAGCGGGAACTCCTCGGCGAGCGCGTGCAGCGCGTCCACCTGGTCCTGCAGTACGGTGGCGGCCACCTCGTCCCGGATCGACTTCTCCCAGGCCGGTGAGCGTCCCGGCGTGCCCCGACCGTCGGCCACGATCACCGCGAACCCCTGGTCGGCGAACCACTGCGAGGTGAGGTGGGGGTTGTGCGCGGCGAGCACGCGCTGGCCGTGCGGGCCGCCGTAGGGGTCCATGAGGACCGGCAGGGGAGTGTCGCCGTGGTAGTCGCGTGGCATAAGCACGGCGCACGGAATTCGGCGTGCGCCCCCTTGGGTGAGCGTCACCCGCGGGGACAAACCGGGGTCTTCCGCGTACGACCGGACAGTTGCCGTCGGTTTTCCGTCACGCAGCACCTGGGCCCGGGTGCCCGGGCGGTCCGGCGTCGCGGAGACGAGGACCGTCACGCCGCCGGCCCGTACCGCCGTGTGCACGCCCGGCTCCTGCGACACGCGCTCCACGCCCAGTTCGTTCACGCGGTACACATGAACTTCGCCAATCTCCGGCTCCTGAGCCTCCTCACCCGCAGAGGCGGAAACCAGAACGTCCTCCGGACCCACGTCCAGTACCGCGCGCAGGTGCAACTGGCCGCTGGTCAAAGGCCGTTCACCGACCGCCAGCACCCGGGCGCCGCCCTCGTCCGCGATGCGGACAAGCTGCCCCGAGGGGCTCCAGCAGGGCACTCCAGCGAACAATTCAAGCCAAATTGGATCTTCATCCGCGTGCACCATCCGGGTGGCCCCCGTCTCCGGGTCCACCGCCAGGAACAGCTGGCTGCGCTGGTCCCGCGCCTGCACCAGCAACAGCGGCGCACCCGCCGCTGACCAGTGCACATGGGCCAGATACGGATAGCGGGACCGGTCCCACGCCACCTCGCTGCGCTCCCCGTCGAGGCCGACGACGAACAGTCGTACGTCCGCGTTCGGCGTGCCCGCCGCCGGGTACGCGATGTTGAGTGGCTCACGCTCCGGGTGGGCCGGGTCCGCGATCCACCACCGCCGTACCGGCGTGTCGTCCACGCGCGCCACGAGCAGCCGGCGCCCGTCCGGCGCCCACCAGAAGCCGCGCGCACGCCCCATCTCCTCGGCCGCCACGAACTCGGCCAGGCCATAGGTGACCTGCTCCGACTCCGGCTCGGCGAGCGCCCGGTCGTCCTCGCCCTCGGCGCCCACGACCCGCAGCGCACCCCGCGCCACGTACGCGATGTGCCGGCCGTCGGGGGCGGGACGCGGGTCGATCGCCGGTCCCGGGACCCTGAGTTCACGTGTCGTGCCGGCTCGCAGCTCGGCCATGAAAAGCCGCCCTGACAAGGCGAAAGACGCCAACTCCAGGGTCGTGTCGGTGGCATAGCCGACGATGCCGGCACCCCCCTCGCGGCTGCGTTCCCGGCGCGCCCGCTCCTCGGTCGAGAGTTCTTCACTGGCGCCGCCGAGCAGGGTGCCCGGGTCGGCCGCCAGGCGTTCCGCGCCCTCCGGAAGGTCCATGATCCAGAGTGAGTTGGCGCGGTCGGTGCCGGAGGCGGAGCGCAGGAACGCGACACGCGAACCGTCGGGCGCCACGGTGAACGCACGCGGCGCGCCGAGCGTGAACCGCTGGGTCCGGGCGTGCCGGCGGGGGAAGGAGTCAGACTCGGTCGTCATACCCCGACCATATTGGCCATGCGCCCCCTTGTGCGGCCGTGCGCCGCGCGATGCGCGAGCACGGATAGTTATGATCACTACCGCTGTGTGGGTATGAACCTGCTGGCGTCTGCATGGATTTGCTCTACTGATCTAGATCTGGCGATCTTTGGAGGTGAGCCGCCGTGGCACTCTCGATTTCGGCGGTGGTGCTGCTGGCGATCATCGTCTTCCTGCTGATCAAGAAGTCGGGGTTGAAGGGCGGTCATGCCGTCATCTGCGTTCTGCTCGGCTTCTATCTCGCCTCCTCGACCATCGCGCCCACGATCAGTCAACTCACGACGAACGTCGCGAGCATGATCAGCAGCATCAAGTTCTGAGCCAGAGCGCCGAGTTCTTTGCCAGGGGCGTCAAGTTCCGCGCCGGCGTCGCCAAGTCCGGAGAGGCCCTGGTCTGTCTCGGGCGCGACGAGGGCGGCCGTACCGTGGCCGTGAAGGTCGTACGGGCCGACCATGCCGGACACGACGAGTTCCGCAGGCGGTTCGCCCGGGAAGCGGCCGCCGCGCTGCGGGTGGGCGGGAGTTGGACGGCGGCCGTGCTCGACGCCGACCTGGAGGCCGCCGTCCCCTGGGTGGCGACCCGGTGCATTCCCGGACCCGACCCGCACTCCGTGGTCGCCAAGGACTTCGGGCCGCTGCCCGAGCACTCGGTCCATTCGCTGGTGCTGGCGCAGCTGACGGTGCTGTGCGAAGCGACCTGGGGATGGCACGGCCGTTCATCCACCGGGAACTGCACCTGGCGGCCGCAGCGGGGGGCACCGGCTCGTTGCCGGTCGTCCACGGCTTCTTCTTCGGCGGGCTGCTGCTGTTCGGGGGCAGCTCGCGGACCGTATCGGGCCCAGACGGACACTGATCACCGGTCTGGTCGGATGCGTGCCGGCCGCCCTGCTCGCCGCTGCGGCCGCCGGTACCGGCTCGATGATCTCCGCCCGCGCCCTGCAGGGCGTCTCGGCCACGCTGGTCACACCGTCCGCGCTCGCCCTGGTGAGCACCGGCTTCACCGATCCGCGCGAGCGCCGCAGGGCGTTCGGTGTCCATGCCGCGGTCGGCGTCGGCGGTGCGGCACCCATGACGCTGCCGAACGCATGGCTGCTGGAGACGCCGAGCCGGCGCATCCGCCTGTTCGCCGCCGTTCCCCCGGCCGTGCTCGCCCCGGTCGGCACGGTCACCCTGGTGCACGACGCCCGGCTTCGCCGCAGTCGCCGGGCTCACCTACGGTCTGGGCCAGGTCACGAGGGCCGGCTGGACCGACCCCCTGATCGTGACCCTGCTCGTCGGCGGCTCGCCCGCGCTCATCGCCTTCCTGCGGTGGCGGACGAGGACATCGGGCCCGCTGCCGCCGACGTACATCGTGCGGGACCGCAGTCGTGTCGGCTGGTACCTGTCCATGGTCCTGCGGGCCATGCACCACCACGCCCCGATGGCCCTCGGAACGGCCCTCCTGCTCCTGTTCGTCGCAGTGCTCCTCAGTGCCACCCAGGTCTCCGCGCGCCTGCTGCACCGCGCCACGCCCCGCGTCCTGACCGTGACGGGCCTGGTGACGACGGCTCTCGGGCTCATGCTCCTGGCCGGCGGAGCGCCGGACGCGGGCCCCGCGACCTCCCTGCCCGCCATGTTCGTCATCGGATTCGGGCTCGGCATCGCCTTCATGCCGGTCTTCTCCCTCGCCACCGACGCCGTCGCCACGCGGCACTCCGGCGGAGCCTCGGCAGCCCTTGTCACGACCCAGCACCTGGGCGGAGCGATCAGCTCGGCGCTGTTCTCCGCCGTCGCCCGCCCCGCCGCCTCTGGTGCGTGGCCGTCGGTGTCCTGCTCGCGGCCCTGCTCGCCTGGCCGCTGGTCCGAACCGATGTGCCGCGCCGCGAGGACGCGAGCCGTGGCGTAGAGAGCGCAGCGGCCTCGTAGGGTGGGTCCCATGACGGAACTGCCCGATCGGCGTCTGCTGCTGGTGCACGCCCACCCGGACGACGAGTCGATCAACAACGGCGCCACGATGGCCAGGTATGCGGCCGAGGGTGCGCACGTGACCCTGGTCACCTGCACACTCGGCGAGCGGGGCGAGGTCATCCCGCCCGGGCTGCGGCATCTGACGGGGCCCGCGCTGGGCGCCCACCGGCGCGGCGAGCTGGCCATGGCCGTGCGCGCGCTGGGCGTGGGCGACGCCCGGCTGCTCGGCGGGGCGGGCCGGTACGGGGACTCCGGGATGATGGGCATTCCGGACAATGACGACCCCGGGTGCTTCTGGCAGGCCGATGTGGACCAGGCCGCCGGTCACCTCGCCGAGGTGATCCTGGAGGTCCGCCCCCAGGTCCTCGTCACCTACGACGACCACGGGGGCTACGGCCACCCGGACCACATCCAGGCCCACCGCGTCGCCATGCGCGCCGTCGAACTGGCGGACCGGCGAGGGCACCGGATCGACAAGGTCTACTGGAACCGCGTCCCGCGCTCCGTCGCCGAGGACGCCTTCGCCCGCCTCCAGGACGACCTGCCCGCGCTGCCGTTCGACAAGAGCGCGTCCGTGGCCGACGTACCCGGCGTGGTGGACGACGAGCGGATCACCACGGCTGTCGACGGCGCCGCCTTCGCCGCAGCCAAGGCCGCCGCGATGCGCGCCCACGCCACCCAGATCGACGTGGCCGAGCCGTACTTCGCGCTCTCCAACGAACTGGCCCAGCCGCTGTTCACCACCGAATACTACGAGTTGGTGCGGGGCACGGCCGAGCCCGGGGAGACCGACCTGTTCGCCGGAGTCGGCCTCGGACTCGGGCACGGACTCGGCGTCGGTTCAGGCCCCGGTGTCGGTATCGGTATCGGCGTCGAGGAGACCTCATGAGCAACACCGGACCGGGCTCGCCGCTCGCCCAGCCACTGCAACGGCCCTCGGCCGCACGGGTTGTCGCTTATGTCGGGCTCTTCCTGCTCGGTGCCGTCGTCGGCCTCGCCGGGACCCTGGTCCAGGCCGCCTGGTTCCCCGGTGGGCTGCTGCTCGCCCTCGCGGGCGCGGCCGGGCTGTTCCTCGGCGGGTCGTACGCCACCGGCGGCCGGGGCGGGGCGGTCGCACCCGTGGTGGGCTGGATCGTCGCCGTCATCCTGCTCACCACCTCGCGTCCGGAAGGCGACTTCCTGTTCGCCGCCGGAGGCAGCTCCTATCTCTTTCTGCTCGGCGGTATGGCGCTCGCTGTGATCTGTGCCACCGTTGGTGCCGGGCGGCAACCTCGTGACGGCCTTGCCCGACTTGGCAAGTGACGTACCACTTCGCGGCGCGGCGCGCGTGCGAGTCCGGTGTGGGTTTCCTCGGCGGCCCTGGGATAAGCGCCAGAAGTGGCCAGTATGGTGGTGCGCGCCGCCGAGCCGCCCGAGCAGTCAGGTCGTAACGGGCGGTGGAGCCAACTGGGAGAACCTGCCTTGAGTCGTGAAACTGACACTCCGTCCTCCGGGCCCAACGGGCGCGGCGGAGCCGCATACCCCTCCGGCACGCCGCCGTACGGGACCCCCATGGCTTCCGACGACGGTACGGACGCGGGCCGTTCGGCTGCGCGGCCGGAGGAGAAGAAGACCGAGACCACGCTGACGACCCGGATCCGGATCAACATCCCCGGGTCCCGGCCCATCCCGCCGGTCGTCGTGCGCAAGCCCGTCGGGGGCTCCGACGGTGCCGGGGACGAGGCGCCCGCCGCCGACCCGCGGCCCGCGCCCGACCGCACGGCCGCCGCTGAGGCGCCCGCCGAGGCCGCGGCCCAGGCCGAGGAGAAGACCAGCGACTGGTTCGCGCCCCGCAAGTCCGGCGGCGGCAAGGGCGGTCCGGGCGGTGGTGGCACGAACGGCGCGGGAACGCCCGGCGGTTCCGGTGCCTCCGGCGGCACGGGCGGTTCCGGCGGTTCCACCCCCGCCACCGGTGCGCCGGGCACCCGTACGGGTGGTCCGGGAGCATCCGGTACCTCTGGTGGCACCGGCGCACGCCCCGGCGGTGGCCGTCCCGGCGGTGTGGTCGGCTCCATGAGCGTCCCGGGCGCCTCCCGCTCCGGCACCACGAACGGCAAGGGCCTGCCCGGCGCCACCGGCGGCCCCGTCGCCCCCGGGCACGGCGGCGGCACCGGCTCCTTCGACGTGACCGAGGCACTGGCCGCGGGCCCGCTGGGCGGCGGCTCCCGCCCCGGCGCGTCCGGCGGCGAACCGAGCCGTGACGACCTGCCGTACTTCTCGGAGAACGCCGGGCAGGAAGGCTTCGGCGGCGCGGGCACGGCGGGTGCGAGCGGTCCCGGCGCCCCGGGCGCCCCGGGCCCGAACGGGCAGAACGGCTTCGCCGGTAGCGGCGCGAACGGCCTCGGCGGTCTGGGCGGTCCCGGTGGTCCCAGCGGCTTCAACGGCCCGCACGGCCAGGGCGGTCCCAGCGGCCCGCAGGGGCCGGCCGGACCCACCAGCGGCCCGGTCACCGGCGACGGCCCCCTCGTCCCGTCGTCCGCCGACCCCTTCACCGGCCTGCCCGGCACGGGCGGTTACGGCGGCCCCGGCGCTCCCGGCGCCGGTCCCGGCAGCGGTCCCACCGGTCTCGGCCCCGGCGGCGGGCTCAGTGACGACACCGCGATCCTCACCCCGCAGAAGCCGGCCCCCGAACCGGGCACGCCCGCCTTCCGCCCCGACAACGTCTCCGGACACACCGTCACCAGCGGCATCCCGGTCGTCCCCGGCGCGGGCACTTCCCCGTTCGGCAGCGGCTCCGCCGACGGCCCCGACGCGCGGACCCCGTCCGAGCCGAAGTCGGCCGCCACGCCCAAGGCGCAGGCCAAGCCGAAGAAGAAGGGCCGCAGCAAGCTGGTGCTGCTGGGCGTCGGCGTGGTCGTCGTCGCGGGCGGCGCTTACGGCGCCGGGCTGCTGATGAACCACACCGACGTCCCCAAGGGCACCACGGTCCTCGGCGTGGACATCGGCGGCGGCACCCGTGACGACGCCGTCAAGAAGCTCGACGACGCCTTCGGCGGCCGGGTGAACACGCCGCTGAAGCTCTCCGTCGGCGGCAGGACGGTCACCCTCACCCCGGAGAACGCCGGCCTGCAGTTCGACTTCCAGGCCACCGTGAGCAAGGCCGCGACCAGCGACTACAACCCGGTCTCCGTCATCGGCTCCCTCTTCGGGCAGAAGCGTGTGATCGAGCCCGACATGCCGGTGGACGAGGAGAAGCTCCAGGCGGCCCTCCAGCAGGCGGGCGGCGGTTCCGGCTCCGGCTCGGTCGTCGAGGGCGGCATCGACTTCAAGCCCGGCCAGGCCGTCGCCGTCTACGGCAAGGCGGGCAAGGCGATCGACGCGGGCCAGTCCACCGGCGCGGTCGAACAGGCCTACCGCCAGCTGGTGGAGACGGGCACGGCGACCCCGGTCACCGTCCCGACGGCCACCAAGCAGCCGACGGTGTCGAATGCGGCGGTCGACGAGGAGATGAAGAAGTTCGCGGAGCCGGCGATGTCGGGCAAGGTGACGGTGTCGGCGGGCGCCGGGCATGTGGTGGTGATGAGCCCGGAGAAATCGCTCTGGAAGTTCCTCAAGGTGGTGCCCACCGCGGACGGCAAGCTGGTCGACAAACCCGACCTGAACGCCCTGAAGCAGCTCTACGGAGGGACCTTCGACGGCGTACTGATCACCCGCGGCAACGGCAAGAAGACGCCGGTCACCCCGCAGGAGGTCTACATCGCCCTCCGCCAGGCCCTGATCAGCAGGACCAACCGGGTCGCGGTCATCTCCACGAACCCGAGCTAGCCGGGCCGTAGACGAGAAAAAAGGGGGGCGTCCGCCGTTCAGCGGGCGTCCCCCTTCGTCGTGCCTGTCACCCGATCCGCATGACATCTGTCATCCGGCACTATGGACCCCCGACACTGCCCGGCACCCCGCTCTCGCCGGGAGCATGGTCAGCATGACAACGACTGCGGCACCGGCCACCACCACCCCGGTGGTCGGCTTCGACCAGGTGACCAAGACCTATGGCAGCGTGCGGGCCGTCGACGGGATCTCGCTCCGCCTGCATCCCGGCGAGACCGTCGCCCTGCTCGGCCCGAACGGGGCCGGCAAGTCCACCACCCTCGACCTGCTCCTCGGCCTCAAGCACCCCGACAACGGCACGGTGAGCCTCTTCGGCGGCACCCCGCGCGAGGCGATCGTCGCCGGGCGGGTCGGCGCCATGCTGCAGAGCGGCGGCCTGATGGACGAGGTCACCGTCACCGAGCTGGTGAAGCTGGCCTGCTCACTGCACCCGAAGCCGTACAAGCCCGCCGACGTCATGGCCCGTGCGGGCATCGCGCAGATCGCCGACCGCAAGGTCAACAAGCTCTCCGGCGGCCAGGCCCAGCGCGTCCGCTTCGCCCTCGCCACCGCCGGCGACAGCGACCTGATCATCCTGGACGAGCCGACCACCGGCATGGACGTCTCCGCCCGCCAGGCCTTCTGGGCCACCATGCGCGAGCAGGCCGACCAGGGCCGTACGGTCCTGTTCGCCACCCACTACCTCGAAGAGGCCGACGCCATCGCCGACCGGGTCCTGGTGCTGCACCGCGGCCGGCTCCTCGCCGACGGCACCGCCGCCGAGATCAAGGCCAAGGCGGGCGCCCGCAGGGTCTCCTTCGACCTGGAGGGCGCCATCGACGAGGCCGCCCTGCGCGCCCTGCCGTTCCTGACCTCCATAGACGTTTCGGGCCAGACCGTGCGCATCCAGTCGTCCGACGCCGACGCCACCGTCCACGCCCTGTACGGCCTCGGTGTCTACCCCCGCAACCTCGAAGTCGCCGGCCTCGGTCTGGAGCAGGCCTTCGTCGCCATCACGGAGGCCGAGGAGGCCAAGCAGTCATGAACGCCCTGATCAAGCTCGAACTGGCCCGGGTCCTGCGCAACAAGAAGTTCCTGTTCTTCTCGGTGCTCTACCCCTCGTTCATCTACCTGATCTTCTCCAGCAGCTCCGGCTCGAACCAGAAGGTCGACGGCACCGGCCTGACCGTCGCCACCTACCTGATGGTCTCCATGGCCTCCTTCGGCGCCCTGACCGCCGTCCTCATGGGCAACAGCGAGCGCATCGCCAAGGAGCGCGAGAACGGCTGGGTACGGCAGCTGCGGCTGACCCCGCTGCCCGGGCGCGGCTATGTCCTCGCCAAGACCGCCAGTGCCGCCGTGGTGAGCCTGCCGTCGATCATCGTGGTGTTCCTCGTCGCCGCGGTGATCAAGCACGTCCACCTGGACACCTGGCAGTGGCTCGCCCTCACCGGGGTCATCTGGGCCGGCAGCCTCGTCTTCGCCGCGCTGGGCGTCGCCCTCGGCTACCTCGCCTCCGGTGACGCGGTCCGCCCGATCACGATGATCGTCTACTTCGGTCTGTCGATCCTCGGCGGCCTGTGGATGCCGTCCACCACCTTCCCGAAGATCCTCCAGGACATCGCGAAGTGGCTGCCCACCCACGCGTACGCTGCTCTGGGACGGGCGATCGAACAGAGCCAGGCCCCGAGCGCCACGGACGTCGCCGTCCTCGCCGTCTACTTCGTCCTCTTCGCGGGCGGCGCGGCCTGGCTGTACCGGAAGGACACGCTGAAGGCGTGAGCGCGATGACGGAAGACCCGCAGGCCTGTGAGACACGGCCGGAGCTGCAGGTGCGGATCGGCCAGGGCCCGACCAACCGGCGCGAGGTCATGGTCAAGACGCTGTGGATCGGCATCTGGCTGATCTTCCTCAGCTCGCCGGTCCAGGACCTGACCTCGGGCCGTCACACCCTGGGCGCCACCGTGGCCGGCGCGCTCGGCCTCACCGCCTTCGTCGTGGCCTATCTGACACTGGTCTTCCGGAACATGGGCCGCCCCTTCACGCCGCGGATCGTCATCTCGCTGCTGTCGGTCCTCGGCGTCCTCGCCCCCGTACTGGCCTACAGCCTCGGCACCCCCTGGCTCGGGCTCTTCATCTACCTCTCGGTGGCCTGCGGGGCGACCCTGCCGGTCCGGGCCGCGTGCGGGGCGATCCCGGCGACGGCCGTGGTGATGTTCCTCGTCGGACTGCACGTCGGCCTGTCGGGGTGGAACGACAGTCTGCTGCTCGTCGGGCTCATCGGGTTCGCGATGGTCGGCGTCGGCCAACTCGTCCGCACGACCGTCGAGTTGCGCAAGGCCCGGGCCACCGTGGCCCATCTCGCGGCCAACGAGGAGCGGCTGCGGCTCGCCCGTGACCTGCACGACCTGCTCGGGCACTCGCTCTCGCTGATCACGCTGAAGAGCGAGCTGGCCGGCCGGATGCTGCCCGACCATCCCGACAAGGCGGCCCAGCAGATCGCCGACATCGAGCAGGTCAGCCGGCAGGCCCTGGTCGACGTCCGGGAGGCCGTCACCGGCTACCGCCGCCCGCGCCTGGTAGCCGAACTCGCCGGCGCCCAGGTCGCCCTGACCGCCGTCGGCGTCACCGCCGAGGTGCCCGCCGAGCCCGACCTCACCGGCGTCCCCGAGGAGGCCGAGTCCGCGCTCGCCTGGGCGCTGCGCGAGGCCGTCACCAACGTGGTACGGCACAGCGGCGCCGACAAGTGCCTCGTCCAGGTCACGCACCGGCAGACCCTGGACGGCCCGATGCTCGAACTCTCCGTCGAGGACAACGGATCCGGCGGCAGCGGCAGCGGTCCCGGCAACGGTCTGACCGGCCTCACGGAGCGGCTGGAGAAGGCCGGCGGCACCCTGGAGGCGGGCCGGATCAAGCACGGTTTCCGGCTGGTCGCCCGCGTCCCGGCGCCCCTGTCGGGGGACGTAGGATCCGGGGCATGACGAGCACGATCAAGGTCCTTCTCGCCGAGGACCAGTCGATGGTCCGCGAGGCCCTGGCCGCCCTGCTCGGCCTGGAGGACGACATCGAGGTCGTCGCCCAGGTCGCGCGCGGGGACCAGGTACTGGCGGCCGTCGACGCGCACGGCGTGGACGTGGCACTGCTCGACATCGAGATGCCCGGCTGCACCGGCATCGAGGCGGCCGCCCGGGTCCACCGGGAGTTTCCGCAGGTCAAACTGGTCGTCCTGACCACCTTCGGCCGCCCCGGCTATCTGCGCAGCGCGATGGAGGCCGGCGCCGACGCCTTCCTCGTCAAGGACGCCCCGGCCGCCCAGCTCGCCGAGGCGATCCGCAAGGTGCTCTCCGGTGAGCGGGTCATCGACCCCACGCTCGCCGCCGCCGCGCTCGCCGAGGGCGCGAATCCGCTGACGGAGCGCGAACGCGAGGTGCTCCGCGCGGCGGCCGACGGTTCCACCAACGCCGAGCTGGCCAAGGCCCTCCACCTCTCCCAGGGCACGGTCCGCAACTACCTCTCCACGGCGATCCAGAAGCTCGCGGTGCGCAACCGGGCGGAGGCGGTGCGGATCGCGCGGGAGAAGGGGTGGCTCTGAGAGGTCAGTTGAGCATGGCCCGCGCGGTACGGGCCTGTTCCCGTACCTTCCGCGCGGCCGATTCGTCGATGACCTCGATCAGATCGGCATAGGTGTCCAGTTCCTCCGCACCCGACATGAACTCGCCCCGCTGCACGAGCAGTTGCCCGCGCTCGTAGCGGAGCCGGGCCGGATGCGAGGGGATCAGCAGCGCAAGCTCCACGGCTCGCAGGGCGACGTCCGAGCGCTCGGGCCGGGCGGCGGCCCACGCGCGGATGTTGTTCAGGATCCGCTGGACGACCTCCAGCGGCGCCGCGGGCTCCAGCATCGAGGCGTCCAGCGGCGCCCCCGTGGCCCCCACCACGAACATCTCCGTATCGGTCCCGGTCAGCACCCGCCCCCCGGCGAACGGATCGGCCAGCACCTGCTCCTCGGCCGCGCCGAAGCCCACCACGAAGTGCCCCGGCAGCGCGACCCCGTACACCGGCGCGCCCGCCCGACGTGCGACCTCCAGCCACACCACCGACAGCAGGATCGGCAGCCCGCGCCGGCGCCGCAGCACCTCGTGCAGCAGGGAGGACTCCAGCCGCTGATAGTCGCCGGGCGTGCCGTGGAAGTCGTAGCGCGCCCCGAGCAGCCGTCGTACGGCCTCCGCCCATGCCTGCGGCCCGCCCGGCCGGTACGGCAGCTCGCCCGCGAGCCGGTCCAGCTCCAGCTGCGCGGCATCGATCCCGGCCTCGTCCAGCGAGCCGTCCGCCACGGCGCCGATCAGCAGGCACAGCGCCGACAGATCCGGCCGCTCCGACCGGGCCTCCTCGGCGAACCTTCGGCACAGCTCGGCCGACCGCTCCGGCGGGGGCGGATACGGCGGCGGCAGATACGGGTGACGCATGCGAGGCTCATGCCCTTCCACGACGGTTCTACGACCCGGCCGCGCCCGGGCCGTCCGGCTCCCCGGCTTCGGCCTCGGCAACTGCCGGGTCCCGGCGGTCGGCGGGTGGGGCGGTGCGGCTTCGGCGGCCTCGTGCGCCCGTGGCCGCGCCCGTCCCGCGGTCCTGATCGTCGGATCCCGCCGCGTCCGGTGCCCGGTAGTGGTGGTAGTTGTGGTGCGGGGCGAAGCCCAGGCGGGCGTACAGGCCGCGGGCGCCCTCGTTGTCCGTCTCGACCTGCAGCCAGGCCGCCGACGCGCCCTCGTCCAGCGCCCGGCGGGCCAGCGCGGCCAGCACCTCCGTGGCGAGGCCCTGCCGGCGCAGCCCGGGATCCACCTCGACCGCGGCGAACCCGGCCCACCGGCCGTCCACGACACACCGCCCGATCGCCGCCGGAGGCTCACCCTCCGCCCCCGGTACGGTCGCGAACCACACCGACGGGCCCCCGCCCAGCACTCGCAGGGCCACCTCGCTCACTCCCTTGCGCTGGTACCGGGCGAGCCAGGCCTCGTCCGCCCGCCGGGACAGCACCACACCCGCGCCCTCGGCCCGGTCCGCGACCGGCGCCAGAGCACCGGTCCACACCTCGGCGGTCACCTCCCGCACCCAGCCGCGCCGCTCCAGCTCCGCGCACAGCAGCTCCTGTGTGCCCTCGGCTCCGGTGGCCGTCTGGACGTAGGCGGGCAGACCACGCTCGCCGTACCAGCGTCGTACGGCCGCAAGGGCCGCGTCGAGGGGAAGACCGGGGTCGCCGAGCGGCAGCACACTGTTGGCCCGCCGGGTGAACCCGCCGGCCGCCCGCAGCTCCCACTCCCCGAGCCGCTCGGTCTCCAGCGGCGGCCAGCCGCGCGAGGAGACCCGCGCGAGTTCCTCGTACGAGGCGGCGGGCCCCCGGCGGCGTGCCGGAGCGGCCGGTACCACCTTGCCCGCGACCAGGGCAGACTCGGCGATCCGGACACTTCGCCCGTCCCGTCGTGTGATCATGAGCACGCCATCATCCCATGATGTGAGAACACCCACCGTGTCGGTGAACTTCTGCTGTCCCGTTCCAGGTTCGCTCAAGCGCCGTACGGAGACTCGTTTTCCCACGTCAGCCGGGGTGATCCGGACTTCCAGCCGTCCTGCCGCCGATATTTCCACTGGTCAGTTCACCCCTCCTGTACGGATCATGCCCCGGAACGGAGATACTAGGGGCGGGCATCGACGACGCCGCGCTCCCGCGCGCCAGGCGGCGGAGCCTGAGGAGGCCCGCCAGCGCCCTATCGAGGAGGAACGACAGCGTGACCTACGTCATCGCGCAGCCTTGTGTCGACGTCAAGGACAAGGCGTGCATCGAGGAGTGCCCGGTCGACTGCATTTACGAGGGCTCCCGGTCCTTGTACATCCACCCGGACGAATGCGTCGACTGTGGTGCCTGTGAGCCGGTCTGCCCGGTCGAGGCGATCTTCTACGAGGACGACACTCCGGAGGAGTGGAAGGACTACTACAAGGCGAACGTCGAGTTCTTCGACGAGCTGGGCTCGCCCGGCGGTGCCAGCAAGCTGGGGCTGATCGAACGCGACCACCCCTTCATCGCCGCGCTGCCGCCGCAGGGCGAGTGACCGTCTAAGCGCCAAGCGGCCGCCCGCGAACGCGCCGCCTCGGTCCCGTACGGCCCGATCACCCCGATCACCGCCGCACGGGACCGAGGCGTTTGCCGCACCGTACGAAAGTGAGCCTGATTCCCGTGTCCGCAGTCTCCGAACGGCTCCCCACCTTCCCCTGGGACAAGCTGGAGCCGTACAAGAAGACGGCCGCCGCGCACCCCGACGGGATCGTCGACCTGTCCGTGGGCACCCCGGTCGACCCCGTGCCCGAGCTGATCCAGAAGGCCCTGATCGACGCGGCCGACTCCCCGGGCTACCCGACCGTCTGGGGCACCCCGGCGCTGCGCGACGCGATCACCGGCTGGCTGGAGCGCCGCCTGGGCGCCCGCGAGGTCACCCACCGGCATGTCCTGCCGGTCGTCGGCTCCAAGGAACTGGTGGCCTGGCTGCCGACCCAGCTGGGCCTCGGCCCCGGCGACAAGGTCGCCTACCCGCGCCTCGCCTACCCGACGTACGAGGTCGGCGCCCGCCTGGCCCGCGCCGACTACGAGGTCTACGACGACCCGCGCGACCTCGACCCGGCAGGCCTGAAGCTCCTCTGGCTGAACTCCCCGTCCAACCCCACCGGCAAGGTGCTGTCGAAGCAGGAGCTGACGGACATCGTCGCCTGGGCCCGCGCCCACGGCGTCCTGCTCTTCTCCGACGAGTGCTACCTGGAACTGGGCTGGGAGGCCGACCCGGTCTCGGTCCTGCACCCCGACGTCAACGGTGGCTCCCACGACGGCATCGTCGCCGTCCACTCCCTCTCCAAGCGCTCCAACCTGGCGGGCTACCGCGCGGCCTTCATCGCCGGCGACCCGGCCGTTCTCGGCCCGCTGCTGGAGATCCGCAAGCACGGCGGCATGATGACCTCGGCGCCCACGCAGGCGGCCGTCGTGGCGGCCCTGGGCGACGACGAGCACGTGCGCGTCCAGCGCGAGCGCTACGCCGCCCGCCGCGAGGCCCTGCGGGCGGCCCTGCTCGGCCACGGCTTCCGCATCGAGCACAGCGAGGCGAGCCTCTACCTCTGGGCCACCCGCGACGAGTCCTGCTGGACCACGGTCGCCCACCTCGCCGACCTCGGCATCCTCGTCGCCCCGGGTGACTTCTACGGCGAGGCGGGCGAACAGTTCGTACGGGTGGCGCTGACGGCAACGGACGAACGAGTCCAGGCAGCGGTGTCCCGCCTGTAACGGCTACGGCTGCCGACGGAGGAACAAACGGCGACGGGGCCCAGGGAACTCCCTGGGCCCCGTCGGCGGTCAGAGTCGGCCGTTCAGGCGAGCGGCGCTCAGCTGAGCGGCGACGACAGCGCCCCGCCCGGCACCGACGGCAGCTGCGGCACCCCGGTCTTCGCGGCGTCCCCGACGACGCTCCCCGCCGTCCCGGCCGTCTGCCCCGCGGCGTTCTCCGCCACCGGCATCGTCTTCTTCAGGGTGTTGCTGCTGGCCCTGGTCACGCCCGGCAGGGTCTTCCCGGCCGCCGTGCCGCCCGTGTTGGCCGCGACAGTGGTGGCGTTCTGCGCCGCATCGCCGACGGTGCTGCCGACGTTCGCCGTGTCCGGGGCGGTCAGGCCACCCGTGTTCGGGGTCGCCACCGGCAGGTTCGTGGCCGCACCGGCGGAGCCGGCCGCACCGACCCCGGCTGCCGCTCCCGCTGCGACGAGCAGCGCGGCACGGGCGATCCGGCGGGTCAGAGGGAGGGACATGATGCTCCATTCGACGGGAGAGAACGGTGTCTGTGTCCGGACCCGGCTCCGGGCTCGGACGCCGTGACTACCGCTCGAAACCCGCGAAGGTTGCGGACGCCCCAGGTAAAGAATGGATAACGCATCGCATTATCAGGTGGGGATAAAAACGGGCAAAGAACGTCTCCCGGAAATCCCGCAGAATCCTTACGGCCCTTGTTTTCCAAGGGATTCGGGAGACGGCGCGCGTCCCGCGCGGACAGTGCGCCGAACCGGCGCCGCATCACCCGTCGGAGTGGGATCTCGTACTACTGTCCGGTCACGATCCGGACGGTCCCCGCGGAGCTCTCCGCACCGGCTGCCCCGTCCGCCGCGGTCGGCTTCCACTGGCCGCCGCCGCTCCCGGCCGCCCATTCCCGGCCCGCGTACGACACCCGCTGGATGTGCAGCGTCGAGGAGTTGGCCACGGCCCACTGCGCCAGCTGCCAGCCGCGCTCCCGCTCGCCGCGTCCGATGGCGTCGACCTTCGTGCCCTGGGGCACCGGCACGGTCACGGTCCGCCCCTGCGCGGTCGCGGTCACGCTCGGCGACGGAGACGGCGACGGCACGGGCGTCCCGCCCACCTCCGCACCGGTCTCCTGCAGCGCGTCCCGCCCGAAGTCCCGTACCAGCGCGGCCCGTACCGCGTCCGGTCCCGTCGCCGAGTCCGTGGGCTCCTGGCGCCCGTCGCAGGTCAGCGTGGCCGCCGCGCGGCCGGTCAGCGCCGCCGCCAGCAGCGTGGCGTCCGGCTCGTGCTTGGCGTACGCCTCCGGGTAGCCACTGCGCTGGACCTGCTGGGCCGCCTCGGTCAGCGGCAGATCGGCGTAGTCGGGCACCTTGGCGAGGTGCGCGTAGAAGATGCCGGCCGCGTACGCCGGGTCCATGATCTGCTGGCCGGTGCCCCAGCCCTGCGAGGGCCGCTGCTGGAACAGGCCCAGCGAATCCCGGTCACCGTGCTCGATGTTGCGCAGCCCCGACTCCTGCAGGGCGGTCGCCAGCGCGATCGTCACCGCCCGCTCGGGCATCCCGCGCCCGGTGCCCACGGCCGCGATCGTCGCCGCGTTCCCCGCCTGCTCCGGCGTGAACTCGTACGACGTCCCGTCGCCCGAGGACGACACCACCTTGCAGCCGCGCGCTCCGCCGCCTCCGGTGACGTACTGCACCACGAGATACGCGGCGACACCGCACAGGACCAACAGGGCCGCACTGAAACGAAAGAGGCGGCCGCGACGCTTGGGACGGGTGGGGGGCTCTGACACCCGTCCAAGGTACTGGAGGCCCGCCCGGCCCTCACCGGGGGTCACCGGGACAGCGCTTACCCACGGCTCCGGGAGCCGGCGCGCTAGGGTCGACGCCATGGCCGACACCTCGCTTGACCTCACGCTCGATGCCGCGGCGCTCACCGCGCAGCTCGTGGACTTCCCCTCCGAGAGCGGCACCGAGAAGCCGCTCGCGGACGCGATCGAGACCGCCCTGCGCGCTCTGCCGCACCTGACGGTCGACCGCTACGGCAACAACGTGATCGCCCGCACGAACCTGGGCCACACCGAGCGCGTGATCCTGGCCGGCCACATCGACACCGTCCCGATCGCGGACAACGTGCCCTCGCGCCTGGACGAGGACGGCGTGCTGTGGGGCTGTGGCACCTGCGACATGAAGGCGGGCGTCGCGGTGCAGCTGCGCATCGCGGCCACGGTCCCCGCTCCCAACCGCGACCTGACCTTCGTCTTCTACGACAACGAGGAGGTCGCCGCCGAGCTCAACGGCCTCAAGCACGTCGCCGAGGCCCATCCCGAGTGGCTGCGCGGCGACTTCGCGGTCCTGCTGGAGCCCTCCGACGGCGAGGTCGAGGGCGGCTGCCAGGGCACCCTGCGGGTGCTGCTGAAGACGAAGGGCGAGCGGGCCCACTCGGCGCGCGGCTGGATGGGCTCCAACGCCATCCACGCGGCTGCCCCCATCCTGGCCCGCCTGGCGTCCTACGAACCGCGCTGGCCGCTGATCGACGGCCTGGAGTACCGCGAGGGCCTGAACGCGGTCGGCATCAGCGGCGGGGTGGCCGGCAACGTCATCCCCGACGAGTGCGTGGTCAAGGTCAACTTCCGCTACGCCCCCGACCGCACGGAGGAGGAGGCGATCGCGCACGTCCGCGAGGTGTTCGCGGACTGCGGCGTGACGGAGTTCGTGGTCGACGACCACAGCCCCGGTGCGCTGCCCGGCCTCTCGCACCCGGCCGCGGTGGCCTTCATCGAGGCGGTGGGCGGCACCCCCAAGCCGAAGTACGGCTGGACGGACGTCTCCCGCTTCTCCGCGCTCGGCGTCCCCGCGGTCAACTACGGCCCCGGCAACCCGCACTTGGCCCACAAGCGCGACGAGCGGGTGGAGACGGCGAAGATCCTCGCGGGCGAGGAACGGCTGCGGGACTGGCTGACGGCGTAAGGATCCCGCATGGCGCACGCATGGGGGACATGCGCATGTCCCCCCTCCGTAACCCGCGTGGATCTACGCTGAGGTGGAACTACCCGCAATCGGAGGGAGCGCACATGGCTACCGGTAACCCTGAGGGGAAGAAGGTGCCGCCGGACGAGCAGCGGCTCGGACCGGTCCTGCGGCGGCGGGGACAGGTGACGGCGAGTACGACCGACCAGCGGCTGCTGGACGCGGGCGGCCCCACGGACTGGGTCCACACCGACCCCTGGCGCGTGCTCCGCATCCAGTCGGAGTTCATCGAGGGCTTCGGTACGCTGGCCGAACTCCCGCCTGCCATCAGCGTGTTCGGCTCGGCCCGCACGCCGGCGGACTCACCGGAGTACGACGCGGGGGTGCGGCTCGGGCGCGGGCTGGTCGAGGCGGGCTGGGCGGTGATCACGGGCGGTGGGCCCGGGGCGATGGAGGCGGCCAACAGGGGCGCGTGCGAGGCGGGCGGCGTCTCGGTCGGCCTTGGCATCGAACTGCCCTTCGAGCAGGGCCTGAACCCCTACGTCGACATCGGCCTCAACTTCCGCTACTTCTTCGTCCGCAAGATGATGTTCGTCAAGTACGCGCAGGGGTTCGTGGTCCTGCCCGGCGGCCTCGGCACGCTCGACGAGTTCTTCGAGGCGCTGACCCTGGTCCAGACCCAGAAGGTCACCCGCTTCCCGATCGTCCTCTTCGGCAGCGAGTACTGGGGCGGCCTGGTGGACTGGCTCAAGAACACGCTGGTCGCCCAGGGCAAGGCCGCCGAGAAGGACCTCCTCCTCTTCCACGTGACAGACGAGGTCGACGAGGCGGTGGCCCTGGTCTCGAAGGAAGCGGCCCGCTAGCGCGGAGCCCGGCCACCGCACTCGGACACCCGGCACCGCCCCGGCCGTCCGTTTCCCACCCACCCCGCCCACACCCACCCCGCCCACACCCACCCCAGCCTTTCCACCTCGGCCTCTCCACCTCGGCCTCTCGGCCGACCGGGACGAGTGGCCGGGTGGGGAAACGGGGGCCGGGGGCGGAGCCCCCTGATGGTCAGGCCAGACCCCGCCGGGCCACCGCAGGGAACCGGTGGCCGGCTATCGACGCGACCATCTCCAGTACCTGGCGCGTCTCGGCGACCTCGTGCACGCGGTACACCCGCGCCCCGAGCCACGCCGACACCGCGGTCGTCGCCAACGTACCGATCAGACGTTCCTTCACCGGCCGGTCCAAGGTCTCGCCCACGAAGTCCTTGTTGGACAACGACACCAGCACCGGCCACCCCGTGGCGACCATCTCGCCCAGCCGCCGCGTCGCCTCCAGACTGTGCCGCGTGCTCTTCCCGAAGTCGTGCCCGGGATCGATCAGCACCGACTCCCGCCGCACCCCGAGCGACACCGCCCGCTCGGCCAGCCCCAGGGTCACGTCGAGAATGTCGGCCATGACGTCGTCGTACGTCACCCGGTGCGGACGCGTCCGCGGCCGTGCACCCCCCGCGTGCGTGCACACCAGCCCCACCCCGTACCGCGCCGCGACCTGCGCGAGCCCCGGGTCGACGCCGCCCCACGCGTCGTTCAGCAGATCCGCCCCCGCGTCGCACACCGCCGCGCCGACCGAGGCCCGCCAGGTGTCCACGCTGATGATCACGTCCGGGTAGCGCCGCCGTACCTCCGCCACGAAGCGGACCGTCCGCCGCGCCTCCTCCGCGGCCGTGACCTCCTCGCCCGGCCCGGCCTTCACCCCGCCGATGTCGATGATCGAGGCACCTTCGGCCACCGCCTGCTCCACCCGCGCGAGGGCGGGCTGGTCGAGGAACGTGGCGCCCTGGTCGTAGAAGGAGTCCGGAGTCCGGTTCACGATCGCCATGATCACCGGCTCCTGGGGTCCGAATTCCCGTCTGCGCAGCCTGAGCATCCGCTGTGACCCCTCCCTGTGCGTCCCGTGGTAGGGGCGCCTGAGACCGTTAGTGTCAGACCGGCATGGCACGATCGGACCCTGAAAGAGTCAAGAGATTCAACGGATACATTTCGACGTCCGGTAGTGCGTCCGGCAGAGAGCGTGGGGACCCCTGGCGATGGTGATGTTCTTGTTCCTGGTCGTCGCGCTGGCCGTCGTGGTCGCCGCGGTGACTCTTGCCGTGGTGGGCGGTGGCGGCAGCGCCCCGCTGCCCGAGGTGGCGCCGGAGCGGCTGCAGGACCCGCTGCCCCCGGACCGCCCGGTGGACCGGTCGGACGTGGAGAGCCTGCGCTTCCCGGTCGCCCCGCGCGGCTACCGCATGGCGGACGTCGACGACGCCCTCGGCCGGCTCGGCGCCGAACTGGCCGAGCGGGACGCCCGGATCGCGGACCTGGAGTCGGCGCTGGCCGGAGCCAGAGCCGCGGCGGCACACGTCCACATGGCGAAGCCCGATCACCCCGAGGACCAGCGATGAGCGACGGAGCCGCCCTCGCCGGGCCCGACGGCGCCCTGCGCTGCCCCTGGGCCCTGTCGACCGAGGACTATGTGTCGTACCACGACGAGGAGTGGGGCCGCCCGGTCCATGGCGACGACGCCCTCTTCGAGCGGATCAGCCTGGAGGCCTTCCAGTCCGGCCTGTCCTGGATCACGATCCTGCGCCGCCGCCCGGGTTTCCGGTCGGCCTTCGCCGGCTTCCGCATCGAGAAGATCGCCGCGTTCAGCGACGAGGACCGCGAGCGCCTGCTGGCGGACCCGGGCATAATCCGCAACCGCGCCAAGATCGATGCCACGCTCGCCAACGCGCGCGTGCTCGCCGACTGGGCGGAGGGCGACTTGGACGAGCTGGTCTGGTCCCACGCGCCCGACCCGGCCACCCGTCCGGTCCCGAAGACCCTCGCCGACATCCCGGCTGTGACCCCGGAGTCCACAGCCCTGTCCAAGACCCTGAAGAAACGGGGCCTCAGATTCGTCGGCCCGACGACCGCGTACGCCCTGATGCAGGCGTGCGGCCTGGTCAACGACCACCTGGAGGCGTGCGTGGCGAGAACCGCCGGTTCCTGACCGCCATGGCCCCCGCTGCTCTGGCCGGCATACGACCGTGGTGCCACGGCCGAGCCACCGCGACGCCCGAGTGATCGCGTTCACCGCACACTCCGTGGTCTTCACGGACGAGGACCGGCACGGGGTGCGGAGCACGCTCGCGTCCCTGGACCGCGACGAGCCGGCGGCCGCGATGAACCCCCGCTTCCTGGCCGCGTTCCTGGCCCGCACGGGCCGGTCGGCCGACACCATGGACCTGCTCACCGTGGCCCCCGCCCTGCCCGGCCCGCCGCCGCTGGAGCTGCGGGAGCCGGCCGGCCCGGACCGTCCGCGCGCACAGTGCGCGGCGGCGCCGGGACGACGTCCGCGTCCGGGCGACGGGCGGCGGGGTCGTCGTCCTCGGCCGGGGTGTGGCGGGCCGCTGGGAGACGGCGGCCGAGGTCGACGAGGACGCCCGGCACCGGGGCCTGGACCGCGCCCCGGCCACGGCCACCCGCCACCGCGTTCCCGCGGGGGAGTGGGTCTGGTCGCAACAGGCCGCCGGCAACGCCCGATGGGGGTGCCCCCTCTGGGGAGTGCGCGCCTTCCAGGCGGCCGGATACCGGCCGGTGGGCGCGAAGGCCCTGCTCATCGCGCCCCAGTCCCCCGGCAGGCGACGTCTGCCCGTCAAGGAGCGGCGTCCGGTGCGTCGAGAGGGCGTGCGGGCGTCGAGACAGGGCGAACGTCGCCTGTTGGGGCACTGGGACCAGCCGGTCGGCGGGGTCAGCGGCCCAGGTACTTCGGCTTCTCCTTGTTCACGAACGCCTGCACCGCGATTGCGTGGTCCTCGGACTGGCCGGCCCGGGCCTGCAGCTCGTCCTCCTTCTCCAGGGTCTCGGCGAGGGAGTGCGTGAGCCCGTGGGCCACCGCCTCCTTGATCGCCGCGTACGCCACCGTCGGCCCCTCGGCCAGGGCCCGCGCCGTCTTCTCGGCCTCGGCGCGCAACTCGGCGGCGGGTACGACCCGGTTGGCGATGCCCAGCTCCAGCGCGTCCTGGGCGCTGATGCTGCGCGGGAAGAGCAGCAGGTCGGCCGCACGGCTCGGGCCGATCACCCGGGGCAGCGTCCAGGAGATGCCGGAGTCGGCGGTCAGCGCCACGCCCGCGAAGGAGGTGTTGAACGCGGCCGTGTCGGCGACCAGCCGGTAGTCCGCGGCGAGCGCGAAGCCGAAGCCGGCCCCGGCCGCGACGCCGTTCACCGCGGCGAGCACCGGCTTCGGCGCTCCGGCCAGCGCCCGCACGATCGGGTTGTAGTGCTCCTTGACCGTGGACATGGTCTGCCCGGACCCGGTCTCACGGTCCGCCGCGAGGAGCCCGATGTGCTCCTTGAGGTCCTGGCCCACGCAGAACGCCCGGTCCCCGGCCGCGGTCAGCAGGATCGCCCGTACGGCGGTGTCCCCGGCCGCGGATTCCGCCGCCTCGCGGAGGGCGACCTTGGTCGCGATGTTCAGCGCGTTCATCGCTTCGGGGCGGTTCAGCGTGATCGTCGCGAGTCCGTCGCTCACCTCGTAGAGCACGGTGTCGGCCATGGCGCATCCCCTCCGGGGTCGGGATGACGTACCGCTCGGTACGTCCCTGTACGAAGGACAGCATGGCGGAGATCGCTTTCCAAGGGCCGGACCCGACGTGTGACCTGCGTCAAAGAAAAACGGAGCGGTGTCGGCCGGTGGATGTCCGTGCGGTGGCGAAGTATCGCAGCCACATCCCCGAATTGGGTGGTTTTGCTCGCGCGCGTTGCCCAAGCGATGCCGACTGATGTTGGTCATCGGGTCCTGCCATGCGGGATAATGGCCGGGAAGCAATGTGTTCGATGCCGGTGTCGCGTGTCCGTTCCGGAACCGCGGATGCCCTCCGAGGGCTCTCGGCAGACGATGAGCTGGTTTCAGGAAGGGGAACGAGCATGGCGGCCATGAAGCCGCGGACGGGTGATGGCCCGCTCGAGGTGACCAAGGAGGGGCGGGGCATCGTCATGCGCGTTCCGCTCGAAGGCGGCGGTCGACTCGTCGTCGAGCTGACCCCTGACGAGGCCGCGGCGCTCGCCGACGCCTTGAAGAACGTCGTCGTCTGACGCGTCAGCGATCCAGTCCTCACGGCTGCCCCGGCATCGTACGACGTGCCGGGGCGGTCGCGTATCCGCCCCGTGGCGGGCCGCCCCGCGGCAGTCCGGTCAGCGTTTGACGGCGCACAGCAGGCCGTCGCCCACCGGCAGCAGCGACGGCACCAGCTCCTGGCTCTCGCGCACCGCGCGCAGCAGTTCCCGCAGCCGCAGCACCTCCGTGGGCTGCGGCCCCGAATCGACGGTACGGCCGTTCGCGAAGACGCCCTCGAAGACCACCAGGCCGCCGGGCCGCAGCAGGCGCAACGATTCAGCGAGATAGTCCAGGTACTCCACCCGGTCCCCGTCGCAGAAGACGAGGTCGTAGCCGGCGTCCGCGAGCCGGGGCAGGACGTCAAGGGCGCGGCCCGGGATGAAGCGGGCCCGGTTGCTGGCGAAACCGCAGGCGCGGAAGGCCTGCCGGGCGAACTGCTGGTGTTCCGGCTCCGGATCGACCGTGGTGAGCACCCCGTCCGGGCGCATGCCGTGCAGCAGATGGATTCCGGACACCCCGCAGCCGGTGCCGATCTCCGCGACGGCCTTCGCGTCCACGGAGGCGGCGAGCAGTCGCAGCGCGGCGCCCGTGCCGGGCGACACCGAGCGCAGCCCTGCCTCGCGGGCCCGGTCACGGGCCCAGCGCAGCGCTTCGTCCTCGGCGACAAAGGCGTCGGCGAACGCCCAGCTCGTCTGCCGGTTGCCGGTAATGACCCTCTCCTGTCCCCGTGAATGCCTGGGCGTGACTGTATCCGTTGCCGTCGGGAACCCGCAGATGGGACCGGACGTTTAGTGGGATGAGACGGTGCCCGGATGCGCGACGGGGGGTAAGAGGTGGATCAGGACGCCGAGCAACTGCTGACGCAGCCGTATCAGCGTGTATCAAATTCTCGTAAAACCGCTTATCCGGAGCTAACGGGCGAGGTGGCTATGGTAGGGGCTCCACTGGACACCACCAGAGCCGACAGGGGAGGTGCGGCTGCGCCCGGGGATCGGGGTGGAGTGCTGCGGCGCTTCCTCGGGTCGGCGGGCAGGCCGAAATCCGTGACCGACACCGCTGCTGACCACCACGCCGGTCTCGCCGCAGGCGAGGCCCAGACCGCGACCTTCTCCACCGACGCGGACGGGCAGGCGTGGACTCCGCCCACGTGGGAGGAGATCGTCAGCACCCACAGTGCCCGGGTCTACCGCCTCGCCTACCGCCTGACCGGAAACCAGCACGACGCCGAGGACCTCACCCAGGAGGTCTTCGTCCGTGTCTTCCGCTCCCTGTCGACGTACTCGCCGGGCACCTTCGAGGGCTGGCTGCACCGCATCACCACGAACCTCTTCCTGGACATGGTCCGGCGCAAGCAGCGCATCCGCTTCGACGCCCTCGGCGAGGACGCGGCCGAGCGCCTGGCCAGCCGCGAGCCCACCCCGCAGCAGCTCTTCAACGACGCGCACTTCGACGCCGACGTCCAGCAGGCCCTGGACACCCTCGCGCCCGAGTTCCGCGCCGCCGTCGTCCTGTGCGACATCGAGGGTCTGTCGTACGAGGAGATCGCCGCGACCCTCGGCGTGAAGCTCGGCACGGTCCGCTCCCGTATCCACCGTGGCCGCTCCCAGCTCCGCAAGGCCCTCGCACACCGGTCCCCGGAGGCGCGCGCGGCCGAGCGGCGCTCCTTCCTGACCCGTGTCCCCGCTCTGGGGGGAGGGGGCGCGACCGCGTGAGTGGATCACGGCCGAAACCTGCGGAGGCGCACCTCGCAGAGCAGCACCTGGGAGACCGGCTCTCCGCCCTGGTGGACGGAGAGCTCGGTCATGAGTCGCGTGAGCGGGTCCTCGCGCACCTGGCCACCTGTGCCCGGTGCAAGGCGGAGGCGGACGCCCAGCGCCGACTGAAGAACGTGTTCGCGGAGACGGCCCCGCCGCCGCCCTCGGAGAGTCTGCTGGCCCGCCTCCAGGGCCTGCCCGGAGGAGGCGACCTGGACGGCGACGGCATGTCACCGCCCGGGGGCGGACCCTTCGGACACAGCTCCGACGACGAGACGGCAACGGCCGCCGGTGCCTCCGGCGCCTTCGGTGTCTTCGGCGTCTTCGGGGTGAGGCGAGGCGACCGCTTCGCGTTCGGGTACGTCCCCGCCGGCCCGCACGGCCCGGAGAGCCCCGTCCCCGCCGCCGAGGAGCGCGGCTTCCGCATCCACCCCGTCGGCCGCCCGGACGACGGTCGCTCCGCCTCGCGCGGGCTGCGGTTCGCCGTGGCCGCCGCCGGAGCCGTGTCGCTGGCTGCGGTCGCCCTGGGCAGCATGGCGACCGCCATCCCCGGTGACACCAGCGCGGACGCCCGCGGCGGCAGCGGCACCGGCAGCAACGTGATCCCGGCGCGCTCGGCCGGCACGGGCGCGGGCACCGCCGCCACACCCGACGGCCAGCGCCGTCGCGTGGTGGGGCCGCTGCTCGCCCAGGGCGGCACCCAGCTCGGACAGACACTGGCCGTCCCGACGTCGATGTCCGCACCGCTGGTACCAGGACTGCCGTCCCCCGGCACGCATCAGGATCAGGCCCAGCGCAATGCCATGCGTGGCCTCACCACACCGGTCATGGCCGGCGCGGCCGCCGTCTCCCCGCTGATACGCCCGCTCGACGACACCGTGGTCTACCCCCTCAACGCCTGGTCCACGTTCCCCGGAGTGACCGGCTCCGGCCTGCTGACCGCCCCCGTCCCCGACCCCGCCACCCCCACTCCCTCATCGTCTGCCTCCGTACCCCACCAGACGCCCTGACCGGCCACTTCGCCACGGCCCGCGAACCTGGTTGAATCCTGTGAGGGCAGTTCCCGCGGCGATGCCCCGGGGGCGCATTCGACGCTCCGTGGCCGCCGCAGAACCGCGCGACCACGGCCAGCTGTGGGGAGAGCATGAGCAAGGGCAACCGTGTCCCACCGGGGGAAGAACCGGAGGGGCCGGAGGGAGCGGCGGGGGTGACGCCGGCACCGGCCGACCGGACCGACGCCGCGGAGCAGGTGAGCGCCGGGCGGGGAGGAATGCCCAGCGGTGTCGAGCCGTCGACGGCTGAGCCGACGGAATCCGAGAGGACGGATTCCGGGCCGGTGGATTCCGGGCCGGCGGACTTCGAGCCGACGGGTTCGCAGGCGACGGATTTCGAGCGGACTGGCTCCGGGCGGGAGGTATCCGAGCCGATGGATTCCGAGTCGGTGGATCCCGGGTCGGCAGACTTCGAGTTGGCGCGTCCGGTACCTGGGGCCGAGCCCGTGCGGCCGCCCGAGGTGGAGACGGCCGGGCCCAGGAGCGCTGAGGCGGAGAGTGCCGCGGTGAGCGAGGCCGAGGCCATGGAGGCCGAGGCCATGAGCGACGGGGACTTCGAGCTGGCCAAGCCGGTGTCGGGGCCGACGGGTGGGGCCGAGGCGGCCGAGAGCGCAGCGGCCGGTGTGCCGTCCGAGCCCGGAGAAACGGCCTGGGCGGCCCCCACCGAGCGGCCGAAGCCCTTGCACGACCCCGATCCCTACAGCACTCCGCCGTACGGCGAGCCGGGTCCCTGGGCCCCCGCACCGCCCGTACAGCACCCGGCGGCCACCCCGGCCCAGGGCACGCCCATGCCCGCCCCCACGGCTCCCCCGGGGCCGGGACCCGTGGCCTCGGCACCTAGGGTTCCCGCCCCCGCACCGGGAGCTCCCGCGCCCGTACCCGGGCCGCACGCCCCCGCCCCCGGCGGACCCATGGCAGCCCCCGGCGCCCCCACCGCCGTCGGTCCCGCCCCCCTGGGCGCACCGTCATCGCCGGAGTCGGCAGGGGATTCGTCGCGGCGTTATGACCCCTGGGCCGCTGGTTCGCCCGTGGAGCAGGCAGGGGCGTTGCAGCAGAGCGGGGGTGAGGGGCTGGCGGCGGATGTGCGGCGTGGCCGGCGGGCGCGGCGGTTCGTGGTGGTGTGGAGTCTGGTGATCGCCCTTGTTTCCGCGGGTATCGGTGGGGTCGTCGGGGCCTATGTCGAGCGGGAGGGGCTGGGCGGCGATGTTCGGCTGCCGCAGGCAGGGCGTGTGCCTGCCGGGCGGGCGCCGGACAGTGTGGCCGGGATAGCCGCCCGGGCCCTGCCCAGTGTCGTGACCCTGCATGTCACCGGGACCGATCAGGAGGACACCGGTACGGGCTTCGTGCTCGACGCCCAGGGGCACATCCTCACGAACAACCATGTCGTCGCGCCCGCCGGATCGGACGGCGGGATAACGGTGACCTTCAGCAGCGGTGACACCGTCAAGGCCACGGTGGTGGGTCACGACAGCGGTTACGACCTCGCCGTCGTCCAGGTCAACGGTGTCGACGGGCTCACCCCGCTGCCCCTCGGCAACTCCGACGACGTCCGGGTCGGTGACCCCGTCGTCGCCATCGGCGCCCCCTTCGACCTCGCCAACACCGTCACCTCCGGCATCATCAGCGCCAAGGAGCGGCCGATCACGTCCGGCGGGGACAAGGGCGACGGGAGCGACGTCAGCTACGTCGACGCGTTGCAGACCGACGCGCCCATCAACCCCGGCAACTCCGGCGGTCCTCTGCTCGACTCCCGGGCCCAGGTGATCGGCATCAACTCCGCCATCCGCTCCGCCGACGGCGGCTCCGGCTCGGACGGCAGCGAGGCCGGTTCCATCGGTCTCGGCTTCGCCATCCCGGTGAACCAGGCCAAGCGCGTCGCCGAGGAACTGATCAACGACGGCCACGCGACCCACCCCGTGATCGGCGTCACCCTCGACATGTCGTACACCGGCGACGGCGCCCGTATCGACAGCAAGAGCGCGAACGGCGGCCCCGCCGTGGCCCGGGGCGGCCCCGGTGAGCGGGCCGGACTCAAGGCGGGCGATGTCATCACCGACGTCGACGGGCAGCCCGTGCACACGGCCGAGGAGCTGATCGTCAAGATCCGCACCCACCGGCCCGGCGACTCACTGCGGCTGACCCTACGGCGCGGTGGCACCGACCAGCAGGTCACGCTCCGGCTGGGCGCGGCGGAACAGAACTGACACAAGTCTCACCTCGGGACGGTACCGATCGGACAGGAACGCCGGGTACCGTTGAGCGACCGAGGACATCGCAATGGGAGCGTCAGGTGTTCAATGACATAGGGCCACTGGAGCTGCTGACGATCGTGGTGATCGCCGTGCTCGTCTTCGGTCCGGACAAGCTCCCGAAGGTCATCCAGGACGTGACGCGCACGATCCGGAAGATCCGCGAGTTCTCGGAGAGCGCCAAGCAGGACATCCGTAGCGAACTGGGCCCGGAATTCAAGGACTTCGAGTTCGAGGACCTCAACCCCAAGACGTTCATCCGCAAGCAGCTGGACAACGACGACCTGGGGCTGAAGGAGATCCGCAACGGATTCGACCTGAAGCAGGAGATGGCCGAGGTCACCGACGCCGTCAACGTTCGCGAAAGCGAGGCGTCCGCGTCCGCCGCGTCCTCGGGTTCCTCGTCCTCGGGTTCCGCCTCCTCGGGGCGCGTGGACATGACCAAGAAGCCCGAGGAGCTGGGCAAGGACGAGCGACCGCCGTTCGACGCCGACGCCACCTGATTCCGTACGCGCGCCATCTGCTCCGCACGTGATGCTGTACGCCCCCTGAGCCCTGCCTGCACCCGGTCGGCGCCGACACGCTCACATGGGCGTATGCCGCGCACGTGAGGCATTTCATAGCACGGGCCCGTCGCACACGGCCCGAACAGGCCGTTCATACGACTCACGCATCCAGCGCCTGCCCTGAGGCTCTCACCGGTGTGGATATGCTGCCGAGTTGTTGTGCGGACCGGACGACTACGCCCGAAGGGGGGCGGGCCACCCCGGTCCGACGAGAGCGAGGAGGCGTCCGAGCAGATGGAGACGACGAGTCGGGTGGGCGCGCAGGCCCCGGCCGCGGTGGATGGGCAGCAGCTGCCCTCCGCCCGGCGTACGATCGACGGTTACCTGCAGGCGCCCTTCCCGTGGTACGGCCTCGACGAGGCGTTCACCGGGCAGCGCTGGCTGATGCAGGTCGGTACGGCGGCCGACGGCGCCGTCGAGCACGGTTCGATCGGGCACGGGGACGAGCCCTCCGTACGGGGCGAGGCCGGCTCCGCCGGGGAGCCGCGGGAGAAGTTCGCGGTGGTCGTGACCGTCGCCGCGCAGCCGTCGCGGAGGAGCGCCGACGGTACGGGGCTGCTGGAGGCCACCTCGGTCTCCTCGGCCGCGTGGCTGGCCGGGGTGGGGCTGCTGACGCTCACCTGGCCCGGGCAGATGGACCACACGCTGCGGGACGACTGGCTGGAACAGCAGACGGAGACGGCGTGGGCCCTGGCCGACGATCTGGAGGGGCCGGAGTGGTCCAAGCTGTCCCTTCCCGTGGACGGGGTCGCGGCTTCCTTCTACTACCGGGAGTCCGAGTTCGGGTGGGTGCTCGCCGGTACGACGGAGGCCGGGGTGCACCTGGGGGCGTACGGGCGCGGCATGAGCGCGTACGGGCTTGGGTTCGCCGTGGTGAAGGACATCGCCGCTTACGCATGATGAAGAGGCGCTGATTCGTTTCGGCGCCCCTTCGCCGTAGGACCGGTCGCCCTCTGCTGAAGAGTCCTCTGCTGAAGAGTCCTCCGCTGAAGAGTTCTCAGAACTTGTTCTTCGGGGTGATCCCCAGCGACAGGCCCGAAAGACCCCGCTGCCGTCCCCCCAGCTTCCCGGCGATAGCCCTCAGCGCGCTGCCCGCCGGGGAGTCGGGGTCGGTCAGGACCACCGGCTTGCCCTCGTCGCCGCCCTCGCGGAGGCGGACGTCGATCGGGATGTTGCCGAGGACCGGGACCGTCGTACCCGTGGTGCGGGTGAGGCCGTCGGCGACCTGCTGGCCGCCGCCCGTGCCGAAGACGTCGACCATCTCGCCGCAGTGCGGGCAGGGCAGGCCGGACATGTTCTCGACCACGCCGACGATCTTCTGGTGGGTCTGGACGGCGATGGAACCGGCGCGCTCGGCGACCTCGGCCGCCGCCTGCTGGGGCGTGGTCACGACCAGGATCTCGGCGTTCGGGACCAGCTGGGCCACGGAGATCGCGATGTCACCGGTGCCGGGCGGGAGGTCCAGCAGCAGAACGTCCAGGTCGCCCCAGTACACGTCCGCCAGGAACTGCTGGAGAGCGCGGTGGAGCATCGGGCCGCGCCAGACCACCGGGGCGTTGCCCGGGGTGAACATGCCGATGGAGATGACCTTCACGCCGTTCGCCGACGGCGGCATGATCATGTTCTCGACCTGGGTGGGACGGCCGTCCGCGCCCAGCATGCGCGGCACGCTGTGGCCGTAGATGTCGGCGTCGACGACGCCCACCTTGAGGCCGTCGGCGGCCATGGCTGCCGCCAGGTTCACCGTCACCGAGGACTTGCCGACACCGCCCTTGCCGGAGGCGACCGCGTAGACCCGGGTCAGGCTGCCGGGCTTGGCGAAGGGGACCTCGCGCTCCGCCTGGCCGCCGCGCAGGGCGGTCGCCAGCTCCTTGCGCTGCTCGTCGCTCATCACGTCCAGCGTGACGTCGACGCGGGTGACGCCCTCGACCCGGGAGACCGCCTCGGTGACGCGCTGGGTGATGGTGTCGCGCATGGGGCAGCCGGAGACCGTCAGGTACACGGTGACCGCGACCGCGCCGTCCTCCCCGATCTCCACCGATTTGACCATCCCCAGTTCGGTGATGGGTCGGTTGATCTCGGGGTCGTTCACCGTCGCCAGTGCCTCGCGCACCGCGTCTTCCGTAGCCATAAGCACGATGGTACGGCGCCGAGAGGGGCCTTCGGGATGCCCCTCAGCGGTCGTCTGTGTCACGTCGCGGAGACCGTTCTGACCGTTCCGCCGGGAATACGACATGCCCGTCGTGACGCCGTCGGTCCTCCAGCTCCTTGACCAGGTCCTGCAGCTCCGAGCGGATCCAGTCGCGGGTCGCGACCTCGCCGAGGCCCATGCGCAGCGCGGCGATCTCCCGGGTCAGGTACTCGGTGTCGGCGATGGACCGCTCGTTCTGCTTGCGGTCCTGCTCCAGATTGACCCGGTCGCGGTCGTCCTGCCGGTTCTGCGCGAGCAGGATCAGCGGGGCAGCGTAGGCCGCCTGGAGGGACAGGGCCAGGTTCATGAAGATGAACGGATACGGGTCGAACCGCAGATAGGCCGGTGCGCTCGTGTTCCAGATCACCCATGTGACCAGAATGACGGACATTCCCCCCAGGAACCGCCCGGTGCCCAGGAAGCGCGCGACGTGCTCCGACAGTCGGCCGAAGGCCTCCGGGTCCCACTCGGGCAGGACCCTGGGGCGGGGCGGGCTCGGCTGGTCCAGCCGGGGCGTGCGGGACCGGGTGGCGGCCGTGGCGCCCGCCGGTGTGCGCTCGCGGGTGCGCTCAGGAGCCATGAGCGGTCGCCCCCTCTCCTTCGTCCAGGTGGAACTCGTTCTCCCGCCAGTCCTCCGGCAGCATGTGGTCCAGCACGTCGTCCACGGTCACCGCGCCCAGCAGCGACCCGGCCTCGTCCACCACGGGCGCGGCCACCATGTCGTACGTGGCGAAGAACCCGGCGATGACGGGGAGGGCGGCGTCCGGGGCCAGCGTTTGCAGATCCTCGTCCACGAGGGAGCTGACCAGGGTGTACGGGGGATCGCGCAGCAGCCGCTGGAAGTGGACCGTGCCCAGGTACTTGCCGGTCGGGGTCTCGTCGGGCGGGCGGCAGACATAGACCTGGGCGGCGAGCGCGGGGGAGAGGTCGGGGTTGCGGACCCTTGCGAGCGCGTCGGCGACCGTGGCGTCCGGGCGCAGCACGATCGGCTCGGTGGTCATCAGGCCGCCGGCCGTGTGCTCCTCGTACGACATCAGGCGGCGCATGTCGGCCGCGTCGGCCGGCTGCATCAGGCTCAGCAGCCGCTCCTTGTCGTCCTCGGGCAGCTCGGACAGCAGGTCGGCCGCGTCGTCGGGGTCCATGGCCTCCAGGACGTCCGCCGCGCGCTCCTCCTTCAGCTTGCCGAGGATCTCGATCTGGTCGTCCTCGGGGAGTTCCTCAAGTACGTCGGCCAGGCGGTCGTCGTCGAGCGCGGCGGCGACCTCGGCGCGCCGCTTGGCGGAGAGGTGGTGCAGGACGTTGGCGAGGTCGGCGGGGCGCAACTGCTCGAAGGTGGCGAGCAGGCTCTCGGCCCCCTGTCCGTGTTCCTCCAGGGAGAACCCGGTGACGGCGGACCAGTCGGCGGTCAGCGTCTCACCCCTGGCCCGCCGGAAGGCGGTCGCCTTCTTCCCCTTGCGGAGGAAGACGCGGTCGACCTCCCAGTCCCGGCGGGCGGGCAGCTGCTGCACGGACACGTCGAGGACGGTGACCTCCTCGCCGGTCTCCACCAGCTTCACGCGCCGGTCCAGCAGCTCCCCGAAGACCAGCCGCTCGGTGGGCCGCTGCTCGAAGCGCCGGACGTTCATCACGCCGGTGGTGATGACCTGTCCGGACTCGACACCGGTGACCCGGGTCATGGGCAGGAAGATACGGCGCCGGGTGGCCAGCTCGACGACCAGCCCGAGCAGTCGCGGGGGTCTGCGGCCCACGCGCAGCATCACGACCAGATCGCGCACACGGCCCACCTGGTCGCCGCTCGGGTCGAAGGCGGGGACCCCGGCGAGGTGCGAGACGAAGATCCGGGGGGCGCCGGCTGCCATGGCTGTGCTTCCTCTGCTGACGTGACCTGGGAATCGCCCCTTTCTGGGGTGTTCCGCTTTCTTTGTAAATAGATCGGTGAATTGCTCGGATTTGCTCGCTCGGGTGCGCTTCAGGCTAGCCCTTACCGGTCGGATACGCCCTGGTGGGCGGTCCGGACGGACTGACTCCGCCGGGCGGCCGGGGCACCGGTACGCTGCCGTACGCCGCTCAGGAACCCTCAGAAAGGCAGCGCTCTCTGTGACTGCGATTCCCCAGGGCCGTACCCGCCGGGCCGCGCGGGCGACCGCCCTGTGCGCACTGGCCATGACCGGGGTGGCGGTGCTGACGGCGTGCGGGGGCGGTGATCCGGACGCGGGCACCAACGGCGTGGGCAAGCTGCCGGCCGACAAGATCCAGGCGAAGACACAGGCGGCGGCCTCGTCGGCGTCGGCGGTACGGCTGTCCGGGACCGTGGTCACCAGCGGCCGTACGTACCAGCTGGACATGCAGCTCAAGGCCGACGGCGGGACCGGCTCGGTGACCTCGAAGGGGGCGACCTTCAAGCTGCTGCGGGTCGGCGAGCAGCTGTACCTGAAGGCCGACGCGGACTTCTGGAACCAGGCCGGCGGCCAGGGCGCCGACGCATCCGGCACATTGAACGGCAAGTACGTGAAGGTGCCGCAGGGCGATCCCGCGTACAAGAAGTTCAGCGGCTTCACGGACAAGGACGTCCTCCTTGAGGGACTGCTCTCACTGCATGGCACGTTGGCGACGGACGGCCATCACGACGACGCGGGTACCCGCACCATCCGCATCACCGGCGACAAGGGCTCCGGCGGCAGCCTCGACGTCTCCCTGGAGGGCACCCCGTATCCGCTCCGCCTGGTCCGTGCCGGCGGAGCAGGCACGCTCAGCTTCTCCGACTGGGGCAAGGACTTCGCCGTGGCCCAGCCCGCGAAGGACGAGACCGTCGACTACGGCAAGCAGCTGCCGGCGTCGTAGCGGTACGTTTCTCCGCCCCCGGAGTTACCGAGCCTTCCGGCGCTTCACCAGCAGCTTCGGCAGGCCCGCAGGCACCGGTCTGCGGGTGGTCGCAGCAGTCGCGACCGGAGCCTGAGCCAGGCTGCCGTCAGGCAACGGAACCGCGGACCCCGCCGGAGCCAGGCGCAGCACCCGGCATTCGCGTGCCCAGCGGGCCGGCATCTGTTCGCCGTCGGGGGCGTTCAGGCGCTTGCCCTTCAGCTCGGCGACGGCCGCCTCCCACTCGGCCGAACCGGCGGGCAGCTCGGACACGGCCGTAGGGAACGTCACCAGCCGGCCGCCCTTGTCCTTGCTGCGCACGGTCACCTCGGCGGTGCCCCCGTCGACCAGCCCCTCCAGCGGCTGCTCACCGGGGCCGTCCCCGACCAGGCACACCGCGCCCTCGTGCCACACGTGCCACAGCGCACGCGCGGCCGAGGTGCCCGCGCCCCTGACCCAGATGAGGCCGGACTTCTTCGCGGCCTCCTCGATGAGGGCCCGCCCCAGCAGCTCGCTCGTCATGTGCCCAGCCTATCCAGCGCCTGCTCACAGCCAGCCGTTGCGCTTGAGCACCCGGTGGATGCCGACGCACATGGCGATGGTGAGGCTCAGGACGAGCGGGTAGCCGTATTTCCAGTGCAGCTCCGGCATGTGGTCGAAGTTCATGCCGTACACACCGGTCACCATCGTCGGTACGGCGATGATCGCGGCCCAGGCGGTGATCTTGCGCATGTCCTCGTTCTGCGCGACGGACGCCTGCGCGAGGTTGGCCTGGAGGATGGAGTTGAGGAGTTCGTCGAATCCCAGCACCTGCTCCTGGACCCGGGCGAGGTGGTCGGCGACGTCCCGGAAGTACTTCTGGATGTCCGGGTCGACCAGCCGCATCGGCCGCTCGCTCAGCAACTGCATCGGGCGCAGCAGCGGTGCCACCGCGCGCTTGAACTCCAGCACCTCACGCTTGAGTTGGTAGATCCGCGCCGAGTCCACACCACGGGACACTCCGCCCTTGCGGCCCGGCGAGAAGACCTCGGTCTCCACGTCGTCGATGTCGTCCTGCACCGCGTCGGCGACCGCGATGTAGCCGTCCACGACATGGTCGGCGATGGCGTGCAGCACCGCCGAGGGGCCCTTGGCCAGCAGCTCCGGGTCGTCCTGCAGCCTGTACCTGAGGGCCCTGAGGGAGCCCTGGCCGCCGTGCCGGACGGTGATGAAGAAGTCCCGGCCGGTGAAGCACATCACCTCGCCGGTCTCGACGACCTCACTGTTGGCGGTGAGCCGGTCGTGCTCGACGTAGTGGATGGTCTTGAAGACGGTGAAGAGCGAGTCGTCGTACCGCTCCAGCTTGGGCCGCTGGTGGGCCTGCACCGCGTCCTCCACGGCCAGCGGGTGCAGCCCGAACTCGCTGGCGATACCGGCGAATTCGGCCTCGGTCGGCTCGTGCAACCCGATCCACACGAAGCCGCCGTCCCGGCGCACCAGCCGCATCGCCTCGTGCGGGCTGAGCGGCTTGTCGCGCTGGACGCGGGTGCCGTCGCGGTAGACGGCGCAGTCCACGACGGCCGAGGGCGTGCCGGGGTCACGGGTGGTGTCGTACGACGCCGTGCTCGCGTTCTTGCGCAGCGAGACACGGGACGGACGGACCGCGGCGCGCAGATCGCGGATCATCGACATGGGCAGGCTCCTTCGCGACAGGCAACGAAAGACCGCACGGCAACGGGTGGAACCACCCGGAATGGGGACGTCCTGACTGCGGAGGTTCGGCACGTCCACAAAGCGGGGAGCACCGCTCCGTCGCGGTGGCGACTTCGCTACTGATGCGGAACTGATTCAGATCAGGCAGATCGAGCGATCAGACGGATCTGGCAAAGCGAAAAGAAGTGCTCTTCCGATGGGCGATACGCACGGAGAGGCGGCAGTCGGCCAGAGCAGCCAGTGAGCTGGATCAGCGGGCGGAAGAGCGAGTGGTACTGCACGGTCGACTTCGATCCATGACAGCCCCACCTCCTCCGGCCGGTCCCTCGTAAGGGAGTCCCTCGTGTCGGGACTTGACAAGCACGCCAGGCGTGCCGCCCCGAACCACCGGCTCAGCGTAGCAGTCGCCCGAACTGTCAAGGCGCCGCTTTGCCCGCACCTGACGAGTTCTATGCTCGCGGCATGGTTGATGTTCTTCCTCTGGTCGAGGCACGGTTGACCACCGCGCTGGGCGCACCGGACGCGCGCGCCGCCGTCACCTTCCTCGGCACGGACCGCATCGAGGTGCTCCGGTTCCAGGAGGGGGACGTCCTGCGGTACGCCACCCTCGGCATGTCCGCGCACCCCATGGCGGACCCCACCGCGGTGCTCGCCGACCCGGTCAAGGGTCCCCGTGCCGAGCTGGTCCTGTCCGTCCGCGCGGGCCTCGCCGACACCGACAAGGTGCTCCGTCCGCTCGCCGTACTGGCCGCTTCCCCGCAGGTGGAGGGCCTGATCGTGACACCCGGCGCCTCCTTGGACGTAGGTGACCCGCTGTGGCCCGGCGCACCCTTCAGCTCGGTCCTGGTGGGCGAGCCCGGCGGCCTGGTCGAGGACCTGGAGCTGGACGACCCGATGGAGCCCGTACGGTTCCTGCCGCTGCTGCCGATGACCCCGAACGAGGCCGCCTGGAAGCGGGTGCACGGCGCCCAGGCCCTCCAGGAGCGCTGGCTCGCGAACGGAACGGACCTGAGGGATCCCGCCCGCAAGTCCGTCCCGCTGGACTGACCGCTGGACTGACCGCGGGGCGAGCGCCGGGCGAGCACGGACGTGAGCAAGCTCACCAAACCCCGGCCGCGATCGGTCAGTTGGCAAGGGCGCCGACGCGGTCCTCGGCGGCGTGCTTCGACTCCAGCCCCTCCATGTCGTGTGTGAGGGCCCTGCGCCGTACGGCGGCCACGAGCCGGCCGGCGGCATCGCGACGGCGGCCGCCGGCCGTGGCCCCGACCGCCTTGGGCTGTCCCGGAAGATCCATGCGTTCTCCCCGAATGAGCCGGTTCGGCCAATAGGTGCAATGTGCATGCGCTTCGGCGCGGTCGGGGGTTCCGTCCGGACGGGTGATCGTCCTTGACGTGGACGAGCAGGGGTAGGACCGTGGAGCCCTATGAGGGGCGAACCCAGTTGCCCGAGGTGCGGTGGCCGGGTCAGGGCGCCCGGTCTCTTCGCCGATTCGTGGCAGTGCGACGTGCACGGCACGGTGTATCCGCTGCAGGCCGTGATCCCGCCCAGCGTCGAAGCCCTCGGTGCCGTGGTGCACCGCACCCACGTACCGGTGTGGATGCCCTGGCCGCTGCCGGTCGGCTGGCTCTTCACGGGAGTGGCCTACGCGGGCGACGACCGCAGCGGTGGCCGTGCGACCGCCGTCGCCTGCTCCGGGCCCGGCCCGCTCGGCGGCCCCGGTGAACTCATCCTGGTCGCCGAGGAACTCGGCGTCGGCCTCGGCGCGCGGTACGCGGGCATCGACGGACCCGACCCGGGGCCGTACATGAACATCGAGAAGCCGCCCCAGGCCAAGGTCCTCGCCGCCGGCCGCCCGACCCCGCTCTGGCATGTCTACCGCACCCCCGACGACCGTGCGGTCTTCGCCGGCGAGGCGCTCGGGATGTGGCTCTGGGCGGTGATGTGGCCCGAGCAGTCGGGCCTGCTCATGTATGACGAGCTGGTCCTGACGGATCTGCGGGACGCCGGGGCGGAGCTGGATCTGGTGCCGTGCGGGGCGTTGTCGCCGCGCTTGCTTCGGCCGTAGCGCCCGCGGGGTGCCGGGTTCCGTCGTGTCGGCGGCCGCGGGTTCGTTCCGGCTGCCCGCGCCCACGCGGCGGAGCCGCGTATCACCTACGGCCTCGCGCCCCTGGGCGGGTTGCGGTAGGGGGTGCTCAGTGGGTTCGGGTGTGACAAGGAGGGTGGGAAACACCGCTATCCTTAGGTGTCCCCTTCCGTGTCGCCACCGTCTGGAGTTCGCGTGCGCATCGATCTGCACTGTCACTCCACGGCCTCCGACGGTACGGACACCCCCGCCGAGCTGGTGCGCAATGCTGCCGCCGCCGGGCTGGACGTCGTAGCGCTGACCGATCACGACACCACCCGTGGGTATGCCGAGGCGATCGCCGCGCTGCCCGAGGGGCTCACGCTGGTCACCGGCGCCGAGCTGTCCTGCCGTGTCGACGGCGTCTCCATGCATCTGCTGGCCTACCTCTTCGACCCCGAGGAGCCCGCTCTGCTCGCCGAGCGCGAGCTGGTCCGGGACGACCGGGTGCCGCGGGCCCAGGCCATGATCGCCAAGCTGAACGCGCTGGACGTGCCGGTCACCTGGGAGCAGGTCGAGCGGATAGCCGCCGGCGGTTCCGTGGGGCGTCCGCATGTCGCGACCGCGCTGGTCGAGCTGGGCGTCGTACCGACCGTGAGCGACGCGTTCACCGAGGACTGGCTGGCCGACGGCGGCCGGGCCTACGTGGAGAAACACGAGACCGACCCCTTCGAGGCGATCCGGCTGGTCAAGAGCGCGGGCGGAGTCTGCGTGTTCGCGCACCCGGCCGCCGCCAAGCGCGGTCGTACGGTCCCGGAGTCCCGGATCGCGGAGATGGCCGAGGCCGGCCTGGACGGCATCGAGGTCGATCACATGGATCACGACGCCGACGCGCGCGACCGGCTGCGGGGCCTGGCCAAGGAACTGGATCTGCTGGTCACGGGCTCCTCGGACTACCACGGCAGCCGCAAGACCGTGTCCCTGGGCGCGTACACGACCGACCCCGAGGTGTACGGGGAGATCACGCGGCGGGCCACCGGGGCGTTCCCCGTCCCGGGCACCGGCGGAGCCTGAGGCCGGACCGCCTCACCCAGCCCGTACCCACCTCTTCCTGCAAGGCCTGCTGAACAACCATGTTCGACGTCGCCGTCTTCGGCTCTCTGTTCCTGACCCTTTTCGTCATCATGGATCCCCCCGGGATCACCCCGATCTTCCTCGCCCTCACCGCCGGCCGTCCGGCCAAGGTGCAGCGGCGCATGGCCTTCCAGGCCGTGTGCGTGGCGGGCGGCGTCATCGCCACGTTCGGCGTCCTGGGGCACCGGATCCTCGACTATCTGCACGTCTCCGTCCCCGCGCTGATGATCTCGGGCGGTCTGCTGCTTCTGCTGATCGCGCTGGACCTGCTCACCGGCAAGACCGATGAGCCCAAGCAGACCAAGGATGTGAACGTCGCGCTCGTCCCCCTGGGCATGCCGCTGCTGGCCGGGCCCGGTGCGATCGTGTCCGTGATCCTGGCCGTGCAGAAGGCCGGCAGCGTGTCCGCGCAGATCTCGGTGTGGTCCGCGATCCTCGCGATCCATGTCGTGCTGTGGCTGGTGATGCGTTACTCGCTGCTGATCATCCGGGTCATCAAGGACGGCGGTGTGGTGCTGGTGACGCGGCTCGCGGGCATGATGCTCTCCGCGATCGCCGTGCAGCAGATCATCAACGGGATCACTCAGGTGATCCGGGGGAGCTGAGCCCCAGTCGGCTCGGCTCCCCCGGAAAGCTTGAGTGGCGCGCTACGCGTGAGCGTTACGAGGCCTTGGTCTCGGCCGGGCGGATCCACAGGCGCTGTCCGATGGCGGCGGCCTGCTGAACGATCCGGTTGACGGAGGCGGCGTCCACGACGGTGCTGTCCACGGCGGTGCCGTCGGTCTCGTCGAGTCGCATGATTTCGAAGCGCAAGGGCTTCTCCCTTCGTCTGGTCATCCTCCTGCGGAGAACTACTTGGTGTGACACCTCGTCTCTGTGGCGTCGTACTGAGTCAACGCGCTGCACGTTACAAACATTCCCTACGCTAAAGAAATTTTTCGAACGTCTAATTACCGACCGGTCGGCACCTTGGGCGGGACCGACCGGGACCAGTTGTGTCCGCAGTGTGACCACCGGGACAATGGAGGTGATGAACGACGACCTGGCGGCCCTGGGCGCCCGCATCGACCGCACGAACGAGCTGCTGGAACGCATGCTCGCCGAGGTGGCGAAGACGCCCTCCACCCACGCGATCTTCGTCGACGCGGGGTATCTGTACGCGGCCGCCGGCCGGCTGGTCGCCGGGACCGAGGACCGGCGGGCCTTCGACCTCGACGCCGAGGGGCTGATCGAGGCCCTCATCGACCGGGCCCGCTCGGTCTTCGCGGACAGCCGTCTGCTGCGCGTCTACTGGTACGACGGCGCCCGCCGTCGCATCCACACCGCCGAGCAGCAGACCATCGCCGAACTGCCCGACGTCAAGGTCCGCCTGGGCAACCTCAACGCCAACAACCAGCAGAAGGGCGTCGATTCACTGATCCGCTCCGACCTGGAGTCCCTGGCCCGCCATCGCGCCATCAGCGACGCGGCACTCCTCGGCGGCGACGAGGACCTGGTCTCGGCGGTCGAGGCGGCGCAGGGGTACGGCGCCCGGGTCCACCTCTGGGGCATCGAGGCCCCCGACGGCCGTAACCAGGCGGAGCCGCTGCTCTGGGAGGTCGACAGCCAGCGCACCCTCGACCTCGACTTCTTCAAGCCGTACGTCTCCCGCCGCACGTCCGCCGCCTACGAGGCCGCCACCGGCACCCGTCCCACCCGCGAGGACGTCCGCTTCGTCGGCGCCCAGATCGCGGCGAAATGGCTGGCCGCCCGGGGCCGCGAGGCCCTGGCCGACCTCCTGCCCGGCCACCCCTACCTCCCCGGCTCCGTCGACCAGGACCTGCTGGTCGAGGCCGAGGGCCTGCTCCAGTACTCCCTGCGCGGCCAGGCGGACCTCCGCCGAGCCCTCAGGGACGGCTTCTGGGGGCACTTGCAGGGTCAGTACTAGCGCTCCGCGGTGGCTTGGTCCCAGAAGTCGGCGATCGCGCGGGCCGTGGGCAGGGGCTGGTCGGTGTTGGGGGAGTGCACGGCGTCCTCGATCACCGTCCGCCGTGCGGTCAGTCGTACCGCCATGTCGTCCAGCAGGGACAACGGCCAGGTGTCGTCACGCGCGCCCGACAGGACGTGGAACGGCAGCGGTACGGCGGCCAGTTCCGCGACGCGGTCCGGTTCCGTGCACAACTGGCGTCCGGTGGCCAGGAGCTGGGCGGGCTTGGTGCCCAGCCAGCGGCGCCGTAGGTCGTCCCGGTCGTCGAGACCGCCGTCGAGCGCCGCCGTCTCGGTCTCCTCGGGCGTCTCCATCGCCCGCATCGCGTCCCACACCTCCGCCATGCTCATCACCGCCAGCGCGTCCTGCAGCAGCTTCACGCGCTGCTGCTGGGGCTCCGAGATCTGCCCGGGTCCGGAGGCCATGAGGGTCAGCGAGCGAAAGGGCGCGTGGTCGAGCAGTACGGCAGCGCGCGAGATCTGCCCGCCGAGGGAGTGGCCCAGCAGATGCACCGGCTCCCCGAGCGCCTCGGCCTGCGCCAGCACGTCCCGCGCCAACTCATGCTGCGCGTAGGCGGATTCGTCGGTCGCGGGCCCGTCCGACTCGTACTGCCCGCGTCCGTCGACCGCCACGGTCCGGTACCCGCGCCGCGCGAGCGGCACATGCAGCGGATTGAAGTCCTCCTTGCTCCCGGTGAACCCCGGCAGCAACAGCGCGACGCCCCGCGCCTCGACCCCGTCGGCCACGGGAGAGTCGATGACGGCGAACTCCCCACGCGCGCTCCGCAAGGAGTACGCACGGGCACCGGGCGGCGGGACAAAGGTGGCGGGCCTGCTCATGGGGAGAGGTTATCGGGCGGCGGAGGACGGCAGGGAGGCGGCCCGGGCGGTCGCGGTGGGCGCGGCGGGGACGCGGGCCGTGTCGGGCCCTCCGCGTGCTGCCGGCCCGATCGTGGGCCGGACGTGCGACGGCCCGGCCCACTGGGAGTGGGCCGGGCCGTCGGTGACGGGGTGCCGGATCAGCCTTCGGTGACCTCGACGGCCGCCGCGGCCTTGCGGCTACGGCGCCGCGGCTTGGCCTCCGGCTCCTCGGTGGCCTGCGCCGGGATCTCCGCACCGGCCGCCGCGGCGACGGCCTTACGGGTTCGCCGCACCTTGGGCGCGGCGACCTCGGCGGCACCGTCCACCTCGGCGACGGCAGCGGCCGTCTTCCGGGTACGACGGGGCTTCGCCTCGGCTTCCGGGGCTTCGGTGGTCGCCGCGGCCGCTGCGGTCTTGCGGGTGCGGCGGGGCTTGGCCTCGGCTTCGGGGGCCTCGGTCGGCTCCGGCGCGGCGGCGGCCGTCTTGCGGGTACGGCGGGGCTTGGCCTCGGCCTCCGGGGCCTCGGCAGCCGCGGCCGTCTTCCGCGTGCGGCGCGGCTTGGCCTCCGCGCCCTCGGCGGTGTCCACAGCGGCGCCGGCAGCCGTCTTCCGGGTGCGGCGGGGCTTGGCTTCCGTGGTCTCGGCCGTGTCCGCGGCGGCCTCGGCGGCTGCCGCGGTCTTGCGGGTACGGCGCGGCTTCGCTTCGGTTTCCGGGGCTTCGGTGGTCGCCGCGGCCGCTGCGGTCTTGCGGGTGCGGCGGGGCTTGGCTTCCGTGGCTTCGGCCGTGTCCACCGCGGCCTCGGCGGCTGCCGCGGCCTTGCGCGTGCGGCGCGGCTTGGGCGCGGGGGCGGCCTCGTCCGCGTTCTCGGCCGTCGCCACGGCCGTTTCCGCGGCGGGTGCCGTCGTCTTGCGCGTGCGGCGGCGCGGCTTCGCCTCCGGTGCCTCCACTGTCGCGGTGTCGGACGCCGTCACGGTCTCCGTCACCGTCACGATCGTCTCGGCCACAGGCTCAGCCACGGCCTCGGCCACGGGCGCCGTCACCGTCGGCTCCGCCGACTTGCGGGTGCGGCGGCGGCGCGGCTCCGGGGTGTCCAGCGCGACCGGGGCCTCCACCGTGTCCACCGTCTCTACGGCAGCGGCAGCGGCCTCGGTGGTCTCGGGGGCCGGCACCTGCTGTGCCGACACCCCGCTGCGCGTACGGCGACGGCGGCGCAGGGTGCGGGGCGCCGTCGAGGACTCCTCCGCCGGGCCGGACTCGGCCGCCGGTGCCGGAGCGGTCGTGGCGGCCGGGGCGTCGGTGGTGGCGTCCAGCGGAGTGCCACCGCGCGTGCGTCGGCGTCGGCGCGGCGTACGGGACGGACGCTCGCGCTCGGCCGGGGCGGCACCGGACTCGGCGCGGCCACCGCGCCCACCCTGGCCACCGCGACCGCGCGCACCGCGGCCACCGGTCTCGCCGAGGTCCTCCAGCTCCTCCGCCTGCAGACCCGCGCGCGTTCGCTCCGAGCGCGGCAGGGTGCCCTTGGTGCCCGCGGGGATGCCGAGGTCGGAGAACAGGTGCGGGGACGACGAGTACGTCTCCACCGGGTCGTTGAAGTCCAGCTCCAGCGCCTTGTTGATCAGCTGCCAGCGCGGGATGTCGTCCCAGTCGACGAACGTGATCGCCGTACCCTTGGCGCCCGCGCGGCCCGTACGGCCGACCCGGTGCAGGTACGTCTTCTCGTCCTCTGGGGACTGGTAGTTGATGACGTGAGTCACGCCCTCGACGTCGATGCCGCGCGCGGCCACGTCGGTGCAGACCAGGACGTCGACCTTGCCATTGCGGAAGGCGCGCAGCGCCTGCTCGCGGGCGCCCTGGCCGAGGTCGCCGTGGACCGCGCCGGAGGCGAACCCGCGGCGCTGCAGCTGCTCGGCGATGTCGGCAGCCGTACGCTTCGTACGGCAGAAGATCATCGCCAGTCCGCGGCCCTCGGCCTGCAGGATGCGGGCGACCATCTCCGGCTTGTCCATGTTGTGCGCGCGGTAGACGAACTGCTTGATGTTCGCGACCGTCGCGCCCTCGTCGTCCGGCGCGGTGGCGCGGATGTGCGTGGGCCGGGACATGTAGCGGCGCGCGAGGCCGATGACCGCGCCCGGCATGGTCGCCGAGAACAGCATGGTCTGGCGCTTGACCGGCAGCATGTCGATGATCTTCTCGACGTCGGGCAGGAAGCCCAGGTCGAGCATCTCGTCGGCCTCGTCGAGGACCAGGCACTTGACGTGCTTCAGGCTCAGCTTCTTCTGGCCCGCGAGGTCGAGCAGGCGGCCCGGGGTGCCGACGACCACGTCGACGCCCTTCTTCAGGGCTTCCACCTGCGGCTCGTAGGCCCGGCCGCCGTAGATCGCGGTCACACGCACGTTACGGACCTTGCCGGCCGTCAGCAGGTCGTTGGTGACCTGGGTGCACAGCTCGCGCGTGGGGACGACGACGAGGGCCTGCGGGGCGTCCGTGAGGGCCTCGGGGGCGGCGCGTCCGGCCTCCACGTCGGCGGGGACGGTCACGCGCTCCAGGAGCGGCAGACCGAAGCCGAGGGTCTTGCCGGTGCCGGTCTTGGCCTGGCCGATGACATCCGTGCCGGACAGGGCGACGGGGAGCGTCATCTCCTGGATGGGGAAGGGGTTGATGATGCCGACGGCCTCCAGGGCCTCGGCGGTCTCGGGGAGGATTCCGAGTTCTCGAAACGTCGTAGTCAGGGTCATGCCTCTTCTGTGTGCGCGGTGCGAGGCGAGCGCGGGGGTCATGACGGACCGTGCCGGGGACGTCGGCTGCCGTACGGGCGAACCACTGGGGCAAGCCGTAAAGCACGGGACCTCTGCCGACGCTCTAGCGCTCGTACCGCTGAGGGTTCCTCCGGTCGTCGTACGCACTGTGTCGTACGGCCAGGGAGGGCTGTCGGGTCGGAGCCGATCGGGCCACCGACCGGGCATCCTCATGCGTGCGCCCTGTCGGGAGACGTCGAACACCGTCGACGCACTCTGGCAGGCGCATTACCACCATACCCCGGATTCACGCACATGCGATGGCCGATTTGGTCACGTCATGGTGGTCACACTGATCCACCAGGGCCTTCCGGGGTCACGCGAGCGGACTATTGTGCGCCTCATGACTAGCTCTGACAAGCCTGAGAAGGACTCCGCAGCGCCCACGGGCGTCGCCGCCCAGGACTGGGCGCGGGCCTCCGCCGACCCGCATTACCGTGCCGCCGTCGTGGACCTGCTCGGCGCGCTCGCGTACGGGGAGCTGGCGGCGTTCGAGCGGCTCGCGGAGGACGCGAAGCTCGCGCCGACCCTCGCGGACAAGGCGGAGCTGGCGAAGATGGCCTCGGCCGAGTTCCACCACTTCGAGCGGCTGCGGGACCGGCTGACCGAGATCGGCGAGGAGCCGACGGCCGCCATGGACCCGTTCGTCGCCGCGCTCGACGGCTTCCACCGGCAGACCGCGCCCTCGGACTGGCTGGAGGGCCTGGTCAAGGCGTACGTCGGCGACTCGATCGCGAGCGACTTCTACCGGGAGGTCGCGGCCCGGCTCGACTCCGACACCCGGGAACTGGTTCTCGCCGTTCTCGACGACACCGGGCACGCCGAGTTCGCGGTGGAGAAGGTGCGGGCCGCCATCGACGCCGACCCGCGCGTGGGCGGCCGGCTGGCGCTGTGGGCGCGGCGGCTGATGGGAGAGGCGCTGTCGCAGTCCCAGCGGGTGGTCGCCGACCGGGACGCGCTGTCCACGATGCTCGTGGGCGGGGTGGCCGACGGGTTCGATCTTGCCGAGGTCGGGAGGATGTTCTCGCGGATCACCGAGGCGCACACCAAGCGGATGGCTGCGCTGGGCTTGGCGGCGTAGCTCCCAGTGGGGGGTGGCTGCGGGGAGTCGCGCGGCTGCGGGTCTGTTGCGGCCTGTCGCGCAGTTCCCCGCGCCCCTGGGGGCCCGCCGCAAAAGTGCCGGTGCTACGCCGTCGCTGATCGTCGGCGCAGGCCCGCTGACGGGCGCAGGAGGAGGGACAGGGACGCTGCCGAGATGATCGCGGCGCCCAGGAGGCTCAGCCAGGCGGCGCCGGGGCCGAGTGCGGTGTGGGTGACGAAGTCGCCGAAGAGGGCACCGGCCACACCTGTCGAGAGGACCAGCGGGCGGGCCGGAAGGCGGTGCGACAGGCGGTACACCGCCGCCCCGGCGAGGATCAGACCGAGCACTGCGGATCCGAGTGCTTCCAGGATCATGTCGGGTCCCTCCCACGGCCGGTCCGGCCAGATACGGTCGTAGCCCGTCATACCCGTGACCTGCGGAGTACAACCCTCCGCTGTGGAGAACTCGTGTTCCAACTGTGAGCACAGACCGTGCAGAAGCCTACGGAAGACCGTGGTCACGCCCCACGTGAAAGGGCCCGGTGGCACACAGTCACCGGGCCCTTTTCACTCCGTCGGCCTACAGCGCGCCGAACCCCACCTTGCGCACGGTCGGCTCGCCGATCTCCACGTACGCCAGGCGGTCGGTCGGCACCAGGACCTTGCGGCCCTTCTCGTCCTCAAGGCTCAGCAACTGCGTCTTGCCGGCCAGCGCCTCGGACACCAGGCGCTCGACCTCCTCGACGCTCTGACCGCTCTCCAGAACGATCTCGCGGGGCGCGTGCTGCACGCCGATCTTGACCTCCACGGCTTTGTCCCTCCGACGGTCAGTGATGTGCGCGATCTTCCGCGCCGTACCCAGCACACATTAGTCCGGTGAGGGGACGTACACGCTGCGGGCCGGAACGCCGTCAGCGAACAGGATGCGGGAACAAACAGCCGTCAGCGGTGCTCAGTGGTGTTCGGTGCCGTGCAGCGGGAAGCCGGCGATGCCCCGCCAGGCCAGCGAGGTCAGCAGCTGCACCGCCTGGTCGCGCGGCACGCTGCGGTCGCTGTGCAGCCAGGAGCGGGCCACCACCTGGGCCAGACCGCCGAGGCCGGAGGCCAGCAGCATCGACTCCGCGCGCGACAGGCCGGTGTCCTCGGCGATGACCTCGCAGATCGCCTCGGCGCAGTCGTTCGTGACCTTGTCGACGCGCTCGCGGACCGCGGGCTCGTTCGTCAGGTCCGACTCGAAGACCAGCCGGAACGCGCCGCCGTCGTCCTCGACGTACGCGAAATAGGCGTCCATCGTGGCCCGGACACGCTGTTTGTTGTCGGTCGTCGAGGCCAGCGCGCCCCGCACGGACTGGATCAGCGACTCGCAGTGCTGGTCCAGCAGGGCCAGATACAGGTCGAGCTTGCCGGGGAAGTGCTGGTAGAGCACCGGCTTGCTCACGCCGGCCCGCTCGGCGATGTCGTCCATCGCCGCGGCGTGATAGCCCTGCGCGACGAAAACCTCCTGGGCCGCGCCCAGCAGCTGGTTCCGTCGGGCTCGGCGCGGCAGACGGGTGCCACGCGGGCGTGCCGCCTCAGTTTGCTCGATGGCTGTCACGCCGCCTCCCAAAGTCGTCCATATCGCGGTGTCAGCCGCGCGGCCATCGTACTTTTCGGTAACCGTGGTGTGCGCGGTGCGAGCGCAGAATTTCACGTACCGGACGGTGGCGAAAGCGGCACCGGGCTCCGGGTGCGGCCGCGGGACCGCGTCGGGGTCAGCGGTAGTCGTCCTCGTCGAGTGAGACGACACGCGCCTGTTCGACCAGATCGGCCACATTCGCACGGTCCGGGTCCACGCCTGTCAGCGGGTCGTCATGCTCCGGTGTGAGTTCGGCGTGCTGCTCGGCGGCGTCCCCCTCGGGTGCCTCGACGTCGATCTCGGCCGGGTCGGTCTCCAGATCGTCCTCGGTCCCGTCCGGCTCTGTGGGATAGGCCATGGTGGGCTCCCTTCCTACTAACGTCCCTGGAAGCAGCAGGGGCCACATACGGGTGCCCTCGGTACGAGCCTAGGAGACACCCCTCCCGTGCGCCATGCCGTCTCGTCCGTTCGCTGCCCTTGTTCACCGATGAACACCGGTGTTCACCGATCGCGTACGTTCCGCTCACACTCGTCCGGTTCGCCTGTCACTCTCGGTTCACTCTGTGACCGCGAACACACGAACCCCGGCGTGATCACCTCGTAACATTGCCGCATGTCTTCGACCGAGTCACCGTCCGTGCCGGCCGCCAGTGTGCTTCCGAAAGTGGCGCCCGTCCGGATCGGCGAGGGCGAGCGGCTGCGGTCCGTGGGGCTGCCCGGGGTCACCCTGTCGATCCGTTCCCGCCGTCCCGCGCGCGAAGGCCTCCCGCCCGCGCTGTACGTCCACGGGCTCGGCGGCTCCTCGCAGAACTGGTCGACGCTGATGGCCCAGCTGGACGGCGTCGTCGACAGCGAGGCGCTCGACCTGCCCGGCTTCGGTGACTCGCCGCCCCCGGACGACGGGAACTACTCCGTCACCGGGCACGCGCGCGCGGTGATCCGCTATCTCGACGCGGCCGACCGCGGCCCGGTCCACCTGCTCGGCAACTCGCTCGGCGGCGCGGTCACCACGCGCGTGGCCGCCGTACGACCCGACCTCGTCCGTACGCTCACCCTGGTGTCGCCCGCTCTGCCGGAGCTGCGCATCCAGCGCGCCGCGGCGCCGACCGCGCTGCTCGGCGTGCCCGGGGTCGCGGCCCTGTTCACCCGGCTCACCAAGGAGTGGACGGCCGAGCAGCGGGTGCGCGGGGTCATGGCGCTCTGCTACGGCGACCCGTCGCGGGTGTCGCCCGAGGCGTTCCAGGACGCCGTGGAGGAGCTGGAGCGGCGGCTGCAGCTGCCGTACTTCTGGGACGCGATGGCCCGCTCCGCGCGCGGGATCGTCAACGCGTACACGCTCGGCGGGCAGCACGGGCTGTGGCGCCAGGCCGAGCGCGTGCTCGCTCCGACCCTGCTCGTCTACGGCGGCCGCGACCAGCTCGTCGGCTTCCGCATGTCCGGCCGTGCCGCCCGCTCCTTCCGTGACTCCCGCCTGCTGTCCCTGCCGGACGCCGGGCATGTGGCGATGATGGAGTACCCGGACGTGGTGGCCACGGCGTTCCGCGAACTCCTCGTGGACACCGGGCAGTCGGGCACGGACGCCGAGGACGCCGTCACCGTTCCGGGCGCGGGGAGCTGAGGCCCGCGTGGGACGCCACAGCCGGCGGGGCCCGGCCCCCAAGGACGACTCCGCGGACATAACCGCCGACCGCACACCCCAGCAGGACACCCGCCCGAGCGCCGGCAGGAACGTTCCGGGGCAAGGGGGCGCATCCGGGGTGCCGTATGGGGCAGGGCCTTACGGTGCTGCTGGGCCGCGAGGCGGGCAGCCGCTGCTGCCGGGCCAGCGACAGGCGACGATGGGCGGCACGCCGGCCCATGGTGTTCCGAGGCTTCCCGACGGGACTCCGGCGCACGGTGTGCCCCGATTCCCCGACGGCACCCCCGCGCAGGGGGTCCCGAGGTTTCCCGACGGCACCCCCGCGCGCGGTGTGCCCCGTTTTCCTGGGGGTGCTGGCGCTCGTGGTGGACACCCGCAGCAGCGGGAAGCCGGTGGTGGCTGGGGTGAGTTCGCGGGGGCGGCCGGGCCCGGTGCCGTACTTCCGCGGCAGCGCCCGGCGGGGCCGGGGCCGGGGGCAGGGCGGGGAGCCGGGCCTCGGCAGGAGTATCTCGACGCCTTCGCCGACGGGCGCGGTGGCGCGGCCGGAGCCGACGAGGACATCGACGTCTTCGCACCCCGCAAGGGGGCGTCTCGCCCCGCCGAGGAGCACCCGGCCGAAGCGCCGGAGGCACGCGCCCCGGAAGGGGCGCGGGGAACCGCGCGAGCAACCGAGGCGCACCCGCAGTCGCGAGACGACGGAACCACCCCCCAGGGAGCGCCTCGCGGCAGGACCCTCACGGGTATCGCCGCGGCCGCCGTCACCACCGTGCTCGCGGTGATCGTCGCCGGACAGGTGGCCAAGTCGCAGGACCACAGCGGTACGCAGTCGCGGTCCGCGCCCGACCAGGCAGGTGACGCGCGTGCCGAGGGCGGCCGGACCCCGTCCGCCTCGCCCGGCACGGTCACGCTGTCGTACGAGCAGAAGATGGACCGGAAGTACCCGCTCAGCGCCACGCTGAAGGGCTCCGGGAAGTTCGACGCGGTGCCCGGTTTCGCCAAGGCGCCCGGCACCGGGCGGAAGTACACCTATCGCGTGGACGTCGAGCAGGGCATGGGCCTGGACGGTGAGCTGTTCGCCGAGGCCGTGCAGAAGACCCTGAACGACGACCGTAGTTGGGCCCACGGTGGCGCCCGTACCTTCGAGCGGATCTCCTCCGGCAAGCCCGACTTCGTGATCACCCTGGCGAGCCCCGGTACGACCGCCCAGTGGTGCGCCAAGTCCGGGCTGGACACCACGGAGGACAACGTCTCCTGCGACTCCGCCTCCACCGACCGAGTGATGATCAATGCATACAGGTGGGCCCAGGGAAGCAGGACATACGGGGACGAAATCCACCCCTACCGGCAGATGTTGATCAATCATGAGATCGGCCACCGGCTCGGGTACGGCCATGTGAGCTGCCAGAAGAACGGCGAACTCGCTCCCGTCATGCAGCAGCAGACCAAGTTCCTCGACCATGACGGAATCCACTGTCTGCCCAATCCCTGGCCGTATCCGGGGAGTTGACAGGCGCCGCTCACGTCACATTGACATGAGGCGTATGTTCGTTCATATTTCTGCGCATGTGGTCCAGTCATGCCGTCCGTGAGAGCGCAGCCATCGAGCTGGCGCTCATCGGCGTGACCGCGCTCTGCGTGTCCGACGTGCACTGTCGCTGACGCCGCCTCCCCGGCGTTCGCGTCGCGACCTTTCCTCATTTCTCCGTCCGTGACCGTGGTCACGGATTTTTCGGCGACCCGGCGTCGGGGCCGACGTCTGCTCGCAGTCGTCTCACTCCTCGTCCACACGTCTCATTCTTCGAGAAGCCCTTGATCAGGGCCCCGATCATTTCCCCGAGAGGTCGTCATTCCGATGCGTCAACCGTCCGTCATAGCGCGCCGCGTGGCAGCGGCATCCGTCAGCCTGGTCGTGGCAGCGGGCGCCGCCGCCTGCGGCCCGAAGGACAACGATGCCAAGGGCTCCGGTGGCGACTCCACGCCCCACAAGGGCGGCACCCTGACGGTGCTGAACTCCGAGCCGCAGACCGACTTCGACCCGGCCCGCCTCTACACCTCCGGCGGCGGAAACGTCCCTTCGCTGGTCTTCCGCACCCTCACCACGCGCAACCGCGAGAACGGCGCGGCCGGTTCCAAGGTCGTCCCCGACCTCGCCACCGACACCGGACGCCCCGCCAAGGACGCGACCGTATGGACGTACACCTTGAAGAAGGGCCTCAAGTACGAGGACGGTACGCCGATCACCTCGGCCGACATCAAGTACGGCATCGAGCGCTCCTTCGCCCCCGAGCTGTCCGGCGGCGCGCCGTACCTGCGTGACTGGCTGGTCGGCGCCGCCGACTACCAGGGGCCGTACAAGGACAAGAAGGGGCTCTCGGCGATCGAGACGCCGGATGCCCGGACCATCGTCTTCCATCTGAACAAGCCCGAGGGCGAGTTCCCGTTCCTCGCCACCCAGACGCAGTTCTCGCCGGTGCCCAAGAGCAAGGACAACGGCACCAAGTACGAGGAGCACCCGATCTCGTCCGGCCCGTACAAGGTCGTCAAGAACGAGAACGACGGCGAGCACGTGCTCCTCGCGCGCAACACGTACTGGTCGGCGGCCACCGACGCCGAGCGCAAGGCGTACCCGGACACCATCGACGTCCGTTCCGGCCTCGACTCCTCCGTGATCAACCAGCGGCTGTCCGCCTCCCAGGGTGCGGACGCGGCCGCGGTCACCACGGACACCAACCTCGGACCGGCGGAACTCGCCAAGGTCAGCGGGGACAAGGCACTCGCCGCGCGCGTGGGAACCGGCCACTTCGGCTACACGAACTACATCGCGTTCAACCCGACCGTGAAGCCGTTCGACAATCCGAAGGTGCGGGAGGCGATCGCGTACGCCGTCGACCGGTCCTCGGTGGTCAACGCGGCCGGCGGCAGCGCGCTCGCGGAGTCCGCGACCACCTTCCTGCCCAACCAGAAGTCCTTCGGCTACACGCCGTACGACCCGTTCACGGCCGGCGCCTCCGGCAACCCGGCCAAGGCCAGGGAGCTGCTCGCCCAGGCCGGTTACAAGAGCGGGCTCACCATCACGCTGACCCACTCCAACGCCAGGGACTTCGAGACCAGCCCGGAGATCGCGACCGCCGTCCAGGACGCGCTCAAGAAGGCCGGCATCGCGGTCAAGCTGCAGGGCCTGGAACTGAACGACTACAAGGACAAGATCCACAGCGTGAAGACCGAGCCCGGTTTCTTCCTCGCGCACTGGGGTGCCGACTGGCCCTCCGGCGGCCCCTTCCTGGCCCCGATCTTCGACGGCCGGCAGATCGTCAAGGATGGAGCCAACTTCAACACGGGCCTGCTCAATGACAAGTCGGTCAATGACGAGATTGACGCGATCAACAAATTGACCGACCTTGACGCGGCCGCCAAGCGATGGGGTGCACTGGACAAGAAGATCGGCGAGAAAGCCCTCGTCGTGCCGCTGTTCCACCCGGTCTACAAGCGTCTGTACGGCTCGGACGTCAAGAACATCGTCATCAGCGACTGGACCGGCGTGCTGGACATCTCCCAGGTCGCGGTGAAGTGACGCCGTGAGCGAGGCACTTGTCGCCGTCGAGACCGCCGGGGCGGACACCTCCGTCCCGGCGGTCTCGGGGGCACGTCAGTTCTGGCGGCGGCTGCGTGCGCAGCGCGCCGCCCTGGTCGCCGCGGCCGTCGTCGCGCTGCTCGTCCTTGTCGCGCTCGCCGCGCCGCTGCTCACCGCGCTGGAGGGCCAGGACCCCACCACGTACCACCCCTCCCTGATCGACTCCGCGCGCGGGGGCGTGCCCGTCGGCTCCTTCGGCGGCATCGGCGCCGACCACTGGCTGGGAGTCGAACCGCAGACCGGACGCGACATGTTCGCCCGGCTGGTCTACGGGGCGCGGGTGTCACTGGGGGTGGCCCTGGCGGCGACGGTGGTGCAGGTCGCCATCGGTGTCGCCGTCGGTGTGGCCTCCGCGCTCGGCAACCGATGGGTTGATCAACTGTTGAGCAGGGCCACGGACATCATCGTCTCGATGCCGTTGATGATCATGTCGCTGGCACTGCTGGCCATCGTGCCCGCCGGCTTTCCGCGGCCGGTCCTGGTCACCCTCGTCATCGGCCTGATCGCCTGGGGCACCGTCGCGAAGATCGTGCGGGCCCAGACCCTCTCCTTGAAGGGGCTCGACTACGTCTCCGCGGCCCGCCTGAGCGGCTGGGGCGCCTGGCGGATCGCCCGCCGGGAACTGCTGCCCGGACTCGCCGCACCCGTCATCACCTATGCGGCGCTGCTCGTGCCCACGAACATCACGGTGGAGGCGGCCCTGTCCTTCCTCGGCGTGGGCGTGAAGCCTCCGACCCCCTCCTGGGGGCAGATGCTCACCGCCGCCGACGTCTGGTACCAGGCCGCGCCGCAGTACCTGCTGCTGCCGGCCGGCGCTCTGTTCGTCACCGTCCTCGCCCTCACCGTCCTGGGTGACGGCGTGCGCACCGCCCTCGACCCGCGCGCCGCCTCGCGCCTGCGCGTCGGCACCGGTCGCAGGGAGCCCGCAGCGAGCGAGAAGGAGGGAACCGCATGAGCGGCTTCGGTGGATTCCTGCTGCGCCGGGCCGTGGGCACGGTGGTCACCCTGCTCGCCATCTCGGTGATCGTCTACGTCGTCTTCTACGCCACCCCCGGCAACGTCGCCCAGATCACCTGCGGCCCGCGCTGCTCTCCGGAACAGGTGCACCAGGTCGCCGCACAGCTGAAACTGGGCGACCCGCTGTACCTGCGCTACTGGCACTTCCTGCAGGGCCTCTTCGTCGGCCAGGACTTCTCCACGGGCACCTCGGTGGAGCACTGCACGGCACCCTGCCTGGGGCAGTCGTACCAGACCGACCAGCAGGTCCTGGACATCATCCTGACCAAGCTGCCCGTCAGCCTGTCGCTCGTCCTCGGCGCCATGGTGCTGTGGCTGGTCCTCGGCGTCGGCACCGGTGTCCTGTCCGCGTGGCGGCGCGGCCGGGTCTCCGAGCGGGTGCTGACCGCCGTCACCCTCGCGGGCACGGCCACGCCCGTCTTCGTCATCGGCCTCGTCCTGATGATCGTCGTCTGCGGCGAACTCCAGCTGCTGCCCTTCCCGGAGTACGTGAACTTCACGGACGATCCCGAGCAGTGGGCCTGGAACCTGCTGCTGCCCTGGCTCTCCCTCGCGCTGATCGAGGCCGCCGCCTTCGCCCGCCTCACCAGGGCCGCCATGCTGGAGACCCTGGCGGAGGACCACATCCGCACCTTCCGCGCGTACGGCGCCGGGGAGCGCTCCATCGTCGGCCGGCACGCCCTGCGCGGCGCCATGGCGCCCGTCATCGCTCTGAACGCCAACAATGTCGGCTCCGCCGTCGGTGGTGCCGTCCTCACCGAGACCCTGTTCGGCCTGCCCGGCATCGGCCAGGAGCTGGTGCACGCGGTGAAGGTCGTCGATCTGCCGGTGGTCGTCGGCATGGTCCTGGTCATCGGCTTCTTCGTGGTCCTCGCCAACGCCGTCGCGGACGTCCTGTACGCGGTGGCCGACCGACGGGTGGTGCTCGTATGAGCCTGGTCGAAGTCACCGACCTGACGGTCGAGTTCGGCTCCCTGCGGGCCGTGGACGGACTCTCCTTCAGCCTGGCCGAGGGCGCCGCGCTGGCCCTCGTCGGCGAGTCCGGCTCCGGCAAGTCCACGGTCGCGGGCGCCCTGCTGGGCCTGCACCGGGACACGGGGGCCCGGGTCACCGGCTCGGTCCACGTGGCCGGCACGGACGTACAGGCCGCTCAGGACGAGGAACTGCGGCGGCTGCGCGGTGCGAAGGCAGCCATGGTCTTCCAGGACCCGCTGTCCTCGCTCGACCCGTACTACGCGATCGGCGACCAGATCGCCGAGGTCTATCGCGTGCACACGCGCGTGTCGCGTCGTACCGCACACGCGCGTGCCGTGGAGGTGCTGGAGCGGGTTGGAATTCCGGACGCGGTACGGCGCTCCCGGTCCCGGCCGCACGAGTTCAGCGGCGGAATGCGCCAGCGCGCCCTCATCGCCATGGCGCTCGCCTGCGAGCCGGACCTGCTGATCGCCGACGAGCCGACCACCGCCCTCGACGTCACCGTCCAGGCGCAGATCCTCGACCTGCTGCACACGCTGCGCGAGGAGACCGGGATGGGCCTGCTGCTCGTCACGCACGACGTGGGCGTCGCCGCCGAGAGCGTGGACGACCTCCTCGTGATGCGGCACGGCAGGGCCGTCGAGCACGGCCCCGTCGGCACGGTCCTCGCCGCGCCCGCCGAGGCGTACACCCGCGAACTCCTCGACGCAGTCCCGCGCGTGGACGCACGCCGCACCGGCTCGCGGGCCGCCGACGAGGCTGTGCTGGAGGCCACCGGACTGCGGCGCGAGTTCGGGCGCGGCAAGCGGGCGTTCGCGGCCGTGGACGACGTCTCGCTGACCGTCCGCCGGGGCGAGACCCTCGGCGTGGTCGGCGAGAGCGGCAGCGGCAAGACCACGCTCGGCCGGATGCTGGTCGGCCTGCTGGAGCCGACGGCCGGCGCGATCCGCTACGCGGGCCGCCCGCACACCGGCGTGAACCCGGCCGTCCAGATGGTCTTCCAGGACCCCGTCTCCTCCCTCAACCCCCGCCGCAGCGTGGGCGAGTCCATCGCCGACCCGCTCCGCGCGCGGGGAGAACGAGACGAGCGGCGCATCCGGGGGCGCGTCATGGAACTGCTGGAGCGCGTGGGGCTCGACAGGGCGCACTACGACCGCTACCCGCACGAGTTCAGCGGTGGCCAGCGCCAGCGCATCGGCATCGCCCGGGCCCTCGCCGCCGAACCGCGCGTCATCGTCTGTGACGAGCCGGTCTCCGCGCTCGACGTGACCACGCAGGCCCAGGTGGTCGAGCTGCTGGGCGAACTCCAGCGGGAACTCGGCCTGGCGCTGGTCTTCATCGCCCATGACCTCGCCGTCGTACGGCAGGTCAGCGACCGGGTCGCCGTGATGCGCCGGGGCCGGATCGTCGAGTACGGGCCGGCCGACGAGGTGTACGACAGCCCACGCGAGCCGTACACCAGGCAGCTCCTGGCCGCCGTACCCGCACTCGATCCGGAGCTGGCGGCCCAGCGGCGTGCGGCTCGTCGGGAGCCGGCCGTGGCGTAACGTTTTGTGCTTGGTCGATCGCAGTGTGAAGCCCTAGCGCGGCCGAACGCGACCCGCACGCGAAAGTTACGACCGTTCACCCCTTTTGGTGGTGCGACGGACAACCGTCCGTCGCACCACCGCCTTGTCCCCTTACGTTCGTCCCGCTGCGAGCCGCCGGGACAACGGCGGCTCCCCAGACGGGAGATCGGGGGTGCACACGTGCGCATCGGACTGCTTACGGAGGGTGGCTACCCTTATGTGAGCGGTGACGCCGGACTCTGGTGCGACCGGCTCGTACGCGGGCTGGAGCAGCACGAGTTCGACATCTACGCGCTCAGCCGCAGCCGGCGCCAGGAGGAGGACGGCTGGGTCCCGCTGCCGCCGCACGTCGACCGGGTACGTACGGCGCCGCTGTGGAAGTCCGAGGACGACGGGGTCGCTCACGGGCGGCGCGCGCGCCGGCGCTTCACCGAGTGCTACGGCGAACTCGTCGGGGCGATCTGCGCCGGGACCGGGGCCGACGCCGCCTCCGAGGGTGCGGCCGCCGATCTGCCGGACCGTTTCGGCAGCGCGCTGTACGGACTCGCGGAACTCGCCCGCGAGTACGGCGGACTCGTCGGCGCCCTGCGCTCGGACGCCGCCGTGCACGCCCTCGAACGCGCTTGCCGCGCCCCCGGCGCGCTGCGCACGGCGCACGAGGCGCGCGTACCCGATCTGCTCACCGTCACCGCGCACCTCGAACGCGCCCTGCGCCCCCTCTCGCTCGACTGGTACGGCGACGACGGCCTCGGCGCGGCCGACCTCTGCCACGCCGCCGCCGGAGGGTCCGCCGCCCTGCCCGGGCTGCTCGCCCGCCACTTCTCCGACGTGCCGCTGCTCGTCACCGAGTACGGCGTACCGCTCCGCTCGCACTATCTGGCCCTCGGCCCCGACACAGCCGCCCCCGCCGTACGCGCGCTGCTCGGCGCCTTCCAGGGCCGGCTCGCCGCGGAGGTCTACCGGCAGGCCGAGATCCTCACCCCCGGCAACGCCCACGCCCGCCGCTGGCAGGAACGGTGCGGTGCCGACCGGGCCCGGATCCGCACCGTCCACCCGGGCATGGACGCCGCCCGCTTCGCGGAGGTCGGCGAGGCCCCGGACCGCGCCGAACCGGACACGCTGATCTGGGTCGGGCGCATCGAACCCGCCAAGGACCTCATCTCGCTGCTGCACGCCTTCGCCGAGGTCCGCAAGGAGGAGCCCAACGCGCGGCTCAGGATCGTCGGCGCGCCCTCGGGACCCGAGGGAGCGGCCTACCTCGGCCACTGCCGGGCGCTCGCCGCACAGCTCTTCCCGGACGAGGCGGAGGGCGTGCACGCCGTCGGCGACAACCCGGTCTCCTTCGAGGAGATCGGCGGCCCGGAGGCTCCCACACTGCCCGACGCGTACGCCGCCGGAGCGGTCGTCGTGCTGTCCAGCGTGGTCGAGGGCTTCCCGATCGGCCTCATCGAGGCCATGCTCTGCGGCCGGGCCACGGTCTCCACCGACGTCGGCGCGGTGGTGGAGGTCATCGGGGGCACCGGCCTCGTCGTGCCCCCGCGCAATCCGAGGGCGCTCGCGGAGGCGTGTGTGGCGCTGCTGCGCGACCCCGAGCGCCGTGAGCGCCTGGGTGCCGCCGCGCGCGCCCGCGCGCTCGAACTGTTCACCGTCGAGCAGAACATCGCAGCATTTCACGACATTTACCTGGAGATCGTCTCGCACTGTCCGGTCCGCCGGGTCGTCCTCGACGAGGCCGGCGCACCTCTGCCGTTCGCCGTCCCCGCCGAGTCCCACGTCTCCGGCCGCTGGACCGGCCCCACGGCGGGCGTCCTGCCCCGGACCGTTCCCGGCTGGGCCACGGCCGCACCGGTACGCGCGACACCGCTGGCGGCTGCGGAGGGGGCGTGATGAGCGGGCTGAGCGGATGGAAGGTGCCGGGGGAGCCGGAAGGCTCGGGTCCGGCCGCCGTGCCGGGTGCTTCCGGTGACACGGAGCGCGCGGCTGGTGCGCCGGGCGGGCTGGACCGGCCCGGGGCGCCCCGGGGAGCAGAACCCTGGGACCCGCGGCCGGGCGAGTGGGGCGAGGGAGACCGGGGTGGCGACTGGGGTGGTGAGGAGGCCTGGTCCGGCGAGACCCCGTCGGGTCGCGCGGGCTCTTCCGTGCCGTCCGGCTCCGTGCCCGGTGCGGGTGGCCCCGCCGATGTCGCTGACCGGCCCGGCCCCGTACCGCTTGCGGCGAGCGTCCTGACCCGGGCGGAACCGGAGGATCCGGGTTCGCTCAACTCGCTGTCCGGCAACGGGTGTTCGGGTGGTCCGGAGTCGGGCAAGCGGCGCGTCGCCGCACCCCGGCGGGGAGCCGGCGACCCTGTGAAGGCGCTGCTGCACCAGCACCGCGACCTGTGCGAGCGGGCCGTGGACCCCTTGGAGATCGCCGCCGGGCTGGAGGCGCAGGGCGTCACCGACCGGACCGCCGCCCGCTTCCGCCACCGCGACGTCTTCTCGCTCGCCGAGGAGCTGTACGCGCGCGTGCCACGGGGCGGCGAGCAAGGCCCCAGCACCGAGCCCCTCCCCGCACCCCGTGTCCGCGCGGACTGGATCCTGCTCACCCTCCTGCCCGGCGCCCTCGGCGCGGCCACCCTGGCCGGACTCCGCCTCACCCAGGGCCACCCCCGCCTCCTGGTCGCCCTCGCGGGCGTCCTCGCCGTCGCCCTCGCCGTGCGTGCCGCGCTGCGCCGTGGTCCCCTGGCCGGCCCGGCCGGCCCGGCCGGCACCGGCACACACGCGTGGCGCACGGCGAACGGCACGCGCGCGTGGACCCTCTGGCTTCTCGCGTACGCCCTCCTCGGCGACGGTCTCCTCAGGGCCGCCGTGACGGGTGGCCCCGACACCCTGCCGACCGGCGCCCCGGACGGCCCCTGGCCCATCGCCACCGCGCCCGTCCTGGCCCTGACGCTGGCCTGCGCCCCGGCCGCCTGGTGCGCCCATCTGCTCGCCGCGGGCGCGCGACGCAGGCTCGCCGGCAGCCGGGGCCTCGGGGACTTCACGGCCGCCGCCAAACCGTTGCTGTTCGGCACCTTCGCCCTGTTCCTGGGCGCGCTCGCCGCACTGCTCCTGGTGTGCGGCGCCGTCCTGCACGAGCCCGCGGCCTACCCGCAGTCCCTCGCCCTGGGCGCGCTGCTCCTGCTCGCCCGCCTGCTCACCGTGCACCACCACCGGCACGCCCCGGCCGTGGTGCTCGGCGCCGCGGCGGCCACGGAGGCGCTGTCCGTCGCCCTGCCACTGGCCGCGAGGCTGCCCGGCTGCGCGGTCCTGTCGGCCCCCGTACAGACCCTCGTGAGCGCCTGGGGCGTGGCCGCCGTTCCGGCCCTCGCCTGTGGGGTCGCGGCGCTGGCCCTGCTGGTCCACGCCGGCCGCACCCTCACCCAGGCCTCGGCACACGCGCCCACGGGAGCCCCCGAGTGAACCTTCCGCCACCGGCCCGAACCACCGCCGGAGGCGGTCGCACCACCCCTTTTGAAGGAGAAAGCCAGATGACCACCTCCCGACCCGGAGCGTCCGGAGCCCCCGGAGCCCCCGGCTCGTCCGCAGCTGCCGCAGCCGTGGGCGCAGGAGCCGCCGGGACCGCCGGAGCCGGAGTCCGGGGACTCACCGGATCCGCCGGCACCGTGAGAGCGGGCGGACCCACCGCACCCTCCTGGCCCACCGGGGCCTCTTGGCCCACTGGGGCCTCTTCGCCCACCGGGGCCTCCTGGCCCACCGGGGCCCTTTGGCCCACCGCACCCGTGGGCCCCGCCAGGCACAGCGGCCCCATCAGTCCCGCAGCCCGTGCCAGTCACACCGATCACGCCAGCCACGTGGGTCCTGTCAGTCACAGCGGCCGCATCAGTCGTGCCGCCGCTGCCCGTCACACTGGTCCCGCCAGTCACATGGAACCTGTCAGCCACACCGGCCCCGCCCGTCACGCCAGTGCCCACACCCCGGGAGCCGCCCGATGAGGGTTCTGCTGATCGGAGCCAACGGATACATCGGCCGCTTCGTCGCCGACCGCCTGCTCGCCGACCCGGCCGTCCAGCTGACCGCGCTCGGCCGCGGCGACGACGCCGACGTCCGCTTCGACCTCGCCACCGGCAGCCCCGGCGCACTCACCCGCTTCCTCGACGCGGTGCACCCCGGGGTCGTGATCAACTGCGCGGGCGCCATCCGCGGCGGCGCCCGCGAGCTCACCCGGCACAACACCGTGGCCGTCGCCACCGTCTGCGAGGCTCTGCGCCGCAGCGGCTGCGGCGCCCGCCTGGTGCAGATCGGATGCAGCGCCGAGTACGGGCCGAGCCAGCCCGGTTCCTCCACCGCCGAGGACGCCGTACCGCGCCCCGGCGGCCCGTACGGCGTCAGCAAGCTCGCCGCGACCGAACTGGTCCTCGGCTCCGGCCTGGACGCCGTCGTGCTGCGCGTCTTCTCACCGGCGGGGCCCGGCACCCCGGCCGGCTCCCCGCTGGGCCGGCTCGCCGAGGCCATGCGGCGGGCCATGCAGTCCGGCGACGGCGAACTCAAACTCGGCGGCCTCGGCGTCCAGCGCGACTTCGTCGACGTACGCGATGTCGCCCGTGCCGTGCACGCCGCGTCGCTCTCCGCCGCCCAGGGCGTCATCAACATCGGCTCCGGCCGCTCCGTCCGTCTCCGCGACGCCGCCGCCGTCCTCGCGCGCGTGGCCGGGTACGGCGGTGCCCTCCACGAGCTCGACGCCCCGCCCGGCCCGCTGCGCGGCGCCATCGGCCACCCCCGCGCCGACTCCGACCACGCGGCCCCGGTGGCGTACCCGTACCCGGACGGCTGCGGCAGCTGGCAGCAGGCCGATGTGCGCACCGCGCGCGACCGGCTCGGCTGGCGGCCCCGCATCAACCTCGAAGAATCCCTGGCCGACATCTGGATGGAGGCGGCATGCCGCATCTGACCAGCACCACAGCAGGCACCACGAGCACCGGCCTGCGCACCGCCCTCGGCATCCCCGGCTACGCCCATCCGCTCGTCGCCCCCGCCCAGTGGGCCGAACTCGCCCGCCCGGGCACCCCGTTGAACTGGGTGGTCCTCAACGTCGCCGGGGGCCCCGGCAGCCGCCCGGACCCGCACTGCCTGGAAGCCGCGGGCCGGCTGCGCGGCACGGGTGTCCGGGTCCTCGGCCACCTGGACCTCACCCACGGCGCCCGCGCCTTCGGCGACCTGCTCTCCGACGCCCACCGCCACCTCGACTGGTACCGGGTCGACGGCTTCCTGCTGGACCGCTGCCCCACCGACCGCACCGCGCTCCCCGAGGTCCGCCGTGCGGTCACCACCCTCCGGGCGATCAGTGACACCGCCCACATGGTCCTCGGCCACGGCTGCCACCCGTACCCCGGGTACGCGGAGCACGCCGACCAGCTGGTGACCTTCTCGGGCGCCTGGTCCGACTACCGCTGGTCGCAGGTCGCCGAGTGGACCGCCGACTATCCGCCCGACCGCTTCTGCCACTTCGTGCACAGCGTGCCCCGTGGCCACCTGGAGGAGGCGCTGCGCATCGCACGCTGGCAGGGAGCGGCGACGATCTACTTCACCGACCGCACGGACCGCCGCGGCCGCGCCGACCCCTGGGAGACGATGCCCGGCTACTGGGACGAAATCGTCTCGCGTATCGGAACAGGTGTCTCGGAATGAAGAAGGCCGTGGCAGTGTTACGAGGAGAACAACTGTAGTGATTGACCGATCAACGGAGTCCCCGTGTCGCTGCCACCCCTGGTCGAGCCAGCTGCTGAGCTCACCGTAGACGAGGTCCGCAGGTACTCCCGCCACCTGATCATCCCCGACGTCGGGATGGACGGGCAGAAGCGGCTGAAGAACGCCAAGGTGCTCTGTGTGGGCGCCGGCGGCCTGGGCTCGCCGGCGCTGATGTACCTGGCCGCCGCGGGCGTGGGCACCCTCGGCATCGTGGAGTTCGACGAGGTCGACGAGTCGAACCTGCAGCGCCAGATCATCCACAGTCAGTCCGACATCGGCCGGTCCAAGGCGGAGTCCGCCCGTGACACCGTCAAGGGCATCAACCCGTACGTGAACGTGGTCCTTCACGAGGAGCGGCTCGAAGCCGAGAACGTGATGGACATCTTCAGCCAGTACGACCTGATCGTCGACGGCACGGACAACTTCGCGACCCGGTACCTGGTCAACGACGCCTGCGTGCTGCTGAACAAGCCGTACGTGTGGGGTTCGATCTACCGCTTCGACGGTCAGGCGTCCGTCTTCTGGTCCGAGCACGGCCCCTGCTACCGCTGCCTCTACCCGGAGCCCCCGCCCCCCGGCATGGTCCCCTCCTGCGCCGAGGGCGGCGTCCTGGGCGTGCTGTGCGCGTCCATCGGCTCCATCCAGGTCAACGAGGCCATCAAGCTCCTCGCGGGCATCGGTGAGCCGCTGGTCGGCCGCCTGATGATCTACGACGCCCTGGAGATGCAGTACCGCCAGGTCAAGGTCCGCAAGGACCCGAACTGCGCGGTCTGCGGCGAGAACCCGACGGTCACCGAACTCATCGACTACGAGGCCTTCTGCGGCGTCGTGTCGGAGGAGGCCCAGGAGGCCGCCCTCGGCTCGACGATCACTCCGAAGCAGCTCAAGGAGTGGATCGACGACGGCCAGAACATCGAGATCATCGACGTCCGCGAGCCGAACGAGTACGAGATCGTCTCCATCCCGGGCGCCAAGCTGATCCCGAAGAACGAGTTCCTCATGGGCGCCGCCCTGCAGACCCTCCCGCAGGACAAGAAGATCGTCCTGCATTGCAAGACGGGTGTCCGCAGTGCGGAAGTCCTCGCCGTCCTGAAGTCCGCGGGCTTCGCCGACGCCGTCCACGTGGGCGGCGGCGTCATCGGCTGGGTCAACCAGATCGAACCGCACAAGCCGGTCTACTGATCAACAGTCCCGCCGACCTGCGGGACAGAAGAAGCCCACGGCTGTGACCGGTTCGGATGCCGTGGGCTTCTGTCGTTGTTGTGGGTTGGCGTCGGCTGGTCGCGGACGGTCACAGGGCGGCACAGCTGCGGTCCTCCCCTGTCGCGTGACGTCCGTCGGGGAACCACACTGGTTGGTGGGGCGCCCTCCAGGAGGCGCTTGCCCGCGACGGAAGGACGGACCCATGCCCACGGACTCGCTTCCCGGCCCGCTGCGGTTCCTGGTCTTCGGCGCGGCCCTGCGGGCCGATTCGACCAACGCCCGTCTCGCCTCCCTCGTGGCCCGGCTCATCTCCGACACCGGTGCCGCCGTCGACCTCGCCGGCATGCGCGACTTCGACATGCCCTTGTACGACGGTGACATGGAGGCCGGCGAAGGGCTGCCGCACGGCGCCCTCGCCCTGCGCGACCGGCTTGAGCAGAGCGACGCCCTCGTCATTTCCTCGCCGGAGTACAACGCCTCCGTGCCGGGAGTGCTGAAGAACGCGATCGACTGGGTCTCGCGTGTCAGGCCGCAGCCGTTCAAGACCAAGCACGCGCTGCTCGTCTCCGCCTCGCCGTCGCTGGTCGGCGGCAACCGCGGGTTGTGGGCTCTGCGCATTCCCCTGGAACACCTGGGCACCCGTGTCTACCCGGACATGTTCAGCGTGGCCAACAGCTACCAGGCCTTCGCCGAAGACGGAACGCTGGCCGATCCGGGGCTGCAACAACGTCTCAGCGAGACCGTGTCGGGTTTCCTCAGCCTCGTCGAAGCGGACGTGCGCTACGTCTGCCTCGAACGCCGTTGGTACGAGTTCCTGGGAGACCGTACCGAGGCGGCCATCACCCAGCGGGCCGAGAAGTGACGCCGTACCCGGGCTCCCGTGCGCCTCAGGAGCAGACCGTGCCGGTCTGCGGTTCCTTGCCGTCCAGCAGGTAGGCGTTCACCGCGCTCTGTACGCACTTGTCCTTGCTGTCGTACGCGCCGTGCCCCTGGCCCTTGTACGTCAGCTCGACGGCGACGCCCTTGCCGAGAGCCTCGACCATCTTCTTCGCGCCCTCGTACGGGGTGGCCGGGTCACCGGTGTTGCCGACGACGAGGATGGGCGCCGAACCGGGTGCGCTGACGTCGGGGTGATCGGCGGCGCCCGGTACGGCCCAGTCGGTGCAACTGACCATGCCCCAGGCCAGGTAGTCCCCGAACAGCGGGGAGGCGGCGCGGAACTCCGGCAGCTTCTGCTGGATGTCGTCGGCGGTGTACCGCGGTTTCTCGTCGGCGCAGTTGATGGCGGTGTTCGCCGCGGTGATGTTGCTGTACTCGCCGTTCTCGCTGCGGCCGTTCATCGAGTCGGACAGCAGCATCAGGATCTTGCCGTCGCCCTCGTACGCCTGCTGCAGGCCCTCGGTGAGGTACTCCCAGAAATCCTTGGAGTAAAGGGACTGTGCGATGCCGTTGGTCGCGGCGGTCTGGGTGAGCTGACGCGGCGGGATGCCCGGGATCGGCTTCTGCTCCAGGTCGTTCAGGAGTTTCGCGATGCGGTCCTTCACATCCTGCGCGGTGTTGCCGATCGGGCACTCCGAGGTCTTCGAGGTGCAGTCCTGGGCGAAGTTGTCGAGCGCGAGCTGGAAGCCCTTGGCCTGTCCCAGCGCGCTCTCTTCGGGGTTCTGCGTGGGGTCGACGACGGCGTCGAGCACGGCCCGGCCGACGTTCCTGGGGAACAAGTGGGCGTACACACCGCCGAGTTCGGTGCCGTAGGAGATGCCGAAGTAGTGCAGCTTGTCGTCGCCGAGGACCTGGCGCATCAGGTCCATGTCGCGGGCCGCGTCCGTGGTCGCCACGTGCGGGAGGATCTGCCGGGAGTTCTTCTCACAGGCCGCGTTGAACTGCTTGGTGCGGTTCACCAGCGCGGTGCGCTCGGCACCGTTGTCGGGCGTCGAGTCCTGCTGGAAGTACGTGTCCAGCTGGGCGTCGCTCTCGCACTTCACCGGCGCGCTGCGGCCGACCCCGCGCGGGTCGAAGCTGACCAGGTCGTAGCGGGCGCGCAGGGCGGCGTAGTCCTCGCCGAACGCGGGCAGCGTGCTGACACCGCTGCCGCCGGGCCCGCCGAAGTTGAACACCAGCGAGCCGATCCGCTTGCTCGCGGGGCCGCTGGCCCTGGCGCGGATCAGGGCGATGCCGATGGTGTCGCCCTTCGGTTTGCTCCAGTCCAGCGGTGCCTGCATGGTGGCGCACTGCCAGGTGCCGCCGCCCGGCAGCGGGGAGGGGGCGGTGCCGCCGCCCTCCGCCTCGGACGGAGCAGGGCAGTCCTTCCAGTCCAGCTGCTGTGCCGAGAGATCGCCGCCCTTGGCGCCGTCGCCGCATCCGGCCAGCAGGGCGGACAGCAGCAGGGCAGAGGTGGTCAGGGCGGCGGCGCGCAGCCGGGAGGGATTCGCCATGTCCCCATCCTGGGGGCGTGCACGCCGGTGCGCGCGGGGCACGAGCCGTACGAGGTACGCGCACTGCCGTCATGACCAGGGGCGCACCTCTGCCGCGTCGGGGTGCGCACTTCTGCCACGACGGGGTGCGCACTTCTGCCATGAGGAGACGTGCACACCTGCCATGACCAGGCGCGCCCCCGCCCATGGGGCTCCCCTGCCTACAGAGCTCCCTTGCGGGTGAGGTGGTTGAAGGCCAGCCAGCCCGGGAGCACCGGCAGCCACAGCGTCAGCAGGCGGTACAGCAGCACGGCCGGAGCGGCGACCTCCTTGGGGAGGCCGAAGGCGATCAGGCCGAGCGTGAGGCTCGCCTCCACCGCGCCCACGCCGCCCGGGGTGGGCGCCGCGGACCCGAGCGCGTTGCCGGCCAGGAAGACGACGGCGACGCTGGCGATGCTGAGCGAGGCGGTGCCGTTGCCGAAAGCCCGGACGGAGGCGTCCAGGCACATCACGAAGCAGGCCGTCAGCAGAAGCATGCCGCCGATGCCGGTGACGAGCTTCTGCGGCCGCTGCAGCACATCGAGCATGCGCGGTACGACACCGGCGAAAAGCGACCGCACGCGCGTGACGACGAATTTCCGCAGGAACGGTACCGAGGTCACCACGAGCACCAGCACCGCCACCGTCAGCAGACCCGCGATGACAGTCCGGGACGGCGACAGCGACGGCGTCTTCTCCGTGCCGGTCAGATAGCCGAAGGACAGCAGCATCAGGATGTGGCAGCCGAGCCCGAACAACTGCGATGCGCCGACGCTCGCCACCGCGAGCCCGGCGCGCACGCCGGCGCGCTGCAGGAAGCGCGTGTTGAGGGCGACACCACCGACCGCGGCAGGCGCCACGATCTTCACGAAGGACCCGGCGACCTGCGCCGCCGCCGTCCGCAGGAACGGCACCCGCTCCGGCACGAAGCCCAGCAGCGCCATCGCCGCGGCGACATAGCTGAGCGCGGAGAACGCCACCGCGGCGAGCACCCAGCCCCACTGGGCCTGCGCGAACAGCGTGCCGAACTCGATGTGGGTGAGCTGCGTCAGCAGGTAGTACCCGCCGATGGCACCCGCGATGAAGCTGATGAGCGTGCGCGGCCGCACCCGTTCCAGGCGGGCCGGCTCCACGGGCGCCTGCGGCCTGATCCGCAGCACCTCGTGCCGGATCTGGGTGAGCAGATCCTCCTCGCGGGCCTCGTCGAGGGCTTCGTCCATGGCCCGCCGCTCCGCACGCTGCTCGGCGCGGACCGTCTTCTTGCCGGAATTCTCGAGTGCGGGCTCGCTGGTCTCCGCGGCCTCCTCCAGGCGGGCCTGCTTGGCCTGCCGGGACGCTTCCAGCACCGCTTCCCGTTCGCGCTGGGCGCGCTCCCGGGCCAGCCGGCGCAGCGTCGCGCGCGTGGAGCGCGTGAGCGCGATCGGCTGCAGCATCGGAAGGCAGTCGGCGACCGCGTCGGGGCCGAGCACGCCGACCGCCGAGGCCACCGCCCGCTCGGCGCCCACCCGCAGACCGAGCGTCGTGACGAGCTGCGCCACATCCATGCGCAGCAGCAGCTCACCGGCCGCGATCTCGCCACCGCGCAACTCCGTGAGGATCACCCTGCCGGAACGATCCACCAGAATCGCGTCACCTGCGAGCCTGCGGTGCGCGATGCGCCGTGACTGCAGCGCCTGCACCTGGTGCCAGGTGTTCCGCAGCAGCTCGTCGGTGATCTCCGTGTCGGCCAGCGAGTCCAGCATGCGCCCGCCGGAGTGCTCGTAGACGAGCATGACGGCGTCGGGGCCGAGTTCGGAGGTGGCGATCAGCTTGGGCGCGTTGGCGCCGGCCGCGATCGCCGCGTACGCCAGCAGCGCCTCCTGTTCCAGCGCCTGGCGCAGCGACTGCAGGCTGGAGCGGGTGGCGAAACCGCGCAGGGTGAGATTGCGCCACGCGCGGTAGAAGAAGCCCTGGGCCTGCTGTTCCCGGTCCACGACCGTGACATCCAGCGGCGGGCCGTCCTCCAGGGTGACGAAGTAGCGTCGGCCGCGGTCGCCGTTCTCCGACTCCGCGGCCTCCTCGCGGGCCGCGCTGACGGGGTGGAAGCCGACGTGCCTGAGGCCCGCCATCAGCGTCTGCCCGGTGGGGCGGACGTTGGGGGAGCCGACGGCGTACAGCGTGCCGTAGGCGATCGTCCAGCCGATCAGCACCGTCAGGATGATCGAGAACGGGGTGGTGTAGCCCGTGACCAGCATCGAGAACGCGTCGAGCAGCAGCACCATCCACAGCACCGCGCGCCATCTGGGTCTGCGGGACATGCCGACGGCCGTCATATAGGCGATGACGGGGGCCAGATAGCCGTGCACGGGGTCGGTCAGGGCGTGGATGTCGCCCGGCGAGGGCTGGGTGAGCGCCTGCTGGATCGAGTCCGGTGCGGCCCGCGCGACCCACAGGTCGGTCGCCAGGGTCACTCCGTGGGCGAGGACGGCCGCGAGGACGCCGTCGGCGATGCGCAGCCCGTCCCGTTTGATCAGCCGCTCGATCGCGAAGGCGACCGGCACCAGCAGGATCGCGATGCTGGAGGCCAGACCCGCGATCTTGATGAGCAGGTCGGGGGCCTGTCCGGTGCCCTTGTTGATGTCCTGTTCGAGGCCCGAGGTGGTGCCGTGCGCGAACGCGGCGATCGCGAGCAGCACCACGATGGCGAGCAGGCCCACCAGGAGCCGCATGAGGTCGGAGGGGCGGTGCACGCGCGCGGGGAGCAGCGGTTCGTCGCCCTCCACGGCCTCGGCGTGCGGATCGTCGTCTGCGCCCGGACCGTGGTCGGGGGGCGTGTTCTCCGGGACGTGCGCCCCCTCGCTCTCGTGGTGGTCGTTCTCACGCGCGCGCACGTCGTTGCCCTGCTCACGCGCGCGCGTGCCCTCGCCCTTGGACGCCCCGCCGGCGGTGTCGGGGCGCGCGGCGGCGTCAGGGGTGCCCGCCCCGCTCTCGGGATGCACGCCCTGCTGATTCATGGTCTCTTCTTGGTCTCGTATCACCAGTCACCGCCCGCACGATGGTGGCATGCCCCACCGGCACACGCGGGCATCAGGGTGCGGATGCGCGGGCGCACAGTCTGCCGGAAGCGCCGTCCCGGGGCGAGAGGGCCGTACCCCGCGGCCCGCGCCGCGATGTCGGTGGGGTGCGGCAGGATGGGACGAATGAGCGAGCCGAGCCCTGCCGAGGACACCCGCGAGGAGTACGCGGACGCGCTGCCGGAGTACGCCGAGCGGGTCCTCGACGTCGCGGAGCGGATTCCGCCGGGGCGGGTCATGACGTACGGCGATGTCGCCGAGTGGCTCCAGGAAGGGGGACCGCGCCAGGTCGGCCGGGTGATGTCGCTCTACGGCGGCGCCGTCCCGTGGTGGCGGGTCGTACGAGCCGACGGGGCGCTGCTGCCCGGCCACGAGCTGAGCGCGCTCGACCACTACCGCGCGGAGGGCACACCGCTGAAGGAGGCGGCCCGGAGCGCCGAGGGGCATCTGCCGCGACTCGACATGCGGCGGGCCCGTTGGGACGGCGGGGCGGGCGCGGATGGTCACACCTGAAAGCTTCCGCCATCGGATGCCTTCGGAGGGAGCCCGTAGCCCGTATGGGTGACATGGGGGACGTCCGTGGCATGACGTACGTTCGTGGGGTGTGGGACGCGCGTGGCGCGAGCGCCGCGAGAGAAGAAGCGGAAGCCCTGCTTCCGTCCGGCGGGGCGGCGTAGCGTCGCCTGCACGTGTCCCCCTCACCCCGCGGCCACCGTCACGCACGCGTGACCGCCCGCCCACCAGCACAACCACAGGACCGGCCAACCACGTGAGCTCCTCTTCCTCCACAGGACGCCTGCCGCACCCCCCGGTGCGGCAGGGGGGGNNNNGCAGGGGGGCCGTGGCGCTTACCGACTGGTCCGTACCCCGCCGGCCGCCATGGCCCCCCCTCCTCTGGACGCGGCACAGCGCACCGTGGTTGACCACCGGAGCGGCCCCCTCCTCGTCCTCGCCGGTCCCGGCACCGGCAAGACCACCACGCTCGTCGAGTCCGTGGCCGCGCGGATCGCCGAGGGCGCCGACCCCGAGCGCATCCTGGTGCTGACGTTCAGCCGCAAGGCCGCCGTCGACCTGCGCGACCGCATGGCCCTGCGCATCGGCGCCGCCCGCGCGCCCCGGGCCACCACGTTCCACTCGTACTGCTACGCCCTGGTGCGCGCCCACCAGGACAGCGGCGTGTTCGCCGAGCCGCTGCGTCTGCTCTCCGGCCCCGAGCAGGACGTCGCCGTCCGCGGGCTGCTCGCCGGTCAGCCCGAGCTGGAGCGGCTCGGGCTGACCCATGTGCGCTGGCCCGACGAACTGCGCGCCTGCCTGACCACGCGCGGCTTCGCCGACGAGGTCCGCGCGGTCCTCGCCCGCGGCCGCGAGCTGGGCCTCGGCCCCGACGCGCTGGACGCCTTCGCCCGCCGTATCGGCCGCCCCGACTGGCGTGCCGCCGCGGCGTTCCTCGCCGAGTACCTGGACGTGCTCGACCTGCAGGGTGTGATCGACTACGCGGAACTGGTCCACCGCGCGGTCCTGCTCGCCCGCCGCCCCGAGACCGCCGCACGGCTCGCCGCCCGGTACGACGCCGTGTACGTCGACGAGTACCAGGACACCGACCCCGCCCAGGTACGGCTCCTGCACGCGCTGGCCGGCGGCGGACGAACCCTGGTCGCCTTCGGCGATCCGGACCAGTCGATCTACGCCTTCCGGGGCGCCGACGTGAACGGCATCCTCGACTTCCCGGCGGCCTTCTCGCGCGCGGACGGCCGCCCCGCCCCCGTCGAGGTGCTGCGTACCGCCCGCCGCTCCGGCGCCGCCCTGCTGGCCGCCACCCGCCTGATCACCCAGCGCATGCCGCTGCCCCGACTGCCCGCCGACAGGGTCCGCGCCCACCGCGAGCCGGCCGCCGTACGGGACGGGGGCCGCGTCGAGGTCTACACGTACCCGACGGCTGGTACAGAACTGGACAACATCGCGGACATCCTGCGCCGCGCGCACCTGGAGGACGGCGTCGCCTGGAGCGACATGGCCGTCCTGGTCCGGGCCGGATCCCGCACCCTGCCCACCCTCCGCCGCGCCCTGACCGCGGCCGGCGTCCCCGTGGACATCGACGGCGACGACCTGCCTCTGCGCCACGAACCGGCGGTGGCCCCGCTGCTGACGGCGTTGCGCGCGGTGGCCACGGCGGAGGCCGGGCGACACGCGGAGAACCCGAGCGGACCCACCACAGAGGGCGAACCGCCCGCACCGGCGGACGACGCCGAAGCCGAGGAGGCCGGGGCCGAGGAAGCCGAAGCCACAGCAGCAGGGGCCGAGGAAGCCGAAGCCGCAGCAGCCCGGGCGCAGGGAGCCGCAGTCGTCGCTGAAGACAGTGCCGAGCAGACCCCGGCCCCCACCTCCTGGCTCGACACCGAGACCGCGCTCACCCTGCTCGCCTCCCCCCTCGCCGGCATGGACCCGGCCGATCTGCGCCGCCTCGGGCGTGCCCTGCGCGAGGAGGAGCGGACTGCGGGTAACCCGCTGCCGCCCCCCTCCGACGTACTGCTGACACAGGCGCTCGCCGAACCCGAGCGTCTGGCCGTACACGATCCCGCGTACGCGCGCGGGGCGCAGCGCCTCGGCGCGCTGCTCGGCAGGGCCCGCCGGCGCCTGGCCGACGGCGGTACGGCCGAGGAGGCGCTGTGGGAGCTGTGGGAGGGCACGCCGTGGCCCATGCGTCTGGAGCGCGCCGCCCGGCGCGGCGGCGCGGCCGGCCGCAACGCCGACCGGGACCTGGACGCCGTGTGCGCGCTGTTCGCCACCGCCGCGCGCGCGGAGGAGCGCACCGGAGGCCGTGGCGCCCTGAACTTCCTGGAGGAGATCGAGGCCGAGGACATCGCCGCCGACACGCTCACGGGCCGCGCGGTACGCCCGGACGCCGTCCGCCTGATGACCGCGCACCGCGCCAAGGGCCTTCAGTGGCGGCTGGTCGTCGTCGCCGGCGTCCAGGAGGGCCTGTGGCCCGACCTGCGCCGCCGCGGCTCCCTCCTGGAGGCCGACCGCATCGGCCGGGACGGACTCGCCGAACCGCTCACTCCGGGGGCGCTGCTGGCCGAGGAGCGCCGCCTGTTCTACGTCGCCGCCACGCGCGCGCGTGAACGCCTCGTCGTGACCGCCGTGAAGGCGCCGGCCGACGACGGCGACCAGCCGTCCCGCTTCCTCACCGAACTCGGCGTCGAACCCCGGGACGTCACCGGCCGCCCCCGCCGCCCGCTGTCCGTGGCCGCGCTTGTCGCCGAGCTGCGCGCCACCACGGTCGACCCGCGCGTGTCCGCCGCCCTGCGCGAGGCCGCCGCCCGCCGGCTGGCCCGGCTCGCCGCCCTCGCCGACGAGGACGGCCGCCCACTGGTGCCGTCCGCGCACCCCTACCGCTGGTGGGGCATGTACGACCCGACCGAGAGCAAGGTGCCGCTGCGCCACCGCGACCATCCGGTCGTGCTCTCCGGCAGCGCCCTCGACCAGCTCGCCAACACCTGTGCGCTCCAGTGGTTCCTCGGCCGCGAGGTGAAGGCCGACGCCCCGGCCACGACCGCGCAGGGCTTCGGCAACGTCGTCCACGTCCTCGCCGACGAGGTCGCCTCCGGCCGTACCCCGGCCGACCTCGACGTCCTGATGGAGCGGCTGGACTCGGTGTGGAACGCGCTCGCCTTCGACGCGCCCTGGAAGTCGCAGCAGGAGAAGGACAACGCGCGCGTGGCGCTCGAACGCTTCCTGAACTGGCATGTGCTGGACCGCACGGGGCGCACCCCGGTGGCGAGCGAGCAGGACTTCGACGTCACCCTGGAGGCGGGCGACTACCAGGTCCGCATCCGCGGTCAGATGGACCGCGTGGAGGCGGATGGCGAGGGCCGCGCCTACGTGGTCGACTTCAAGACCGGCAAACAGGCGCCCAGCGCCGCCGAGGTGGCCCGCCACCCCCAGCTCGCCGTCTACCAGCTGGCCGTCCACGAAGGCGCCGTCGACGACGCCTTCGACGGCATACGCCCCGAACCCGGCGGCGCGGAACTGGTGCACCTCAGACAGGGCGCCGCCCAGCGCGACGGCGGCGACAGTCTGCCCAGGACACAGAACCAGGAGCCGCTGTCGGGGGAGTGGGTCGGCGAGCTGCTGGCCGCCGCCGCCGGCAAGGTCCTCGACGAACGGTTCGCACCGAACACCGGCCAGCACTGCACGCACTGCGCGTTCCGCGCCTCGTGCAGCGCCCGGCCCGAGGGCCGGCACGTGGTCGAGTGAGCCATCGTCAGATGCGGGAGTGACGCATGGCACCACATGTGCTGACCTGCGCTTCTTCCTCCCCGGGTGGTCGGCCCGCACTGGACTGTCAGTGCTCGCCACTAGCCTTTTCGACATGCCCGCCCGCATCACCGACCCCGAGCAGCTCAAAGAGCTCCTCGGCATCCCGTTCACCCCGGAGCAGACGGCCTGCATCATCGCGCCGCCCGCCCCGCAGGTGATCGTGGCCGGAGCCGGATCGGGCAAGACCACCGTGATGGCCGCCCGCGTGGTCTGGCTGGTCGGCACCGGCCAGGTCGCCCCCGAGCAGGTCCTGGGCCTGACCTTCACCAACAAGGCCGCCGGTGAACTGGCCGAACGCGTCCGCAAGGCGCTGATCAAGGCCGGTGTCACCGACCCCGATGCCATCGACCCGGACAACCCGCCCGGCGAGCCGGTCATCTCCACGTACCACGCCTTCGCCGGCCGCCTCCTCACCGACCACGGCCTGCGCCTCGGCCTGGAGCCCACCTCCCGGCTGCTCGCCGACGCCACCCGCTACCAGCTGGCCGCGCGCGTACTGCGCGAAGCCCCCGGCCCCTACCCCGCGCTGACCCGCTCCTTCGCCGACCTCGTCAGCGATCTGCTCGCCCTCGACTCCGAACTCGCCGAACACCTCGTCACCCCCGAGGAACTGCGCGCCTGGGACGCGGACCTGCTGCGCACCCTCCAGAGCGCCAAACTCACCAACGCCGACCTGCGCAAGGTCCCCGAGACGGCCACTGCCCGCCGCGAACTGGCCGGCCTCGTCCGGCGCTACCGGACCGCCAAGCGCGAGCGCGACCTGCTCGACTTCGGCGACCAGATCGCCCTGTCCGCCCGGCTCGCCCGCATCCCCGAGGTGGGCCGGCTGCTGCGCGAGGACTTCCGCGTGGTGCTCCTGGACGAGTACCAGGACACCTCCGTGGCCCAACGCGTCCTGCTGGCAGGCCTGTTCGGCGAAGGCACGGGCCATCCGGTGACCGCCGTCGGCGACCCCTGCCAGGCCATCTACGGCTGGCGCGGCGCCTCCGTCGCCAACCTGGACGACTTCCCCGCGCACTTCGCGCACTCCGACGGCCGCCGGGCCACCCGGCAGGCGCTCAGCGAGAACCGCCGCAGCGGCGGCCGCCTCCTCGACCTCGCCAACGGCCTCGCCGAGCCGCTGCGCGCCCTGCACGCGGGCGTGGAGGCCCTGCGCCCCGCCCCCGGCGCCGAGCGGGACGGCACGGTCCGCTGCGCCCTGCTGCCCACCCACGCCGAGGAGATCGACTGGATCGCCGACTCCCTCGCCCACCTCGTGCACACAGGCACGGCCCCCGGCGAGATCGCCGTACTGTGCCGTACGGCGACCGACTTCGCCGAGATCCAGGGCGCCCTCGTCGCCCGGGACATCCCCGTCGAGGTGGTCGGCCTGTCCGGGCTGCTGCACCTGCCCGAGGTCGCCGACCTCGTCGCCGTCTGCGAGGTGCTCCAGGATCCCGGCGCGAACGCCTCCCTGGTGCGGCTGCTGACCGGCCCGCGCTGGCGCATCGGCCCCCGCGACCTCGCCCTGCTGGGCCGCCGCGCCCGCCTGCTGGTCGCCCACGCGCGCGTGGACGACACCGATGACCCGGACCGCCGGCTCGCCGCGGCCGTCGAAGGCATCGACCCGGCCGAGGTGATATCGCTCGCGGACGCCCTCGACACCTTCCTCGAAACACCCATGGACGGCGAGGAGGACGACGACGGGCTGCCGTTCTCAGCGGACGCGCGCGTACGCTTCGCACGCCTGGCCACCGAACTGCGCGACCTGCGCCGCTCGCTTTCCGACCCGCTGATGGACGTCCTGCACCGCGTCCTCGCCGTCACCGGCCTGGAGGTGGAGCTGTCGGCGTCCCCGCACGCCCTGGCCGCCCGCCGTCGCGAGACCCTCTCCAACTTCCTGGACGTCGCCGCCTCCTTCGCGGCGAGCGACGGCGAGGCCACCCTGCTCGCCTTCCTCGGCTTCCTGCGCACCGCCGCGCAGTACGAGAAGGGCCTCGACAACGCCCTGCCCGGCGGCGAGAACACCGTCAAGGTGCTCACCGCCCACAAGTCCAAGGGCCTGGAATGGGACGTCGTGGCCGTACCCGGACTGGTCAAGGGCACGTTCCCCAGCGCACAGGGCCGCGAGAAGTGGACGGCGCAGGCCAAGGTGGTGCCGCACGCCCTGCGCGGCGACACCGACACGCTGCCCGACGCCGACAGCTGGGACGCACGCGGCATGAAGGCCTTCCACGAGGCCATGAAGGACCACCAGCACACCGAGGAGCTGCGCCTCGGCTACGTCACCTTCACCCGCCCCCGCTCCCTGCTGCTCGGCTCCGGCCACTGGTGGGGGCCCAGCCAGAAGAAGCCACGCGGCCCCTCCGACTTCCTCCGGGCTCTGTACGACCACTGCGCCGCCGGACACGGCGAGATCGAGGCATGGGCCGAGGAACCCGCCGAGGACGACGAGAACCCCGCCCTGCACACGGCCGCCGCCGACCAGGTGTGGCCGCTCCCGCTGGACGCCGCCGCCCTGGCCCGCCGCCGTGCGGCCGCCGAGACCGTCCTCGCCCACCTGGACACCCTCGCCGCCCAGGCCACCGGCCGCCCACCGGCCGCCCACGACCCCGCCGCCCTGGACGACCCGGACTGGCCCCCGCCCCCGGACGACGACCCCTACGGCGACGAGCCGTACGACGAGCACGGCGCGGACGTCCCGTACGACGAGGACCCCTTCGGTGACGAGGAACCGCCCTACGACGCGGACGCCCTCGCCCCGGACGCCCCCGCTGCCCCGGACGCCCCCGCCGACCGGGACACATGGAGCGACCGGGACGCCTGGAGCGCCGCCCGGCCCACGGTTCCGCACCAGGCACCCGCCCCGCAGCACCACCCCGGCCCCGCCCAGCCGCGGCATTCCACCGGTCTCACCCCCGAGGAGGCCCGCACCATCGCCTCCTGGGACCGTGATCTGGACGCGCTCACCGGAGAGCTGCTGCGCGCCCGGCAGGCCGTCACCGACGTCCCGCTGCCCGTCACGCTGACCGCGACCCAGCTGATGCGCCTGGCCGAGGACCCGGACGGGCTCGCGCAGGAACTCGCACGCCCCATGCCACGCCCCCCGCAACCGGCCGCGCGCCGGGGCACCCGATTCCACGCGTGGGTGGAAGCCCGCTTCGAGGAACTGACACTGCCCCTGCTGGAACCGGACGAGCTGCCCGGCAGCGACGCCGAGATCGCCGACGAACACGACCTGGAGGCCCTGAAGGAAGCCTTCGAACGCAGCGAGTACGCCCGGCGCACCCCCTACCGGGTCGAGGCCCCCTTCCAGCTCACCCTCGCCGGCCGCGTCGTACGGGGCCGTATCGACGCCGTCTACAAGCACGGCGACGGCGACGAGGCGACGTACGAGATCGTCGACTGGAAGACCAGCCGCACCCGCACCGCCGACCCGCTCCAGCTCGCCGTGTACCGGCTGGCCTGGGCCGAGCAGCAGGGCGTGCCGCCCGAGTCGGTCACGGCCACCTTCCTGTACGTCCGCAGCGGCGAGGTCGTACGACCGCCCGAACTGCCGGACCGGGCCGCCCTGGAGCGGCTCCTCACGGCGGACGCCGCAACGGAGGGCGCCGGAGTGGCACACCAGACATCCTGAGTGTGACGAACCGCCCGCCGAGGTTGTCGGTGCGGGCCGATAGGCTCGTGAGCATGAGCCAGACCCCGGACAGCGCCGTCCGCACGTACATCGAGCAGCACCGCGCCGCCTTCCTCGACGACCTCGCGGAATGGCTGCGCATCCCCTCCGTGTCGGCCCAGCCCGACCACGCACCCGATGTACGCCGCAGCGCCGACTGGCTCGCCACCAAGCTCAAGGAGACCGGCTTCCCGACCACCGAGGTCTGGCAGACCCCGGGCGCCCCGGCCGTCTTCGCCGAGTGGCCCTCCGCCGACCCCGAGGCACCCACCGTCCTCGTCTACGGCCATCACGACGTGCAGCCCGCCGCCCGCGAGGACGGCTGGGAAAGCGACCCCTTCGAGCCGGTCGTCCGCGGAAATCGCCTCTACGCGCGCGGGGCGGCCGACGACAAGGGCCAGGTGTTCTTCCACACACTCGGCGTCCGCGCCCACCTCGCCGCCGCCGGCCGCACCACCCCCGCCGTCAACCTGAAGCTGCTGATCGAGGGCGAGGAGGAGTCCGGCTCCCCGCACTTCCGGGCCCTGGTCGAGGAACACGCCGCACGGCTCGCCGCCGACGCCGTGATCGTCTCCGACACCGGCATGTGGTCCGAGGACACCCCGACCGTCTGCACCGGCATGCGCGGCCTCGCCGAGTGCGAGATCCGGCTGTACGGCCCCGACCAGGACATTCACTCCGGCTCCTTCGGCGGCGCCGTACCCAACCCGGCCACCGCGGCCGCCCGCCTGGTCGCCGCCCTGCACGACGAGCACGCGCGCGTGGCGATCCCCGGCTTCTACGACGGCATCGTGGAGCTGACCGACCGCGAGCGCGAGCTGTTCGCCGAGCTGCCCTTCGACGAGGCGCGCTGGCTGCGCACCGCCAAGTCCCGCGCCCCCCACGGAGAGGCCGGATACAGCACCCTCGAACGCGTCTGGGCCCGCCCGACCGCCGAGGTCAACGGCATCGGCGGTGGCTACCAGGGCCCGGGCAGCAAGACGGTCATCCCGTCCTCGGCCATGGTGAAGCTGTCCTTCCGGATGGTCGCGGGCCAGGAGCCCGACCACATCGAGAAGGCCGTCCGTGCCTGGGCCGAGACGCAGCTGCCCGCCGGGATCCGGCACGAGATCAGCTTCGGCGCGGCCACGCGCCCGTGCCTGACCCCGCTCGACCACCCCGCGCTGCAGTCCGTGGCCCGCGCCATGGGCCGCGCCTTCGAGAAACCGATCCGCTTCACCCGCGAGGGCGGCTCCGGACCCGCCGCCGATCTCCAGGAAGTCCTCGGCGCACCCGTGCTCTTCCTGGGCATCTCCGTCCCCTCCGACGGCTGGCACGCCCCCGACGAAAAGGTCGAGCTCGACCTCCTCCTCAAGGGCGTCGAGACCAGCGCCTACCTGTGGGGTGACCTGGCCGAGCACTGGCGTCCCACGCCCTGACCGGACCGCGCCGTACGTCCCGCCGAACCGCCCGCCGAACCAACCGCTGCACTGGGGGAGTTGGAAGCACCCGTGACCACCTGGACCGACGACACAGCCGATCGACCCATCTCACTGACCGCCCCGAGCGGCATCGACCGGGCCGCCCATCACCGGCTCGACGAGGCCTGGCTCGCGGCGGCGTGGAGCCACCCCACGACCCGGTGCTTCGTGGTCTCCGGCGGCCAGGTGCTCATCGACGAGACACCGGACGGCCGGACCGAACTCGTCATGACGCCGTCCTTCGAGGCCCCGCTCACCGAAGCACACCGCTACTTCCTCGGCACCGACGACGAGGGCGTCAGCTACTTCGCGCTCCAGAAGGACTCGCTGCCCGGCCGTATCGACCAGTCCGCACGCCCCGCCGGGCTGCGGGAGGCCGGCCTGCTGCTCTCACCGCGCGACGCCGGCCTCATGGTGCACGCGGTCGGCCTGGAGAACTGGCAGCGCACCCACCGCTTCTGCTCCCGCTGCGGCGAGCGCACGGTCATCGCCGCCGCCGGCCACATCCGCCGCTGCCCGGCCTGCGGCGCCGAGCACTACCCGCGCACCGACCCGGCCGTGATCATGGCGGTGACCGACGCCGACGACCGCATCCTGCTCGGCCGCCAGGTCCACTGGCCCGAGGGGCGCTTCTCCACGCTCGCCGGCTTCGTCGAACCCGGCGAGTCCATCGAGCAGGCGGTGCGCCGCGAGGTGTCCGAAGAGGTCGGCGTGACCGTCGGCCCCGTGGAGTACGTGGCCAGCCAGCCCTGGCCGTTCCCGTCCAGCCTGATGCTCGGCTTCACCGCCCGCGCCACCTCCACCGAGATCGACGTCGACGGCGACGAGATCCACGAGGCCCGCTGGTTCTCCCGCCAGGAACTCCACGAGGCCTTCGAGTCCGGCGAGGTGCTGCCGCCCTACGGCATCTCGATCGCCGCCCGCCTGATCGAGATGTGGTACGGCAAGCCGCTGCCGACGCGCAGCTTCGTCTGAGGCGGCCCGGGTGGAGGGCGACCCGTACTGGAACCACAACGTCCACTACCACCGGGCCGTGCTGGCCGCCGTACCCGACGGCTGCCGCACGGCCCTGGACGTCGGCTGCGGCGACGGCCTCCTCGCCCGCAAGCTCGCGACCAGAGCGGCGACGGTCACAGGCGTGGACCGCTCACCGGAGATGATCCTCCAGGCCCGCGCACGACAGCCCGGGAACGTCACCTTCGTGGCGGCCGACTATCTAGACGGCACCGCGCTCCCGGAGGAGGCCTACGACCTCGTCAGCGCGGTCGCCGTCGTGCATCACGCCCCCTTCGCGGACGCGATCACCGGCCTGACCCGGCTCGTCGCGCCCGGCGGACGGCTGGTCGTCGTGGGGATGGCGTACAACCACACCCCGCTGGACTGGGTGATCAGTGGCTGCGGGGTGCCCGCGAGCCTGCTGCACCGGCGCTTGCGCGGCGGCAAGCGCGGACCGGCCGGCATGCCCGTCGAGGACTCCACGATGCACTGGAGCGAGGTCCGCACGGCCGCCCGCCTGCTGCTGCCGGGCTGCCGATTCCGCCGCCGACTGCTCTGGCGCTACACCCTGGTGTGGGACAAGACACAGCGGGGCGGCCCCTGATCCTTCAGAGGCCGCCCTGCCGGGGCCACCGCGGAAACCCGCGGAGCGATCACACGCCGATCTTCTGCTTCACCTGGGCCAGCGAGGGGTTCGTCAGCGTCGAGCCGTCCGGGAAGAGCACGGTCGGGACCGTCTGGTTTCCGCCGTTCGCCTTCTCGACGAAGGCGGCGGACTCGGGGTCCTGCTCGATGTTGATCTCGGTGTAGCCGATGCCCTCCCGGTCCAGCTGGCTCTTCAGCCGCCGGCAGTAGCCGCACCAAGTCGTGCTGTACATCGTCACAGTGCCCTGCATGTCTCTCGCGCTCCTCAGGCAGCTCGGAAAGGTCGTCCGAGGAAGCAACGTACGCGAACCGTCCGCCATTCCCGCCCGGGGTATCCACAGGCGGCTGTGACACCTGCCGCATTCATACGACTATCGGTGCCCGCCTGTGGACAACCGCCACGGCAGTCCCGGGCGACCTGGCAGCATGGCGGTGTGACAGCAGCAACGCACTCCACCCTCTTCCCGCAGGGCTCCGGCGGTTCCCCGTACGCGGCTGTGCCGACCGGGGCCGACGCGGTGCTCGAAGGGCTCGACCCCGAGCAGCGCGCGGTCGCCACCGCCCTGCACGGCCCGGTGTGCGTCCTGGCGGGAGCGGGCACGGGCAAGACCCGGGCGATCACGCACCGCATCGCCTACGGAGTGCTCGCGGGCATCCTCCAGCCGTCCAGCGTGCTCGCCGTCACCTTCACCAACCGCGCCGCCGGAGAGATGCGCGGCCGGCTGCGCCAGCTCGGCGCCCACGGCGTCCAGGCCCGCACCTTCCACTCCGCCGCCCTGCGCCAGCTGCAGTACTTCTGGCCGAAAGCGATCGGTGGCGGCATGCCCCGCCTCGTCGACCGCAAGATCCAGCTCGTCGCCGACGCGGCCGCAAGCCTGGGGACCCGGCTCGACCGGGGCGAGCTGCGGGACGTCACCGCCGAGATCGAATGGTCCAAGGTCACCCAGACCATCCCCGCCGACTACGCGTACGCGGCTGCGAAGGCCGGCCGCGAGGCCCCACGCGACCCGACAGAGATCGCCCACCTCTACGCGGCCTACGAAGACCTCAAACGCGACCGCTCGGTGATCGACTTCGAAGACGTCCTGCTGCTCACCGTCGCCATCCTGCAGGACCGGCACGACATCGCCGAACAGGTCCGCGCGCAGTACCAGCACTTCGTCGTCGACGAGTACCAGGACGTCAGCCCCCTGCAGCAGCGGCTGCTGGAGCTGTGGCTCGGCGACCGCGACAGCCTGTGCGTCGTCGGCGACGCCAGCCAGACCATCTACTCGTTCACGGGAGCAACACCCGACCATCTCCTCGACTTCCGCGCCCGGCACCCCGGCGCCACCGTCGTCAAACTCGTCCGTGACTACCGCTCCACCCCCCAGGTGGTCCGCCTCGCCAACGGCCTGCTCGCCCAGGCCCGCGGCCGCGCCGCCGACCACCGGCTGGAACTGGTCTCCCAACGCGCCCCCGGCCCCGAGCCGTCCTACACCGAGTACACCGACGAGCCCGCCGAGGCCGAAGGCGCCGCCCGCCGGATCCGCGAGCTGATCGACGCGGGCGTCCCGGCCGCCGAGATCGCCGTCCTGTTCCGTACGAACGCCCAGTCCGAGACCTACGAGCAGGCCCTCGCCGACGCCGGCGTCCCCTACCAGCTGCGCGGCGCCGAGCGCTTCTTCGACCGGCCCGAGGTACGCAAGGCCGGCATCGCCCTGCGCGGAGCGGCCCGCTTCGGCGGCAACGACTCGCTGCTGGACGAGGCCGTGGACCTGCCCTCCCAGGTGCGAGCCGTGCTCTCCGGGGAGGGCTGGACCGCTGAACCCCCGGCCGGTTCCGGCGCCGTCAGAGAGCGCTGGCAGTCCCTCGCCGCCCTGGTCAACCTCGCCCAAGACCTCGCCGCCGCCAGGCCCGCCGCCACCCTCGGCGACTTCGTGGCGGAACTCGACGAGCGGGCGAACGCCCAGCACGCCCCGACCGTCCAGGGCGTCACCCTCGCTTCCCTGCACGCAGCCAAGGGCCTGGAGTGGGACGTCGTCTTCGTCGTCGGCATCGCCGAGGGCATGCTGCCCATCACCTACGCCAAGACCGACGAGCAGATCGAGGAGGAGCGCCGGCTCCTCTACGTCGGCGTCACCCGCGCGCGGCAACGGCTCCAGGTTTCCTGGGCCCTGTCCCGCTCACCGGGCGGCCGCCCCAGCCGCCGGCCGAGCCGCTTCCTCGACGGACTGCGTCCAGGCACCACCGCCACCGTCGGCCCCACCGGCAGCGTCGCCACCGCAGGCGTCGAGCGCGGGACCGCCGGGGGCAGCGCCACCGCCGTTCCCCGGCGCGCCCAGCGCACGCCCGCCCGCTGCCGGGTCTGCGGCCGCACACTCACCGACGCGGGCGAGATGAAGCTGATGCGCTGCGAGGACTGCCCTTCGGACATGGACGAAGGGCTCTACGAACGACTGCGGGAGTGGCGGGCGATCCAGGCCGAGCGCAGCGGACAGCCCGACTTCTGCGTCTTCACCGACCGCACCCTGATGGCCATCGCCGAGGCACGCCCGGAGAGCCCCGCCGAGCTCTCCCGCATCCCCGGCGTCCTCAGCCGCAAGCTGCGCAGCTACGGAACCGACGTTCTAGCCATCTGCGCAGGTCACGAGGTTGGGGAAGCCGATGACGACGACTGATACGAACTCGTCGAAAAAATAGTTTGCGCATGCCCCAGCAATCCCCATAGGTTCTAGGCACGGAAGCGGCGGCCTTCTCCAAAGGCCCAACTCCGTGTTGTACTTGCATATCCGAACGGACTGGTTCACCCCAGTCCCCAAGACGCCGAGAGGAGGCGAGTCCAGTGATCAGCATCAACACCAGCACCATCAGCACGGCCAAACTGACCGATCGCTCGACCGTCTCCCTGTGCATGCTCGGCGCCTCCCACCAGGGCACCGGTCTGTCCGGCATCCGTGCCGTCCGTCCGGCGTCCTCCCTCGCTCTCGCGGGCCGCCCCGTCCGTGAGCGCAATGAGCGACCGACCAAGGCACTGGAAGCGGTAGCGGCACAGGCGCAGGCCTATGCCTTTGCGGCGGCCGGTGCCGGATTCCGGAAGCAGACGACGCAGCACCACCTGATGTGGGCCTTCCGTGGGCCAAAACCCTGGAGTGATCCAGCCTGATCCGATCAGGCCGGCGCCTTCAGGGCCGCGGAACCCCATCCGGGATCCGCGGCCCTTCTGTTTGCCCCGAACGGGGACAACGGAGCGAAGGGGCCTCGGGACAGAAAGAACCCGGTACCAAGCCGACACCCGGTCAACCGGCCGGACCGACCAGACGAGGAAGACCAACCGTGCAACTCGAAGCGCACGCCCCGTCCGTACCGCCTTCACAGACGATCCCCCCGCCCGGCCTCACGGAGGACTCCACCTTGACCCCCCTCACCGCGCTCACCGCGCTCGACGACGCCATCGAGAACCTCGGCGTACCCGTCCCCTGCCGCTCCTACGACCCGGAGGTCTTCTTCGCCGAGTCGCCGGCGGACGTCGAGTACGCCAAGTCCCTGTGCCGCACCTGCCCGCTGATCGAGGCCTGTCTCGCCGGGGCCAAGGAGCGGCGTGAGCCCTGGGGCGTCTGGGGTGGCGAGCTGTTCGTCCAGGGTGTCGTCGTCGCCCGGAAGCGGCCGCGTGGCCGCCCGCGGAAGAACCCGGTCACGGCATGAACACCGCAGGAACGATCGACCGCCCCCTCACGCACGATCCCAAGAAGCAGGCCCCGATGAAGCCGTCCACCAGCGAGCCCGCCGGCTCCGCGACCACAGACTTCACCACCACCGGCGCGACCGAAGCGCGCCAGAACAGGACCCGAGAGATGCAACTCATGCAAGAAGCCCTGGCTCGTGCGCATATGCACGAGCGACTCCATGACGCGGCGAGGGAACGCCGGGCCGTGCGCCTGGCGGTCGCCGAGCGGATGCAGCGCCGGGCCGAGCGCGCCTCGCTGCGCGCCCGCCGCGCGCTCGCCATGGCGGTCATGCAGTAACGATCACACCTGAGAAGCGGTGGCCTCCCGGCCCGGGGAGGCGAAGCCTTCTGCGCGGGGGCCGGTCCAGCCGAACGGACCGGTCCCCGCGGTGCGTTGCGCACGGCGATCCTGCGCCGGCGGAGTTATCGTCACCGGGTGACGAGTCTTCCCGGAGGAAGTGATCAGGGCGGCTCCACCGCGGAGCGCCCCGTGCCCGTGTGCGCCCGCTGCGGCACCCCCGCCGACGAACCGCAGCCGGTCACCTGGACCTGCTCCGTGGAGAACGGCGCCCGCCAGTACTTCTGCGACACCTGCTCCCGCGAGAACCTCCGCGCGATCGAGGGCCGGCTGGACTCGGCGTGGTGGTGAGCCCCTTCCCCGGGGCCCTCCCCCCTCCCCCCGCCCCCTCCCCACTTTCAAGGCACGCCGGATCACGCCTCCGCTGCCGTCTCCTCCTCTGTCGGCTCGTCCCCCGGCACGAAGCCCGGTAGCCACTCCTCCAGTTCCTCGCGGAGCCGCACCGTGGCCCCCAGTTGGCACAGGACGCCGATCGTGCTCAGGGTCACCCGGTGGATCAGGAGGTAGGCCGGGGGCAGGTTGAGGCGTTTGCCCAGGTGGTAGGCGGGGGAGCGGGGGTCGGCGATGCGCGTGGCCTGGTTGCGCATCCAGGTGCGGGTGAAGGTGAACGCGTCGACCCGGGCCGGTTCGATGATCGGCAGCAGGTAGTCGAGTACCGCGTCCGGGTCCAGCTCTATGGACTCCTTCACGAACCCTTCCTCGCAGAGGAGTTCGTAGACCGTCTCGGCTGCGCCGTCCAGGGTCATGCGAAGGGAGGCGCCGATCGGCAGCGGCAGTCCGCCGGGCAGCCGGTCGACCGTGCCGAAGTCCAGGACCCCCAGGCGCCAGTCGTACTCGCCGTCCGGGCCGCCGGGCAGCAGCCGGAAGTTGCCGGGATGCGGGTCGGCGTGCAGCAGGCCGGTGCGGGCCGGGCCCGAGAAGAGGAACCGGGCCAGCAGCTGACCGGCGCGGTCGCGCTGCTCCTGGGTGCCGTCCGAGATCACCTCCGACAACGGGATGCCGTCGATCCACTCGGTCACCAGAACCTGCTCGCACTGGTGCACCACCGCCGGGACCACCACGTCCGGGTCGTCCGTGAACTCCTCCGCGTGCGCGGACTGGGCCTGCGCCTCCAGCCCGTAGTCCAGTTCCTCGGAGACGCGGTCCTTCAGCTCGGCGATGAGCGGCTTGATGTCCATGCCGGGAATCAGCGGCCCCAACAGGCGGGCAAAGCGGCTCAGTTGGCCCAGGTCGGAGAGCAGGGCGTCGCCGGCGCCCGGGTACTGCACCTTGACCGCCACCTCGCGGCCGTCGTGCCACACGGCCCGGTGCACCTGCCCGATCGAGGCCGCGGCGGCCGGCTTGTCCTCGAACTCCTCGAACAGATCGTGCCAGTCCGGACCCAGCCGCTCCCCGAGCACCGCGTGCACCGTGCGGGTCGGCATCGGCGGCGCCGCCTCCTGGAGCTTGGTGAGGGCCGCGCGGTAGGGCCCGGCGACCTCCTCCGGCAGCGCGGACTCGAAGACGGACAGAGCCTGCCCGAACTTCATCGCACCGCCCTTCAGCTCGCCGAGCACCTTGAACAGCTGCTCCGCCGTGCGCTGTTGCAGCTCCCGGCCGACGATCTCCGCGGACTCGCCCACGATCCGCTTGCCCAGCCCCCAGGTCGCCCGGCCGGCGAAGCCGAGCGGGAGCGCGGCGAGCTTGGCGGTACGGGTGACCGCCTTCCGGGGAAGATCAGACATGCGCCCTCCAAGTCCCAGTCGGCCGTGCCGCGCCTGCCTTGCGTCGCTCCGCCGACGGCCGTTGCACCGCCATTGTCTCGCGCGGTCCGCCGTCGGTTGAGGAGCGCTCCGGTTTGGCTTTCTCCGCCGGTGCTTCACCTCTCTCCGCCGCCCCGCATCCGCATGCCGGATGCGGCCGGACCGGTTGGCCATGCCAGTCCAGTCCGGGCATGGACACCTCCCAACGGGTGCCCGCGCTGGACGGCGACTGCCCGTCGAGGAAGGCCAGTGCATGTGCCGCGGCCAGGCCGGCGACCGCCGTGGCCAGTGTCAGATCGCAGGCCCCGACCCGGCGTGCCCTGGGGCATCGCCACTGGGCGGTGAGCCGCGGCCAGGCCGGGTCCCTGTCCCCGCGGTCGAGATGCAGACAGCCGGCGCATCCCGACTCGCCCGGCAGGACGAGCGGGCCCACGACGCCGGTGCCCTCCACGACACCGGCGTACAGGTGCGGCGTTCCGGAGGCCATGAGCGGCTCGGCGTCGGCGGGATCGGGCGCGTGCACGGTCACGTCGTCCCGGGGGGTGAGGATCACCAGGGAGAGCCCGGCGTCCCGGGCGCCGGATCCGGGTGAGTGGGCGTGGCGCGGTGGGCGGTCGGGGGCCGCGCGGCGCACGGCGTCCCGGGCCGCCGCGTCCCGGCGCTCGCCGATCGACTCGGCCGGCAGTCCGCCCGGCGCCACGTCCCACGGCTCCACGCGTCCCACGTCGCGCACGTCGACCTCGCCGACTCCGGCGCCCGACAGCACCGATGCCAGCGCGGCGCCGACCCGCCCCGCGCCGCGCACCCGCACGCGCAGCGCCCGCCGGGCCGCGAGCCGGGCGAGAGCGCCGCCCGGCTCGGCCGTGGTCAGGGACAGCGCGGCGAGATCAGGGCGCAGCCGCCGCAGGACGTGTTCCTTCGCGCGCAGCGCGTCCGCGGCTGGTCCGCCGCCGCGCGCGTCGTCGACCAGGCCCGCCCGGGTCAGCCGCTCCAGCAGGGTGTCGACCTGGCCGGCCGGCAGGTCCATGCGGCGGCCCTCCTCACGCAGCAGCGGCAGTCCGCGCGTGCCGTTGAGCAGATCCAGGAAGCCGCTCGTCGCCGGGGCCATCGGTCCGAGCGTCAGCGCGTGCGCCGGGGTCATCCCGAACTGCACGGTGTCGCGATCACGCCAGCCGCGCCGCAGCGCGGGCTTCATCACCGGATGCATGACTGTCCCCCGTATCCGTTGAAGGCATCCCCGGAACATCTCGTCGCCGGCGGAGCCGGTCGTGCTCCGCCGACGCCTGCCAGCATGCCGTGCCCGCCGGTCCGGCGCCGAGAGTTATCCACAGGCTAGGGGTGTTTGTCATATAAGTTGGCCGGACGAACCCTGCTAAATCGGCCAAGATGAGCCGCGTCAGCCGGTTGATCGGAGCCCTGTAAACCGGATGTGCCGATCAGTCGTAGGAATCATAGGAATCAAACGCATGGTGGGGGATCGGCATCGAACCGTTCCGGAGCCGGGACTTTGGCCATGCCCAACGGGTAACGTCGGGGCGTGCCCGCCGACCCACTGCACCGCGCCGGAAAGCCACAGCGCAGCACGACGAGCCAGCCGCCCGGCGGCTCGGGGGCGAGCGCGATCGAGGTCCGCAGGAGTTCCCGGCGCCGCCGGACGGTCTCCGCGTACCGCGAGGGCGATCGCACCGTCGTACTGATCCCCGCCAGGATGTCGAAGGCGGAGGAGCAGCGCTGGATCACCGTCATGCTCGACAAACTCGCTGCCCAGGAGAGCAAGCGAGTGCTCGGCGACGCCGAGCTGGCCGAGCGTGCCGAGCGGCTGTCGGAGCAGTACTTCGACGGCCGGGCGCGCCCCGCCTCCGTGCGCTGGGTCACCAACCAGAACACCCGCTGGGGTTCGTGTACTCCGGCCGAGGGCAGCATCCGGCTCTCGCACCGGCTGCAGGGGATGCCCGAGTACGTCGTCGACTACGTCCTCTGCCACGAGCTGGCCCATCTGCTGGTCCCCGGTCACGGGCCCGGCTTCTGGCGGCTGTTGGAGGCATACCCGCGTACCGAGCGGGCCCGCGGGTATCTCGAAGGGGTCGTCGCCGCGGAACGGCTGCCCCATCTGCCGGGGGCCCGCGGGGAGTGAGCCGGACGCCGTCCGTCCGCCTCCGGGCGCGGTTGTGTACCGGGTCTGTACCGGCTGCGTCCGATGTCGGATCGAGCCGTTAGCCTGGCGCGACGCACTCGCATTCGGGATGGGGGACGGTCGTAACGCATGGCCAGGGAATTCCAACGCGGCCACAAGGCCAGGATCAGTGACCTCACGGCGGGCACGGATCTGTACGTAGGCGTGCAGATCTCCGCCCCCGGGCTGACCTTCGACATCAGCTGCTTCGGGCTGGACGCCGACGAGCGCCTCTCGGACGACCGGTACTTCGTCTTCTTCAACCAGCCGAAGTCGCCCGAGGAATCCCTGCAGTTGCTGGGTGCCCAGGCGGGCGACACGGAGTCGTTCCGGGTCACCCTGGACCGGATCCCGTCGCACATCCGCAAGTTGTCCTTCACCGCGACCATCGACGGCGCCGGGCAGATGGCGCAGATCGCCCCCGGCTATCTGCGCATCGTGGCGGGCGGCGAGGAGGTCGCGCGATACTCCTTCAACGGCGCGGAGTTCTCCACCGAGCGGGCCGTGATGCTCGGTGACATCTACTTCAAGGACGTGTGGCGGTTCGCCGCCGTCGGACAGGGCTTCGACGGCGGCCTGGAGGCGCTGCTGAAGAACTTCGGCGGCGAGGTACTGGAGGAGGCCCCCGCCGCCCCGCAGCAACCGCAGCCCGACGCCGCTCCCGGCTTCGCCCCGCCCGCCCAGGCCACGGCTCCGCCCGCGTTCGCAGCCCCGGCCGCACCCCTCCCGGCTCCCGTGCCCGCCCCGGCCCCTGCGCCCGCCCAGGCGCTACAGCCCGCAGCCGCCCAGGGCTTCGCACAGCCCGTCGGCGGCACGCCTGCGCGGGGCTTCACACCGCCCGGTCAGATCCCGCCCGGTCAGACCCCGCCCCCGGCACCGGCACCCGCGTCGAACGTGCACGCCGCGCCGACGGTCATCGCCCCCCTGGCCCCGCCCGCAGGCGGCACCGTCCATCCGCCCGCCCCGGCCCCCGCGCCCTACGGACAGCCACCGCAGCAGCCCTACGGTCAGCCACCGCAGCAGCCCTACGGTCAGCCACCGCAGCAGCCCTACGGTCAGCCGCCCCAGCAGCAGCCCTACGGCGGTCAGCCGACCGCTCCGATGCCCCCGGGCTACGGCCAGCAGCCGCCCCCCTACGGCGCCCACCCGACGGCGCCCATGCCGCCCGGTTACGGCCAGGTCCCCGGCCGGCAGCCCGCCGGCTACGGAGCACCGCAGGGCGCCCCGCAGGGCGGTGCCGGTGTGTCGGCCGCGCTGCAGATGTACAAGGAGACACCGACCGGGCAGCGCTGGACGCAGCAGAACAAGAAGCTCATCCGTGTCGACCTCGGCATCGGCGGGCAGCCCGTGCTGGCCCGGCAGGGCAGCATGGTGCTCTACCAGGGCAAGGTCGACTTCGCCTACAAGGGCGCCGGGTTCGCCGGGCGGATCGTGGGCCACGCGACCGGCCAGGAGATGCAGCTGATGCGCTGCACCGGCAACGGCCAGGTGTTCCTCGCCGAGAACTCCACCCACCTGCACCCCGTCGAGTTGCAAGGCGACGCGATCTGCGTGTCCGCGGAGAACGTCCTCGCCTTCGACGAGAGCCTGCAGTACGAGGTCCGCCGCATCGAGGGCCACGGCATCCCCGGTGGCGCGCTGTTCACCATGCAGTTCCAGGGCACCGGCACGATCGTCGTCAAGACCCACGGCACGCCCGTGGTCCTGCCGGTCACGCCGACCACCTTCGCCGACTGCAACGCCGTCGTCGCGTGGTCGGCCGCCTCCCAGGTGATCGTCTCCAGCCAGGTCCGCATGCGCCGCAACGCCTACCCGGGCGACACCGGCGAGAGCGTCAACCTCCAGTTCCGGGGCGCGCCCGGCAACTTCATCGTCGTCCAGCCGTACGAGGTCTGAGGGAGCCCGTCATGAACCAGCCGCTCGCGGGCTACGCCCCCGCACCTGTCACCGCCCGCATGGAGAACCACGGCAAGCACATGCTGAAGGTCGCCATGCAGACCGGAAACGACCTCCTCGCGCGCGTGGGCTCGATGGTCGCCTACGAAGGCTTCGTCCAGTACGAGCCCAATCCGCCGGCCGTCCGCCAGATCGCCCGCGACTGGATCACCGGCGAGGGCGCCCCGCTGATGAAGTGCAGCGGCGACGGTCTGCTCTACCTCGCCGACTACGGCGCGAACGTCGTCGTGATCAACCTCAACGGCGACGGCATCTCCGTCAACGCCACCAACCTGCTCGCCTTCGACGCCCACCTCAGCTGGGGCGTCGAGCGCGTGAAGGGGCTCGCCAAGTTCGCCGGGCAGGGCCTGTGGAACACCAGGATCTCCGGGCAGGGCTGGGTGGCCCTGACCTCCCGGGGCGAGCCGATCGTCGTGGACTGCGGCGGTGGCGAGGACGAGACGTATGTCGACCCGGACGCGCTCGTCGCCTGGTCGCCGAACCTGAAGGTGAAGGGCAAGCGCAGCTTCAAGGCGCAGTCGCTGATCGGCCGGGGCAGCGGTGAGGCCTACCAGATGGCCTTCTCCGGCCAGGGCATCGTCGTCGTCCAGCCCAGCGAGGACAGCACCGACCGCATCCGGATCCGGGGCTGAGGGGGAGCCAGAAAGTCATGCAGAGCCCGCTTTTCGCGCACAACGACCTCCAGACGCAGGAGCGTTGGAGCCTGCAGAACTCGCAGCTGCTCCGCGTCACCCTGGAGGGCCACGACGACATCCTCGCCCGCAAGGGCAGCATGGTCGCCTACCAGGGCCTGGTCGAGTTCGACGCCGAGTACCGCAGCAACAACCAGGCACGCGCGCAGGCGTACACCGGTGAGGGCCTGGACCTGATGCGCTGTCACGGACAGGGCACGGTGTATCTCGCCAACCTCGCCCAGCACGTGCACATCATGGACGTCGAGCAGGACGGGCTGACCGTCGACAGCTCCTACGTCCTCGCCATGGACTCCTCGCTGCACTATGAGGTCATCGCCGTCGACAGCCTCTACGGCATCGCCGGCTCCGGGAAGTACCAGCTGAACATCACCGGGCGCGGCCGGGTCGCCCTGATGACCTCCGGCGCGCCGCTGCTGATGCAGGTCACGCCCGACAGGTACGTCAACTGCGACGCCGACGCGATCGTCGCCTGGTCCACCGGGCTGCGCGTGCAGATGCAGGCCCAGACGCACTCCTCCGGGGTGTGGCGCCGGCGCGGGAACACCGGTGAGGGCTGGGAGCTGAGCTTCATGGGGTCCGGGTTCGCGCTCGTCCAGCCCAGTGAGCTGCTGCCGCCGCAGAACGCGGTGATCGGGCAGGGCCTCGCCGCCCAGTTCGGCATGGGGCAGCACGGAGCACGGGGGCAGAACCAGGGGAACGTCTGGAGCTGAGTCCCGGATACTGAGTCCGGAGAACAAACGTAAGGGGCGACCGTCCAGGCGGCCGCCCCTTACCCGTTCACAGCTCCCCGCACGTTCACAGTCTCGCGCGGGTCGCGTCCAGCAGTCGTACGACCGACTCGTCCGCCACGTCGGCCACCTCGTCGTAGGCGAACCAGCGCAGGTCGAGTGATTCGTCGCTGATCGCCTCCATGGCGCCGGGCGGCGCGACAGCGGCGTACTGCACGTCCAGGTGCCAGGCGCAGGGTGTGTGATGGCGGTCCAGGCGCACCGGCCCAGCGGGCAGCAGGCTCAGCTCCGCGATGCCCGACTCCTCCGTCGCCTCACGCAGCGCGGCCTCCGCCAGTGTGGCGTCGGCCGGCTCGCAGTGGCCGCCCATCTGCAGCCACATCCGCAACTTCTTGTGGAGGGTCAGCAGCACCCGCCCGTGCGCCGGGTCGATCACCAGAGCGCTCGCCGTGATGTGACCGTCCTCGCAGGCCTTCCACATGCCGTCCGGGTGGGCCGCCAGATGGTCCAGGTACGTCCGGCGCAGGTCTTCCTGGTCCTCGTACCCCTTCAGTACGAGGACCGCGTTGTCGTACAGGCTCACTCGGCGTCGTCGTCCTTGGCGTCGTCGTCCTTCTTGTGCAGGTCCGGCTTGTGCGGGTCGGGCTTGCCCGCAGCACCGCCCGCCGCCTCGCCGAGCATCTTGTCCAGCTCGGAGAAGTCCAGCTGCTCGCGGTGGACGAAGCCGTCCGGGTCGTCCAGGTCGCCGGCCGTCGGCAGCATGTCCGGGTGGGCCCACAGGCCGTCCCGGCCGTCGACACCGCGCGCGTCCGTGAGCGAGGCCCACAGACGGGAGGCGTCGCGCAGCCGGCGCGGGCGCAGCTCCAGACCGATCAGCGTGGCGAACGTCTGCTCCGCGGGACCGCCCGTGGCACGGCGGCGCCGCAGGGTCTCGCGCAGCGCGTCGGCGGACGCCAGACGCGGCTTCGCGGCCGCGTGGACCACCGCGTCCACCCAGCCCTCGACGAGCGCCAGAGCGGTCTCCAGACGGGCCAGGGCGGCCTTCTGCTCGGGCGTGTCCTCCGGCTGGAACATGCCCTGCTGGAGCGCGTCCTGCAGCTGCTCGGGGTTCTGCGGGTCGAACTGGCCGACCACGTCCTCCAGCTTGGCCGTGTCGACCTTGATCCCGCGCGCGTACCCGTCGACCGCGCCGAACAGGTGCGAGCGCAGCCACGGCACATGCGCGAACAGGCGCTGGTGGGCCGCCTCGCGCAGGGCCAGGTACAGCCGCACCTCCTCCTGCGGAACGCCGAGGTCCTTGCCGAAGGCCTCCACGTTGGCCGGGAGCAGCGCGGCCTTGCCGGCCGGGCCGAGCGGCAGACCGATGTCCGTGGAGCCGACGACCTCACCGGCGAGCACGCCGACGGCCTGCCCGATCTGCGTGCCGAACATGGCGCCGCCCATCGAGCGCATCATGCCGATCAGCGGGCCCGCCATGGCCTGCATCTCCTCCGGCAGGACGTCGCCCATGGCCGCGCCGACCCGCTCGGCGACCGGGTCGACCAGCTCCTGCCAGGCGGGCAGGGTCGCCTCGACCCACTCCGCGCGGGACCAGGCCACCGCCGAGGCGGAGCCCGACGGCAGGGACGTCGCGTCGTCCAGCCACAGGTCGGCCAGGCGGACGGCCTCCTCGACCGCCTTGCGCTCGGCCGGGCCGACGCTGGCGTCCTTCGTGCCGTCCGGAGTGCCCTGGGCGACCGTCTGGCGGGCGATCTGCTTGGCCATGTCCCAGTTCACCGGACCGCCCTCGTAGGAGAGCATCTGGCCCAGCTGCTGGAACGCGGCGCCCAGGTCGGTGGGGTTCAGGGAACCGAACATGGCTGCGAGCGGATTGTCGGCGCCGGGGCCGCCAAAGCCCCCGGCTCCAGGCAGGCCGCCGAAGCCGAACGGGTTGGCCGGTCCCTGCCCACCACCGCTCTGCTGGTCCTTCTTCTTGCCCTCGTCGCCGTCCTCCGGCTCCTCCGGCGGAAGGCCGAAACCGAATGGGGTGTCACTCACGGGATTCCTCGGCTGGTAAGGCCGCCGGTTCTCTCCGGCGGCGCGGCTGCCCGACAACACCACCCAGCGTAGACACCCGGACCCGATCGGGCCTCAGTGCTTCGCCCACAGCAGGCCTGCGGCAGGATGGATGCACCTGGTACGTACGCGTCACTCGCGCTCGTATTGAAGACAACCGCTGGAGACGCCCGGTGAGTTCCCCAGATCCACAGGTTCGCGCAGCGCGAAACCCCTCAACCTCCTCCGTGCGCGGACCCGTCGTCGCGGTCACCGGCGCCGCCGGCGGGGTCGGCGCCCTGCTCACCGAGCGGCTCGCCGCCTCCGAGGAGATCAAGCAGGTCGTCGCCATCGACGAGCGGCGCGGGGAGTGCGCGGCCGCCACGTGGCACATCCTTGACGTGCGCGACCCCGCCATCGCGGACAAGCTGCGGGGCGCCGACGTGGTCGTCCACCTCGCGCTCGACCTGGACCTGGAGACCGATCCGGCGGCTCGCACCGCTTACAACGTCCGGGGGACCCAGACCGTCCTCACGGCCGCCGCGGCGGCCGGCGTGCACCGGGTCGTACTGTGCACTTCCGCGATGGTCTACGGCGCGCTGCCGGACAACGAGCTGCCCCTTTCGGAGGACGCCGAGCTGCGTGCGACCGCCGAGGCCACCGGGGTCGGGGACCTGCTGGAGATCGAGCGGCTGGCGCGCCGGGCGCCGCGGGCGCATCCGGGGCTGAACGTCACCGTCGTACGGCCCGCCGTGCTGGTCGGCGGCACGGACACCGCGCTGACCCGGTATTTCGAGTCGCCGCGGCTGCTCGTCGTCGCCGGATCGCGGCCCGCGTGGCAGTTCTGCCACGTCGAGGACCTGTGCAGTGCGCTGGAGTACGCCGTCCTGGAGAAGGTCGACGGGGAACTGGCCGTGGGCTGCGACGGGTGGCTGGAACAGGAGGAGGTCGAGGAGCTCAGCGGGATCCGGCGGATGGAGCTGCCCTCGGCGGTCGCGCTGGGCGCGGCGGCACGGCTGCACCGGATCGGGCTCACGCCGTCTCCGGCCGGCGATCTGGCGTACACGATGTATCCCTGGGTGGTCAGCGGGAGCCGGCTGCACGACGCCGGGTGGCGGCCGCGGTGGACCAACGAGGAGGTGCTCGCGGAGCTGCTGGAGGAGGTTTCCGGGCGGCACACGGTCGCCGGGCGGCGGCTCGGCCGCAAGGACGCCACGGCCGCGGGTGCCGCCGGGGCGACGGTCGCTCTGCTGGGCGCCGCCGCCGTCGTACGGCGGGCCCGGAAGGCCCGGCGGCGCGTGTGAGGGCGGGGTGGGATCGCTCGCCGGCGCGGCGACGTCGTACGAGCCTCCAAAACGCTCCACGCGCGTGCCTGGTGAATCTCGTATTCCCCGGTGTCACAGGCGTGCGGCACGATGGAGGTATGGCACAGGTGAACGAGCACCCCGGCGAGCAGGCGGCGCAGGATCCCATCAAGCTGATCGGGGTCCGGCAGACCGCGCTCTCCGTGGACGAGGTGTTCCAGGCGGTCGGGGACGCCGCGGCCGGCGGCATCGCGCTCTTCGTGGGGACCGTGCGGAACCACGACGGGGGAGCGGACGTGGACGCCCTCGGGTACTCCTGCCACCCCAGTGCCGAGGCCGAGATGCGACGCATCGCCGAGAAGGTCGTGGCCGAGTACCCGGTGCGGGCGCTGGCCGCCGTGCACCGGGTCGGAGACCTGCGGGTCGGGGATCTCGCCGTGGTCGTGGGCGTGGCATGTCCGCATCGGGCCGAGGCCTTCGACGCCTGCCGCAAGCTGATCGACGACCTCAAGCACGAGGTCCCGATCTGGAAGCACCAGAAGTTCTCCGACGGCACGGAGGAGTGGGTCGGGGCCTGCTGAGGTCCGTCACCCGGAGCACTCCCGAACCTCCGGTTGCGTAACCGGCCCCCCGGCGTGAGCGTTGTCGGTGCGGATGGTTAATCTGCTGATCAGTCAGTTGCGGACGCTCACAGCGTTGGGAGGTCGGCATGGGGGCGCTTGTCTGGCTGCTGATTCCGCTTGTGGCCGCGATCGGTGGCGGCCTGTGGGGCAGTTGGGCCGGTAGAACCCGCAGAGTGCGCGGCGACGGCCCCGAGCTGGACGGCTATGCCCGGTTCCGTGAGGCCATGGAGAAGTCCCACACGGGTGCCGACGGCGCTTGACGGGGTGCCCTGACGGTGCGCTGACAGAGGCGTCCCGTACTGTCGTTGCATGCCACGCCGCACCGCGACGATGCTCGCCTCCACCCTGATGCTGATCGCGCTCCTGTGCGCCGGAGTGCTCATCCCCGTGCCCTACGCGGAGATGTCCCCCGGCCCGACCGTGAACACGCTGGGGAACCACGACGGCGCGCCGGTGCTGCAGATCACCGGGCACAAGACGTACCCGACCGACGGCAACCTGAACATGACGACCGTCCGGGTGACCAGTGCGGACTTCCGGATGAACCTGGTGGAAGCGATCTACGGCTGGCTGGACCACGACACCAAGGTCGTCCCGCACGACACGCTCTACCCGAACGGCACGACGGAGCAGCAGTCCTCGCAGCAGAACGCCGAGGAGTTCAGCCAGTCCCAGGAGAGCGCCAAGGTCGCGGCCCTGAAGCAGCTGGGTGTCCCGGTGAAGTCCTGGGTGATCGTCTCCACCGTGGTCAAGGGCTCGCCGGCCGAGGGCAAGCTGCACGCCGGTGACGTGATCAAGGCTGTCGACGGCACGGCCGTGAAGCAGCCCGCGGACGTCGCCAAGTTCGTCACCAGGCACAAGCCCGGTCAGAACGTCGTCTTCACGGTCGTCCCCGCCAAGGAGCAGGCCGCCGCCGAGAAGGCGCACAGGACGGCGACGAAGACCCAGGACGTCGCCATCACCACGACCACCTCCGACGACAGCGGCGCCAAGCGCGCCATCGTCGGGATCTCCGCCGGGACCGACCACACCTTCCCGTTCAACATCGACATCAAGCTGGCCGACGTCGGCGGGCCGAGCGCCGGTCTGATGTTCGCCCTCGGTATCTACGACAAGCTGACCCCGGGCAGTCTGACCGGCGGCAAGTTCATCGCCGGCACCGGCACCATCGACGACAACGGCACCGTCGGGCCGATCGGCGGCATCGAGATGAAGACCGTCGGCGCACGTGAGAAGGGCGCCCAGTACTTCCTGACGCCCGCCGACAACTGCGCGGCCGCCGCCAAGGACACCCCGAGCGGGCTCACGCTGGTGAAGGTCAAGACGATGGGGGACGCGCTGGACGCGCTGAAGGACATCCGCAGCGGGAACACCTCGGCGCTGCCCCAGTGCACCACCAAGGGCTGAGCGGTCCCTGACACGGCCGGGGGCACCCCGCGAGGCAGGGGCGCCCCCGTCGTCGTACCGGGAAGGACGCCGGAAGCGAGGTCACCGGGGGCGTGACGGGGACGTCACGGGACCGGCGGGGGCTGGGGGGTTTCGTTTGGATCAGCCCGGGTCCGCTGGATCAGCCCGGGTCCCCGGCGCCCGGCACGAGCACCTCGCTGCGTTGTCGGATCACCCGAGTACGCCCAGTACGCGGGTGATCCTCCGCCTTGCGATGCACCGCCCCGGACGCCGCGGCCCGATCCGACCTGATCCAAACGAAACCCCCTAGTCCGCGAAGGTCGCCGCCAGGGCCTCCGCCAGGCCCGGTACCAGGTCAGGGCCGGTCAGGACCTCCGTCGGGGAGTCCTTCTCGCGCAGCCGCACCGCCGACTCGCGGCCGCCGTCGCGCAGCACCGCGACCGTCATGCGCACCTCCTGGCGCTCCGGGTGCTCGGCCACCCACGTGGCCAGCCTGGCCTGGCTCAGGTTCTGCGGGACCTGCGCCTCGGCGGACGGCGGCAGCATCAGGCGTTCCACCGACAGCGCGCAGCCGGCCACCGCGTCGGGCCAGGCGATGGTGCCGAGGAACTCGTCCAGCGGCTTGCCGGACGGGAGCTCGTCCTGCTCGATAGGGGTGAGACCGGCGGACTCGGACGCGTCCTCCAGGCCCAGCTGAGCCGCGAGCGCGGGTTCCTGGGTCCGCAGCCGTGCGGTGTCGACAAGGGCGAAGAGGCGGGCGGGCTGGTCCCAGCCGAGGCCGGAGACGTACTCGTCGATCTCGAGTACGGCCCGGGTGAGCGGGCTCGCTGCCATGGGAGTGTTGGACATGGTCACAATCCTGCCTCGTTCACCGCCGGAATCGGGAACCGAGTGCAGCGTGAGTAAGTTGCATATGTGTTGGCCCGCGATCACGGGGGGCCACGGAGGGTCCGCGAACACGAGGGCCTGACGGATCGACAGCGAACTTCGAGGTGCGCACCTTGGCTTTCCAGATGCCGGACCGCGGCGGAGGCCCGACGGGGCCGCGGATCAGAGCGGGCCGCCCGTCCCGGCGGGCCCGGGCCCTGCTCATGACACTGGGCGTCCTGGCCGTCCTCGGCATGGCGTTCACCATGTTCGCGGGCTTCTGGACGGACTGGCTGTGGTACCGGTCGGTGCACTACTCGTCAGTGTTCACGACCACGCTGTGGACCAAGATCGGCCTCTTCTCCGTCTTCGGTCTGCTGATGGCGGTCGCGGTGGGGGTCAACATCTGGCTCGCGCACCGGCTGCGGCCCCCGCTGAGCGCCATGTCCATGGAGCAGCAGAGCCTCGACCGCTACCGGATGGGCGTCGCGCCGTACAAGAGGTGGCTGCTGTTCGCCGTCACCGCGCTCGTCGGTCTGATCGCCGGTGCCTCGGCGGCAGGCCAGTGGCGGACCTGGCTGATGTGGGTCAACGGCGTGCCCTTCCACCAGAAGGACCCCCAGTTCCACCTGGACATCTCCTTCTACGCCTTCGATCTGCCCTGGTACCGCTTTCTGCTCGGCTTCGGCTTCGCCGCCGCCATCCTGTGCCTGATCGCCGCCGCGCTCACGCACTATCTGTACGGCGGGCTGCGCGTCACCAGCCCCGGCGCGCGGGCCACCGCCGCGGCGACCGGGCACCTGTCGGTGCTGCTCGGCGTCTTCGTCGCCCTGAAGGCGGTCGCCTACTGGCTCGACCGGTACGGCCTGGCCGTCAAGTCCAGCGACTTCAAGGCGACCGGTGAATGGACCGGCCTGCGCTACGTCGACGCCAACGCCTATCTGCCGGCGAAGACGATCCTGTTCTGCATCGCCGTCATCTGCGCCCTGCTCTTCTTCGCCACGCTGTGGCGGCGCACCTGGCAGCTGCCGGTCATCGGCTTCGGCCTGATGGTCCTCTCGGCGATCCTGATCGGCGGGCTGTACCCGGCGATCGTGCAGAAGTTCCAGGTCCAGCCCAACGAGCAGGCCAAGGAAGCCCCGTACGTCCAGAAGAACCTCAAGGCGACCCGTGAGGCGTACGGCATCGACGACGCCAAGGTCTCCGAGTACTCCGGTCAGTCCACGACGAAGGACAAGACCACGCTGCGCGACGGCGCGAACGACGCGGCGAGCATCCGGATCATGGACCCGAACATCGTCTCGCCGACGTTCCAGCAGCTGCAGCAGATGAAGAACTACTACGGCTTCCCGACCAACCTGGACGTCGACCGGTACCGCACGAAGGACGGCAAGGACCAGGACACGGTCATCGGGCTGCGCGAGCTGAACCTGGACGGCATCCCGAAGAACAACTGGATCAACGACCACTTCCGCTACACGCACGGCTACGGCGCGGTCGCCGCCAAGGGTACCGAGGCCGACCCCCAGGGCCAGCCCGTCTTCACCGAGTCCGACATGCCCTCCACGGGCGACCTCGGTGCGTACCAGCAGGCGATCTACTACGGCGAGAAGACGACCACGTACTCGATCGTCGGCGGTCCCCAGAAAGAGATCGACTACTCCGACAACAACGGCGAGAAGACCACCAGCTACACCGGCAGGAGCGGGGTCAACCTCGACAACCCGATCAACCGGGCCGCGTACGCGGTGGTGTTCAACGAGCCGCAGATCCTCTACTCGGGCGCGGTCGGCAAGGGCTCGCGGATCCTGTACAACCGCACGCCCAAGGAGCGCGTCGAGGCGGTCGCCCCCTGGCTGACCATCGACGGCGACGCCTACCCGGCGGTCGTGAACGGCCGTATCCAGTGGATCGTCGACGCGTACACGACGTCGAACGGCTACCCGTACTCGTCCCGTACGACCCTCGGGGACACGACGGCCGACTCGCTGACCGCCACGAACAACAACCGCACCGTGGTGGCCCAGCAGAACCAGGTCAACTACATCCGCAACTCGGTGAAGGCGACCGTCGACGCGTACACCGGCGAGGTCAAGCTGTACCAGTGGGACACCAAGGACCCGGTGCTGAAGACCTGGATGAAGGCGTTCCCGGGCACGGTGCAGCCGAAGAACGCCATCTCCCCGGACCTGATGTCCCATCTGCGCTACCCGCAGGACCTGTTCAAGGTCCAGCGCGAGCTGCTCACCCGGTACCACGTGACGGACGCGCAGACGTTCCTCACCGGCAGCGAGGTGTGGCAGGTGCCGGACGACCCGACGAACAAGTCGGGCAGTGCGGTGCCGCCGTACTACCTGAGTATGAAGATGCCCGACCAGAGCCGGCAGGCGTTCTCGCTGTCGACGACGTTCACGCCCAACGGCCGGGACAACCTGAGCGCGTTCATGACGGTCGACGCCGAGGCCGGCAGCAGCGACTACGGCAAGATCAGAATCCTGAAGCTGCCGACCAGTACGACGGTCGACGGGCCGAAACAGGTACAGAGCCAGTTCAACTCCGAACAGGACATCGCCGCCGCGATCAAGCTCCTCAAGGGCGGCGACTCCGATATCGAGTACGGCAACCTGCTGACCGTGCCGCTGGACGGAGGACTGCTCTATGTGGAGCCGGTGTACGTGCGTGGTGGCGGGCTGAAGTACCCGCTGCTGCGCAAGGTGTTGGTCACCTATGAGGGCAAGACCGCGTTCGAGAACACGCTCGGCGAGGCTCTGGACAAGGTCTTCGGTACGGCGGGTTCGACCACCACACCACCGGACACCGGCACCACCAATCCGCCCACGTCGACCAATCCGACCGTCCAACAGGCCCTGAACGACGCCCAGAAGGCGTTCGACACCGGCCAGAAGGCCCTGCAGGGGCCGAACGGGCCGGACTGGACCGCGTACGACAAGGCCCAGAAGGATCTGAAGGCCGCGCTGAAGCGGGCGCAGGACGCGGAGGCCAAGGCCGGCCAGTCCACCAGCGGCAAGAACGGGAACGGTAAGAAGAGCTGATCAAGTCCGCTCCGCGCCGTGGTACGGTTACCAGGCAACGGCGCGGGGTGGAGCAGCTCGGTAGCTCGCTGGGCTCATAACCCAGAGGTCGCAGGTTCAAATCCTGTCCCCGCTACTGCGAACGAAGGCCCGGATCCCAAGGGATCCGGGCCTTCGTGGTGTGCGAACTCATGTACTGAGGGGAGGGACGGCCGCGCCGCCGTGGGGAGTTGAGGGGTGTGTGTTTGACTTGTCTCCCTGTGGGCATGTCGACAAAACGCTGAAGTGACCTCACAGGCTGCGGTATACCGGGTGTACCCAGGTTGCAGGTGGTGCGACGATGGACGTTATGGGGGACAAGGCAACTCTGTTCGAGTCAGGGCGATTTGTGCAGCCTTCCGTTGAGGAGCCGACCCGCGACGAGTTGACCGACATGGTGGACGCCGCGGAAGAGGTGCGCCTTGCCCTCGCCGCGCAGAGCGGCGACGCCGAGGCGGCGAGTGTCCTCGGCGCCATACTGCTGCGGCGTGGCGACCTCGACGGAGCCGAACCCCATCTGCGGGCCGCCACCGCGGCCGGTGACCGGGCCGCCGCCAACAACCTCGGTGTCCTGCTGCACCAGCGCGGCTACCCCGAGGAGGCCGCCGGCTGGTGGCGCATCGCCTCCGTCGCCGGCTCGGCCGCCGCCGCGCACGCGCTGGGCCGCTACCACCGCGAGCGCGGGGACGAACCGGCCGCCGAGTACTGGCTGCGCCAGTCCGCCGAGCAGGGCCATGCCCTGGGCGCCTACGCACTCGCCGATCTGCTGGAGCACCGCGGGGACGTCGGCGCCGAGCACTGGATGCGGGCGGCGGCCGAGCGCGGACACCGCGAGGCGGCCTACCGGCTGGCGCGCGCGCTCGACCGTCCGGCGGCCGGACCCGAGGACGAGACCGGGGCTGACAACGCTGTCGCCGAGGCCGAGCAGTGGTACCGGCAGGCCGCCGCGCGCGGCCACCGGCGCGCCGCGCTGCACCTCGGCGCGATCCTGGAGAAGCGGGGCGAGCTGAAGGAGGCCGGGCGCTGGTATCTGACCTCGGCCAAGGACGGCGAAGCCCGGGCCGCCTGCGCGCTGGGCTTCCTGCTGCGCGACGCCGGGGACACCGAGAGCGCGGCCGTGTGGTGGCTGCGCGCCGCCCAGGACGGCGACGGCAACGCGGCCAACGCGCTCGGCGCGCTGCACGCCGAGCGCGGTGAGACACAGACCGCCGAGCGCTGGTACCGGGCGGCGCTGGACGCCGGCGACGACAACGGCGCGTACAACCTCGGGCTGCTCTGCGCCGAGCAGGGGCGCACCGCGCAGGCCGAGCAGTGGTACCGGCGCGCCGCCTACGCCGGGCACCGGGAGGCCGCGAACGCGCTCGCCATCCTGCTGCTGCAGGCCGGCGACGCGGTCGGCGCCGAGCCGTGGTTCTCCAAGGCGGCCGAGGCAGGCAGCGTGGACGCCGCGTTCAACCTGGGGATCCTCTACGCCGGGCGGGGCACGGAACACGGCGCGGAGACGGCACTGCGCTGGTACGAGCGGGCGGCCGCGGCCGGGCACACCGAGGCCGCGCTCCAGGTCGGGATCGCCCGGCTGCGCGAGGGTGAGGAGCAGGAGGCAGAGCGGCATCTGCGGTGCGCGGCGGGCGGCGGCAGTGCGGAGGCGGCGTACCGGCTCGCGGCGCTGCTCGACGCGCGTCGGCCGCCGGAGCCCGCGCATGAGCTGGGCGAGGTCGTTCACGAGAAGACCGAGTGCGAGGAGTGGTACGAGCGCGCGGCCACGCAGGGGCACCGGCGGGCGCAGGTGCGGGTCGGCATGCTCGCGGCGGCACGGGGGGACGTGGTCGAGGCGGCGCGGTGGTACCGGGAGGCAGCGGAGGCGGGGTCGCGCAACGGTGCCTTCAACCTCGGGCTGCTGCTGGCGCGGGAGGGCAGCGAGCCGGAGGCGGCGGTGTGGTGGACGCGGGCGGCTGACGCCGGGCACGGGCGGGCGGCGCTGCGGCTGGCCCTTGTCTACGCGCGTCGGGGAGAGCTGGCGGAGGGGCAGCGGTGGGCGGACCGGGCGGTCGCGCTGGGACCGGCGGAGGTGTCGGAGCGGGCGGGGAGGCTGCGGGACGCTCTGCGGGAGGAGCTGTCGGCGTGACGCACGACGCTGCGCCGGGCTTCAGCGGATTTTCCCATCCGCCCACCCGCCTCACCTGGGAACAAGTGACCCCGGCCACGTCCCGGGCAACTGATTTGCCTCCGCCCACTTCCCTCGCGTAATGTCGTGTTCACCGACGCGGGGTGGAGCAGCTCGGTAGCTCGCTGGGCTCATAACCCAGAGGTCGCAGGTTCAAATCCTGTCCCCGCTACTGAAGGCCGAGGGCCGGAGTCCAGACATGGATTCCGGCCCTCGGTCGTTTCCAGGTGTCAGGGCATGAGAACAGGTGTCAGGGCATTAAAAAAGAGGGGGCTCGCGCCCCCTCCCGGTTACGGCTCACGCACCTGCGCAGTCCGGGCACAGCCCCCGGTATGTGACCTCGACGTCCGACACCGTGAAGCCGAAGCGCTCCGTGTCGGGGAGGTCGGCGAGCGGGTTGCCCGTCGGGTGGACGTCGCGGATCGCTCCGCAGCGGGCGCAGACCAGGTGGTGGTGCGGTCGGTGTGCGTTCGGGTCGTAGCGCTTGGCCCGTTTGTCCGTCGCCACTTCCAGGACCTCGCCGAGCGAGACCAGCTCACCCAGCGTGTTGTAGACGGTCGCCCGGGAGATCTCGGGCAGCTTCGCGACAGCCCGCGCGTGAACCTCGTCGGCCGTCAGATGGACGTGTTCGCCGTCGAGAACCTCGGCCACGACGCGCCGCTGCGCGGTCATCCGCCATCCGCGTCCACGCAGCCGTTCCAGAAGGTCGCTCATGTCCACCAGCCTAACAGCAAGGGGGACCAGGACGGGAATAGGTGTGATATTGGATCCTTGTTTGACTTAGATCTAGTCCAATGTAGGATTGAAAACGGCTTTAGTCGCAGGACAGGGCTGGGACAGGACTGGGACAGGACTAGTCAGTAATGACGCAGGAGGCGCACGTGACGCAGGGACCGCTCACCACGGAGGCCGGTGCTCCGGTCGCCGACAACCAGAACAGCGAGACGGCGGGCGTCGGCGGGCCGGTCCTCGTCCAGGACCAGCTGCTGCTGGAGAAGCTCGCCCACTTCAACCGGGAACGCATCCCGGAGCGGGTCGTGCACGCCCGTGGCGCCGGCGCCTACGGCACTTTCACGGTGACCGCCGACGTCACGCCGTACACGCGTGCCGCCTTCCTCTCCGAGGCCGGCAAGGAGACCGAGGTCTTTCTGCGCTTCTCGACGGTGGCCGGCAACCTCGGCGCGGCGGACGCCGTCCGTGACCCACGGGGCTTCGCGCTGAAGTTCTACACCGAGGAGGGCAACTACGACCTCGTCGGCAACAACACTCCGGTGTTCTTCATCCGGGACGCGATCAAGTTCCCGGACTTCATCCACACCCAGAAGCGCGACCCGTACAGCGGCAGCCAGGAGGCCGACAACGTATGGGACTTCTGGGGGCTCAGTCCCGAGTCGACCCACCAGGTGACCTGGCTGTTCGGCGACCGCGGCATCCCGGCGTCGTACCGGCACATGAACGGCTACGGCTCGCACACCTACCAGTGGAGCAACGAGGCCGGCGAGGTCTTCTGGGTCAAGTACCACTTCAAGACCGACCAGGGGATCAAGAACCTCACCCAGGCCGAGGCCACCCGGATCGCCGGCGAGGACCCCGACTCCCATCAGCGGGATCTGCGGCAGGCCATCGAGCGCGGTGAGTTTCCGAGCTGGACGGTGCAGGTGCAGATCATGCCGGCGGCCGACGCGGCGACCTACCGCTTCAACCCGTTCGACCTCACCAAGGTGTGGCCGCACGAGGACTACCCGCCCATCGAGATCGGCAAGCTGGAGCTCAACCGCAACCCGCGGAACATCTTCGCCGAGGTCGAGCAGTCGATCTTCTCGCCCGCACACTTCGTGCCCGGCATCGGCCCTTCGCCCGACAAGATGCTCCAGGGGCGTCTTTTCGCGTACGGCGACGCGCACCGCTACCGCGTCGGCATCAACGCCGACCACCTGCCGGTGAACCGTCCGCACGCCACCGAGGCGCGGACGAACTCGCGGGACGGCTTCCTCTACGACGGCCGGCACGGCGGTGCGAAGAACTACGAGCCGAACAGCTTCGGCGGGCCTCAGCAGACCGGCCGGCCGCTGTGGCAGTCCACCTCCGTCGACGGACGCACGGGCGGCCACACCACCCCGGTGCACGCCGAGGACGACGACTTCGTGCAGGCGGGCAACCTGTACCGGCTTATGCCGGAGGAGGAGAAGGAGCGGCTGGTCGCGGGCCTCGCGGGTGCGATCGCGCCGGTCTCGCGCGAGGACATCGTCGAGCGGGCGATCGGCAACTTCCGCAAGGCCGACGCCGACTTCGGCAAGCGGCTGGAGGCGGCGGTGCAGGCGCTGCGCGGCTGAGCAGGCGTCACTGTCCGGCACCGGTCGGCGGCACTGCCCGTGCCTCCTCCAGTGCCTCAGGTTCCTGGGGGCGTCCCCAGGGCGGGCCGGATCCCACGGTGCTCGGGGTCCGGCCCGTTCCGCCTGCTCAGAGCGCCGGCGCCGGTTCGCGGGACGGGGCCCAGCAGCGGATGATGTCGCGGACCGAGACGATGCCGGCGACCTCGCCGCGGTCGAGGACGACCAGGTGCCGGAAGCCGCCGTGGGCCATGGCGCGGGCGGCCTGCTCCAGGGTCCAGGTGGGGGCGGCGAAGACGACGTCGGTGGTGGTGTGGGCGTGGGTGCGTTCGGTGTCCGGGTTCTGGCCCAGGCCGATGGAGTTGAGGATGTCGCGTTCGGTGAGGATGCCGATGCCGCCGGCGTCCGGGTCGAGGACGACGGCGGCGCCGATACGGCGGGCGGACATCAGGGCGGCTGCCTGGCGGAGGGTGTGGGCGGGACCGACGGTGAGGATCACCGTGCTCATGGCGTCACGTACGAGCATGGGTGGGGCCACCTCCTAGGAATCCACGGAGCAAGTTCCTGGATTCACAAGTTCACAAGTGGGGGTGGATTCAGATTGCCAGGTAAAGGACGAGTCAACAAGAGGGCGCGCGTGGTGAGTTGAGGGCGTGCCAGGGTTACGCGCGTTGCTCGGTGTATCGCTCAGTGACGCGGGTTGAGATACCCCAGCAACTCGTCGTGCAGCAGGCCGTTGGACGCCGCCGCGTTGCCGCTGTGCGGGCCAGGGCGGCCGTCGATGCCGGTGAAGGTGCCGCCCGCCTCCGTGACGATGATCGCGTTGGCCGCCATGTCCCAGAGCGACAGCTCCGGCTCCGCGCAGATGTCCACGGATCCCTCGGCGACCATCATGTACGGCCAGAAGTCGCCGTACGCGCGCGTGCGCCACACCTCGCGGGTGAGGTCGAGGAAGCCGCCCAGACGGCCCTGTTCCTCCCAGCCGGAGAGGGAGGAGTACGCGAAGGAGGCGTCCGTGAGCTTGCCGACGCTGGAGACATGGACGCGGTTCGCCGAGGTCAGGCTGCGGCCGGTGAACGCGCCGTACCCCTTCGCGGCCCACCAGCGGCGGCCCAGGGCGGGGGCGGAGACGAGGCCCACGACGGGCTGGAAGCCGTCCTCGCCCGCCTCCATCAGGGAGATGAGCGTCGCCCAGACGGGAACGCCGCGGACGTAGTTCTTGGTGCCGTCGATGGGGTCGATCACCCAGCGGCGGGGACCGGTGCCCTCGACGCCGTACTCCTCGCCGAGGATCGCGTCCCTCGGGCGGGCGCGCTGGAGCTGGCCGCGGATGAGTTCCTCCGCTGCCTTGTCCGCTTCGCTCACCGGGGTCATGTCCGGCTTCGTCTCGACCTTCAGGTCGAGGGCCTTGAAGCGGGCCATGGTGGTGGCGTCCGCGGCGTCCGCGAGGACGTGGGCGAGGCGCAGGTCGTCGAGGTAGTCCGGCATGTAGGGCACGGTATCTGTCGGGCGGGTGCCGGAGCCACTAGGGGCGGGGGTGGCGCGCTGACTGGTGTCGTGCGCTGCTGCTGGCGGCGTAAAGATACGTGTGATCGGGGTACGGAAACCCTTGACAGTGCATACCGGCGCGTCAAATCTGGGCGCAGAGTCGCTCTGCCCAGGGAGGCGATGATGCCTGCTGCCCGGGAGTCCCTGCTGGACGCCGCCTATACGGCCCTGGCGCGCCGGCCGTGGTCCGCGGTGCGGATGGTCGACGTGGCCGCGGCGGCCGGAGTGTCCCGGCAGACTCTGTACAACGAGTTCGGCAGCAAGGACGGGCTGGCCCGGGCGCTGGTGCGGCGGGAGGCCGACGGCTATCTGGCCGGGGTCGAGCGGGCGCTCGCCGGTCCGGGCGAGCCACGGGAACGGCTCACGGCCGTGGTCGAGTGGACCAGCTCCGCCGCCCGGGAGAACGCGCTGATACGGGCCATGCTCACCGGCTGCTGGAGCGAACGGCTCCCCGCCCCGCCGCTCGCCGCCGTGCCGTCCGCCTCCTCGGTTCCGGCGCAGCGCCGCGCGGACGGGCCGCTGCCGACGCCCCGCGACTTCGTACGGATCGTGCGGGACCGCGCGGTCGCCGTCCTGACGGGCCCCACCGCCACCTGTGCCGACACCGCCGAGCTGACCCGCCCCTGCGAAATGGTCGTACGCCTCGCCCTGTCCTGCGTCGCGGCACCGCCGGCGGAGGGCGGCGGCATGGCGGAGATGGTCCGGGCGGTCGTCCCCCGCGAGGCGGTGTGATCCGTCCGGCGCCCCCGCCTTCTGCCTACTTCTTCAGCCAGCCCGCCTTCGTGCAGTCGATGTCCGCCAGGCCCAGTGCGCCGTAGTTGGCCAGGCCGTGGCGGACCGCGAGGATCTGGGGACGCTGGTAGAGCTCGATGGAGTGGGCGAGGCGCCAGATCTCGGCGTCGGCCTGGTTGCAGAGGGCGGTCGCCGAGGCCGGGTCGGTGGTCTCGCCCGCCTTCTTCAGCAGCGCGTCGGTCTCCGGGGAGCCGACCGACCCGAAGTTCTGGAAGAGGTTGCCGTCCTTGGGCCGGACGAAGACCGGGGTGAGCATGGACGGGGAGACGGCGTCGACGTTGCGGAAGCTGGTCAGGTCGAAGTTGCCGCGGTTCACGCACTGGTTGAAGTAGTCGTTCGCCGGCACCTTCTTCAGCTCGACCTTCACCCCGGCCTGCGCGAGCTGCTGCTGCACCAGCTCGGCCTGGTCGGTCCGGGCGGCGTTGCCGCCGGAGCCGAGGACGTAGTCGGCGTATCCGCCGGAGGTGTCCCGGTGGCCCTTCTGGTTGGGCATGAAGAAGTGGTTGCCGAGGGGCTTCAGTTCGAAGGAGAGGTCCTTGGCGAAGGCCTCGTCGATGCCTTTGCGGTCGATGGCGTGCTGGATCGCCTGGCACTTTCCGAGGGTGCGCGAGGTGCTGTAGCCGGGCGGGGGACGGGCCGCTTGCCGGCGCTGCGGCTCCTGCCTAGTGCGTCGACCCCGACAGCTGGAGGCCGATCACCCCGACGATGACCAGGCTGATGGAGATGATCTTCAGGGTGGAGACCAGGTCGCCGAGGAAGACCATGCCGTAGATCGCGGTGCCGGCGGCACCGATGCCGGTCCACACCGCGTACGCGGGGCCGACGTCGAGTTTCTTCAGGGACAGGGTCAGCAGGCCGAAGCTGCCGAGGGCGAACGACGCGAAGGCGATCGTCGGCCAGAGCCGGGTGAACCCGTGCGAGAGCTTGAGGCACACGGCGAAACCAGTCTCCAGAATCCCGGCCACGATGACCAGCAGCCACGCCATGTGCTGTCCTCCCGTTGATCCGGATCTCCGGCTCGGTGCGATTATGCACTTACCGGGCCGGACCCCCGGCAAACAACGAGGAGGCGCTCAGTCGCCCTCCTTGCGTTCCCGCGTGGCCAGCAGCCGGCGCAGCGAGTACAGCCGGGCAGGGTCCGCATGCCCCTGTTCGACCCACGCGTCCAGCGCGCAGTCCGGCTCGTCGTGACTGCACGCGCGCGGGCAGCCCTCCGTGCCCGGCTCCAGATCCGGAAACGCGTGGATGACCCGGGACGGGTCGATGTGCGCGAGGCCGAAGGAGCGGACGCCCGGGGTGTCGATGACCCAGCCGTCCATCACCGTGAGCGGCAGCGCGAGCGCCGAGGTCGTGGTGTGCCGGCCGCGGCCCGTCACCGCGTTGACATGCCCGGTCGTACGCCGTCGGTCCTCCGGGACCAGCGCGTTCACCAGCGTCGTCTTGCCGACGCCCGAGTGGCCCACGAACGCGGTGATCCGGCCGTCCAGGTGCCGGCGCACCCGGTCCGCCGCGTCCCCGTTCTCCAGCTCGTCGCGGCTGGTGACGACGTACGGGATGTCCAGGTCGCCGTACAGCTCCAGCAGCTTGTCCGGCGGGGCCAGGTCCGACTTGGTCATCACCAGCAGCGGCTCCAGGCCGCCGTCGTAGGCGGCGACCAGACAGCGGTCGATCAGACGGGGGCGGGGTTCCGGATCGGCCAGGGCGGTGACGATCGCCAGCTGGTCCGCGTTCGCCACCACCACCCGCTCGTACGGATCGTCGTCGTCGGCGGTACGGCGCAGCAGCGAGGCGCGCTCCTCGATCCGGACGATCCGGGCCAGCGTGTCCTTCTTGCCGGTCAGATCGCCGACCAGGGCCACCCGGTCCCCGACCACCGCCGCCTTGCGGCCCAGCTCGCGGGCCTTCATCGCCATCACGGTCCGGTCCTCGACCAGGCAGGTCAGCCGGCCCCGGTCGACCGTGAGGACCATGCCCTCGGCCGCGTCCTCGTGCTTGGGCCGGATGTTCGTACGCGGCCGGTTGCCCTTGCGGTTGGGACGGCTGCGGATGTCGTCCTCGTCGGTGTGCTTGCCGTAGCGGCGCATGGCGTGTCCCTACTGCCCGAGCATCCCGGTCCACAGCTCGGGGAAGTCCGGCAGGGTCTTCGCCGTCGTCGCCACGTTCTCGATCTGCACGCCCTCGACCGCCAGGCCGATGATCGCGCCGGCGGTCGCCATGCGGTGGTCCTCGTAGGTGTGGAAGACGCCGCCGTGCAGCCGGCGCGGGCGGATGTGCAGGCCGTCGGCGGTCTCGGTGACGTCACCGCCCAGTTCGTTGATCTCCTTGGTGAGCGCGGCCAGCCGGTCCGTCTCGTGCAGCCGCAGATGCGCCACGCCCCGCAGGGTCGAGGGGGACCCGGCGAGGGCCGCGACGGCCGCGATGCCGGGGGTCAGCTCGCCGACGTCGCCCAGGTCCACGTCGATGCCGTGGACGGCGCCCGAACCGGTGAACACCAGCCCGAACTCGGTGAGTTCGCAGGAGCCGCCCATCTCCGTGAAGATCTCCCGCAGCCGGTCGCCCGGCTGGGTGGTGCGCTCCGGCCAGTCCGGGATCAGCACCTTGCCGCCGGTGACCAGGGCCGCCGCCAGGAACGGCTGGGCGTTGGACAGGTCCGGCTCGATCGTCAGGTCCCGGCCGAGCAGCGCGCCCGGCGTCACCCGCCACACGTTCGGCTCGCCGCCCGACTCCGGGGTGTCCACCTGGGCGCCGACCGCGCGCAGCATGTCGACGGTCATCCGGATGTGCGGCAGGGAGGGCAGGGTCGCGCCCGTGTGCCGGACCTCGACGCCCTGGTTGAAGCGCGGGCCGGACAGCAGCAGCGCCGACACGAACTGGGAGGACGAGGACGCGTCGACCGACACCGGGCCGCCGTCCAGGGCCCCGCCGCCGTGCACGGTCAGCGGCAGCGCGCCCCGGCCGTCGTCGTCGATCCGGGCGCCGAGCTGCCGCAGCGCGTCGATCACGCCGTGCAGGGGGCGCTCGTACGACCGCGGGTCGCCGTCGAACCGGATGGGGCCGTCGGCCAGCGCGGCCACCGGCGGCAGGAAGCGCATCACCGTGCCGGCGTTACCGACGTCGACCGTGGCCGGCCCGTGCAGGCCCGTCGGCAGCACCCGCCAGGCCTCGCCGGTGCCGTCGGGGCCGACCCCCTCCTCGATCTCCACGCCCATGGCCCTGAGGGCACCGGCCATCAGCAGGGTGTCGCGGGAGCGCAGCGGGCGGCGCAGCCAGCCGGGCTCGGAGGCGAGGGCGGCCAACACCAGCGCGCGGTTGGTGACCGACTTGGACCCGGGCACGTGGACCGTCGCGTCGACGGCTCCGCTCGCGTGCGGGGCGGGCCAGAGGGCGGAGTGTGCGGGGTTAACGGTCATGCGCCCCACTTTAGTGGCTGGGGACGACCGGAGATCTCGATCAAAAGCGCCGAAATCCCGACGAAAACGCGGCATGGGCAGGGAGCCCGGCGCCCGTCGGCCCTCACACCGCCAGCAGCCAGCGCCCCCCGCCGATCAGCGAGGACAGGGTCACCGCGTGGAACAGGAACAGCCACAGACCCGCCGGTACGTGGGTGAGCCGCGACAGCTGGTCCGCGTCCGAGTCCCCGGCGCCACCCCGTGACCGCTTCAGCTGCAGCTCGAACGGCGGCCGTACCCCGCCGAACAGCAGGAACCACACCACCGCGTACGCGAACGCCGCCTGCACCTGGGGCCCCGTCAGCCAGGACACCAGCAGGAAGGCACCCCCGGCCAGCACCACGGTCAGCACGCCGTACGCGTTGCGGATCATCACCAGCATCACCACGAGCAGCGCCGTCGCCGCCCACAGCAGCAGTGTGATGCGGCCCGCGGCCAGCAGTGCGGCGCCGCCGAGGCCCAGCAGCGAGGGCGCCGTGTATCCGGCGGCGGCCGTCAGGATCATGCCCAGTCCGTACGGCTTGCCCCGGCTGACCGTGAGGCCGCTGGTGTCGGAGTGCAGCCGGATACCGGTGAGCTGCCGGCCGGTGAGCAGCGCGATCAGCCCGTGGCCGCCCTCGTGCGCGATGGTGATCGCGTTGCGCGATATCCGCCACAGGCCGTGCGGCACGACGACGGCGAGCGCGGCGGCCAGGGTGGCGAGCACCACCCACAGGGCGGGGCCGGGCTGGGTACCGGTGAGCCGGTCCCAGAGGTCGGGCAGCGCGAGGGCGGCGAGGCTGTCCATGTTCCGAGTGGCTCCCTGTGGTCGTGCGGAGTCTGGCAGTGTGGCATGTATGTGCGGACGGTATGCATCGAGTCGTAGGCCCGAGGATCTCGCAGCAGTCTTCGAGGTCGAGAAGTGGGAGCCCGAGGAGACCCTGGAGCCGGACTACAACGTGGCGCCGACCAAAGAGGTCTACGCCGTCCTCGACCGTCCCGTGAAAGACGCGGACTCCCCGCGTCCGGTTCGCCAGCTGCGCAAGCTGAAGTGGGGACTGGTGCCGTCCTGGGCCAAGACGCCCGAGGGCGGCGCCCGGATGATCAACGCGCGCGCCGAGACGGTGCACGAGAAGCCCTCCTACCGGCGTGCCTTCGCCGCCCGGCGCTGCATCGTGCCCGCCGACGGCTACTACGAGTGGGTCACCGCCAAGGACGAGCGCGAGCTGGAGGTCGAGGGCAAGAAGAAGCGGCCGCGCAAGCAGCCGTACTTCGTGCTGCCGGCCGACGGCTCGGTGTTCGCGATGGCCGGTCTGTACGAGTTCTGGCGAGACCGGACCCTGCCCGACGACCATCCGCAGGCCTGGTGGGTCACCTGCTCGGTGATCACCACGGAGGCCGAGCGGACGCCGCTGGCCGTGGCCCCCGCCGAGGGGCCGAACGCCCTGGCCGACATCCACCCCCGGATGCCGCTGATGCTCACCCCGGACCGCTGGGACGCCTGGCTCGACCCGGGCCGCACCGACCCCGACGACCTGCGCGAGCTGCTGGCCCCGCCCCCGCCCGGTCTGATGCGCGCCTACCCGGTCTCCACCGCCGTCAGCAACGTCCGCAACAACGGTCCGGAGCTGCTGAAGGAGCTTGCGGCTCCGGAAGAGGGCACACTCTTCTAGCGTGATCGAGATTGTCGAGACCGACGCGGGAACCGCACGCATCACCTGGCACCGGGCACGGGACGCCGGGCTGGTCCTCGCCGTGAGCCACGGCGCCGGCGGGGGCGTCGAGGCCCGTGACCTCCAGGCGCTCGCCCACGCGCTGCCCGCGCACGGCGTCACCGTCGCCCTCGTCGAGCAGCCCTGGCGGGTCGCGGGCAAGAAGGTCGCGCCCGCGCCGAAGACCCTGGACGCCGGGTGGCGCGGTATCTGGCCCGCGCTGGCCGGGATGGAGCTGCCCGTGGTCTCCGGCGGGCGGAGCGCCGGGGCCCGGGTCGCCTGCCGAACGGCGGCCGAGCTGGGCGCGCACGCCGTGCTCGCGCTGAGCTTCCCGCTGCACCCGCCGGGCAAGCCGGAGAAGTCCCGCGCCGAGGAACTGCTCGGGGCCGGGGTGCCCACGCTGGTCGTGCAGGGCGGCAACGATCCCTTCGGGAAGCCGGGGGAATTCCCCAAGGGCTCGTACGAACTGGTCGAGGTGGCGTACGGGGATCATGGCTTCGCGGTCCCCAAGCGGGCCGGGATCACCCAGGAGCGGGCCCTGGAGATCATCACCGAAAGCGTCGCGGAGTGGCTCGCGTCACTCGGGTGACGGCCGGGAATGCCCCGCGCCGGACCACTGTTGTGGCGGACAGAAGTGCTGAGGCCTCGGCACCGACGTCGTAGAGGAAGGAAGTCCGCCGCATGGGTTCGACCATCTGCCCGGCCCGCAGCAGCAGCACTGACCTGGACTGGACGGTGCTCCACGCGGCCAAGACTGCTCCTATTCGAGCGGCGGCAGGCACGGGTCGTGTTCTATCCTCCGAATCGAGTGGGACCGGTCTCGGTCCTGCCCGGGATCTTGAGGAGGTGGGTCCGGTCACCGGTACCGACGCAGGGACCGACAACGGCCAGGCGGAGCAGCCCGAGGGCCAGGGTGTGAGCGCGGAGGCGTCAGCCGAGTCGACCGCGGAGCGCAGTGCGCGCTTCGAGCGGGACGCGCTCGAATTCCTCGACCAGATGTACTCGGCCGCGCTGCGCATGACGCGCAACCCGGCCGACGCCGAGGATCTGGTGCAGGAGACCTACGCGAAGGCGTACGCGTCCTTCCACCAGTTCCGCGAGGGCACCAACCTCAAGGCTTGGCTGTACCGGATCCTCACCAACACCTTCATCAACTCCTACCGCAAGAAGCAGCGTGAGCCCCAGCGCTCCGCCGCGGAGGAGATCGAGGACTGGCAGCTCGCCCGCGCCGAGTCGCACATGTCGACGGGTCTGCGCTCCGCCGAGTCGCAGGCGCTCGACCACCTGCCCGACTCGGACGTCAAGGCAGCGCTGCAGGCGATCCCCGAGGAGTTCCGCATCGCCGTCTATCTCGCGGACGTAGAGGGCTTTGCGTACAAGGAGATCGCGGACATCATGGGGACTCCCATCGGTACGGTGATGTCCCGGCTGCACCGAGGCCGCCGTCAGCTGCGCGGCATGCTGGAGGACTACGCCCGTGACCGCGGGCTGGTCCCGGCGGGCGCCGGAGAGTCGAACGAAGCGAAAGGCTCGGGCTCATGAGCTGCGGAGAGCCGCACGAGACGGACTGCAGTGAGGTCCTCGACCACCTGTACGAGTTCCTCGACAGCGAGATGCCGGACGTCGACCGGGACAAGTTCCGGCACCACTTCGAGGAATGCTCTCCGTGCCTGGAGAAGTACGGCCTGGAGCAGGCCGTGAAGAAGCTGGTCAAGCGGTGCTGCGGGCATGACGACGTGCCCGCGGACCTGCGCGCCAAGGTCATGGGGCGCATCGATCTGATCCGCTCCGGCCAGACCGTGCCGGAGCACGACATCACCGCCACCCCGCAGGACGGCTGAGCACCGGGTCACCGCTCCCGTCACCCGAACGTGCTAATCCTCAGGTCATAAGCCCTGCACCCCCGATTCCCGCCCTAGGCTCCGAGCCCGGACAGGCATGGTCGGGGAGGGCGGGCGATGGAGGCGGTTTCGGCGCGGGCGCGCGGCTATGTGGTCGCCGTCGCCCTGCTGGCGCTGCTCTGCCTGTTGCCGCTGCCGACGATCCGCGCCCCTTGGTGGGCGCTCGGCCTGCTCTCCGCGCTCTACGCCGGCTGCGAGCACGTCGTACGCCGCCGCTTCGGCGGGACCTTCTACCCCGTCCTGCTCGCCGGGGCGTTCCTGCTGCCCCCGCCGGCCGCCGCGCTCGTCCCGCTGCCCGCGGCCCTGCTCACCCCGGTCGCGAACCGGCCCGCGCCGCAGCGGCGCGTGTGGCGGGCCGCGCGGCCCGCGCTCGCCGTGTGGGGAGCCGCCCAGGTGCACTGGGCGCTCGGCGGCCGGAACGCCGTCGTCGACTGTCACTTCCCGTACGCGCTGCTGCCCGTCGGCGCGGCCGTCCTCGCCTTCTGTCTGATCCTCACCGTCCTCGACGGCGGTATCCGCGCGGTCGCCCTGGGTGTCCCGCTGCACCGGGCCTGGCGCGGGCTGCTGTCCCGCTCGCTCGCGCCGGTCGCGGTGCACGGACTCGCCGGGCTGATGATGGCCGTGCTGTGGCGCAGCCCGTACGGCCCGGTCGCGGCCCTGCTCGTGCTGCTGCCGATGTGCGTGTCCTGGTGGATCTTCGCCCAGTACCACCGCGAACGCGCCGCCCACCAGGCCACCATCCGCGCCCTCGTGCAGGCCGTCGACATCAAGGACGGCTACACCCGCGGCCACAGCGAACGCGTCGGACAGGCCTCCGTGATGATCGCCCGCGAACTCGGCATGGACGACGACCGCGTCGAGGTGCTGCGCTTCGCCGGCATCCTGCACGACGTCGGCAAGCTCGGCGTCCCCACCCGGCTGCTGCGCAAGGACGGCCCGCTCACCCCCGAGGAACGCCGGATCATCGAACTGCACCCCGAGTACGGCCATGAGATGGTCCGCGGGATCTCCTTCCTCGGCGAGGCCCGCGCCGCGATCCTGCACCACCACGAACGCCTCGACGGCACCGGCTACCCGTACGGCCTCGTCGCCACCCAGATCCCCGAGTGCGCCCGGGTCGTCGCCGTCGCCGACGCCTTCGACGCCATGACCTCCACCCGCTCCTACCGCAGGGCCCGGCCCGTCGAGGCGGCCGTCGCCGAGCTGGAGCGCTGCGCGGGCACGCAGTTCGACCCCCGGATGGTCGGCGCGCTCGCCCGCGCGCTGGGCCGCTACGGCTGGCATCCCACGGTCACCGCCGACGAGACGCCGTACGAGCTGCGGGGCCGGCAGCCGGTCTCCGGGGCACCCCGGTGACCGCCCTGCGGATCGTCCACGGCGCCGCCGCCCTCACCGCGGCCGGCTCCCTCGCCGTCACCCTGTGGACCGGCCTCGACGACCGGGGCGTCGCGCTCGCCTTCGGGGTGCTCATAGCGGTCGGCGAGCTGACCCGGTGGAGCGGCGCCCAGGTACGGCAGGCCGCGCCCCTCGGCACCGCCGGCTCACTGTCGTACGCCCTGCTCGGAGCGGACGCCGGGCGGCCCACGCAAGCCGGCCCTGCGCAGGTCGTCGCCGTCGTCCTCGCCGCCGCCCTGCTCGGCGCCGTACCGCACATCTGGTCCGGGCGCACCCCCACCCTCGACCATCTGGCCCGCCGCGTGCTCATCGTCGGATTCACCGCCGTCTGCTTCCAACCCCTTTACAACAGGGGCCTGTTCGCCGCCTGGAACGGCCCCGCCTACGCCCTGCTCCTGGTCACCCTGCTCGGTCTCACCGCCCTGTGCGACGCCGTCCTGGCCGCCGCCCTCGCCCGCTCCCGCACCCACTGGCCCTTCGGCCCGCTGCTGCGCGAGGAACTGCGCGGGCTGCTGGGCATCGGATCCGCCGTCTGCGCGACCGGCGCGGTGATGGCGCTCGCGGTCGCCGTCGTCGGGCTGTGGGCGCTGCCCGTGTTCTGTCTGCCCCTGCTGCTCACCCAGTTGTCCGTGCGCCGGTACGCGGCCGTCCGCGCCACCTACCGGCAGACCATCGCCTCCCTGGCCCGCGCCACCGAGATCGCCGGGTGCACCCCTGCCGGGCACGCCCGCCGGGTCGCCGCGCTCAGCCTCGCCGTCGGCCGGGATCTCGCTCTGACCGAGGGCGACCTGACCGTTCTGGAGTACGCGGCCCTCATGCACGACATCGGCCAGCTCAGCCTGCTCGACCCGGTCCCGGCCGGCGCCACCGCCGAACTGCCCGCCGGGGAACAGCGGCGCATCGCGCTGCTCGGCGGGGCCGTCGTCCGGCAGACCGGGGTGGCCGCGGCCGTCGCCGTGATGGTGGAACGGCAGGCGGACCCCTACCGCGAACAGCCGGTCGCCGCGCGGATCATCCGGGCCGTGAACGCCTATGAGGAGAAGAGCCGGGACGCCGGACCCGAGGGCCCCCTGCGGGCGCTGGAGGAACTGCGCCTCGGCACCGCCGGTGACTACGCTCCCGAGGTGGTGGAGTCCCTCGCCCGGGTGCTGGCCCGGCCGCGGGCCTGGCTCCAGCGCGCGCCGGTGGACGACGACGGGAGAGGTACGGCACTGTCTGACCCCGCCCGCCGCTGGGTAACCCATGGGTAATGAGCGCCTTTCCCGCCGTACGTGGTTGGATGCGAGGGAGAGGGTGTCCGGGGGCACAAGCCAGCCCATTGTGCGGAACTGGAACTGGCAGGCGGGAATCGTGAGGATCTTCGGCAAGGGACGGCACCGGCCCTCCGCCTCCTGGCGGCAGGCCACCGACCGCGCGTTCACGCTGATCGGCGACGGCCGGTACGAGGACGCGGGCGAGCTGCTGACACGGGCCGCCGACCTGGAGCCCTGGCTGTCGGAGTCCTGGTTCAACCTCGCCCTGCTGCACAAGTTCCGGCACGACTGGGAGCAGGCCCGTGCGGCCGGGCTCCGCGCGGTCGCGCTGCTCGACCGGGAGACCGGGGCGCCCGACTGGTGGAACGTCGGCATCGCCGCCACCGCCCTGCAGGACTGGCCGCTGGCCCGCCGCGCCTGGCAGGCGTACGGGCTGAAGGTGCCCGGCGGCGCCACCGTGGCCGCGGAACCGGTCGGCATGGAGCTGGGCAGTGCGGCCGTACGGCTCTCCCCGGAGGGTGAGGCCGAGGTCGTCTGGGGCCGCAGGCTGGACCCGGCGCGGATCGAGGTACTGTCCATCCCGCTTCCCTCGTCCGGGCGGCGCTGGGGCGAGGTCGTGCTGCACGACGGTGTCCCGCACGGCGAGCGCACCACGTCCGCCGGCCATGCCTATCCGGTCTTCGACGAGATCGAGCTGTGGGCGCCCTCGCCCGTGCCGACCTGGGTGGTCCTGCTGGAGGCGGCCACGGAGGCGGACCGGGACGCGCTGGAGCAGTTGGCCGCGGACGCGGGGTTCGCCGCGGAGGACTGGTCCTCCTCGGTGCGGCTGCTGTGCCGGATGTGCTCGGAGTCGCGGATGCCGTCGGACGAGGGCGAAGGGGTTCACCTGGACCCGCACGACCACAGTGAGCCCGGTCATCCGGGGCCGCTCGGTCATCGGACGGACGGGCAGTTGTGGGTGCCGGAGCGGGAGTGCGGGGTGGCCGCGCCGGCCTCGCTGGTTCGTGGGTTGCTGGACGGCTGGGTGGCTGACAGCCCGGACTCGCGTGACTGGCGGGATCTCGAAGAGGTGTGCTGAGGCGTTCTCCCCACTGCGAGTCCGTTGTGGCTGGTCGTGCAGTTCCCCGCGCCCCCTGGGGGCGCGCCCACGTACCCTGTATCAGCATTCACTCCCAGTTTTTGTGCAGGAAGGCGTACGTCGGTCATGGCGCAGCAGGACACCGATCAGCAGCACGCGGGCGTGCTCCCCGTCGACGACGAGGGCTATGTCGTCGACACGGAGGACTGCGAGGAGCGCGAGAAGGCATGGCGGGAGCACGGGACCTCGCGGCCCATCACGGTCGTCGGCAACCCGGTGCTGCACAAGGAGTGCAAGGACGTCACCGAGTTCGGCGAGGAGCTGCGGCAGCTGGCTGCCGACATGTTCGCCAGCCAGCGCACCGCCGAGGGTGTGGGCCTCGCCGCCAACCAGATCGGTGTCGACCTGAAGGTCTTCGTCTACGACTGCATGGACGACGAGGGCGTCCGGCACGTGGGTGTGGTGTGCAACCCGAAGCTGGTCGACCTGCCGGCCGACAAGCGCCGCCTGGACGACAGCAACGAGGGCTGCCTCTCCGTGCCGACGGCCTACGCTCCGCTCGCCCGTCCCGACCACGCCGAGGTCACCGGCCAGGACGAACAGGGCAACCCGATCAAGGTCCGCGGCACCGGTTACTTCGCACGGTGTTTGCAGCACGAGACCGACCACCTCTACGGCTACCTGTACATCGACCGGCTGTCCAAGCGGGACCGCAAGGACGCGCTGCGGCAGATGGACGAGAACGAGCCACGTTATCCCGTGGTCGCGAACGACTAGCCGGCACCGGCCTGCCTGGGCGCCCGACGGGGATCACTCCCGGTCGGGCGCCCTTCGTACGGCCACGCCCCGCTCGTCCGTGTGTGCGTCCGTGCGCCGTACAACCGGCCCCTTCTGTGCTTGTTGTGATCCCTAATCGGTCATGTGGGGGGAGATTCTCGGCACCTTGGGGTAGTGAGTGAAGCAAATCCGTTCCCATGGCGGTCAGTTGTGGTGCTGAATGGTAAGGGCGGGGATACGCAACGGCGCACGCCCGGCACACCGGAGGGGTGTGCGCTCCAGGCGGCTGAGAGGGGTTTGTCCGTGCAAGCTTTCCCACACAGCACCACCGCGACGCCAACGGCGGTCGTAGTACCACCCTCACTGGCACTTCCGGTGATCGAGTCCGCCTTTCCGCGGCAACTGCATCCGTATTGGCCGCGGCTCCAGCAGATGACACGACGCTGGCTGCTGGAAAAACGGTTCATGCCGGCGGACAAGGTGCATGAATATGCCGATGGACTTTGCTACACGGACCTGATGGCCGGCTACTACCTCGGCGCCCCCGAGGAGGTCCTCCAGGCCATCGCCGACTACAGCGCGTGGTTCTTCGTCTGGGACGACCGTCACGACCGGGACAGGGTCCACGGCCGGGCCGGAGACTGGCGGCGCCTGAGGTACCGCCTGCACGCGGCCCTCGACGCGCCCCGGCACCATCTGCACCACCCGGATCCGCTGGTCGCGGGCTTCGCGGACAGCGTGCTGCGACTGTACGGCTTCCTGCCGCGCACCTGGAACCAGCGGTTCGCCCGGCACTTCCACACCGTGGTCGAGGCGTACGACCGCGAGTTCCGCAACCGCACCACGGGATACATCCCCGGTGTCGAGGAATATCTCGCCCTGCGCCGGCACACCTTCGCGCACTGGATATGGACGGACCTGCTCGAACCAACCGCGGGTTGCGAACTCCCGGACGCCATACGGGAAAACCCGGCCTATCGCCGGCCGGCGCTGCTCAGCCAGGAATTCGCCGCCTGGTACAACGATCTCTGCTCGCTGCCGAAGGAAATAGCGGGCGACGAGGTCCACAATCTCGGAATCAGTCTCATCACCCATGAGGGGTTGAGTCTCGAGGAAGCGGTGGACGAAGTAAGGCGGCGCGTCGAGGAATGCATCAGCGAATTCCTCGAAGCCGAGCAGATCGCCCTGCGGTTCGCCGACCAACTCGCCGACGGCACGGTCCGCGGAAAGGAATTGAGCGCCGCGGTGCGCTCCTGTGTCGGCAATATGCGCAACTGGTTCAGCTCCGTGTACTGGTTCCACCACGAGTCCGGCCGGTACATGGTCGACACCTGGGACGACCGGTCCACGCCCCCGTACGTCACGAACGAAGCGGCAGGTGAGAAATGACCGTCGAGTCTGCGCAGCCCCGGACCTCCGAGACCACCGAACTGCGCGAACCGCCCCTGGCCGGCGGGGCCGTGCCGGGTCTCGGGCACGGCCTGAAACTGGTCCGCGACCCGCTCGCCTTCATGTCCCGGCTCCGTGAGCACGGCGACGTGGTACGCCTCAAGCTCGGCCCCAAGACGGTGTACGCCGTCACCACTCCGGCGCTCACCGGCGCGCTCGCGCTCAGTCCCGACTTCAAGATCGACGGACCCCTGTGGGAGTCCCTGGAGGGGCTGCTCGGCAAGGAGGGCGTGGCCACCGCCAACGGGCCCCGCCACCGACGCCAGCGCCGCACCATCCAGCCCGCGTTCCGGCTGGACGCCATCCCCGACTACGGACCGGTCATGCAGGAGGAGGCGCATGCGCTGACCGAGCGCTGGCGGCCCGGCGAGACCATCGACTGCACCTCCGAGTCCTTCCGGGTCGCCGTCCGTATCGCCGCCCGCTGCCTGCTGCGCGGCGACTACATGGACGAGCGCGCCGAGCGGCTCAGCATCGACCTCGCCGCCGTCTTCCGGGGCATGTACCGGCGCATGGTCGTCCCGCTCGGGCCGCTGTACCGGCTGCCGTTCCCGGCCAACCGCGAATTCAACCGGGCCCTGGCCGATTTGCATCTGCTGGTCGACGAGATCGTCGCCGAGCGGAGGGCATCTGGTCAAAAGCCGGACGATTTGCTGACGGCATTGCTGGAGGCGAAGGACGACAATGGCGACCCCATCGGGGAACAGGAGATCCACGACCAGGTCGTCGCGATACTCACCCCCGGCAGCGAAACAGTCGCCTCCACGATCATGTGGCTGCTGCAGGTGCTCGCGGAACACCCGGAACACGCCGAGAAGGTACGGACCGAGGTCGAATCCGTGACCGGCGGCCGACCGGTCGGATTCGAGCACGTCCGCACACTCACGCACACCAACAATGTCGTCGTCGAGGCCATGCGGCTCAGGCCCGCCGTATGGATATTGACGCGGCGCGCGGTCACCGACACCGAACTCGGCGGGTATCGCATTCCGGCCGGGGCGGACATCGTCTACAGCCCGTACGCGATCCAGCGCGACGCCCACTCGTACGACCGCCACCTCGACTTCGACCCCGACCGGTGGCTGCCGGAGCGGGTCAAGGACGTACCGAAGTACGCCATGAGCCCCTTCAGCGTCGGCAACCGCAAGTGCCCCAGCGACCACTTCTCGATGACCCAGCTGAGCCTGATCACCGCGGCGATCTCGGCGAAGTACCGCTTCGAGCAGGTGAGCGGGTCGAACGACACGACCAGGGTGGGCATCACCCTCCGCCCGCACGACCTGCGACTGCGGGCGATGCCCTGGTGATCACCTGTTACCGGCGTGCGCTCAGGCGGCCCGCGGGCCCCGGAACGCGCGCCGGTAGGCGTGCGGGGTGGTGCCGAGGGGCAGGCCGACTCAGAAGTCCTCGTCCAGGTCGACCGTGCCCTCGACCGCGACCTGGTACGCCGACGGGCGGCGCTCGAAGAAGTTCGTCAGCTCCTGAACGCCCTGCAGCTCCATGAAGGAGAACGGGTTCTGCGAGCCGTACACCGGGGCGAAGCCGAGGCGGGTGAGCCGCTGGTCGGCGACGCACTGCAGGTACTGCCGCATCGACTCGGTGTTCATGCCCGGCAGGCCGTCGCCGCACAGGTCGCGGGCGAACTGCAGCTCGGCCTCGACCGCCTCCTTGAGCATGTCGACGACCTGCTGCTGGAGCTCGTCGTCGAAGAGGTCCGGCTCCTCCTTGCGGACGGTGTCGACCACGTCGAAGGCGAAGGACATGTGCATCGTCTCGTCACGGAACACCCAGTTGGTGCCGGTGGCGAGACCGTGCAGCAGACCCCGGCTGCGGAACCAGTAGACGTACGCGAACGCACCGTAGAAGAACAGGCCCTCGATGCACGCGGCGAAGCAGATCAGGTTGAGCAGGAAGCGACGGCGGTCGGCCTTCGTCTCCAGCCGGTCGAGCTTCTCCACCGAGTCGATCCACTTGAAGCAGAACTCGGCCTTCTCGCGGATGGAGGGGATGTTCTCGACGGCCGCGAAGGCCGCCGCCCGGTCCTCCGGATCGGGCAGGTAGGTGTCCAGCAGCGTCAGATAGAACTGGACGTGCACGGCCTCCTCGAAGAGCTGACGGCTGAGGTACAGCCGCGCCTCGGGGGAGTTGATGTGCTTGTACAGGGTCAGGACCAGGTTGTTCGCGACGATCGAGTCGCCCGTCGCGAAGAAGGCCACCAGCCGGCCGATCAGATGCTGCTCGGCCGGGGTCAGCTTCGCGAGGTCGGCGACGTCCGAGTGGAGGTCGACCTCCTCCACGGTCCAGGTGTTCTTGATCGCGTCCCGGTAGCGCTCGTAGAAGTCCGGGTAGCGCATGGGGCGCAGGGTCAGTTCGAAGCCCGGGTCGAGCAGGTTGGTGTTACGGGTGGTCATTATTGGCAGGCCTCGCAGGACTCGGGGTTTTCCAGGGAGCAGGCGATCGCCTCGGGGTCGGCGACCTGCTGGACGGGGATGGGGACGGGGGTCCGCGCCTGTGCCTGGGCGGCGCGGGCGATCCGGGTCGCCGGGCGGGAGCGCAGGTAGTACGTCGTCTTCAGGCCCGACTTCCAGGCGTACGCGTACATCGAGGAGAGCTTGCCGATGGTCGGCGTCTCCAGGAACAGGTTCAGGGACTGCGCCTGGTCCAGGAACGGGGTGCGGGCCGCGGCCATGTCGATCAGGCCGCGCTGCGGGATCTCCCACGCCGTGCGGTACAGCGCGCGCACGTCCTCGGGGATCCAGACGAAGTCCTGCACCGAGCCGTTGGACTCGCGCAGCGCCTCCCGGGTCCGCGCGTCCCACACGCCGAGGTTCTTCAGGTCCTGCACCAGGTACGAGTTGACCTGCAGGAACTCACCGGACAGCGTCTCGCGCTTGAACAGGTTCGACACCTGCGGCTCGATGCACTCGTACACGCCCGCGATGGAGGCGATGGTCGCCGTCGGGGCGATGGCGAGCAGCAGCGAGTTGCGCAGGCCTGTTGCGGCGATCCGCCGGCGCAGCGCCTCCCAGCGCTCGGGCCAGGTCAGCTCGACGCCGTAGTGGTCGGGGTGCAGCACACCCTGGGCCGTACGGGTCTTCTCCCAGGCCGGCAACGGGCCGCTCCGCTCGGCGAGGTCGGTGGAGGCCTCGTACGCGGCGAGCATGATCCGCTCGGCGATCCGCGTGGACAGGGCCTTGGCCTCCGGCGAGTCGAAGGGCAGGCGCAGCTTGAAGAAGACGTCCTGCAGCCCCATCGCGCCGAGGCCGACGGGACGCCACTTGGCGTTCGACCGACCCGCCTGTTCGGTCGGGTAGAAGTTGATGTCGACCACGCGGTCGAGGAAGGTCACGGCGGTGCGGACGGTCTCGTCCAGCCGCTCCCAGTCGAGGTCACCAGTCGCTGTGTCGACAAAGGCACCCAGATTGACGGACCCCAGGTTGCAGACCGCCGTCTCGCCGTCGTCCGTGACCTCCAGGATCTCCGTGCAGAGGTTGGAGGAGTGGACCACATGACCCGGCAGGGCCGTCTGGTTGGCGGTGCGGTTGGCGGCGTCCTTGAAGGTCATCCAGCCGTTGCCGGTCTGCGCGAGGGTGCGCATCATCCGGCCGTACAGCTCACGGGCCGGCATGGTCTTCTTCGCCAGGCCTGCCGCCTCGGCCTTGCGGTAGGCGGCGTCGAACTCCTCGCCCCACAGGTCCACCAGCTCCGGCACGTCGGCGGGGGAGAAGAGGGACCACTGCGCGTCGGCGTTCACCCGGCGCATGAACTCGTCCGGGATCCAGTGCGCGAGGTTCAGGTTGTGCGTACGGCGGGCGTCCTCACCGGTGTTGTCCCGCAGCTCCAGGAACTCCTCGATGTCGGAGTGCCAGGTCTCCAGGTAGACCGCGGCCGCGCCCTTGCGCCGGCCGCCCTGGTTCACCGCGGCCACCGAGGCGTCCAGGGTCTTCAGGAACGGGACGATGCCGTTGGAGTGCCCGTTGGTGCCGCGGATCAGCGAACCGCGGCTGCGGATCCGGGAGTACGACAGCCCGATGCCGCCGGCGTGTTTCGAGAGCCGGGCCACCTGGTGGTAGCGGTCGTAGATGGAGTCCAGCTCGTCCAGCGGGGAGTCGAGGAGATAGCAGGACGACATCTGCGGGTGCCGGGTGCCGGAGTTGAAGAGCGTGGGGGAGGACGGGAGGTAGTCGAGGCGGCTCATGAGCCCGTAGAGCGCGGCGACTTCGTCGACGGAGCGAGGGGTGTCGTCCTCGGCCAGGCCGCTCGCCACCCGCAGCATGAAGTGCTGGGGCGTCTCGATGACCTTGCGGGTGAGGGGGTGCCGCAGAAGATAGCGGCTGTGCAGGGTGCGCAGACCGAAGTAGCCGAAGCGGTCGTCGGCCGCCCGGTCGACCAGGGCGTCGAGGCGTTCGGCATGCAGCCGCGCGAACTCCGCGGTGCGGTCGGCGATCAGGCCCTCGCGGTGGCCGACGGCGACGGACTCGGTGAAGGACGTCACGCCCTGCGAGGCGGCCTCGGCGCGGATGGAGAGGGTCAGCAGCCGGGCGGCCAGCCTGGAGTAGGCGGGGTCCTCGGAGATGAGCCCGGCGGCGGCCTCGGTGGCCAGTTCGCGCAGCTCCGCAGCGATTTCGGAGGCGCCACGAGCGGACCGGCCGCGCAGCGCGGCGGCGGCGACCCGGCCTGGGTCGGCGTCGGGGAGGTCGGCGGTCAGCTCGGTCAGGGTCCGCAGCAGCGCGGTACCGGGACCGTCGGTCTCCAGCTCGCTGACTTCGCGGGCTGAAGCCGGATCTGCTGGCGCGATGGTCACGTGGGGCTCTCCCTCGCTCGGCACGGGGGCCTTGCGGAGGGCAGGGGGGCAGCCACGAGCGCACACGGCGTCGCGTCCACCGGCCCATTCCACGAGGCCCGGACGTCTTGGGGCACCCGGACCGGACGGCCGGGTGCGCTGCCGGCAGGTCCTCGGACTGACTCCTGTGCGATGCGCTCTGCTTTGGGGGCAGACATGCACAAGTACACCGTTGCGGGACAGTTCCGGATTCGCACCGGATTCCCCTGCGACGACAGCGAGGACGAGCATACATCTAGTGCCGGGCTGTCGTGGCACCCCCAGATGTTGTGTCGCGCCGGTCTCAGAGCGTCAACTCATAGGTGAGCAGAGTGATGTCGAGCCGCTCGGGCAGCGGATTCCAGTCCCGCTCGGGAGTACGAGCGAAGCCGAGCCGTTCGTAGATGCGATGGGCCGCGTGCATGGTGTGCTGGGTCGACAGGACGACGGCCCGACAGCCCTCGGTGGCCCGTGCGCGGTCGATGCACGCCCGTACGAGAGCCTCGCCGGCCCCCCGGCCACGGGCGGCGCCGGCCACGGCCAGCATACGGATCTCCGCCTCCCCGGGGCGCGCGATGTCGGCCATGGGGCCGGGGGAGGGGACGAAGGTGACGCCGCCGAGCACTCCGTTGCGTACGGCCACCAGGACCTCCGCGGCGGCGGCTCTCTTGGCCACGTCCCGGAGTTCACCGAGGTACGTGTCGCTCTCGCCGAAGTCCAGGAGGCCGTCCTGGAGGTAGGCCCGGGCGGTGATCTCTCCCAGGGCGTCGTATTCGGCCGGATCGGCGGGGCGGATCTGCATGTCCATGGTGTGAGTGTGTACGACAGCGGGCCGCCGATGGTGGCTGTTCTCGGCGGCCCGCTGCGGGCTGTGGCGGGTTGATACGGCCCCGCGCCACTCAGGCCGTTGCGGTGGGCGTCAGCTCCTTCTGCACGCCGGGTTCTCCCGCGTCCGCCGTGTAGTCCTCCGGCTTGGTCTCGTCGATGCCCTCAGGGGCCTTCACGGCCTTGAGGGCGACGGTGAGGACCACGGCCACGGCGACGTTGAGGACGAAGGCCGTGAGGCCGATGTAGCCGATCTCGCCGATGCCGGGGATCTCCTTCGCCGAACCGCCGAAGTGCTTCTGAGTCGGGGAGGCGACACCGTACGCGGCGACCGTGCCGTAGATCATGCCGACCGCCCAGCCGGCGAGCAGGGCCCAGCGGTGGAACCAGCGGGTGAACAGGCCGCCGACCAGGGCCGGGAAGGTCTGCAGGATCCAGATGCCGCCGAGCAGCTGGAAGTTGATGGCGACGGTCTTGTCCATGGTGAGGACGAAGACCAGCGCGCCGACCTTCACCAGCAGCGAGACGAGCTTGGAGACCTGGGCCTCCTGCTTCGGCGTGGCGTCCGGCTTGATGAAGTCCTTGTAGATGTTGCGGGTGAAGAGGTTCGCCGCCGCGATCGACATGATCGCCGCCGGTACGAGCGCGCCGATGCCGATCGCCGCGAACGCCACGCCCGCGAACCAGGACGGGAACATGTCCTCGAACAGCTGCGGGATCGCCAGCTGGCCGTTGGTGACCTTGACCCCGGCCGCGATCGCCATGAAGCCCAGCAGGGCCAGCAGGCCGAGCATCAGAGAGTACAGCGGCAGAATGGTGGTGTTGCGGCGGATCACCTCACGGCTCTTGGAGGAGAGGGTCGCGGTGATCGAGTGCGGGTACATGAACAGGGCCAGGGCCGAGCCGAGGGCCAGGGTGGCGTAGGTCCACTGGCCCGCCGCCGGGGGCGCAAGCGCGCCGCGTGGCTTGCCCGTCTTCGGACTGACCTGGCTGAACGCATGGCCGGCCTTGGCGAAGATGTCGTCGAAGCCGCCCAGCTTGATCGGGATGTAGATGATCGCCACCGTGATGACGATGTAGATCAGCGCGTCCTTGACGAACGCGATCAGCGCGGGGGCGCGCAGTCCGGAGGAGTAGGTGTACGCCGCCAGCACGCCGAAGGCGATGAGCAGCGGCAGGTCGCGTACGAACCAGTTGGTGCTGCTGTCCCCGCCGACGCCCATCACGTCCAGCACCGCCTGGATGCCGACGAGCTGGAGCGCGATGTACGGCATCGTCGCCAGGATGCCGGTCAGCGCCACCGCCAGCGACAGGCCCTTGGAGCCGAAGCGGCCGCGCACGAAGTCCGAGGTCGTCACATAGCCGTGCTTGTGGGACACCGACCACAGGCGGGGCAGGAACGTGAAGATCAGCGGGTAGACCAGGATCGTGTACGGCACCGCGAAGAAGCCGGACGCGCCCGCCGCGTACACCGCCGCCGGTACGGCGACGAAGGTGTACGCCGTGTACAGGTCGCCGCCGAGCAGGAACCAGGTGATCCAGGTGCCGAACGACCGTCCGCCCAGGCCCCATTCGTCCAGGGAGTGCTCGTTCTCGGCCCTGCGCCAGCGTGCGGCGAGGAAGCCCATGACCGTGACGGCCAGGAAGAAGAAGATGAAGACGCCGAGCGCGACGCCGTTGACGCCGTTCTTCACTTCGCCGCACCGCCCTTCTGGGCCGTGCGGGCGCGCTGGTCGCGCTGCCACAGCTTGTACGCGGTCATGGTGAGCGCGGTGGAGATCAGCACCCAGAGCATCTGGTACCAGTAGAAGAACGGGATCCCGATGAACGCGGGGTCCTTCTTGGCGTAGGAGCCGACCCAGAGCATCGCTGCGAAAGGCGCGACCAGACACAGGGCGATGATCACCCGGACCGGTGTGACGACCGGTGGTCTCACTTCAGGCGTATCGGACATGCCACGGCTCTCCGTCCCCTCGCTGATCACCTGTGTAATGCGCAGGCAATCTAGGTGACGGTGTCGTCACAGTGGAAGCCCTCGTCCGCATATCGGTATATCGATTCAGCGAACATCCACCGGCCGTGCTCCGCAAGGGCGTTGAGGGGCCCTACTCCGCGGGCCGCTTGAGGCGCGCCACGAACTTGTAGCGGTCCCCCCGGTACACGGACCGCACCCACTCCACCGGCTTGCCCTCGCGGTCCAGGGAGTGACGGGAGAGCATCAGCATCGGCAGGCCCACGTCGGTGCCGAGCAGGCCCGCCTCGCGCGGGGTGGCCAGCGAGGTCTCGATGGTCTCCTCGGCCTCGGCGAGGTGGACGTCGTAGACCTCGGCGAGGGCGGTGTAGAGGGATGTGTACTTCACCAGGGAGCGGCGCAGCGCCGGGAAGCGCTTGGCGCTCAGATGCGTGGTCTCGATGGCCATCGGCTCGCCGTTGGCCATGCGCAGCCTCTCGATGCGGAGCACGCGTCCGCCGGCGCTGATGTCGAGCAGCCCGGCGAGCCGGTCGTCGGCCGTGATGTAGCCGATGTCCAGCAGCTGCGAGGTCGGCTCCAGACCCTGGGCGCGCATGTCCTCGGTGTAGGAGGTGAGCTGGAGCGCCTGGGAGACCTTGGGCTTGGCGACGAACGTGCCCTTGCCCTGGATGCGCTCGAGCCGGCCCTCCACGACCAGCTCCTGAAGGGCCTGGCGGACGGTGGTGCGGGAGGTGTCGAACTCTGCGGCCAGCGTGCGCTCGGGCGGGACCGGCGTGCCCGGAGCCTGCGTCTCCGTCATGTCGAGCAGGTGCTTCTTCAGGCGGTAGTACTTGGGCACGCGCGCCGTACGGACGGTCGTCCCGGCCTCGTTCTCCGCACTGCTGACGTCGGTGCTCATGCTCTGCCTTCCCGGCTCCGGATGCCGAAATCGACCGACCTGGCATCGGCCACGGCTCACATCGTGGCACGGGTTCGGGGGTCAGGAGTCCACCCGCACGCTCCGTGATCCCCTCTATATACCGTCGCACCCGCTCCTGGTCTAGTCCATCGGGCGCCCAGGGCGCACGCCCGGACGACCGGACAGGGTCCGCCACCAGCCCCCTGTCGAACCCCGCGCCGGTCCCGGCCGGCCCGCCCGTCGGCCCCGTCGGTCCCGCCTAGATCCCCTGCCACTCCGGCTTGTTGGCGTAGGTGTGCCTGAAGTAGTCCGCCAGCTTCAGCTTGGATGCGGCTGCCTCGTCGACGACCACCGTGGCGTGGCGGTGCAGCTGGAGTGCGGAGGCCGGGCAGACGGCAGCGACCGGCCCCTCGACGGTCGCGGCGACCGCGTCCGCCTTGCCCTCGCCCGTCGCCAGCAGCACCAGGTGCCGGGCCTCCAGGATGGTGCCGATGCCCTGGGTGATGACGTGGTGCGGCACCTGGTCGATGTCGCCGTCGAAGAAGCGGGCGTTGTCGACACGGGTCTGCTCGGTCAGCGTCTTGATCCGGGTGCGCGAGGCGAGGGACGAGCAGGGCTCGTTGAAGCCGATGTGTCCGTCCGTGCCGATGCCGAGCAACTGGAGGTCCACCCCGCCGGCCTCGGCGAGCGCACGGTCGTACGCCTCGCACGCCGCCTGGACGTCCTCGGCGGTGCCGTCGGGGCCGAGGAAGGAGTCCATGCCGATACCGAGCGGCTCCAGCACCTCGCGGCGCAGCACCGAGCGGTAGGACTCGGGGTGGTCGGCGGGCAGCCCCACATACTCGTCGAGCTGGGCTATGCGGGCCCGCGCGGTGTCGGCGGCGCCGGAGCGCACCTTCGCGGTCAGCGCCTGGTAGATGGGCAGCGGGGTGGAGCCGGTGGCCACGCCGAGCACGGCGTCGGGCTTGCGTCGCAGCAGCTGGGCCATGGCCTCGGCGATCAGCTCGCCGCCCGCCGCGGCGTCCGGAACGATGACAACTTCCACGCTGGGCCTGCCGTTCTGAAGTGGGCTCTGTGCGTCTGTATGTGGTTTAGACCAATCTAACAGAAGGGGTGTTCTGCGGCCCAGGAAATGGACGGGGAAGGTCAGGGAAAGCCTCAGGTGAGGGAGCCTCCCGTCGCGTCCAGCCAGTGGCCCGTCACCCAGTGCCCGTCCTCCGAGACCAGGAACGCCACCACGTCGGCGATGTCCGCCGGTGTGCCCACCCGGCCCAGCGCCGAGAGTGCCGCCGCACCCTGCCATGCCTCCTCGCTCGCGCGCAGCCACGCGGCGTTGACGTCGGTGTCCACGATGCCGGGCGCCACGGAGTTGACCGTGATCCCGCGGGGGCCGAGCTCCTTGGACAGGTCCCGGGTGAAGACGTCCAGCGCGGCCTTCGTCATCGCGTACGCGATCAGCCGGGGCATCGCGGCGGCCCGCGCGAGCCCCGACGATATGTTCACCACGCGCCCGCCGTCGCGCAGCCGCTCCGCCCCGAGCCGGGTGAGGAAGAAGGGCGCCTTCACATTCACCGCGAAGAGCCGGTCGTACTCCTCTTCTTGGATCTCCGTGAACGGCCGTGATGTGCCGATGCCCGCGTTGTGCACGAGGATGTCCAGGCCGTCCGCGTGCCGGTCGAACTCCTCCCACAGTCGCCCGGCGTCCCCCGGCACGCCCAGCCGCACCCCGATCGCGAACGCCGAGCCGCCGGCCGACTCGATCGCCGCGACCGTCTCCTTCGCGGCCGTCTCGTCGCTGCCGTAGTGCACCGCGATCCGCGCACCGTCCCGCCCGAGCCGCTCGGTGATCCCCCGCCCGATGCCCCGGCTCGCCCCCGTGACCAGCGCCGTCTTCCCCGTGAGCACGCCCATGTCTCCCGCCCCTCCAGATTTGTCTAGCAGTCGCTACAAAAAGACCGTACCGCATCCCGCTGACAATTCTCTAGGGACCGCTATAAAATGCACTCCATGGTGGGACAGGCGCAGAGGGAAGAGCAGGTCAGGACGGTGAAGGGCCGCGGTCGGCCGCGCTCCTTCGACCGGGCCACCGCCCTGGAGAAGGCACTCATGGCCTTCTGGGAGCACGGCTACGAGGCCACCTCGGTCTCCGACCTCACCCGGATCATGGGCATCGGGGCTCCGAGTCTCTACGCGGCCTTCGGTGACAAGCGGACCCTGTTCGAGGAGGTCGTCCGGGTCTACAGCGACACCCATGGCGCCTTCGGGGACCGGGCGATCGCCGAGGAGCCCACTGCTCGCGCCGCCGTCGAGCGCATGCTGCGCGAGGCGGCCGCCGAGTACACCGACCCCGAGCACCCGTACGGCTGCCTGGTCGTGCACGCCGCCACCAACTGCACCAGCCCCGAGGTGGAGCAGCTGCTCCGCGAGCGGCGCAACGCGAACATGGCCGCCCTCGCGTCCCGCGTCCGGGCGGACATCGCAGCCGGACTGCTCCCCGCCGGCACCGACGCCGCCGTCCTCGCCCGGCACACCGGCGCCATGATCCAGGGCATGTCCCAGCAGGCGCGCGACGGAGCGAGCCGGGGGGAACTGGAGGCACTCGCGGAAATTGCCATGGCCATCTGGCCCCGCTGCTGACCGAGGCGGGCTAGGCTGCGTGGCATCGGGTGCCACGAGTCGTGCATGCCGACAAGAGCATGGACACATCCTTGTGGTCTAGTCCACAATCAAAGTGAAGAAACCTCCGTCTTCCCCGCACAGGAAGGCGGATCGAGGAACCGGAGCTCTCTGCCCTGACTGCCCCGGATCCTCGACCTTCGGCCGACCGGGACCGCACACCCCACGGCCGATGATGCTCCGGGCTGCGGTGCCGGGAGGGTTGAGGGTCCCTTCCAGGCGCCGCGGCCCGCGGGTGTTTTTTCGGCCATCCGAGGCCCGCGGGTACGCTCGCATCGTGCCCTCCATGAACGAGCTGGTCCGCCAGCACACCGCCCTCGACGACTCCGATCTCGAGTGGCTCCATCTGCTGGTCTCGGAGTGGCAGCTGCTCTCCGACCTCTCCTTCGCCGACCTGGTCCTGTGGGTCCCCACCCGCGACGGCACGCGGTACGTCTCGGTCGCCCAGATGCGCCCCAACACCGGCCCCACCTCCTACCAGGACGACATGGTCGGCCACCTCGTCCCGCGCGGCCGCCGGCCCATGCTGGACGCGGCGCTGGACGAGGGCCGGATCGTGCGCGAGGGTGACCCGGAGTGGCGCGAAGAGGTCCCCGTACGGGTCGAGTCCATCCCCGTACGACGCGAGGGCCGTGTCCTCGGCGTCATCGCCCGCAACACCAATCTGCTCACCGTCCGCACCCCGAGCCGGCTGGAGCTGACCTATCTCCAGAGCGCCTCGGACCTGGCCCAGATGATCGCTGCAGGATCGTTCCCCTTCCCTGACCAGCAGGTCGACATGGACGCCTCGCCGCGTGTCGGCGACGGCCTGATCCGGCTGGACGCCGACGGCATCGTCCAGTACGCCTCCCCGAACGCGCTGTCCGCCTACCACCGGCTCGGCCTCGCCGCCGACCTGGTCGGCCAGCACCTCGGCCAGACCACCGCCGAGCTGGCCCCGACCCGCGGCCCGGTGGACGAGGCGCTCGTCAAGCTGGCCAGTGGCTGGGCGCCGCGCGAGTTCGAGATCGAGGGCAATGACGGGGCGATCCAGTTCCGGGCGATCCCGCTCAAGCCCAAGGGCACCCGGATCGGTTCCTTGGTGCTGTGCCGGGACGTCACCGAACTGCGGCGCCGCGAGCGCGAGTTGATCACCAAGGACGCGACCATCCGGGAGATCCACCACCGGGTGAAGAACAACCTCCAGACGGTCGCCGCGCTGCTGCGGCTGCAGGCCCGGCGCATCGAGTCCGAGCGCGGCCGGGAGGCTCTGGAGGAGGCCGTCCGCCGGGTCGGCTCGATCGCCATCGTCCATGAGACGCTGTCTCAGAACCTGGACGAGCGCGTGGAGTTCGACGACATCGCCGACCGCGTGCTGGCGATGGTCGCCGAGATCTCGCCCGGCAAGGTGACCGGCCGACGCACCGGCCGCTTCGGGATACTCGACGCCGAGGTCGCCACCCCGCTGTCGATGGTCCTCACCGAGATCTTGCAGAACGCCCTGGAGCACGGGTTCCGCGAGGGCGACACCGGCACGGTCGAGGTCTCCGCGGTCCGTGGCGGCACCACCAAGGAGGCGCGCCTCCTCGTCACCGTCCAGGACGACGGGGTCGGCCTGCCCGAGGGCTTCGACCCGCACCGCTCGGGCAACCTCGGCCTGCAGATCGTGCGCACCCTGGTGGAGGGCGAGTTGGGCGGTTCCTTCGACATGGTCCCGGCGCCGGAGCGGGGGACCCGGGTGATCCTCGACATTCCGGTGCGGGCGCAGAAGTAGTCAACGGCCCCTTGGTGAGCAGGGGTTGGCAACGGCCCGCTGGTGAGCGGGGCCCGAGTGGCGCGCTGGGCCGGCGCGGACAGCAAAAAGCCTCGGACCGTCATTGGTCCGAGGCTCGTGCTCGTTGCTGCTCTGCTAAATCGCTAGCGGCATCGGGGGATACTGCGCGCTGCGGCTCGGGGGCGGGAGATGCGTGCGTGCTGCACGCGCCGCCAAGCTCAGGCTGTCAGCAGGGGTGGGGTATGTCAGGCGGAGGCCTGACGGGCCCGGTTGCGGGCGGCGCGGCGCTTCATGGCGCGGCGCTCGTCCTCGCTGAGACCACCCCAGACGCCGGAGTCCTGACCGGACTCGAGCGCCCACTGCAGACACTGCTCGATCACCGGGCAGCGACGGCAGACGGCCTTGGCTTCCTCGATCTGCAGCAGCGCAGGACCGGTGTTGCCGATGGGGAAGAAGAGCTCGGGGTCTTCCTCGCGGCAAACGGCGTTGTGACGCCAGTCCATGGCTGCTACCTCTCCTTGGTTTCTCTGAACGTATTACGTACAGGTTGCTTGTGAATGTGAACGCTTTCACGAATCCCTCAACAAGTGAAGGGCCGACCGCCGAGTCTTCCCCGGCGTGGTCCTTGGTTCGAAGAGGGGTTCTGGTGATCAGTGGAGGCCGGTGTTGCGGGCCGTCCCGATCGCCACGTAGAGACTCGCAAACCTCAGCGGCGGATACAACCCCTTCAGGAAAGTTTTTTTTGATTCCTCGGTGTCGACTAGGTCACAGCCGTACTTCCATGGGGTGGATCCTGGCCTAAACGTTCGAGTGAAAGGACTTTGGGGTCTTCCGCTCACACAATCACACGCAGTGCACGGCGTACGCCTGTGAACGTCACGCTCCTGCGCAGCCCGAGGTGGTCACCGTCCATCTGCAAGGGGAGGGGCGCCTTCGAATGCAAGGTGAACTGGTCCATGTCGTGCAGCGAGACCACATGCCTGCCATGGGGTCCGCGCTCGGGGGACGAAGTGAGCAACTGGGTGCCATACCGGGCAACCGCGGCCGTCGACAGGCGGCGCAGACCCAGGATGTCGACGCCTGTGTCGAACGAGGCCTTAGGCGACGTGTACATGGGGCGATTGCCGAAATACGTCCAAGGGGACGTGTTCGAGATTATGGCGACCACAAGATCGGTGATCGGGTCCTCGCCAGGCTGCTCCAGTGTGATCGAGCCGTGCCGGCGGTTCGGCTCGGCGAGGAACTGCCGGATCACCTGTCGTACGTACAACCCGTGTGTCGACCTCTTGCCGCGCTCGCGCTGCTGCTCGACCCGGCCGACGACGCCCGCGTCGAAGCCGAGTCCGGCGTTGAAGGTGAACCAGCGGTCCGGGACCGCCTCGTCCTCGGTGCCGGGCGTGCCCGAGGTCAGGCCGAGGCCGACGAACCGCTCGCTGCCCTCGCGCAGTGCGTCCAGCAGGGCGCCGGTGGCCTCCACCGGGTCGTTGGGCAGGCCGAGGGCGCGGGCGAAGACGTTGGTGGAGCCGCCGGGGACCACGGCGAAGCCGGGCAGCCGATCCGGGTCGGGGCCGGCGTGCAGGAGGCCGTTGACGACCTCGTTGACCGTGCCGTCGCCGCCGAGGGCCACCACGAGGTCGATGTCGTCGCTGTCCGCCGCCTGCCGGCCGAGGTCGCGTGCGTGGCCGCGGTACTCGGTGGTGACAGCCTCCAGCTTCATCTCGCTGGCGAGTGCGTGGATCAGGACGTCACGCCTGCGTGCGCTGGTGGTGGTAGCCGCCGGATTGACCACGAGAAGTGCACGCATGGATGGCAGCGTACCTACCCGGCGGTACCCGGCCTACACCGAGGTAGGGATCCGGTAAGAGGCGGGGGCGCGAGCCTCGGTACGGCGTTGGTCCGCGGGCCGGATTTCGGGCGCGGGCCCGTTTCGCGGCACCGCGCGCACCCGCCGGTGGCCATCGGGGCCCGACGGCTACCCTGCTGGGGTGAGCAGTGAGCAGACCCCGACCCCGGAAGCCGAAGCAGCCCCAGCCGACGGGCCACGCCCTCGGCGGCTGACGTATGCCGCCCTGCTGGCCGCCCTGGAAGGCCTCGCGCTGGTGGCCGGCGGACTGTGGGTGTTCGTCCTCGGGCTCACCGGTGAGCCGGACGGCCGGCAGCAGGCCCTGACTCTGGGCATCACGCTGGTCGTGCTCGCGCTGCTGCCGCTGCTCGCCGCGCGCGGACTGCTGCTGCGGCGCAGCTGGAGCCGGGGCCCCGCGGTGATCACCCAGCTCATGGCGCTGCCGATCGCCTACAGCCTGCTCAAGGCCGACAGCATGGCCATCCCGGCCGGGATCGCCCTGGCCGTCGTGGCCGTGGCGGCGCTCGTGCTGCTCGTCAACGGTGAGACGACCCGGGCCCTCGGTATCAAGGGGCCGGGCCGCGCCGAGTAGACCCAGGCGCTCTACTCGTCCGCTCCGCTCACTCCTCGGCCTACTCCTCGACGAGGAGCTTCTCCCGCAGTTGGGCCAGCGTGCGGGCCAGCAGCCGGGAGACGTGCATCTGGGAGATGCCGACCTCCTGCGCGATCTGCGACTGGGTCATGTTCCCGAAGAAGCGCAGCAGCAGAATCCGCTTCTCCCGCGGCGGGAGATCCTCCAGCAGCGGCTTCAACGACTCCCGGTACTCCACGCCCTCCAGCGCCTCGTCCTCCGCGCCGAGGGTGTCGGCGACCGCAGGCGACTCGTCGTCGGTGTCGGGGACGTCCAGGGACAGCGTGGAGTACGCGTTGGCGGACTCCAGGCCCTCCAGGACCTCCTCCTCGGAGATCGCGAGCTTCTCGGCCAGCTCGTGGACCGTGGGGGAGCGGCCGTGCAGCTGGGACAGCTCGGCCGTCGCCGTGGTCAGCGCGAGCCGCAGCTCCTGCAGCCGGCGCGGCACCCGGACCGCCCAGCCCTTGTCGCGGAAGTGCCGCTTGATCTCACCGACCACGGTCGGGGTGGCGTACGTGGAGAACTCCACACCGCGCTCCGGGTCGAACCGGTCCACGGACTTGATCAGGCCGATCGTGGCGACCTGCGTCAGGTCGTCCAGCGGCTCGCCGCGGTTACGGAACCGGCGCGCCAGGTGCTCCACGAGCGGCAGGTGCATACGGACCAGCTGATTGCGCAGCTCCGCGTACTCCGCGCTGCCGGCGTTCAGCTTGCGCAGCTCGACGAACAGCGCCCGCGCACCGCTGCGGTCCTGGGGTGCGTGCTGTGCGGCCTGCACGGCCTCCGCGCCCAGCGCCTCGTCCTCGGCGTTTCGCTCGTGCTCGCTCATCGTCCCGCCCGTAGCCCTTCCCCGAGCCCTGGCCCCCGCGCGGACGGTGGGTCCGGCGCCGCCGGGTTCCTCCGGCTGTACGACCTGCACCGCGCCGTCACCTCCGGCACCCGCGGAGTCGTCCACCGGGTGCGGCCTGGCCTGCTCGGGGATGCCGTCGATGCCGTCCGCCATGCGCCGGGAACCGTCCCGAGGGGCTTCCCCGGAGATCTCGCCCGCGCTCGACCAGGGGGCACCCCCGTCCCCGGCCGGCAGCTCGCGTGTGCCGCGCTCTTCGTCCCGCACCGGACCGTCCCCGTTCCTCACGCCGGGCCGGGGCCCGCGCCGCGCTGTTTGTAGAGGCTGATCGACACGGTCTTGTCCTCGTCGACGGCGGACGAGACCTTGCCCGCGAGGGCCGACAGCACGGTCCAGGCGAAGGTGTCCCGCGACGGGGCGTGACCGTCCGTGGTCGGCGCCGAGACCGTGACCTCCAGCGAGTCGTCGACGAGCCGGAAGACACAGCTGAGCACGGAGCCGGGCACGGCCTGTTGGAGCAGGATCGCGCAGGCCTCGTCCACGGCGATGCGCAGGTCCTCGATCTCGTCCAGGGTGAAGTCCAAGCGGGCCGCGAGACCGGCCGTGGCCGTCCGCAGCACCGACAGGTAGGCACCCGCGGCCGGCAGCCGGACTTCCACGAAGTCCTGATTCGCCGCGGGCTCGCCTGCGATCTGGGACACCCTCACCTCCATGGTGGTACAAGCTTTACGGGGCCGAGGGTCGCCCCCCGGGGTAACGCGTACGTGGTTCGGCGGTGACGCTATCGCGCTCCGAACGTTCCTGTCCCGGGACCCCAACCCCCCTGGCGTCACTCACAGTAAAGCTGCGTATACGCTCCGTGTCTAGAGGGTTTGCGGGCCCAAATGGGAAGAGCGCGCGCCGGGTTGACGTACCCAGACGTCAGACGCTCGAACCGTCGTGCGGCCGCCGCCGCATGCAGTGTCACACGAGAACCCGGTCGGACGGGAATGTGACCATGCCGGAATCCGCGCGACGAGATCCGCTCGGGCGGGAAACCGGACGACGGCTCAGACAACGAGAACGTGGTCCACGAAGCACCACCGCCACTCCTCGCCGGGCTCGAAGGACCGCATCACCGGATGACCGGACGTCTCGTGGTGCTGCGTCGCGTGCCTCCCCGGAGAGGAGTCGCAACAGCCGACGTGGCCGCAGCTGAGACACAGCCGCAGCTGCACCGGGTGCGTGCCGTTCCGCAGGCACTCCGGGCAGGTCACGTCGAGCGGGTCCGGTTCCGGGTGCGGCAGCGCGTCGGCGTGCGTGCACTGTTTCATGATTGCCAGATTACGACGGGTGTGCGGGTGGCCGCGCGGAAAACGAGGGTGGGCGAGGATCATGGACGTGATGCCGCTGCTGTTGCTGGTGGCGGGCAGCGCGGGGTTCGCGGGAATCGCCCGGCGCACCCCGGTGCCGGCACCCCTGCTGCTGGTCGCGGTCGGCCTGGCCGTCTCATACGTCCCCGGGATCCCGCACTACACGCTGGACCCGGACATCGTCCTGCCGCTGGTGCTGCCCCCGCTGCTCTACAAGGAGGGCACCGAGAGCTCGTACCTCGATCTGCGGGCCCAGATGCGGCCCGTGGGGCTGCTGTCGATCGGGTACGTGCTCTTCGCGACCTTCGTCGTCGGCTGGGCCGCCTATCTCGTCGTACCGGGGCTGCCGCTGCCCGCCGCGCTGGTGCTGGGCGCGGTGGTCGCGCCGACGGACGCGGTCGCGGCCGCGGCGATCGCGCGCCGGGTCGGCCTGCCGTCCTGGATCACCACCATCCTCCAGGGCGAGTCCCTGCTGAACGACGCCACCGCGATCACCGCCTACAAGGTGGCCCTCGCCGCGGCCGTCGGCGAGGGCGCCACCTGGGCGGGAGGCATCGAGGAGTTCCTGCGGGCCGCGGTCGGCGGGGTGCTCGTCGGACTCGTGCTCATGGTGCCGATCCACTGGCTGCGCACCCGTCTGAAGGAGGCGCTGCTGCAGAACACCCTCTCGCTGCTGATCCCGTTCGTCGCCTACGGCGTGGCCGAGCAGTTCCACGGCTCCGGCGTCCTCGCGGTCGTCGTGGTCGCGGTGTATCTCGGGCACCGCGCGTGGGAGGTCGACTTCGCCACCCGGCTCCAGGAGGACGCGGTGTGGCGGATGGTCGCCTTCCTGCTGGAATCGGCGGTGTTCGCGCTGATCGGCCTGCAACTGCCGACCGTCCTCAAGGGGTTGGGCGCGTACGAGGGGGGCGACGCCGCCTGGTACGCGATCGCGGTCTTCGTCGTGGTCGTGGCGGCCCGCTTCGCGTGGGTGTTCCCGGCGACCTTCCTGCCCCGCGCGCTCTTCCGCCGGATCAGGGAGCGCGAGGAGGACGTCACCTGGCGGGCGCCGGTCGTGACGGGGTGGGCCGCCATGCGCGGGGTGGTGTCCCTGGCCATCGCGTTCTCGATCCCGCTCACGGTGCACGGCGGCGCCCCCTTCCCGCAGCGGAACCTGATCCTCTTCCTGACCTTCACCACGGTGATCGGCACCCTCGTGCTGCAGGGCCTGACGCTCGCGCCGCTGATCCGCCTGATGCGCTTCCCCGGCCGCGATCCGCAGGCCGAGACGCTCGCCGAGGCCAACGCCCAGGCGCAGGCCTCACGGGCCGCCGAGAGCCGCCTGGACGACCTTCTCTCCGACGAGCGCAACGCCCTGCCCCCGCCGCTCGCCGACCGCCTGCGCACGGTCCTGGAGCGCCGCCGCAACGCCGTCTGGGAGCGCCTCGGCCAGACCAACCCCGTCACCGGCGAGTCCGTCGACGACACCTACCGCCGCCTCTCCCGCGAGATGATCAGCGCCGAACGCGAGGTCTTCGTCAGGCTCCGCGACCACCGCTACATCGACGACGAGATGCTGCGCGCGCTCCTCAGACGCCTGGACCTGGAGGAGGCGGCGGCCTATCGGGAGGCGGGCTAGGTGTGGTGTTCGGACAGGTTGGTGATGCGGCTGGCTGGTGTTTTGGCCGCCGATGCCGGTGTGGGGCCGGTGCGTCCGGTTGCAAGGCGCAGGAGGGAGTCGGGGGCCGACGGCAACGCGGCTGGGGGTGCCCCCACGCCCTTGAGGCAGTGGGGGAGGGCGTGCCGGCCCCCGGGTCTGGGACAGGATCCGCCGGACAGGCCCTAACTCTCCGGGAACGGGCGCCCGGTGACGACGGCGGCGATCGTCGTCCCGCGCGGGAAGGCGCCCTCGTCCGCCAGGGCGACAAGTCCGTAGAGCAACTTGGCGACATAGAGACGCTCGACGGGCAGCCCGTGGCGGTCCTCGAAGTCCTGGGCGAATGCGTGCAGTTCAGGTGTCGTACGGGCGTAACCGTCGAAGTGGAAGCGTTCGTCCAGGGACCAGGAGCCGGTACGGCCGCCGAAGGCACGTTCCTGCAGTGCCTGTATGTCACGTTCCAGGAAGCCGCCCCTGAGTACCGGTACGCCGAGCGCCCGCTGTCCTGCCGCCAGCCCGGCGGCCAGCCCCGCGAGCGTGCCGCCGGTGCCGCAGGCGACCGCGACGATGCCGGCGCGGCCGCGCAGTTCCTCGCCCAGCGCCCGGCAGCCGCGTACGGCCTCGCTGTTGCTGCCGCCCTCGGGCACGACGTACGCCTCCTCGGCCCCGGCCGCGCGCAGGATGGCGGCCAGGGTCTCTGGCTCGGTCTTGCGTCGGTACGTCGACCTGTCGATGAAGTGCAGCCTCATGCCGTCCGACGCGCACCGGGCCAGGGAGGGGTTGAGCGGACGGTCGGCCAGCTCCTCGCCGCGGACCACGCCGACCGTCGGGAGCCGGAGAAGGCGGCCCGCGGCGGCGGTGGCGCGCAGGTGATTGGAGTAGGCCCCGCCGAAGGTGACCAGTGGCCGGCCCTTCGCCGCCTCGATGTTCGGCACGAGCTTGCGCCATTTGTTGCCGATGAGGTGGGGGTGGATCAGGTCGTCGCGCTTGAGGAGCAGCCGCAGACCGTACCGCTCGAACCGGTCGTCCCTGACCGCTTGGAGCGGAGAAGGGAGTCGGGGAACGAGAGGAACGGGGCTGGTCACCGCTTCATTGTCACCCGGTGCGGGGCATGCGGCCGAGCGCGCTGCGGGGATTGGCCGGGGTCCTTCTTTGTGCCCGGTAATCCGATGATCTATTCCCGCTCATTTGGGTAATGGCGCGACCACGAACCGTGATGGAAGGCTCGGGTGCCGAGACCGGTGCCCCCTGCGATTCGGCACCGGGAATACCTGGGAGGCAATTCTCTATGTCGGTAGGCGAAGAGGTCCGCACGGATCAGGGCAAGCCGCAGCAGTCCCTCGGGACGGCGGCAGCGCGGAACCTGGCCACCACAACCAAGTCCGTTCCACAGATGCAGGAGATCAGCTCCCGCTGGCTGCTGCGCACACTCCCGTGGGTCGACGTGCACGGCGGTACATACCGGGTCAACAGGCGACTGGCGTACACCGTCGGCGACGGTCGCATCACCTTCGTGAAGACCGGGGACCAGGTCGAGGTCATCCCCGCCGAACTCGGGGAGCTGCCGGCCCTGCGCTCGTACGAGGACGAGGCGGTGCTGACGGAGCTGGCCCGCCGCTGCCGGCAGCGTGACTTCGCGCCCGGCGAGGTGATCGCCGACTTCGGCAACCAGACGGGCGAGGTGTACCTGCTGGCGCACGGCAGGGTCGAGAAGATCGGCACCGGCCCCTACGGCGACGACGCCGTCCTCGGAGTCCTCGCCGACGGCGCCTACTTCGGCGAACAGGCACTGCTGGACCCTGACGCCATCTGGGAGTTCACCGCCCGCGCGGCCACCGCGGCCACCGTGCTGATCCTCAGCCGCCAGGACTTCGAGCAGGTCGCCGAGCGCGCGGACACCCTGCGCGAACACCTGGAGCAGCTCCGCTCGGCCCCGGAGCAGCCGACCAACAAGTACGGCGAGAAAGAGGTCGAGCTGGCGGCCGGTCACTCCGGCGAGCCCGACATCCCGCACACCTTCGTGGACTACGAGCCCCGGCCCCGTGAGTACGAGCTCAGCATCGCCCAGACCGTGCTGCGCATCCACACGCGCGTGGCCGACCTGTACAACCAGCCGATGAACCAGACCGAGCAGCAGCTCAGGCTCACGGTCGAGGCGCTCAAGGAGCGCCAGGAGCACGAGCTGATCAACAACCGCGACTTCGGCCTGCTGAACAACTGCGAGTACGACCAGCGGATCCAGCCGCACGACGGCGTGCCCAGCCCGGACGACATGGACGAGCTGCTCAGCCGCCGGCGCAGCACCAAGCTGTTCCTGGCCCACCCGCGCGCGATCGCGGCCTTCGGGCGCGAGCTGAACAAGCGAGGGCTGGTCCCGGAGACCGTCGAGATCGGCGGCAACCGCATCCCGACCTGGCGCGGAGTGCCGATCTACCCCTGTAACAAGATCCCGGTCACCCCGGAGCGCACGACCTCGATCATCGCCATGCGTACCGGCGAGCAGGACCAGGGGGTCATCGGCCTGAGGCAGTCCGGCATCCCGGACGAGATCGAGCCCAGCCTGTCCGTCCGTTTCATGGGCATCAACGAACAGGCGATCATCAAGTACCTGGTGACGGCCTACTACTCGGCCGCCGTGCTGGTGCCCGACGCGCTCGGCGTTCTGGAGAACGTCGAGATCGGCCGGTGGAGGTGACGTTTCCGCACTTCGCGGCCGTGTCCCCGCTCGTCGGCGAGGGTAGACCCTCGGAATATGCGTCCGGCCGGGCCGGCGACGCCGGTGTCCGCGGACCTGGCGAGGGGGAGACATGGCCGAGTTCATGACGGAGACCGAACAGCGTTCCCCCGCCGTGCCGCACCCCGGCACGGCGGGGGAACGGCGGGGGAGGACCGGCGACACCGATGCCGGCCCGATCGAGGGACAGCCCGAGCGACATCCCGAACCGCATCCGGAACCCCATCCCGAGGCGCGTCTCGAAGGACAGGAGGCGGTGGCGCTGCTGGAGCGCACCCGGACCCTGGTCGACCCGGAGCTGCGCGCGGCCCTGGAGTCGCTGCCCGGGTCCATGCGCAGGATCGCGCTCTACCACTTCGGCTGGCAGCACGCGGACGGCACCGCGGCGCGGGGCAACGCCGGCAAGGCGATCCGGCCCGCGCTCGTCCTCGCGGCGGCCACCGCCCTCGGCGGACCGGCGGCCCGTACGGCGGCGGTCCGGGCGGCGGTGGCGGTCGAACTGATCCACAACTTCACGCTGTTGCACGACGACGTGATGGACCGGGACGACTCCCGTCGGCACCGGCCCACGGCCTGGACCGTGTTCGGCACCGCCGACGCGATCCTCGCCGGTGACGCCCTGCAGGCGCTGGCCCTGCGGCTGCTCGCCGAGGACCCGCACCCGGCGTCCGGTCCGGCGGCGGCCCGGCTCGCGGACTGTGTCGTGGAGCTGTGCGCCGGCCAGCACACCGACACGGCCATGGAGCGGCGCGCCCCGCACGAGGTCGGCCTCGACGAGGTGCTCGCCATGGCGGAGGCGAAGACCGGCGCGCTGCTGGGCTGCGCCTGCGCCCTCGGCGCGCTGTACGCGGGCGCCGACGGCGAGGACGTGGCGGCACTGGACGGCTTCGGCCGCCAGGCCGGGCTCGCCTTCCAGCTGATCGACGACGTCATCGGCATATGGGGCGACCCGCGGCGCACCGGGAAGCCGGCCGGCGCGGATCTCGCGGCCCGCAAGAAGTCGCTGCCCGTGGTGGCGGCCCTGTCCTCCGGCACGGCGGCGGCGGCCGAACTCGCCGAGCTGTACGGCGAGCCGTACGTCTCCGGTGACGCCGAGAGCATCGTGCGTACGGCAGTGGCCGTGGAGCGGGCCGGCGGGCGGGACTGGGCGCAGGCCGAGGCGGCCGACCGGATGGCCCGCGCCGTGCAGGAGCTGTCCCGCGCGGTCCCCGTGCCCGAGGCGGCGGGCGGTCTGCTGGCGCTCGCCGAGTTCGTCACCAGGCGCAGCAGCTGAGCGAAGCGAGTCCCGCACATCCCACCGTGTGCGGGACCGGCCGCTCGTGCCTGTCCGGAACCGCTTCTCCCACTTCTGGCGGATCTCCGAAACGCCTTGCAACCACTACGGATGGAGTACTACAAATGGAGTGGTTGGTCGCCCTGACCGTACCAACTCCTGCTGAAAAGAGACCGGTTTGCGCAAGCTCAGTTACTTCATCGCCTGCTCGCTCGACGGCTTCATAGGCGACGAGCAGGGCGACGCCTCGGCGATGTTCCGCTTCATGAACGAGGAGTACCTCGACTTCCTCAAGACGGAGTTCCCGGAGACCCTGTCCACCCATGGCCGCAGGCAGCTCGGCCTCGACCACCTGGAGAACAAACGGTTCGACACCGTCATCCAGGGCCGGGCCAGCTACGAGCTGGCCCTCAAGGAGGGCATCACCAGCCCCTACGCCCATCTGCGCGAGTACGTCGCCTCCCGCAGCCTGGCTCCGTCCCCCGACCCGCACGTCGAGATCATCGCCGACGACCTGCTCGGCCGGGTCCGCGCGCTGAAGGCGGAGGAGGGGGGCCTGGACATCTATCTGTGCGGCGGCTCGCGCCTCGCCGGACAACTGCTGGACGAGATAGACGAACTCGTCATCAAGGCCTACCCGCTCGTCTACGGCACGGGCATGCCCATGTTCGGCACCGGCCTCGACATCAAGGAGTTCACCCTCGACGGGGTGCGCACCTTCACCAACGGCGTGCTGGTGCGGACGTACACGAGGCAGCGCTGAGCCCACCGCCGACGCGGTACCGGACGCCGTACCGTGGGCGCATGCCGAAACTGCCCCGCATCTTCCACATCACCGAACGCTCCCTGTGGGAGGCGGCCCGCGAGCGCGGCGCCTACGAGGTGTCGACCCGAGGCCGCACCCTCCAGGAGGAGGGCTTCATCCACTTCTCCACCCGCGAACAGCTCCCGCGCATCGCCGCGTTCCTCTACGGCGACTACGACGGCCCGGACGAGCTGGTCGTCCTGGTCGTGGACCCGGCCCTGGTCGGCGCGCCGGTGAAGTACGAGGCCATGGAGCCGGGCGGGGAGGAGTTCCCGCATGTGTACGGGCCGCTGCCGGCCGACGCCGTGGTGGAGGTGGAGTCCTGGGGGTGACCGGTGCGCCTGTGCGTCGGCTGTCCTGTGGGCCTGAGCGCAGGCCGTTCACCGACCGGCGGGCAGACCGCCCGTCTCCGGGTCCCGGCCGGTCAGGCAGTAGATGCCGTCGGCCGGGTCGCGCATCACCGTCCAGTGCGGGCCGTGGTGTACCGGGACGGCCCCGTACCGCTCGTGCCGGGCGCCGACGGCGGTGATGTCGGCGCAGGCGAGGTCCGGATGCGCGGAGGCGGGGCGCTCGTCGTCGAGCCGCTGGAGCAGGATCCGGACGGGCAGTCCCGCCGGCGGCTTCAGCACCTCGAACTCCGGACGGGACCCCTTCAGCCGCTCCCAGCCGGTGAGGGTGGCCCAGAAGTCCGACTCGGCGGCGTACCGGGACGGCGGGATGTCGAGGCAGACCTGGTCCAGCCGGCTGCCCGCCACCACCGGCGGTCGTACCGTCTCCCCGCGCCAGGGCACGGCACAGAACAACTGCCCCGCCGGAGAACGCAGTACGACCCAGTCGCCATGGTCCGCCACCAGCTCCGCTCCGAGCTCCCGGGCCCTCTCGGCCATCTCCCTCACGTCCTCGACGCAGAGGTCGAGATGGGCGCCGCCGTCGCCTTCGGTGACGCCCTGGAGCTTCACGCAGGCGTCCGCACCGGCGGCCTCCTCGGGCAGCAGGGTCAGGAACTCGCCCTGTTCACCGCGGGGTTCGGACGCGTGGGTGCCGGTGACGGCCGTCCAGAAGGCGCGGGCCTCGGGCAGCCGGCCGGCGGGCCGGTCGACGAAGGCGTACGTCCAGCGAATGATCATGCGGGGAGTGTAGGCGTGAATTCCCTGGCGGGCCCGGGGAATTCACGCCGGCCGCTCATTCCGCCGGCCGGTCACTCCGCGGGGCGCTGGAGGAAGCGGAGCTGGTTGCCCGCCGGATCCCGGAAGGCGCAGTCGCGCACCCCGTACGGCTGGTCCGTCGGCTCCTGGAGCACATCGCCGCCGGACTCCCGCACCCGCTCGTACAGCGCGTCGCAGTCCTCGGTCGTGAAGATGACACCCCGGAGCATGCCCTTGGCGAGCAGTTCGGCCATCGCCTGCCGGTCGGCGGGGGAGGCGTCCGGGTTCGCGCCGGGCGGCTCCAGCACGATCTCGACGTCCGGCTGGAGCGGTGAGCCCAGGGTCACCCAGCGCATGCCCTCGAAGCCCACGTCATTGCGGACCTCCAGGCCGAGCACGTCGCGGTAGAAGGCGAGGGCCTTGTCATGGTCGTCCACCGCGATGAAGCACTGCTTGAGTTTCACGTCCATGCAGTCACGCTAGGCCCATCCGGGCCGGGACGCGCGCGACTCGGGCACGCCTGTGCGGTCGGGGGCGGACCGGGTCAGTACGGCCGGCGGCGCGGGCGGGTGAACGTACGGGCCACGCAGGACGGGATCACGGCGCTCTCCTCGTGGTCGCGCGCCCGGTAGGCGCTCGGCGTCTCGCCGACCAGCTCGGTGAAGCGGGAGCTGAAGGAGCCGAGTGACGTACAGCCCACGGCGAGACAGACCTCGGTGACGGTGAGGTCGCCCCGGCGCAGCAGCGCCTTGGCCCGCTCGATCCTGCGGGTCATCAGATAGCTGTACGGCGTCTCGCCGAAGGCCTTGCGGAAGCTGCGCTGGAAATGACCCGGCGACATATGGGCGCCGCGCGCCAGCTCGGTCATGTCGAGCGGCTCGGCGTACTCGCGGTCCATGCGGTCACGCACGCGCCGCAGCCGTCTGAGGTCGTCCAGGCTCATCTGCACAGCGTGGCACAGGCCACTGACATCGCGGGATGGCACGTTTCCGCACAGGAATGCACAACAGAGTCCCCCGTCTTCGACGCTGCGTTCGCATCCAGTTCGCCGCACATTGGCCTGCCCTTGCTTGCCTTGGGGAATGGACCACATCACGTTCCTCGTGGCGGTCGTCATCGCCACGGCACTGGCGTTCGACTTCACGAACGGGTTCCACGACACCGCGAACGCGATGGCGACCTCCATCGCCACCGGCGCGCTCAAGCCGCGCACCGCGGTTCTGGTCAGCGGAATCCTCAATATCGTCGGTGCCTTTCTGTCCACCGAGGTGGCCAAGACGATCTCGGGCGGGATCGTGGACGACACACTGGTCAGTCCGGCGATGATCTTCGCCGGACTGGTCGGGGCGATCCTGTGGAACCTGGTGACCTGGCTCGCCGGGCTGCCCTCCAGTTCCTCCCACGCCCTCTTCGGCGGTCTGATCGGTGCCGTCTGGGTCGGTGCGGGCTCCCACGGCGTGCACTTTGACAAGGTTGTCGACAAGGTACTGATCCCGGCCGTGGCCTCTCCGGCGGTGGCCGGCGTCGCCGCCCTGGTCGCCACCTACCTCGCCTACAAGCTCAGCGTCCGCGCCCGTCAGGACTCGGTGACCAAGGGCTTCCGCCTCGGCCAGATCGCCTCGGCGTCCCTCGTGTCCCTGGCGCACGGCACCAATGACGCCCAGAAGACCATGGGTGTCATCACGCTGACGCTGATCTCGGCGGGCGCGCTGGACCACCAGGCGGGCCCGCCGGTGTGGGTGATCGGCGCGGCCGGTCTGGCCATCGGGCTCGGCACCTACCTGGGCGGCTGGCGGATCATCCGCACCATGGGCAAGGGGCTGGCGGAGATCCAGTCGCCGCAGGGCTTCGCCGCCGAGACGGCCTCCACGACGGTGATCCTCACCTCCGCCCACCTCGGCTTCGCGCTGTCCACCACGCAGGTCGCCTCGGGCAGCATCCTCGGCGCCGGTCTCGGCCGCCGTCTCGCGGAGGTCCGCTGGGGTGTGGCCGGCCGGATGGTGCTGGCCTGGCTGATCACCCTGCCGTCCGCCGCGCTGGCCGGCGGCCTCGCGGCGAGCGTGGCCAAGCACGGCGGCAACGTCGGTACGGCGGTCATCGCGCTGGTCGCCCTGGCCCTCGCCGCCGTCATCGTCGCCGCGTCCCGCCGCAACCCGGTGCGCGCCGACAACGTCAACGACCACCACGAGGTCACCCTCCGCACTCCGGCCCCGCCGCACGTCGGCACTGCCGCCTGACCCTCCGGGAGTCCCTCATGCATGTCGACTGGTCCGCCCTCGGCAAGGTCGCCGCGGTCAGCCTCGGTGCCACGGTCGCCGTGGTCGTCGTCTTCACCTTCGGTGTCCTCGGCCTGTCCCGGGCGGAAGCCGACCGCTCCGGTTCCGCCACCGCGGGCCGAGCCCAGGCCGCCCTGTGCTTCCTCGCCTGCGCGGCGGTGGTGGCGTACGGGATCCATCTGATCGTGCCGCAGTTCCACTGACGGCACATACGCACGACGCACACCGACACCGAGGGGCCCGGCCGGGAAACCGACCGGGTCCGCTTCGTATCGTGGGTACAGCTTCCCTGAGATGACGGGTAGAGCACGCGCGAGGGAGGAACACCACGCTCGCCGGAGCCGTCCCACCGCCCCGGCGCCGGTCTACCGGCCTTCGCCGGCTGCGAGACCCCGGTCCTGGCGGTGGCCGTCATCGGTTTCATCCGGGTCATGATGCGCCGCCCGGACCCGCCACCCGCGGGCACCACGACCGAGGACAGGCGCGCCGGCACAAGGAGCAGGACGCCTGGCGGTACACCGCCGCGCTGTCCGCGACCGGTCAGAAGGGGCCCTCACCCGGGAGACACTCCGCCCCCTCGCGACACCGGGAGACCTGGCCGTCGGCAACCCGCCCTCGCCGTGGCGGCCCCCTTCAAAGGGAGAGAAGGCCTCAGGCCTTCTTGGTCTCCTGGTAGCGGGAAGGCGTGGGGTCCGGGTTCCGGGACGCCGGCCGGAGCTGGCAGAGCGCTCATCGTGGTGCGTGCAGAACTCGCTGACAGGGAATGGAAGTTGATCGTCCGAGGACGGTGCCTGGCAGGGCGGGGCGCTGTGAGAGTCGTCGTGGGCTGGTCGTGCCGCACTGGACTAGTACTACGTACGACGCAGTATCGTATAACGTAGTAGTCGGGAGGGATGAAGGAGGTGCCTGATGCCGCGTCAACGGGACCGCGTCGGATGGGCCGAACCCGCGCTGTTGATCCTTGCCAGCCTGGCCGACGGACCCAAGCACGGCTACGCGATCACCAAGGACGTCGAGGAACAGACGTCCATCAGGCTGGGACCGGGCACGCTGTATGCCGCCATCGCGCGGCTGGAGGAACGTGGCCTGGTCGCGCCGCTGGACGAGGACGAGCGTCGGCGGCCCTACCGCCTCACCGCGGAAGGCCAGACCGTGCTCGACGACAAACTCCGGGCGATGGCCCGTTTCGCACGCACCGGGTTGACCCGGCTGGGGGTGGCAAACGCGTGATCAACATGGCAGCCCGGGTGGCCTTGCGGGCATACCCTCCCTCGTTTCGGGAGCGCTACGGCTGCGAACTTGAAGCACTGGTCGAGGACACCGGCGCCGGCCCGAGCATCGTCGCAGACCTCCTTGTCGGCGCGCTGCGGGCATGGCTTCGCCCGGTGATGCCCGATGAGTCCGCCGAACGGCGCCGCCGCCGCATGCAGGCAAGTGTCGCCACCACCTGGGTCACCTGGTGCGCCGCACTGTATGCCCTGCCGATGCTGGACTTCATCCTGTCCGAGGACCCCTTGCCGACTCCGGACCTGGTGCGCCGGCTGCTCGACGTTGCGCAGTACGCCATGTACGGCGCTGGGCTCATCCTGCTGGCCGGCGCCCTCGCTCTCCTCGCGGAGACCTCCAGAACCGGCGACTGGGCCGCGTGGCGCCCGCTGGTGGCTCTTGTCCCGACGCTGCCCACGTGGCTGATCGCGCCGGTGCTCCTGGCGTTCGCCTCCATCGACCCGGTCTCCTACTGGGTCGGGGCCTTGGGTGTGCTTGGGCCGGCAGCGTTCCTCATCACCGTGGCGGTGACGCCTGCCGTCGTCGTCACCCGGTGCCGGCCATCTGCCAAGGTCTTGCGGCTGCTTGCCCTGTCCGGGGTTGCGGTGGCGTTCGCCGTGACGACGACAGGCATCGCCTGCGTCGCGGCGTTGGTCATGAATACCGCTGAGGCAGCTCAGCTGGTCACGATGCCGATACTCGCCGTCACCGTTGCCGCCTCTACAGCGGCCCTGGTCAGCTCCGGTCGCGGAGCCAAGGCCGCGCTCCACAGAGAGCATCCGGTGGATCTTGATGTGACGTGTGAGTGACGCTGCGACGCTCCCGCTCCAGGGCGTGCTACGGGTCCTGATCAGGTGGCTGGCCTGAGGCTACGGAGCCAGATGACGGCAGCTCCGGCCAGCGTCCCGGAACCCGGACCCGCCAATTGAGGACCTCGGCGGGGCGCTCGGCCCTGTCGAGCTCTCGGCTGGCAGCCACCTCCGCGAGGAGGCGCTGGGCGTTGTGGCCGGCGGATTCCGCGCGGGCGAGGGTGGTGGCCGAGGCCGGCCAGGTGGCGTCGGCCACGAGCAGCAGGTGGCGCGCGGTGGCCTCGAAGCGCTGGACGGTCTCGGGACGGGGTGTGCGCCGGGCGAGGTCCGCCAGGACGGGCTCGGCGGTGTGGCGGTAGCTCTCCTGGAGGTGGCGGAAGGCTTCTTCGGCCGCTGCCACCTGCTGCTCGTGGCCGCGCTGTTCGTGCCACTTGGCGGCGGCGCGGGCCAGGTGCAGGGCGGTGAAGATGAGGGCGACGGCGAGGCCGCCGGGAATGGTGGGGGTGTAGGCAAGTTCCTTGGCGGCTTGGCGTAGTTCTGTGGAGGCTTGGTGGTCGGCCCGGATCGCCGAGCGGCGAGCCCGGTCGAACGCCTTGGCTGCCGTATGCAGTTCAGCCTGGTGCGGGCGGGGGCGGCGCGGGTCAAGTCTCGAGGCGTTCTATGCGTTGTGTGACGCCCAGGACCGCCTCCATCGGGCGGTGGTCGCTACTGCCGAGTACATCGAGGCCCACCCTGATGGCTCGCGCGCCATCCACGAGCCCCTCAACTACCGCCGCTGGAAGGCGGAGTGGAACTGCGCCCGCACGCTGCTCCGAACGGCGGAGAACGAGGCGGCCGAGCGCGAGGGCCGCAAGCCCGTCGAGCTGCCGCACAGGGTGACCCACGACCTGCGCCACTTCTTCGCCTCCGCCCTCATCGTCGGCGGAGCGAGCGTCAAGCAGGTGCAGTTCGTTCTCGGCCATGCGCCTGCCGTCATCACGCTGCGGATCTACGCCCACCTGTGGCCGGGCGAAGAAGACCGCACCCGGTCCGTCATGGACGCCGTGCTAGGCGGCCTGCGGACCGGGTGCGGACAGGGAGACCCTGCGATCAAGGAAATCGCAGGTCAGAAGGCGCAAATAAAGATCAGGCCTTCTTGGTCTCCCAGAAGATCTTGTCGATCTGGGCGATGTAGTCCAGAGCCTTCTGGCCCGTCGCCGGGTCGGTGGACGCCTTGGCGGCCGAGAGGGCCTTCAGGGTGTCGTTGACCAGCTGGTGCAGCTCCGGGTACTTCTCGAAGTGCGGGGGCTTGAAGTAGTCGCTCCAGAGCACGGAGACGTGGTGCTTGGCGAGCTCCGCGCGCTGCTCCTTGATGACGGTGGCGCGTGCCTGGAAGTGGGGGTCGTCGTTGCCGGCCATCTTCTCCTGGACGGCCTTCACCGACTCCGCCTCAATGCGGGCCTGGGCCGGGTCGTAGACGCCGCAGGGCAGGTCGCAGTGGGCGCTGACCTTGACCTTGGGGGCAAACAGGCGGGAAAGCATGGAGCATTCCTTCCTCGTGATCGTCTTCTCAGGTGCGACATTACTCCCTGAGGAAGGCGATTTCTCGGCCGCCCCCTAGGGCTTAGGACAAAAGTCCAGGGTCAGACTGAGACTGGTGGAGGAACGGACCGGGGAGGTGCCGGGGATGCCGGAGCTGTCGCGGGAGACCGAGCGGGGGAGGGCCGTGGCGCCGTTCGGGCTGGCCGAGGTGACCGGTCCGTCCATGGTGCCCACGCTCCAGCACGGGGACCGGCTGCTCCTGCAGTACGGTGCCACGATCCGGCCGGGCGACATCGTGGTCCTGCGTCATCCGTTCCAGCAGGACCTGTTGGTCGTCAAGCGAGCCGTGGAGCGCCGCGACGGCGGCTGGTGGGTGCTCGGGGACAACCCGTACGCGGGCGGCGACAGCACGGACTACGGGGTCGTGCCGGACGAGCTGGTGCTGGGCAAGGCCCGCTTTCGGTACCGGCCGTTCCCCGCCCGTCAGCGCTCGCCGCTCACGCTGGTGCGCTGGGCGCTCTCGGCGGCGAGGCCGCTGCTGCCGGACCGGTCGGCCTCCAGGCGCTTGCGGGCCCGGTAGGCCGCCACGTTGGCGCGGGTCGCGCAGCGGTCGGAGCAGTAGCGCCGGGAGCGGTTGGTGGAGGTGTCGAGGTAGGCGTTGCGGCAGGGTGCGGCCTCGCACAGGCCCAGGCGGTCGACGCCGTACTCGGTGAGGTGGAAGGCCAGGCCCATGGCCGCGATCGCCGCGTAGCCGGCCGTCGCGTTCGACGGGTGGTCGGCCAGGTGCATGTGCCACAGCGGGCGGCCGTCGTCGTCGCGGTAGTCGTGGCCGGAGATCTGCGGCGACACCGGGAACTCCAGCAGAAGTGAGTTCAGCAGGTCCACGGCCAGGGTCTCGTCGCCCTGGTCGGCCGCTTCGAAGACCGCGCGCAGCCTGGCCCGTACCGAGCGGAAGCGGGTGACATCGGCGTCGGTGGTGCGCCGGGCCGCGGAGGAGTTGGCGCCGAACAGGTCGCGGACGGCCTCGACTGAGGTCAGCGAGTCCTTGCCCCGGGCCGGTTCCTCGCTGTTGACGAGACGTACGGCGTAATCCGAGTAATAGGCCAGTTCCACTTGTAGTCCTTACGGGGGCGCTTTATGGTCGTATCTGCGGTCGGGTAACAGCCGGTCGTGCTTCCAGGGTATTACGCATCACGAGGGGAGACGGGGATCCATGACCACGAGCACCGGAACCGACTGGGCGGCCTGGCAGGAGAGCTGGGACCGGCAGCAGGAGTGGTACATGCCGGACCGCGAGCAGCGGTTCGAGATCATGCTGGACATGGTCGAGGCGCTCGTGGGGACCGCGCCGCGCGTCCTCGACCTCGCCTGCGGCACCGGCAGCATCACCGACCGGCTGTTCAGGCGCTTCCCGCGGGCCACCAGCACCGGTGTCGACCTCGACCCGGCCCTGCTGGCCATCGCGCGCGGCACCTTCGAGGGCGACGACCGCGTCTCCTTCGTCACCGCCGACCTCAAGGACCCCGACTGGCGAGCGAAGCTGCCGTACGACTCCTACGACGCCGTCCTGACCGCCACGGCCCTGCACTGGCTGCACAGCGAACCCCTCGCGGCCCTCTACGGTCAGGTCGCGGAGCTGGTCCGCGACGGCGGTGTCTTCATGAACGCGGACCACATGATCGACGACAGCACGCCCCGGATCAACGCGGCAGAGCGGGCACAGCGGCACGCACGTATGGATCAGGCCAAGCGGGACGGTGCCCTGGACTGGGCGGACTGGTGGCAGGTCGCCGCCAAGGACCCGGTCCTCGCCGAGCCCACCGCCCGGCGGTTCGAGATCTACGGCGAGCACGCAGACGGGGACATGCCTTCGCCCGCGTGGCACGCGCGGGTGCTGCGCGAGAAGGGGTTCGGGGAGGCCCGGCCGGTGTGGTGCTCGCCGTCGGACACGCTGCTGCTCGCGGTGAAGTAGCCGAAAGGGGCGGTACGTCAAGCCCGTACCGCCCCTGCGGGGATGCGCGGTCAGAGAACCTTCGACAGGAACGACTGCGTCCGCTCGTGCCGCGGGTTCGTCAGGACGTCGCGTGGATGGCCCGATTCGACCACCACACCCTCGTCCATGAACACCAGGCTGTCGCCCACCTCGCGGGCGAAGCCCATCTCATGGGTGACGACGACCATGGTCATGCCGGACCGGGCGAGGTCCCGCATGACGTCCAGGACGTCACCGACCAGCTCAGGGTCCAGGGCCGAGGTCGGCTCGTCGAACAGCATCAGCTTCGGGTCCATCGCCAGCGCCCGGGCGATGGCCACCCGCTGCTGCTGGCCGCCGGAGAGCTGCGAGGGGTAGTACCCGGCCCGGTCGGCCAGGCCCACGCGCTCCAGCAGCTGCACAGCCCGCTCACGGGCCTGCGCCTTGCTCACGCCCTTGACCTGAACCGGCGCCTCCATGACGTTCTCCAGAGCCGTCATGTGCGGGAACAGGTTGAAGCGCTGGAAGACCATGCCGATGTCCCGGCGCTTTCGCGCGACCTCGCCGTCCTTCAGCTCGTACAGCCTGTCGCCCCTCTGCCGGTAGCCGACCAGTTCGCCGTCGACGTACAGCCGGCCGGCGTTGATCTTCTCCAGGTGGTTGATGCACCGCAGGAAGGTCGACTTGCCGGAGCCGGAGGGGCCGATCAGGCAGAACACCTCGCCCGGCTTCACCTCCAGGTCGATGCCCTTGAGCACCTCGACATGGCCGAAGGACTTGTGGACTCCCTGCGCCCTGACCATCGGCACCGAGCTCTCGGGCGGGGTGTCCTGCGTCTTGCCCAGCTTGTCGGTCATGCGCTCACCGCTCCCTTCGGCCGGCCCAGGGAGAACATGCCGGCCCTCACCTTCTGCCATGGGGTCGGCGGCAGTTGGCGGCTGGAACCGCGGGCGTAGTAGCGCTCGATGTAGTACTGGCCGACGCTCAGCACCGAGGTCATGATCAGGTACCAGGCCGCGGCGAGGAAGTACATCTCCACCGGGGCGCCGGAGTTCTGGCCGATGTCCTGGGCGTAACGGAACAGTTCGGGATACTGGACGGCCGCCACGAGGGAGGTCGTCTTCAGCATGTTGATGACCTCGTTGCCCGTAGGCGGCACGATCACGCGCATCGCCTGCGGGATGATCACCCGGCGCAGGGTCTTGCCGTGGCTCATGCCGAGTGCGTGGGCCGCCTCGGTCTGGCCCTCGTCCACCGCGAGCAGGCCCGCACGGCAGATCTCGGCCATGTACGCCGCCTCGTTCAGACCCAGGCCCAGCAACGCCGTCAGCAGCGGCGTCATGAAGTTCGACCAGTAGTCCTTGTAGATCGGCATCAGGTTGATGTAGTGGAAGACCAGGCCCAGGTTGAACCACAGGAACAGCTGGACCAGGACCGGGGTGCCGCGGAAGAACCAGATGTAGAACCAGGCGATCGACGAGGTCACCGGGTTCTTCGACAGCCGCATGACGGCGAGGACGATGCCGCCGGCGATGCCGATCAGCATCGACAGGACCGTCAGCAGGAGGGTCTTGTAGACACCGGTCATGATCCGGTGGTCGAAGAAGTAGTCCGGTACGGCGTGCCAGTTGATGTCGCCCTGGCTGAAGGCGTAGATGATCGCGACGAGGATCGCGATGGCGACGAGGGCGGAGACGTAGCGTCCGTAGTGCCGGACCGGGATGGCCCTGATGGCCTCCGGGCCGGCCGGGGGAGTGGGGCCCTCCCCGGGGTTCTCCCCCGCGTGTTCCCCCGGGTTCTCCCCGGGCGTCTTCTCTGTGTCAGTCACGGGTGTTGCCTCTCGGTGGCCGCTTCTGCTTGGTCTGCTTCCGCGGGTCACTTGCCGCCGTTGATCACGGACTCCTTGACGGCGCCGTCCTGGGCGCCCCACTTCGCGAGGATCTTCTGGTACTCGCCGCTCTTGATGATCGCGTTCATCGCCGCCTGCAGCGCGTCACGCAGCTGGGTGTCCTTCTTGGCCACGGCGATGCCGTACGGGGCCGCCTCGACCTGCTGGCCGACGGTCTGGAAGTCCTTGCCGCCGCCGGAGGTCTTCACCGCGTACGCCGCGACCGGGAAGTCGGAGGAGGCGGCGTCCACACCGCCCGAGCGCAGCCGGGTCTGGGACTGCTGGTCGTCGTCGAACGGCTCGATGATGAGCTTCTTGCCGCTCGGACACTTCTTGGCCTCCGCCTTGGCCAGGTCGTTCGAGACGGTGCCGCGCTCGACGGCTATCTTCTTGCCGCACAGGTCCGACCAGCCGTTGATGCCCTGGGTGTCGCCCTTGCGGGTGTAGATCGAGACACCGGCGGTCAGGTAGTCGACGAAGTCGACGCCCTCGCCGACCTTCTTGCCCGTGTCCGGGTCGACGCCCTGCTGGCGGTTCTTGTTGTCCGTCATCGCGGACATCGCGATGTCGTAGCGGCCGGAGCGCAGACCGGTGAGCAGGGCGTCGAAGGTGCCGTTCTGGAACTCCAGCGTCACACCGAGCTGCTTGCCCAGTGCCGCGGCGAGGTCCGGGTCCAGACCGACCGCGCCGCCGGAGGAGTCCTTGAACTCCACCGGGGCGTACGCGATGTCCGAACCGACCTCGATCTTGCCCTTGTCCCTGATGTCCTTGGGGAGCTTGCCGGCCAGCGGGGCGCCGCCGACGCTGCCGGAGTCCTTGCTCTTGTCCTTCGTCTGGTCACCGCAGCCGGTGAGCAGCAGGGCGCCCGCGACCACGATCGCACCGGCCGCTGCCAGACGGGAGCGTGCTGCGGTCGTTCGACGGGCGGAGCTTGCGGTCATCGTGGTTCCTCCGGCGAATGAGAAAGGTGCCGATGGGGTCGACGAGAAACACACACCTTCGGGTGTCGCGACCTCGTGGGTTTACGGCATCTTGCCATTCGGACTACGCCGTTCAGGGGCGTCGTCGTGTCAAAATCGCATAACGGGTGACCCCCGAACCGCATCAGGTCGGTACATCCTTGGTCCTTCGCCGCCGAACCATCTGCGGGAATCAAGCCTTCCGGCCGGAAAATCCACGGCACGTCTCACGATGTGGGCGACGCGTACGCCCGCGCACCAGCGTCTTCGGGCACCCGGCGCGGTTGTCAGCCGCGCGTCACCTCTCTGTGGCTTTCTGGTTCTCAGATGTGACCTTGCACCTAATGGACTCGTCGTGGGCACCGTCCGTCCGGTAAGAAGGTTCTTTACACCCCTCATCCGGGGCTCAGGGCGCGTGTGCGGCGCGCCCGTCGTGCAAGTGCTCGTACGTGCTCGTACGTATCGGCATTCGGGCCTTGCACGGTGCCCGCCCACCCCTCACCAGGAGTGGTCGACCCTCAAACCATGCATACCTAAGGGGTACAACAAAGTGGCAGCGGAGATCGTCAATCCTCGCAGCGACAGCAATACGGATCAGGACGGCGGGGCCGAGCCCCTGGATTCCTTCGATCCGGTGTTCGCGCTGCACCGCGGCGGCAAGATGGCCGTGCAGGCCACCGTGCCGGTCCGCGACAAGGACGACCTTTCCCTCGCGTACACGCCCGGAGTCGCGCGCGTGTGCACCGCGATCGCGGAACAGCCGGAGCTGGTCAACGACTACACATGGAAGTCGTCGGTGGTCGCCGTCGTGACCGACGGTACGGCCGTGCTCGGACTCGGGGACATCGGTCCCGAGGCCTCCCTCCCCGTGATGGAGGGCAAGGCGATCCTGTTCAAGCAGTTCGGCGGCGTCGACGCGGTGCCGATCGCGCTCGACTGCACCGACGTGGACGAGATCGTCGAGACCGTCGTCCGGCTTGCCCCGTCCTTCGGCGGAGTGAACCTGGAGGACATCTCGGCGCCCCGGTGCTTCGAGATCGAGCGCCGGCTGCAGGAGCGCCTCGACATCCCGGTCTTCCATGACGACCAGCACGGTACGGCCGTCGTGTCGCTCGCGGCGCTGCGGAACGCGGCGCGGCTCAGCGGACGCGAGATCGGGCAGCTGCGGGCCGTCATCTCGGGCGCCGGCGCGGCCGGTGTCGCCATCGCCAAGATGCTGATCGAAGCCGGCATCGGGGACGTGGCGGTGACGGACCGCAAGGGCGTCGTCTCGGCCGACCGGGAGGACCTCACCCCGGTCAAGCGGGAGCTCGCGGGCTTCACCAACAAGGCTGGCCTCACCGGCTCGCTGCAGGACGCGCTCGCGGGCGCCGACGTCTTCATCGGCGTCTCCGGCGGTACGGTCCCGGAGGAGGCCGTGGCCTCCATGGCGGAGGGCGCCTTCGTGTTCGCGATGGCCAACCCGAACCCCGAGGTGCACCCGGACGTCGCGCACAAGTACGCGGCGGTCGTCGCCACCGGGCGGTCGGACTTCCCGAACCAGATCAACAACGTGCTGGCGTTCCCGGGCATCTTCGCGGGCGCGCTGCAGGTGCGGGCCTCTCGGATCACCGAGGGGATGAAGATCGCTGCGGCGGAGGCGCTGGCGGCCGTGGTCGGGGACGACCTCGCTGCCGACTACGTGATTCCGTCGCCGTTCGACGAGCGGGTTGCTCCCGCCGTCACGGCGGCGGTTGCGGCTGCCGCGCGGGCCGAGGGAGTCGCACGCCGGTAAGTCGAGTGGCCCCGTTCGGCGGCGAATTCGCGTGGTCGTTGCAACACGTGGTCGGTTGATCAGG
>NZ_MQUS01000027.1 GCF_001953885.1 Streptomyces sp. IMTB 2501 | reverse complement strand
GCAACATGCCAGAACCGATATCAACCTGACCAAGCACTACTAGGCATTGTCGTCAAACTCCTTCCCCCACTGCCTCAAGGGCTTGGGAGGTGCCCCCAGCCCGGCGGCGTCCGCCACCTACATCTGTCGCGTTGCCGTCGGTCGCCGACGCTCCCCCACGCTCGGCTGCGCTCACGTGGCGGCACTCCCATCGCCGCCGCCGGGCCCGTCCTCCGGGCGGACGACGAGTTTGACGACAGGGCCCTTAGGCCCGCTACCGGGCTACCGGACCTTGCAGCCCTGATCCGAACAAAGGACCCCGGGCCGACGGTACGAGGGCACGACGGACTGCAGGCACGAGGCCGGCCGCCGCGGTGCCCCTGAGGAGCGCCGCATGATCTGCGCGGGTCGCGTGTGGTGGGCCGGGGCGGTGCGCGGGCGGCCGGCAGGGGAGGGGCGCACGGCGCGGGCCGGGAGTGTGCCGAAGACAGTGCAGGACCGCTTCGTGATGGCGCTGTTCATGGTGTTCACCGGGGGTGTTGATCAGAGTTCTCGGGATAGCGGGATAGTCAGAGGCGTGGGTCTCGGCGACGGCTCGTAACGCTCCGCGCGCGTGTACGGCCCCCGCAGCTGCTGACGAAACAGAGCTGCTGCTCCTCGGGCATGGACAAACAGCGCCAGACGGACTGCTTCGGTTTCGCACTGCCCGGCCAGGTCGGCGTGATCGGCTGGTCGGCCATGTCCTGACGGTGCGCCGTCGGCCTCCGTGGTCGGTACGGGGGCGATAGAGCCTTGCCCGCGCCAGGATCTACACTCAGTTGGTAGCCGCAAGCAACGGAACGTAAGTGATGATCGGCACGGGCCATCGGAGAGGCCGAGAGGGAGCCGTGGGCTCGCACGTCGATCGGGGGCGGAACAAGCTCCTCGACCGGAGGCTGGTGAAGCTCCTCCGTCGGGGACGGGTGAAGCGTCTCGGCGACGACCTGGTGGACCGCACAGACATGAGCCTCGAAGCCGGGCAGCGTCCGGGCGGTGAGGCGAGGCAAGGAGATCCGCACGCATGACCACGTCCGCATCCCCGGCCCGCGGGGGAACCGCAGTGATATCCGGGTCGGCGCCGCCGGCCGACGGTAAGCTGACGCACCGTCAGATCATGACGATCCTCAGCGGCCTGATGCTGGGGATGTTCCTCGCGGCGCTCGACCAGACCATCGTCAGCACCTCGATCCGTACGATCGCGGACGATCTGCACGGCCTCAGCGCACAGGCGTGGGTCACCACCGCGTATCTGATCACCTCCACCATCAGCACACCGCTGTACGGCAAGCTGTCCGACCTCTACGGCCGTAAGCCCTTCTTCCTGGCGGCCATCACGATCTTCATCGCGGGCTCGGCGGCCTGTTCGTTCGCCACCTCGATGACCGAGCTGTCCGCCTTCCGGGCCTTCCAGGGCATCGGCGCGGGCGGTCTGATGTCCCTGGCGCTGGCGATCATCGGTGACATCGTCCCGCCCCGCGAGCGGGCCCGGTACCAGGGCTACATGCTCGCGATGTTCGGCTCCTCCAGCGTGCTCGGCCCGCTGATCGGCGGCTTCCTGGCAGGCCGTAGCAGCATCCTGGCCATCGCCGGCTGGCGCTGGGTGTTCCTGGTCAACGTGCCGGTCGGCATCATCGCGCTGTTCGTCGTCGCCAAGGTACTGAACCTCCCGCACACCCGGCGTGAGCACCGCATCGACTGGTGGGGCGCGCTCACCATCGCCATCGGTGTGGTGCCGCTGCTGCTCGTGGCCGAGCAGGGCCAGTCCTGGGGCTGGACCTCCACGAAGGCCTACGCCTGTTACGCGGTCGGCGTCGTCGGTCTGATCGCATGGGTCCTCGTCGAACGGGCCATGGGCGAGGAGGCCCTGATCCCGATGCGGCTGTTCCGCAGCGCGGTGTTCAGCAAGATGAGTCTGCTGTCCGTGATCATCGGCATGGGCATGTTCGGCGGGATGATGATGGTCCCGCTGTACCTGCAGATCGTGAAGGGCGTCAGCCCCACCAGGTCCGGCCTGCTGATGCTGCCGTTGATGGTCGGGATGATCGCCGGGACCATCGTGGTCGGCGGCATCATCCAGAAGACCGGCAAGTACAAGATCTTCCCGGTCATCGGCTCGCTGCTGATCATCGCCGCCATGCTGCTGTTCCACTACCGGGTGCAGTGGAACACGGCGCTGCCCGAGACCATGGCCTACATGGCGCTGTTCGGCATCGGCCTCAGCGGATGCATGCAGATCCTGACCCTGGCCGTGCAGAACGCCGTAGAACCCAAGGACATGGGCGTCGCGACCGCGTCGGCCACCTTCTTCCGGCAGATGGGCGGCACCGCCGGTACCGCGATCTTCCTCTCCGTGCTGTTCAGCACCGTCGGCGACAAGATCGGCTCGGCCTTCCGGTCGGCCGCCGGGACGCCCGCCTTCCAGGCCGCGCTCCATGACCCGGCCGTGCGCGCCAACCCCGCGAACGCGCCGGTGCTGGAGATGATCAAGCACCCCGGGGCTAGCGGCGGCAGCGGCTCGGGTGTGCTCGACGACTCCTCGTTCATCCAGCGGCTAGACCCGCGCCTGGCCCAGCCGTTCAAGGCCGGCTTCACCGACTCGATGCAACTCGTGTTCCTCATCGCGGCCGCCGTGATGGTCCTGGGCTTCCTGGTCGCCGTGTGGACCAAGGAGGTGCCGCTGCGCCAGGTCTCCGGACTGGAGGCGCGGGCGGCGGAGGAGAACGGAGGCGCGGCACCGGAGCCGACTCCGACCACTGCCGCCGAGCCTCCCGCCGCGGAACTTGCTGCCATGCAGGACACCGCCGCCGAACCGGCGCCCACCGGGAGCCGGCCCGATGCCGCGCCGCCGGCCGACCGGTTCGTTCCCGTGCCCGGCGCCCCGCGGCACGGCGTCCGCGGCCGGGTGCTGGACGGTGCGGGCGCACCGGTGCCACAGGCCGTGATCACCTTGATCGACGTGGGCGGACGGCAGCTCGGCCGCGCCGTCAGCGGTGAGGACGGCGGCTACGACCTGGCCGTCACCGGCCCCGGCACCTATGTGCTGATCGGCGCCGCCGGTGCCCGGCAGCCGCAGGCCGTCACCGTGGTGGTCGGCGACGAGACGGTCGAGTGCGACCTCGCGCTCAGCGGCACCGTCGCCCTCACCGGGTCGGTCCGGGACGCCGCGGACGGACACGCGCTGGCAGGAGCCCTGCTGGTCGCCACGGATGTGCGCGGCGAGGTCGTGTCCTCCGGAACCTCGGCCGTCGACGGCGCCTTCGCGCTCGCCGACCTGGTCCCCGGCGGCTACACGCTCGTGGTGAACGCGCCCGGACACCGCCCGGCCGCCCTCACGGTCGACGTCACCCCGGGCGCCATGGACGCCTGCGAGATCCGCCTCGAACCGGGCGCCCGGCTCCGCGGCGTCGTCACCGCAGCCACCGGCGACCCCCTCGACGAGGCCAAGGTCACCCTGCTGGACTCGGCCGGCAACGCGGTCGGCACCACGATCACCGGCTCCGACGGCGCCTACGGGTTCACCGACCTGGACGGCGGCGAGTACACCGTCATCGCCAGCGGCTACGCCCCGGTCGCCGCCTCGCTGCGCCTGGACGGCAGCAGCGTCACCGGCTTCGACCTCGAACTGTCCCACCAGGACGAGTCCCGGTAGCGCCCACGACCGGTCGCGAGCGCACCGTGCTCGCGACCGGAATACGACGACGAAGCCCCGCCGGAATGCCCCGGCGGGGCTTTCGCGCGCACGGCGAAGGCCGACTTGCCCGGCCCGCCCATGCCGGTCATGGGCGACCACCGCGCAGGACGTGGAGTCCGAGGTGAGGCCGGTATGAGGCGGGCGATCTCACGACGCCGGCCGACGTCGTAGTGCATGACATCGGCGGGCAGCTGGGAGGGGGCCCGTCGCGCCGTGTGCCGTACTTGGTCGCCGCCCCCGGGCCGGGCATCGGCGCGCAGGATGCGCGGATGCAGCTCACTGATGGCCGGGCCGGGGGGCATGCCGAGTTCGTCGCTGAGTCGGTGCGGGCCGTCGGCGTACACGGTCAGCGTCTTGGCCTGCCCTGCGGTGCGAGGGAGCACCGGCGTCAGCGGTGCATGGAGGCGCTCGCGCGGCGGATGCCGGCGGGCGTAGCCCGTCAACTCGCCGATGACTCCGTCGGCAGGGGACCGGAGGCCCGCAACGTCTGCTCGGCCCGGAGGTCGACGGCGCGGAGGCGGGACTCGTCGGGCCGGGCGGCGAGCGAGTCCCGTAGGGGGTGTCGGCAGCCCGCCGAGGGCGGGGCCGCGCCACAGGTCGAGAGCGCGCCGGAGCCTCGCGGCGGCGGGCTCGTTATACGTGCGGGCCCCGGCCTCGGCGTTGTGTACCAGGGCGCCGAACGCGTGGCAGTCCACCGTCTCGGGGCCGCCGGCGAGTTGGTACCCGGACGGGTGGGTGGTGATGGTGAGAGCGAATTCCGAGAGGGCTGTGCGCAAGGCCGCGATGTGCCCCTGCAGGGGCCGGCGCCGTGTGTGCGGGAGGCTGCTCACCGCGGAGCAGCCCGCAGAATCGCTCCAACGGAACGATTCTGCCCAAACGAGCCCGTTTCTCGTCCTCGGTGACCGCACCGAACTCCTCGCTCTGGACCCGGCGTTCCCCATGACGGCGCGGCGTACACGATCACACGACCAGGGACTGTCCGATGGCCGTCCCCAGCGTCACCCTCGACCGGGACCGCCCGCGAAGCCGCACCGGCGGTACGCGCCGCGGCTGCTGCGTGCGGTCGCCAGGCTGACCGGCGATCTCGGCAGAGCCGAGGACATCGTGCGGGGGATGTTCCTGCGGGCCAGGCAGCACCCCGAGCAGATGGAAGCCGGCGCCCGTCCCGTGGATCTCCACGAGAACGTCCTGCGGGACTGCGATGTCGCGACGCACATCGGGGTGCCCGTGGGCGCGGTGAAATCCCGCAGTCACTACGCACAAGGAATTCGAGAGACGGACGGAATGCATAAATCTTTCCTGGCGGCGGGCATGACGCTGGCCGCCACCCTCACCGGCTGCACCACTGCGCTCTCCCCGACGGGCGGACCCGGCTGGAACGCCGAGGCCGTACGGGAATCCGCTGAGCAGTACACGTCCCTCTGCGCCGATCCCACCGGAATGCCGGGACCTGCCGGGGGCGTTCCGCCGGTCGCGCCGGCCGTCGCGAGGACGGGCGAGGTGTCGGTCTTAGCAGGACAGACAGGCTCCGGCGAAGGCGATGAACAGCCCATGCCTGCCCTGGCGCCGGTCCTCGTCTTCTGCGTCTACGGCTCGTCCCCCACGCTCGCAGCCCCGGCCCAGGTACCCGAGTCGCCGTCCTGTCCGGCCCGGCAGGTCTCCGTCGTACGGCCGAGGCCGGGGGTCGCCTGGGCCGTCGCGGCCGACGGCACGCCCATCCCCTTCCCGTACCCGCTGATCGGAGCCCCTGGCGAGGGCGACTGCGCTCCTGTCGTGGACGACGTCCAGGCACGGTTATGGCGTTGAACTCCACGGACAGCCAGACAGCCAGACAGCAGGGCTCAGCCCGGGGAAGGCGAGGGCCGGGCGGGGATGCTTCGGCGGGCGTTGGCGATGAAGGAGCCGGCGGGCCGCAGTTGGTCGGCCGGCACGCCCAGGTGCACCTCGGGGAACCGGTCGAACAGCGTCGGCAGGGCCGATACGCGCATCCAGCCGTGCCAGTTCCGCACCGATGCGGTAGTGCGGTCCGTGGCCGAAGGACAGATGCTCGCGCCGCGTCGGGCGCCTGAGGCCGAAGGGAGCCTGCGGTGGAGCTGTGGAGAGCGGGGGAACGGGGCACCAGGAGCGCGATGCCGACGAGTTCAAGCTCGCCGAGCCGCGCGCCGGTCTCCACGTCGCGGGCGGCGATGAGCGGGGTGAGCAGGTTGTCGGCGGCCACCGGCCTTTGCGCGCGATCAGCTCGTTCAGCATCGCGGCCATGCGGGGTGTGTGCGGCCGCCCTTGGGCCAGGTCTCTCCGGACACCGCCTCGGCGCCGATGAACGCCGAGTCCGTCTGGAAGCCCGGCACCGGGTCCGGTGTGACCGTCGCCGTGCTCGGATCGGGCGTCGACCGCACGAGCCGGGCCGTCGGCAAGCGGCTGGAGTTCGGCCCCGCCCGTGCAGAAGGGGCGGCATCCGCGCCGTTGTGCGGGCGGGCGCGGGCGATCCTCGTCGCCGTACCGGCGCAGCACGGCAGCCCGGCCCTGAGGCGGCCGCGCACGACGCGACGCGTGCCCGAGCGCTCTTCGTGGCACCGCCCCAACTCGACCACCGGATACCGCAGCACGGCACGCTCTTCCCGGCGGCCTACCCCGAGCGCCCCGACGCCGAGACCGAAGCCCATATGCTCGCCTGCCCAGGGCATCGCCCCGACCGCAGCCGCAGCCGCAGTGCCCCTGACCGTCGCCATAGGCCTCACCCCGGCGCTGATCCGGGGCGTCCGCCACCGGGCCGAAAGTTCCGCGACGGAGCGAGAAACGGCAGGTGAAGCCAGACGATGAGGATCTTCGCGCCGCCGCCGCATCGTGGGACAGCAGTACCGATTCGACGGGCGAGAAGACGCCCCCGTCCTGATCTTGGGTCCCTCACTGGGTACCACATGGCACATGTCGTAAAAGGCGTCCAGGGGCGTCCAGCTGGTTTCAGTGGGGGCGCGTATGTCCAGGTCAGGGCCTTGTGCAAGGGCAGCGTCCATGGGGAACGCCTGCCCGGGCAGCCGACCCGCCGCAGGAAGGCACTCCCCGGTGCGAAATACTCTCCCGATGAGTTCACGCACTTCTCCGATCAGCCAGCCGATCACGATACGGAGGGCGGTCGCGCGGGATGCCAAACGGCTCACGCGGCTCGTGCGTGGCTCAGGCGCCTACGAGGGTAAGTACCAAGCCGCAGTGGCGGGCTACCGGGTCGGTCCTGATTACATCGAAGCCCACCGCGCCTTCGTAGCCGTCGGCGCCGACGAGTATGGAGGCCGGGTCGTCGGGTTCTACTCGCTCGTCCTCGCTCCACCGGAGCTGGACCTGCTGTTCGTCGCCGACGAAGCGCAAGGACGTGGTATCGGACGGCTGCTCGTCGCGCACATGCAGTCCGAGGCCCGTGCTGCCGGGCTCGACCGTGTCAAGGTCGTGTCGCATCTTCCCGCCGAGGACTTCTACCACCGCGTCGGTGCGGTGCGGACCGGGACCGCGCTCGCGAACCCGCCCGCCATGCCGTGGGACCGTCCCGAATTCGAGTTTCGCGTTCCTTCGGAATGACGCGGTGCCGGTTCGCAGGGCACCGGCTTCGCCTGCATGGTGGTCGGCATGCAGGAGCCGCTGGACGCCTCGCGCTCCGTGTGTGCCGTCGTCTCTGCCCTGGCGGGGGAATCGCCTGCGCCATCGGCCTCTCCCGGCGCCTCACTCGTCTCCGGCACTCCCAGGGCCATCGAAATGCGTATACCTCGGCTCGTTCCACACAGGATCGAGGTCGGCCGCGTAATTGCGTAGTTCACACAACCCTGATCTGCGAGACGAAGTGACCACAGTCCACCGTCAGCGCTGTGCTGCAGGGGGTGATGCCTTGCCAGTGCGGCCATCAGCGCAAGTGGAAGTAGTCACAGCCCTTGACCCGTGGAGCTTGGCCGGCCGGCGCCGGTGCGGCCCGCGGTGGAGCGGATCGGCGGGAGGCTCCGGACAGGGGCATCAGAGCCCGCCCGTCGTGGGTGTTGGCCAGGTCCGACCCGGCGTTCGGGTCGTCGTAGGCGTCGACGATGGCGAAGGTCCTGCCGGAGCCGCTGGCGGAGGAGGCGGGGGTCAGGCCGTAGGCCGACTGCAGGTCGCTGAGGCCGTAGCCGGTCGGGGAGTCCGCGGCGGCGTTCGGCCGGACGGTCTGCGGCGCGATGGCCTTCTTCGCCGCCTGCTCTTCCTGGAAGGCGGTGGTGCCGCTGGTGACGCGCAGGGCGTTGCAGGACGCGTAGCCCGTCTTCGGGGTGCCGGCACACTGCAGCATCTCCAGGCGGAACCGCCGGCCCGCCCAGCGCTACGGCGTCGGGAGCCGTTGCGGGGAGCGGAGTACGAGCAGGGTGATCTCGCTCGGGGCGAAGACGCGGAAGGGAGGGCCCCAGAAGCCGGTGCCACGGCTGGTGTAGAGGAGGGTGCGGGTGCCGTGGCGGCTGAGGCCGGCGAGGGCGGGCTGGTCGATCCGGACCAGGTGGTGGAAGGGCCAGATCTGGCCGCCGTGGGTGTGGCCGGAGAGCTGGAGGTCGACGCCGCCTGCTGCCGCCCGGCCGACGAACTTGGGCTGGTGGGCCAGGAGCAGGACAGGGTGGTCGGGGTCGGTACCGTGCAGGGCTCCGGCGAGGTGGGCGCCGTGGCCGGCGAGGCCGGAGGACTCGGCCGTGACGTCATCCACGCCGGCGACCACGAGGGTGTCGCCACCGCGTTCGAGCAGCAGATGACGGTTGCGCAGCGGCTCCCAGCCCAGCTCGTCCATCAGGTCGACCCAGCCCTGGGCCTCGCTGTAGTACTCGTGGTTGCCGGTGACGTAGACCCGGGCCCGGGTGGCCTGCACGGTGCCGAGTGGGGCGGCCTGGGCGCGGCGGCGTTCGGCCGTGCCGTCCGCGATGTCTCCGGTGTGGCAGACCAGGTCGGCCTTCAGCGTGTTGACCGTCTCGCAGACCCGCGCCGACCAGCGGGCGCGGTCGAGCGGGCCGTAGTGGGTGTCGGTGATGAGGACGACGCGCGTGCCGTCCAACCCGGCCCCCAGGCGCGGAAGTTGCACGTCCAGACGGCGTATCCGTGGTACCCGTCGGGCCTCGGCGTACCCCCAGGTGAGCAGCACGCTGGCTGAGCCGAGGACCGCCCAGGTGACGATCCGGGCCCGGTCCTGGCCGTCGCCGACGCCGGTCACGGTCAGGGCGAGCCGCAGCGGGACGCCGAGCACGACGGACCAGGCGAACAGGGTCCAGATGGTGCCCAGGAGGGTGTCTCCGACGATCGCCGCCCAGTCCTGCTGGCGTCGGCCGTGGCCGCGCACCATCGCGAGCGGCATACCGATCAGGCCGAGGGCGAACAGCGCGGTGCCGGCGAGCGTGACAGGGAGCGGCCAGTGCTGGCCGGTGTGCAGCAGCAGCCAGCAGGGCACGGTCCACAGCAGGACGGGGGCGATCAGGGGGAGGTAGCGCATCAGACGGTGCAGTCGGCTCTGCTGAGTCGCGTGCGCTGCACTGTCGGCGGATCGGGTTTCGCTGGTGTCGGTCACGCTTCCCCTCCTTGGGCAACCGGGCTGCCGTCGCGCGCACTGTATCCGGCCGTCCCGGGCCTGTCGGACGGGACGCTCATGGTGGGCAGCCCCATGCGGCGAGGCGGCCTCCGAGTTCGCCCCCGGCTCACACGGTTGGTGACTCTGCTCCTGACCGGAGCCGTGGCCGGCTTCGAGCGGTGAGGCGTAGAAGCTCCGGAAGCTTGCGAAGGCGTCGGCCGTCAAAGCCCGCACCCAGGCCATCAACCAGCTCAAGTCCGTCCTCGTCACTGCTGACCCCGCCTTGCGGGAAGAACTGGCCGGACTGGGCAATGCCGAACTCTTCCGGACCTGCGCGCGGTTCACCGACGCGAGCGGTCACGAGGAGGGCGGCGAGGAGTCGGTGCTGCAGGCGACTCGGATCACGCTGGGTCTGCCGGCTCACCGGATCGGCCAGCCGGACAACCCGGAACGCCTGGGCAATGAGGCGTCGTTCGCTGCGCTGTGCGGGGTCAGTCCTGTCGAGCGTTCCTCGGGCAGTCGGCAATACCGCCGCCTCAATCGTGGCGGCGACCGGCAGGCCAACGCCGCCCTGCACCGGATCGTGCGGACTCGCCTGCGTGTCGACCCGCGCACCCAGGACTATTACGAACGCCGCAGCGAAAAGGGCAAGACCCGACGCGACATCGTCCGATGCCTCATCGAGGAAGTATCGGTGCCGCGGCCCAATCCATGGGCCGTGACTCCCTGGTGAGTGTCGGGGGACGGCCTCGTTGCCGTGCCGCGTTCGACGGCCAGTTTGAGTATTGCCGCCCCTGACACGCCGAGGCCCCAGACCGGCGTCAAGGACATGCCCCACCGAGGGCCGAACATTGAGGAACCGGCAGCCGGGTCCCGTCACTTGCGGAGTCAACCACCGACTCCGGCAGGAGGGACTCAAACTCTGGCGGGCTACGGCGTGCAGCGACCGGCTACCAGGAACAGGGCGGCCGCAGCCTCGCGCTCGTCCTCGACGTGCTCACCATGCTCGAACACACCTGGCACCAGTAATTCTTGCTCCATCACCGCTTCGAGCCGTTGGCGCCGCCACCCCGTCTCGGCTGCGCTTGCTGCTGGGGCATGGCACCACTTACGAGTTGGGCGGAACACGGGTGCTGCAGGAGTGTTGGAGTGGCGACTGCGGAGGAGCCGAGTGGCACGCCACTGGTCACCGGCCGTTGCCGGGGCGCAGTGACAGCGAGCACGAGCAGTCCGGCCTCTGCCACGAACAAGGCAAAGGAGGACGGTCGGTACCCGCCCGATGACCCCATCCACCGCCGGACCGCCGGCTGAGCAGACAGCGCCTGGGCCACAATGCCCTCATGACCGACGACCAGTCCCGGAATCCCGCTCGTCCACTGCTGCGACGCCCTCAGGACGGTGAGCTCATAGACGTTGCCGGTGTCGCTCACTTCTTCCGGCTCACCGGCAGGCACACGGGCGGACGCTTCGCCTTCGAGGAGTTCGGTCTGGCCCCCGGAGTGGTCGGCGCCAGACCGCACGTCCACGATGGACACGACGAGTACTTCTACGTCCTCGAAGGGGAGTTGACCCTCCACACCGGGGACGGCGAGGTAGCGGTCGGCTCCGGGCACCTGCTCGCCGCGACCCGCGGCACCCCGCATGGCTTCCGCAACGCGGGCTCGACTCCGGTACGCGCCCTGTGCCTGTACACCCCTGCCGGCTACGAAAACTACTTCCGTGATGTCCATGCCGCGGTGAATTCCGGGGCCGAAGTGACCGATGAGCTGCTGGCAGAATTTCGCAGCCGTTACCGGACCAGTTCCTACTAGCATGTCGGAGCGAGGCGGGGCTCCCTCGCAGTGTCGCCTCCGTTCTCGGCACGCCCCGCGCCGCCTCTCGTTCTGGTGGCTTCGGTGATCACAGGTGGTCCACGGACGGCTTCGGCGCCGCGCCTGTCGGGCAGTGGGACGAGGCGGACGTAGCGACTGATGCGGTCGACCAGTATGGCGATCGCGGACCGGAGGCAACTGGCGCACAGACCTCACCCACCGGCCCGAGCACCGTGGCGGCGCGGACCACCGCACCTGAGGCGCACACCGATCCCTATGCTGACGGCATGATCGATGTGCCGATTTCAGCGCTGGAAGTCGCGGTGGTCGAATCAGGGACCCGTGGCGTGGAGACCCTGCGGGACACCGCCACCTTCGCTCGCAGGCTCGAACTACTCGGGTATCACCGGATCTGGTACGCCGAGCACCACCATTCGCCCGCGATCGGCGCGTTTCCACCGGTGGTGCTGATCGCTCATGCGGCGGCCTCGACCTCAGCCATACGGCTCGGGTCGGGCGGAGTGCTGGCGCCCAACCATGCGCCCATCACGCTGGCGGAGCAGTTCGGAACGCTGGCCGCGTTGCACCCGGACCGCGTCGACCTGGGTATCGGCCGCGGCCCTGGCACCTTCGACGAGGCCACCGCGCGGGAATTGCGCCGCGGAGCCGGACCGGCGACGGACGCGCAGTACCACGACGACGTCGCTGCGATCCTGTCCTTTCTGGTCGACGAAGTGGCACTCGGCCCGCTGCCGGAGCCATGGCTGCTGTGCTCCAGTACCGCAGGTGCCGCCCTCGCCGCGCGTCTCGGCCTGCCGATCGCCGTCGCACACCACATCCGGCCCGACAACACCTTCACGGTGCTGGAGCGCTACCGTGCGGCGTTCATCCCGTCCCGCTGGTGCGAGCAGCCCCGGGTTGTGGTGTGCGTGGAGGCGATATGCGCTGAGACGGAGCGGGAAGCGGCGTGGCGAGCCGGGCCCATGGACGTCGTCAAGGCCGGACTGCTCAAAGGGCTGAGCGAGATTCCCTTCCCCACGCCCGCGGATGCCGCCGCCCATCCCTTCACGGCAGAGGAACGGCAGGCGCTTGCCGGTTTCCGCGCACAGCAGGCGTGCGGGACGCCCGAGGCCGTCGTACGCCGGCTCGCGCAACTGGCCGCCGAGACCGGAGCAGATGAACTCATGCTGACCACACCTGTCTACGACCTTGACGCCCGCGTGCGCTCCTACGCCCTCATCAAGAAGCACTGCGAGGCCACGAAGGCACCGTGACAACCGCGCCGCACCGAACCGTCCGTCCTGACCCGCCCACCAGGGCTGCTCCGCGTACCGGATCAAGGAGGGCAAGACCCGGCGCGAAATCGTCCGATGCCTCAAGCGCTACGCGGCCCGGGAGGTCTTCCACCTGGTCAGACGGCTGCAGTCAGGACCCCGCTCATCGGGGCTGTCGTGATACGTGAGAGGGTCTGACGCGTGAGTGAGACACCGTCGAACACCCTGCAATACCGCTTTGACGGGCCAGAAGACGCCCCCGTCCTGATCCTGGGTCCCTCACTGGGTACCACATGGCACATGTGGGACCGCCAGGTCCCGGAGCTGACCAAGCACTGGCGGGTCTTCCGGTTCGACCTGCCCGGCCACGGCGGCGCCCCCGCCCACCCGGCCGGTGCCGTCGCCGAGCTGACCACCCGGCTGCTGGCCACACTGGACTCGCTCGGCGTGCAGCGGTTCGGCTACGCGGGCTGCGCGCTGGGCGGCGCGATCGGCATCGAGCTGGCGCTGCGCCACCCCGAGCGGCTCGCCTCGCTGGCGCTGGTCGCCACCTCGCCCCGGTTCGGTACCGCCGACGAGTTCCGGCAGCGCGGGGTCATCGTCCGCACCAATGGCCTCGACCCGATCGCCCGGACCGCGCCGGACCGCTGGTTCACCGGCGGGTTCGCCGCGGCCCAGCCGGCGATCACCGAGTGGGCGGTGCAGATGGTCCGCACCACCGACCCGGGCTGCTACATCGCCGCGTGCGAGGCGCTCGCCGCCTTCGACGTACGTGCCGAGCTGGGCCGGGTCGGCGCGCCGACGCTCGTGCTCGTCGGCTCCGACGACCAGGTCACCGGGCCCGCCGAGGCCCGCACCCTGGTCGCGGGCATACCGGACGCGCGGCTCGCGGTCGTCCCCGGCGCCTCCCACCTGGTCCCGGTCGAGCAGCCGGCGGCCGTCGGCGACCTCCTGGTGCACCACTTCTCCACCGCCTGGCAGCAGCCCTACGACACCGGCCAGACCGTCCTGCCGACGGCGGCGGTGCTGCCGGTCCCCGCGGCGGCGCCCGCCCCCGTGCCTCGCGCCGAGATAGCTCCGGTCGCCGAACCGGCCCAGCCGGCCGTGCGAACCGACCGGTACGAGACCGGGCTCAAGATCCGCCGGGAGGTACTGGGCGACGCGTACGTGGACGGGGAGCTGGCGCAGTCCGACGGGTTCTCCGGGGACTTCCAGGAGTTCATCACCCGCTACGCCTGGGGCGACGTCTGGGACCGGCCGGGCCTGGACCGCCGTACCCGCAGCTGCATCACGCTGACCGCGCTGGTCGCGGGCGGCCATCTGGAGGAACTGGCCCTGCACACCCGGGCCGCTCTGCGCAACGGGCTCACCCCGGACGAGATCAAGGAAGTGCTGCTGCAGGCGGCCGTGTACTGCGGGGTGCCGGCCGCGCGCAGCGCGTTCCGGGTGGCCCGGCAGGTCATCCAGGAGGAGACCACGCCCGCCGAGTGAGCGGCGTGCCGCCGCGCGCGGCAGGATGGTGCGGCATGAAGCTCACGAAGAAGTCCCATGCCTGCGTCCGCCTCGAAAAGGACGGGCAGACCCTCGTCATCGACCCCGGAGGGTTCAGCGAGGAGGACGCCGCGCTCGGCGCGGACGCCATCCTGATCACGCACGAGCACCCGGACCACTTCGACGAGTTCCGGCTCCGGGCCGCCATGGAGAACAACCCGACGGCTCGGATCTGGACGCTGAAGTCCGTCGCCGACCGGATCACGGCGGCCTTCCCGGGCCGGGTGCACACCGTCGGCCACGGCGACACCTTCACCGCGGCCGGCTTCGACGTGCAGGTGCACGGCGAGTTGCACGCGGTGATCCACCCGGACATCCCGCGCATCACCAACGTCGGCTATCTGATCGACGGCGGCCGGGTCTTCCACCCCGGCGACGCCCTCACCGTCCCCGGCCGGCCGGTGGAGACGCTGATGCTCCCGGTGATGGCCCCATGGAACAAGATCTCCGAGGTCATCGACTACGTCCGGGAGGTGAAGCCGCAGCGCGCCTACGACGTCCACGACGCCCTGCTCACCGACCTCGCCCGCCCGATCTACGACCGCCAGATCGGCGCCCTCGGCGGCACGGACCACCAGCGGCTGGCCCCGGGGGCCTCCACCGAGGTGTGAGCCCGGGGCCGGTCGCCTTACTCCGGGCCGGGACCGGTTGTCACACCCTCCGGGTAGGTTGTGAGGCATGCGCATCGCTACCTGGAACGTGAACTCGATCACCGCCCGCCTGCCGAGACTGCTGGCCTGGCTGGAGAGCAGCGGCACCGATGTGCTCTGCCTGCAGGAGGCCAAGGTCGCTGAGGACCAGTTCCCGTCCGACCAGCTGCGCGAGCTGGGATATGAGTCGGCGGTCCACGCGACCGGCCGGTGGAACGGCGTGGCGGTGCTCTCCCGCGTCGGCATCGAGGACGTCGTCAAGGGCCTGCCCGGCGACCCCGGTTTCGACGGCGTGACCGAGCCGCGCGCCCTCTCGGCGACCTGCGGCCCGGTCCGCGTCTGGTCGGTGTACGTGCCGAACGGCCGCGAGGTGGAGCACCCGCACTACGCGTACAAGCTCCAGTGGTTCGAAGCCCTGAAGGCGGCCGTCGCCGGTGACGCCTCCGGCAGCCGCCCGTTCGCCGTGATGGGCGACTACAACGTGGCGCCGACGGACGACGACGTCTACGACGTGGCCGCCTTCGAGGGCTCCACCCATGTCACCCCCGCCGAGCGCGCCGCCCTGGCCTCTCTTCGCGAGGCGGGCCTGGGCGACGTGGTGCCCCGCCCCCTGAAGTACGACCACCCGTTCACCTACTGGGACTACCGCCAGCTCTGCTTCCCGAAGAACCGCGGCATGCGCATCGACCTGGTGTACGGGAACGAACCGTTCGCGAAGGCCGTCAAGGACGCCTACGTCGACCGCGAGGAGCGCAAGGGCAAGGGTGCCTCCGATCACGCTCCCGTGGTGGTCGACCTCGACGTCTGATGCCACGCTGAGTCCATGAACCTTCCGTTCCTGGGCCACCGGCACAAGAAGAACGGCGACGACGGGGGTGCCCCCGAGGCGGGGGCCCCTCCCGCTCGGGCGAAGCCGAGAGCGGGGGAGCATGCGAGCGCGGGGGAGCCCCCCTCCGACCCCGAGGGTGTCGCCGCGCTGCTCTCCGAGTGCGAACTGCTCCGCTCTCAGGCGGCCCAGGAGGGCGTCCGCCTCGATGACACCCCGGCCTCCCTGGAGGCTCTGGACCAGCTGGTCCCGCGCTGGCGCGACGACGCCGAGACCCTGCCCGAACTGGGCAACGACGCGGGGCTGTATCTGGGCACGGTCGTGGTGCGCACGGTGCCCGGCGCCGCCTGGCTGATCCGCCCCGACGGCGAGCCCGTCGTACGACTGGCCTCCGGCCGTGAGATGGAAGTCGTGGGAGCCGGGCGGGACTGGGCCGCGAGCGGTGTTCCCGAGCTGTCCCAGCTGTACGCGGAGATCGCCGAGAACTGAGCCGCCCCCCTGCCCGGCTCCCATTGGGCGTAAATACGGCTTATGCCCGAAAAGTGCGTGTCGTCCCTCAACTCCGCAACCCTCTGGATAGTTTGCGGCAACCACGACACAGCGGAGAGTGAGTAGGGCTGCGTATGGCCGTCGATCCGTTGATCGAGCTGCAGGGCGTCAACAAGTACTACGGAGAGCTGCACGTCCTCAGGGACATCGACCTCACCGTGAGCAAGGCAGAGGTGGTCGTGGTCATCGGCCCGTCGGGGTCGGGCAAGTCCACCCTGTGCAGGACGATCAACCGGCTGGAGACCATCCAGTCCGGCACCATCAGGCTCGACGGGCAGCCGCTGCCCGAGGAGGGAAGGGCCCTCGCCCGGCTGCGCGCCGAGGTCGGCATGGTCTTCCAGTCCTTCAACCTCTTCGCCCACAAGACGGTCCTCCAGAACGTCTCCCTCGCCCAGGTCAAGGTACGAAGACGCAGCAAGGACGAGGCCGACGGCCGATCCCGTGAACTCCTCGAACGGGTCGGTCTCCTCGCGCACGCGGGCAAGTACCCCGCCCAGCTCTCCGGCGGCCAGCAGCAGCGGGTGGCCATCGCCCGCGCCCTCGCCATGGAACCCAAGGCGATGCTCTTCGACGAGCCCACCTCCGCCCTCGACCCGGAGATGATCAACGAGGTGCTGGAGGTGATGCGGCAGCTCGCCCGCGACGGCATGACCATGGTCGTCGTCACCCACGAGATGGGCTTCGCCCGCGCCTCCGCCAACCGGGTCGTCTTCATGGCCGACGGCCGGATCGTCGAGGACCGCGCCCCGGAGGAGTTCTTCACCCACCCGCGCAGCGAGCGCGCCAAGGACTTCCTCTCCAAGATCCTCAAACACTGAGCGGGGGAGTGCGACCCATGTTCCGTACCACCCGTGTGCCCTTCGGCCTCTGCGCCCTTCTCGCGTTGCTCGCCGCCGCCTGCGGCAAGGAGGGCAGCCCGCCGGGCAAGGGCCCGGCCGCCGACCGGCTCCCGCACTATCAGGTGGCCCAGGGATACGCCCTGTCCGCGTCCGACACCTGGAAGCGGGCGAAGCGGCGCGGCTATTTCGTCGTCGGCGCCAAGGAGGACCAGCCCTACCTCGGCGAGAAGGACCCGGCGACCGGCACCTACTCCGGCTTCGACATCGAGATCGCCAAGATGATGTCCGCCTCCCTCGGCTTCGCGCCGCAGACGGTCCGCTTCCGCACGATCGCCTCCGCCAACCGCGAGACCGCCCTGCAGAACGGCCAGATCGACTACTACGTCGGCACCTACACCATCAACGCCAACCGCAAGAAGCTCGTCGGCTTCGCCGGCCCCTACTACCTGGCCGGACAGTCCCTGCTGGTCCGCAGGGACGAGAAGCACATCCACGGCCCCCGGGACCTCGACGGCAAACGCGTCTGCTCGGCGGCCGGTTCGACGCCGTACCAGCGCATCAGGACCGACTACCCGAAGGCGGTCCCGGTCGCCTACGACACCTACTCCGTCTGCGTCGACAACCTCCTCACCTACCAGGTCGACGCGGTCACCACCGACGACGCCATCCTCATCGGCTACGCGGCCAAGGCCCCCGGCGAACTCAAGGTCGTCGGCAGGCCCTTCTCCAAGGAGCCGTACGGCATCGGCGTCCCGCACGCCGACAGCGCCCTGCGGTTCGCCCTCGACGACGCCCTGGAGGCCCGGGAGAAGAACGGCGACTGGAAGAGGGCGTACGAGGCCACGCTCGGCCTGTCCGGCGTGCGCGCCCCGAACCCGCCCGCGATCGACCGCTATCCGGCGAGCTGACGAGGACGGCATGAACGTACTGACAGACAACTTCCCCACCTACCGGGAGGGTTTCCTCGGCACGGTCGAACTGACCGTCTACTCCTCCCTGTTGGCCCTCGCCCTGGGCTTCGTGATGGCGTCCTTCCGGGTCGCGCCCGTCGGCTCGCTGCGCGTCTTCGGCACGGTGTGGGTCACGGTGCTGCGCAACACCCCGCTCACCCTGCTCTTCTTCGCGGTGCTGCTCGGACTGCCGAGGTTCGGACTCGTGCTGCCCTTCAAGATGTTCGCGATCCTCGCCCTGGGCTGCTACACCTCGGCGTTCATCTGCGAGGCGCTGCGTTCCGGCATCAACACCGTGCCCAGGGGGCAGGGCGAGGCGGCCCGCAGCCTCGGCATGACCTTCGGCCAGACGCTGAACCTGGTCGTCCTGCCGCAGGCCTTCCGCTCGGTGATCCCGCCGATCGGCTCCACCCTCATCGCACTCGCCAAGAACTCCGCGATCGCGGGTGCGTTCAGCGTCACCGAACTCCTCGGCACCTACAAGACCCTCAACGAACTCGGCTACAACATCGTCTGGACGTTCGTCTGGATCGCCCTCGGCTACCTGGTCATCACGCTCGCCATCAGCGCGCTGTTCCATGTGCTGGAGCGCACCTGGGGAGTCGCCCGATGACCGACGCCACCGCCCTCTACGACATCCCCGGACCCCGCACCCGGCGGCGGCACCGCCGCTACGGCGTCCTCGCCGTCGCCGTCATCCTCGGCCTGACCGCCTGGGTGCTGTATCTCCTCTTCGACACCGAGCAGTTCACGTACACCAAGTGGATGCCCTTCGAGTACAAGGGCATCCAGGAACTGCTGCTGCGCGGCCTCGGCAACACGCTCAGGGCCTTCGGGATCGCCGCCGCGCTCTCCCTGGCCCTGGGCGGACTGCTGGCCGTCGGCCGGCTGTCGGACCACCGGCCCGTGCGCTGGCTGGCCACGCTCGTCGTGGAGTTCTTCCGTGCCATGCCCGTGCTGGTGATGATCTTCTTCATCTTCGTGGCGCTGAAGGTCCAGCCGCTGCCCGCGCTGGTCGCCGGACTCACCCTCTACAACGGCTCGGTGCTCGCCGAGGTCTTCCGCGCCGGGGTGAACGCCGTCGAACGCGGCCAGCGCGAGGCCGCGTTCGCGCTCGGCATGCGCAAGACGCAGGTCATGGCGCACGTCCTCGTCCCGCAGGCGGTACGCGCCATGCTGCCCGCCATCATCAGCCAGTTGGTGGTCGCCCTGAAGGACACCTCACTCGGCTACCTCATCACCTACGAGGAGTTCCTCCATGCCGGGAAGCTCATCGCCTCCAACCTCGACTACGATTTGCCGTTCATCCCTGTGGTGATGGTGATCTCGCCGATCTACATCGGGATGTGCATGCTGCTCTCGTGGTTCGCCGTCTGGGTGTCCCGCCGTGAGCAGCGCAGCCCCAAGACCGAGGCGGTGGCGGTCGCCACACCCGGTCCTGGGGCGCTGCTGCCGGGCGGGGAGCCCCCCATGGCCCCGAAGCCCTAGGAGGGGCGGCAGTTCACACGGGCCAGGCTCGTCCGGCGGCAGCCGGAGATCACTGCTCGCGCACGGGGACGGACACGTACGACGGGTCGTCCGAGGGCGAGGAGAAGGTCAGCTGCGCGCCGGACGGGTTGTGCTCGATGTACAGCGGGTCGACCGTGTCGACCACGACCGCGAGGCGGTGCCCGGCGGGAACGTCGTAGGCCGTGGAGAACAGGTCCAGGTCGACGTCGAACGGCTCGCCGGGCGTCCGCCCGTGCCAGGTGTACGGGGCGTGGCTGACCAGCTTGCCGAGGCCGAGCGGCCCGACGTCGTAGAGATAGGCGACGAGGGTGCCGCTCTCCGCGCTCGGGGTGAGGGTGGTGTGCAGGGTGGCCGTGCCGCGCACCTGCTGGGCGGTGCCGTACCGCTCCGACTGCCACACGGCCGCCCAGCGGCGCGGCAGCAGCGGGATGGCGGCCATGGGCGGCAGCTGGGCCACCTGGTCCAGGATGCTGGAGAGGAACACGATGCCGCCGTCCGCGCCCGAGTCGACATTGGCGTGGATGGTGGTGGAGCCCGCGAGCGCGATCTTCCGGCGGGTCGCGGCGATCGACTTCCAGTCCGGGTAGCCCTCGTATCCCCCCGCGCTACGGGACTTCAGCTGGACCGGCTGTTCGCGGTCGATGCCGTTGTCGGCGCCCCTCAGATAGTGGTCGAACCAGCGCCCGGTGTCCGTCCAGACGTCGTTGGGCAGCCCGAACAGGCCGGTCAGCTCGGCGGTCGCGTGGTCGCCGGGACGCAGCTCCAGGCGCTTGGGCACCTTGAGCTTCTGGTAGAAGTCGGCGTACTGGTTCGCCGGGAAGATGGTGTCGCCCCAGGCGTTGGCCAGCATGACGGCCGCGCCGTTCTTGTTCAACTGGTCGACATAGGTCGCGGCGGAACGTTTCCGCCCCCAGTTGATCATCTCCTGTTCCTTGGACAGGTTCGACGAGTACAGGTTGTCGAAGATCTCCCGCAGTTCGGGGCTCTCCCGGCCGGTGAGGGTGGCCGCGCCGTCCAGTACGCCGAGCGCCTGGACGTGCTGGGTGCGGCCCGAGTAGATCGAGGCGACCAGGTCCGCCCAGCCGCTGAGCGCCGCCACGGCCTTGATCCGCTTGTCGTGCGCGGCGGCGAGCAGACTGATCCCGGCGCCGTACGACACCCCCGCCATGCCGACGTGCGCCGGGTCGGCCGGAGTGTGTGCGAGGGCCCAGTCGATGACCTTGGAGGCGTCCGCTATGTCCGGCGGACCGGCCACTTCTATCTGGCCGCCGGACTGCCAGAACCCGCGCACGTTGTAGGTGAGCACCACATAGCCGGCGTCGGCGAGCTTCTGCGCCTGCGCCAGATACTCCACCTGGGGCAGGGACCAGCTCGTGGGCAGCACGATGAGCGGGTAGCGGTGCGAGCCGTCCGCTCCGGCGGGTGTGACGACGTTCGCCTTCAGTACGGTGCCGCCGTCGCCGGTGATGTCGACGAAGCGGACGGACGGGGCGGCGGCCTGGGCGGCGGGCGCCAGGCCGACGACGGTACCGGCGATCAACGCGGCCGAGACGGCTCCGGCGGCTGCGGAGCGCAGAGTGGCGCGACCATGTCCCATGGGTCACTCCTTCACGTGTCAACAGTGCAAAGTGACCCGACGGTAACCTTGACCCCTTACCGCAAGTAACCCGTCGGTAAGTTACGTACCAGTAAAGATTGTTGAACCGCTAAGCGGCCGGGTCGGCGGACGCCGTTTCCGGAAGCGGCGTCCGCGCCGCCCGCGTCACGTCCGCCACCAGCTCGACCACATCCGGGCCGTACGCCTGCGAGTTGACCACCTTCAGCAGCAGGACGAAGGAGCCGGTGCCGTACTTGCGGTGCAGCCGTTCGTGGTGGCGGGCGAGATAGCGGGTGGCGGCCTGGTTGGTGATGGCGCTCTGGCCGCAGAAGAGGAACACCGGGCGCGCCTGGTCGCCGCCGGTGACCCGCGCGAGGAGCACGTATTCGGCCGTGCCCCGCTCCATGCGGTAGTGCTCACCCCCGATTCGGAACGCGGCCCGTTCGAGCCCCGGCTCGGGGTCGGTGTTGATCCGCAGGCCGGGCAGCATCGCCGACATGTGTGCGCTCATGCGCCGGTTCGCCGCCGGACCGCCCACACAGAACTCGGTGCGCTCGCCGAAGCCCTGCTGGACCCCGTCCTGGGTGACCACCCGGGCGTGCGCGCCGCATTCCTTGATGAGAGCGGAGAGTTCCAGCAGGGCGAACACGTCGTACCGATGCACGGCCGGTTCGGTGGCGGCCGGATCGCGGCTGACGACGAGCAGCGACTCGGAATTGTCCGGCAGGCCGAAGAACGCCTGCTTGCGCCGCAGCTTGCGGCGCCACAGATACGTACGGGCGAGCCAGCCCAGCGAGGCCGATATCCCGGTCGCCACCAGGCCCAGGACGATGTTGCGCACGTCGTCGTTCATGGCCGCGCATGGTAGCGGGCCCGGGCGACGGCTACGTACCGGTGTTCGACGTGTGACGTTCGTGTGGCACGGCACCGAGGCGTACTGTCGGTATGACGATGCTCTGGTTACGCTGCGCGGACTGTCCCGACGGGAGGTTCGGATGGATCGTCCTGGCATGCGGAAACTGGCGGTTCTGGCGGTCTCGGCCGCCATGGTGTCGGTGGGGGCGGCGGCGCCACCCGCCGCTACAACGAGCAAGACGGTCACCAAGGTTCCCGTGGCGGTGGGCTACGGCGGCGCGGTCGCCAGCGTCGACGCCGACGCCTCCGCCGCCGGCATCGAGGTCCTCAGACACGGCGGCAACGCGGTCGACGCGGCCGTCGCCACCGCCGCCGCCCTCGGCGTCACCGAGCCCTACTCCTCCGGCATCGGCGGAGGCGGCTACTTCGTCTACTACGACGCCAAGTCCCGCACGGTGCACACCATCGACGGCCGCGAGACGGCGCCGCTCAGTGCCGACTCCGATCTGTTCGTGGAGAACGGCAAGCCGCTCGCCTTCGCCGATGCCGTCAGCAGCGGTCTGAGCGTCGGCACCCCGGGCACGCCCGCCACCTGGCAGACCGCGCTGGACGAATGGGGCAGCGAACGGCTCGGCGCGGTCCTGAAGCCCGCCGAGCGGATCGCCCGCGACGGCTTCACCGTGGACGACACCTTCCGCTCGCAGACCGCGTCCAACGAAACCCGGTTCCGCTACTTCCCGGACACCGCGAAGCTGTTCCTGCCGAACGGGCAGCTGCCGGTCGTCGGATCCACCTTCAAGAACCCCGAACTGGCCCGCACTTATGAGGAGCTCGGACACGAGGGCACCGATGCCGTCTACCGCGGGGACATCGGCGACGACATCGTCAAGACGGTCGAACACCCGCCCGTGGACCCCGCGTCCGGCTGGAACGCCCGCCCCGGCAAGCTGGCCGAGAAGGACCTCGCCGTCTACGGGACCAAGCTCCAGGCGCCGACCAGGACGTCGTACCGGGGCCTGAACGTGTACTCCATCGCCCCCTCCTCCTCCGGCGGCACCACGGTCGGCGAGGCGCTCAACATCCTGGAGAAGACCGACCTTTCGAAGGCCGGCGAGCTGCAGTACCTGCACCACTTCATCGAGGCCAGCCGGATCGCCTTCGCCGACCGCGGGCGCTGGGTCGGCGACCCCGCCTTCGAGGACGTACCGACCCGGCAGCTGCTGTCCCAGCGGTACGCCGACTCGCGCGCCTGCCTGATCAGGGACGACGCGGTCCTCACCAGCCCGCTCGCCCCCGGCGACCCGCGTCACCCGGCGGCCTGCGGCAAGGGCGGTACGACGGCCCCGACCACGTACGAGGGCGACAACACCACGCATCTGACCGTGGCCGACAAGTGGGGCAACGTCGTCTCCTACACGCTCACCATCGAGCAGACCGGCGGCAGCGCCATCACCGTGCCCGGCCGGGGTTTCCTGCTCAACAACGAGCTGACCGACTTCTCCTTCACCCCGGCCAACCCGGCCGTGCACGACCCGAACCTGCCCGGCCCGGGCAAGCGGCCCCGCTCCTCGATCTCCCCGACCATCGTGCTGGACCGGCACAACCGGCCCGTCGTGGCGCTCGGTTCGCCCGGCGGGGCCACGATCATCACCACCGTGCTGCAGACCCTCACCGAGTTCCTGGACCGGCACCTGCCGCTGGTCGATGCCATCGCCGCGCCGCGCGCGAGCCAGCGGAACGCGGCCAGGACCGAACTCGAACCCGCCCTCTACAACAGCGTCTTGAGGAAACAGCTGGAGGCCATCGGGCACTCCTTCTCGCTCAACCCCGAGATCGGCGCGGCGACCGGCGTGCAACGGCTGCCGGGCGGCGAGTGGCTGGCCGCCGCCGAGAAGGTGAGGCGCGGGGGCGGCTCGGCGATGGTGGTGGACCCGGCGCCGTGACCTTCACCGCTCGGCTGCGGGCGGCTGGGTCTGCGTGACCGTCACTGCTCGGGCGTGGGCGGCTGGGCCTCGGGTGCGGGGGCGTCCTGCGCCGGGGCGTCCGGGTGGAAGTCCAGCCGTCCGTCCCGGACATCCACCGTCACCCGGCCGCCCTTGGAGATCGAGCCGTTCAGCAGCCGCCTCGACAGCTGGTTGTCGACCTCCCGCTGAATGGTGCGGCGCAGCGGCCGGGCGCCGTACTCCGGCTGATAGCCGCGCTCGGCCAGCCAGTCGACGGCCGCGTCCGTGAACTGAACCGAGACGCCCTGCCCGTCCAGCAGCCGCCGGGTGCCCTCCAGCAACAGATCGGTGATCTGCCGCAGTTGCTCGCTCGTCAGCTGCCGGAAGACCACGATCTCGTCGATGCGGTTGAGGAACTCCGGGCGGAAGTGCTCGCGCAGCGGCCGCAGGATCTGCTCGCGCCGCGCCTCCTCGTCCGCCTCCGCGCCGCCCGGCCCGAACCCGATCCCGGCACCGCGCCGGGTGATCGCCTCCGAGCCGAGGTTGCTGGTCATCACGATGACCGTGTTGGTGAAGTCCACCGTCCGGCCCTGGGAGTCGGTCAGCCGGCCGTCGTCCAGGACCTGCAGCAGGATGTTGAAGACGTCCGGGTGCGCCTTCTCCACCTCGTCGAGGAGGAGCAGCGAGTACGGGTGCCGGCGCACCACCTCGGTGAGCTGGCCCGCCTCCTCGTGGCCGACGTATCCGGGCGGGGCGCCGACCAGCCGGGAGACGGTGTGCCGCTCCTGGTACTCGCTCATGTCGAGCCGGACCATGCGGTCCTCGCTGCCGAACAGTGCCTCGGCGAGCGCCCGGGCCAGCTCGGTCTTGCCGACGCCGGTCGGGCCCAGGAAGAGGAAGCTGCCGATCGGCCGGTTCGGGCTCGCGAGCCCCGCGCGGGAGCGCAGCACGGCCTCGGAGACCACGGCGACGGCCTCCTCCTGGCCGACCACCCGCTGGTGCAGATGGTTCTCCAGATCGAGCAGCCGTTCCTTCTCCTCCTGGGTGAGCCGGCTGACCGGGATGCCGGTCTGCCGGGACACCACCTCGGCGACGGCCTCCCCGGTCACCTCCAGGTCCAGCCCCTCGTCGGCCTTCTCACCGCCGCTCACCTCGGCGATCCGCCGCTTCAGCTCGCCGATCCGGTCGCGCAGCTCCTTGGCCTTGTCGTAGTCCTCGGCCGCGACCGCCTGGTCCTTGTCCCGGACCAGCTGCTCGGTCTCCCGCTCCATCGTGCGCACGTCCGTGCCCTTGGTCCGCGCGCCGAGCCGTACCCGGACGCCCGCCTGGTCGATCAGGTCGATGGCCTTGTCCGGCAGCCGCCGGTCGGTGAGATACCGGTCGGACAGCTCCACGGCCGCGACGAGCGCCTCGTCGGTGTAGCGGACCTGGTGGTGGGCCTCGTAGCGGTCGCGCAGCCCGCGCAGGATCTCGATGGTGTCCTCGACCGTCGGCTCGGGCACCAGGATCGGCTGGAACCGGCGCGCCAGCGCCGCGTCCTTCTCGATCCGGCGGAACTCCTCCAGCGTGGTCGCGCCCACGATGTGCAGCTCGCCCCGGGCGAGGGCGGGCTTGAGGATGTTGCCGGCGTCCATCGCGCCGCCCTCGCCGCCGGACCCCGCGCCCACGACGGTGTGCAGCTCGTCGATGAACACGATCAGCCGGTCGGAGTGGGCGCGGATCTCCTCCACGATGGTGTTCAGGCGCTCCTCGAAGTCGCCCCGGTAGCGGGTGCCGGCGACGACTCCGGTCAGGTCCAGGGCGACCACCCGCCGCCCGGCCAGCGTGTCCGGCACGTCCCCGTCGGCGATGCGCTGGGCGAGCCCCTCCACGATGGCCGTCTTGCCGACGCCGGCGTCGCCGATCAGCACGGGGTTGTTCTTGCCACGCCGGGACAGCACCTCGATGGTCTGCTCGATCTCCGTGTCCCGGCCGATGACCGGGTCGATGCGGTCCTGCCGGGCCAGGTCGGTGATGTCACGGCCGTACTTGTCCAGCGTGGGCGTGCCGGTGGCGCGCTGCCGCTCCACCCGGACCTGGGTGCTCTCCGGGGCCTCGGCCGGCAGGGAGCCGGCCGAGAACCGGGCCGCGTTCAGGATGTGGCCGGCCGCCGAGTCCGGGTTGGCGGCCAGCGCGCTCAGCACATGCTCCGGGCCGATGTACCCGGCGCCGCTCGCCCGCGCCAGGTCGTGCGCGTCCAGCAGGGCGCGCTTGACGGCGGGCGTCAGCGACAGCGAGGTGGGCGGCGGCGTCTCGCCGGGCGGGTGCTGGACCGGGCCGGCCCGGTCGTCGATCTCCGTCGCGAGCGAGTCCGGATCCGCGCCCGCCCGGCTCAGCAGGCCCCGGGTGGGCTCGGCCGCCACGGCCGCGCGCAGCAGATGCTGGGTGTCCAGGTTCCGGCTGCCGTGCTCGGCGGCGTACTGCGCTGCCCCTCGCACCAGGTCCCGGGCCGGCTGGCTGAGCAGGCGGCCGATGTCGATGTGGCGAGGGGCTCCGCCTGTGGCTCCGCCGGTTCCGCCGAAAAAGCGGGCCAGGAATTCACCGAAGGGGTCAGGAGGGTAGCCGTTGGTCATGGCGAGGTTCCTTCGCTGACGACTGGCTCCGCCGGGTAACCGGGTGGGGGCCGTTCATGCCCACGATGACACGATCCGGTGGGGTGGGCATGTTCGCCCAGTCCCCCGCGCCCCTGGGGCCGGCCGGCCTGTCACCGCTCAGTGAGAACCCTCGGACCGGTCTGCGTGATCGCCACCGTGTGCTCCGCGTGTGCCGCGCGGGAGCCGTCCGTCGTGCGGAGGGTCCAGCCGTCCCCCGCCGTGTGGTACGTGTCCTTGCCGCCGGCGATGAGCATGGGTTCGATGGCCAGGACCATGCCGGGACGGAGCGGAAGTCCCCGGCCGGGGCGGCCCTCGTTCGGGACCTCGGGGTCCTCGTGCATCCGGCGGCCCACGCCGTGGCCGCCGAAGTCGTGCGGGATGCCGTAGCCGGCCGTACGGCAGACCCGGCCGACGGCGTGGGAGATGTCGCCGATGCGGTTGCCGACGACGGCCGCGTCGATACCGGCCGTCAGTGCCCGCTCGGCCGTCTCGATCAGGCGCAGGTCCGCCGGGCGGGCGCGGCCCACCGTGAAGCTGAGCGCCGAGTCGCCGGCCCAGCCGGCCAGCTCGGCACCGCAGTCCACGGAGACCAGGTCGCCGTCGCGGAGCCGGTACCCGGTGGGGACGCCGTGCACGATCGCGTCGTTCACGGAGGCGCAGATCACCGCGGGGAAGGGGGTCGGGGCGAAGGAGGGGCGGTAGCCGAGGAACGGTGAGGTCGCCCCGGCCTCGCGCAGCACCTCCCGCGCCACCTCGTCCAGCTCCAGCAGGGGGACGCCGACGTCCGCGGCCTGTCGTACGGCCGTCAGGGCCCGCGCGACGACCTGGCCCGCCGCGTGCATCGCGTCGATCGATGGGTCCGTCTTCAGTTCCATCACGCCAATAACTATACCGGTATTTTAATGGGGTCGCTGGGGTCCGGTATTAGAATGGGCGCATGGTGCGCGCCCCTCTCACTCCCGAAGAACGTGAACGCGGCCGGCGGCTCGGGCAGCTGCTGCGCGAGGCGCGCGGTGGCCGGAGCATGGCCGACGTCGCCGAGCAGGCGGGCATCTCCGCCGAGACGCTCCGCAAGATCGAGACCGGCCGGGCGCCGACACCGGCGTTCTTCACCGTGGCCGCGCTGGCCGGGGTCCTCGGGCTGTCGATGGACGATCTGGTCGCGCGGTGCGCGCTCGTGGCCGTATGAGGAGCCGGCTCCGCGCAGCGGCCGGGGTCCCGCGCTGAGCTGTCCGCGCACTGCCGGAAAACTCTGTGTAGCAGAGCCGTAACACGGCTGGTGTTGCCTGGGCAGGCGAGAGTGCCGGCGGCCGGGCGGGAGCTGAGCGATGGCGGTGGATCAACTCCCTGGTGGGGTACGGGAGTTCGCGAGCTATCTGGACGCTCTGCTGGCGCGCCTGGATCAGGGCGGAGGCTGGAGCGGGGTCTTCTGGCAGCGCGACCCCGACGGTATGCGGGCGTGCCTGGACGGGCGCGAGGTGCCGCCGTGGGACGTGGTGGAGGCGCTGCTGGAGGATCTCGCGGGTGTGTACGGCCCCGCGGCCGCCGCGGCCGAGCGGGAACGCGCCCGCGCCCTGCACCGGGCCGCGCTCATCGCGTACGACGCCCGGCCCGGCGCGCGGGACGTCCTGGTCGACCGCCTCGACGTGATGCTCCGCGAACAGCGCTACGCGGTGGAACGCCAGGCCGAACTGAACCGCCTGCTGTCCTCGCCGACCGCTCCCGAGGACGCCGAGTCCCTCAGCGTCGACCTCGCCTGGGCCCAGGACGACCACGAACGCGCCACCGCCAGGTGTGCGGAACTCCGGGGTCGATTGACGGAGTTGGACCGACGGGGAGTGGGCGACGTGCTGGGGGTGCGGCGCGGGAGTGGTTCCGGGTCGGTGTGGCACGAGAGCGGGGGACCGGGGGCGACGGAGCGCGGGGTGACCGCTCAAGTGCCGCCGCGCTTCGCGGACACCGATGGCGAGGGCTACGTGGCGGAACGGGGGGTGACCGCCGGGGCGCCGTCGCGCTTCCAGCGGGCCGATCATGATCGCGCCCAGTGGCCGGTCTCGTCCCCCTCTGGCCACGCCCCCTCGCACGCCGAGTTCGCCGACCGCCCGGCGGCCGACCCGGAACCCCGGCCCGCCGGACCCGCCCTCACCGACACGCTCCACGCCGCCGCATCCGCTCCCGACGCCACGCCGATCCCGCACACCACCCCCTCCTCTGGCCATACCGCCCCTGCCGTGGCCCCCCAAGCCGCCCCGTCCTCCCCGGCTGCGGCCCCTCAGACGGGACCGCCGTCCTTCCCGGTCACCGCCGCCCGACAGGGCGCGTCGCCCTCTGCGGCTGTCGGCTCTCGGTCGGGTGGGTCGCCTGCGCCGGTCCGTGGGGCTTCTGGTTCCTACGTGGCGGCCCCTCAGGCTGCCCCGTTCTCCCCGGCTGCGGCCTCGCAGGCGGGAGCGCCGTCCTTCCCGGTCGTTGCTGCCGAACAGGGTGCGTCGACCTCCCCCGCCGCCGGCTCCCGATCGGGCGCCTCGCCCGCGCCGGTCCGCGGAGCCTCTGGGCCCGACTCGGGGCCTCCCGTCGCCCCGGTCAAGCCCCGCAAACGGCGTCGTGGCAGCGCCCGGTTCGCCGGGATGGCGGAGGATGCGGCCGATCCGGTCGTCGTACCGCAGGCTCCGCCGGAGGCCGTGCCCGCGGCCCAGCCCGAGCGTCGTACTCCGCGTGGGGCCCGGTTCGCCGGGGCCGGGCAGCCGGTCCAGCCCGCAGCGGGCCCTGTCGAGGCCGTGGATGCCGAGGCGGAGCCCGCGGTGGCCGGGGTCGTGGAGCGGCTGGCGCGGTTGCGGGGGGAAGGGCGCAGCGGGGAGGCGCATGCGCTGTTGGTCGAGGTGGCGCAGTGGCCGCCCGGCCGCTTCCCGCCGCTCGCGGACGCGCTGCATCGCGCCGGGCTCGGGGCTGACTGGACGACGCTGCTGTGGGAGGCCGCCTCGCTGGCCGCCGAGCAGCTCGTCGGTGTCGCCGACGCGCTCGGCACCGCCGGCCGGGAGGCCGACGGGGCGCAGCTGCTGCGGCAGGGTGTGGCCCGCCCGGCGGAGCAGATCGGCGCGGCCGTGCTGCGGCTGACGGAGGAGGGGCGCCGGCGGGAGGCGGAGGCGCTGCTGGACGCCTGTGTGCGGGTGCGTACGGCGGAGGAGGCCGCGCGGAGCGTCGTGTCCGATCCGGGCCGGCTCGTGCCGCTGCTGCTCCGGGCCGCGCAGGCCGTCTCCGACGAGCGGTACTGGGATCTCGTGCACGCGTTGCGGGTGGCCGGACACGCGACGTGAGCGGTGGCCGATGGCATCGTCCCGGTATGCTCCGTTTCACCCCTTCGAGCGGTCCCTTCGCTCACTCACGGAGGCGTGACACGTGATCGACTCCGCGGGTTGACGACGATGGTCTTGGCAAGGGCCTCCCGGAGGCTTACGTTCGTCCCTCTGGCGCCTGTTCTACGGGCGTAGAGGCTTTGGCGGTCCCGTCGAAGGAGCAGCTCATGGCCAACGTCGTACGAGCCGCACTGGTCCAGGCCACCTGGACCGGCGACACCGGGTCCATGGTGGCCAAACACGAGGAGCACGCCCGCGCGGCGGCCCAGCAGGGTGCCAAGGTCATCGGGTTCCAGGAAGTCTTCAACGCGCCCTACTTCTGCCAGGTCCAGGAGCCGGAGCACTACCGCTGGGCCGAGCCGGTGCCCGACGGGCCGACGGTGCGTCGTATGCGGGACCTCGCGCGCGAGACCGGCATGGTGATCGTCGTCCCGGTCTTCGAGGTCGAGCAGTCCGGCTTCTACTACAACACCGCTGCCGTGATCGACGCCGACGGGACCTACCTCGGCAAGTACCGCAAGCACCACATCCCGCAGGTCAAGGGCTTCTGGGAGAAGTACTACTTCAAACCCGGCAATCTGGGCTGGCCCGTCTTCGACACCCGCGTCGGCCGTATCGGTGTCTACATCTGCTACGACCGGCACTTCCCCGAGGGCTGGCGGCAACTCGGCCTCAACGGTGCCCAGTTGGTCTACAACCCCTCGGCCACCCACCGCGGGCTGTCCGCCCACCTGTGGCAGCTGGAACAGCCCGCCGCGGCCGTCGCCAACGAGTACTTCATCGCCGCCATCAACCGGGTGGGCCGGGAGGAGTACGGCGACAACGACTTCTACGGGACCAGTTACTTCGTCGATCCACGTGGGCAGTTCGTCGGCGAGGTCGCGAGCGACAAGTCCGAGGAACTCCTCGTCCGTGACCTCGATTTCGACCAGATCGAGGAAGTGCGGCAGCAGTGGGCCTTCTACCGCGACCGCCGCCCCGACGCCTACGAAGGGCTGGTGCAGCCGTGAACGACCTCTACTCCCGCCACCGCCAGGTCCTGCCCGACTGGCTCGCCCTCTACTACGACGAGCCGATCGAGATCACCCACGGCGAGGGCCGTCACGTCTGGGACTCCGCCGGCAACAAGTACCTGGACTTCTTCGGCGGCATCCTGACCACGATGACCGCGCACGCGCTGCCCGAGGTGACCAAGGCGGTCGGCGAGCAGGCCGGGCGGATCGTCCACTCGTCCACGCTGTACCTGAACCGGCCGATGGTCGAACTCGCCGAGCGCATCGCCCAGGTGAGCGGCATCCCGGACGCCCGGGTCTTCTTCACCACCTCCGGCACCGAGGCCAACGACACCGCCCTGCTACTCGCCACCGCCCACCGGCGCAGCAACACCGTCCTGGCCATGCGCAACAGCTACCACGGCCGCTCCTTCAGCACGGTCGGCATCACTGGCAACCGCACCTGGTCGCCGACCTCGCTGTCCCCGCTGCAGACCCTCTACGTGCACGGCGGTGTGCGCACCCGGGGGCCGTTCGCCGAGCTGGACGACCGCGCGTTCATCGACGCGTGCGTCGCCGACCTGAAGGACATCCTCGGGCACACCCGCCCGCCCGCCGCGCTGATCGCCGAACCCGTCCAGGGCGTCGGTGGCTTCACCTCTCCGCCCGACGGGCTCTACGCCGCCTTCCACGAGGTGCTGAAGGAACACGGCATCCTGTGGATCGCCGACGAGGTGCAGACCGGCTGGGGCCGGACCGGCGACCACTTCTGGGGCTGGCAGGCGCACGCCCAGAGCGGCCCGCCGGACCTCGTCACCTTCGCCAAGGGCATCGGTAACGGCGCCTCGATCGGCGGGGTGATCGCCCGCGCCGAGATCATGAACTGCCTGGACGCCAACAGCATTTCGACGTTCGGCGGAACCCAGCTGACGATGGCCGCCGGCCTCGCCAACCTCACCTACCTCCTCGAACACGACCTGCAGGGCAACGCCCGCCGGGTCGGCGGCCTGCTCATCGAGCGGCTGCGGGCCGTCGCCGCCCAGCTGCCCGGCGTGCGCGAGGTGCGCGGGCGCGGGCTGATGATCGGCATCGAGCTGGTCAAGCCCGGCACGGACGAGGCCGATCCGCAGGCGGCCTCCACCGTCCTGGAGGTGGCCCGCGAGGGTGGCCTGCTGATCGGCAAGGGCGGCGGCCACAACACCAGCGCCCTGCGTGTCGCCCCGCCGCTGTCACTCACCGTCGCGGAGGCGGAAGAGGGCGCGGCGATCCTCGAACAGGCGCTGCGGAGCACGTACTAGAGAAACAGGTGCACGGCCATGACCACCACCTCCGAGACCCGGTACGGCTGGGAACCCGCCCTCTCCGTCCGCCAGGTGCTCACCCTGGAGCGGGTGCTCGCCGGGGAACCCGAGGTGGTGGCCGGTGCCGGGCAGCTCGACCGGCCCGTGCGCTGGGTGCATGTCGCCGAGGCAGCCGATGTCGGGGTGATGCTCAGCGGCGGCGAGATGGTCCTCACCACCGGTGTGCTCCTCGCCGGTGACGAGGCCAAGCAGGCCGAGTACATCCAGTCGCTCCACCGGGCCGAGGCCGCCGCGGTCGTCCTCGGTCTCGGCCGTGCCTTTCCCACCCCGCCCGAGGTGATGCGGCGGGCCGCCGAACGGTGCGGCCTGCCCATGGTGGTCCTCCACCGCCCCTTCCCCTTCGCCGAGTTGACCGAGGAGGTCCAGTCCCGCCTGGTGCGGAGAAAGTTCGCCGCCGTCAGCCTCTCGGAGTCGGTGCGCAGCGCGCTCACCGCTCTGATCACGGCCGGCGCCCCCCTGCCACGGCTCCTCGACGAGGTCGCCGTACACAGCGGCTGCCCGGTCGTGCTCACCAACCTCGCCCACCGCGTCCTCGCCACGGCGGGGGAGCGGTCCGCGGTGGACGACGTGCTGCGCGACTGGGAGCGGATCGCCCGGCAGGCCTCTGCCGGCGCGGCCGGCGGCTGGATCAGCGCCGAACTCGGCGGACGCGGGGAGCGCTGGGGCCGGCTGCTGCTGTGCGGCTACCGGGGCGAGACGGCCACCGGGCGGCTGCTCGCCGACCGGGCCGCCGAGGCGCTGGTCCTGCACCGCATGCTCGGCGGCGGCCCCGGTCACTCCTGGGAGGAGGAGTCCGCGCAGAGCCTGCTGACCGACCTGGTCTCCGGTGTCGTACCGGCCCGGCAACTGCTGCCCCGGGCGCGCGCCGCCGGGCTGCCGGTCAACCGGCGCACCTTCGTCCCGCTCGTCGTCCCAGGCCGCACCGCCGATGAACTCGACCGGGTGCTGCGCCTGCTGGGGATGTCCGGGCTGGTCGCCGAACTCGCCGACGGCGCCGCCGCCGTACTGCTCAGCCTGGCCCGCGACCAGGACGCCGAGGCCCTCACCGCGCACTTCGCGGCCCGGCTGCCTGCCGGGTCACCGGCCGTGGTCGCCGCCGCCGACCCCCGTACCGCCTGGGACGACGTGCCCGCCGGGCTGCGCGAGGCCCGGCATGTCGCCGACGCCGTCACCGACTCCTCGGCCGTCCTCGACCTGCCGGCCGTCGTCCGCCTGAAGGACGTCCATCTGCGCGGGCTGATCCGGCTGCTGCGCGACGACCCACACGTACAGTCCTTCGCCGAGCGGGAACTGGACGGGCTGCTGTGCGACGCCGAACCGGAGCTGCTGAACGTCCTGCGCACCTATCTCGCGACCGGCCGCAACAAGTCCCGCACCGCCCAGCTCCACCATGTCTCCCGGCCCGCCCTCTATCGCCGCCTGGAGGCCATACAGGCCCGCCTCGGCGTCGACCTGGACGACTTCGAACAGGCGGCCTCCGTCCACATCGCGCTCCTCGCGCACGATGCGCAACAGGGGTGAAACATGCGTCGACCTGGGAAAACGGCGGTGAAACATGGGATCGCGAACGCGTGACACGGTGGCACGCCGCACGCCCACAGACGTGACACGCTGCCAATCGAAGGACCCTCGCGGGCTTTCTACGCTCACGGAACACCGAGCTACCGGAGGTCCCGATGAGCCGAGTGATCCGTGCCGCCCTGTTCCAGACCGCGTGGACCGGCGACAAGGAATCCATGATCCAGGTCCACGAGCAGGCCGCCCGCGACGCGGCCGCGCAGGGCGCCCAAGTCCTCTGCTTCCAGGAGCTGTTCTACGGCCCCTACTTCTGCCAGGTCCAGGACAAGGCTTTCTACGAGTACGCCGAGCGGATCCCCGAGGGCCCGACCGTGGGCCGCTTCCAGTCCCTCGCCCGCGAGCTGGGCATCGTCCTGGTCCTGCCCATGTACGAGGAGGAGCAGCCGGGGGTCCTGTACAACACGGCCGCCGTGATCGACGCGGACGGCTCCTACCTCGGCAAGTACCGCAAGACCCACATCCCCCAGGTCCAGGGATTCTGGGAGAAGTTCTACTTCCGCCCGGGGAACAGCGGCTGGCCTGTCTTCGAGACGGCCGCCGGGCGGATCGGCGTGTACATCTGCTACGACCGCCACTTCCCGGAGGGCTGGCGGGCGCTGGGCCTCGCCGGAGCCGAGATCGTCTTCAACCCCTCTGCCACCTCGCGCGGACTGTCCCGCTACCTGTGGCAGCTGGAGCAGCCGGCGGCCGCCGTCGCCAACGAGTACTTCGTCGGCGCGATCAACCGGGTCGGCGTGGAGGACCTGGGCGACAACGACTTCTACGGCACGACCTACTTCGTGGACCCCGAGGCCCAGTTCGTCGGCGAGGTCGCGAGCGACAAGGAGACCGAACTCGTGGTCCGCGACCTCGACCTGGCCAAGCTCCGCGAGGTCCGCGACCGCTGGCAGTTCTACCGCGACCGGGCACCGGGGGCGTACACACCGCTGACCGCGCCCTGACCGCACCGTTGACCGAGGGAGCAGCATGAGCAGCCGTACCGTCATCCGTGGTGGGCTCGTCATCACCGCGTCGGACGAGATCCACGCCGACGTCCTGATCGAGGACGGCCGCGTCGCCGCCCTCGCCGCCTCCAGCACGCCCGCCGCGGGGGCGTTCACCGCCGAGAGGGTCATCGACGCCACCGGGAAGTACGTCATCCCGGGCGGCGTCGACGCGCACACCCACATGGAGTTGCCGTTCGGCGGTACCTTCGCCTCCGACACCTTCGAGACCGGCACCCGGGCCGCCGCCTGGGGCGGTACGACGACGATCGTCGACTTCGCGGTGCAGAGCGTCGGCCACACCCTGCGCGAGGGCCTGGACACCTGGCACGCCAAGGCCGAGGGCAACTGCGCGATCGACTACGCCTTCCACATGATCGTCTCCGACGTCAACGACGAGACGCTGAAGGAGATGGACCTGCTCGTGGAGGAGGGCGTCACCTCCTTCAAGCAGTTCATGGCGTATCCGGGCGTCTTCTACTCCGACGACGGACAGATCCTGCGCGCCATGCAGCGCTCCGCCGACAACGGCGGGCTCATCATGATGCACGCCGAGAACGGCATCGCCATCGACGTCCTGGTCGAGCAGGCGCTCGCCCGGGGCGAGACCGACCCGCGCTACCACGGCGAGGTCCGCAAGGCCCTGCTGGAGGCAGAGGCCACCCATCGCGCCATCCGGCTCGCCCAGGTCGCGGGCGCCCCGCTGTACGTCGTGCACGTCTCGGCCATGGAGGCGGTGGCCGAACTGGCCCGGGCCCGGGACGAGGGGCTCAATGTCTTCGGCGAGACCTGCCCGCAGTATCTCTTCCTGTCCACCGACAACCTCGCCGAGCCGGACTTCGAGGGCGCGAAGTATGTGTGCAGCACCCCGCTGCGGCCGCGCGAACACCAGGCCAGGCTGTGGCAGGGCCTCAGGACGAACGACCTGCAGGTGGTCTCCACCGACCACTGCCCGTTCTGCTTCGTGGGCCAGAAGGAGCTGGGCCGCGGTGACTTCTCCAAGATCCCCAACGGCCTGCCGGGCGTGGAGAACCGTATGGACCTGCTCCACCAGGCCGTCGTCGACGGGCACATCAGCCGCCGCCGCTGGATCGAGATCGCCTGCGCCACCCCGGCGCGCATGTTCGGCCTGTACCCGAAGAAGGGCACCATCGCCCCCGGCACCGACGCCGACATCGTCCTCTACGACCCGCGCGCCGAGCAGATCATGTCCGCCGGGACACACCACATGAACGTCGACTACTCGGCGTACGAGGGCAAGCGCACCACCGGCCGTGTCGAGACCGTCCTCTCGCGCGGTGAGGTGATCATCGACCAGCGGGAGTACACCGGACACGCCGGCCACGGCGTCTTCACCCCGCGCTCCACCTGTCAGTACCTCAACTAGGAGTGGCGCCCATGGACTTCGGACTCGTCCTGCAGACCGACCCGCCGGCCTCACGTGTCGTCAGCCTGATGAAACGGGCCGAGCGCAACGGTTTCACGTACGGCTGGACCTTCGACTCCTCCGTGCTCTGGCAGGAGCCGTTCGTGATCTACAGCCAGATCCTGGCGAACACGTCCCATCTCAAGATCGGCCCGATGGTCACCAACCCGGGCACCCGCACCTGGGAGGTCACCGCCTCCACGTTCGCCACCCTCAACGACATGTTCGGCAACCGCACCGTCTGCGGCATCGGCCGCGGCGACTCCGCGATGCGGGTCGCGGGCCGCAAACCCAACACCCTGGCCCGGATCAGCGAGGCGATGAAGGTCATCCGCGCGCTCGCCCGGGGCGAGGAGGCCGATCTCGGCGGTACCAAGATCCGGTTCCCTTGGATCAAGGAGGGCGCCGAACTCCCCGTCTGGATGGCCGCGTACGGCCCGAAGGCGCTGAAGATGACCGGTGAGGAGGCCGACGGTTTCATCCTCCAGCTGTCCGACCTGTATCTGACCGAGTACATGGTGAAAGCCGTCAAGGACGCGGCGGCCGCCGCCGGACGCGATCCGTCGGAGGTGACGATCTGCGTGGCGGCTCCCGCCTATGTCACCGAGGACGACTCGCCCGAGGCCCTCGCCCACGCCCGGGAGCAGTGCCGCTGGTTCGGCGGCATGGTCGGCAATCACGTCGCCGACCTGGTCGCCAAGTACGGCGAGCACTCCGCCCAGGTCCCCGAGGAACTCACCGACTACATCAGGGCGCGGCAGGGCTACGACTACGCCCACCACGGGCGCAGCGGCAACCCGGACACCGAGTTCGTGCCCGACGAGATCGTGGACCGGTTCTGCGTGATCGGCCCCGCGGAGAAGCACATCGAGAAACTGAACGCGCTCCGCGCGCTGGGCGTCGACCAGTTCGCGGTGTACGACATGCACGACGCGCAGGAGGCCACCATCGACGCCTACGGCACGACGGTGATTCCGGCCGTCAACGCCTGACCCGTCCTCCGCCGTCCGACCTCCCCCCACACCCCCTTGGTCACCCCCTCCCCGCCGTCCAGGGGAGGGGGCTGGTGCCCGCACGGCCAACTCCCCTCCCACCTCATCCGATTGGCCAGCCCATGACCGACACCGCTCCCCCGGCCATACCCCTCTCCGGTCAAGTCACCCTCCCCGACGGGCGCGTGGAACTCGCTCCTGGCACCCGGCCGCCCAGCGGTCCCTACGCCAACGAGGACCTGCTCCCGGTCCCGGCCGAGAAGCGCACCTGGACCACGTACAACTTCTCCGCGCTCTGGGTTGGCATGGCCCACAACACGGCCTCCTGGACCCTGGCCTCCGGTCTGATCGCCGTCGGCATGGACTGGAAGCAGGCGGTGTTCACCATCGCACTCGCCAACCTGGTCGTGCTGGTGCCGATGCTGCTCACCGGGCACGCCGGCCCCAAGTACGGCATCCCGTTCCCGGTCTTCGCCCGCGCCTCCTTCGGTGTGCGTGGCGCCAACCTGCCTGCCGTCGTACGGGCGTTGGTGGCCTGCGGCTGGTTCGGCATCCAGACCTGGATCGGCGGCGAGGCCATCTACTTCCTCGCCGGGAAGCTGATCGGCGACAGCTGGTCGAACGCGGCGCACTTCGGCGGCTACGCCTGGACCATGTGGCTGTCGTTCGCGATCTTCTGGGTCATCCAGGTCGCGATCATCTACCGGGGCATGGAGACCATCCGCCGCTTCGAGAACTGGGCGGCGCCGTTCGTACTCGTCGGCGCGTTCGTGATGCTGTGGTGGATGAGCAGCAAGGCGGGCGGCGTGGGCCCGCTGTTCGACCAGCCGTCGAAGCTCGGCTGGGGCGGGAGCTTCTGGAAGCTCTTCTGGCCCTCGTTGATGGGCATGATCGGCTTCTGGTCCACTCTGAGCCTGAATATTCCCGACTTCACCCGCTATGGGCGCAGCCAGAGAGCCCAGACCTGGGGCCAGGCCCTCGGCCTGCCGACGACGATGACCCTCTTCGCGTTCCTGTCCGTCCTGGTCACCTCCGGCTCCCAGGCGGTGTACGGCAAGCCGGTCTGGGACCCGGTGCAGCTGGCGGCGAAGACGGACAACGTGGCCGGCCTGCTCTACGCGCTGGTGACGGTCCTGGTCGCGACCCTGTCCGTGAACATCGCGGCGAACCTGGTCTCGCCGGCCTTCGACTTCTCCAACATGGCGCCCAGAAAGGTGAGTTTCCGCACCGGAGCGCTCATCACCGCCGTCCTCGCGGTCCTCATCTTCCCCTGGAAGCTGTACTCCGACCCGCAGGGCTACATCTTCACCTGGCTCGGCCTGGTCGGCGGCCTGCTCGGCACGGTCGCGGGCATCCTCGTGGCCGACTACTGGTTCCTGCGCCGCACCCGCCTGAACCTCTCCGACCTCTACCGCACGGGAGGCCGTTACTGGTACGCGGGCGGCTGGAACTGGCGCGCGGTCGTGTCCTTCCTGGCGGGCGGTGTCCTCGCGATCGGCGGCGCCAGCTTCAAGCCCCTGATCGACGGCCGCCCCATCCCCGCCCTCGCGTCCTTGGCGGACTACGGCTGGGCGGTGGGCCTGGGCACGTCCCTGGTGCTGTACCTGGCTCTCACACTGCTGACGGGCCGCAGGGAGGTCACGGCGTAAGGGCACAGGGGGTGGGCGGTCAGCCGGACTGGGACTGCCCGCCCCCGAGGGCGCCGACCGCGGCCCGCGCCGCCTGGATCGCCCCCTTGTTGATCTCGTCCGTGTCCGGAGCCTTCTTCGTCTCGAAGTCGCTGCCGTTGTAGGTGACGATCACCAGGGCGTTGGACACCTGGACCATCACCACGCCCTCCCGGGTCTGCTGCTTGTCCTCGGTGGTCAGATTCACCACGGAGTAGGCGCTGTCCCCGAGCCCCGGCACCGCCCCGCCGCCGCTCTTCGCCTTCACCCGCTGCTGGTACTCCTGCTGCGCCTCCTGCGCCGACCCGCTGAGCTCGAACGAGACGTCGAGCCAGCGGTAGTCGTAGCCCTGCAGGGCGTTCCAGGAGCAGGTGCGGCGCAGCTTGGTGTCCGTCGACGGGATCTCCTTGCCCTGCGTCTTCGCCCCGGGCACCAGGGACTTGACGGTCGCCGCGGGCACGCTGGTGCACGGGGATGGCGCGGAGGAGTACGCCTGCGAGGCCGCGCCGCCGGACGACGGGCCGGAGGATCCGGAGGAGGACTGGGCGGGCGTCGTCCGGGCCGTCTGATGCCCGGCCGCCGCCGACGATACGGCCGGTCCGGACGTCAGCGCCCAGCCGGCACAGGCGAGGACCGCGACCGGCGAGATCCGCGCGGTGAGGGCCAGCGGCAGAGGAAGAGAACGCACGGCGCACTTCTCGTGGGGGAGGGGGTGCGGAGGGGGACCGCATGGTGGACGGAGACGACAGTGTCACACGAGTCCCCGTGGGGCGGAAGTGGGGAACGCGCTGCGTGCCCGCACGATCACGGCATCCTGTTCGCAACATACCGATCTGCCCGTTTTGCTCCCGGAGTTGGGGAAGGGACCTCCTTTGAGAGACGTCCCGCAGGCCCACCGCTACGGCACCCTCGCAGTCCACTCCGGGGAGATGAACTTGGTCCGCGCCAGTTCCTTCGCGCGCGTCAGCTCCCCGTCCGTGATCTTGCCCGGTGCCAGGCCGTACCGCACGCGGAACGACTCGATCATCCGGTCGATGACCGCCTCGCGCGGCAGCCCGGTCTGCCGCCGCAGCGGATCGACCCGCTTCTTCGCGCTCGCCGTCCCCTTGTCGGACAGCTTCTCCCGCCCGATGCGCAGCACCTCGACCATCTTGTCGGCGTCGATGTCGTACGCCATGGTCACGTGGTGCAGTACGGCGCCCGGACCGCCGTCGGGCCCGACGATCCGCTTCTGCGCGGCACCCGCGATCTTGCCCTGGTCCGTCGCGATGTCGTTCAGCGGCTGGTACCACGCCCGGATGCCCAGGTCGCCGAGGGCACCCAGCACCCAGTCGTCCAGATAGGCGTAGCTGTCCTGGAAGGACAGGCCCTGCACGAGCGACTCCGGCACCGACAGGGAGTACGTGATCGTGTTGCCGGGCTCCACGAACATCGCGCCGCCGCCGGAGATCCGCCGCACCACCTCGATGCCGTGCCGCGCGGCACCTTCGGCGTCCACCTCGTTGCGCAGTGACTGGAAGCTGCCGATGATCACCGCCGGGGCGCCCCACTCCCACACTCTGAGGGTCGGCGGCCGCCGACCCGCGGCGACCTCGGCGGTCAGCACCTCGTCCAGCGCCATGTGCAGTGCGGGCGGCTGCGGGCCCTCGTGGACCAGCTGCCAGTCGTAGTCGGTCCAGTCCGTGGCGCGGGCCAGGGCCCGGCGCACCGCGATGGCGACACCCTCCGAGGTCAGGCCGTACATCACCGTCCCCGCGGGCAGCGCCGCGTCGATGCGCGCGGCCAGCCCCGCCGCGTCGGTGTCCACCGGGGCACCCTCCAACGCGCGGTTCACCGCGTCCAGCGCCTCGTCCGGCTCCAGGAAGAAGTCGCCCGCCACGCGCACATGCCGCAACACGCCACCCTCGGCCGCCACATCCACCACGACGAGCTTCCCGCCGGGCACCTTGTACTCACCGTGCACTTGCCTGGGCCTCCGTTCCTGCCGTACGAGATCAACGCCGCAGGTCGTCGCCGTGTTCCCCGGACGGCGATCACGCTCGTACGATCACCTGGAAGACGTACCCGAGCCCTGGAGGCGCCCGTGTTCACCACCCGGCCCACCCTGCAAGGCACCTTCGGGATGGTGTCCTCCACGCACTGGCTGGCCTCCCAGTCGGCGATGGCGGTACTGGAGGACGGGGGCAACGCCTTCGACGCCGCCGTGGCCGGCGCGTTCGTGCTGCATGTGGTGGAGCCGCACCTCAACGGCCCGGCGGGCGAGGTGCCGATTCTGCTCGCCCCGGCGGGCGGCGAGGTGCGGGTGCTGTGCGGGCAGGGCGTGGCGCCGGCCGGAGCCACCGTCGCGCACTACCGGGGGCTGGGGCTGGATCTCGTCCCCGGCACCGGACCGCTCGCGGCCGCCGTGCCCGGTGCCTTCGACGCCTGGCTGCTGCTCCTGCGCGACCACGGCACGAAGTCCCTGGACGACGTCCTGAAGTACGCGATCGGATACGCCGAGCACGGGCACGCGCCCGTGGAGAGGGTCGGCGCGACCGTGGAGACCGTACGGGAGCTGTTCGAGACGGAGTGGACCTCTTCGGCGGAGGTCTATCTGCCCGGCGGGCGGGCGCCCCGGCCCGGGCAGCTGCTGCGCAATCCCGCGCTCGCCGGCACCTGGAAGCGGCTGCTCGCCGAGACCGCCCGGGCCGGTGACCGGGAGGCCCGGATCGACGCCGCACGCGAGGTGTGGCGCTCCGGATTCATCGCCGAGGCGCTGGTACGGCAGTCCCGGCGGCCCACGAGGGACACCAGCGGCGAACGGCACACCGGCACGCTCACCGAGTCCGACCTCGCCGGCTGGTCGGCGGCCTACGAGACCCCGGTGACCTACGACTGGAACGGCTGGACCGTGTGCAAGGCCGGCCCCTGGAGCCAGGGCCCCGCCCTTCTCCAGCAGCTCGCCCTGCTCCCGCCGGAACTGCCCGCCTACGGCTCCGCCGACTACGTCCATCTGCTGATCGAGGGCTGCAAGCTCGCCATGGCCGACCGCGAGGCATGGTACGGCGACGCCGCCGAGGTCCCGGTCGCCGAGCTGCTCTCGGACGACTACAACGCCGTACGGCGGGCCCTGATCGGCGCCAAGGCATCCTGGGAGCTGCGGCCCGGCAGCCCAGGCGGACGCACCCCGCGGCTGCCGCCGCAGGCGTACGCGCGCGTGGAGACCGGCAGCGGTCGCGGCTTCGACCCGCTGGGCGCGGGCGAGCCGACCGTCGCCGAGCTGCCCGGCGAGCCGACGACCGCCGAGCTGTCCGGTGAGCCGGACGTGGGCGGCGACGGCCGCACTCGCGGTGACACCTGCCACCTGGACGTCGTCGACCGTTGGGGCAACATGATCGCGGCCACCCCCAGCGGCGGCTGGCTGCAGTCCAACCCGGTCGTTCCCGGGCTGGGCTTCCCGCTCGGCACCCGGCTGCAGATGACCTGGCTGGCGGAGGGCCTGCCGAACTCCCTCACCCCGGGCCGCCGCCCGCGCACCACCCTCACCCCGTCGCTCGCGCTGCGCGACGGGGTGCCGGTCCTGGCCTTCGGCACGCCCGGCGGCGACCAGCAGGACCAGTGGCAGCTGCACTTCTTCCTCGCCGCCGCGCTGCGCGCCCCGGTCCGCGGCGCCCTCGACCTGCAGGGCGCGATCGACGCCCCGAACTGGCACAACGACAGCTTCCCCAGCTCCTTCTACCCGCGTGGCTGCCGCCCCGGCAGCGTCACCGTGGAGTCCCGTACGGACGGGGACGTGATCGAGGGGCTGCGGCGGCGCGGCCACGACGTCAGGGTCGGCCCGGCCTGGTCCGAAGGGCGCCTGTGCGCGGTGGCCCGGGACCCGGAGACCGGCGTGCTGTCGGCGGCGGCGAACCCACGCGGGATGCAGGGCTACGCGGTGGGCCGCTGACGACACGCCCAGGCGCTAGGCGCGGTGCGACCCCCGTTCTTCATCTCGATTCCACCCGGTGTGCACCGCGGAGGCGGGGATTGTCAGTGGGGCATGCTCTCATGGAGGCATGATCGAAGACACGGAAACCATCGACGAGTTTCTCGCGCGCTGCTCGGCCGACGTGGAGGAAGCGGTCCGCAAGGCGGCCGCGGCCGAGATCCTGCCCCGCTTCCGCCGTCTCGCCGCGCACGAGGTGGACCAGAAGAGCGGCCCCCACGACCTGGTGACGGACGCCGACCGGCTGGCCGAGCTGCGGCTCACCGAGGACCTGGGCGCACTGCTGCCCGGCTCGGTCGTGGTCGGCGAGGAGGCGGTGCACGCCGACCCGGCGACCTACGCGGCGATCCAGGGCGACGCGCCGGTGTGGATCGTCGACCCGGTCGACGGCACCCGCCAGTTCGTGCACGGCGACGACGGGTTCTGCACCCTGGTCGCACTCGCCCACCGGGGGGCCGTCCTCGCCTCCTGGACCTACGCCGCGGCACGCGACCAGCTCGCCACCGCGGTCCGCGGCCAGGGGGCCTTCCTCGACGGCGAGCGGCTGATCGCGGGCCCGCCCGCGCCCGGCCGGGACCTCGTCGTCGCCACGTCGCACCCGGACTACACCACCGACGAGCAGAAGCGCGCGCTGCACGCCCTGTGGACCGACGGCTTCGCCCCCCGAGCCTGCGGTTCGGCGGGCCTTGAGTATCTCGCCGTCGCCCGGGGCGAGTTGGACGCCGTGGCGTTCTCCTGGGAGGCGGCCTGGGACCACGCGGCGGGTCTGCTGCTGGTCGAGGAGGCGGGCGGCGCGCATCTCACGCGCACCGGCGAGCCGTTCAGAGTGACCGGTGGCAACGCCCTGCCCTTCACCGCGGCCCGGGACGCCGCGACGGCCCACCGGGTGGCCGAACTGTTGCGCACGGCAGTCTGAACCCCGGACCGGCCCCCGCCGGAGGATTCCCCTCCGCCCGCACCGGTCGGTCCACCCGGTCACCCGCCCCGGGGGAGTGTCAGCCCTCCGGCATATCCTGAACGCAGAGTGGCCATCGGCTGACACAACCCCGAGTGGCCATCGGCCGACGAAGGGGTCCGAAGGTGCCGTCGATGCTCGATGCGGTCGTGGTGGGAGCGGGACCGAACGGACTGACCGCTGCGGTGGAGCTGGCCCGCCGTGGCTTCTCCGTCGCGCTGTTCGAGGCGAAGTCCACCGTGGGCGGGGGCGCCCGCACCGAGGAGCTGACCCTGCCCGGCTTCCGGCACGACCCGTGCTCGGCCGCTCACCCCCTCGCCATCAACTCACCCGCGTTCCGCGCCCTCCCTCTCGACCGCTACGGCCTCGAATGGCTGCACGCCGAGCTGCCGATGGCGCACCCCTTCCTCGACGGCACCGCGGCCGTGCTGTCCCGCTCGGTGGCCGAGACGGCCGCCTCCTTCGGACCGCGTGACGCGGGCGCGTACCGCAGGCTGGTCGAGCCGTTCCTCGCCCACTGGGACACCCTCGTACGGGACTTCATGTCCCTGCCGCTGACCGCGCTCCCGCGCGACCCGGTCACCCTGGCCCGGTTCGGGCTGGCCGGGCTGCCACCGGCCACCTGGCTGCTGCGCCGCTTCAAGGACGAGCGGGCCAAGGCCCTCTTCGCCGGCCTGGTCGCGCATGTGATCGCGCCGCTGGACGGCCTGGCCACCGGCGCCGTCGGCCTGGTCTTCGCGCTGGCCGCGCACGCCCGCGGCTGGCCGGTGCCCCGCGGCGGCTCCCAGGCGATCTCCGACGCCCTCGCCTCCTGCCTGCGGGACCTCGGCGGCGCCGTACACACCGACTACGAGATCAAGCGCCTGGACGACCTGCCGCCCGCCCGGGCGTACGTCTTCGACACCTCGCCGACCGCGCTCGCCCGCATCGCCGGCTTCGGCGACCACTACGCCCACTACCGCTACGGCCCGAGCGTCTTCAAGATCGATTACGCGCTGGACGGCCCGGTGCCCTGGACCGCGCCCGAGGCCCGCGCCGCCGGCACCGTCCAGATCGGCGCGAGCCAGGCCGAGATCTCCACCGCCCTGCGCGCCGTCTCCCGCGAGGGCCGCGCGCCCGACCGGCCGTTCCTGATCACCGTCCAGCCCAGCGTGGCCGACCCGACCCGCGCCCCCGAGGGCAAGCACGTCTTCTGGGCGTACGGCCATGTCCCGAACGGCTGGTCCGGCGACCTCACCGATGCCATGGAACGCCAACTGGAGCGCTTCGCCCCCGGGTTCCGCGACCGCGTGCTCGCCCGCGCCGTCGCGGGCCCCGCCGAGCTGGCCGCGCACAACGCCAACTACGTCGGCGGCGACATCGCCTGCGGCGCGGCGTCCGGACTCCAGCTGCTGCTGCGCCCCAGACTGTCCCTGTTCCCCTACCACACCCCGCATCCGGCCGTCTTCATCTGCTCCTCGGCCACCCCGCCGGGACCCGGCGTGCACGGCATGTCGGGCCACAACGCGGCCAAGGCCGTATGGCGAAGACTGAGGCAGACATGACCACCATCACCCTCGTCCAGGGGGACATCACCCGGCAGAGCGCCGACGCGATCGTCAACGCCGCCAACTCCTCCCTCCTCGGCGGCGGGGGCGTCGACGGCGCGATCCACCGGCGCGGCGGCCCCGCCATCCTCGAGGAGTGCCGCGCCCTGCGCGCCTCCCGCTACGGCAAGGGCCTGCCCACCGGCCAGGCGGTCGCCACGACGGCGGGCGAACTTGACGCCCGCTGGGTCATCCACACGGTGGGACCCGTGTATCAGGTCTCAGGCGGTGATCCTTCCCTTCTTGCCTCCTGTTACCGGGAGTCGCTTCGCGTGGCCGACGAGTTGGGTGCCCGGACGGTGGCGTTCCCGGCGATCTCCACCGGCGTCTACCGGTGGCCGATGGACGATGCGGCCCGCATCGCGGTGGAGACGGTGCGCAACACGCCGACAGCGGTGGAAGAGGTGCGGTTCGTCCTCTTCGACGACCGGGCGTACGACGCGTTCGCTCGGCAACTCGACTGACGAAAGCCACGGCGCGACCGACCCATGGGGCCCGCGGCCCGGACGCCGTGCCGCCGTGGAACGCCACCCCCTGTTTTCCTCAAGTTCCCTTCCACACCCTGGACACCTGGCTACCCGTCAGTAAGGGTGGGCCCGGCCGCCGCGAACAGGACCGGTACGCGGGGTCATGTTCCGTTGTTCTCAAGGGTGTCAGGGGGATTCATGAGCGGGATCAGTCGGCGGCGGTTCGTGGCGGGGGCGTCCGCGGCGGGGGCGGGAGCCGCTCTCTGGCCGGGGCGGGCCATGGCTCGGGAACGGGCTCTCGCGGTCAGCGCCGCCCGGGCCGTACGGGTCGACGGGACCACCCTCGAACAGGCCGCCATGCCTGCCGGCGACGGGGCCTACAAGCGGCTCGTGGCTGGACCCGGGTGGCCGGTCGTCGTACGGCAGGAGTTGTGCGGGGCCGGGAGCGGGCGGGACGGGCGGCGGACCGGGGCCGCCTCCTTCGTGCAGTTCACCGATCTGCATCTCACGGACACCGAGTCGCCGGTGCGGTTCGAGTATCTGGCGCGGTTCAACGACAGCGCGCACCGGCCGCAGGAGACGCTGACCGTGCGGGGCGCCTCATCGCTCGTCGAACGCGTCAACGCGGTGCGGCAAGGACCGTACACCGGGCTGCCGTTCAGTCTCGTCATGGCCACCGGTGACAACACCGACAACCACGAGCGGATCGAACTGGACTGGTACCTGACCGTCATGAGCGGCGGGCGGATCACCCCGAACAGCGGTGATCTCACCCGGTACGAAGGCGTGCAGAACTCCGGGAGCGGCCAGTACTGGAATCCCGAGTCCGCGCTCCAGGACGCCTACAAGGCCAAGGGGCTGCCGCAGATCCCCGGACTGCTGAGCGGCGCCATCCGGCCCTTCGAGGCGCCCGGGCTGAGCGTCCCCTGGTACACCACGGTCGGCAACCACGACGACAGCATCGAGGGCAGCCTGCCCGACCTCGGTCTGCTGGGTGACCTCTACACCGGGTCGCGGAAGGTGGAGGGGTGCGACGACGCCACCGCCGCCCGGCTGGCGGACGCCCTGCTGCACGACCCCGGTGAGGCCGCCGTCCTGCTCGGCCGGCTGCTGACCAGCGGCGGTTCGATCCGCACGGTCACGCCCGACGAGCGGCGTCAACCGTTCACGCCCGCCGAGTTCGCCCAGGCCCACCTCGACCCCGCGCACACCGGCGCCGGTCCCGTCGGCCACGGCTTCACCAAGGACTCGGTGAGCAGCGGCCACCTCTACTACACCTTCGAGCTCGCCGACGGCGTCCTCGGCATCAGCCTCGACACCACCAACCGCGCCGGATTCGCGGACGGTTCCCTCGGCACCGCCCAGCTGAACTGGCTGCAGTCGGTCCTGGAGGCGAACAGCGGGCACTGGTACGACAGCGACGGCCGTGTGGTGCGCGGCGGGTCCGGCGGGCGGCTCGTCGTCGTGTTCAGCCATCACACCAGTGGCACCATGGGCAATCTGCTGCCCGATCCGTACCGCCCCTTCGAGGGCCGGCACAGCGGTACGGAACTCGTCGCCCTGCTCCAGCGTTTCCCGAATGTCGTGGCCTGGGTCAACGGGCACACCCACACCAACCAGATCATCCCGCACGGCCACGCCGTCCCGGAGCGCGCCTTCTGGGAGATCAACACCGCCTCGCACGTGGACTATCCGCACCACGCCCGGATCATCGAGATCGCCGACAACCAGGACGGCACCCTCTCGCTGTTCACCACGCTCATCGAGTCGGCGGCACCGTACCGGACCGACTTCGCGGACACCTCGGACCCCGGCCTCGCCGCCCTCTACCGCGAACTGGCCTACAACGATCCGTACGCCACCCCCGCCACCCGCATCGGCACCGCCGCCGACCACAACACCGAGCTGCTGCTCACCAAGCCCACCACCACCTGATTCTTACGTTCCGACACCTTCTACATTTGCCGTCTTACGCAATTACGCAGCTATTATTCCCGGGACCACACACACGTCGCGGGGAAGCCGGAGGCTGCGGACATGACCGGCGTGAAGAGCTTCTCCGTCTCGGGCTACGGCCCCGAACGTCCGAGGTGGACGCGGCTCTTCGCGCGCGACTCCGTGACGCGCCGGCTGGACTGGCCGATACTGCTGGCCGCCCTCGCCCTGTCGACGATCGGCTCGCTGCTGGTCTACTCCGCGACCCGCAACCGCACCACCATCAACCAGGGCGACCCGCACTACTTCCTCGTCCGGCATCTGATGAACCTCGGCATCGGGTTCGTCCTGATGACCGGCACGATCTGGCTGGGCCACCGCGCCCTGCGCAACGCCGTGCCGGTCCTCTACGGCCTCTCCCTCCTGGGCGTGCTGCTGGTGCTCACCCCGCTGGGCGCCACCATCAACGGCAACCGCAACTGGATCGTGCTGGGCGGCGGGTTCTCGCTCCAGCCCTCGGAGTTCGTGAAGGTCTCGATCATTCTGGGCATGGCGATGCTGCTCTCGGCCCAGGTCGACACGGGTGACCGGACCTATCCCGACAGCCGCACGGTGATCCAGGCGCTGGGCCTGGCCGCCGTACCGATCATGGTCGTCATGATGATGCCCGACCTGGGCTCGACGATGGTCATGACGGTCACGATCCTGGGTGTGCTGCTGGCCTCGGGCGCGTCCAACCGCTGGGTCTTCGGGCTGCTCGCCGTCGGTGTCGGCGGGGCGGTCGCCGTGTGGCAGCTGCATCTGCTGGACCAGTACCAGATCAACCGCTTCGCGGCCTTCGCCGATCCGAACCTGGATCCGTCCGGGGTCGGCTACAACACCAACCAGGCCCGGATCGCCATCGGTTCCGGCGGTCTGACCGGGCAGGGGCTCTTCCACGGAGCCCAGACCACCGGGCAGTTCGTGCCGGAGCAGCAGACGGACTTCGTGTTCACGGTTGCCGGGGAGGAGCTGGGCTTCGTCGGCGCCGGCCTGATCATCGCCCTGATCGGGGTCATCCTGTGGCGGGCCTGCCGGATCGCGCGCGAGTCGACCGAGCTGTACAGCACGATCGTCGCCGGCGGTATCGTCGCCTGGTTCTCCTTCCAGTCCTTCGAGAACATCGGCATGGCGCTCGGCATCATGCCGGTCGCGGGCATTCCGCTGCCGTTCGTGTCGTACGGCGGCTCGTCGATGTTCGCCGTGTGGGTGGCCGTGGGGCTGCTCCAGTCGATCAAGGTCCAGCGGCCTCTGCAGGCCTGACGCGGGACGTCACCGTCACCGCGACCGTCGAGCTCTCCCCGAGCGCGGACGTGGTGCGGGTCCAGCCCTGGTCCGACTTGGCGCTGCTCCACCGGCGGCCGTCGAACGTCACGGACGTGGCGTGCAGCGCGGTGGCGTGGCAGACCAGCCACAGGGCCAGGGACCAGCCTGTCGCCGGCTTGTCGACCGGGTAGGTGACACCGCCGGGCACGGAAACGGCAGCCGGCTTCCGGCCGAACTCCCGCCCGACCGCGACAGGGACACCGGTGCCGCTCCCGGGTACGGCGCCCGCGGTGCCGCCCGCCCCGGTCGCGTCCGCCCCGGCCGCCCCGGCACCCGCCGCATCGGCTCCGGTCGGGGCCGCGGTCACCTCTGCCCCCGCCACCGTGCAGCTCAGCGCAGGCCCCTCCCGCCCGGTCAGCACCGCGGCCAGCGTCGCCGCCGTGCCCTCATGCTGGGCGTAGGCCTCCGGGTAACCGCTGTGCTGCACCTTCTGCGCGGCGACGGTGACCGGCAGGTCGAGGTAGTCCGGCACGGCGGCCAGCGCGTCGAAGAACCTCCCCGACGCGTAGACGGGATCGCGGATCTGTGCCGGGCTGCCCCAGCCCTGGGACGGGCGCTGCTGGAACAGGCCGAGGGAATCGCGGTCGCCGTAGCCGAGATTGCGGAGCTTGGACTCCTGGATCGCGGTCGCCAGGGCGATGGTGACGGCCCGCTCCGGCAGGCCGCGGGCATGGGCGACGGCCGCGACGGTCGCGGCGTGGGAGGCCTGGTCGAGGTCGAGCGAGACGGTCGTACCGTCCGTGCCCTGTGCTGTGCATTCGTCGGGGGTCACCGAGCGGATGAACCGGACGGTGAGGTAGCACACGAGCGCCAGGATCACGCCCACTCCGATGATGACCAGCCACGCCTTGCGGCGCCCCCACCTGCGTGCCGCCACGCCGCCCCTCCTCTTACCCGCCCTCAGCTACAGTTGCGCTGTTGCGCAACCTTACAACCATGTTGACCATGGTCCGGAGCGGGATTCCGGAGCGGTGGATCCGATCGAGGGGGAAGGCATGACTGGTCGGCGTCGACCGGCGAAACTGGCAGTGCGGCCGGCGAGACAGGCGGGGCAGCCGAGTGACCGGACACGGGAGCTGGTCCTGCTGCTCGGCGCCATCGTCATCTGCTGGTACGGCTATGCCGAGACGGCCCTCGCCCTCACCGGGCAGCTGCCTTCCGACATGGTGGTGACGTGCGCGGTCGCGGCCGTACTGCCCCTGGCGTGTCACCTCGTCGCACGCCGGTTCGCCCCGCACGCCGATCCGCTGATCCTGCCCCTGGCCACCCTGCTCAGCGGCTTGGGGCTCGTCCTCATCCACCGGCTCGACGTCGCCTACGGGACGCACTACCACCACTCGGCGCCCGCGGCGTCGGGGCAGCTGATGTGGTGCGGTATCGCGGTGGTGGTGTTCGTCGCGGCGATGGCGCTGCTCAAGGACCACCGCAGGCTGCAGCGCTATCCGTATGTCACGATCACCGTGGGACTGGTCCTGCTGATGGCGCCGGCCTTCTACCCCGGCGACGTCTACGGTGCCAAGCGGTGGATCTTCATCGGCCCGCTGTCCTTCCAGCCGGGCGAGTTCGTGAAGATCGTCATCGTGGTCTTCTTCGCGGGGTATCTGACGCTTCGCAGGGACGCCCTCGCGCTCGCCGGCCGGCGCTTCCTCGGCATGTATCTCCCGCGCGGGCGGCAGCTGGGCCCGGTCGCGGCCGTGTGGATACTCAGCCTGCTGGTCCTGATCTTCGAACGGGACCTCGGTACCTCGCTCATCTTTTTCGGCCTGTTCGTGATCATGCTCTACGTCGCCACCGAGCGGACCAGCTGGGTGGTGTTCGGCGTGGTCGCGTTCGCCATCGGGGCCTTCGTCGTCGGTTCCTTCGAACCGCACGTCCACGGCCGTGTCGTCGCCTGGCTGCACCCGATGGACATCTTCCTCCCGCCCGACCAGCGCCCGCCGGGGCTCGTCTCGGACCAGGCGGCCCAGGCCCTGTTCAGCTTCGGCTCGGGCGGCATCCTCGGCAGCGGGCTCGGCCAGGGCCACCCGGAACTCATCGGCTTCGCCGGACGCAGCGACTTCATCCTCACCACCGTCGGCGAGGAACTCGGGCTGACCGGCGTGACGGTCGTCATCCTGCTCTACGCCCTGCTCGCCGAGCGCGGCCTGCGCACGGCCCTGACCGTCACCGACCCGTTCGGCAAGCTGCTCGCCGGCGGCTTGGCCTCGGCGCTCGTCCTCCAGGTCTTCGTCGTCGTGGGCGGTGTCACGGGGCTCATCCCGCTCACCGGCAAGGCCCTGCCCTTCCTCGCCCAGGGCGGCTCGTCCATGGTCGCCAACTGGCTGCTGGTCGCCGTCCTGATCAAGGTCAGCGACACCGCCCGCCGGCCGCCGCCGGCCCCGGCCACGGACGTCAGCGCCGCCGAGACCCAGTTCGTCCGGCCGTGACCCCGGCGTACCTTCCCTTCCCGCCGGTGAAGGCGAGGAACGGCGTGCAGAGCGCCGAAGCCGCGGTCCACTGGGAACCGGGGCCGTAGTTCAGGCCGGCCGCCGCGTCCGGCTTCGGCGACGGAGCCATGGTTCGGGTTTCCCGTTGTCACCGGCTCGGGGCAGGGTCGTGGTGTCCTGCCCCGAGCCGGGGACGGCGAGCCGACGTTTCACTCGAACCCTCGGCCGGCCTCCGGTACGAGGGCCAACGGCACTGCCTCATCCAGCAGTTCGGGGACGGGCTCGACGATCGGCAGAATGATCTGCTCCGGGAACGCGTCCGCCCGGTGCAGATCCTTGATCAGCGCGTCGATCTTCTCCTCGGTCGTCGACGCCATGACGAACACGTGGGCATAGTCACGCCGCCGGATCTTCTCCGGTTTGCTCTCCTGCGGATTCATGACCACTTGCTGCGAGGACAGCGACCACTTGGCGACCAGTTCGGGGTTGGGCTTGCGGAAGCGGACCGTGAGGGTCCCCGGAGTCCGTGCCACCCAGAGATCGACGCCGATGTTGTTGGACAGGCGCTTGAGCTGCTGCTCCAGATAGCGGGCGAGCCGCTGCGCCCGCAGGATTCCCGAGATCTGCCGGTCGTAGGAGTGCTTGGCCAGGTAGTCCCAGAGGATCACCGGCGAGAAGCCGTTGCGCGAGCCCGCGAACGTGGTGTCCGGCGAGCCGATGTACTGGGGCGAGGCGGGTGGCCTGAGCTGGTACTTGACCTTGGTCATATAGATGCCGCACGGCCAGGGCGCCCCGGGCCACTTGTGCCCGCTCATCGCGATCGAACTGATCATGTCCACGGACGGTGCCTCGGGAACGCCCACGCGCGGCAGCCGGAGCCCGAAGTCGAACTCGGTCATCCTCACTTCCGGCACATGCGCATAGCTCGGGTTGTCCTCCGCCATGCGCAGGAAGGGCGCATAGGCGGCGCCGAGCGCACCGTCGACATGGATCCAGAAACCACGCCGGACGTCCTTCTTCCCCTTCTCGTACTCGATCTCGCGCTCGACCAGGTGGTACTGCTCGAAGATCGGGAGCAGTTTTTCGCACACCGCGAAGACGTTGTCGTGCGCGCCCTTGAAGGTGCTGCCGAGGTTGAGACTGACCATGACGGGGTGGCCGTTCCTGGCGAAGAACTCGACCAGGGAGGCCAGCTTGTCGATGTCGATCTCCCCCGGCCCGTCGGCCGAGGACTCGGTGCCGGTCAGCGAGGGGACCTCGGTGGGCCATGGCCCACCGAGCGGATTGGCGTTCTTGTACCGGGGCTCGCTCATCGCCATCTCGTGGAAGGTCTGGAAGCCCAGCACACGGACGGCCTTGGTGAAGGAGTAGTGGGTGTCCTCCGAGTAGAAGACCACCGGTCGCAGAGCGTTGCGCCGCTTGCGTTCCGCCTCTTCCCCGTCCTCCGCCGCGAAGGTCTCGGCCGTGACCTGGCCCTGTACGTACAGCATGCCGTCGGCCGGACGGGTGGGGTCGACGATCAGCGCCTTGCCCGACAGATAGTCACGCGCGTTCCAGAGGGCGTACATGTTGCCCTCGGTGGACCCCATGGAGAGCATGTAGCCCCAGTAGGACTCCGGGTCGTCGGCTTTGTGCGGCCACTTGGCGTTCCACAGCGCCGCGTAGTAGTCGAGCACGGCGCGCTCGACGACCTTGGTGTTCGGCTTGTAGCCACCCGAGCGGAAGGGGTCGCCGACGTTGTTGACGTGGTGCTCCATGAACCGGGACAGGTCCGCCTTGTAGCCGTCCATGTCCTGGTTGACCTGGTAGCCGAGCATGTGCTCCCGCTTGCGGGTCAGATGGTCGTCCAGGTCGTCCAGCGCCTTCAGCCGCTGTTCCTTGGTCAGCCCGGACGGCGGGAGCTGGTACTTCTGGTCGGGCAGCTCCTCCTCCGCCGGATAGACGGTGCACGGGTCGAACACCGGGTCGCTGATCGGAGCCGGGAATCCGTCCGCCAGCCCCTGCGACATCAGGATCTGCGACCAGGGCATGTGTTCCGGACCGTAGGGGACACTGGAGCGGTGGATCCCAGCCGTGCGCCCTTTCTGCGTCATGCGCTCATCCTCCAGAGATTCCGTGGTGCGATGTGTGCACACGCGATGTGTGCACACATGTACGGAATCGATCCTTCATTCGCACTGGAGTGCCCGCCATGCACGTCGATCGATCGAGTGACGATGTTCGATCATCGCTCATGTGTGCGTATGTGTTATGTGTGGCACGCGGAATGGCCACACGACCGCGAATGGCGTCAGGTGGCCGGCCGGGAGCAGGTCACGTCCTTGGCCGGAAGGCGCCCGGTCGCGAGATAGGCGTTGACCGTGGCGTCCACGCAGGAGCTGCCGAAGACGCCGTACACCGCGTGCTGGTCCGCGCCGCGCAGGGTCACCAGGCGGGAGCTGGGCCAGTTGCGGTGGACCGTCACGGCGCTCCGGTAGGTGGTGCGCGGGTCGCCGGTGGCGTTCACGAGCAGAGCCGGCAGGTCGCCGCGGATCGTCGTGGGGCGTTCGCGCGGCGGGTCCCAGAACGCGCATGCGTTGATGTCGTTCGAGACGGGAGCGAACAGCCTGTCCCGCGCCCCGGCATGCCGCAGATCGCGCCAGTAGGCCTCCGGGTCGCGCGGGCCGGCCATGTCGCCGCAGAGGATCGACGTCTGAGCGCTGCCGTAGGTGGAGTCGTGCCCGGTCAGCAGGAAGTCCAGGGTGCCGGCCAGCCAGGGGGACGGGGAGACGGCCCGGCCGTCCGCGGCCCGGCGCAGGTCCCGCACGGCCCGGGCGAGATCGCCGTAGGCCGAGGGGTTGTCCTGGGAGAGGCCGTTGAAGACGACGACGGGCAGGATGTGCTCGTCCACGCGGTGGCCGCCGAGCCGCAGGGGGGTGCGCGCGGCGGCCGACTGAACGGCGTTCACGGTCGCCAGCACCGCGCCCCGGGTCCGCCCGAGACCGTAGGCCGCATCATGCGCGGCGGCCCAGCCGGCCCAGTCCCGCAGGGCGTTCCGGTTGGCCTGCTCCGTGCCCCGCAGCAGCCTCGGACCATAGCGGGCGGGGTCGATCACGCCGTCCAGGACCACCCGGCCGGTGCGGTCCGGGAACATCGTCGCGTACACCTGGCCGAGGTAACTGCCGTACGAATACCCGAGATAGGAGATCCGGTGTTCGCCCAGGGCGGCGCGGATCACGTCCATGTCGCGGGCAGTGTTCCGGGTGGTGGCGTACGGCACCAGGTCGCCCGCGTGGGTACGGCACCGGCGGGCGAGGTCCGCGGAGAAGGCCACCATGCGGTCGAAGCCGGCGCGGCCGCCGCCCGCCCCGCGGAACATGCTGCCGGTGGGCCAGCGGCAGTCCAGCGGGGTGCTCCGGCCGACGAAGCGCGGGTCCACACCCACCACGTCGTAGCGTGCTCCGACGTCCTTCATCGCCTTGCGCACCCACGGCGGATCGCCGATCGTCTGCCCGCCGGGCCCGCCGCTGTTGAGCAGCAGCGCGCCGACGCGGTGGACGGTGTCGGTGGCCCGGATCCGGGAGATCGCGACGGTGACGGTACGGCCGCCGGGGCGCGTGTAGTCCAACGGCACGGTGACGTGGGCGCATTGGGCACCGGCCTGCTCCAGTTCCTTGCCCGTGGTGTCGTCGGGGCCGAGCCGGCAGCTCTTCCAGTGGAGGTGCTGGTGGTGGTAGCGGGCGAGGGGGTCCGTGGCCGCGGTGGCGGAGGGAGCGGCAGGGGCGGCGCCCAGGGTGAGGGCCCCCGCGAGACACAGGGCAGCCGCTGTGGCGGTCCGCACGGCCGAGCGGCGTGCGCGGCCGGTGCGCGGGCGGTGCCCGGTGCCGTGGAAGAGGGAGGCGGTCATACGGGTGTCCTTTCCGACGTGCCCCGCTCGCAGAGGGCCTTGTCGACGACGTCGAAGAAGTCCAGTTCGGCCTGGAGCGTGGCCGGTATCTCGTTCAGGGCCACGGCGACGCTCCGGCCGCTGGGGCCGACGGCGACCAGCGCCCGGTGGCCGCCGGGCACCGTGCCCGCGTGGCCCCACCAGGTGCCGCCGCAGGACAGGGGCGAGGAGATCAGCCCGAGCCCGTAACGGGCGCCGGGCCAGAGCCGGTCGGGATCGGCCGCCACGGTCCGCCGCATCTGGGCGAGTTGGGCCGCGGGCAGCAGCCGGCCGCCGAACAGGGCGGTGGCGAACCGGTTCAGGTCGGCCGGAGTGGACACCAGCGCTCCGCCGGTCCCGCCGAAGGTCATGTTCCAGCTCGTGCCGTCGGTACGGCGGCCGTCGCCGGCGGTGAAGTAGCTGTGCGAGTGCGGCCCTTGAAGGCGGGGGTCGTCTCCGGGCCAGTACGTGTCGTGCAGGCCGAGCGGCGCGATGACGCGGTGGGTGATCTCCGTCTCGGGCGTGTGGCCGGTGACGGCCCGCACGATCAGCCCGGCTATGACGTAGTTGGTGGTCGCGTAGTGCCAGCTCCGCTTCGGGTGCGGCAACCGGAGCGCCTGGGCGACGAGTTCGCGCGGCTCGAAATGCCGGTACCGCGACCGATCGGGGTGCTCCCACGCGGGTGCGTCGAGGTAGTCGGGGAGCCCGCTGGTGTGCTGCAGGATCTGCCGTACGGTGATCCGGCGGCCGTCGTACCCGGACCCGCGGATCAGGCCGGGCAGATAACGCTCGACGGACGCGTCCAGGGACAGGCGCCGCTCGGCGGCGAGCTGCAGGACGACCGTCGCGGTGAAGGTCTTGGTGACGCTGCCGATGCGCAGCCGGTCGGTGGTGTTCATCGGGCGGCCGGTGCGAAGATCGGCCACTCCGTCCGTCACGGACCAGCGCGCACAGGGCGCGTCCCCGACGGCGTCGTCGACGAGGACCGCGGCACCGGCGATCCGGTCGTGCGTGACCAGGTGGTGCACGGACCGGCGTAAGGCGTCATGTGTGCCGCACTGGTGGGGTGCCCGGGGTGGCGTCTGTGGTGCCGCCTGGGGTGGGATCTGCGCGGATGCCACGGGTGCGGCGACCAGCACGACGGCCGTCGCCGCGGCCGCGAGGCTGGTGTGCCTGCGGATTCCGGTACGCCTGCGGACCAAGGATTTCAGAAGGGGGATGGCCATGGCACAGCACGCTAGGCAGCGCGCGGGCCGCGATCACTCCGGCAGGCAGGCGGCTCGGTGAGGGGGACAGCACCAGTGCGCCAGGGGGAGAAATCCCCGCCCCCGTGGCGCGCCGGTGCCGGTCAGGCCAGTTCACGCAGGGTGTCGCCGAGCAGGGCCACCCCCTCGGCGATGGCTCCCGGTGCGCTGGCCGCGTAGCCGAGGACAAGGCCCGGGGGGCCGGGCAACTGCCGGTGCCAGGACAGTGGTTGGCACTTCACACCCCGGGCCAGCGCGGCGGCCGCGAAGTCGGTGTCGGGTACGTCCGCGGCGTAGGTGACGGTCAGATGCAGACCCGCCGCGGCGCCGTGCACGGTCCCGCCGGGCAGCTCCTCGGCGAGCGCGGCGATCATCGCGTCACGGCGGTCGCGGTGCCGGCGCCGCAACAGCCGTAGCTGACGCTCCAGTCCACCGGACTCCATCAGCCGGGCCAGCACCAGCTGCGGCAGTACCGCGTTGCCCAGGTCGTTGAAACGCTTGGCATCGACCAGATCCGCGCGATAGCGGGGCGGGGCCACCAGCCAGCCGATGCGCAGGGCCGGGGCGAGCAGCTTCGACACGCTGCCCATGTAGCACACCCGGTCGGCCAGCAGCGCCCGCAGCGCGGGGACCGGGGGCCGGTCGTAGCGGTGCTCCGCGTCGTAGTCGTCCTCCAGGATCAGCCCGCCGTCGCGCGCCCAGCCCAGCAGCTCACGCCGGCGCTCGCCGCTCGTCACCACACCGGTCGGGAACTGGTGGGCCGGGGTGAGCAGCACCGCGCGGGCTCCGGTCGCCCGCAGCGCGTCCACCCGCACCCCCTCCTCGTCGACCGGCACCGGCGGGGTGTCCAGGCCCCCGTTGCGCAGATGCTGGCGGCCCCCGAGCGAGCCCGGGTCCTCGACCGCCACGGCATCGATGCCGTCCGCCCGCAGCACCTGGTGCAACAGCGTGAGCGCCTGGGCGGTGCCCGCGACGATCAGCACCTCGTCCGGCTCCACCCGCACCCCCCGCATCCGCGCCAGCCAGTCGGCCACGGCCCGCCGCAGCGCGGGAGCGCCACGGGGGTCGCCGTAGCCGAGGTGCTCGGCGGACAGCTCGTCGAGCACAGCACGCTCGGCCCGCAGCCAGGCGGTACGCGGGAAGGTGGCGAGGTCCGGCCGTCCGGGAGTGAAGTCGACGGTGGCCGGGGCGTCGCGCAACGCGTCGAAGACGTCGGCACCGGGGGTGCGGGAGAAGGGCGACGCGGGGGACGGGAGAACGGGTGCGCTCAGGGACAGCGGGCTCGGAGTGGCGGAGAGCGGCGTGCCGGAGGTACGAGTGTTCGGCGCGTCCGGCGACAGGGTCCCGCGCAGGGTGGTGCGGAGCGTCCCCGGCCCGCCCTGCGGGCGCCTGCCCTGCGCGGCACGCGCGGTTTCTCTGGGCGCTTCGCCGTTCGCCCGCCCCCCGCCCCGAGACCCGGCGTCCGGGGAATCGAACGGCGCCGCCACCACCACCGTGCCGCCGCGGCGGCGCCCCTCCAGGTGGCCGTCCTCGGCGAGCCGACGGTAGGCCTCGGTGATCACCCCGCGGGAGACACGCAGTTCGGCGGCCAGCACTCGGGTGGGCGGAAGTCTGCTGCCCACCGCCAGTCGGCCGTCCCCTATGGCCTGCCGCAGCCGGCCGGCCAGCCACTCCGCCTTCCCGCCCTCGGGCAGATCGCCGACCGCCAGCTGCAGGAAGTCCGAGCCGCGGCCCGGTAGTTCGCTCGCGGCGCACCACGCCTCTCGGTCCTCGTTCACCCTGCCGATGCTGTCATGTGCCGGGCTCAGCCGCCGAAGACGAAGTCCGGGGCGGACGCGGTGAGCACGGCCGACTCCGCGCCCGCCCCCCAGTGCGCCGTGATCTCCTCCTCCACCGCCTTCAGCAGCTCGGGCACGATCGCCGCGCCGCCCTCGTGCATGGCCTCCGCCACCACCAGCACGCGGCGGGTGTGCTCCCCGACCGCCGAGTGGCCGCTCTGCCGATGGGTCCAGCGCCGGGCGTGCGCCCGGCCCGCGGAGTCGACGAAGGTCACCTCGCCGTGCGCGGGATGCTCGACGCCCCCGCCGAACGCCGTGTACGTCTCGTCGCCGGCGGCCGGCCGCACCTCCAGCAGCGGCCAGGCGACCCGGTCCACGTCGAGGACGGCCACCGGGATCGCGTACGCCACCGACAGCGCGTTGCACAGGTCGACCAGCGGATGGATGCGCGGCAGCGTGCCCTCCTTCCGGAGCCGCCGCAGCAGTGACTCCGAGGCACACCGGTACTGCGTCGGCTTCACCCCGAGCCGGCTGAACGTCCGCCGCCAGGCCAGCACTTCGGGAAACTCGCCCTCGGTGGCGCCGGCCAGCCGGTCCAGGGCGCGGGCGGTGTACTCGGCGGCGCGCGGCGCGGTGTCCACGCGGGCGTCGACGCCGGTGGCGCACAGCGCGGCTGAGGCCAGTTCGGGGAACGCGGCCCAGATGGTGTCCGCGTGCCGGAATCGCATGGTCGGGAGCCTCCTCGGGTTCGGGATCACCACCTTGCCGGGGTGATGGTCCGGTCACCAGGGCCAAAGCCAGTGCGTCTCACCGGTCCATAAGCACTGTGATGCGTCGATCACCGCGTCACCTGTCCATGACCGAGCCGCGGGCACCCGCAGCCGTCGGTGCGGCAGGAGGCCGAGGCCCGGGGCGGCAGCCAGGCCCGCCGCCCCGCCCATGGTCAGGGCGGCCGCGTGGTACTGGGATTCGCTGAGTCGCAGCCGCCGGGTCAGCGGCTCAGGCACCAGCAGGCCCGTCACCTGGCCGCCCATGACGAGGACTGGGCGTAGCGGAAGAGCGGTGCGCCGATCCGCAGCGGTCGTAGCCATTGATGGTGCTGGGACGTGCGTTCTTCTTGTCCTTTTTGTCCCTTGCAAGAGTTGCCGGCTCTGTCTTCAGCCGGCGGCTGGAGCCGGAGCGCGCCGGGCCCGCAGGGTCAGGACACGCTCCGCGTGATGCTCCTCGTGCAGGTCGACGCGGCGCGCGGTCAGCAGATGCCGGAGGCTGACGATGCCCTCGACACGCGGCCACGGCTCGCGGGTGACCACCAGCAGCCGGGTGACCTCGTGCTGCGCCATGCGGTTGGCGAGCGTCCGCAGGGTCTCGTCGGAATGGGCCGTGACCGCCGGCCGGGCCAGCTCGGCGAGCGGGGTGGTGTCCGCGGGGTCGGCGTGGATCAGTGAGCCGCGTGTGACGACACCGGCCAGCCCGCCGTCGGCGGCAAGCACCGGGTACAGACGCTGGGCGAGCAGCCCCTCGGGGTCGCCCGTCTCGTGCGCGGCGCGCAGCAGGGCGGTGACCTCGCCGGCGGCGCGGTCGGCGGCGAAGGTGACCGCGGCGGTCGTCTCCAACTGCCGTACGAGATGCACCTCCAGCGGGTCGATGGAGTACTCGCGGGTGAGATGCAGGCCGCGCCGGGCGAGTTTCTCCGTGAGCACGGACCGCTTCAGCAGGACCACCGACAGCAGATACGCGGTCGACGCGGTGATCACCATGGGGATCAGGGCGTTGACCTCGTGCGTGAGTTCCAGGCAGAAGACGATGCCCGTGAGCGGCGAACGCATGACACCGCCCAGCACCCCGGCCAGCGATACCAGGGCCCAGAAGCCGGGGCTGACGTGCGGGAAGGCCAGGGCCTCGGCCGCGCCCAGCGCACCGCCGACCATGAACAAGGGCGCGAGAACGCCGCCGGAGGTGCCCGAACCCAGCGACAGACCCCAGATCAGAGTCTTCACGACCAGGATGCCGACGATCAGCCCGACCGTGGCATGGCCGGTCAGCAGCGCGTCGATGACGTCGTAGCCGACGCCCAGGGCACGGGGTTCGAGCAGGCCGCCCACGCCGATGATCGCGCCGCCGATCGCGGGCCACCACATCCAGTGGATGCGCAGCCGGGAGAACAGGTCCTCGGAGAAGTAGACGAGCGCGGTGGCGCCCAGGGCCAGCAGGCCGGCCGCGGCCCCCGCGACCACGCACAGGCCGTAGGACGGCAGGCCGATACGTTCGGGCACGTGTGCGCCGCCGAAGAGCGGGTCGGTGCCGAGCAGGGGGCCGCGCACCAGGGTGGCGGTCACGGCGGAGACGGCGACCGGCAGATAGGAGCGGGGCCGCCACTCGAAGAGCAGCAGCTCGACCGCGAGCAGGATGGAGGCGAGTGGCGCGTTGAAGGTCGCGGCCATACCGGCGGCGGAACCCGCCACCAGCAGCGCCTTGCGTTCGTCCGTGGTGACCTTGAGGAACTGGGCCAGCAGGGAGCCCACGGCTCCGCCGGTCATGATGATCGGGCCCTCCGCGCCGAAAGGCCCGCCGGTGCCGATGGATATCGCGGCCGATGCGGGCTTCAACACGGCGACGCGCGGCTGCACCCGGCTGCCGCCCACGAGGATCGACTCGATCGCCTCGGGCATGCCGTGGCCGCGTATCTTCTCCGAGCCGTAGCGGGCCATGACCCCGATGACCAGCCCGCCCACCACCGGCATCAGGGCCAGCAGCCAGCGGTGCGGGGTGTCCGCGGGCACGGCGGGGCCGAAACCGGGGCGGCCGAGGAAGGCGAGGTTGGTGATCAGCGCGATCAGCTTCAGCAGACCGGCGGCCACCAGCGCGGCGACGGCGCCGACGGGGACGGCCAGCGCCGTGATCACGACGACGCGCGGGGGTACGTGGAAGTCGCCCAGGTGCGGGACCTTGAGCGCGGGCGGATGGTGACGGGTGGGGGAGTGGGCCAGAGGCCTGGCCGATGCCGGGGTGCGGGGCCTGGCGGACGTCTGTTGTGGCTGCGGCGGCATGGTGGCTCCGTGAGGGTCAGGGGCGGACAGGGCGTGGCGGGGCGGCCCGGTGCCCCGGTTCCGGTGTCGGGGCAGGGGGGCGGAGGGAACGGGCCGGGGCGGTGGCCTCTTCGGGCGACGCCGCCCATTCGGCAGGCGGGGGCGAGGCAAGCGGAGGAGGGAGGAAGTACGGGAGGTGACGGGCGTCGGGCATGGCGGACGGACGCGCCTCGTCGCGCGTCCGTCGGGTCAGGGATGGGGCCGGTGTCCTCAGCCGGGTGTGGCACGTGCGGAGTCGACCCGCCCGGGGCGCAGGATGCGCATCCTGCGCCCGCCGCACACCCGGCAGGTGTTCGCCGTGAGCGGGGACGGGACCCGAAGGCCCCCCGTGACGTGGTACTCGGCGCGCAGGTACCCCCGGGCATCCCGGACGTGCCGGATGTCGTAGGCGCCCTCCCAGGCGTGCCCGCAGCGCAGGCAAACGAAGGAATAGGCTTCGTGTATCGGCTCGGATCTCATCGTCATCACCCCCGGCACCGGAGCCGTCGCGCCCGCTCGGTCCGGTTGCCCGCAGCTTATCATTGCAGTCTGCAATGGTCGCTATGGGTAACAGGTGGTGTCCGGATCGTGGACAGCTGAAAGGGGAGCGAGGAGCGCATGGCCCAGCAGGACGGCGGACCGGAGCACGCGCCGGGGCAGGAGAGAGCGCCCGCCGAGACGCCGGCCGGGGCGGCGGGGGCCGAGGAGGCGGGGGGCGCTGTGGTGGGGGCCGAGCAGGAGCTGGACCGGGAGGCCGAGGCGGTCACTCTCGCGGTGATGGCGGCCTCCCGGCTGATCGTCGCCCTCTCCGCCCGTGCCCTCGCCTCGGTCGACGTGCCCCTCACCCTGCCCCAGCTGCGCTCCCTGGTCGCCCTGCACACCTGTGGTCCGATCAAACTCGCCGCCATGGCCGCCACGCTGGGCGTCACGCCGTCCACCGCGCTGCGCATGGTCGAGCGCCTGGAGACCCTGGAACTCACCGACCGACGGGTCAACCCGGACAACCGCCGTGAGGTCGTCCTGCGGCTGACCACCGCGGGGGAGGAACTGGTGGACCGGGTGCTGAGCCATCGCCGCGCGGCGATCCGGGCTCTGGTGGAACGTCTGCCCGCGCAGGAGCGCGCCGGTCTGGTCCCGGCGCTCACCGCCCTGACGGCCGCGGCCGGCGACCTGGACCCCGGTCTCGCCCCGGCCGAGGACACCGGCCGCCTGGCGGGCGTGGTCGACGACCCCCTGAACCCGGCGCCGTAGCGGGCCGGATCCCCGGACACCGTCGCCCCCGCCCGACGCCGTCGCGCCCGGCACACGACCGGCCGGACCCGGGCCCGAGGCCCCCGCGTCCCTCGTGGCATCATCGGCCGGGGTCAGGAACGCCGTCGTACGAGGAGCTCGATGAACCCCGCTGTCACCGTCCCCCCGGCCGTCGGTGCCGCTCTGCTGGACGACTTCTCCCTGGAGATGACCGGCAAGGACGTGCCCCGGCTGGAGGAGGCGCGGGGCAGCATCCCGCGGGGCACCCGGATCAACATCACCTTCCTCGCCGGTGAGGATCTCGGTATGCGGCTGGCGGCCGCCCGCGCGGTCAAGCGGCTCGGCTTCGTCCCCGTACCGCACATCTCCGCACGCCGTCTGCCCTCCCGCGCCGCCCTGGAGGAGTTCCTGTCCGGGCTGGCCGCGGACGGCACCGCCGAGAACGTCTTCGTCGTCGGCGGCGACCCCGCCCGGCCCGAGGGCCCGTACGACGACGCCCTCGCCGTCCTGCGCACCGGGCTGCTCCAGCGCCACGGCGTCCGCCACATCGGCATCAGCGGCTACCCGGAGGGCCACCCCGCGATAGCCGACGGCACCCTGTGGTCGGCGCTCACCGACAAGGCGGCGGCCATCGGCGCGCACCGCTTCGACGGCGACGTCATCACCCAGTTCGGCTTCGACGCCGACCCGGTCCTGAGCTGGCTGGAGGCCGCTCGCGCGCGGGGCGTGCACCTGCCCGTCCGCATCGGCGTGCCCGGACCGGCGGGCGTGCGCCGACTGCTCGGCTACGCCACCCGGTTCGGCGTAGCGACCAGCGCCTCCGTCGCCCGCAAGTACGGCTTCTCGCTGACCAACCTCATGGGCACGACCGGCCCGGACCGCTTCCTGCATGCCTTCGCCCAGCGTTACGACCCCGAGCGGCACGGCGCGGTGAAGGTGCACTTCTACACGTTCGGCGGGCTGCGCCACACCGCCGAGTGGATCACCGGGTTCCGGCGGACCGCCCCCAGCACACGCACGCCGTAGTCCCCCGGCCGCCTCTCGCCCCTTGGGTCATCTCCACGCCCGGATCGGGATCCCGGCAGGCCCGTGGACGCTGGTGTCGGATTTCCGCCAGCGATCGCCGCCCCGGCTGGACGATGCTGGAGGCATGCAGACAGCGACGACGCACCTCGACCGGGAGCACTGTGTACGCGCCGTACAGTCCAAGGACGCCCGGTTCGACGGGTGGTTCTTCACGGCCGTCCTGACCACCCGGATCTACTGCCGGCCCAGCTGTCCCGTCGTCCCGCCCAAGCCGGAGAACATGACGTTCTACCCGAGCGCGGCCGCCTGCCAGCAGGCCGGGCTCCGGGCCTGCAAACGCTGCCGCCCGGACACCAGCCCCGGGTCCCCGGAGTGGAACCAGCGCGCCGACCTGGTGGCCCGCGCGATGCGGCTGATCGCCGACGGTGTCGTGGACCGCGAGGGCGTGCCGGGACTCGCCGCCCGGCTCGGCTACAGCACCCGTCAGGTGGAGCGGCAACTGCTCGCCGAACTGGGCGCGGGGCCGCTCGCGCTCGCCCGTGCCCAGCGCGCCCAGACCGCGCGGCTGCTCATCGAGACCAGTGCGCTGCCCATGGCGGACATCGCCTTCGCGGCCGGTTTCTCCTCCATCCGCACCTTCAACGACACCGTCCGCGAGGTCTTCGCCCTCACCCCGAGCGAACTGCGCGCCCGCGCGCCCAAGTCCGGCACCGGCACACCCGGCGTGCTCGGCCTGCGGCTGCCGTTCCGCGCCCCGCTCAACCCCTCCAACCTCTTCGGCCACCTCGCCGCCACCGCCGTACCCGGCGTCGAGGAGTGGCGGGACGGTGCCTACCGACGCACGCTGCGGCTGCCGTACGGCCATGGGATCGTCTCCCTCGCCCCACGCCCCGGCCACATCGCCTGCCGGCTCACGCTCAGCGACCTGCGTGATCTGACCGTGGCGATCAGCCGCTGCCGCCGCATGCTCGACCTGGACGCGGACCCGGTCGCCGTCGACGACCATCTGCGCACGGACCCGTTCCTCGCGCCCCTGGTCGACAAGGCCCCGGGCCGCCGGGTGCCGCGCACGGTCGACGAGGCCGAGTTCGCCGTCCGCGCCGTCCTCGGGCAACAGGTGTCCACGTCCGCCGCCCGCACCCACGCGGCCCGGCTGGTCAGGGCGCACGGCAAGCCACTGGACGACCCCGAGGGCGGCCTCACCCATCTCTTCCCCTCGCCCGAGGCACTGGCCGCCGTCGATCCCGAGACCCTGGCGATGCCCCGCACCCGGCGCACCACCTTCACCACCCTCGTCCGTGAACTCGCCGACGGCACCCTCTCCTTGGGCGTCGAGTCGGACTGGGCCGAGGCCCGCGCCCGGCTGCTCGCCCTGCCAGGCTTCGGGCCCTGGACGGTCGACGTCATCGCCATGCGCGCCCTCGGCGACCCCGACGCCTTCCTCGCCACCGACCTCGGCATCCGGCGCGCGGCCCAGGAGCTGGGACTGCCCTCCACCCCCGCCGCGCTCACCGGCCGCGCCGAGGCCTGGCGGCCCTGGCGGGCGTACGCCGTCCAGTACCTGTGGGCGACCGACAGCCACCCCATCAACTTCCTGCCCGTGTAAGAAGGTTCCTCCGTGACAACCTCGTTCCACACCGTGATCGACAGCCCCTACGGCCCGCTCACCCTGGTCGCCGACACCGGAGGCGACGCCGACGGCGCCCTGTGCGGCCTGTACATGGCCGGCCAGCGGCACCGTCCGCCCGAGGAGACCTTCGGCCCGCGCGACGACGACCTGCCCTGCTTCGCCGCGGCGCGGAGGCAGCTGTCGGCCTACTTCGCGGGCGAGTTGCAGCACTTCACTCTCGAACTCGCCCTGAAAGGAACGCCGTTCCAGCGCAGTGTCTGGCAGCAGCTCACCCGCATCCCCTACGGCGAGACCCGCACCTACGGCCAACTCGCCGACGCCCTCGGCAAACCCCAGGCCTCCCGAGCGGTCGGCCTCGCCAACGGCCGCAACCCGATCGGCATCATTGTCCCCTGCCATCGCGTGATCGGCTCCGACGGCAGCCTCACCGGCTACGGCGGCGGCCTGGACCGCAAGCGCCGGCTGCTGGACCTCGAACGGGGTGCGGCGCTGTTCTCAGCGTGAGCGACCCTGGTCCACGAAGACGATGCGCAGGTGCACGCGGTCGCTGCGTGGCGTGGCGGGCTGGGTCGCCCCCGAGCCCGTCGTGGCGCGGCAGACGAGGACATGTTCGCCGACCGTGCCCGGCGTCCAGGAGCGGGTGAAGCGCTGCCATCCGTACGCGGAGCGCGGGGCGACCCGGGCGGGGCCCAGTGGCTGCCGCCGTCCGTCGTGACCTCGACGGAGCGCACCGGCTCGTTCGCCCAGGCCCATCCCCAGATCTCGACCGGTTCACCGACGTGCACGGCTCCGCCGACGGGGGCGACGAGACACGAGTTGGGTGCCAGCTCCCACACCGGAACGGCGCGCCCGGAGCCGTCGTCGGGCGGGTCCATGTAGTACGTGGTGGTGAACGGCCCGGCGCTGCGCCGGACGACACGGTCAGGGAGTCCGACCGGGTCAGCGGCCCTGTTCGGGACAGCGCTCGGCCGGGCCTGGCAACCCGGCCCCCGTATCAGTCGCGATCACGGTCGACAGCGCTCTCGGAGGTCAGTCGCGTCAGCAGCTCCGGCAGGGCGGTGCCGATGGGTTCGCGTACGACCTCGTCGGCGCGGTCGTCGTACGGTGTCGGCTCGGCGTTGACGATGATCAGCCGCGCCCCGTGGTCGGCGGCGACGCCGGCGAGTCCGGCGGCGGGCTGCACCTGAAGGCTGGTCCCTACCGCGATGAACACCTGGCAGGCCTTGGTGATGGCGACCGCCTCGCCGAGGACGACCGGGTCGAGCCGCTCTCCGAACATGACGGTCGCCGACTTGAGGATCCCGCCGCACTGAAGGCAGGGCGGATCCGCCTCCCCGGCCTCGACCCGGGCGAGGGCGTCCTCCATCGGCCCGCGGGCGTGGCACCCGGTGCACACCACGCTGCGGGCACTCCCGTGCAGCTCCAGCACCTTGCGGGCGGGCATGCCGGCGAGCTGGTGCAGGCCGTCCACGTTCTGGGTGATGACCCGCACCGGGATCCCGGACCGTTCCAGCTCGGCCACGGCCCGGTGCGCGGCGTTCGGCTCGGCCTTGAGCGTCCGGTTCTTCCGCCGCATCTGCCATGACCTGCGCCGGATCCCGGGGTCGCCCATGTAGTACTCGTACGTCACGAGCTTCTCGGCCTCCGGATCCCGCCGCCACAGGCCGTTCGGGCCTCGGTAGTCGGGGATTCCGGAGTCGGTGGAGATACCTGCGCCACTGAGAATGGCTACGAGGGGCCTGTCCATGGGCCGAGCGTAGGCCGCCGCCCGACCCGGTGCGAGCGGGTATCGGGCGGCCCCGGTCGTCGTCGGCGGGGCGGTCAGGCCACCCGGTGGCCGTTCTCCAGTTCCGCGGTGCCGGTGCCGTCCGCGAGGACGTCCAGGGCGGTCAGGACGCGGCGGCCGAGGGCGCCGGGCAGATGGGCGGTGATCTGCTCGCGCGGCACCAGCCGCCAGGACAGCAGCTCCTCCTCCTGGAGACGGATGGCCTTCAGGTCGGTCTCCGCGAGGACCCCGCCGTCGTACAGGTACGCCACCAGCGGCGGCCGTGCCGTGCCGTGCACCCAGTCCACGGCCAGCAGCCGGCCCGGCTCCCGGTCCAGCCCGATCTCCTCCAGCGTCTCGCGGCGGGCGCCCTGGCGCGGGGTCTCCCCGTCGTCGGACTCGATCGTGCCGCCCGGAAGCGCCCAGCCCTCACGGTAGTTGGGCTCGACCAGCAGCACGCGCCCCTCGGCGTCCCGGAAGAGCGCGGCGGCACCGGCGAGGACACGGGGCAGGCTCGCGATGTACATGGCGAAGTCAGGAGTCGTGGTCATTGAGGAAGGGTAACCAGCCATCGGACCGCTACGGCCGAGGCGTCGCCAGGCGCAGGGTGCGTTCTGCCAGCGCACTGATCCGTACGCCGTCGAAGCCGAACACCGCACTCCGGACGGTGTCCTCCAGCGGATCCGTCCGCTGGGCGGGGATCGCCGCCGCCCCGGTGAGGACCCCGGCCACCGAGCCGGCCGTCGCCCCGTTGGAGTCGGTGTCCAGGCCGCCGCGCACGGTCAGCGCGATGGTCCGGGTGAAGTCGCCGTCGCCGTACAGCAGCCCGGCGGTCAGGACGGCGGCGTTCGGCACGGTGTGGATCCAGCCGAGCCCGGCGGTCTGAGCGGTCAGCGTGGCCAGGGTCTCCTCCCAGGGCAGCCGTGTCTCGTGCAGGGTCATGACCCGCCGTACGGTACGGGCGAGCCAGCTGCTCGCCGGGATCACGCCGAGGGCCGTGTCGAGCGCGTCCCGCACGGTGGGAGCGGTGAAGGCCGCGGCGATCAGGGCGGCGGCCCACATGGCGCCGTAGACGCTAAAACCCCGTTCTTAGCGCTACCCCTCGGGGTATCCGGATGCCGGTGGTGACGACCTTCAGTCCTGCGTCGGCGAGCAGGTCGTCGAAGGCGGCCGTGAACTTTGAGTCGCGGTCGCGGATGAGGAACTTGGCCTTGCTGCCCGCGTCCTCGAGGTCCATGAGGAGGTTGCGTCCGAGCTGGACGATCCACTGCGCGGTCGGATGTGCCGTGGCGCCCAGGATCCGGATGCGTCTCGTGGCGTGCTCGATGACCGCGAAGACGTACAAGAGCGCGCGGGTGTGCGGCTGCTTGTGCTCGTGAAGCTGCGCCAGTTTCACGGGTGGCGAGGACCCGGTGTTGACGGCGTCGCGCAGGCGCAGCAGGTACTCGCCGCCGTCGTTCTCGACCAGGGCGGAGGCGTTGGCGGCGTCTCGCTGCTTCGACAAGTTGTTGATGCACCGGCCCCCTCACCATCGCAACCGAAAGAGCGATTTCAATCGCCGCCTTGTTCGCCGCAACCGCTCCTCGCCCCCCGCCCAGCCGCGGTGCCGATGGCGGCTGCACCCGGTCGGTCCGGAGGTGCCGGCGCTTCGTATGCTCGCAGTGCAGGGAACCGGAAGCTGACCACCTTCGGAGGCGAACGACCATGTCGGAACAGCGTGTTGTCCTGGTGACCGGCGGGGGAACGGGAATCGGGGCCGCCACCGCCCGGTTGCTGCGCGCGGCCGGGCACCAGGTCGTGATCTCCGGGCGGCGGCCCGAGCCACTACGCCGGGTGGCCGAGGAGACCGGAGCGCTGGCCCACCCTTCCGACGCCGCCGACCCCGAGGCCGTGCACGAGCTGGTCGAGACGACGGTGACGGCCTACGGAAGACTCGACGGTGTGGTGCTCAACGCCGGAATCGGGCGGGGCGGCGCGGTCGGCGACACTGCGGTGGAGGACTGGGAAGAGCTGATACGGACCAATCTCACCGGCCCGTTCCTGCTGTTGCGTGCCGCGCTGCCGCATCTGCTGGCGGCCCGTGGTGCGGTGGTCGCGGTCGCCTCGGTCGCCGCGCTCCGCAACAGCGTCGGCAATGCCGCCTATGCGACGTCCAAGGCGGGTTTGCTTCACCTCTGCCGCTCCCTCGCCGTCGACTACGGGCCGCAGGGGCTGCGGGCCAACGTGGTGTGCCCGGGGTGGGTGCGTACGGAGATGGCCGACCAGCGGATGGCGCGGTTCGCGGCGGAGGCGGGGCTGGCGGGCGGTGCCGAGGCGGCGTACGAGGAGGCGAACCGGTTGACTCCCGCCGGGCGGCCGGGTGATCCGGAGGAGGTCGCCGAGGCGATCGACTGGCTGCTGTCGCCCGCCGCGTCCTACGCCAACGGGGCCGTCCTCACAGTCGACGGCGGGGTGACCACGGTCGGCGTCGGCGGTGCCGCCTTCGACTACCAGATCGAGGCGCGCACCCCGCGCCTGTAGCGGACTACCGGAAATGACGAACACTTGGGCAGCTAATGCTCCAGCTGTAGATCTTGATCACGACTGTTGGAGGGCCTGACGTTGGTAGTGGCTGCTCCGTGCACGGGCCTGGTGTCGTCGGCGCCAGCATGACCAATTGAGCCAGTGCGCCAGGCCGCGTGGTTGCGGTGCGGCGAAGGCGGTGAAGAGACGTTGGATCTCGCCCGCAGGTCAGCGGGGCGAGCCCTGGCGGCGTGGTCACGGTGGTGCGTTCGATGGCGGCCGTGACCACGAGGAATGCGTGCGCGAGCAGGGCCAGCGTGGTCCAGCGATGCCAGGAGGTCCAGCGGCGGACCTGGTGCTCATCCAGGCCGGGTGTCAGGTCGGTGGCCCTCCCGTCACGGAAGGTGCGCTCGAGATGAGGTAGCTGACGTACCAAGGCTTCCTATACGTCGCTGCTTCGTTGGCTCTTACGGCTCTCCATGTGTCTGATCACCAGGTTGGCGAAAGCAACCAGAAGTGTTGTCAACAGCGCTGGAAGCCAGGGGTGCTCGACGTGCAGCCCGGGGGTGAAGGTTTCTACGAGCAGGGCTCCCAGAAACGTCGTGGTTGCGGACATGGCCGTACCCGCGCCGCATTTGATCTTGTCAGAAACAGCTGTCAGGCGCACCGCAAGACGTACGGGGACGGCGAATACACCTGCGAGCAGGCCACAGGGTAGACACAGCACGACTGCCCAGACGAGAGAGCCTGCACTGTCGGCTTCAATCAAGTTACTGGAGAGAAAGGCAACAACCAGGACGCCTGCCAGCACCACCAAGACCAGGACAGCGAGGATGCCAAGCCCGAGGACGGTCATGCCGACGGCAACAGACGCCTACTCACGTGTGGACAGAGATGCCCAGGTGGGTTCGTCATCGAGCTGCTGGGGTTGCACGGGGTGCCTCCTTCGTGCAGGAGAAGGGAGAGCGGGCGGCACTCGGACCGGCCGGGATACCGCCCGCGAAATCAACAGTCTCCGAGAGCCATCATCATGATGGCCCGTGCGAGGTCCTGGGCGATGTTCCGCCGGTGGGTCAAGGGGCCGGTGCCAGCTGGATTTCGTCGTGGAGACCCTTGGCGTCGACGCCGGTGAAGTAGCTGACGTGGCCGTCGTTCCAGCGGACGAGGATGTCGTTGGCGGTGGCGGTGGCGGTGGCGGTGGCGGTGGCGGTGGCGGTGGCGGTGGCGTTGGTGGTGAAGGCGCCGACGGTGATGGCGGCGGCGTTGGTCCAGTACGACTTGGCGGGCCGGATCCTGATCTCGCCGGGCAGGGATTTGCCGGTCATGCCGGGGTAGATGGTGGTTTCGCCGTCGATCCAGCGCACCAGCACGTCGTCGGTGGTCTTGCCGGTGAAGGAGCCGGTGGCGAGTTTCTCGGCGTAGGGCCAGGTGGTGTTCTTCGCGACGGTCTGGGTCTGCTTCTTCAGCCCGTTGGCAGCCAGGTCGCTGAAGACGGAGACGTGGCCGTCCTTGAAGGTGACCAGCAGGTCGTCGCGCAGGCCGTTCGCGGTGAAGCGGCCGGCGGTCAGCTGCTGGGCGTCGTTCTCCCATTCGCTGGTCTTGGGCGGGGCGAGCTGCTTCTCGCCGTGGAAGCCCTTGGCGTCGACGGTGGGGTAGAGGGTCATCTCGCCGTCGGACCAGCGGACCACGACTCCGTCGGTGCCGCCGCCGGTGTTGGTGCCGGTCACGTTGACGGCGTGGGTCCAGATGCTCTTCTCGGGCTGCAGTTGGTGTTCTGCGGCGAAGGGGCGGGCGGGGTCGTTGCCGTAGCCGCCCTGGTAGAGGGTGACCTTGCCGCTGTCCCAGACGACGATCAGGTCCATGTGACGGGTGCCGCCGGCCGAGTCACCGGCGTAGTAGCCGGCCGTCATCTGCACGGCGTGCTTCCACGGCGCGTTCGCGAACGTGGTGCTGTAGGCGACCTGCTGGACCCAGCCGGCCAGGTCGTCGACGCGGGCGGCCATGGCCCCGGTGCGGGTCTCCGCAGGGTCGGTGCCCAGGCAACCGCCCTGCCAAGAACGGCTGTCGACGCCGACGACCGCGGTGTGGCCGTTGGCGGTGGTCAGCGCGGGGCCGCCGGTGTCGCCCTGGCAGACGGCGGCGCCGTCGGACTTCGCCGCCAGCTCGAGGGTGGCGGCACCAGTGTTCTGGACGGTGAAGGTCGCCGTGTGCACCTGGTCGGGCACCCACTCCTCGCGTGTGCGCCCATATCCTGCGGCCTGGACCTCGTCCCCGGCACTGGGCGCACTGCTGGCCACCGGGACGGGGGTGATGCCGCTGACCGGCTTGGCCAGTTGGGCCATCACCATGTCACGGTCGGTGCGGGGAACGAGGTTCATCACCTGCTGGGCGCTGCCGCCGATGGTGGCCGTCGTCTTCAGCTTCGGCGCGCCGGGGGCGAGGGTTGCGCCCGGGGTGTCGGTGAAGCAGCTCGCGGCCGTCAGCAGCCACTGCGGAGCCACCAGCACGGCCGAGCAGCCGCGCTGGTGGTCGGTGTCGAGCCGGATGTCGAGCCGGGCGGTGGCGGCCGCGGTGGCGGCGGGGGCCTGCGGGCCCTGTACGGCGGTCGCGGGCGTGGCCGACACGGCGGCGGCCAGGGTGGCAGCGGCGATCAGGCCGCTGGTCCGCGCGGTGTGCGGACGAAAGCCGGACATGAAGTTTCCCCGTTTTCTGTGAGGTCGGTGAGAAGAGAAAGCAAGTGAGCCTGGTCAGCCCGCGAGGGGCAGAGCCACAGAGGGCCGGCGCGCCTTCGGGATGATTGGCCCTCATCGGCTGCCGCTGACTCACCCGGCGGACGACGGCGCGGTGGATCGGCCGGCTTCGGCGTCTGCTGTAGCGGTGGCAGCCGTGGCCGGTCAGAGGTGGCAGCTGTCGTGCTGCCGGTGCGGGTTGATGGCGCGTGGCGCGGGAGAGACGCGGCGGATCTGCCTGCGGTAGCGCTCGTGCGGATGCTCAGCCGGTGACGCGGAGTTCGACGAGGACGGAGGGCTTGCCGCTGGCGCCCGCCTCGCCGATGGGCTTGTAGTCGTTCTTCGCGGCCTCGACGACGGTTTCCTTGTCGCCGTTGTTTACCTTGGCTTCTACCGGGTGGTCCTGTGTCCAGATGCCGTAGGCATCGGGCAGCTCCAGGGTCAGGTCGCCCTGCTTCCCGCTGACCGAGAAGCAGAACTGCTTCTGAGCGGTCCGCGACTCCACCATGATCGCGTACGTGGACTTGCAGTCGGTCAGCAAGATGTGACCGTCACCCTGCTTGAGGAGGATCTGCTTCTCCTGGAAGATCTTCGCCGCCCCCGGGTAGGCGAAGTCCTCGACGGCGAAGGGCATCTTGTCGTCACCTGGCGCCGGTGTGGCCGAGGCGGTGGGGGAGGGGTCCCCCGGAACGGCATGCGCGGTGGCCAGCGTCGCGACTCCGGCGCAGAGCGCCAGCCCCCCGCAGACGCCCGCCATGATGACGTTGCGAACTTTGGATATCAAGGTGTCTTTCCTTCCCCGTTTTGGTGCGGCACGGCAGTGAAGCTCCCGTGAACTTCCCGTGCGTGGTCTGTGCGTAGGATGTTACTGGCGCGTAGTCAGAAGCCACACCACACAGCACGGATGACGCTGACCGGCCGGTCAGCGCGGACGCCATGACCAGGTCACCCGGGTGCAGTGGCCACCGCTTGATGTCAAAGGACGCGGCCCTCGACCAGCCGCGCCCGCATGCGTACCGACGTATGACCGACATCACTTACTTCTCAGGGGGAATGGGCCAGTGAAACGGCCTTCGCGCTCATCAGGGGCGCCATCGAAGAACACAACAGCGCCGATCCGGGGACATCGCCTGGCACTTCGCGGCGCGTGCGCCGTTCTGCTGCCAGTCACGCTCGCAGCCGGACTGCTCGGCGCCGGACCGGCCGCCGCGGACGACGACTCCGACGACGGCGGATACCCGGTCTCCGACCGCCGCCTCGTCGTCGACGCGTGGACCTGGGGTGGCCCGGGTGTGAAGGCGGCGGCGGAGAAGGCCCTGGTCGGCTCGGACGAGGACGTCAAGAAGTTCCTTGCCGACAAGGACGCCATCGGCAACGACGACGACCGTGTCGACGCCAGCCGCATGGTCGCCGTGGGCGGCCCGGCCGTGCAGGAAGCGGCCAAGAACGCACTGATGTCCACCGACCCGGATGCCGTGTGGGCCTTCCTGAAGGACGGCTGGAAGGCGCCGTTGCAGGAGGACCAGCGGGTCGAGGCGTCGCGGGTCATCAACTTCGGCGGTCCAGGGGTCAAGCAGGCCGGGATGGCGGCCTTGAAGGGCACTCCGGAGGATGTCGCCCGGTTCTTGAACTCGGGCCAGTACGAGGCGCAGGAGACTGACGACCGGGTCGAGGCCTCTAAGATCATCAATGACGGCGGGCAGGCGGTGAAGGCGGCCGGCAAGCTCGCCTTGCAGGGCACACCCGACGACGTGGTGGAGTTCCTGGAGGTCGGGCAGTTCGTGGCCCGTAACAAGGACCAGGAACATGCCACCATCCAGCAGTTGCTGGACCAGGCGCAGAAGGCGGGGGTGCGGGCGCAGGCGGCCACCGAGGCGGCCAAGGTGGCTTCCGCGCGGGCCAAGGCGGCCTCGGCGCTGGCCAAGCAGGACGCGCAGCGGGCGGCCAAGGAGACGCAGGCGGCCAAGGGCGACTCACAGCTCGCCGCGGCCCGGGCCAGCCAGGCCGCCGACGCGGCACGGGCCGCCGCCGGTGCCGCGCAGGAGGCGATCGGGGCAGCCAACGCGGCGAATGAGTCGGCACGGGTGGCTGCGGCGGCTGCCGCGCAGACCGCCAGCGCCGCCGCTGCGGCGGCCGATGCCGCATCCCGGGCACAAAGCGCGGCTGCCGCGGCGGCCGGTAACGCGTCCAAGGCCGAGGACGCAAAGAACGCCGCGGCCACCGCGCGGGCCGCCGCGCTGCTGGCGGGCAAGTCGGCCGCGGCCGCCCAGGCGGCCGGTGACGCCTCCCGGGCCGCCAAGGCAGCCGCGGCCGACTCGCTGGCCGCCGGTGCGAACGCCAACGCCGCTGCGGACGCCGCGGACGAGGCCAACGCTGCCGCGGACGCGGCCGGGGTCCACTCCGGGGAGGCCGCACGGGCGGCGGCGGAGACCCGCCGGCACGCCGCTGAGGCCAACCGCGCGGCCAACGCCGCCCAGGCGCTGGCCCAGGAGTCCGCGGACGCCGCCTACGCCGCGCGGGATGCGGCCAACTCCGCCGCCGATCACGCCAACAAGGCAGCCGACGCCGCCGACGACGCGGCCAAGCACGCCGGGCAGGCGGCGGACGCGGCCAAGCAGGCCGACCAGCAGGCGGATGCCGCCAAGAAGTCCGCCGACACCGCCGCCCTGGCGGTGACGACCGGCAAGAAGGTCTTCGACATCGCCCGCAAAACCGAGGCCGAAGATCTCACCAGCCGCACCAACGCCGCCATTGAACGCGCCCGCAGCCGCAAGGACCAGGCCGACACCCTCACCTCCCAGACCGCCGCCAGCGTGCTGGAGGCACGCGGCCTGGACGACACCGCACAGGCCCTGGCCGCCGAAGCCGCCAAGCCCGACGCGGACACCACGGCACTGGCCGCCAAGGGACGTCGGCTCGCCCTGCAGGCACTCAAGGACCTCGGCCCGCTCAGCCAGCAGGCGGCCACCACGGCCCTGTCCGGCACCGACGCCGACGTCATCGCCTACCTGCGCACCGGCTGGCAGACCACCAAGGCCCAGGAGACGCGCGAAAAGGTCTTCGAACTCACCACGGACAGCCCCTACCAGACGGTGCGCACCGCCGCCGCAGACGCGCTCAAGGGCAGCGACCAGCAGGTCGCCGACTTCTACACCAGCGGCCAGTACACGGTGGCCAGCGACGACCTGCGGGTGAAGGTCTCCCAGATCAACAACGCCGGCGGACCCGGCGTCAAGGAAGCCTCCAAGGCCGCCCTGGCCACCAACGACCCCAGGACACTGGCCGCCTTCATCGCCACCGGCCAGTACTCCGCCCGCAACGACGACGAACGTGTCGCCGCCTCCAAACTCGTCAACGACGGCGGCCCGGAGGTCAAGGCAGCCGCCAAGATCGCCCTGGCCGGCCCCGCCGACCAGCTCGAAGCCTTCCTCAGCGTCGGCCAGTACATGGCCGACCGCAAGGACAAGCTAGCCGACACCCACAACGCCCAGATGCAGCGCCTGATCGCCGAAGCCTCCGGCATCGCCGCCACGGCACGCAAGAACAGCTGGCTCGCCGCCAAGGCAGCCGCTGACGCCCACCGGTCATCCACAGACGCCCAGAAGGCAGCCAACCAGGCGGCCAACTCCGCCCACGAGGCCCAGGGCTACGCCCACGACGCCGACGTGGCCGCCACCTCCGCCGAGAACTCCGCCGACCAGGCCCGCAAGTCCGTGGCCACCGCACGTGCCGCCGCCGACGCCGCCGACCGCGACGCCGCCGACGCCACCGAATCGGCCGCCCAGGCCGAGTTCAACGCCGACTACGCGCGGACCTCCGCGGCACAGGCCGACCAGTCGGCCGCCGACGCCCACGACTCCGCGACCGCAGCCGGTAAGAGCGCCAAGGAAGCCCAGGAACAGGCTTCACAGGCATGGCAGATCACGATGGACAAGCGTCGGGCCGAGGAAGCCGAAGCCCGTCGCCAGGCCGAAGCGGCACGCAAGGCACAGGCCGAGGCCAAGAAGAAGACCAAGCACTGCCATTACATCCCCCGCCTCGGCTACTACCCGGACTGCGTCAAGGACGGCGGTGTCATGGATCCGCCGATCAACGTGGATCCGCAAGAGGCCGCCATGATCTACGGCGGACTGTGGACGCTCTCCGGCGGCAAGGACGTCCAGGACTGCGTTGAGAACCCCACCCTTAACAAGTGTGCCTTCGCCGCCATGGTCGTCATCCCCGGCGTCGGCGAACTCAAGGCAGCCAAGAAGGTCGAAGAAGGCGTCGAAGGCGTCGCCGAGGCCTCCCGCGCCGCAAAGGCAGCAGAGAGCTCAAAATACGAGGACATCACTAGACCCGGCGCTCGCATGCTGAACAAATCGACGGACGTCGGTCCCGTGGAATTTGGAAAGAACCTTGAGGCCAATGGGTGGACTCGAATAGACAAGGGACCGAACATCATGTACGAGAAGGATGGGGCAAGGTATTTCCTTCGTGGGAAGGCCAACACTCACGAGGGGTGGACGGCGGACTACTACAATCCAGGGTCCAAGAAGGCCGACATCAAGATCAGGCTGGGTGAGAACTGATGGCAGAGGTGGATTCGATTGTGATCGATCGCAACGGCTACCTGGATGTTCGCTCCCGCGGCGCAGTCACCTTCGACCTTGACGCCAGGTTGCCCGACCAGGTCTTCAAGGAGGATGCGGGGGACTCGCTGTTCTGTGAGTTCGATGCGGTCCTCACTCCGGAGTTCTGGCCGGCGCTCTGCGCGATGGCCCGGTGGCATGGCGACGGGCGCGTCGAACTGCTGGTTCTTGAGCCGGACTGTGATGCGTTCTACCTCCCGGAGTATCGGATGTACCCGGCGATGTCGTTGTCCGTCGAGGCTGACGTGGACGACTATTGGGCCGCGATCGGTTATGAGCCGGGCGGCGACATCATGGGGTCGATCGCGATCTCGGCGAACGTCATCGCTGTGACCGGACCTTCCGGAAGATGGGGTTGCTGGGGTGAAAGGGACCCCGAGGTTGCAGTTTTCCGGGGTTTCCCGAACGCAACTGCACGGAATGAGTGGTGCGCGCAGTTCGGGCCCTTCCTGGAGGTGTCGGGCGCGTTGGAGTCTTATCTTCCGCTGACCTTCCCGGGTCGGACCGTCCCGGACGAGTACGCCGCAGCCCTGACCGCCAACTATGGACCTACAGGCGGTCAAGACTCCTTGCCGAGTTCGACGATCCGACCCAGATGCTGAGAACCACACCGTAGAATGCCTCCGCAAATTTGAAGCCCCGTCAGGTGCGTCCTGGCGGGGCTTCTGCATGGGATGACGGCAGTAGTTGACGGCCATGTCAGCGGACGAAGGTGGTGGAAGGCGCTGGTTCGTCGCCACCGGCGCTGACTGCCTCAACGCTCGTCGAGGTGTCGAGCGCCGCACCGAGGGTGTCAATGGCCTGACGCTGGAGTCGGAGTCGCACGTGGGCGCAAACCACGTTTCATCATGCTTTGCCGTATTTACCGCCAACACGTACAGCGTGAAATGCCCGGAAGCTCCCTCCCGATAGGGAGCTTCCGTCTCATTACCAAACCAGACGGAATTCGGCGTTGAGAAGCGGACCTCCCGGGTGCACGGATCGGCACCCGGGAGGCCGTAAAGGAGCACGTAAGGTCCGAATCAGCCCGAAGGATGTTGACCACCGGAGCGACTTAGCACCACCATCCATCCCTAAACGCCCACTCAGCACACTCTGCTCAGGCCGCTATTGCCTGCAACGGTCCTTGGCCACAGCCCTGTTGTGCCGGATGCGCGGTTCCTGGCCCACGTGGTGCAGTGGAGTGCGGACTTCGCCGTTCGCAGCGCATGCCTGGGTGGAGGCCGATGGCCGCCCCGTCGGAGAGCCGGAAGACACCGCCTCCTATCAGCCGATGATCACCGTACCGGCGAGGCAACGGGCCTGCCCTCGCCGACGTCGCGGCACTTCCATCGCTGTTCGCCGCTGGCGGCGGCAAGGATGGATTCTCCGCCGATGAGGATCTTGATGGTGCGGCCGGTGCGAGCGTCACCCTGCCGCGCGACGACGCGACGGTGATCTGCACGCCGTTCCCGGTGTGCGACAGCACCGCGTCCCGGCGGGCGAGGCCGGCGGCGCCCACCGGTTCGCCGGGGCGGGTCCAGCCGTAGGCGTCGGCGCGGATCAGCGCGCCGATCCATTCCTGGTACGGATTGTCGTACGGTCGCCGTCAGCGGTGGTTTCAGCCCGTTCGCGAGGTTGCGGTACGCCGCCCGCTCCGCGGTGAAGGTCTGCAGATACGGCAGCCGCAGCAGCCACAGGTCGCCGACCTGCTCGGTGCTGAAGCCGAAGCCGTGTGTCTCCAGCAGGTGCGGCCCGAGGATCGCGTAGTCGACGTCGTCGTCGCGCTCACTGCCGTGGATCCGGCCGCGCACGCACCGGCGCCACTCCGGGCGCAGCACCGCGCCGTCGGCCGGGTCGGCGGGCTCGGGCAGATAGTCGGTGAGCGGCAGGGCCGCGGTCTTGCGCAGATACCGGTCGATGCGCTCGCGGGTCCACACCTCGCCCTGCTCGACCGGCTTGCCGAGCATGTTGCCCGCGATCCGGCCGAGCCAGCCGCCGTGGACACGGTCGGCGAGATCGTCGGATCCGGGGCGTCGGCTGGTCATGGCTGGGGTCTACCCGTTTTCCCCAGGATGCTCCCCGTTGCTTCCCAGCCTTCGGTCGGAGCATGACGACGGGGGCCTGCTGAGGTTAAGGTCGCAGCGGCGCGACTGGCCCTGACGTGCGCGGGGCCCGGAGAGCAAGGGGTAAGCAAGGTGGCGGACGCTGCAGTGAACGAGAACCGTCGGGTGCTCATCGCCGCGGACAAGTTCAAGGGCTCGCTGACGGCCGTGCAGGTCGCCGAGCGGGTGACGGCCGGGCTGCGCCGGGTCGTACCGGACCTGACGGTCGAGGCGCTGCCGGTGGCCGACGGCGGCGACGGGACCGTGGACGCGGCGGTCGCGGCCGGTTTCGAGCGGCGCGAGATGCGGGTCGCCGGGCCGCTGGGCCAGGAGGTGACGGCCGCGTTCGCGCTGCGCGGCGACACCGCGGTCGTGGAGATGGCCGAGGCGAGCGGCCTGCAGCGCCTGCCGGCCGGTGTCTTCGCGCCCCTGACGGCCTCGACGTACGGCTCCGGCGAGCTGCTGCGGGCCGCGCTCGACGCGGGCGCGCGGACGATCGTGTTCGGCGTCGGCGGCAGCGCCACGACGGACGGCGGCGCCGGGATGCTCTCGGCGCTGGGCGCCCGCTTCCTCGACGAGGACGGCGACCCGGTGTCCCCGGGCGGCGGTGGCCTCGCCGGTCTGGCCCGCGCCGACCTGTCCGGCCTGGACCCCCGCCTGTCCGAGGTGGAACTGGTACTGGCGAGCGATGTCGACAACCCGCTGACCGGCCCGAAGGGCGCGCCGGCCGTCTACGGCCCGCAGAAGGGCGCCTCGCCGGACGACGTGGAGGCCCTGGACGCGGCCCTCGCGCACTTCGCCCAGGTGCTGGAGTCGGCCGTGGGGCCGCGCGCCGCCGAGTACGCGGCGGCGCCGGGCGCGGGTGCGGCGGGCGGCATCGGGTACGGTGCCCTCCTCCTGGGCGCCCGCTTCCGCGCCGGCATCGAGGTCATGCTGGACGTCCTGGGCTTCGCGCCCGCGCTGGAGCGGGCCTCGATGGTGATCACCGGCGAGGGGTCACTGGACGAGCAGACGCTGCACGGGAAGGCGCCGGCGGGTGTTGCTGCTGCGGCTCGGGCGGCGGGCAAGCAGGTCGTGGCGGTGTGCGGGCGGCTGGCTCTGCCCGAGGAGGCGCTGCTGCGGGCCGGTATCGAGCGGGCGTACCCGTTGACCTCGGTCGAGCCGGACGTGGCCAGGTGCATCGCCGACGCCGGCCCGATCCTTGAGGACGTGGCGGAGCGGATCGCGGGGGACTGGCTGGTCTGAGCCGTCGGGTGTCCCCCGCGGCAGGGCGTCTCTACCGGACTACTGGAGGGGCGTGAGCTCGCCGCTCGCGTCCCGGAGGTAGCTTCCGGTCGTGAGGCCCTGCACCTTGCCGTTGTTGAGCCAGTCCCTCGCCATGTGGTGCACGAACTTGGCCGGGCGCTCCCAGAGCACCATGTGTCCGGCGTCCTCGTAGCAGAACATGAGCTTCTGTGTCCCGGCGATGGCCGTGTAGAGGTCCGGGACGGAGAAGTGCGCGACCGCGGGCAGTGTGGTCGAGTTGTTGGCCTGCCGGTCCAGCGCGCCGTAGAAGATGAGCACGGGCACCTGGCCGCCGAGCACGGGCGTGCCCGCGGTGCCCGTCAGCGGTGCCGTCTGGCTGTTCCAGCCCCACCAGTAGGTGTTCCGGAAGCGCAGCACGCCCTCGGGCGGGCCGTCCGGCACCTCGAAGCGCCCCCATTTCAGGCCGATGTCGTCGGTGGCGATCATCGTCTCCCACACCTGGTCGCCCATGCCCGGCTCCCGCTGCTGCGGGCTGCCCTGCTCGACGTCCCAGGAGTGCTCGAAGCTGGACTTGCTGTTGACGTTCAGCGGGAAGCCGAAGGTGACCGCCGGCGAGTTCACCGGCAGTGTGGTGTTGGGCGGCAGGCCGAAGGGGTCGTTGATGTGTGTGGACCAGCGGCCCTGCGGCGGGAATATCGGGGCCACCAGGATCAGGTGAGCGACGTTCTCCGGGTGCTGGATGGTGTACGGCCCCATCACGAAGGCCGCCGCGGACCAGCCGATGAACTCGATCGGCTTGTCCCGGTCGGGGGACAGCCCCCTGATGGACCGGACGACGGCGTCCAGCTCCGCCCACTCGCTCCCGGAATTGCCCAGCTGGAACGCGTACTTCGGGTCACACGTCTGGGCGAGCGGGTTGGGGACCAGGACCGGCTCCTGCTGGCCCGGGTTGGCGTTGCAGGGATCGTCCATCACCGCCGGCCGGGTGGACTGTCCATTGCCTTGCAGGTCCATGATGAACACGTCGAAGCCGTCCTTGGCCAGCGACCGTGCCCAGCTGTAGCGGTCTTGGGCGCCGCCGTCGCCGAAGCCGTGGGGCAGCATGAGGTCGAACCCCGCGGCCACCGGTGCGCTTCGGCCGTGGAGCATCAGCACCGGCCGGCGGTCGTGGCCGGGCTGGGTGCCGTCGTACTCCTGCACGAACAGGGTCACCTGCTGGCCGGAGTTCACCGGAATGGTGGACTGGAACTGGATGCTGCGGTCAGTGATGCTGATGGCGGACACGATCGTCCTCCCATCGGATTGCGCGAGAGTTACCCCCCGAGGTTGGGCATATGCCCCTGACAACCCCCCTGAATCCACCGTGCTCCCCCTGGCGGGCCATCGCAACTCGGCGGAGAACAACCGTAGTTGACTGCTCAACGGGCAATCGGACACAGCTCTTGAACGCGAAACGGGTGTGGCCCGAGCCTCGGAGGCTCGGGCCACACCCGTCGGTGCCGGTACGGAGGGTCAGGGCAGCTGTGCCGCCCGCGCCTCGCGCCGATTGTCGCGGAAGTTGTTCACCCGCCGAGCCGTGGCGAACAACGGAATCACCGCCCCCATGACCAGTTGCAGCGCACAGCCGGTCTGGAGCAGCAGCTGACCGCCCGGGGCGTCGAAGGCCCAGGCGGCCAGCAGGCCCATGGACAGCACGATCCAGGAGAGCATCGCGCCGGCGAGGCGGCCCCGCGGCTTCGGGTACTCCACCCGGCTCACCATCAGCCAGGCTGTGCCCAGGATCGCCAGCAGGGTCGCCACGAAGGGCAGCTCCAGCAGGACGATGGAAACCACCGTGAGCGCGCCGAACGGCGAGGGCATGCCCTGGAACATGCCGTCCTTCATCGTCACGCACGAGAAGCGGGCCAGGCGTAGCACGACCGCCAGGAGCACCACGATTGCCCCCAGCGCCGCCATTCTCTGGTGTGCGTCGTCCGCGACCATGCCGTAGACGAGCACGAAGTACGCGGGCGCGAGACCGAAGCTGATCAGGTCGGAGAGGTTGTCCAGCTCAGCGCCCATGGGCGAGGAGCGCAGCTTCCGCGCGACCAGTCCGTCGAACAGGTCGAAGACGGCAGCGCAGAGCATCAGGATGACGGCCGTGGCGGCGCTGTGCCGCGCCATGCCCGCCGACTCGTCATTGCCTGTCAGGTGCGGGATCAGGATGCCGGTGGTGGTGAAGTACACCGCCATGAAGCCGCACGTCGCGTTGCCCAGAGTGAGGGTGTCCGCTATCGACAGGCGGAGCGAGAGGGGCATCTCCTCCTCGTCGTCCACCTCGTCGGCCTCGGGCACCCAGCCCGCCTGGGTCTCCGGATCAATCACGGTCAATGCGAGTCACCCCAGCCACGGTCTTCTGTCCGACCTCGACCGCGACCTCCACGCCCTCGGGCAGGTAGAGATCGACACGCGAGCCGAAGCGGATCAGACCGATTCGGTCACCCTGCTCGACCTTCGTGCCCTCCGGGATGTAGGGCACGATGCGGCGGGCCACCGCGCCGGCGATCTGGATCATCTCGATGTCGCCGAGTTCGGTGTCGAAATGCCAGACTACGCGCTCGTTGTTCTCGCTCTCCTTGTTGAAAGCCGGAACAAAGCCGCCGGGGATGTGCTCGACGGACGTCACCGCGCCCGCGAGGGGCGCGCGGTTGACGTGGACGTTCAGCGGGCTCATGAAGATCGCGACGCGGGTGCGTCCGTCCTTCCACGGCATGATGCTCTGCACCACGCCGTCGGCGGGCGAGATCACCCGGCCGGAGCCGATCTCGCGCTCGGGGTCGCGGAAGAACCACAGCATGCCCGCCGCTAGCGCGGTGGCGGGCACGGCCACGGCCTTCGCCGCGCCGGAGCGGCGGGCGCGGGCCAGGCTGAGGGCTGCGGTGGCGACGGTCGGGAGAAGCCACGGCGATGCTCCGCGCGCGAGGCGTACGCCGGCTCGGCTGTCGCGAGGTGCAGAGGTTTGGCTGTGGGGCATGGATGACCTTCGTAGCGGATGATGCCGCGCAAGACGGGGGACGGCGGCTTTCCGTGGGATCGTACCGGTCGCGGGCTGCAACTGGGCAAGCCAGGCAGCCGAGTCGGCGGCCGAAGACGGTCTACGGGGTGTGATCTTCTTCTCGAAGAAAACACCCCGTATCCGGACATTCAGCCCTGGAATCGATACTCTTCGAGCAGCCTGCGCCCGATGATCATTTTCTGGATCTCGGCGGTACCTTCACCGATGAGCAGCATCGGGGCCTCGCGGTAGAGACGCTCGATCTCGTACTCCTTCGAGAAGCCGTACCCGCCGTGGATACGGAAGGCGTCCTCCACGACCTCCTTGCAGTATTCGGAGGCGAGGTACTTCGCCATCCCGGCCTCAAGGTCGTTTCGCTCCCCGGAGTCCTTCTTGCGTGCCGCGTTGACCATCATCGCATGCGCGGCCTCGACCTTGGTCGCCATCTCCGCGAGCTTGAACTGAATGGCCTGGTGCTGGGCGATCGGCTTGCCGAAGGTGTGCCGCTGCTGGGCGTACTGCACACCCAGCTCGAAGGCGCGCTGGGCGACGCCACAGCCGCGCGCCGCCACGTTGACGCGGCCGACCTCGACACCGTCCATCATTTGGTAAAAACCTCGGCCGGTGACGCCGCCGAGCACCCGATCGGCGGGAAGCCGCAGACCGTCCATGATCAGCTCGGTCGTGTCGACGCCCTTGTAGCCCATCTTCTCGATCTTGCCGGGGATCGTGAGGCCGGGGCGGACCTCGCCGAAGCCGGGCTCCTTCTCGATCAGGAAGGTGGTCATCGACTTGTGGGGCGCCGTGCCCTCGGGGTGGCCCTCGTCGCTGCGGACGAGCACGGCCACCAGGGATGACGTACCGCCGTTCGTCAGCCACATCTTCTGACCGTTCAGGACGTACTCGTCGCCGTCCTTGACCGCCTTCGAGGTGATCGCGGACACGTCGGAGCCCAGGGCCGGCTCCGACATCGAGAAGGCGCCCCGGATGTCGCCGGCGGCCATCCTCGGCAGGAAGTGGTCCTTCTGCTCCTGCGTGCCGTGCTGCTTGAGCATGTACGCGACGATGAAGTGGGTGTTGATGATGCCGGACACCGACATCCAGCCGCGGGCGATCTCCTCCACGCACAGCGCGTAGGTGAGCAGCGACTCGCCCAGGCCGCCGTACTCCTCGGGGATCATCAGACCGAACAGGCCGAGTTCCTTCAGGCCGTCCACGATCTGCTGCGGGTACTCGTCGCGGTGCTCCAGCTCGGTGGCGACAGGAATGATCTCCTTGTCGACAAAGTCCCGGACGGTGGAGAGGATCTCCTGCTGGACGTCGGTCAGACCGGCGGTCTGGGCGAGGCGCGCCATTACTTCTCCTGCTGCTTCAGCTCGGGGCGGCCCGGCTGCTCGCCGCCGCGCTCCTTGATGTACGTCTCGGTGGGCACCATGACCTTGCGGCGGAAGACGCACACCAGGGTGCCGTCCTGCTTGTAGCCCTTGGTCTCGACGTAGACGATGCCGCGGTCGTTCTTCGACTTCGACGGCCACTTGTCGAGCACGGTCGTCTCGCCGTAGACGGTGTCGCCGTGGAAGGTCGGCGCCACGTGCTTGAGCGACTCGATCTCCAGGTTGGCGATCGCCTTGCCGGAGATGTCCGGCACGCTCATGCCGAGCAGCAGGGAGTAGATGTAGTTCCCCACGACGACGTTCTTGCCGAAGTCCGTCGTCTTCTCCGCATAGTTCGTGTCCATGTGGAGCGGGTGGTGGTTCATGGTGAGGAGACAGAACAGGTGGTCGTCGTACTCCGTGACCGTCTTGCCCGGCCAGTGCTTGTACGTCGCGCCGACCTCGAACTCCTCGTAGGTGCGTCCGAACTGCATCGCGCTCAGGGCTCCTTAGCTGGCGGGGATCTCGAACTTCGACGTGCGCTGCATGCCGGCGGCCCGGCCCTTGCCGGAGACGACCAGGGCCATCTTGCGGCTGGCCTCGTCGATCATTTCGTCGCCGAGCATCGCGGAGCCCTTCTTGCCGCCCGCCTCGGACGTGTAGTAGTCGTACGCGTCCAGGATCAGCTCGGCGTGGTCGTAGTCCTCCTGGGAGGGCGAGAAGATCTCGTTGGACGCCTCGACCTGGCCCGGGTGCAGCACCCACTTGCCGTCGAAGCCGAGGGCGGCGGCGCGCTGGGCGACCTCGCGGTAACCCTCCACGTTGCGGATCTGCAGGTAGGGGCCGTCGATCGCCTGGAGGTTGTTGGCGCGGGCGGCCATCAGGATCTTCATCAGGATGTAGTGGTAGGCGTCCGCCGGGTAGCCGGGCGGCTGCTCGCCCACGACCAGCGACTTCATGTTGATGGAGGCCATGAAGTCGGCCGGGCCGAAGATGATCGTCTCGACGCGCGGGGAGGCCTGCGCGATCGCGTTGACGTTGTTCAGGCCCTGCGCGTTCTCGATCTGCGCCTCGATGCCGATCTTGCCGACCTCGAAGCCCATGGTCTTCTCGATCTGCGTCAGCAGCAGGTCCAGGGCGACGACCTGCTCGGCCGTCTGCACCTTCGGCAGCATGATGCAGTCCAGGTTCGGGCCCGCGCCCTCGACGACCGTGACGACATCGCGGTACGTCCACTCGGTCGTCCAGTCGTTGACGCGCACGACGCGCGTCTTGCCCGTCCAGTCGCCCTCGTTGAGGAACTTGACGATGGTGTGCCGCGCCTCCGGCTTGGCGAGCGGCGCGCACGCGTCCTCCAGGTCCAGGAAGACCTGGTCGGCGGGGAGGCCCTGCGCCTTCTCCAGGAAGCGGGGGTTCGAGCCCGGTACGGCCAGGCAGGAGCGCCGCGGGCGAAGGCGGTTGACAGGGGTGGTCATGCGGGGACCTCCAGGGGGTCGAGCTTGTTCGCTTTCCGGATCTCGTCGACGATCGCGCCGATGATTCCGGTGATGTCGAAGTCCTTCGGGGTGAAGACGGCGGCCACTCCTGCGGCCCTGAGCTGCTCGGCGTCTCCATTCGGGATGATGCCACCGGCGATCACCGGTATATCTGTGGCACCGGCCACACGCAGCCGCTGGAGCACGTCCGGCACCAGCTGCGCGTGCGAGCCGGACAGGATCGACAGGCCCACCGCGTGCACGTCCTCCGCGAGGGCCGCGTCCACGATCTGCTCGGGGGTGAGCCGGATGCCCTGGTAGACCACCTCGAAGCCGGCGTCACGCGCGCGTACGGCGATCTGCTCGGCGCCGTTGGAGTGCCCGTCCAGGCCCGGCTTGCCGACCAGGAAGCGCAGCTTGCCGACGCCCAGGTCACGGGCGGTGGCGTCCACCTTGGCGCGGACCTCGGCGAGCGCCGAGCCCGCCTCGACGGGGACGGCCACCGGAGCCGAGGAGACCCCGGTCGGCGCCCGGTACTCGCCGAACACCTCGCGCAGGGCGCCCGCCCACTCGCCGGTCGTGACCCCGGCACGGGCGCACTCCAGGGTGGCCTCCATCAGGTTGTCGGTGCCCTTGGCGGCCTCCTTCAGCCGCTCCAGCGCCTTGCAGGGGCGCGGGTGGTTGAAGGGCGGCTGGTAGCGCGTGTCGCGCCAGTGCTGCAGCGAGGCGATGACGCGGGCCTCGACCGCCGGGTCGACCGTCATGATCGCGGTGTCCAGGTCGGCCGTGAGCGGGTTGGGCTCGGTGCCCTCGAAGGCGTTGACGCCGACGATCTTCTCCTGCCCGGACTCGATCCGGGCCCGGCGCTCGGCGTGCGAGGCGACCAGCTGCGACTTCAGATAGCCGGACTCCACGGCGGCCATCGCGCCGCCCATCTCCTGGATGCGGTCGATCTCCGCGAGGGTGTCCTCGACCAGCTGGTCCACCTTCGCCTCGATCACCTTCGAGCCCTCGAAGATGTCCTCGTACTCCAGCAGGTCGCTCTCGTAGGCGAGTACCTGCTGGATGCGCAGCGACCACTGCTGGTCCCAGGGGCGGGGCAGGCCGAGGGCCTCGTTCCAGGCCGGCAGCTGTACGGCACGCGCGCGTGCGTCCTTCGACAGCGTCACGGCCAGCATCTCCAGCACGATCCGCTGGACGTTGTTCTCCGGCTGCGCCTCGGTCAGGCCGAGCGAGTTGACCTGGACGCCGTAGCGGAACCGGCGCTGCTTGGCGTTCTCGATGCCGTACCGCTCGCGGGTGACCTTGTCCCAGATGCGGCCGAACGCGCGCATCTTGCACATCTCCTCGATGAAGCGGACGCCCGCGTTCACGAAGAAGGAGATGCGCGCGACCACGTCGCCCATGCGCTCCTGCGGCACCTGGCCGGAGTCGCGCACGGCGTCGAGGACGGCGATCGCGGTGGACATCGCGTACGCGATCTCCTGCACCGGCGTGGCCCCGGCCTCCTGCAGGTGGTAGCTGCAGATGTTGATCGGGTTCCACTTCGGGATGTGGGAGACCGTGTACGCGATCATGTCCGTCGTCAGGCGGAGCGAGGGCCCCGGCGGGAACACATGGGTGCCCCGGGACAGGTACTCCTTGACGATGTCGTTCTGGGTCGTGCCCTGGAGCTTGGTGATGTCCGCGCCCTGCTCCTCGGCGACGACCTGGTAGAGCGCCAGCAGCCACATGGCGGTGGCGTTGATCGTCATCGAGGTGTTCATCTGCTCCAGAGGGATGTCCTGGAACAGCCGGCGCATGTCACCGAGGTGCGCGACGGGCACGCCGACCCGGCCGACCTCGCCGCGGGCGAGGATGTGGTCGGAGTCGTAGCCGGTCTGCGTCGGCAGGTCGAACGCCACCGACAGACCCGTCTGGCCCTTGGCGAGGTTGCGCCGGTACAGCTCGTTGGACGCCTCGGCCGTCGAGTGGCCCGCGTACGTCCGCATGAGCCACGGACGGTCCTTCTGACGCTCTGTCATCTATGGCTCTCAGACGTTGCGGAAACGGTTGATGGCGTCGAGGTGCTCGGCCCGCATCTCCTCGTCGCGCACACCGAGGCCTTCCTCGGGCGCGAGGCACAGCACGCCGACCTTGCCCTGGTGCAGGTTGCGGTGGACGTCGTACGCCGCCTGGCCGGTGTCCTTGAGTGAGTAGACCTTCGACAGGGTCGGGTGGATCTTGCCCTTGGCGACGAGGCGGTTGGCCTCCCAGGCCTCGCGGTAGTTGGCGAAGTGCGAGCCGATGATCCGCTTCAGCGACATCCACAGGTAGCGGTTGTCGTACTCGTGGTGGTAGCCCGAGGTGGAGGCGCAGGTGACGATCGTGCCGCCCTTGCGGGTGACGTAGACCGAGGCGCCGAAGGTCTCGCGGCCGGGGTGCTCGAAGACGATGTCGACGTCCTCGCCGCCGGTCAGCTCACGGATGCGCTTGCCGAAGCGCTTCCACTCCCTGGGGTCCTGGGTGTGCTCGTCCTTCCAGAACTTGTAGCCCTCGGCGTTGCGGTCGATGATCAGCTCGGCGCCCATCCTCCGCGCGATCTCGGCCTTCTGGGGCGAGGAGACGACACAGATCGGGGTGGCGCCGCCGGCGAGGGCGAACTGGGTGGCGTACGAGCCGAGTCCGCCGCTCGCGCCCCAGATCAGCACGTTGTCGCCCTGCTTCATCTGGGCGCCGTTGCGGGAGACCAGCTGGCGGTAGGCGGTGGAGTTGACCAGGCCGGGGGCCGCGGCCTCCTCCCACGACAGGTGGGCCGGCTTCGGCATCAGCTGGTTGGACTTGACGAGCGCGACCTCGGCGAGGCCGCCGAAGTTGGTCTCGAAGCCCCAGATCCGCTGCTCGGGGTCGAGCATCGTGTCGTTGTGGCCGTCGGAGGACTCCAGCTCGACGGACAGACAGTGGGCGACGACCTCGTCACCGGGCTTCCAGGCGTTGACGCCCGGGCCGGTGCGCAGGACGACGCCCGCGAGGTCGGAGCCGATGATGTGGTACGGCAGGTCGTGCCGGCGGGTCAGCTCGCTGACCTTGCCGTAGCGCTCCAGGAAGCCGAACGTCGGCAGCGGCTCGAAGATCGAGGTCCACACCGAGTTGTAGTTGACCGAGGAGGCCATGACGGCCACCAGGGCCTCGCCCGGGCCGAGTTCGGGCACGGGCACCTCGTCGAGGTGGATCGACTTGCGCGGGTCCTTGTCGCGGGTCTCCAGGCCCGCGAACATCTCCGTCTCGTCCTTGTGCACGGTGATCGCGCGGTACGACTCGGGGAGCGGCAGGGCGGCGAAGTCGGCCGGCGTCGAGTCCGGCGACTGGATCGCGTCCAGGATGTCCTTCACGGTCACGGTGTTGCCTCCGGCGGTGAGCGCCCCTGAGGGAGGGGGCGCTGAGGGTTCGTCGGTGCTGCGATGAGTGCTGCTGAGGGTGTTGAGGTGTGCCGTCGGTTCGGCTCGGTGGTGCTTCGGCAGCGCTTTGTGGCGCGGGAGGTTGCCTGTGACGCAGGCGTCCGGGCGCGCGGGCCATGGGCCTTTGGGGACAGCCGGCGAGCGATTGGTCTCTGCTCGCCGGCCACCCGGACACCTTCAACGTATGACACCGCGTGTCAGGCGGCAAGGCACTGAGTGCCAGAAGTTCGGCTCAGGTGAAATCTTTACGTAACAAATGAGCGATGATCGATCGAACGTGCCCAGAAAAGTGCCGGAAAAGGGCCCCTGACATGCCAAAACGGCCACCCGGGCGGGTGGCCGTTGTCACACGGGGGAGCGGGTCTAGCGCTCCTTCAGCGCCTCCTCGATGGTGCGCATGACCTCGTCCAGCGGAGCGTCGGTGCGGGCGACCGTGACGAGGACCTCGCCGTGCGTGGACGCCGTCGCCGGGACGGTGCCGGCGGCCGGCCGCCCCGGCGCCGGACCGCGCCCGGCCCCGATCCCGGTGCCGAACGTCTTCCGCACGATCGCGAAGGCATGGTCCAGCTGCGCCTCGACGTCGCCCTGGCCGCCCGCCCGCAGCCAGCGCCTGAGGACGTGGTTGTGGGCGGTGACGACGGCGGAGGCGGCCACCTCGGCGAGCAACGGGTCGTCGTTGGCGTCGTCGGCGTGCGCGTGCTCGTCGAAGTGGCCGAGGAGGTAGCGGGTGAAGAGGCGTTCGTAGCGGGCCACCGAGGCGATCTCGGCCTCCCGCAGGGTGGGCACCTCGCGGGTCAGCTTGTAGCGGGCGACGGAGACCTCCGGCGCGGCCGCGTACATCCTCATGACTTCCTTGATGCCGCGGCACACGGTGTCGAGCGGGTGCTCGTGCGCCGGGGCGGCGTTGAGGACCGCCTCCGCGCGGACCAGCGTGTCGTCGTGGTCGGGGAAGATCGCCTCTTCCTTGGAGCGGAAGTGGCGGAAGAAGGTCCGGCGGGCGACTCCGGCGGCGGCCGCGATCTCGTCGACGGTGGTCGCCTCGTAGCCCTTGGTAGCGAACAGCTCCATGGCTGCGGCCGCCAGTTCTCGGCGCATCTTGAGCCGCTGGGCGGCGGCGCGACTGCCTGCGGCACTTTCCGGCGCGTCGGGCGTAGCTGGTGTACGTGAGGACTTGGCGGGCTGGGACATGACCTGAACGTACTGCATGTGCGCAGCTCGATGCGCAGGTGTGCCGTTTCCCCCGCCCGCTGAGGGCGGGGGAGAGCCCGGCCGGCCGGGCGGGGCGAGGCCGCCCGGATCGAGCAGCCCGCCCCAGTCCGCGTCCGTGTGGGACCAGTCGCCGACGCTGTCAGCGGCGGGCATACTCGCGGAAGCCGCGGCCGGTCTTGCGGCCGAGGCAGCCCGCGGCCACCAGGTGCTCAAGGAGCGGGGCCGGGGCCAGGCCGGGGTCGCGGAACTCGCGGTGCAGGACCTTCTCGATCGCCAGCGAGACGTCCAGGCCGACCACGTCCAGCAGCTCGAACGGGCCCATCGGATAGCCGCCGCCGAGCTTCATCGCGGCGTCGATGTCGTCCAGGGACGCGTAGTGCTCCTCGACCATCTTGATCGCGTTGTTCAGGTACGGGAACAGCAGCGCGTTCACGATGAAGCCGGCCCGGTCGCCGCAGTCCACCGCGTGCTTCTTGATCTTCGCGCAGACCTCGCGGACCGTCGCGTGGACGTCGTCGGCCGTCAGCACGGTCCGCACGACCTCGACCAGCTTCATCGCCGGTGCCGGGTTGAAGAAGTGCATGCCGATGACGTCCTGCGGCCGCGAGGTGGCGCGGGCGCAGGCGACGACGGGCAGCGAGGAGGTGGTGGTGGCGAGGACCGCGCCGGGCTTGCAGACCTTGTCCAGCGTGACGAACAGCTGCTGCTTGATCTCCAGGTCCTCGGCGATCGCCTCGACGGCCAGGTCGACGTCGGCGAAGGCGTCGTAGGACCCGGCCGGGGCGATCCGGTCCAGGATCTGCGCGGCGGCCTCGGCGGTCAGCCGGCCCTTGTCGACAGAGCGCGAAAGCGACTTGCCGATACGGGCCTTGGCGGCCTGCGCCTTCTCCTCGCTCCGCGCGGCCAGCACGACGTCGTAGCCCGCCTTGGCGAACACCTCGGCGATGCCCGAGGCCATGGTGCCGGAGCCGGCGACGCCCACCGAGCGGACGCTGCGGCCGGTGGCCTTCGTGTCCCCCTCCGCCGGGGTCAGCGCGTCCGGCACGACCGTGGCGCTGCCCGGCGCCGCGTAGCTGTAGAAGCCGCGCCCGGACTTGCGGCCGGTCAGACCCGCCTCGCTGAGCTGCTTCAGGATCGGCGCCGGGGCGTGCAGCCGGTCGCGGGACTCGGCGTACATGGCCTCCAGGACCGTGCGCGCGGTGTCGATGCCGATCAGGTCCAGCAGCGCGAGCGGGCCCATCGGCAGACCGCAGCCGAGCCGCATCGCCGCGTCGATGTCCTCGCGGGAGGCGTACCGCGCCTCGTACATCGCGGCGGCCTGATTGAGATAGCCGAACAGCAGGCCGTCGGCGACGAAACCGGGGCGGTCGCCGACCGCGACCGGCTCCTTGCCCAGCTCGATCGCGAGGTCCGTGATCGCGGCGACGGCCTGCGGCGCGGTCAGCACCGAGGAGACCACCTCGACCAGCTTCATCGCCGGTGCCGGGTTGAAGAAGTGCAGGCCCAGCACGCGCTCGGGGCGGGCCGAGTCGGCCGCGAGGCGGGTGACGGACAGGGCGTTGGTACCGGTCGCGAGGATCGTCTCCGGGCGGACGACGCCGTCCAGCTCGCGGAAGATCTGCTGCTTGATCTCGTACGACTCCGGGGCCACCTCGATGACGAGGTCGGCGTCGGCCGCCGCGGCGAGGTCGGTGGCGGTGCGCACCCGGGCCAGTGCCTCGGCGCGCTCCTGCTCGGTGAGCCGGCCGCGCTCCACGCAGCGGGCGGTGGAGGCCTCCAGGGCGGAGAGGGACTTCGCGGCCTGGGCCTCGCTGATGTCGATGCCGATCACCTCGCGACCGGCCTTCGCGAGGACCTCGGTGATACCGGTGCCCATGGTGCCGAGGCCGACGACGGCGATCGTCTTGAACGGGGACAGCGGGGTGCCGGACTGGGGGGACAGGGGAGTGGCCATCGCGGGACTCCAGGAATGAGGGTGACGACGAGGAACGCGCCGGGTGCGCCGAGGGGCGCACCGCGGTGCGGAAATGGAGTGCGGGTGTTGTCGGGCTGCTGGCGCACACGCCCGGTGCTGCCGGGTGCCACGGGCGATGCACACGCCCGCGAGCGGCAAACGGCAGGGAATCCGACCGGCCCTGTCCCGGAGCCGGGTCGTACTGCGGTACACGTCGTACCGAACCGACATCTCCCCACTGCCCGAGGGGCGTGGGAGCTGCCCCCGGCGACGGCCGCGTCACCAAACCGTCGCCAGTGGAAATGCGAGTGGGTAACTCGCTCGTCTGAGCTTAACCGGCGAGTAACGAGCGCGCCAGACCTGAGTCGCGGCTGACTTTGTGATGTAGCTCCCCCGGCCCCCGCAACGCGCCTACGCTGGACTTCGTGGACGAAGAGTTGCGATCGCTCACGGAGCGCTTACGGCAGGAGTCGCGCGGCACGGCGGCGTTCGACCGGCTGCTGGTGACCGAGGACCACGACGAACTCGCGGAGGTGCTCACCGCGCCCGGACAGCCGCTGTGGGCCAGGGAGCTGGCCGCGTTCCGGCTCGGGGTCGCCGGCGACCGGCGCGCCTTCGAGTCCCTGGTGCTCCTCCTCAACCACCGCGACCCTCCGCGCTGCGCCTCCGCCGCCCACGCCCTCGGCCGGCTCGGCGATCCGCGTACGGCCCGGGCCGCGGCGGCACTGGCGACGAACGAGCTGCGGGTGGCCTACGCCCTGCACCCGGTGCGACTCCTGGCCGAACTCCGCGCTCCCGAGTCCGTGCCCGCGCTCATCACCACGCTGGAGCGCCGGTTGCACCCCCACGACCCCTACCACCGCGTCGCCCTGGCGTGCGTCGAAGGACTGGGCACCCTCGCCGACCCCCGCGCCCGCCGCGTCCTGAAGGAGGCCCTCGCCCATCCGGCACTGGCGAGGGCCGCGGTGCACGCGCTGGCGAGCATCCCCGAGGCGGAACAGGCCAGGTGACGGCCGCTCAGCCGCACGGCGTGGGGCAGGGCGGTTCGTCAGGCGCGGACTGGAGGCGCTGTCAGGGTGCCCTGCCGTGATCGAGACATGAGCGAGAAGGACCCCGGCGGGCCGGAGGATCCAGGCGGGTCGAAGGATCCCGAACCCGCCGAAGAGGAACTCTTCCGCCGCCTGAGCGAAGAGCTGGACTGGTCCGCCCGGTCGGAGCGCGAGGTGCCGCTGGGACTCGCCGTACGGCGGTGGTCGTTTCTGCTCGGCTTCGACCTCGTCGTGGTGGCGGCCGGCTCGCTGGTCGCCGTGACGGCGGGACGCGGGCCCGCGGTCGGCACCTGGGTCGCGTTCACCCTCCTCTATGTCTTCTGGCTTCGTCGGCGGATGCCGCGCTCGCCGGGGCACAGGCTCGCCGGCGTCCTCGCCGGGCTCGGCTACGCGATCCTGATCTTCGGCGCCGGCGACGCCACTCCCCGGATCTGCCTCGACACCTGGGGCAGGGAGGGCACGGCGACCGTCGTCGACCAGAACACCACGCGGACGCGCGACGGAGGCAAGGGCCACACCTGTACGGTCACCCTGCCCAACGGCGACTCACGGCAGTTGCAGGCATCGAGCGACACCTGCGAGCGGCTGGAGCCGCTCGTCGACGACCAGGTGCCGGTGGTCTACGACCCGGCGCATGTGGTCCTGCCCGTGGCCGGGACGAAGGGGCAGCTGGGGACGGCGAAGGGTGTACTTCCGTGCGGGATCGGGCTGTTGCTGGTGGTCACCGGAGCCGCCCACGCGGTCGGGCGCACGGCGGTGGTCCGGCGCGAGCGCCTTCGCTGGACACGAGCGTCTTCGCCGGATGCCGACTCCTTCGCCAGGCGCGAGCGTCTTCGCTGGACGCCGACTCCTTCGCCGGACGAGGGTGCTTTCGCCGGAGCGGGAATCCGCGGGCCGCGGCGGGCGCCCGTGTTCGTCCTATTCGCCCACCACCGCCAGCGCCTCGATCTCCATCAGGAACTCCGGGGCCACCAGCGCCGCGACCTGGACCGCGGACGACGCCGGGAGGCGGTCGTCGGGTATGTGGGCGGCTCGGGCCGCGCGGATCGCCGGCAGATGGGCTGTGTCGGTGACGAAGTAGGTCAGCTTCACCACGTGTTCGAAGCCGGCGCCTGCCGCGGTCAGGCAGCGCTTCAGGTTCTCGAAGACCTGGCGGGCCTGGACCGCGGGGTCGCCCGCGCCGACCAGCTCGCCGTCCCCGTCCAGCGCGAGCTGGCCGGAGACGGCGACGAAACGGCCGGTCGCCGAGACGACATGGCTGTACTGGGCGGCGGGGGCGACGCCGTCGGGGGCGGAGATCCGGGTCGGTTCACTCACGGCTCCGCAGGCTCCATGCTGATCGCTCATGGCTCCATGGTGGACCACCCCACTGACAACGCCCCCGACGGGCCGGGCGGTTGGTCAGCGGCGGAAGCCCAGCAGGTCGTGCAGGGTCGAGCCGCGGGAGTCGGTCGACGCGGCCTTCGTGTCCTGCGGCTTCGGGTCCGGCGACTTCTTGCAGACCGCGTCGGCGGTGCCCGCACCGTGCGGCAGCGTACCGTCGTTCAGATACGCGGCCAGGTAGGTGTCGAGGCAGGTGTTGTCGCTCAGCGTGATGCCGTGGTTGCCGCCGCCGTCCTCGACCACTAGGCTGGAGTGGGCGAGCAGGCGGTGGACCGTGACGCCGCCGGGGTACGGCGTGGCCGCGTCGTTCGTCGCCTGGAAGAGCAGCGCCGGCGGCAGCTGGGTGTTGGCGATGCTCACCGGCTTGAGCTTCGGGGTCGGCCAGAACGCGCACGGCGCGTTGTACCAGGCGTTGTTCCAGGCCATGAAGGGCGCCTTGCGGTACACCGCCCAGGTGTCCGTACGCCACCGCTTCCAGCTGGTGGGCCAGGAGGTGTCCCGGCACTGCACCGCCGCGTACACGCTGTAGCCGTTGTCGCCCGAGGCGTCCACGGCACCGAACTTCTCGTACGCCGCCACCAGCGGCTTGGTGTTCTTCTCGCGCACGTATGCCGCGAACGCCTGGGCGAGATCGGGCCAGTAGCCGTCGTAGTAGCCGCCGGGGATGAAGGTGTCCTCCAGCTCGGCGGCGCCCACCGCGCCACCGGCGGGCTTCTTCGCCAGGGCTGCCCGCATCGCGTACCACGCGGCCTCGATCTTCGCGGGGTCCATGCCGAGGTGGTACGTGGCGTCGTTGCGCGCGATCCACGCCATCAGCGCGCGGTGGCGGTTGTTGAAGGCGTAGTCCTGGCCGAGGTTGTCCTTGTACCAGACGCCCGTCGGGTCGACGACCGAGTCCAGCACCAGACGGCGGACCCGCTCCGGGTAGAGCTTCGCGTAGACCGCGCCGAGATAGGTGCCGTAGGAGTAGCCGAAGTAGCTGATGCGCGGCGCGCCCAGCGCCTGGCGGATGGCGTCCATGTCGCGCACCGCGCTGACGGTGTCCATGTACGGCAGCACATCGGCGTACTTGTGGTCGCAGGCGGTGGCGAAGGAGGTCGCGCGCGCGAGGTTGGTCCGCTCCAGCGCGGCCGAGGCGGGCACGGTGTCCGGGCGCACCGTCTTGAAGTGGCCGGGCGCGCAGTCCAGGGCCGGGCTGCTCCGGCCGACCCCGCGCGGGTCGAAGCCGATGACGTCGTACTGCGCGGCGACGGGCTTCGGCAAGGCCGAGGCGACGTATCCGGCGAGCGTCAGGCCGCTGCCGCCGGGCCCGCCCGGGTTGACGAGGAGGGGGCCCTGGGAGGTCTGCGCGGTGTGCGGGACGCGGGTGAGGGCGAGGGTGATCTGCCGGCCCGACGGGCGGGCGTGGTCCAGCGGCACCTTGAGGGACGCGCATTGGAGCGTGGGATAGGTGATGGAGCCGCAGGTCTTCCAGGCGAGCGGGGTGGCGGGAGCGGCCGGGGCCGCCTGGGCGGGCGGGGCCGTGACCGAGCCCGCCAGCACGGCGGCGGATGCGCACAGCACGGCTGCGCGTGTTCTCATGCGTCCTCCCGGGACGGAGGTTTCAGCGGATTGTGAAGGTCACATCTTTCGCCGCATCGTCCCGGAATCGGCGTACTGAAGAACGTCTTATAGGCATAGTTGACCCGATTGGTCCGATCGAAGCCCTCGAACGCCTCCCTCCCGAGGGAACGCTTCTCAGCTGGGGGAACGCCGCTCCGCCGTGGGTGGGCGGCGCTCTCACATGAGGGTGAGCTGGGTCGGTTCGGCGACAGCGGGAGGTTCGGCCGGGCGGATCCGGCGCGCCAGGCCCGCGCGCGTGGGCCCGATGCCGTACTCCTCGGCCAGCTCGTGCACCTGACGGGTGATCCGGCGCTGGTACCACTTGGGCGCGTAGGCGCCCTCCGCGTACAGCCGCTCGTAGCGCCGCACCAGATGCGGATGGTGCCGGCCGAGCCAGGCCATGAACCACTCCCGCGCGCCGGGGCGCAGATGCAGCGTGAGCGGGGTCACCGAGGTGGCCCCGGCTGCCGCGATCGCCCGTACCGTGGCCCGCAGTTGGGCCGGGTGGTCGCTCAGGAACGGGATGACCGGCGCCATCAGCACCCCGCAGCCGATGCCGTGCTCGCCGAGGGCGCGTACGACGTCCAGGCGGCGCTCGGGCGGGGGCGTGCCCGGCTCCACCGTGCGCCACAGCTCGGCGTCCAGGAAGCCGACGGAGACCGAGATGCCCACGTCCGTCACCTGGGCCGCCCGGACCAGCAGATCCAGGTCGCGCAGGATCAGGGTGCCCTTGGTGAGGATCGAGAACGGGTTGGCGTGCTCGGTGAGGGCGGAGATGATGCCCGGCATGAGCCGGTAGCGGCCCTCCGCGCGCTGATAGCAGTCGACGTTCGTGCCCATCGCCACGTGATCGCCCTGCCAACGGCGGGAGGCCAGCTGACGGCGCAGCACCTCGGGCGCGTTCACCTTGACCACGATCTGGGTGTCGAAGCCGAGTCCGGTGTCGAGGTCCAGATAGCTGTGCGTCTTGCGGGCGAAGCAGTACACGCAGGTGCATGCACTCCCGCAAGGCCTCGGGTGGGCCACTGGCGCCTGCTGGCACGGGCCCGGACACGTCGCAGGCCCCGGGGGAGGGGCAGCCATGACATCCCCAGGGCCGGCTCGGGGAAACCGGGACAACATGGACCTGCCAGTGCCGGTGGGGCCTGAGACCATAGGAGCGAGGCGAAACCGCCCTCACGGGACAGCAGTTGACGATGGAGACAATGCGCACCATGAGACGGAATCCAGGAGTGAGACATACCGCTGTCGGAGGTGCAGGGGGGAGCTGAGCGGCCGCGCCGGACTGGGTTCACAGCGTGGCGGCCCGCCCCCGGACGAGCCCGAGCGTGCTCCGCGCACCGCGTCAGCCACCTCACCCTGTCGACGTGCCTCGACTACTGGTCAAGGCTCCGTCACGCCGGTCCCCGCCCGTCTACGGAGTCAGCCCTGCCTTCGCGCAGGCGGCGAGCAGCTGTGGTGTGCAGATCTGGGCGATGGTGTACACACCGTCCTTGACGAGGGTCTGCTTGATGTTGGCGGTTGTCACGGCGACCGGGGTGAGGAGCACGGACGGGATGTGGTGGGTGGTGGGGCTGTCGGTCGTCGTCGTGGCGATGGCGTGCAGCTTCTCGCCGCGGCCCAGGGCGACAGCCATGGCAGCGGCTGCTTCGGCTTCCGCGCGGAAGGACTTGTACACCGTCATGGACTGCTCGCCGCTGACGATGCGTTGCACCGCGTCGAGGTCGGCGTCCTGGCCGGTGACGGGTGGAAGGGGACTGACGTGGGCGCTCTTGAGTGCGGAGATGACGCCTGCGGCCATGGCGTCGTTGGCGGCTAGGACGCCGTCGATCCGGCCCGGGCCCAGGGCCGAGATGGCGGCGGACATGTTGGCGTTCGCGTTGTTCGTGCTCCAGCCCAGGGTGTCGTAGGAACGGCCGATCCTCACCTTGCCCCGCAGGACGGACAGTGCACCCCTCTTGTACGACGCGGTGTTGGAGCTGGTCGGGTCGCCGTTCATCATAACGATGATCCGGTCCTTGGCCGGGGCGTGCATGGCCTTGAGGAGAGCCTGGCCCTGCAGCGTGCCGACCTTTACGCCGTCGAAGCTGACGTAGCCCGAGACCGGGCCGTCGGCGAGCCTGTCGTAGGCGACGACGGGGACGCCCGCGTTGTGCGCCTCCTGGACGGAAGAGCGCTGCGCCCTGTTGTCGGTGGCGCCGAGGATGAGGACCCTGACCCCTTTGGTGATCATGGCGAGCATCTGTTGCCGCTGCGCCGCTGAGTCGCCGCCGGCGTTGGCATAGGCGACGTTGCAGTGCGGGCAGAGCCGTTTCACCCGTTGCTCGATCAGCGGCTTGTCGGAGTGCTCCCAGCGTGGCGCCTCCCGGCTCGGCAGCAGCAGGCCGACGGTGAAACTGTCCGTGGTGGCTGTCCGGTCTCCTGTGCAGGCGGCCGACGGCATGGTCAGCAGGCCCGCGACAAGCGCGCCGACGACATACTGCGTACGGAGCGTCACGAGTTGCCTACGACACGTCATGATCGGCCTCCGTCCTTGGCGTCTGGTTCTGCGCCCACCGAAGCCGGTTCACGACGCGGTACCGCTATCTCGCTGCACACCTGCTTGCCGCCGGCCACGGGCACCGTGCCGAAGGACTCCGACATCGCTTCGACCAGGAGCAGACCTCGGCCGCCGGTCGACTCCCAGTCCACGATCACGGGCTTGGCGGGCGCCCGGGGAGAGGAGTCGCTCACGCAGACACGCACCCGGTCCTCGCGGAGCATCAGGTCGAGACGGACCGGGCCCTGGGTGTGCACCAGGGCGTTGGTGACGAGTTCGGACACCACCAGCAGCACCGGGTCGGTGGCTTCTTCGACCTTCCAGCGGCGCAGCGTGCGCGCGGTGAACCGGCGGGCGTGCATGACGGCGTCGGGCAGCCGCCACACCACCCAGCCCGACCGGATCGGCCGCGTCTTCATGCCGTCGTAGCGCAGCAGCAACAGCGCCACGTCGTCCTCGCGACGGCCGACGTGACCCAGCAGGTCGTCGGCCACCCGCCCGGGATCCGACGGGTCGGCCGCGGCGAGGGTGGCGCGCGTGCGGCGCATGCCCTCGTCCAGGGACAGGTCGACGGCCTCGATCAGCCCGTCGGTGACCAGGGCGAGCATCGTTCCGGGCGCCAGTGCCACCGCGGTCATCGGGAAGTCCGCGTCCATGGAAATGCCCAGCGGAAGGCCGCCCTCGATCTCGACCTCCTCGGTGCTGCCGTCGGGATGGCGCAGCAGCGGTGCGACGTGCCCGGCCCGGACGAACAGGACGTCGCCCTCGTCCATGTCCAGTTCGGCGTAGCAGCAGGTGGCGAAGAGATCCGTCTCCATACCGACGAGGAGGCGGTTGGCGTGCGAGACGACGACGTCGGGCGGGTGGCCCTCCACCGCGTACGCCCTGACCGCGGTACGCATCTGGCCCATGATCGTCGCGGCTGCGGCGCTGTGGCCCTGCACGTCGCCGATGACCAGCGCCACCCGGTCCTCGGAGAGGGCGATCACGTCGTACCAGTCGCCGCCCACCTGCAGTCCCCGCCGAGCGGGCAGATAGCGGGCGACGGCGATCCCGCCGGGAAGCTCGGGCAGACGTCGCGGCAGCAGGCTGCGCTGCAGCATCGTCGCGAGTTCCTGTTCGGCGTCATAGGCGTGGGCGCGGGTGAGGGCCTGGCCGGCCAGTGAGGCGGTGGCGGTCAGCAGCGAACGTTCCTCGGGGACGAACTCGTGCGGCCGGTCCCAGCCGATCAGGCACACGCCGACGACCCGGCCCCGTGCGGGCAGCGGCAGGACGGCAAGGCCTCCGGGGCCGATGCCGTCGAGTCCCGGTTCGAAAGCTGTGCCTGTCGGCCACAGGTCCATACGTCCGTCTCGAAGAGCCGTCTGCAGGGTGGGCAGGGCGCTGAGGGGTGCGTCGGGCCACTCCGAACGCCACTGGAGACGCCATGTCCGCGGCCAGGCAACGGGCTGCGGCGGGTCGAGCAGGGTGACCTGGAGCCGTTCGTGCTGCAGCTCGGCGAACGCCACCCGGTCGGCGCTCAGGGGTTCGTGCAGGGCGGTGACCATCACGTGGCTGACGTCGCGCACGGTGGTGGCCTTGTCGAGTGCGGCGGTCAACCACTGGATCCGGGAGACGTCGTCGGCGCCCCGGTGCAGGACCGAGATCGCCGTCACCACGCCCAGCACCCGCTCCGGCCGGTCGTCGGCAGCCGCCGCCACGCGGCACCTCAGGCTCAGCCAGCGCATCCCACCGGTGGGGCAGCGGACGCGGAAGTCCAGTTCCCGTCGGCCGAACGTCTGGGCGGACGGCTCCAGCACCGACATCAGCGCGTGCAAGTCTTCCGGCAGTGCGTGCGCGAGCAGGGAGTCCGCCTTGCCGTCGAAGTCGTCCGGCCTGATGCCGACCAGTTCGCGCAGCGTCTCGTCCGCGTCGATCACACCGGTTTCCGGCACCAGGACGAAGGAGCCGACGCGCATGCGGCGCAATGCGGAACTCAAGGGTGCCCGCGGCGTCCCTCCCCCGGCCGCGGCCTCCAGCACGCCGGCGACCGCGTCGGCATAGCGCTCCAGGAAGCGCTGCTGCCCGGCTTCGAAGCCGTTCTCACCGGCACCCACGACGACGAGGCAGCCGAGCCGCCTGCCCTCGGCGCCGAGGGGCAACGCACCGAGCGATGTCCGGGCCCGCGGCGGCGCCGGACATCCCTCGGGGTAGGAGGCGAGTTCCCCGGGGGTCAGCCACACGGGGTGGGGGGCACGGAAGGCGTGGGCCGCAGGCGAGCCGCCGGACAGGGCCAGGCGCTCCGGCAGCCCGTACTCGGCACGGGCGCACCCGGCCGTGTCCACCGACCGAAGGTCGTCAGAACCTGTGCCGGGCACGTAGAGCACCGTCAGCTCCACTCCGGCGAACGTCAGGGCGCGGACGCTCACGGGGTTCTCCGGCCTCGGTGGTGAGCCGGTGTCCGCGGCGCGAGCCTCGACTGTCCCCGGCGGCGAGAGTCCGGCCCGGGCACTGCCGTCGTGAGGCATGTCCGCATCTACCTCCCGTCCGTGCCGGGGGCGCCGACCGGCTGCCACTGGGCACTCCCCCTACCAGAATCGCATAGAGGGATAAACAAGACAGATTGACGTCGTGTCGGCCACGCGGCACCGGGTTCGCAGTTCACCATGGCCGGTGTCACACTGGCGACGTGGTCGTTTTGCCACTTTCACCTGGTCCGGGCGGGTGCGGGCCGAGACCCCGCCTCGCCCCGGCGGGGCACGCTGCTGCGCCGCGGTTGCGGCCGCGGCGTTCCAGGGCGGAGGGAGGCCTCGCGCATGAAAGCCTGCGTTCGGGACACCGCCCTTGCCCTAGCCGCGTTCTCGACGGCCGTGTCCCTCACCGCCTGCGGATCGGGCGCCGGGAACACCTCCGGCGCAGGGAGCGCGCGGAAGATCGGCGTGCTGCTGCCGGACTCCATCACCGCCCGCTGGGAGACGCAGGACAGGCCGCTGCTGGAACAGAAGATCCGGGAGCTGTGCGGCGACTGCACGATCGAGCACGCAAACGCCAAGGGTGACGTGGCCATCCAGCAGGAGCAGATGGACTCGGCGATCGCCAACGGGGTCGATGCCATCGTGCTGACGGCCGTCGATGCCAGGGCCATGCGCCCCTCGGTCGACAGAGCGGCTGCCGCGCACATCCCGGTCATCGCCTACGACCGCCTCGCCGAGGGCCCGATCTCGGGCTACGTCTCCTTCGACGGCCAGGAGGTCGGCAGGCTCCAGGGCAAGGCGCTGCTGACGGCCATGGGCGCCAAGGCACACGCCGGCCGGATCGTGATGATGAACGGCGACCCCGGCGACCCCAACGCGCTGTCGTTCAAGCAGGGCGCACTGTCCGAGCTCCAGGGGAAGGTGACGATCGCCAAGGAGTACGACACACCCCAGTGGAGCTCGGAGGCGGCGAACCGGAACATGTCCGGGGCCATCTCCGCCCTGGGCGCCGGCAGCATCAACGGCGTCTACGCCGCCAACGACAGCCTCGCCGCCGGCAGTATCTCCGCCCTCAAGGCCAACAAGGTCAGCCCGCTGCCACCCGTCACCGGGCAGGACGCCGAGCTCGGAGCCGTACGGCGCATTGTCAGCCGCGACCAGTACATGACGGTCTACAAGCCGTTCGGACCCGAGGCTGCCGCCGGCGGCGCCATGGCCGTGGCCGCCGCGCGTGGTCAGCGCCTCGACGGGGTGGCCACCAGGCGGGTGAAAACCCGCGGCGGCGCTGAGGTTCCGGCCGTGCTGCTCACCCCGGTGCCCGTGACCCTTGCCACCATCAAGAACACCCTGGTGAAAGGCGGCGTGTACACGCTCGAACAGATCTGCGCCCCGCCACTCGCGGACGACTGCCACAAGGCCGGGCTGGCCTGACAGGCGGGACCGGCCGGCCCCAGGCCCGGAAAGGAGATGGTTCTCTTGCCGCCCCCCTTGCTCGCCCTGCACGGTGTGTGCAAGCGCTTCGGCGTCGTCGAGGTCCTCCGGGACATCGAGCTGGAGATCCACGCCGGCCAGGTCCTCGCCCTGCTCGGCGACAACGGAGCCGGCAAGTCCACCCTGGTCAAGGTGATCTCCGGGGTTGCCCCCGCGGACAAGGGGAGCATCGAGTGGGAGGGCCGGCCCGTTCACATGCGGCGTCCCCAGGAAGCCCGGGACCTCGGCATCGCCACCGTCTACCAGGACCTGGCGCTGTGCGGAAGCCTCGACGTCGTCGGCAACCTCTTCCTCGGACGGGAGATCCGCAGGTTCGGCTTCCTCGACGAGGTGGAGATGGAGCGCCGCTCCATGCAGCTGCTGGAGCGCCTGACCCGGAATGTCCCCGATCTGCGCGGTCCCGTGGTGTCACTGTCCAGCGGCCAGCGGCAGACCGTCGCCATCGCCCGCTCGCTTCTCGGCGACCCGCGCGTCCTCCTTCTGGACGAACCGACCGCGGCGCTGGGGTTCGAGCAGACCACCGAGGTCCTCGACCTCGTCGACCGTCTCCGCGACCACGGCCTGGGGATCCTGCTCATCAGCCACAACATGGGTGATGTGAAGGCCCTCGCGGACCGGGCTGCCGTACTGCGGCTCGGCCGCAACAACGGCTTCTTCGACGTGAGCACCACCTCCCAGGAGCAGATCATCTCCTGCATCACGGGCGCCACGGACAACGCGCCCCGCCGGCCGGCCCACCACGAGGCCGAGTGGTGAAAGGGATGCGTGACATGCCGGACGAGACGCGGGCCGATCCCGCAGCAGCCACCGCAGAAGCCCGTCAGCGCCGCGCCGGGTGGGCGGTCACCCGTGCTGTGGCGGGCTGGATCGCGGTCCGGCGGCGCAGGCTGAGCGCCGGTGAGCTGGGCCATCTTCCCGTCACCCTCGTCCTCGCCTCGGTCTGGATCATCTTCCAGTGCATCAACTCCACCTTCCTCTCGCCCCGTAACCTGTCCAACCTCAGCGTGGACATCGTGGGTACGGGCCTCATCGCGGTCGGCATCGTCTTCGTGCTGCTGCTCGGTGAACTCGACCTGTCGGTCGGCTCGATCAGCGGGCTCGCCGCCGCGGTCTTCGCCGTGCTCAGCGTCAACAACGGCGTGCCGGAATGGCTTGCCCTGATCGCCGCCGTGCTGACGGGCACCGCGGCAGGAACCGTCCAGGGGTACTCCGTCGCCAGGACCCGGGTTCCGGCCTTCGTGGTCACCCTCGCCGGGCTGCTGACGTGGAACGGCCTCATGCTCGCCATCCTCGGCACCAGCGGTACCGTCAACCTCGACGAGAACGGGCTCATCGCCCACCTGACCAGCTACTACTTCACCAACGCCGGCGTCGCCTACGCGGTGGCGGCACTCGCCACAGCTCTGGTCTTCCTCGCCTCCTACCTGGACAGGCGCCGCCGCAGGGAGGTCGGCATGCCACACCGCCCGCTGCACACCATCGGGGTGCGCACAGGAATGGTGGCGGTGATCGCGTTCGCCTCCGCCTACGTGCTGAACCAGTTCCAGGGTCTGCCGCTCGCTCTGCTGATCTTCCTCGCGGTGGTGGCCGGCCTCGACATCATGCTCCGGCGCACGCCCTACGGACGGCAGGTCTACGCACTGGGGAGCAGCATCGAGGCGGCCCGTCGCGCCAGCCTCAGCGTGACCGGCGTTCAGACGGCCGTGCTCGCGGTCTCCGGCACCCTGGCGGCGACCGGCGGCCTGTTCCTGGCCTCGCGCATCACGTCGGTGAGCCAGAGCTCCGGCTCCGGCGTCCTGCTGCTCAACGCCATCGCTGCCGCCGTCATCGGTGGCACCAGCCTGTTCGGAGGACGCGGTACGACCTGGTCCGCAGTGCTCGGCATCCTGGTCATCCAGTCGATCGCCTCGGGCATGGCCCTCACTGACACGCCCACCGCCGTCCAGCTGGTGATCACGGGCGGGGTGCTCTTCGCCGCGGTGGTCATTGACTCGCTGTCCCGACACGCGCAGCAGGCGCACGGGCGCGCCTGACACTTCCACGGGCGGCGTAGGCGCTGCCCAGTTCTCGGGAAGCACCGATACCTCGCTTCCGGGCGCGGCCACCTGGTGCACGCAGGACGCTTCCCACATGGTCGATCTGGCGTTCCAGCGCCGCGGCTATCCCGTCCATGTCAACAGGCATGCAAGGGTGATTGGCCAGATACGAAGAGAGGTTTTCGCATGTATGTTGGATAAAGAGGTGATTTATGTCGGCTGGATGTGGCATGTCTCCCTTCCGTCCCTGCACAGATCAGACCACAAATTCGACACGATGGGGATTTCACAGCCAGCCCTTCCGAGGGGGTAGACGGCAGGCGCTTCGGGACCCAGCGCGAGGAAGTACCGATGAGGCTCAGATCCGTCCTCTGCTCCGCTGCTTCCGCCCTCTCCGCACTGGTGCTGCTCAGCGCCTGCAGCGGCGGCTCCGGCACCACGGCCACGTCGAGCGGCGGCAAGCCGCTGGTCGGCGTCGAGTACCCGCGCTCCGACACCGACTTCTGGAACGCGTACATCAAGTACACGCCGGAGTACGCCAAGCAGCTCGGCTTCTCGCTCAAGACCACCAACTCGCAGAACGATGTCGCCAAACTCGCCGCCAACGTGCAGACGCTCATCCTCCAGGGCGTCAAGGGCATCGCGATGGCCCCGCAGAGCACGTTCGCCATCGCGCCGATCCTGGCGCAGTTGCAGGCGGCGAAGATCCCGGTCGTCACCATCGACACCCGCCCCGACACCGGCAAGGTCTACATGGTGGTCCGCGCCGACAATCGCGCCTACGGCGAGAAGGCATGCAAGTACCTGGGCACCAAGCTGGGCGGCAAGGGCAAGGTTGTGATGCTCGAGGGCGACCTCGCATCGATCAACGGCCGTGACCGCACCGAGGGATTCAACGACTGCATGAAGAAGAACTACCCGGGCGTCAAGGTGTTCGGCGAGGCCACCAACTGGGACGGCGCCGTCGCCGCGCAGAAGCTCCAGACCGACCTGACAGCCCACCCGGACATCAAGGGCATCTACATGCAGTCCAGCTTGGCCCTGTCCGGCACGCTCCACGTGCTCAAGCAGCAGGGGCTGTCTGTCGGCCCGAGGGACAAGAAGCACGTGTTCGTCGTCTCCAACGACGGCATCCCCAGGGAGCTCAAGGACATCTCCAACGGCAACATCGACGCTACCGTGTCCCAGCCAGTCGACCTTTACGCCGAGTACGCCCTACAGTACCTGAAGGCCGCGATCGACGGGAAGACGTTCAAGCCCGGCAAGACCGACCACGAGAGCACCATCGTGCGGGTCCGCGGCGGACTTCTGGAAGACCAGCTCTCCGCCCCGCTCGTCACCGTCGACGGCGGCACGTACAGCGGCGTCCCCAGCCTCAAGAGCACCGACTCTTCTCTGTGGGGCAACAACCTCGGGTCTGTCCAGCCAACGGCCCCGTCTCGCGTTCGGTGGTGACGGAGCGTGCCGCCATGCGGCAACGCGCTGAACGACCGTCTTCGCGAGCGGCACGGGATCGTCACCTCGCAGTTGGAGTTCCTGCGTTTCCTGCGCGACCACCCTGGGTCCCGGGTGGCGGACCCTGCCGCTGAGTTCGCCAGCGGGATCGGTGTGACCAGCAAGGGCACCGAGCGCCTGGAGAAGCGGGCATGGGTCATACGGCGAACCAATCCATCGGATCGTCGCTCATCACTGCTGGACCTGACCGATGACGGCCTGCAACTCGTCGAGGCGGCGGAGGCAACCTTCACCGAAACGCTGGCCGAGCTGACCGCAGGCGCTCTCGGCGGGCCCTGAGGACTGGCCGCCGTACAGGTCCTTTCGGAGCTCCGCTCCGTGCTCGAACGCGACCAGATCGGCCTGCGCACAGGCTGACCGGCATGCGCATCCAGTGCGATTGCCCGCTGGCCGTGTGATCGGCCTTTGCTGCGAGGCGAATCCCGCAGATTGATCACGACTCGATACGCACCCCGACCCTGCCCTAGCCGATTACCTCATCCATGCAGGTGGGAGTGGGTTTCGGCGTCAGCCGGGGTTGACCTAGTCGACGCTCTCGCGTGATCGGCGGTGGTCGCGGCATGATGATCGGCCGTGCTGCTGAGACTGGCGTACCTGGGCGTGACGAACGCGTTCGCGATGCTGCGGCTGCTCCCGGTGAGCGCTCGCGGGAAAGATGTCGAGATCCTGGCCCTGCGCCATCAGATCGAGGTTCTGCAGCGGCAGCTGAACGGGCAGCGGGTCCGGTTCGACGCGGCCGACCGGGCGTTCCTGGCGGCGCTGCTCCACGGCCTGCCCCGGGAAGTGCTGGGCGGGATGCGGCTGCTGGTGCGGCCGGATACGGTGCTGCGGTGGCACCGTGACCTCATCGCCCGCCGGCACGCCGCCCAGTCCCGGCCCAAGCGCGGAGGGCGGCCGCGCACCGTGTACTCGATCCGGGCGCTGGTACTGCGCCTGGCCAGGGAAAACCCAGGCTGGGGCTATCGGCGCCTGCACGGCGAGTTGCTCGTGCTCGGGGTAAAGGTGGCGGCGTCCACGGTCTGGGAGGTCTTGAAGGAGGCCGGCATCGACCCGGCACCCGAACGATCTGCCACCACCTGGGCGGACTTCCTGCGGTCCCAGGCCGAGGCCCCGTTGGCGTGCGACTTCTTCGAGACCGTCACGCTGTCCGGGGCGCGGATGTACGTGTTCGCCGTCATCGAGCACGCCACCCGGCGGATCCGCATCCCGGGCGCCACGGCCCAGCCCACCGCCTCCTGGGTCACCCAGGCCGCGAAGAACCTCGTCATGGACCTGGAGGACACCGGCTGCCGGGCGAGATTCCTGATCCGGGACCGGGACGGGAAGTTCCCCGCCCTGTTCGACGCGATCCTGAAGGACGGTGGCCTCGAGGTCGTGCTCAGCGGTGTCCGGATGCCCCGCATGAACGCGCTCATGGAACGCTGGGTGCAGGCCTGCCGACGCGAGCTGCTGGACCGCACCCTCGTCTGGAACCAGCGGCATCTGCTCCATGTCCTGCGCGAGTTCGAGAAGTACTACAACGAGCACCGGCCCCACCAGGGCATCAACAACGCCCGGCCGCTGCACCCACTCCCGTCACCGATCGCCGAACCCGACCGCATCGCCCGCCTCGACATACGTCGACGTGACCGCCTCGGCGGCATCCTCCACGAGTACCAGCACGCTGCCGCGTGACCTTGTCCGGACCAGGCCGCGTCGTTGACGTCAGCGTCGTACGTCGTGCTGGTCCACCTCGTCCAGAACGCGGGCGACGGTGGCGAAGTCGTTGTCACGGTGCAGGACGGTCAGGCCGTGATGTACCGCGGTCGCGCAGAGTACGAGGTCGATTACTCCGGCCGCGCGGTGCTGGCCGGTCTGCGTCAGCTTGTACTGTGCACGGTCCACCCAGCGCCATACATCCTTGGGGACGTGCACCGTGCCGAACAGGTCGTTCAGGTCGGCCTCTATCGCGTCGCGGTCGGCCGGTCCGGTGGCACTGAACAGGATCTCCGCCCGTGTGGCCTCGCACATGCCGATGGCCCCGGTTTCCATCTCGGCGTCCCAGCGGCGCAGGCCGGCGGGATCGGTGGCCAGGTGGACGTAGGCGCTGGTGTCGATCAGGTACGCGATCACCCGGCCGCCTCGTCGGCGCCGCTTGCGGCGGCCTCGACGCGCTGCGCGGCCTTACGCGCCTCCCACAGGCGCCGGGTGGGTTCGAAGTCGCCGCGTGCTCCGCGTTCGGCCAGCCGCTCGGCCGCCTGGCGGCGCTTGTAGCGCTTGACGACCTCGGCGAGGGCGGCGTTGATCGTGTCCTTCTTGGTGGTGGTGCCAAGGAGCGCGGCGGCCTCGGCGAGGGCCTGGTCGTCCAGGTCGACGTTGGTCACGCTCACGATGACCACTCCCTCCATGTGCGGCATGTGGGAAGATTACCCATACCTCACACATTGTAGCGCGCGCCCCGGACAGATGGCACCCCGCCCGAGAGGGGGCGAGCGGAGCGCGACGGAAGAGCCCTCACCAGCGCGGATGGATTTTCGGCAGGCACACCGTGTGGTCCGGTCGTCACGGATTGAGCGCATGTACAGCATGCAAAAGCCTGCTTACGCGTGTCTCGCCTGGTCGGGGCTGTTGGCTCGGGCATGCCTGAATGCTGGTGCAGCAAAAGAGGGGAGGGCCGGGGCGGACCGTCGCCGTGGGTTTGCGTTGGTGCGCGGCCGGATGGCGGGGGCCTGTCGGCGGCCGGTGTGTTGCCTCACCCCCGATGCGGGGCTTCACTCCGTGGGCGCCGGGCAGCCCGACCGCCGACTCGACTCCGGTGCCATCTTTGCATGACGCAAAAGCAGATCGCCGGTACTCCGCTCAAGTGTCGGATTGGGGCGTGAGCCGTGACCGAGGTTCCTTCCCGGTCACGTCGACTGGGAACGGCTGTCGGAGTCCAACCGTACGAAGAGGACGGCCCTGCCGGTCCCCCGAACCCTGCCTCGGTGCCGTCCGTCGGTAGCCCCATGAACGCGAAGCGACGGCGTGCTGTCCGGGGGTCGACAGGCGTAGCGGGCAGTGATTTCGGCGCCGCTATCGGGAGTGAGAGGTGTGTTGTGACGGCATGGTGGCGGTTGCCCTCCGTCATGAACCAGGCATCCTGCTCGTGGCGCGCCCGGACGTAGCGCTCGTCCGAGCCGGAGGGGGTGGTGGCATGCTCCGCTTCTACTTCTCGTCATGGCATACGGGGGTGTGCCGACGAAATGCGCCCACGCCGAACGGTGCGGATCTCAAGGCTCTTGCAGGTGGGGCAGCGAGGGAATTCTCTGCCGTCCAGGTGGTAAACGGGGCTGATGCGGCCGTGTTCGTCCACCGTCATGTCTATGTCGTACGTGCCGTCCCAGCCGTGCCCGCAGTCGAGGCAGAGAAACGAGCAAGGGTGGCAACGGGCATGCTCTGCGGCCATGGCCGACCTCCCCGAGACGCTCCGTCCGTCGAGGTTCTGACCACTATCTTTGCACAGCGCAAGGCCAGTGGTACGTGGTGTCCCGTTCACCGCATGCTCGGAGCCGGCACTTGGCCGAGCGGTCCGTTGAGAGGCCCCCGGCGGTCTACTCCAGGTCCGATCTTGGCGTACTTCACAGACGACAGGCCATAGCCACTCGTCCCCGCGCGGTCTTCCTGCCCGTGGCACGCGCCGACTACAGACTGTGTGGACCATCCCTTTTCGTACTGATCGCGCATCTACTAGTAGTGGCAAGGGGGCCCAGGGCGTGCCCAGGTGCACGTCGCCGAAGTGGACCTGCCGCTCGCAGGCCCCGTCGCTCACCTCGATCGCTCAGGAAGCGGCATGCTCACCATGTCCGTACGGAGCGAGGACAGCGTTGTCGAACGTCTCGGTGTGATCGTCACGCCGGACGGCGGATGCGGCGTTCGTGTAGGGGAGGGTCGGCCGAAGGCTATTTCGGTTTGTCTGTCGAGGTCAGAGGGTCGTAACGCTCAGCGGTCGTTGGGGGGCGGTAGGAAGGGTAGGTGACCGATAGCGGTGAACCGGGCGGGAGTGAGGTACTGCCAGAGCTGTGTGATCTGTGCGGGGAAGAGATCTCGGGTCAGGCCAAGGTCCATGCGATGGTGCCGGATTCATCGGTGATCCATGGCCATGACCCGAAATTGGACGGGAAACGGTGGCTGACTGCGTGTTCGCCCGAACATTTGGCCGCGCTGGTCGACGTGTATAAGGAGCGGCCGTTCGTGTATGCCGAGCTGTGGGTAGGCAAGATCGGCCGTGCGGTCGAGGCTCACCATGGGAGGATCAGCCCGGAGAAGTTGGCCGAGGAGACCGGGCTCACCCAGGTCCAGATCGAACTTGGGGAGTTGTGGCAGGAACTGGACGCCCTGCGCTGGCATCGATGGTTCGGGAAGGCTGACGGCCCAGACCCCTCTGGGTGATCACGCTGATTGCTCAAGCGGGGCGTCGGCGCCGCCCGTTGCGTGGCCCGGCAGGGCAGAGGCGTGATGGCTTCCCAGGCGATCAACGTCTCACTGACCTGCGGCGGCCTCCCGTGTACCCGGCAGGTGCAAGGCCCCGGTTGGCGAGCCACTCGCAGCGATTACGCCGCCCTGGTACCAGAGCCGACGTCCAGTCGCACGAAGGGAATGGCCCGGCCGGCTTCCCGGAACCCGGCTTCGCTGCCGTCTGACGGCAGGCCCATGAACGCACACAGGCGGCGTGCGGTCCGGTGGTGCCGGCGGGCGTAGCGCACCATGATGTCGGCGCCGTCAGCCGGCGTGAGGAAGTGTGCCGTGACGGCGTGGCGGTGGTTGCCCACCTGGATGACCGTCTTCGGCCGAGCGCGCAGGTTGCGGTACCAGGCTGACCTAGGGCCGAAGCCGGAGGCGACGGTCCAGCTCCCGCCGATCGGGTCGTGCTCCACCACTTCGAGGACCACCAGGCGGTCCAGCCCGGTGACGCGGCCGGTGTGGTGCAGCAGGAGCAGTCGCCTGCGGAAGATCCATCCCAGCCCCGCACGAAAGACGAGGATCGGGAGTCGCGCGGCGAAGCGCTGCCAGCCGACGGGGAGTTGCGGTCGGCGGGGTGTGGTCCGTCTGCGGGGCATCTTTGCCTTCCGGGGTCTGGTGTGTCGGCTTTCGGCCACTCTTGGGTAAAGGGCCCGGACAGAGGCAGGCTCGTCGAGGAAACCTTTGCATAGTCTAAATGTGAGGCGCCTCTGTGGCAGAGGTGATCGGGCGGCTTGCGGGCTCCCCTGTTCAGCTGGAGGACGTCGTGACCGTGCTCAAACCGGCATCCGGTTCCGTGATGCTGTCCTGGTTGCCGCTGGCGGCGATGGCCGTGGTGGCCGCGGCGGACGTCGTCGTCGGGCCAGGGGTGGGGTTCTTGCCCTTGGTCTCGCTGGGGCCGGCTTTCTCCGGGCTGGTCGGCGGGTGGCGGCGTACGGCGCTGATCGGTGTGGTGGCTCTGCTGGTGTGCGTGGGCCTCGGCTTGTACGACGGGCTGTTCGAGGAGCGCCGGGGATTCACGGCGATGGCGTCGGTGGCCGGGGTCACCGCAGCGGGCATCGTGGCGGCCTTGATGCGCTCGCGCAGGGAGGCGGAGCTGGCCAGCGTGCGGTCGATCGCGGAGGTGGCTCAGCGCGTGCTGCTGCGGCCGGTACCGCGCACCGCGGGTCCGCTCCAGGCGGCGGTGTCGTACACCTCGGCGGTCGTTCAGGCCCGTATCGGCGGTGACCTGTACGAGGTGGTCGCCTCGCCGCACGGGGTCCGGGTGATCGTGGGGGATGTGCAGGGCAAGGGGCTGGCCGCGGTGGAGACCGCCGCCGTCGTGCTCGGCGCTTTCCGGGAGGCGGCCCACGACGAACCCGACTTGGTCGGGCTGGGCGAGCGGCTGGAGCGGAGCGTGGCCCGGGAGCTGGGGGGCGAGAAGTTCGTGACCGCTGTGCTCGCCGAGTTCGGACCGGAGCACGATGCCGTCTTCCTCAACTACGGGCATCCAGCCCCGATGGTCGTCCGTGAGGACGGTGGCGTCGACTTTGCGGAGCCGGACTCTTTCGCCCTGCCGCTGGGCCTGGGTGAGCACGGAACTGAGGGGCCGAGGCCCTATCGGGTGGACTTCATCCCGGGTGATCAGCTGCTGTTGTACACGGACGGTGTCACCGAGGCCCGTGACCTGGGTGGCTCCTTCTATCCGCTGGGTGACCGAGCGGGTCTGTTGAAGGAACCGGACGCCGAACGTGCCCTTGAGGCGCTGCGCGAAGACTTGGTCCGGCATGTTGCCGGACCTCTCCATGACGATGCCGCGATGCTTTTGCTCCGCTATCACGACCATGCGGGGTGAATGTCTGTTCGTATGAAGTGCGGGCGGTGCGGCTTCGGCACGGTAGAAAGGAACTATGGCGGAGCGACAGACCCCCACGGGTGCCTTGGACGATGTAGATGCTGTTACCAGAGCGGTGCTGACCGCGTCGCGGCTGTTGGTGGCGGTCTCGGCCCGCTCGCTGGCGGCGGTGGAGGAGCGGGTGACCGTCGCTCAGTTCCGGATGCTGGTAGTGCTGTCCACCAGGGGGACGACCAAGCTGGTCGAGCTCGCCGACCTGCTCCAGGTGGCGCCCTCCACCGCCATGCGCATGGTCGACCGGCTCATCGCCGCCGGGCTCGCCGACCGCCAGGCCAATCCCGCCAATCGCCGCGAGACCCTGCTCCGGCTGACCGAGGAGGGCCGGCGCACCGTCGAGGAAGTCACCGCCCGGCGGCGCGCCGAGATCGCCGCCATCGTCGAACGCCTCCGCCCGATGGAGCGCCTGGCGCTCGTCGAGGCGCTCAACGCCTTCAACGAGGCGGGCGGCGAGCCCCCGGCGCCGGGGGCGGACGATCCGGAGCCGCACCCGCTCGGCTGGATCGTGGACGGGGCGATGGCGCAAGACGCGTGACGCTGTTGTTGGCGGATGGTGCACGCTGCCTGACTGCTCTTCCTTGAAGTCGTAAGGTTTTGCATAATGCAAGAGAAGTGTTGATGTGGCTCGCTGCCGGACGTTGGCAGCGGTCGGCGATCGCCGACGGCAGGCGATGGGGCGTGGGGTGTGACAGGCATGCGCCGAAGGCGTCGGTCCTCGTTCCGGATCGAGCCGGGCCTCATGGCATATCTGCATTCCACGGTGTGGGGGCCTGCCGAGTTCGTCGGGTCTCCGCCCGGGTGGCTCGTCGGAGAGGGGATCCTTGCGGGGATCGTCGCCATGGTGGCGATCGTCGGGACGGCACTCCTCGGCGCCTGGACGGGCAGGCCCGGCCTGGCCGACGGTGAGGCGGGACTCGTGTGCGTGGCTGCCTTCGTCCTGTACCTGCTCTCCGTGAGAGCCGGCCGCGCGCTGATCGGCATCACCGCCCTGCTCGGCGTGTGCCTGGCGCTCCACGCACCGCAGGCCGCCGCCGGCGTGGTGCTGGCGGAGCGGGGGCGGGTGCAGTCCGTGGTGGTGACGTCGGTCGAGGACGGCCGCGCGGCGGGTAATGGGCAGGACCGCTACCTCTGCTCGGTGATGGACCATGACGGCGTCCCGCTCAAGGTCCGGATCTGGCGTGGCTGCGGCGAGGCGACACGGCCGGGGGACACACTCGCCGTCGCCTACGACCCCAAGGGGCTGGTGCCGCCGCGCGGTGCAGCGACGGAAGGGCAGGGAACGCCGCGCGACCTGGTCCCGTGGTGCGTGGCCTTCATGGTTGCGAGCCTCGCCGCTGTGGTGCGCTCCTATCGGCTTCCCGGCCCTTAGGGCACCTCGCGGTCCTCCGGCCGACGCGTCTCGGCTCGTGGCTGATCACTTCGTCCCCGGCTGCGGATGGACGCGCAGGAGGACGTCGTGAACGTGTGCACCAGATGCGCGGTCCGTAAACGCCGACGGTAACCACGCAAAAGCGTGTCCGCACCCGATGGCCGGGCCGCTCGTCCCCGCTCGGGGTGCGAGGGGACCGGCCAAGCGCCTCCGGCTGCGCAGGCGGCGGGTGTGCGGCTTCATCGCCCTCACTTCTCGTACAGGCGTGCCGTTGCCACCCGTCCCGGTCGCATGATGCGTATCTTGTGACCCTCGCAGGCGGGGCAGCGCGGCCACTGCAGCGGCGAGCGCACGAGGCGGCCGTCGAGGTGGTAGGTGGCGATGATGTGCCCGTGATCGTCCTCGGTCACGTCGATGTCGTAGGTGGCTTCCCATCCGTGTCCGCAGTCGAGGCAGACGAAGGAGTAGGCGTGCCGGACGTGTCTCGTATCCACGGTTCACCTCCTTGGAGCGGGTCCGGTGAGGCTCCCTCCATCTATTTTTGCACAGTGCAAACTGGTACGGAGTCGCGGTGGACACCGCCTGCGGAGGTGCTCAGGCAGTGGCATGCACGGCGCGCAGTGCGCTCTGGTGACTGAGCCAGCCGACCGGCCTGCCCTGCTCGGCATCCAGGACGGGGACGCCGGTTCCCGTTGCCGACAGCAGGGTGTGCAGGGCCTGGGCTAGGGGCTGCTCGGTGGTGACGGGAGCGGGCGGCGTGGCGAGCTGCTCGACCGTTTGCGGTACGGCGTCCGGCTGTTCGGCGAGGGCCTCGGCCACCGCCTGGGCGGTGACGACGCCGACGTACCCACCGGTGTCGTCCACGACCGGGAGCGCGCCGTGGCCGGACAGGCTCAGCAGGTCGGCGGCGTCCGTCAGCGACGTGGTCGCGGGCAGGGGTTCGGGCAGCGGCTCCATGACGGCGCCGACGTGCTGGGTGCCGAGGGCCGCTCCAGGGGCGGGGCCCTCGAGGTCGATGCCGCGGCGGCGCAGTTTGAGGGTGTAGATGGTGTCGCGGGAGAGCAGGCGGCTGGTGGCGGTGGCCAGGACGATGGCCAGCATCAGGGGCAGGATGATCGAGTACTCGCCGGTCAGCTCGAAGAGGATGACCACGGCGGTGATCGGTGCCCGGGCTGCGCCGGAGAAGGTGGCACCCATGCCGATCAGGGCGTATGCGCCCACTGCGCCGGCCGTGCCGGGTATCAGGTCATGGACGCCGATGCCGTACGCCGAGCCGAGCATCGCGCCGATGAACAGGCTGGGCGCGAAGACGCCGCCCGAGCCGCCGATGCCTATCGTCAGGCTCGTCGCCAGCATCTTGCCGGCCAGCAGCAGGAGCAGGAAGCCGACCGCGTAGCCGCCCTCGGTCGCCTTCTCCAGGACGGGGTAGCCGACGCCGTACATCTCGGGCAGCACCAGCAGAACCAGGCCGAGAGCCAGTCCGCCGACCGCCGGGCGCAGCCATTCAGGGCCGCGCCAGACCCAGTCGCAGGCGTCCTCGATCAGGTACAGGAAGCGGGTGAAGCCCATGCCAACGAGGGCGGCGACCACGCCGAGCAGGGCGAAGAGGCCGTACTGGGCGAGGTGGTCGACGTGGAAGGCAGGCAGGTTCAGAAAAGCGACGTCGCCGAAGGCGGCGCGGCCGATGACGCTCGCGGTGACGCTGGCGAGGACCAAGGCGCCGAACGCCTCGGCCGAGAAGGTACCGAGGATCAGCTCCATGGCGAAGAAGACACCGGCAAGGGGCGCGTTGAAGGTGGCCGCGATGCCCCCGGCCGCGCCGCAGGCGACCAGGAGCTTCGTACGGCCCTCGGCCGCCTTGGTCACCCGGCCGAGAGTGGAGCCGAGTGCCGAGCCGATCTGCACGATGGGGCCCTCGCGGCCGACTGAACCGCCGGAGCCGATGCAGAGGGCGGAGGCGAGCGTCTTGACGACGGCGACCTTGTGGCTGATCCGCCCGCCGCGCTGGGCGACGGCCAGCATGACCTCGGGCACGCCGTGCCCGCGGGCCTCCTTGGCGAACCGGTTGACCAAGGGGCCGTACAGCAGACCGCCGATCACCGGCGCGAGCAGCACGAAATACGGGCCCAGCCACGGCACGTGCGGATTGCTCTGCCCGGGAGAGGCGGAGTAGTCATTGTGCCCGGACAGCAGGCGGGTGAAGGTCGTGATGCACCAGCGGAAGACGACCGAGCCGGCGCCCGCTCCGGCACCGACCACCACGGCCAGTGCCATCACGCCCCACGAGGCGTTCCGCAGACCCGCGAGCCTTGGTGTGAGCTTGGCGCCGCTCGCTGCTGTGATGGACCCTTGCTTGCTGTCCCTTGTTGCCGGTATGGCACTCATTCATTTACCCCTTCCTACTTTTGCATTATGCAAAACGAGTCAAGGGGGCGCTCCATCTGTCCACCCATCGGGACAGAGCGGTCCCGTTGGCGGACGGTCGCCTCGGTGTGAGCGCTGGGAGAGGGATGGACTGTGGAGGCGGACCATGAGTGGTGCCGCTCCTCCGCCGTCGATCGTGGTGGGCGTGGACGGGGCGTAACCGAGACGGGTGGTGCTGCACTGGGCTGCCCGGCACGCCGATCTCCTCATGGTGGGCAACCGCGGACGTGGCACCTTCGCCGGGGATGCTCCTCGGCTCGGTCAGTCAGCGCGGTGTGCAGCATGCCGCCCGTCCGGTGCTCATCGTCCGCGAAGGCGGTCGCCGACCCCGGAAATCACTCCGCTTCTGCGCGTGCCTCGACGTCCTCGATGCCGGCGGGGCGCGCGGCCCGGGTCCACCGTGCGTACAGGCCGGCCGCGATGAGTACGGTGGCGGCGAGGGACAGCATGGGCCAGCCGCGCAGCAGGTTCACTGCGAGGGTGAAGGCGACGGCCGCGGCGGCCAGGCCGTTCATCCAGGCCAGGCCCGTCTTCTGTTCCCGGTGGGCGAAGCGGGCCATGGCGACGAGGCCGATCAGGAAGCTGACGAAGACGGCGACGGCATAGAACAGGACGAGTTCCTGTTCCTGGCCGGTCGCGGCGACGATGATCAGGGCGGCGGCGGCCAGGTAGACGACCACGGACCAGTACGGGGTGTGGTGCCGGTTGATCCGGCCGAGCACCGGGGGCAGCACTCCGGGCCGGTCGGCCGTTCCTGCCAGTGCCTTCAGCAGTCCCGGCCCGGCTTGGAAGGAGGAGCTGGCCGCGGCGAGCAGCAGCAGGGAGCTGGTCAGCTGGAAGGCGTCGTAGAGCCAGCCTGGTCCGGCGGCGGCGTGCGCGATGTCGGCGATCTGGGTGGAGTCTGCGCTGGGGATGCCGATGTGCAGGCGTACGGCGAGGGCGGTCAGGGCCAGGGTCAGGCCGCCGACGATGACCAGCAGCAGCGCGAGTGTGCCGCGGCCGAAGCGGCGGCGGTGCGTGTCGTCGAGCTGGCCGAGCTGTGCGATGGCGGTCGATGGCGCCTCGATCCCGGTGGCCAGCGCCATCGCGACCGGGAAGGCCAGGACGACAGCGAGGGCGGCGGGGCGGCCGGGGTCGGTCGTTGCGGCGGCGTGCCCGCTGGAATGGGGCGAGGCGAAGCCCAGGATGAGTACAGCGACGGAGATGAGCACGAACGCGACGGTCATGACGGCGAACAGCAGTCGGCCGCCGTGCCCGAACCAGGTGAGCCCCGCCACGACCAGGAGCAGAAGCAGCGCGAGCGGGATACGGACCGGGGCCAGGCCCGGGAGCAGGGCGATGACCGCGCTGGCCGCGGCCGCGATCGAGATGCCGATGGTCAGCACGAAGTCCACGACCAGCGCGCCGATGGGCAGGAACGTCCAGCGGGCACCGAAGGCCCGCCCGGCCGCTGCTGCCGCGCCGCCGCCTTTGGGGAAGCGCCGCACGAGCTGCCAGTAGTTCGCGGTGACGATCACGACGAGCCCGATGACCAGGCTCATCGTGGGCAGCAGCAGCGCGAGGTCGCCGTGCAGGGCGCGCAGCGCCGCCTCGATCGCGTACGCCACCGAGGAGACCGGATCGGCGATCACCGCGAAGGCGAACGCGAAGAAGAGTACGGACCGGCGCGGGCCGCGTACCGCGGGGGAGGCGGCTGTGCGGGTGGCGGCGGCTGCCTTCGAGAGGGACACGCGAAGACCTTCCTGGACGTCCTGACGGACGGATCTCAATGAGGACACTCCGCCGACCAGACTTCCCGGCACACCGCCGCCAAAGCTACGTCAAGAATTCGACCAGTGAGGCGTTAGGGGAGCGTCAAGATTCACGCGATCCAGTCCATGGCGGAAGTACATGGCGCCCTGACGGGCTTCTCCGGTCGGCTTGACGCTAAGCTTTGCATAGTGCAAAAAGGAGGGTGGCTTGAGAACCCGCTGACCGAGCTTGCTGAGAAGGGTGGTGTGCACCGATGAGGGTCGTCATCTGCGGGGCCGGAATCGCGGGGCTCGCTCTGGCCGGCCGCCTGCACAACATGCTCGGCTGGGAGGTCTTGGTCCTGGAGAAGGCGCCACAGCCCCGCACCGAGGGCTACATGATCGACTTCTTCGGCCCCGGGTACGACGCGGCCGAAGTCATGGGCGTACTGCCCTGGCTCGAAGAACTCAGCTACCCGGTCTCGGAGGCTGCTTTCCTCGACGGGGAGGGGCGGTGCCGCGCCCGGCTCCCGTACGGCCGGTTCGCCCGTTCCGTGCGTGGCCGGCTGCTGAGCATCATGCGGCCCGACCTCGAACTCGCCCTGCGGGAACGCCTGTCACTCGCCGTCCGCCTGCGCTTCGGCGTCGGCCCTGCCAGCGTTGACGCACGGCCCGACGGTGTTCACGTCACCCTCACCGACGGCAGTCGCATCGACGCCGATCTCCTCGTCGGTGCCGACGGCCTCCACTCCACGGTGCGCACCCTCGTCTTCGGCGAGGAACACCGGTACGTGCGCTACCTCGGCTACCACACGGCCGCGTTCACCTTCCGTGACCCTCAGGTGCACGCGCAGATCGGTGACCGCTTCTGCCTCACCGACACCGTTGGCAGGCAGATGGGCCTGTACGCGCTGCGCGACGACGAGGTCGCCGCCTTCACCGTGCACCGGGCCGCCGACCCCTCCCGCCCCGGCGACGTACGGGATGCCCTGCGCCGCGAGTACGGCTCGCTCGGCTGGCTCGTGCCCCGCGCCCTGGCCCAGTGTCCTCCGCCCTCCCGGATCTACTACGACCAGGTCGCGCAGGCCGACCTGCCCAGCTGGAGTCATGGGCGGGTCGTGCTGGTCGGTGATGCCTGCCAGGCAGTGTCCCTGCTGGCGGGGCAGGGCGCCTCTCTGGCTATGGGTGGTGCGTATGTGCTGGCCGACCAACTCTCCCGAGTTTCCCGGATCGAGGACGCGCTGCACGCCTATGAACGACTGTGGCGGCCCGTCATCAAAAACAGGCAGCGCGTCGCCCGCAGGGCCGCGCACTGGTTCGTCCCCGAATCATTGCGACAGGCGCGCGTCCGCCGGGCTGCCTTGCGGCTCACGGGACTTCCCGGCTCGCGCCGTCTTGTCGGTGGCGCGCTTGCCGGTAGGCGACAACCCTCCTTGGGGCAGTTCGCGGTGGTCCCGGCCTGGGTGAGCGCGGAGCCCGGCTCGGGAGTTGCAAGTCCCCGCCGCTCATGAACAGTTCGCGCTGGGCTGGGAAGCCCAGGAATCCCGGAGGGATCCACATGCAGTCACATCTCCCGCGCGGCCCTGGCGCCGTCACTGCTCACCTGCGCAGAGTCCTGGACGCCGCCGACTGGAGGGCTCTGGCAGAGGTCCTGCACCCCAACGTGAGCTGGACCCGGCCGGACGGGGCCCGCGCAGACTGCCGTGGCCGCTCCCACGTCCTGAGCCGTTGTGTCCGTCTCGACGCTCTCGGACTGCGTGTGCGGATCGAGGAGACCTTCACCTATCCGGCGGCCGTCGTACTCGGCCTGCGTGTTCACGGCCCGGCTTCCGTGGCGGCCGGAGAGGCCACGGTGTATCAGGTCTGTGAGGTCACGGCGGGCTCGATCATCCGCATCACGGGCTACACCGATCGCTCCGAGGCACTGCAGGCCGCCTACGCCGGTACTCCTGACCCTGGCTGAGATCGGTGACGCTCCCGGCCTGCAGCGCATCTGTGCACAGCCTTGCCGACGGGTCACCGAGTTGCTGGAGCCCACCTCGCCCAGAGCGAGGAAACCCTGTCCCAACTGTGCGAACTGCGCACCGTCGCGGGCGGCCCGGGTCTCCGTCGGCCTGAAGACGTGCGGAAGGGCGACGGAAGAACAGCGTTCCGGCCGCACAGCGACCGCAACCGCGATGTCTTGCGGCCTGTGATCGAGTACACGGACGCAGATCTCGGTTGCGCTGCCATCCCCGGCCTTCGGCTCGATCCTGTGTCGCTTCGCACAACCGCATCGGGCGTCAGTCGGCCGCCCAGCCTCGGCCGACAACGATGCGCGCCCACTTCTCGTCCCACTGCGCCAGCCGGCGTCGCTCCAAGCGGGCACGCGCGAACTTGGCTTCGCCGAAGGAGGCACCGGCCGTGCCCAGAGCCGCTAGCCAGTTCCTATGGCGACCGATGCCGTGCGGCGTGCTTCGTGCGTGGCTGCCGGACGATATCCAAGCGGTGTGCGCGAAGGGGAGGGGACCGAGCGCCTCGTCCAGCGCTGGTCGGGGGTGTTGCAGGACCGACCGGGGGCGATCGCAGTCGGCGGCGGACCCGGACTCTGGTTCGTCGGATGTTCGGGCGCCCGTTCAGTGCCGTCGACCGGAACCGGGACTACACCGGATTCCTCCCTGCTGGGAGGCAAAACCTTCCAGCTTCGCCGTGCACGAGCGGAGTGAGCATTCGGTCCCAGGCGCCCGGGGGAATCGGCTTGACAGTGCGTAGATGCGGGGGGACGCTGGAAACTATGGAAACGGAAGTGGTTTCTAAAGTTTCCCCGCATGACCGGCAGCGTGCCGAGGTGATCGTGGAGGCAGCTGGCCGGCTGTTCCTCACGCCGGGCTCCGGGCGGGTGAGTATGGACGACCTCGCCCGCGAACTGGGAATGAGCAAGAAGACGATCTACCGTCACTTCCCCGACAAGCGCAGTCTGCTGACGGCGGTACTGGACCGGCAGTTCGCAGCGGTGGAGCGCACTCTGGTGGCGGCTGCCGAGGATGCCGAAGCGCAGCCGTTCCGCGTGCGGGTGCAGCGATTCCTGATCGCGACAGGAACGGAGCTCGAGCGGATTGGCGCGGCCCAGCTCGCGACGGGACGGGGCGATGCGGCAGTGCGCCGGCACGTGGAGCAGCGCGTGGACGCAGTGGTCTACCGGCGGCTCGACGAGCTCTTCGCGGACGGGCACCGACAAGGGTTGCTCTCCGCGCCGCCCGAGCTGCTGAGCGAGATCACCCGCGGCGCGCTAGAGCGGCTGCTCACCTCGCAATTGCCGCGCGAAATGGACTGGACCGCGGCCGATCTGCTGCGGGCGACCGTCGACACGATGCTCTACGGGGCGATCCGCTCAGCAGACACCGGCATCGACAACAAACGACTGAGGGCGGTTGTGCCGACGGCCCGCGATGACGAACAGGAGGTGGGCCCATGACGGGGACAACCGGCAGGGTGGCCCTGGTGACAGGGGCCAGCAGCGGAATCGGCGCGGCCACCGCGCGTCTGCTGGCCGCACGAGGGCTGCGCGTGGTGGTCAACTACCTCCGCAGCAGCGAGGCGGCAGAACAGGTCGTGGCCGACATCGACGCCGCGGGCGGCCAGGCCATGGCAGTACAGGCCGACGTCCGCGAGGCAGTGGCGGTCGAGAGCATGGTCGATCAGGTCCAGGCGGCGTGGGGCGGCATCGACGTACTCGTGCACAACGCGCTCATCCCGTACGCGATCAAGCCCTTCCAGGACATGACGTGGGAAGAGCTGGGCGGCAAGCTCAACGACGAGATGCACGCGGCCTACGTGGTCACCAAAGCGGTCCTGCCCCACATGACCGAACAGGGCTGGGGACGCGTCATCTACCTCGGCACCGGCCTCAGCCGCCGCCCCCGGGAGGGCATGATCGCACTGGGCGCGTCCAAGGCCGCACTGGAAGGGATGGCCCGGTACCTCGCCCAGGAACTGGGCCCGCAGGGCATCACGGTCAACACCGTCGCGCCCGGCCCCGTAGAGGAGACCCGCCTCGCGGGTGTGATCGACGACGCGGTCAAGCAACGGCAGGTCGCGGCCACCCCCTTGGGTCGCCTGGCGCACCCCGCCGATGTCGCTCAGACGGTCGCCTTCTACGCGAGCGAGGACAGTACCTTCATGACCGGCACCACCGCCGCGGTCAACGGCGGAATGGCCATGTACTGACGCTCCTATGTCCAGCGCGGACGGGGCCGCGTTGTCCCTGACCGGCCGACCAACGGAAGCACTCATGTACACGATCGATCTCGCCTACGTCGGGCGGGGCCTGCACGAGGAACTGGTCGCCTACGTCGCCGACCAGGAGGACTACTACGCCGACGAGGGCGTCCACGTCGCCCTGCGCGACGGCTGCTCCTGGGACGACGAACGGCTGCGCCGCAGTGTCACCATCGGACTCGGCCGGGCACTGCTGTCCCGGCTGACCGACGGCATCCCCTGGATCGCACTCAACGTAAACACCCACAGCCCGTTGTTCTGGTTCCTCGCCTGCCCCGGCCTGACCTCCCTGACCGACCTGGCTGGCCGGCGGCTGGCGATACACGCCCCCCATACCGCACCCGGGTGCTTCGCCCGGATCGTGCTACGCCAGGCCGGACTCGACCCGGACCACGACGTGCGGACCATCGTCCGTCGGCCCGGCGACTACGGCATGGACCTCCGCCGGCTGCGCGAGGGCAGCATCGACGCCGCCTATGTCGGCAGCACCATGGCACCGGAGGCGGTAGCCGCCGAGCACGGCTGGCAGGTGCCGGCCTGGGTCGGCGACCACTTCCAGATCCCCACCGTGGGCGTGGCCGTCGACCCGACCCACACCGACCCGGACGACCCCGCCGTCCGGGCCGTCGTACGAGCCCACCAACGCGCCCTTCAGGTGATCCACGACGATCCCGACACCACGGTCCGGCACATGCGGACGTTCCTGGGCCGACACACCGAGGACGAGGTCCGAGCCCACTACGAGACGTTCATCGCACCGCACTACACCACCGACGGCCGAGCCGACCTCACCGTCGCCGACAGGGCGATCACCGCGGTCGCCGCCGAACTCGGCGTCCCGGCCACCGTCACAGCGGCCGAGTTCTACCGCACCGCAACCGGTCCGGAGTCGACCCCGGTTCGATGGAGCGTTCGGTGAAGCGCGCAGGCCCGTCCGCCGACAAGACGGTCCTGGCTCGTGCCCCAGTGCCGATGGGCGGCTGGGCTCAGGTTACGGCTGAGGGCCGGCGAAGGGACGGGAGTGCGCGCGTGCCGTGCGTTTGGAGTTGCCTGGTGACTTGGGTGAGGTCGGAGAGGAAGAGCCGGGCGAGTTCGGTGGTGAAGCCGGTGCGTACGACCAGGCGCAGGACTGAGACGTCCTGGCACGGCTTGGGGAAGGTGTAGGCGGGCAGGTGCCAGCCTCGTGCGCGCATGGCGTGGGAGACGTCGAAGACGGTGAACTCCGGGGTGTCGGGGGCGAGGCGGAAGGCGAAGGCGGGAAGCTCGGAGCCGTCCGTGATCAGCTCGTAAGGGGGCGTGTTCCGGATCTGTGCTGCCAGTGCGCGGGCGGTCGTACGGCACTGGTCTGCAAGGTTCCTGAGCCCTTCGAAGCCGTAGCGCAGGAAGTTGTAGTACTGGGCGACGACATGGGCGCCGGGGCGGGAGAAGTTGAGGGTGAACGTGGGGGACGTGCCTCCGAGGTAGTCGACCTCGAAGACCAGGTCCTCGGGGAGGGCTTCGGCGTTGCGCCACAGGGCCCAGCCGAGGCCGGGGAAGACGTGGCCGTACTTGTGCCCCGAGGCGTTGATGGACGCGATGCGTTCGAGCTGGAAGTCCCACATGAGGCCGGGGTCGAGGAAGGGTGCCACCAGGGCGCCGGAGGCGCCGTCGACATGCACGGGGATGTCGGTGCCGGTGGCGGCCTGGTATCCGTCCAGGGCCATGCAGATGTCAGCGACGGGCTCGTAGGAGCCGTCGAAGGTGGAGCCGAGGACGGCGACGACACCGATGGTGTTGTCGTCGCAGTAGGCGGTGAGCGTGTCGGGGGTGAGGTGGTGTCTGCCCGGCTCCATGGGGACGTAACGGGGCTCGACCTCGAAGTAGTTGGCGAACTTCTTCCAGCACACCTGGACGTTCGCGCCCATGACGAGGTTCGGGTGTCCGATGTCCTTGCCCTGTGTGCGCCGACGGGCCTGCCAGCGCCGCTTGAGTGCCAGGCCGGCGAGTATGGCCGCCTCGCTGGACCCGGTGGTGGAGCAGCCGCGGACCTGTTCCGGGTAGGGCGCGTGCCAGAGCCGGGCCAGCATCCGCACGCAGCGGTCTTCCATCGCTGTGATCTGGGGGTACTCGGCGCGGTCCGCGAGGTTCTTCTCAGCGGTCTCGGCCATGAGTTGCCGTGCTTGTGGCTCCATCCACGTCGTCACGAAGGTGGCGAGGTTGAGCCGTGCGTTGCCGTCGAGCATCAGCTCGTCCCGTACGCGGCGGCAGACGGCGTCGGGCGATGATTCCGCGTTGGGCAGTTCATCGGCTGGGAGGGAGAGGTCCTCGGCCGTGTGCTGGCGGGGGCGGGGGGACGTGATCAGGGTGTCGGGCGCTGTTTCCGGCACGATGCCGGTATCCGGGATGGGCATGGGAGCGTGTATGCCTTTCTGGTCCGTGTGCGAACCGCGTACATCTCGGACGCTAGATCCTCCTGGAGCCCGGCATATGTGCCGATTGCACCGATCCAGTGATCGATTTGCATACTAATGAGCTGGATTTTTCACGTGTCAATGCTGGTCATGGGTTCGCCGTGGCAATGCCGCTGGGGGTGCCGTCTTCTTGAGGCTGCGGCGAAGCGATACTCGCCCTGCAAGGTGGTGTCAGCCGCCGCCGAGTGCGTGGTGGCCGAAGATCTGAGTGCTGGGGCCGGCGAACGGGAGTCACCTGTTTGCGTGTCGGAGTGCTGTGCGCCGATGATCAGCCGGCGAGTACGGGTCCCCCGCCGGGCTGTCCACGGGCGCCACGATCTCGACGTGCCTTGCCCTCGCGCCCGGCAATCCCCTCGCGGCCGCGTTTCACAACAGCGGGGTCACGGATGGGTGCGGTAAGCGGTCTGACGCGAGGTGGCCTCCGGCGTCGAGCTGTCCCGACAAGCGTGTGGCGTCCGCTCGTCCGCAGCGTGTACATGACCTACCCGGAACCCTGCAAGCTGCCGAGGCGATATTCCACACGGAGTGGCGAATTGCGCGGACCGGCACCAACTGGGGCATTGCAAGGGGTGATCCTGGCTGAGTCGCGCCCTGCTGGTAGCGGGGAAAGCCGTGCTGTTCGCGTCGACCGGTGGTGTCGGCCAGGAGGGCTTGATGGATCGGGATCGCGACGCCGCGTGCGGGCGTGAGTCAGATGCCTGTGTCCCTGGTCGGACAATGGGTCGGGCGAAGGATTCAGTGGCACGGCGCGGGCGGTCTCCACTGGACTTCCGAATACGTTCCGAATACTATGGATCCATGACCATCGCAGCAGACCTCCCCGTGGCGACTCGGCGCTCCTCGGACCTGAGCAAGCACTCTGCCGAGGTCTTCGCCGAGGCCGAGGACCACCCCGTGACGGTGACCCGGCGCGACGGCGAGGCTCTGGTCCTGATGTCGCAGCGCGAGGCCGAGGGTCGTGCCCGCTTGCTGAACTTTGCCGCGCAGCTCATCACCGTCACCCTCGATGACCGCGGCTCGCTCGCCGAGCGGATGTCCAAGGCCTTCCCTTGGATGCTCGCGCTGTCGCCGGCCGACCGGGAGTCCTGCGCGCAGGACCTCGTCGATGCGGCGCGCGCGTCGTTCTCCACCGATCAGCCGCACCTCGCGATCGCAGAGCTGACCTCCTGGAAGGAGACGGCCACCGCCGTCGCGGCCGGGCTCAGCAGCGGCAGCGCCGGTCTGGAGTGGCTCGACGAGGATGAGACCGTGGAGCGTCCGTAGCCGTGGCGGCCGCCAGGAAGGGCGAGCTGGTTCCTCGCCCTCCTAAGAAGATCGAGTACGAGATCCGCTTCGCCACAGCCGACGCGCAGAAGGGGTGGCGCGACCTCGTCGCGACGATCCGCAACCCTATGACGGAGACCTGGGACTTCCTCACGCGGACGCCACTGTCCACGACGCCGACGAACTACCGGCTCAAGGGTGAGCTCGGCGTCATCGAGCGTGGCGGCGCGACCCATGAGCGGTGGCAGCACAAACCGACTGCGAAGGGCACCGCGCGCATCTGGTTCTACGTCCACGAGCGCACGGTCTTCCTGGAGCAGGTGCACACGAGCCACCCGAACGAGACGAAGTAGGCGCGCTTCGCGGCGTCGCACATCGTCGGTGAGCGCGCATCCGATTGGGATGATCGCCGTGTGGCTGCCGCAACCGGGGACTTTGACTTCACTTCGAGGGCGGCGCGGCCTTGGGAAAGGGCGACTCGCGCTGCGGCACTGGGTGAGCGCGAACGCGAGAGGAGCGTGAACGCACCCCGTGCCGCCGATGCCGAGTACCGCTCTCACGGCCCCCAGCCGTCCGGTGTGGCGCTCCGCGTCCACGACGTGCACTGGCCTGAGAGCCTGCCCGGCGCAGGATGGCGACGATCCGGTCGACTTGCGCTTGTGGCAGAGGAGGCGCGCCCTCGGCCTTGGCAGCTCCCGCCTTCCGGAGGTCCTCGAGTACGACCGGAGAGGCCGGGTGGCGCGGCCATCGTGTTCGCGAGGCGCTCTGATTGTCGGCGTGCTCTACGCTCACGGTCGTGCGTGCCGAGCGTCGAACTGACCGTGGTACATCGCTGCTGTTCTCGGCTGTGTCGCCTTCGATCCCTGCATCCTCAAGGACGGTGTCGAACAGGGCGGGGTACTTCCCATCGCGGTCGCGGATCATGAACCGGGCCCGGCAGCCGGCATCCTCGAGATCCATGACGAGGTTCCTGGCGGCCTGCGCCACCCAGGAGGCGGTCGGGTGCGCGGTGGCACCCAGGACCCGGATCCGGCGGGTCGCGTGCTCGATCACCGCGAACACGTACAGCCGCGCCCCGGACAGGGTGACCGCTTCGAAGAAGTCACATGCCAGCAGGGCATCGGCCTGGGAGCGCAGAAAGTCCGTCCAGGTGCTGGAACCCCGCTCGGGTGCCGGGTCGATCCCCGCCTCCTTCAGGATCTGCCATACCGTGGAGGCGGCCACCTGCACGCCCAGGACGAGCAGTTCGCCCTGCACTCTCCGGTAGCCCCAACCGGGATTCTCCCGGGCCAGACGCAGCACCAGGACACGGACGGAGCGCACGGTGCGGGGCCGGCCCGGCCGGGAACGGGCCGCGTCCCGACGCGCGAGCAGGTCGCGGTGCCACCGCAGCACCGTATCGGGGTGCACCAGCAGCCGCACCTGGCGCAGCACGCCACGCGGGAGACGGTGCAGCAGCGCGGCCAGGAACGCCCGGTCGCCCGGGCGAACCGCGCCCTCTCCTTGCCGAGTTGGCGTTCCAGCACCATGAGCTGATGGTGCAGGGCGAGGATCTCGATGTCCTTGCCGTGGTCGCTCATAGGCAGCACGCGCAGCATCGCGAACGCGTTCGTCACAGCGAGATACGTCAACCGTTCTGTCTCCCTCATTGGTAACACGTTGAGTTACGGGAGGGTCCCCCAACCCGAACGCGGCGGTGACCTACTTCGGTCCCCGTCCGGTCAACCGACCGGCAGTCCACGTCAGCCGGGCGGATTCCCACATAGCGGGCTACGAGGCGGGGGGATCGGCACGGTCCGGAGTGCCCGTTCGTCATATCCTTCACTTGACCCGGTCGCTCATATCCCGGCGACGGCTGGCCAAGCTCCATCGCGCTCCCGGAGGAAACCCGTCCGGCAGCACCTCACGGGTCCTGATGGTGGCGCAGCCTTCGCCAAGGCCATGGGCATCGCCGCCCCGCAGATCGGCATCGCCTGCGCCGCCGCAATCGTCATTGCGGGTGCCGATTAATCATCCGGCCTGGTCAAGCCGCATGTTCGTACTCACGTAGGGTTCCACCCAGCCGGTCCCGTCGGCGCACCTCCAGGTGCCTGCTCGTCTCTGGCACGCTGATCGGTTCGGGTAGCGGGCGGAGCGGAGCGGCTTGCTTCAGCGTTCCGTGCGGCCGGCGCTGGTTGTAATGGGCCTCGAACTCCCGGAGTGCGTGGAGCAGGTGGCTCCGGTTCCAGATCAAGGTGCGGTCGAGGAGCTCCCTGCGGCAGGTCTGTATCCACCGCTCCGTGAGCGAGTTCATTCGGGGTATCCGGATGCTGGTGGTGACGACCTTCAGTCCTGCGTCGGCGAGCAGGTCGTCGAAGGCGGCCGTGAACTTTGAGTCGCGGTCGCGGATGAGGAACGTGGCCTTGCTGCCCGCGTCCTCGAGGTCCATGAGGCGGTTGCGTCCGAGCTGGACGATCCACTGCGCGGTCGGATGTGCCGCGGCGCCCAGGATCCGGATGGGTCTCGTGGCGTGCTCGATGACCGCGAAGACGTACAGGCGCGCGCCGGTCAAGGTGCGGGTCTCGAAGAGATCGCAGGCGAGCAGTGCGTCGGCCTGGCTGCGGAGGAAGTCGGCCCAGGTCGTGTTCTGTCGTTCGGGTGCGGGCAGGATGCCGTGCGCGCGGAGGATCTCCCAGACGGTGGAGGCGGCGACCTTGACGCCGAGAGCCGCGAGTTCGCCGTGGATCCGGCGATACCCCCATGAGGGATTCTCCCAGGCGAGGCGCAGGACGAGGGTGCGGATCGAGCGGACGGTGGGCGGGCGGCCGCGGCGCTTGGGCACGCAGGCCGCAGCATGGCGTCCCTTGAGAAGGTCACGGTGCCATCGCAGGATGGTGTCTGGACGTACCAGCAGCAGGAGGTGCCGCAGCTTGTCCGTCGGGAGGTGGTGGAGCAGGCCGGAGAGGACGGCGCGGTCGGCGGCGGTGAACGTGGGTTTGCCGACCTGACGCTGCAGGACCAGCAGCTGGTGGCGCAGCGCCAGGATCTCGATGTCCTTGTCGCGGTCGCTCATCGGCAGAAGGCGCAGGAGTGCCAGGGTGTTGGTCGCGGCGAGTAGGTCAAGCGCAGCAGCACGAAAGAATCATGATGGTGTACGCGCCTGTGCACGTGAAGAGACTGGGTGGGCTGGGGCACGACCAGAGATCGGCGGTCAAGGCCGCGACCCGGGCGGATGATTTCTCGGCACCCGCAGCGTCGACCGGCCGGATGTTCTTGCTTGCGTCCGGCCGGTCTCGCGGCCTGGCCAGGGGGTCAGTGGAGCTGGTTGAGTGCCTGTTGGAAGGCGGCTGCGTGTTTGGCCTCGTCCGCGGCGGTGTTGCGGAAGTAGGCGGCGGCAGCGGTGTCACTGGCGGCCTTCGCCTGCTTGGCGAACCCGGGGTAGATTGTGGTCGCCTCGGCACGCTCCCCGGTGATGGCCTTGTTCAGGTTCTCCTTCGTGGTGCGCACCAGTCCGGCCAGTACGGCCTCGCCGGCGAAGTGCTCGTGCAGCTCCACTGCCGCTGTCCCTTCCCACAGGCGGGCCAGTGAGGGGTTCCCGGCCTTCTTCGCCTGCGCTGCGAACAGCATGTACTTGGCGTAGGCGAGGGCCTCGCCGTGCATCGCGGTGTCCAGGTTGGTCTTGGTACGGGCGGCGTGCACCTTCGGCAGCCCGGCGGGCACCGGCACCGTCTTGGCGTTCTGCGGAGCCGGGATGGCGCCTTGGCCGGAGTTCACGACGTGGAGGGCCGTGCGGAAGGCGTCGCGGTGGCGGCCCTCGTCCGCGGCGATCTCCGTGAACAGTGCGGCGGCGTTCGTGTCCCCGTCCTGCCGGGCCTGGTCCGCGAAGCCGCGGTACATGACCTGGTGCTCGTACGTCTCTCCCTTGATGGCCTGGTGCAGGTTGGCCGCGTTCGTGCCGACCACGCCAGCCAGCGTGGCCGCCTCGTGCAGGTGCTCGTTCAGCTCGGTCTGCGCCGTGGTCCCAAAGAGCCGCCCGACGGCAGGGTGCGTCTCGCGGTCGGCCTGGGTGCCGAAGAGACTGTAGGAGGCGTAGGCGAACGCCTCGCCTTTCATGGTGGTGGTGAGGTCCGTGAGCGTCTGGGCGCGTAGCGCCCGGGCAGCTTGCACCTGTGGGTGGGGGCAGGCCGGGGCGGCGAGGGCCAGGGCGGGGGCCGCCTGGGATGCCGCGGTCAGCGCGCACAGACCGGCCAGGAGCGTTCGTATCGAGTGGCGGAACACGACTTCCTCCTCCGGGGGCCTCTTGAGTGACAGCGCCCCCTTCCTCATAGGACCCGTTCGGGTGCACCCATGCCGTGTCTGCTGAGCTGTCCGGGTGATGACGGAGCGTGCGGGAGATCCATTGGTCCCATGCGGTGCCGGGCATGGTGGCGGAGGATGGATGAGAGCCGGGCAGGCGGCCCGTAGAGCCTGACTGGTGAGGAGGCGGGCATGGCGAAACCGGTCGTCGCGGGGGTCGACGGCTCACCGTCCAGCCTGGACGCGGTCGAGACGGCGGCATACGAGGCGGTGTTGAGCGGGGTCGGCCTACGGCTGGTGCACGCCTTCGGGTGGCCGTCGATCCATCCACCGCCTGGTGGGCCTCCTTGGAGTCCGGCCAGGGCAGGGGTGCGCGAGCTGGTGGACGGCACGCTGGCCGACGCCGAACAACGGGCACGCGAGGTCGCGCCGCACGTGGACATCACACGCGAGGTCACCGTCGGCGAGCCGCTGATGGTGCTGGAGATCGAGTCGCG
>NZ_MQUS01000020.1 GCF_001953885.1 Streptomyces sp. IMTB 2501 | reverse complement strand
ATTTTTGGCACGCTGTTGAGTTCTCAAGGAACGGTCGCTTCCTTTGTACTCACCCTCTCGGGCTTTCCTCCGGGCGCTTCCCTTCGGTGTTTCCGACTCTATCAGATCCTTTCGGTGTCTGATTCCCTGTCGGCGGGATGTCTTCGAGGTTTTCGGCTTTCGCCGTCCGCCCTTTCGACATTCACTACGTTAGCTCATTCTCTCGGCGACTCATAATCGAGTCTCGCGGCTTCGAATTCGGGCATACGGGCGCACCGAAATCGACCCCGCTGAGGGGCTGTAGCTGAGTAGTGGGGTGGCCGCTCCGGCTGCAGGCGATTGCCGTACCCGGTTCAGCGGCTCGGGATACGTTACGCACCTTCGCAAGGCGCGTCAACTTGAGCGGCGCCTCGGCACATGGGCCCGATAGGGGCTCACCGTCGGGTCGTTGGCCACCCAGTAGCGCCAGGGATGGATGTCCCCGTTCCCGCCGTCGCCGGAGACTCCGGTGCGCGGGCCGCTTCGTACCTGGTCAGCGGGTACGGGCGTGCCCGTCAGCATCCGCAGCGGGGTCTCGCCGCCGGCGCACGCGTCCGTGCCGTCCAGGGCGCGGTCGACTTCCAGGGCCGTCGCCAGGCGGGCCGGACCCTTGGCCAGTTCCTTGTCACTCCGGGCCGAAAGTCGCCGTTTGCGGGCCAGTTCGACGCCCTCGACGACCTCGCCGGCTCGGAGCAGAACGGCGCTCGCCCGGCCCTCTGGTCCGCAGACGAGGTTCATGCAGTGCCACATGCCGTAGGTGAAGTAGACGTACACATGTCCGGGCGGGCCGAACATCACCGCGTTGCGGGCGGTGCGGCCGCGGTAGGCGTGTGAGCCGGGGTCGTTCGGGCCGTCGTACGCCTCGACCTCTGTGAGGCGCAGGGCGATCGGGCCGTCGGGGGTCGTACGCACCAGGATGCGGCCGAGCAGGTCCGGTGCCACGTCGAGGACCGGGCGGTCGAAGAACTCTCGGGGCAGTGGCATACGGTCCGGGGGCGCGATCATGCCGACCGAGGGTAGTGCAGCCGGGGCACCGGGCCGGCGGAACCGGTCGAGGGCACATCGCGTTTGTAGGGGTCGAGGGTCCTTCGTAAAGGGAGAGTCAATGGCGTTCAAGAAGCTGCTCGCGAGCCTCGGTGCCGGTGGGGCGTCGGTCGAGACGGTGCTGACCGAGGTGAATGCCGTGCCGGGCGGTGTCGTCCAGGGTGAGGTGCGCATCCAGGGCGGTTCGGTGAACCAGGCCATCGAGGGGCTGTCCGTCGGACTGCAGGCCAAGGTCGAGGTGGAGAGCGGCGACCAGGAGTACAAGCAGGACATCGAGTTCACGAAGGTGCGGCTCGGCGGTGCCTTCGAGCTGCAGGCCGGTGCCGCGCACGCGGTGCCGTTCGGGCTGGAGATCCCCTGGGAGACGCCGGTCACCATGATCGACGGGCAGGCGCTGCGCGGGATGCACATCGGCGTGACGACCGAGCTGGCGATCGCTCGGGCCGTGGACTCGGGCGATCTTGACCCGATCAATGTCCACCCGTTGCCGGCGCAGAAGGCCATCCTGGACGCCTTCATCCGGCTGGGCTTCCGATTCAAGAACGCGGACATGGAGCGCGGTCACATCCGGGGCACGCGGCAGACGCTCCCCTTCTACCAGGAGATCGAGTTCCACCCGCCGTCGCGGTACCGGGGTCTGAACCAGGTCGAGCTGAGCTTCGTGGCCGACGAGCACGCGATGGACGTCGTACTGGAGATGGACAAGAAGCCGGGTCTGTTCACGGAGGGCTCGGACACCTACCGGTCCTTCCAGGTGGGGCAGCACGACTGGATGGGGACCGACTGGGCGGCTTATCTGAACCAGTGGCTGTCCGAGGTCGGCAGCAGGCGCAACTGGTTCTAGGCTCGGGAACTGCTGGTTCCAGATCATCGATCAGGAGGTACCGAGGTGACCGAGCTCAAGCGGCGGCCGCTCCCCCACGACTTCCATCCACCCGTGCCGTCGTTCACCGTGACGAGCGCGGACATCGAGGAGGGGGCGACGCTCAGGAGCGCACAGGTCCACGCGGAGGGCAACACCTCTCCGCAACTGCGCTGGGAGGGTTTCCCGCCGCAGACCAAGAGCTTCGCCGTGACCTGCTACGACCCCGACGCGCCCACCGGCAGCGGGTTCTGGCACTGGGTCCTGTTCGACATCCCGGCCTCCGTGACGGAGCTGCCGGCAGGCGCGGGCAGTGGCAAGTTCGAGGGCCTGCCCGAGGGCGCGGTGCATGTGCGCAACGACTACGGCTCGAAGGACTTCGGCGGTGCCGCGCCGCCGCCCGGGGACGGGCCGCACCGCTATGTCTTCACGGTGTACGCGGTGGACCAGGAGAAGCTCGGTCCGGATGCCGATGTCTCGCCCGCCGTCGTCGGCTTCAATCTGCGGTTCCACGCGATCGCGCGGGCCCAGCTCATCGGTGAGTACGAGAATCCCGCGCGGGGCTGACCGCATAGCAGGGCTGACCGCATAGTACGGATTCAGCCGAGCGTTCATTGAACGTTTGCCCGCCTCCGGTCTTGGAAGTGATCGGAGGCGGGCATTTTTTATTGCGTTGTCCATCTCGGCGCGCCCGTCCAGAGTTGATCCGAAGCCCGCCGGGGGGTGGGCAGGTGCGCACGGGAGGTGGGCTGGATGCGGGACACGCTGGTTCTGAACGCGAGCTTCGAGCCGCTGTCGACGGTGACGTTGAATCGAGCCGTCGTTCTGGTGCTCCAGGACAAGGCCGTCGTCGAGCAGGCCCATCCCGAGCTGCGTATGCGCGGTGCCGATGTGGACATACCCGCGCCTCGGGTGATCAGGTTGTGCAGATACGTACGGGTGCCGTTTCGAAGACAAGCTCCGTGGTCGAGGCGGGGTGTGCTGGTCCGTGACCGGCACCGGTGCGCGTACTGCGGGCGCAGGGCCACGACCGTGGACCATGTGCTGCCGCGGGCACAGGGTGGGCAGGACACGTGGCTGAATACGGTGGCCGCGTGCGCGGAGGACAATCACCGGAAGGCCGACCGGACTCCGCAGCAGGCCGGTATGGAGCTTCTCCGGGAGCCGTTTGAGCCGACGCCGGCCGATGCGATGTTGCTCGCGCTGGGCGCCGAGGAGTTCGAGGCTCTGCCCGAGTGGTTGGCTCGGGATGCTGCCTGACTATTCGCCCTGGAGGCGTGAGTCGTACGTCGGCTGCAGGTCGTATCGCGTTGCTCGCGCAGTTCTGCCGCGCCCCATCGAGGCGCGGCAGAACTCGGCGTCGTAGAAGCAGCCCTCAGTCGATGTTCGGCTTTTCCCAGCGGTCCGGGCCGTTGTTCTGGGGTGGGACGGACTTGCCGTTGTTGCCCGAACCGCCGCCCAGGGGGCCGAAGTTGCCCATGGCGCCGGAGAGGCCCTTGAGGGCGTCGCCGATTTCGCTGGGGACGATCCAGAGCTTGTTGGCGTCGCCCTCGGCGATCTTCGGGAGCATCTGGAGGTACTGGTAGCTCAGGAGCTTCTGGTCCGGGTCGCCGGCGTGGATGGCCTCGAAGACCGTGCGGACCGCCTGGGCCTCACCTTCCGCGCGGAGCGCCGCTGCCTTGGCCTCACCCTCGGCGCGCAGGATCTGGGACTGCTTCTCACCTTCGGCGGTGAGGATGGCTGCCTGGCGCGTACCTTCGGCGGTGAGGATCGCGGCGCGCTTGTCACGGTCGGCGCGCATCTGCTTCTCCATCGAGTCCTGGATGGAGGTCGGGGGCTCGATGGCCTTCAGCTCGACGCGGTTGACGCGGATGCCCCACTTGCCCGTCGCCTCGTCGAGGACGCCGCGCAGGGCGGCGTTGATCTCCTCGCGGGAGGTCAGGGTGCGTTCGAGGTCCATGCCGCCGATGATGTTGCGGAGCGTGGTGACCGTCAGCTGCTCGATCGCCTGGATGTAGCTGGCGACTTCGTAGGTGGCCGCGCGGGCGTCCGTCACCTGGTAGTAGATGACCGTGTCGATGTTGACGACCAGGTTGTCCTGGGTGATCACCGGCTGGGGCGGGAACGGTACGACCTGTTCACGTAGGTCGATACGGTTGCGGATGGTGTCGATGAACGGGACCACGATGTTCAGGCCCGCGTTCAGGGTCCGTGTGTAGCGGCCGAAGCGCTCGACGATGGCGGCGCTGGCCTGTGGGATGACCTGGATGGTCTTGATCAGGGCGATGAAGACCAACACCACCAGAATGATCAGGACGATGATGACCGGTTCCATCGTGTTCCCCGTACCCCTCTCCGCCTCGGCGCCTTCGGCAGATCACATGGTTGCAGAAGATCTTGCTGGTCGAGTCTGACAGACCTTCGCCCAACTCGTGGGCCGGATGCCTCAGATGACGATGGCGGTGGCCCCTTCGATGTCCACGACGTCCACTTCCTGACCCACCTCGTAGGCGCGGCCGGTGTCGAGGGAGCGGGCCGACCAGATCTCTCCGGCGAGCTTGATACGGCCGCCGGAGCCGTCGACGCGTTCCAGGACGACTGCCTGCTTGCCCTTCAAGGCGTCGACGCCGGTGGCGAGTTGGGGGCGTTGTCTGCTGTGCCGGGCCGCGATGGGGCGGACGACGGCGATGAGTGCGACGGAGACGACGACGAACGTGAGGACCTGGATCACGGCGCCGAAGCCGAGTCCGGCCACGACGGCGGCCGCGACGGCTCCCACCGCGAGCATGCCGAACTCGGGCATCGCGGTGACCACGAGCGGGATTCCGAGCGCCGCCGCGCCGACAAGCCACCACACCCATGCGTCGATGTCGTCCACACGGTCATGGTAGGGCCGTGGTCGGGCGGCGGACAGGGCGCGAGGCGAAGCGCCGAGGGGTCAGGACAGCGGCAGGCCCTGGGCGGTCCAGCGGTCGCCGACCTGCTCGACGACGAGCGGGAGGCCGAAGCAGCGGGAGAGGTTGCGGGAGGACAGTTCCAGCTCGATCGGGCCGGCGGCGAGGACCTTGCCCTGGCGGATCATGAGGACGTGGGTGAAGCCCGGGGCGATCTCCTCGACGTGGTGCGTGACCATGATCATCGAGGGGGCGATGGGGTCGCGGGCGAGTCGGCCGAGGCGGCGGACCAGGTCCTCGCGGCCGCCGAGGTCGAGGCCGGCGGCGGGCTCGTCGAGCAGGAGCAGCTCGGGGTCGGTCATCAGGGCGCGTGCGATCAGGGTGCGCTTGCGCTCGCCCTCGGAGAGGGTGCCGAACTTCCGGTCGAGGTAGTCGGTCATGCCGAGGCGGTCGAGGAAGGCGCGGGCGCGCTGCTCGTCGACCTCGTCGTACTCCTCGTGCCAGCCGGCGGTCATGCCGTAGGCGGCGGTGAGGACGGTCTGGAGGACGGTCTGGCTCTTGGGGAGCTTCTCGGTCATGGCGATGCCGGCCATGCCGATGCGCGGACGCAGCTCGAAGACGTCGACCTTGCCGAGGGTGTCGCCGAGGATGGTGGCGGTGCCCTTGCTGGGGAAGAGGTAGCTGGAGGCGACGTTCAGGAGGGTGGTCTTGCCGGCGCCGTTGGGGCCGAGGATGACCCAGCGCTCACCCTCCTTCACCGACCAGGAGACCTGGTCCACCAGAGCCCGGCCCTCGCGGACCACGGATACGTCCTGAAGCTCCAGAACATCGCTCATGAGCGCGTTGTCTCCCCTTGCAGTGTGCCGGTGTCGGCTGTCGCAGTCGCCAGTGGGTCGGTCCGCCACGCCGGTGGGCGCAGCCCTTATGAAATCTACGCCACGAGTGCGCCGGTCCATTCCTGCGGTCCGGTCCTTAGGGTGGGGGCATGCTCTCGGAACCGCGTTCAGGACGCCTCGCCGCTTGGGGAAATGCCCTTTTGGCCGGACTTGTCTCACCGGATGACGCCGTGCTCGCCATTGTGGGCGAGGACACGGTGCACCGAGTGGAGGGGCTGCCCGGGGAGTCCGCGCCGGTCGGGCTCACGCTCGCGCTGGGGCGGCTGCGCACGCTGGGGGTGACCGGTCTGCGGGTGGCGCTGCCCGCGCCGGGGCATCCACTGGGCCTGAGCGGGCCGCCGGAGTTCAACGCGCGGGCCCTGGACGCCGAGGAGGCGGTGGTGTGCTTCGGGGCCGCGTTCGGTCTGGTGCCTGAGGTGTACGAGGCCGGGCCCGTCGGTGATGTACACGCCGAGGTGGTCTGGCATGTACTGCCGGTGCGGGAGGCGCCGCCCGCGGACGTGCCCTCGCTGGGTGAGGCCGAGCGGGAGCTGGCGGAGGCGCTGCGCGAGGCGACCCTGGTGCTGTCGAAGCTGGATGTCGCCGGGTCGGGTCCGGTGGCCGAGGCGGCGATCGACGCGTACCGGGCGCGGGCCGAGCGCGGGCAGGAGGTGCTCGCGCCCGGTTATCCGCCGCGTGCGGTGCGGGTGTTGGAGCTGGCGCAGCGGGTCGCGCTGCTGGTGTCGCTGGCGTACGACAACGGGCACGGTGCGGCGGTCACGTCCGCCGAGATGGCCGCGCGGTCCGAGGCGCTGCGGCCGGTGGAGCGGACGGCCCGTCGGGCGCAGGTCGCGGCGTACAACTCCATGGTGGAGGAGCGGGAGCGGGGGGCGGGCTGAAGGCCGGCCCGCAGCAAGCCGACAGGCCTCCCGGTGTGCCCGGGAGGCCTGTGGTCGTTGGCTGCGGGACCTCAGTAGTTGATGCCGCTGTTGCCGAAGGCCGGGTTGAGCAGGCCGACCACGCTCACGCTGTTGCCGACCACGTTCACCGGGACGTGCACCGGGGCCTGGATGACGTTGCCCGAGACGACGCCCGGGGAGCCCTGGGCGTCACCGCAGGCGTGGGCGCCCTCCGTGGCGGAGGCCATCCCCGCTCCGGCGGCCACCAGGCCACCGGCCACCATCGTCACGGCCGCGACCTTCTTCAGGTTCTTCACTTTCCAACCCCTCCTAGACGTTCACCGCGGCGGTTCGCCGCAGCACGCACTGGAGAACGGCGGAGATCGGCGGTGGTTGCGCCGTCCGGGGGACATTCCCACGACGGTATGAATCTCAGTCCATAGCCTGACCCTTCCGGTTGCCCCCGGTGATGCGTTGGTGAGGGCGTATCAGCCGGTCACGCCATGGCGAACGGCCCACAGCGCCGCCTGCGTCCGGTCGGCGAGGTCGAGCTTCATCAGGATGTTGGAGACATGCGTCTTGACGGTCTTCTCGGACAGCACGAGGGCGCGGGCGATCTCGCGGTTGGAGCGGCCGTCCGCGATCAGGTCGAGCACCTCGCGCTCCCGCTCGGTGAGTGAACCGCCTCTGCTCTGGGCGGAGTTGTTCTCCTCCTGGGAGAGCAGGGCGCCGGCGACCTCCGGCTGGAGCAGGATGTGTCCGGCGTGCACGGAGCGGATGGCGCCGGCGAGGGCGTCGGGGTCCACGTCCTTGTAGACGTATCCGGCGGCGCCCGCGCGCAGGGCCGGTACGACCGTGCGCTGCTCGGTGAAGCTGGTGACGATCAGCACGCGCGCGGGGTTGTCGAGTTCGCGCAGCCGACGCAGGGCGTCGATGCCGTCCATGCCCGGCATCTTGACGTCCATCAGCACGACGTCCGGTCGCAGTTCCTCGGCGCGGGCGACGCCCTCGGCGCCGTCGGCGGCCTCGCCGACGACCTCTATGTCGTCCTGGACTTCCAGGAAGGTGCGCAGGCCCCGGCGGACGACCTGGTGGTCGTCGACGAGCAGCACCCTGATCGCGTCAGCCACCGGGGACCTCCATCTCGATCGTGGTGCCCTTGCCGGGCACCGATTCCACGGTCAGCGTGCCGCCGACACCGTTGGCGCGGTCCCGCATCGAGACCAGGCCCAGATGCCGGCCGGCGCGGCGGACCGCCTTCGGGTCGAAGCCGCCTCCGTCGTCGGTGACGCGCAGTACGGCTCCGCTGCCGCGCCGGCCGACGCTCACGTCCACGTGTGCGGCGCCGGAGTGGCGCAGTGCGTTGTGCAGGGCCTCCTGGGCGACCCGGAGCAGGGCCTCCTCCTGGGCGGCGGGCAGGGCGCGGAAGCCGTTGCCGGCGAAGGTCACGCGCGCGGTGTGGGCGCGGTCGAGCACCTGGATCTGGGTGCGCAGGGTGGCGATCAGGCCGTCCTCGTCCAGGGCGGCTGGGCGCAACTCCACGACGGCGGCACGCAGTTCGTCGACCGCCTCGGCGGCGAGGGCGGCGACCTGGTGCAGTTCGCCCTTGGCACGGGCGGGGTCGCGGTCGACGAGGGCCGCCGCGGCCTGGGCGGTCAGGCGCAGCGAGAAGAGCTTCTGGCTGACCGCGTCGTGCAGTTCATGGGCGAGGCGGGAGCGCTCCTCGGCGATGGTGAGTTCGCGGCTGCGTTCGTAGAGCCGGGCGTTGGTGAGGGCGATGGCGGCGTGCTGGGCGAGGGTGGCAAGCAGTTCCTCGTCCTCCTCGGTGAAGCCGCAACTCCCCTCCGGTTTGGGGCAGTTCTTATTGGCGAGGAACAGTGCGCCCATGACCTCGTCGCCGTCGCGGATGGGCAGGCCGAGGAAGTCGGCCAGGTCCGGGTGCGCGGCCGGCCAGCCTTCGAAGCGGGGGTCCTTGCGCACGTCGGCGAGGCGCTCGGGGCGGGCCTCGTGCAGCATCGAGGCGAGGATGCCGTGCTGCCGGGGCAGCGGGCCGATGGCCTTCCACTGGGCGTCGCTGACGCCGTCGACGACGAACTGGGCGAAGCCGCCGTGGTCGTCCGGGACGCCGAGGGCTGCGTACTGCGCGTCGAGCAGTTCGCGGGCGGAGGAGACGATCGTCTTGAGGACGTCGCGCACCTCCAGATGCCTGCTCATGGCCAGCAGCGCGGAACTGACCGCGGCGAGGCCGGACCGGGGGCCTTGACTCATGACCTCACGGTACCGGCGGGGTGTGACAGCGGGGATCGGACCTGTGACGGCCGGGCCCGGTCCGCTGGTCCTAGGGCCGCCGGGGTAGGTCCCCGGGCCCCGGGCCTGCGGTGTACGCCGAAGGGCCCCTCTGTTTTGCGGCCCGCGTCCGAGGCGGCCGGGGCGGTGCCGTTCCTACGTTGTGGTCACCGTCCGGCGGTGGACGGTGGGCGACGAGGGGACGGTAGTCATGCCGGTAGCGATCATCACGGGAGCCTCGAAGGGCCTCGGGCGGGCGCTCGCCGAGGCGCTGGCGGCGCGGGGCTGGGATCTGGTGCTGGACGCCCGGGGTGCCGCGGCCCTCAAGGAGGCCGCGGAGAGCGTCGCCGGGCACGGCACGCGCGTGGAGGCGCTGGCCGGGGATGTGACGGATGCCGGGCACCGGGCCGCGCTGGTGGCGGGCGCGGGCCGGCTGGGCGGTGTCGATCTGCTGGTGAGCAATGCGAGCGCGCTGGGTGCCGAGCCGCTGGTCCGGCTGGCCGAGCTGCCGCTGGAGGGGCTGCGGCGGGCGCTGGAGGTGAACGTGGTGGCCGCGCTGGGCCTGGTGCGGGAGGCGCTGCCGCTGCTGCGCGAGTCGCCGGCCGGCACGGTGGTCGCGGTCAGCTCGGACGCGGCGGCCGAGGCGTATGCGACATGGGGCGGCTACGGCGCCTCGAAGGCGGCCCTGGACCAGCTCGCGGCGGTGCTGGCCGTGGAGGAGCCCGGCCTGCGGGTGTGGGCGGTGGATCCCGGGGACATGGCGACCGGCCTGTACGCGGCGGCCGTACCCGACGACGACGATCCGCGTCCGGCGCCGGCCACGGTCGTACCGGCGTTCCTGCGGTTGCTCGAAGAACGGCCGGCCAGTGGGCGGTACGGGGCGCCGGCGCTGCTGGAGGAGCGGTGAGGACGTTCACGCGGGTGCCGGAAGGGCTGTCCGCGCGCGTGCCCGCCGAGCAGCGCGGTCCGGGGCTGGACCGGGACGCCGTACGGCTGCTCGTGTCGCGCGGTGAGGAGGTGACGCATCACGCGTTCCCCGAGTTGCCGCGGCTGCTGCGGGCCGGGGACCTGCTCGTGGTGAACACCTCGCCCACGCTGGCCTCGGCGGTGGACGGGCGGATCGGGCACGCGCGCGTGGTGGTGCATTTCTCCACGCGCGGGGACGACGGCCGGTGGGCGGTCGAGCTGCGGGAACCGGACGGGCGGGGCACCACGCGCGCGCGTACGGGTACGCGTGCGGGTACGGAGGTGGAGCTGCCGGGGGCGGGGCGGCTGGTGCTGGAGGAGCCGTTGAGCCCGCACGGGGAGCGGCTGTGGTGGGCGCGGGCGGCCGGGGACGTTCTCGGGGTGCTGCGCGCGTACGGGCGGCCCATTCGTTACTCCTATACAGAGCGGGATCAGCCGCTCTCGGCGTACCAGACGGTGTTCGCGCTGCCGTCGCCGGACGGGGTGGGCAGTGCGGAGATGCCGAGTGCGGCGCGGCCGTTCACCGCGCGGCTGGTGGCGGAGCTGGTGAGCCGGGGGGTGCAGTTCGCGCCGATCACGCTGCACACGGGGGTGGCGTCGGCGGAGGCGCACGAGCCGCCGTATCCGGAGCGGTTCGCGGTGCCGGAGGCCTCCGCGCGGCTGGTCAACGCCGTCAGGGCGGGCGGGGGAAGGGTCGTCGCGGTCGGTACGACGGCTGTGCGGGCCGTGGAGTCGGCGGCCGGTCCTGACGGGGTGGTGCGGGCGGCCGAGGGGTGGACCGACCTGGTTGTGACGCCGGAGCGCGGGGTGCGGGCGGTGGACGGGCTGCTGACCGGGCTGCACGAGCCGGAGGCCTCGCATCTGCTGATGCTGGAGGCGGTCGCGGGGCGGGCCTGGGTCGGCCGTGCGTACGAGGAGGCGCTGCGGGGGCTCTACCTGTGGCACGAGTTCGGGGACGTCCACCTCATCCTCCCGGAGGAGCACCCTCACACAGAGCGTTGCGACGGCAACTCCTGGTGAAACTGTTACGTCTTCGATGTGAGCCCGCACATAGGGCCCACATCACGTACGAAGGGCGATAGGAGATAAACCGCCCTTTATGAACGGGACAGACGGTCCAGTCTGTCCCGTTTTGCCCTTCCCTGATCCACTATCGGGGATCGTACGTCACACCTTTGCCTGGGCATTTTGCGGCCGCTAAGAATTGCTCCCGTCGCTCAGCGCCGCGGGTCATCGGACCCCGGTTCGTGCGGGAGGAACCGATTCCCCCGGCGGACGCAGGAGCGACCTCCGCGCTCACGAGAGGTCCATCAGCCATGCCCAAGAACGTTCTCAACCGAGCTCATAGTCGCGCCCTGACGAAGCAGGGCAAGATCGCCATCGCCGGTGTCGCCGCTCTCGGTGCAGCCGCCGTGGCCCTCTCGGCCGTCCCCGGCAACACGGGCACCGTCATCAACGGCGCCCCGGTCGCCGACGCGAAGGTCGCCACCGGCACGCAGCTGAAGAACGTCAAGGGCACGGTCACCGACCAGCTCGCCACCGAGTCGGTCAAGCTCGACACGTTCGCCGCGCAGAAGAAGGCCGCCGACGAGGCCGCCGCCTCGAAGAAGGCCGCCGACGCCGCTGCCGCGGCCAAGAAGGCCGCGCAGGAGCGCGCCGCCCAGCAGACGGCGAGCCGCTCCACCGAGCGTCTCGACATACAGCCCGTCGCCGCGAAGACGTACGCGGACAACCTCGACGGCTGGATCCGGCAGGCGCTGGACATCATGAAGCAGCACAACATCCCGGGCTCCTACAGCGGCCTGCACCGCAACATCATGCGGGAGTCCTCGGGCAACCCGATGGCCATCAACAACTGGGACATCAACGCCATCAACGGCGTCCCGTCCAAGGGCCTGCTCCAGGTCATCCAGCCGACCTTCAACTCGTACCACGTGTCCGGCACGTCGTGGAACATCTACGACCCGGTCGCCAACATCACCGCCGCCGCCAACTACGCGGCCCACCGGTACGGCTCGATGGACAACGTCAACAGCGCGTACTGAGGTCGGCGCGGACCTCTGACGTACGCGGAAGGGCGGCACCCCGTTGCGGGGTGCCGCCCTTCGGCATTGCGAAACCTGCGCAGCGGTTACTTGCGCATGACCTCCGGCTCGTGGCGGCGCAGGAAGCGGGCCACGAAGAAGCCGCAGATCACACCGAGCAGGATCAGGATGATCATGTCCATGGTCCAGGCGCCGGCCGTGTGGTTCCACAGCGGGTCGGTGCTGCCCGGGTTGTCGGTGTTCGGGGCGATGTTGTTGAAGTCCAGCGAGGTGCCGGCGGCGGCCACGCCCCAGCGCGACGGCATCAGGTACGAGACCTCGTCCACACCGAGCGTGCCGTGCAGGGTGAAGAGGCAGCCGGTGAACACGACCTGGATGATCGCGAACATCACCAGCAGCGGCATGGTCTTCTCGGCGGTCTTCACCAGCGAGGAGATCACCAGGCCCACCATCATCGAGGTGAAGCCGAGGGCCATGATCGGCAGGCACAGTTCCAGGAGGGTGGAGCTGCCGAGGATGAGTCCCTGGTCGGGGACGGCACGGCTGGAGAAGCCGATCAGGCCGACCATCAGTCCCTGCAGCAGGGTGACGGCGCCGAGCACGACCACCTTGGACATCAGATACGCCGACCGGGACAGACCGGTCGCCCGTTCGCGCTCGTAGATCACCCGTTCCTTGATCAGCTCACGCACGGAGTTCGCGGCGCCCGCGAAGCACGCGCCGACCGCGAGGACCAGCAGTACCACCGTGGCCGTGCTGTTGGGGACGTGGAGGCCGGTCTGCGGGTTGATCGCCCCGTTGACCAGCAGACCCTTGCTGTGCTGGATCGGCAGGCTGACCACGCCGAGGACCGCCGGCAGGACCACCGACAGCAACAGGAAGCCCCGGTCGGAGGCGATGACCGACACATAGCGCCGGATCAGGGTCAGCAGCTGCGAGCCCCAGGCCTGCGGCTTCGGGGGCCTGATGGCCTGCGGCGGAGGCATGTGGTGGACCGACTGCGGGGCGACGGAGTCAATGTCCGCGGCGTACATCTGGTAGTGCTGCGAGCCCTTCCAGCGGCCCGCCCAGTCGTAGTCGCGGTAGTTCTCGAAGGCCGAGAAGACATCGGCCCAGGTGTCGTAGCCGAAGAAGTTCAGCGCCTCCTCCGGCGGGCCGAAGTAGGCCACCGAGCCGCCCGGCGCCATCACCAGCAGCTTGTCGCACAGGGCCAGCTCGGCCACCGAGTGGGTGACCACGAGGACCGTACGGCCGTCGTCGGCGAGGCCGCGCAGCAGCTGCATGACATCGCGGTCCATGCCCGGGTCGAGGCCGGACGTCGGCTCGTCCAGGAAGATCAGCGACGGCTTGGTGAGCAGCTCCAGGGCCACCGAGACACGCTTGCGCTGGCCGCCGGAGAGGGAGGTGACCTTCTTCTCCTTGTGGATGTCCAGCTTGAGCTCGCGCAGCACCTCGTCGATACGGGCCTCGCGCTCCTGCGCCGTGGTGTCGGCGGGGAAGCGCAGCTTGGCCGCGTACTTCAGGGCCTTCTTTACGGTCAGCTCCTTGTGCAGGATGTCGTCCTGCGGGACCAGACCGATGCGCTGGCGCAGCTCCGCGAACTGCTTGTACAGGTTGCGGTTGTCGTACAGCACCTCGCCCTGGTTTGCGGGCCGGTAGCCGGTGAGCGCCTTCAGCAGGGTCGACTTGCCGGAACCGGACGGGCCGATGACCGCGACCAGGGACTTCTCCGGGACGCCGAAGGAGACGTCCTTCAGGATCTGCTTGCCGCCGTCGACCGTGACGGTCAGATGGCGCGCGGAGAAGGAGACCTCACCGGTGTCGACGAACTCCTCAAGCCGGTCGCCGACGATACGGAAGGTGGAGTGGCCGACGCCGACGATGTCGGCCGGGCCCAGCTGCACCGAGCCGCCCTTGGGGATCGGCTGGCCGTTGACGTAGGTGCCGTTGTGCGAGCCGAGGTCGCGGATCTCCAGGCGGCCGTCGGGCGTGGCGTGGAACTCGGCGTGGTGGCGGGAGACTTGCAGGTCGGAGACGACCAGCTCGTTCTCCAGAGCACGGCCGATGCGCATCACCCGGCCGACGGCGAACTGGTGGAACGTGGTCGGGCTGCGGTCGCCGTGAACCGGCGGCGCCCCCGCGCCACCACCGGGTGCCTGCTGCGCGTACTGATCGGCGGGAGCCGACTGCTGGTGCGGAAACGCGGGCGCCGCCTGCTGCTGCCAGTCCGGCTGCGGGGCCTGCGGCTGCGCCGGCGCCCGGTGCGGTACGGCCTGCTGCGGTACGGCCTGCTGGGGGGCCGGTGCCTGCGGCTGGGCTGCGGCTGCCTGCTGGGCCCAGCCCGGCGCACCGGCGCCCTGCGCGGCGTACGGCGCCGGCTCCTGTTGGCCCACCGCGGCGCCGGACAGGTTCAGCCGCGGTCCGTCGGTCGCGTTGCCGAGGTGCAGCGACGCGCCCGGCCCGATCTCCACCTGCTGGATCCGCCGCCCCTGCACGAACGTGCCGTTGGTGCTGCCGTGGTCCTCGATCACCCAACTGCGGCCGTTGAAGCTGACCGTGGCGTGCCGCCAGGACACCCTGGCGTCGTCGAAGACGATGTCACCCTGCGGGTCGCGCCCGAGGGTGTAAGGCCTGGACGGGTCGAGCGTCCAGGTCTGTCCGTTTGATTCCAGTACGAGTTCCGGCACTCCATGCCCCACTGAGTTGTCCCCCGAGTTACCCCCATCGCAGGGAGTCTAGGGATGTCGAACATCGTGGGGAACTATTTCAGGCTCCGCCCCCTGACCGAAAGCCGGGCCTTGTCACGAGCGCCCTCACGCGCTCCAACTCGCCCCGTGGACGGGGTTGAAACCGGGCCGGAGAGTGGTAATCCCGGCGAGGGGGACAGCCTCGGAGGCGGTGTCGCGCCGCGAACCGGGGGTCTGCGATGAGAGCGGACCGGGGAGTCCGCCGTGAAATCAGGGGGTCCGCCGTGAAAATCGGGGGGCTGTCATGAAGGCTGCCGCAAGTGGCGGGAGCGTGCGGCGCGCTGCGGCGGTGCCCTGGAAGGCCGTCCTGCTGTCCGCGATCGCCTCGGTGAGCTGGGCGTTGACGGGGATGACGGGCACGGCAGCGCTCGGCCTGCACCTCCTGAGGGCGAACGCAGCGGGCTCACCGGGCCCCATGACGGCCGCCGTTGTGGCACTCGGGGCAGATGGTTCGGTCGCACCGTCGGGCACTGTGTCCGCCTTCGGTGTGAAAGGCGACGACCTTCACACCACCATCGAAATCACGCCACTCGGGGTGAGCCCGGTCGGTGCCCTGCTGTTGTCCTGGTTCGTCCTACGGTCCCTGCACACAGCCGGAGTTGTCGTTTCCCCCGCCGAACTCCTCGCCCGCGCGGGCACGGTGGTCGTGCCCTTCGCGGGCGCTGCTGGGAGCTCTCGCCCGGGCCGGTCACGGCGTCGTCACCGTCGACGGCGGCACGCTCGGGCCGGAACGGATCGGACGTCTCGTCCATGCCAGGGCCGCGGTCGGCTTCACCATGGACACTGCGGCCACGCTCCTCGGCGGCGTGGGCTGGCGTGCCGGTGTCCTGCTGATGGCCCTGCTCGCCTCCCGCGCTTCCCGCCCGGCTGGTCCGCCGTGCACCGGGTGGTACGGCCGACGGTCTCGGCGCTCGTCACCGTGCTGCTGGTGGCCGTTGCGGCGGGGCTCGCGGCGGCGGCGTAGGCGGCGTAGGCGGCGATCGACGACGGCCATCCGGGGCGGATCGCCGGCGCGGCCCTGCTCGGCGCGCCGAACGGCGTCTGGCTCTGCCTCCCGCTCGGCCTCTTCGTCCCCTGGAACGGCCATGCCGCCGGCGCCCTCGCCGGGTTCCTCCCCACCCGCTGGACCAGTTCCTCGGCGCACGCTCCGACCAGCCTGCGGTGACGCTGGGCCGACTGGCCGAGCTGGACGGCCGGGGCTGGCTACTGGCCGTGACGGCGGCGCCGACCATGCTGCTGACCGGCGTCCTGACGGCCGTCCGCACGCCGGTGGTACGACTGCCGGATGACGCCCTCGGGCTACGGCCGTCCGACAGGGTCCTTGGGCTTGGGCCGCCGGGCAGCGCCTTCGGACCCGGGCCGTCCGACCGTGCCATCGGACTGCGACCGCCCGACAGCGCCCGCGGGCTGGCCGCTCGGTGCGCGGTGCGCCTCGGCGTCGCCACCGCGGTCGCCCTGCCCCTGCTCGCCCACCTGACAGACGCGTCCGTGACCGCGTCCTTGCCCGTGCCGGGCTTCGACGCTTTCGGCTCGGGCCTCGAACTGCACGGCCATCTCGGTACGGCCCTGCTGCTCGGCGCGGCGTGGGGCGCTGGCGCGGGGGCGTTCGGTGCAGTGGCGGCGTGGCGAGCGGCGCGGCGGGGGCGCGGGTGGTGTGGGAGCGGTGGGGGCGGAGCGGGGGGGTGATGATGACCGGGCAGGGCGAGGAGGAGGGGCTCGGACATCGAGGGGACACCTGCATGGGCGAGGGCGGAGGCTCGTCGAAGTACAGGGGCGCGGGGCGCGGGCGCCGGGGCGCCGGAGTGCCGGGGGTGATGATGACCGGGCAGGACGAGGAGGAGGGGCTCGGACATCGAGGGGACACCCGCATGGGCGAGGGCGGAGGCTCGTCGAAGTACAGGGGCGCGGGGCGCGGGCGCCGGGGCGGCGGGGGCGGCGGGGGTGATGGTGGCCGGGCAGGGCGAGGAGGAGGGGCTCGGACATCGAGGGGACACCCGCATGGGCGAGGGCGGGGGCTCGTCGGTGTACGGGGGCGCGGCGGGGTGCTCTCCCCGCAGCGGCTCCGGGGGCGGGAACGCCGGGCGCCATGGACACGGCGGCGGTCCCGAGCCGTACGTGCCGAGTACGCCGTATCGGCCGCCGACCCCGGACGCGAATCCCTGTCTCCGGATCCCGGAGGACCTCCAGGTGCCGGAGGACCTGCGCGAGGAACCGCCGGACGATGGACCGCCGGGGAAGCCGAAGCACCGCGGGTGACCGGCACCACACCCGCCTTCGCCCCGACCCTGCCCGTCAGGGCTTCTCGTGGCACAGTCGAGGTGGAGACGGGGGCCGCTGTGTGTCGGGCGCGGGCGTCTCCCGATGGCAAGATCCCTGACACCGGCGCGACATCCATTGTTCCGTGTCCGTCAGGCGGACCTCGGCGGCGGACGGCACTGGGTGCCGGATACGGTGGTGACACCATGAGCGCTTCGCAGACCTCTGCTTCACAGACCCCCGAGGTCCCCACTCTCCTCGTCAAGATCTTCGGCAAGGACCGGCCGGGCATCACGGCGGGCCTCTTCGACACCCTCGCCGCGTACCTCGTCGATGTGGTCGACATCGAGCAGGTCGTCACCCGGGGCCGTCTGGTCCTGTGCGCGCTGGTGACCCAGCCGCCGGCCGGTCTGGAGGGCGATCTGCGGGCCACCGTGCACAGCTGGGCCGAGTCGATGAAGATGCAGGCGGAGATCATCTCGGGGCACGGCGACAACCAGCCGCGCGGCCTCGGGCGTTCGCTGGTGACCGTCCTCGGCCATCCGCTGACCGCCGAGTCGACGGCCGCCATCGCCGCTCGGATCGCCAAGACCGGCGGCAACATCGACCGAATCTTCCGGCTCGCCAAGTACCCGGTGACAGCCGTGGAGTTCGCGGTCTCCGGTGTGGAGACCGCGCCGCTGCGCACCGCGCTCGCGTCCGACGCGGCGGCACTGGGTGTCGACGTGGCCGTGGTGTCGGCGGGGCTGCACCGGCGCGCCCAGCGGCTCGTGGTGATGGACGTGGACTCGACCCTGATCCAGGACGAGGTCATCGAGCTGTTCGCGGCGCACGCCGGCTGCGAGGACCAGGTGGCCGAGGTCACGGCGGCGGCGATGCGCGGGGAGCTTGACTTCGAGCAGTCGCTGCACGCGCGGGTGGCGCTGCTGAAGGGACTGGACGTCTCGGTGGTGGAGAAGGTGCGCAACGAGGTCCGGCTGACGCCGGGTGCCCGCACCCTGATCCGCACGCTGAAGCGGCTCGGTTACCAGGTCGGGGTCGTCTCGGGTGGCTTCACCCAGGTCACGGACGATCTGAAGGAACGGTTGGGCTTGGACTTCGCGCAGGCCAACACGCTGGAGATCGTCGACGGCAAGCTCACCGGGCGGGTCACCGGCGAGATCGTGGACCGCGCGGGCAAGGCGCGGCTGCTGCGCCGGTTCGCCGCGGAGGCCGGGGTGCCGCTGTCGCAGACGGTGGCGATCGGCGACGGTGCCAACGACCTGGACATGCTGAACGCGGCCGGTCTGGGCGTCGCCTTCAACGCCAAGCCGGTGGTCCGCGAGGCGGCACACACGGCGGTGAACTTCCCCTTCCTCGACACAGTGCTGTATCTGCTGGGCGTCACCCGCGAAGAGGTCGAGGCGGCCGACACGCACGACGAGGGCTGAGCGGGTCCGATCACCCGGCTACGGCAGGCCCGTCCGATCGCCCGGATCCGGCAGGGCCCGGTCCCGGCCGCGTGGCGCCGGGCCCTTGGTCCGTCGGCTGTCCGTCAGCTGTGCGGGGCCCAGAAATCGACCAGCTTGCCCACGCCGTGTTCCACGGACTTCCAGGAGCCCTCGAAGGTGAGCATCGCGTAGGCGGAGGTCGGGAAGCCGCTGCGGTTCATCCGCGCGAGGACATCGCCCTCGGCCTCTCCCGCGAGGGCGTCGGCGAGAGCGTGGACGCCCGGGTTGTGGCCGATCAGGACGAGGTTGCGCACGTCGTCCGGTGTCTCGTTGAGCAGGGCGATGAGCTCGCCCAGGGATGCCTCGTAGACCCGCTCCTCGTAGACGGTCCTCGGCCGCTGCGGAAGCTCCTGGACGGCGAGCTTCCAGGTCTCCCGGGTCCGGACCGCGGTGGAGCACAGAGCCAGGTCGAAGGCGATCCCGGTGTCCGCCAGCTTGCGGCCCGCGACGGGGGCGTCCTGACGGCCGCGCTCGGCGAGGGGCCGTTCGTGGTCGGCTTCCTGGCCCCAGTCGGCCTTCGCGTGTCGGAGGAGGACGATCCTGCGAGGTTCTTCAACGCTCATGGCGCCCAGCTTCGCATGAAACGGTCCATGCGGTGCAGGGAGTTGACATGCGGCTTCACCGCGCACAGGGGCTCCGGGTCAGCGCGCGAGGAGCTGCTGGGCGCGCTCGACGAGGTGCGTGATCGCCGGGTCGCCGCTCGCCGCGTGCGCGTCCGACGGGTTAAGTATCAGCACGAGCAGCGCGATGAAGGCGAGCGCGGGCAGGGCGAGAGCCCACCAGGGCAGCCGGATGTCCACGCCGCCCGTGGTCGCCGGATGGGGCCGGGAGTGGGTGCGGGCCGACATGATCGCCTCCGTGGGTCTTCGAGCGGGTCCGTGACCGCGTGCTGCGGTCACATCTCGAAGCTACGGAATCCGGGGCCGCCAACCCATCCGGACTTCCACCCAGTTGACCCTGACCCTCACCCCCTAGGGGATGGTGGGGCTAGCCCCACCGTCCGCGCGGAGACGCGGTCCGGGACACCGCCGTCACGGGGAGGCGAGGGTCGCGATGACGGCGATGATCACGAAGATGGCGAAGAACGAGCCGAAGACGAGCAGCATCTTCTTCTGACCGTTCTGCGGGTTCGGGTCGAGCACAGGCTGCATGCGCCCAGTCTCGCACCCTCCCTCCGGCCCCCGCCGGGAGGGGTCGGCGCGTCGCCCCTGCGAGCCCCTTCCGCGGTGGTCAGCGCGCCGCCGCGTCCAGGGTCCCCCGCAGGGTCAGCGCGTGGCTGCCTCGTCCTCCACCGTGCGGTCGCGGCCCGCCAGGAAACCGACCACCATCTGCGGCACCATCAGGGCCGCCATGAGGGCGATCGGCAGCCCCCAGCCGCTGCTCCGCTGGTAGAGCACACCGACCAGCAGCGGGCCGGGGATGGAGATCAGATAGCCGGTGCTCTGCGCGAACGCGGACAGCTGGGCCACACCCGGCCCACTGCGGGCCCGCATCCCGACCATCGTCAGGGCCAGCGGGAAGGCGCAGTTGGAGACACCGAGCAGCAGGGCCCAGGCCCAGGCGCCGGCGGCGGGCGCGAGGTACAGGCCGGCGTATCCGGCGAGCCCGCACACGCCCAGGACCAGCACGATCGGCCCCTGCTGGGGCAGCCGGGTGGCGACCCGCGGGATGACGAAGGCCAGCGGTACGCCCATCACCATGGTGACCGCGAGCAGTACGCCCGCGGTGCCGGCCGGAACACCGGCGTCCCGGAAGATCTGCGGCATCCAGCCCATGGTGATGTAGGCGGCGGTGGCCTGGAGACCGAAGAAGACGGCGAGCGCCCAGGCGGTGCGGCTGCGGGTGATACGCACCGGCACCTGCTGCGTCACAGGCGCCTGCTGCGTCACGGGCGCCTGCTGCGTCACGGGCGCGTGCTGTGCCTTCGCCGGACGGTCCTGCGACTGTGCGGGCGCGCTGCCGCGGTCCCGTACGAGCGGTAGCCAGGGCAGGACGGCGGCGCCCGCGATGACGGCCCACACGGCGAGGCCGGACTGCCAGCTGCCGCCCATCGCGTCGGTCAGGGGCACGGTCACCGCGGCGGCGAGGGACGTGCCGAGGGCGAGCGCCATCGAGTACAGGCCGGTCATGGAGCCGACCCGGTCGGGGAACCAGCGCTTGACGATGACCGGCATCAGCACGTTGCTGACGGCGATGCCCATCAGGGCGAGCGCGCTGGCGGCCAGGAATCCGGCCGTGCCGCCGGCGAAGGGGCGTATGAGCAGGCCCGCGGTGATGGCGGCCATGCCCGCGCACACCACGGCGGCCGCCCCGAAGCGGCGGGCGAGCCGGGGGGCAGTGACGCCGAAGACCGCGAAGCAGAGCGGGGGTACGGAGGTGAGCAGGCCAGCCACGCTGCCGCTCATGCCGAGCCCGTCGCGGACCTCCTCCAGGAGCGCGCCGAGGCTCGTGATGGCCGGGCGGAGGTTCAGCGCGGACAACACGATGCCCACGACGACCAGGCGGGTCGCCCACGCGCGCGTGCGGCCCGCGCCGGGCGCTGTCTCGGGTGTGTGCGTCGCGGGGGCCGTACCGCGTTCGGTCGGCGACATCGCCGTACGGGTCTCCACTGTCCTGGTTTCCTCACATGCCATGAAACCCATCATAGAATCATGGGATGATTGGTTGTCCATCCCCGGAACGTCCAGGCCCGGGACTGTCGTGCGAAGGTGTGCCATGCCCTTGAGCCATCCACGCCGTTCGGCCCTGTCCGAGCAGGTCATCGCCGCACTGCGAGGCCAGATCACCTCCGGCGAGTGGCCGGTCGGCTCGCGCATTCCGACGGAACCGGAGCTGGTCGAGCAGCTCGGTGTCGCCCGTAACACCGTCCGCGAGGCCGTCCGCGCGCTCGCGCACAACGGTCTGCTGGACATCCGGCAGGGCTCCGGCACCTATGTGGTGGCGACGAGCGAGCTGGCCGGTGTGATGCACCGCCGGTTCGCCGATGCCGACCCCCGGCACATCGCGGAGCTGCGCGCGGCTCTGGAGTCGGCCGCGGCGAAGCTGGCCGCCGAGCGGCGCACCGAGAAGGACCTCAAACAGCTGGACGCGCTCATGGAGCGACGCGAGGAGGCCTGGGAGAGGGGCGACGCGGAGGCTTTCGTGACGGCCGACGCCACCTTCCACATGGCCGTCGTGGCCGCCTCCCACAACGATGTGATGACGGCGATGTACGCCGATCTGGGCGAGGTGCTGCGGGACTGGCTGCGCGCGGACGTGGGCGCGGAGCTGACACCGGAGACGCACATGGATCACACACGCCTGGTGGACGCGATCCGTACCGGGGACGCGGAGGCGGCGGCCGCCGAGGCCGCGAGCTATCCGTTCCTGTGCCGGCCGGGCCGGTTCAGTGCTCGTTCTGGTGGCTGATCCAGGCCGAGCGGACTTCCTTCCAGCACCGGCCCTTGAGCCGTACGGTCATGGCGGGCCCGGTGTCGACCGGTGCGCTGTCGGTGTCGATGTCCCACCAGCGGGCGCACTCGATGTGCAGCCGCACGCGATCGGTGTCGACATAGGGATTGTGGCAGTAGGCCACCACATGGGAGCCGCGGACGGCCGTACGGCAGGCGGCCCCGAAGAGGCTCGGCGCGGGTGGCTCTCCGTCGTCCACGCGCGCGTAGGGCATCGCGTCGTACGGCAGGGAGAGCACGAGGGCCGCGGCCAGGGTCACCGGGGCCAGGCTGCGAGACAGGCGCAGGCGCACCAGGGGACCTCCTCGGCCGGGCTGCGAGGGGCGCGTGGATGAACGCGTAATTCAGAGTGCGCCGCCCGCACCGGTGGGCGCCCGGCCGGTGAACCGAACGAGTGACGCCCCGCTCCCCGCGCACTGCGGGAAACGAGGCGTCACCTGTGTTCTGCTGTGTTCTGCTGTGTTCTGCGAAGATCAGGCTCCGATGGCGTGCAGACCGCCGTCGACGTGGATGATCTCGCCGGTGGTCTTCGGGAACCAGTCGCTCAGCAGGGCGACGATGCCGCGGCCGGCCGGCTCCGGGTCCTTCAGGTCCCACTCCAGCGGGGCGCGGGAGTCCCACACGGAGGCCAGCTCGGCGAAGCCCGGGATGGACTTGGCGGCCATGGAGCCGATCGGACCCGCGGAGATGAGGTTGCAGCGGATGTTCTGCTTGCCCAGATCGCGCGCCATGTAGCGGTTGGTCGCCTCCAGGGCGGCCTTGGCCGGGCCCATCCAGTCGTACTGCGGCCAGGCGTACTGCGCGTCGAAGGTGAGGCCGACGACCGAGCCACCGTTCTGCATCAGCGGCAGGCAGGCCATGGTCAGCGACTTCAGGGAGTACGCCGAGACGTGCATGGCGGTGGCCACGGACTCGAACGGCGTGTTGAGGAAGTTGCCGCCGAGCGCGTCCTGCGGCGCGAAGCCGATGGAGTGCACGACGCCGTCGAGGCCGCCCAGTTCCTCGCCGACGATGTCGGCCAGCCGGCCCAGGTGCTCGTCGTTGGTGACGTCCAGCTCGATGACCTTGGTGGGCTTCGGCAGCTTCTTGGCGATGCGCTCGGTCAGCGTGGGCCGCGGGAACGCGGTCAGGATGATCTCCGCGCCCTGCTCCTGGGCCAGCTTGGCCGCGTGGAAGGCGATGGAGGACTCCATCAGCACACCGGTGATCAGGATGCGCTTGCCCTCGAGGATTCCACTCATGGTGATCAGTGACCCATTCCCAGTCCGCCGTCAACGGGGATGACGGCTCCAGTGATGTACGAGGCGTCGTCCGAGGCGAGGAACCGCACCGTCGCGGCGATCTCCTCCGGCTGCGCGTAACGGCCGAGCGGCACCTGCGAGACGATGTTCTGGCGCTGCTCGTCGCTGAGCACCTTGGTCATGTCGGTGTCGACGAAACCGGGCGCGACGACGTTGAAGGTGATGTTGCGCGAGCCCAGCTCACGGGCGAGAGAGCGCGCGAAGCCGACCAGGGCGGCCTTGGAGGCGGCGTAGTTCGCCTGCCCCGCGGAGCCGAGCAGGCCGACCACGGACGAGATCAGGACGACGCGGCCCTTCTTGGCGCGCAGCATGCCACGGTTGGCCCGCTTGACGACCCGGAAGGTGCCAGTGAGGTTGGTGTCGATGACCGAGGTGAAATCGTCCTCGGACATGCGCATCAGGAGCTGGTCCTTGGTCACGCCCGCGTTGGCGACCAGGACCTCGACCGGACCGTGCTGGTCCTCGATCTCCTTGTAGGCCTGCTCCACCTGCTCCGGGTCGGTGATGTCGCACTTGACGGCCAGAAAGCCGGCCGGCGGCTCACCCGAGCGGTACGTGATCGCGACCTTGTCGCCGGCGTCGGCGAATGCGCGGGCGATGGCGAGGCCGATGCCCCGGTTGCCTCCGGTGACGAGAACCGAGCGGCTCAACGGATCACCCTTTCGATAGCGGTCTGCAGATGTTCCGACACCCGCCCGAACACCTGGATGACAGGCGGCTTCATCGGAAACCTATCGGTCCGGCCGGGTCCGTGGGCAATCGGGCACCGACAGTGGCTCGGGGGAGTCGCTGTCGGATCCCTACAGAAACGCCCCCGCTCCGGGCCGGAAAGGTGTGGTCCGCCGGACCGCCGCCACGACATGATCGGACCGACAGGCCACGACAGCAGGGAGACCTCCGTGCCCCATTCCATCGACGAAGCCTTCACGGCGCTTCCCCTACGGGCCCTCGCCGACGCCGCGCTGGCACGCGCGCGTGCGCTCGGGGCCGAGCACGCGGACTTCCGGTTCGAGCGGGTGCGCAGCGCGTCCTGGCGGCTGCGGGACGCCAAACCCGCCGGATCGTCGGACACCACCGACCTCGGGTACGCGGTCAGGGTCGTGCACGGCGGTACGTGGGGCTTCGCCTCCGGTGTGGACCTGACCATGGACGCGGCGGCCCGGGTGGCCTCCCAGGCGGTGGCCATGGCCAAGCTGTCCGCGCAGGTCATCAAGGCCGCAGGGGCGGACGTGGGGGTACCTCCCACGCCTTTCGGGCAGTGGGGGAGGGTCGAGCTGGCCGACGAGCCGGTGCACACGGACCGGACGTGGGTGTCGTCGTACGAGATCGACCCGTTCTCCGTGCCCGACGAGGCGAAGGCCGCGCTGCTGGCGGAGTGGAGCACACGGCTGCTGGCCGCCAACGGCGTCAGCCATGTGGACGCCTCACTGCTCACCGTGCACGAGAACAAGTTCTACGCCGACACCGCCGGGACCGTGACGACCCAGCAACGGGTGCGTCTGCACCCGGAGTTGACCGCGGTGTCGGTGGACGAGTCGAGCGGCGAGTTCGACTCGATGCGAACCCTCGCGCCGCCGGCCGGGCGGGGCTGGGAGTATCTGACCGGCACCGGCTGGGACTGGGACTCGGAGCTGGAGCGGATCCCGGAGCTGCTCGCCGAGAAGATGCGGGCGCCGAGCGTGGAGCCGGGCCTGTACGACCTGGTGGTCGACCCGTCCAACCTGTGGCTGACCATCCACGAGTCCATCGGCCACGCCACCGAGCTGGACCGCGCGCTCGGCTACGAGGCCGCCTACGCCGGCACCTCCTTCGCCACCTTCGACCAGCTGGGCAAGCTGAGATACGGCTCCGAGCTGATGAACGTCACCGGCGACCGCACCGCCGAACACGGCCTCGCGACCATCGGGTACGACGACGAGGGCGTCGAGGCGCAGTCCTGGGACCTGGTGAAGGACGGCACACTGGTCGGCTACCAGCTGGACCGGCGGATCGCGCGGCTCACCGGGTTCGCCCGCTCCAACGGCTGCGCGTACGCCGACTCCCCCGCGCACGTACCGGTGCAGCGCATGGCCAACGTGTCGCTGCAGCCGGATCCCGCCGGGCTGTCGACCGAGGACCTGATCGGCGGTGTCGACCGGGGCATCTACGTGGTCGGCGACCGGTCCTGGTCGATCGACATGCAGCGGTACAACTTCCAATTTACGGGTCAGAGGGCATACATGATCCGGAACGGCCGCCTTGAGGGACAGGTTAAGGACTTTGCATATCAGGGGGTAACCCCCCAGTTCTGGGGCTCGATGGAAGCTGTCGGAGGCCCCCAGACCTACGTACTAGGAGGGGCATTCAACTGCGGAAAGGCCCAACCTGGGCAGGTCGCTTCCGTGTCTCACGGATGCCCGTCAGCAATGTTTCGGAGTGTAAATATCCTGAACACTGCGAACGAGTCCGGCCGCGCCTGAGAGGGCGACCGATCCGACTCGAAGTCTGCACTGGGTCGACACGCGATCACACCCAACCACCTACGCCACGTCGTCCCAGTCCTCGATGTCGTCCTCAGAGGGCGTCAGCGAGGGCGGGGCGATGAGGCCCTTGAAGGGCTGCAGCTTCAGCCCCAGGCGGTTGTGCATCGTGCGGGCCCCCCGGTCCATGGCACGGCGGACGAGGTGGCCGTAGACCAGCTCCGTGGTCCGAGTGGTCCGGTGACCGACCCACGCCGCCACCTCGAAGAGCGGGATCTGAGCGTGGATGGCCTCGGAGACGAAGAAGTGCCGGAAGCTCTTCGGGGTGTACTGCGGAGTCCCGGCCAGCTTGGCCGCAGCCTTGAACTGATCCAGAAACCAGTCATAGGACGGGTGGCGATCATTCAGCCGAGGAGACTCGAAGAACCAGCCCCGGTCTCCCCACGTCCCGAACGCGTCGAGCCGCACGGTGGTGGTGAACCGGTCCCACAGGCGCCCGGCGTGCGCGTGCCACAGCACGTGGCCCACGTAGTCGTAGCAGTCCGGGCACAGCGGCAGACCCACCAGGGGGTCATCCTCGGTGTGGGCCAGGCCGCAGCCGAGCCGCCGCCCATGCTCGCAGCGCGGATCATCACGGCGAGGACGGCAGGGTTCCCCGTCCAGCACGCGATGCACCGGCCCGAACGAGGGGGCAGTGAGCGTGACGAACAGCCGGGGGCGATCTTTCACGCCCTCGGGGACCCCCTTGCCGCCGGACAGGCCCGCACGAACGAGCTGGAACGTGTCCCCCGCGTGCAGGCGAGAGCACGGCTCACACACCGAGGCACGCCGGTTGCGGCAGCGCACGGCCAGCCGCTCACCAGGTTCCCCAGCGGTCGAGTAGGACGAGATCACCTCACCCGTAACCGCATCACGAGTGACCGTGGAACCGGACAGGTAAATCGGGTGGGCACAGCCACCGATGGCTTTGATCTGCTCCCGCCAGCGCGGATAGAGCGGATCACTGACGAGCCGTATGAGATCACGGTCCGCCTCTGAGAGAGCTTGTAGACGTAGTTCGCGTGCCAGCGCGCCGGAACGCTCGGCCGGAGCGGACGACGCGGCGGACAGGCGGGTTTTGCGTGTGGTTTCGTTGCCGGAGTCGGCAGACATGACGCGGCCTCCAGAGCCTCAAGTCGGGAAGTAGATAGCGGGTGTTCATGACTTTTCTCCTTTGCGCTTACAGGGCGCTTATCCTGCGTACGCCCTGACCAGGCGCAGCTAACTTGCCTTGGAATTATATGAGTTGCCACCGACAGGAGGCCTGTGATTTTCCGGGGCCCACGGCTCAGCGCAGCGTCCCGGACCGTGGGAAATCCGTACCAGAATCGGCCGGAGTAAGAACAGCATCAGCAGGTGCCGACTCAGGGCGGGGGCCGATTGTCAACCTGATTTCCGTCGCAGACAGGGCATCTGAGGGTGCGCCCGGAGAGAGAAAGTCGTACGGCCCGGTAGTGGTGAACTGAGCGTGTCTGTCTGGCCGGTTGCGCAACGTGCCATGCACCCATCGGGAGCCCGGAGCGGTCAGCGGTTCGGGGCGTGGCGGAATCTGGCTTTACTTTTTCCAGGGCGCGCCTTCGGCGCGCCGCCGCCCCGGCGCATACCAGGCGACCCCGCAGACGTGCGCCAGATCCAGCACGCCCCACCTTGCCCGCCCCGATCCCGAGAACTCTGGCCCGAGGCTCACGGCCTCCTGCAGGCCAGCCACCGATCCAGGCCGCGCCGCCCTCACCGGCAACATGCCTGTCCGACGGGTCGGGCGACTGGCTTGTACGTGGGCGCGTCAACAGCACGGTCCACCTTTCCCGAAGGAATGGGTTTGCGTTCCCGTTCAAGTGAGAGGCGTTTCTCGGATCATCCGACGGTGCAGAACCCGGGCGACCTACCACACAGGAGGAACCATGCGCGCACGCACCGTCTTTGCCACGACCGGCCTGATCGCAGCTGCTCTGCTGACCAGTACTGGATTTGCAATGGCCCATGGAGGAGCCAACGCCGACGGCAAGGCCGAACACTCCCCCGGCATCGTCTCCGGCAACCTTGTTCAGGCCCCCGTGCATGTTCCCGTCAACGCCACGGGTAACACACTCAACGTGGTCGGCCTTCTCAACCCGGATTTCGGCAACGAAAGTTCTAATTCCTGAGGTCGCGGGTAGACGCCGCATTGCCCCTGCCCAGCCCTACCAGCCGGGGACAGGGCGGGGGCACGCTCGTTGCGTAACACGGTTGCCACTACGTCCCGCAAGGGCATCAGGCTCGGACGGGCAGGTACCACGACTCGTCGGACGTCCCTAGCCCAAGAGCCCGTCCCGTGCAGTATCAGGCGACTCGACCCCGCTCCGGAGGGACGAGGCTGTGTTCACCCTCTGGGGCTGGGGCCGACGGCCTACGAGGCTTTTAGGCAGCCACCATGGGGCGAGCCTCGAAGAACAGGGAGCCGATCGGGCTACTGCGGGCAGGTCCCAAAGACTGCCCGATCCGCTGGCGAGCGTAAGGCCCCCTGTTCACTCGCCCCATGGCAGCTCCCGCCCAAAAGCCTCTACGGCCGGCGGCGTGCCCACAGCGCGCCATCACGGCACCACAGGTTCATGCGACAAAGACCGATAGGTGGCCCCGGCGGGGTTCGATAGGTGGCCCCCATGGGCATTGGGGCCGTTCACCCTCGCATTCCGACGCCACCCGCAGGCTGAACATCGATCCGCTCGGGCGGACCTGCCAGCAGGGGCATCGCCTGTCCGATCAGTTCCTTCACCCCGGCCACTGACAGCGAGTCCTCATGGTCAGCCGCACTGCGCCAGATCTCCGTGACCCACACCATATCCTCCTCGCCGGAGGCGGTATTCACTACGTACAACTCGCAGCCCGGAGCGCCAGCCATGAGGTCCGCAGCCCCTAGCAGCACCTTCACTAGGGCGTCGCGCTGCCCCGACTGCGCGCGGAATTTCACGTACAGACCGACCTTGGCCATACCTATCTCCACCTACCAACGTGCTCACCTTGGAGAAGCGATCCTCGCATGGGCCAACAATCGATCGGAGGGGCCGTCTATCGGTCTTCGTCACTGCTCAAACAGCGGAGAGCCCCGTCCGTGAACCACCGGATGCGAAGCTACGGTCGGGGAAGCCGACGCACTGAGTCCTGATTCGCCGTCACCCAGCGCGCCGGGGTCTACTCGTCTCGCATCACGTGGGCGTGATCGCCTACGACGCGGCCGTCCGGCAACGTCTTGACGTACGCAGGTGACGCCATCAGATGCGCCGCTACCCTCTGCACCACGTCAGCGTTCCACGTGCCCATGGCCACCATCGGACAGCCGTCCGGCGCTACGCGCGGAGCCAGCCAGCCAAGATCCCGCCTCGGAATCCCGATCGCCAACAGCGCCTGACACAGCATCTCGTGCGCGTCAGCAGCGGCCTTCTTGCTGCTCTTGTAGATCTCCATCGGGATCACTGCCCCGCCTCCTTCGGTGCGCAAGCCGTGTGCCAGTAGGCCACGATCGGAGACGAGCCCCGGCGAGCCAGCATCCCCCGGCGACAGCTCTCAAGGCCCTTGATCGGCTTCCCGCACGCCGGGCACGTCTCACCGCCGGGGGCATAGGTCGTGTACTCCCACTGACGCGCATCGGCATCGACCGTGGTCATGCACTCACGGACAGCTGTCTCTGCTGCTCTACCTTGGGTCGCCATGCATATGACGCTATGTAACGGCAGGAACACACCTCAATGGCACTTCGATGAGCGGCCAGCCTGAAGTGCCACACCAAGTCACACCGGTACGCCGATCGCGTCAGCCAGGTCCCGCATCTCCTGCGTGAGGGTGCGCCGACGCGCGATCACTCGGCCGAAGATGTCCCGCGCGTAGCGTTGGTTGGGCAGCCACTGTGGAGCGTCCGCGCGGATCCCTTGCAAGACCTCAACCGTCTTCGCGTAGTCACGCGACCGAGCATGTGCCTCTGCCACGTCCAGGAGGTGACGGTTGCGGTTGTTGGACGTGGGCCGCATACCGCTGGTCGGGATGCGCTTTGAGAGCTTGAGCACCAAGTCCGGCTTGTCGACGATCATGGCATTCTCGGCCCGCTTCAGAGCCACCGTGACCGGCCCGAACGCCTGCAAGAAGTCGTCGCGCGGAGCGAACTCCCGCCCCATCGCGACCGCCGCCGAGTTGGCGTAGCGCAACGCGTCTTCGGCCTCCCCAGGCCGGTTGTCCCGGATCGCAGCAGCGGAGGCCCGCAGCAGCAGCCAGCCCCACGCGCTCAGCTCCGCCGGAGTCGCCCGCGAAATACGGGGCTCGACCTCATCCGCCCACCGCGTCGCCAGCTCCCGCGCCTCAGCCAGCCGACCGCGCCGCAGCAAGAGCCAGCACTGTGTGCTCACCGTCGCCGCCGCCTGAAGCCGGTCCGACGACTCCTCCAGCGACCGGGACAGAGCGATGTCGGCCGCCTCGAACTGTCGAGTCTGGGTGAGCAGCCAGCCTGTGAGCTGTGAGAGCCGGACGCGTACGGCGCGCCCCTCCGGGCCACTTTCGGCGATCAGATCAGCTTCCCGCAGCAGGGGCGGAAGGATCACACTCAGCTCCGCGAAACGATCACCGGAGAAGAGCGGCAGGGCCGATTCCAGCGCGTCCCGAACACCGCCCACGGTCGGCTCTTCCGCCGTCCCGTTCGCCCGTACCGGCGCCACGAGCGCACGCCGGACAGCCTCCCAACGATCATCAGCGCCAGGCGCCGTCTCGGGATCGTCCTCATGATCAGCAATGAGGTTCGTCGTAGGCACTCGGAGGACCTTCGCCAGCCGACGCGCAGTCTCCAGGCGCGTGTCAGCCCGCTCCCCTTGCTCCAGCTTCCTGATCAAGGACAGGGACACGCCGGACTCGGTCGCTAGCTGACGCTGCGTCATGCCGCGTCGCTTGCGTACGTCCTGAAGCCGCTTGCCAATGTCGGCACTCATGATTCGAGCGTACGGCGCCCGCCGTCCGTCCGGGCAGCCTTCACCGCTCGTCACTCCCGCAGGCTGCCTTGTCATGTGGCTGGAGAGTCTGAGGTCAGGGCGATATTCGCATCCCAGTCCGGACCGCCGATGGGTAGTCTCTGATCCGATCTGGAGCCAGTCTCCAGGACCCGCCCCAGGTAGCCCCGAGGCGGGTCCCGGAGGTCGACACCAGGTCATCACCAGACCCCGTACAGTCCGGTTTCACCCCGTATGAACAGGGATTGAGGGCAGACCGTGAATGACCGCCTGACCTGCACGAACGCCGATCAGAGAGGTATGCCCCCTGACCCTGCTGTGAACTTCCAATTTACGGGGCAGCGCTTCTTCAGGATCGAGAACGGGCGGATCACCGGACAGCTGAAGGACGTCGCCTACCAGGCGAACACGACCGACTTCTGGGGCTCCATGGCGGCTGTCGGCGGTCCGCAGACGTACGTCCTCGGCGGCGCCTTCAACTGCGGCAAGGCCCAGCCCGGCCAGGTGGCCTCCGTGTCGCACGGGTGCCCGTCCGCCGTCTTCAGATCTGTCAACATCCTCAACACGACCCAGGAGGCCGGTCGATGAGCGCGCGTACCCACAAGCCGCACGAGATCGTCGAGCAGGCGCTGGCGCTGTCCCGGGCCGACGGCTGTGTCGTCATCGCCGACGAGCACTCCACCGCCAACCTGCGCTGGGCGGGCAACGCGCTCACCACGAACGGTGTGACGCGCGGTCGTACGCTCACCGTGATCGCGACCGTGGACGGCAAGGAGGGCACCGCCTCCGGTGTCGTGTCCCGCTCGGCGGTCACCGCGCAGGAGCTGGAGCCGCTGGTGCGGGCCGCCGAGACCGCCGCGCGCGGGGCCGGGCCCGCCGAGGACGCACAGCCGCTGGTCGGCGATGTGCCACCGGCAGCGGACTTCACGGACGCGCCGGCCGAGACCTCCTCCGCCGTGTTCGCCGACTTCGCGCCGGCGCTCGGTGAGGCGTTCGCACGCGCGCGTGCGGGCGGCCGCGAGCTGTACGGCTTCGCCAACCACGAGATGGTGTCGACGTACCTGGGTACGTCCACCGGGCTGCGCCTGCGGCACGACCAGCCCACCGGCACGCTGGAGCTCAACGCCAAATCGCCCGACCGTACGCGCTCGGCGTGGGCCGGCCGCTCCACGCGGGACTTCAAGGACATCGACGCGGGCGCGCTCGACGCCGAGCTGGCCGTACGGCTCGGCTGGGCCGAGCGGCGGGTGGAGCTGCCGGCGGGCCGCTACGAGACGCTGCTGCCGCCCACGGCCGTGGCGGACCTGCTGATCTACCAGCTGTGGTCGGCGTCGGGCCGGGACGCGGCCGAGGGCCGGACGGTGTTCTCCAGGCCGGGCGGCGGCACGCGCGTGGGCGAGAAGCTCTCCGGGCTGCCGCTGACGCTGCGCAGCGACCCGAACGAGCCGGGCCTGGAGTGCGCGCCCTTCGTGGTCGCCCACTCCTCGGGCGGCGACCAGTCGGTGTTCGACAACGGTCTGCCGGCCCGCGCCACCGAGTGGATCGGTGAAGGCGTGCTCAAGAACCTCACGACCACCCGGCACAGCGCCGCCCTGACCGGGCTGCCGGTGGCCCCGGCGCTCGGGAACCTGATCCTGGACGGCGGAAACGAGCGCTCGCTGCCGGACATGGTCGCGGACATGGAGCGCGGGCTGCTGCTGACCTGCCTGTGGTACATCCGCGAGGTCGACCCGGCGACGCTGCTGCTCACGGGTCTGACCCGGGACGGCGTCTACCTCGTGGAGAACGGCGAGGTGACCGGGCAGGTGAACAACTTCCGGTTCAACGAGTCGCCGGTGGACCTGCTGCGGCGGGCCGCGGAGGCGGGGCGTACGGAGAAGACGCTGCCGCGCGAGTGGAGCGACTGGTTCACCCGGGCCGAGATGCCCGCGCTGCGGATCCCGGATTTCAACATGAGCTCTGTCAGTCAGGGCGTATAACCTCGTAGTCGTTCGTGGTCGGGTGTCGCCCGGCCACCCGAAGATCACCGAGGAGACACGAGAACCGTGACGGACATCGTCGACGAGCTGAAGTGGCGGGGGCTCATCGCCCTCTCCACGGACGAGGACGCACTGCGCAAGGCGTTCGCGGACGGCCCCGTCACGTTCTATTGCGGCTTCGACCCGACCGCGCCCAGTCTGCACCTCGGCAACCTGGTGCAGATCCTGACGATGCGCCGCATCCAGCAGGCGGGCCACCGCCCGCTGGGCCTGGTCGGGGGTGCCACGGGTCTGATCGGTGACCCGAAGCCCACCGCCGAGCGCACGCTGAACGCGCCGGAGATCGTCGCCCAGTGGGTGGAGCGGCTGCGCGCGCAGATCGAGCCGCTGCTGGACTTCGAGGGCCCGAACGCCGCGGTCATGGTCAACAACCTGGACTGGACCCAGGGCCTGTCGGCCATCGAGTTCCTGCGCGACATCGGCAAGCACTTCCGGGTCAACAAGATGATCGCCAAGGAGGCCGTCTCCCGGCGGCTCAACTCCGACGCGGGTATCAGCTACACCGAGTTCAGCTACCAGATCCTGCAGGGCATGGACTTCCTGGAGCTGTACCGGCGGTACGGCTGCACGCTGCAGACCGGTGGCAGCGACCAGTGGGGCAACCTCACCTCCGGCACCGACCTGATCCACCGGGTCGAGCCGGACGCCGTGGTGCACGCGCTCGGCACCCCACTGATCACCAAGGCGGACGGCACCAAGTTCGGCAAGACCGAGTCCGGCACGGTGTGGCTCGACCCCGAGATGACCACGCCGTACGCGTTCTACCAGTTCTGGGTCAACGCCGATGACCGGGACGTCTCGAAGTTCCTGCGCATCTTCAGCTTCCGGTCCCGAGAGGAGATCGAGGAGCTGGAGCGGCAGACCGAGGAGCGGCCGCAGGCCCGCGCGGCACAGCGCGCGCTCGCCGAGGAGCTGACGACGCTGGTGCACGGCGCCGGCCAGACGGCAGCGGTGGTCGCCGCGTCGAAGGCCCTTTTCGGGCAGGGTGAGCTGGCGGAGCTGGACGGCCGGACGCTGGCCGCGGCGCTGTCCGAGGTGCCGCACATCCAGGTCACGGAGCTTGGTCCGGTGGTCGATCTGTTCGCCGAGGTCGGGCTCGTCGCCAGCAAGTCGGCTGCGCGGCGGACCGTGAAGGAGGGTGGGGCCTACGTGAACAACGTGAAGGTCGCCTCCGAGGACGCGCTGCCCTCCTCCGAGGATCTGCTGGACGGGCGGTGGCTGGTGTTGCGGCGGGGGAAGAAGAACCTTGCCGCGGTGGAGGTCACGAGCGCCTGAGCACCGTAGGGGCGTGGGTGATCTGGCGACTGCGGCTTCGTCGTGGCTGGTCGCGCAGTTCCCCGCGCCCCTTTTGGGGCGCCTCCCACCAGCGTGTTTTCAAGCCCCGGCCCGCTGTTGTCTCCTCTTGCCCAGCGTCGCCATGTACAGGGCGTCCACGGCCGCGACGATGATGATCGCGGCCACCAGCTGGAAGATGTGCCGGCTCCAGTCGATGCCGCGGGTCGCCGCGACTCCTACGGCGCGGGCGACCGCGTTGCCGACGATGGCGCCCAGCATGCCGCAGATGGTGGTCAGCCACAGCGGGCTGTGCTGCTTGCCGGGGATGACCGCCTTGGCGATGACGCCCAGTACGAATCCCACGATGACCGCCCACAACCAGCCCATGGCTGCCTCCTCGTACGGCTCGACGTGAGCATTACGGCCAGTGTGGGTCGGTGGGCCGTACGGCGCATGTCGGGGTCTCCGTGCGCGGCAGGGCCGAAGGCGTTACCGCAGGCAGTGGGCGACCCGGTCTCGTAGGCGGCGGACACGCGGCGTAACGTGGGAGATGTCCCGACCGGTTCCCCGCCGGCCGTGGGACGACGGTGCGGGCCGGGGAGAGTCCGATGCGGGCGGATGGTGGAATGTGATGCGGAAACAGCACGGTGGCGGCGCCCAGGTGTTCCGGATCACGGGAGCCCGGACGGGACTCGCGGAGGATGTACGGGGCCGGCAGCGACGGTACGTCATCTCGATGACGATCCGCACGGCTTCGGTGATCCTCGCTGTCGCGCTGTGGAACGTCGAGCGGCACGTCGCCTTCGTCGCCCTCGTGGCCGGTGCGCTGCTTCCCTATGTCGCTGTGGTGATCGCGAACGCGGGCCGGGAGCGGCCGCCGTCGCTTCCCTCGACGTTCATCGTCGCGCCGACCCGGCCGATGATCACACCGCCGCGGGCGGAGGAGGCACAGGCGGAATCCGTTCCGGAGGACGCGGCGGCTCATCCGACGGGGGCACGTGGTGAGCGATCCGACCCCGCGTGACGGCTGTGGGCGGGGCGGAAGCGGAACGCGCCCTCCCGTCAAGCTCAAGAAAAGCTCAGATCAATCGTGTAGTTCCAGTGCCGGGCGGCGGGGTACCCGTGACATACTGCGTACGCGCTCCGCATCCCCCGTCGGAGCGACGGACCGACGCCGGGCAGCTCCCCCCGTGGCTGCTCGGCGTCGCCTTGTCCGGGCCTCTTTCTGCGAGACGAACCTGTGAGTGACGAGACCCCGATCTGCTCCGCCAAGGGCTGCCGTGCCGCTGCCGTATGGGTCCTGGCGTGGAACAACCCGAAGATCCATACGCCGGAGCGGCGCAAGACATGGCTCGCCTGTGAGGAACACCGCGAGCATCTTTCGCAGTTCCTCGGGGTGCGGGGGTTCCTCAAGGACGTCGTGTTGCTGAAGGAGTGGGAGGAGGAAGGGGGCGGCTGAGGTCTCTCCCTCACTGCGGGCCGTGGTGGGCCGGGCGCGCAGTTCCCCGTGCCCCTTGAGTTGGCTGCTCAGCCGCCAATCGCCGACATCGGCCGGTCCGGCTGCACGAACGACGGGTCGTCCAGTCCCGCCCCCGCCTTCTTCCCCCACATCGCGAGCTTCCAGATGCGGGCGATCTCCTCGTCCGGGGCGTCGGAGCGCAGGGCCGCGCGGAGGTCGGTTTCCTCTGTCGCGAACAGGCATGTGCGTATCTGGCCGTCGGCCGTGAGGCGGGTGCGGTCACAGGCCGCGCAGAATGGGCGGGTGACCGAGGCGATGACGCCGACCCGGTGCGGGCCGCCGTTCACCAGCCAGCGCTCCGCCGGTGCCGAGCCGCGTGCGTCGGCGCCCTCGGGGGTGAGGTCGAAGCGGGTGCGCAGAGAGGCGAGGATGTCTCCGGCGGTGACCATGCCCTCGCGCTTCCAGCCGTGCTGGGCGTCCAGGGGCATCTGCTCGATGAATCGCAGTTCGTAGCCCTGCTCCATGGCCCAGGACAGCAGGTCGGGGGCCTCGTCCTCGTTCAGGCCCGGCATCAGGACCGTGTTGATCTTGACGGGGGTGAGGCCTGCCGCGTGGGCGGCTTCCAGGCCATCGATGACGTCCTTGTGCCGGTCGCGGCGGGTCAGGGCCTTGAAGACCTCGGGGCGGAGGGTGTCCAGCGAGACGTTGACCCGGTCCAGGCCGGCGGCCTTCAGGGCGGTCGCGGTGCGCTTCAGGCCGATGCCGTTGGTGGTGAGGGACATCTGGGGGCGCGGGGCGAGGGCCGCGACGCGCTCCACGATGCCGACCAGGCCCGGGCGCAGCAGGGGCTCGCCCCCGGTGAAGCGGACCTCCTCGATGCCGAGCATGCGTACGGCGATGTCGATGAGGCGGACGATCTCGTCGTCCGTGAGCAGGTCGGGCTTGGCCAGCCACTGCAGGCCCTCCTCGGGCATGCAGTACGTGCAGCGCAGATTGCAGCGGTCGGTCAGCGAGACCCTCAGGTCGGTGGCCACTCGGCCGTAGGTGTCGATGAGCACGTGGGCCCCCTCCCTCGATACCGGAACCATTGTTTCCCGTCACTGGCGAGCCTACGTGACACCACTGACATCGACAGCGGCCCGATCAGACGAGGTACGACACGGCCGCGTCGTAGGACCCTACAGCCCCGGACGACGCGGCCGTCGTACGAATGTCAGTGTGCCCCGGTGCCGGTCAGGGACCGCACCTCAAGTTCGGCGTACTTGCCGGTGTCCGGGACCTCCTTCGACAGCAGGCTGCCCACGGCGCCGAGCAGAAAGCCGACGGGGATGGAGATGACGCCGGGGTTCTCCAGCGGGAACCAGTGGAAGTCGACGTGGGGGAACATCGAGGCCGGGCTGCCGGAGACCACCGGTGAGAACAGCACCAGGCCGACCGCGGTGACCAGGCCGCCGTAGATCGACCACAGGGCGCCCGAGGTGGTGAACCGTTTCCAGAACAGGCTGTAGAGGATGGTCGGCAGGTTCGCGGAGGCGGCGACCGCGAAGGCGAGGGCGACCAGGCCGGCCACGTTCAGGTCGCGGGCCAGGGCGCCGAGCACGATCGAGACCGCGCCGATGCCGACGGTCGCCCAGCGGGCCGCGCCGATCTCCTCCTTCTCTGTGGCCTGCCCCTTCTTGATGACGTTGGCGTAGATGTCGTGCGCGAAGGAGGACGACGAGGCCAGGGTCAGGCCCGCGACGACCGCGAGGATCGTGGCGAAGGCGACCGCGGAGACGCTGGCGAGCAGGACGGCGCCCCAGTTGGAGTCGACGCCGCCGAGGTGCAGCGCGAGGAGCGGTGCGGCCGTGTTGCCCGCCTTGTTGGAGGCGATGATCTCGGCCGGCTTGATGAGGGCCGCCGCGCCGAAGCCGAGGGCGAGGGTCATCAGGTAGAAGGCGCCGATCAGGCCGATCGCCCAGATGACCGACTTACGCGCGGCCTTCGCGGTGGGCACGGTGTAGAAGCGAATCAGGATGTGCGGCAGACCCGCGGTGCCGAGGACCAGGGCGATGCCGAGCGAAATGAAGTCCAGCTTGGTGGTGCCGGTGGCGCCGTACTTCAGGCCGGGCTCCAGGAAGGCCGAACCCTTGCCGCTGTTGTCGGCGGCCTTGCCGAGCAGGTCGGAGATGTTGAAGTGGAACTTCAGCAGGACCAGGAAGGTCAGCAGCAGGGCGCCCAGGATCAGCAGCACCGCCTTGACCATCTGGACCCACGTGGTGCCCTTCATGCCGCCGATGGTGACGTACACGATCATCAGGACGCCGACCAGGGCGACGATGCCGATCTTGCCGCCGTCGCTGGTGATGCCGAGCAGGAGCGAGACGAGGACGCCGGCGCCGGCCATCTGCGCCAGCAGGTAGAAAATCGAGACCACGATGGTGGATGTGCCCGCCGCCGTGCGGACGGGGCGCTGGCGCATCCGGTACGCCAGTACGTCGCCCATGGTGTAGCGGCCGGAGTTGCGCAGCGGCTCGGCGACCAGGAGCAGGGCGACGAGCCAGGCGACGAGGAAGCCGATGGAGTACAGGAAGCCGTCGTAGCCGAAGAGTGCGATGGCGCCGGCGATGCCGAGGAAGGACGCGGCGGACATGTAGTCGCCGGAGACGGCGAGGCCGTTCTGGAAACCGGTGAACTGCCGCCCGCCGGCGTAGAAGTCGGCGGCGTCCTTGGTCTGGCGGCCCGCCCAGACGGTGATGACGAGGGTCGCGGCGACGAACACCGCGAACAGGGTGATGATCAGCGGCCGGTGCTGGGTCGCCTCGCCGGCGGCCAGCAGCGTGTGCGGTGCGGGGCTCATGCGCCGCCCTCCATACGGGACTTGATGGCCTCGGCCTTGGGATCGAGCTTTGCCGCGGCGTGCCGGGCGTACCACCAGGCGATGAGGAACGTGGTGAGGAACTGGGCGAGGCCCAGGAGGAGGGCGACGTTGATGTTGCCGGCGACCTTGGTGCCCATGAAGCCGTCCGCGTAGTTGGAGAGCAGCACGTAGAGCAGGTACCAGGAGATGAACGCGATGGTCAGCGGAAAGGCGAAGGAGCGGTGGGCGCGGCGCAGTTCACCGAACTCCGTGCTCTGCTGCACCTCGGCGAACTCCTCGGTGGAGGGAAGGGGGGTCCCCGGTGTGGCGGGGGGCGGTGTCTCGGTGGCCACGGAGTCTCCTCGCGTTGCGGATGCAATGACGAACGGGGGGATCGATCGTGCTCGGGCTCCCTGCCCAAGGTCCACGGCGCCACGCGAAGACCGGTTCAAGTCCTATGAGTTCTTTCGCAAGCGGTCTGGGCAAGCCATTGCCAAGACATTGCTGTCCGACGAGCCGTGGGGATAGCTTCTGCCTGCACCACTCGTCATGTACCTGCCCGAGCGCCACCGTGTCTCGGGCTGTTTCGTATCCCGATGAAGTGGAGATCCCATGGCTCATCTGCGTTCCAGACGCCGGCTCGCGCTCGCCGTGCCCGTCGTCCTGTCGCTGACCGCCTCGCTCGGTTTCCTGCCGGCGGCGGCCTCGGCGGCGCCGGCGACGGCCCCGGCGGTGCGGGCGGCCGACGACGGACCACACCTCTCGTACGTGGTCAACACCCGTACGGATCACCGCACGATCGAGTCCGTGCAGCGCGAGATCCTCCGCAACGGCGGTTCCGTCGTGGCCAGTTACGACACGATCGGCGTCACCGTCGCCCACTCCGCGAACCCGGACTTCGCCGCGCGGATGCGCTCGGTGCGCGGGGTGGACTCGGCGGGCGCCACGCGCACCGCGCCGCTGAGCGCCGCGGGAACGACCGACGAGGGCGCGGTGCAGGTCCTGTCGAAGGCGCAGGCCGCGAAGCTCGCCGCGAACGCGACGCCGGGCGAGGAGCCGTACGAGGCGGACCAGTGGGACCTGCGGGCGATCGGCGCCGACCAGGCCGCGCGGATCAACCCGGGCAGCAGGAACGTGACCGTCGGCGTCATCGACACCGGCGTCGACGACACCCACCCGGACATCGCCCCGAACTTCTCCGCGGCCCAGTCGGCGAACTGCGTGAGCGGCAAGGCGGACACGACGTACGGCGCGTGGCGCCCGGTGGACGCCGGCCACTTCCACGGCACCCATGTGGCCGGCGAGATAGCCGCGGCCCGCAATGGCATAGGCGTGGCCGGTGTGGCGCCCGGCGTGAAAGTCGCGAGCATCACGGTGGCCCAGCCGGACGCGACATCGCTGTTCTATCCGGAGAGTGTGGTCTGCGCCTTTGTGTTCGCCGCGGACCACGGTATCCAGATCACCAACAACAGCTACTACGTGGATCCGTGGATGTACAACTGCATGGACGATCCCGATCAACGCGCCATCGTTGACGCGGTCAACAGGGCACAGCTGTATGCACAGCGCAAGGGCACGCTCAATGTGGCCTCGGCCGGCAACTCCAACCACGACCTGGACGCGGACGCGATCACGGACACCTCCAGCCCCGACGACTCGACCGCCACGACACGCACGGTCGACCCGCACGAGTGCTTCGACGTGCCGACCCAGCTGCCCGGCGTGGTGACCGTGAGCGCGGTGGGCGTGAAGGGCGCCAAGTCGTACTACTCCAGCTACGGCCTGGGCGTGATCGACGTGGCGGGTCCGGGCGGCGACAAGTACCAGATCCCGGACACCCCGTCGAAGAACGGCCGCATCCTGTCGACGCTGCCGAACAACCAGTACGGCTTCCTCCAGGGCACCTCGATGGCTTCCCCGCACGTGGCCGCGGTCGCCGCGCTGCTGAAGTCGGCGCATCCGCATGCCACTCCGGCCGAGCTGCAGGCGCTGCTGAAGGCCGAGGCGGACAACCCGGGCTGCCCGAGCGGGCCCTACGACGGCGACGGGGACGGGGTCGTGGACGCGACCTGCGTCGGCGGCAAGCGTGTCAACGGCTTCTACGGCTTCGGCGTGGTGGACGCGCTGGCCGCGGTGACCAAGTAGGCCCGCCCGACCCACTCGCGACCCGATCCACCCCACACTTGAAGTATTGATTCAATCAACATTGATCAATCAATACTGCATAGTGTAGTGATGGCAATAGACATCGAGTCGGCATGGACCGCACTGGGCGGCGATCCCGCCCTCGTCTCCCGGGTGACGACGGTCGAGCGCCCCGGCACTCTTCCGGCCAGGCTTCCCGTGCGGGAGCTGGCGCGCGCGTGCGTCGGCGCGTGCGCGCTGGCCGCCGCGGAACTGGCGGCCCGCCGGGCCGGATTCGCCGAGGTGCCCGAAGTCCGGGTCGACGACGGCGCCGTGGCGGCCGCCTTCCTCAGCGAACGGCACCTGCTGGTCGGCGGGCGGGCGCCGGTCGCCTTCGCGCCGTTGTCGCGGTTCTGGCGGACCACCGACGGCTGGGTGCGCACCCACGCCAACTACCCGCACCATCAGGCCCGGTTGCTCGGCGCACTGGACCTGCCGGCGGACGCCTCGGCGGACACGGTGGCCGCCCGGCTCGCCGAGCACACCGCGCGGGAGGCCGAGGAGGCCGTCTACGCCGCCGGTGGCCTCGCGGTGGCCCTGCGCACTCCCACGGAGTGGCAGGCGCACGAGCAGGCCGCCGAGGTGGCCGCACGGCCGCTCATCGAGCGCGAGCGGCCGACCACTGCACCTACGCGCGTGCTCGCGCCACTGGACCCGGCCGCCGCTCCTCTGCTGCCCGCCGCCGGGCTGCGCGTGCTGGACCTGACCCGGGTGCTCGCCGGCCCGGTGGCCACCCGTACCCTCGCCCTGCTGGGCGCTGACGTGCTCCGCGTGGACGCCCCCTGGCTGCCCGAACTCCCGGACCTGCACGCCGACACGGGCTTCGGGAAGCGGTCCGCCACGCTCGATCTGAGCGCCGTTCCCGGCACCTTCGAGGAGCTGCTGGCCTCCGCCGACGTCGTCGTCACGGGCTACCGGCCGGGCGCCCTCGACCGGTTCGGGCTCTCTCCGAAGGCGCTGTCCGCGCGCCGGCCCGGGCTGGTCGTGGCGCAGGTCTCGGCGTGGGGCGCGTACGGCCCCTGGGGCGCGCGACGCGGCTTCGACAGCCTGGTGCAGGTCGCGACCGGCATCGCCGCCACCGAGGGTTCGGCCGAGCGGCCGGGCGCACTGCCCGCGCAGGCGCTGGACCACGGCACCGGCTATCTGCTCGCGGCGGCCGTCCTGCGGGCGCTGACCGAGCAGTCGTACGACGGCGGCGGCCGGTTCGTGCGGCTGGCGCTGGCCCGGACCGCGCACTGGCTGACGGACGGGATCCGGCCGGCCTCGGCCTCGGGAGCGCCGTACGAGGGGCCGGAGGCCTGGCTGGCCGAGACGGACGGCCCGCTGGGGCGGCTGCGGCACGCACGGCCGCCGGTGGCCTTCGCGGGCGGCCCCGCCGGCTACGCGCGGCCTCCGGTGCCCTGGGCGTCGGACAGCGCGCGCTGGCGGTGAATGAGCGGGCGGCTGGAAACGTATGTATGCGTGGAATGCCGTACAGCCGTTTGTTTTCCGGGACTTGCCCGGTTCTGCGGCGACTGGCGAAGATCACGGGGTGAGTTCGATACGACCGACCGCCGAGGTGACCGGCGAGAGGGGACCCGCCCGGCGGCCCGGTACCGGCCGGGCCGTCGCCCTCCTCGTCCTGGTGGCGCTCGGCGCCCTGATCCCCCTGCTCGGGCCGTCGGCCGCACTGCACGGCACCGGGGAGGCCGCCGCGCCGGGGGCCGGCGGCATCGGGCTGCTGCGCGCCGTGCTGTTCGCCGCGGTGAGCGTGCCGCTCGGCGAGCTGTTCGTGCACCGGCTCGCCCGGCGCCTGCCCGGTGTCCCGCCCGAACAGCCGTGCAGCTGGGCGCCGTTCGTGACCGCCGCCGGTTTCGTGGCCGCGCTGGCGCTCGCCGCGGTGGTGTCCGCCGGCAATCTGATCCCGCACCGCCTCGGCCAGCTGGACGTCGGCGGCCTGTACGGCTCCCGCGACGGCAGGCTGGCGCTGCTGGAGGTCAACGGCCTTCTGCTGGCGGCCCTGTGCGCGTCCTCCCGGCGCCCGGCGGCACAGGTGTGGCCGCTGGCCGCGGTGATCGTGGCGGAGGCGCTGCGCGCACATCCCCCGACCGAGCAGAGCCCCCTGGTCGGCTCGGGTCTGACGCTGGTGCACCTCACGTGCGCGACGCTGTGGACCGGCGGTCTGCTGCACGCGCTGCGGCTGCTCAGGCTGTGGCGCGGCGACCCGGCCGGGGCCGCACTGCTCGCCCGCTACGCGCGCGTGGCGGGCGTTCTGCTGGCGGCCATCACCGCGACGGGCGTGTGCAGTGCGCTGCGCCGCATGCCGTCGGCCACGATCCTGGACCAGCTGACGACGACGGCGTACGGACGCACCCTGCTGGCCAAGGTGATCCTGGTCGCCGCCGTCGCGCTGCTCGCCCTGTGGGCACGGATCCGGCTGGGCCGCGCCGCCGACCCGCTGACCGCGTACACGCCCGCGCGGGCCGAGGTGATCGCCCTGGGCGCGGTCGTCGCGACCTCGGGCCTGCTCACGGCACTGCCGCTGCCGATCCGCTGGTCCTGACGGGGATCTGAGACCTGTCCGGCCCACTAGCCGTTGGTGACGAGCACCTTGAGGGCGGTGCGCTCGTCCATCGCCTTGTAGCCGTCGGGTACGCCCTCGATGCCGACGGTCAGGTCGAACACGGGCGAGGGGTCGATCGTGCCGTCCAGGACGTCGGGCAGCAGGTCGGGGATGTAGGCGCGGACCGGGGCGACACCACCGCGCAGGGCGATGTTCCGGTCGAACATGACGCCGAGGTCGAGGCCGGTGCCGCTGCCGTGGGGCACGCCCACGAAACCGATCGCGCCGCCGTCGCGGGTGATGTTGACCGCCGTACGCATTGATTGCTCGGTACCGACGGCCTCGACAACGGCGTGCGCGCCCTGGCCGCGGGTGAGTTCCCGGACGGCCTCGACGGCCGCGTCCCCGCGCTCGGCGACGACGTCGGTGGCACCGAAGCGACGCGCGATGTCGGTACGGACCTCGTGCCGGCCGAGCGCGATGATCCGCTCGGCGCCGAGCCGCTTGGCCGCCAGGACGGCGCACAGGCCGACCGCGCCGTCACCGACGACGGCGACCGTGGCGCCGGGCCGGGTGCCCGCACCGAGGGCCGCGTGGTGGCCGGTGCCGAGGACGTCGGAGAGGGTCAGCAGGGCGGACAGCAGGTGGTCGTCGGAGGCCGCCTCCTTGGGCAGCTGGACCAGGGTGCCGTCGGCGAAGGGCACGCGCACGGCCTCGCCCTGGCCGCCGTCATAGCCGACGGAGCCCCAGAAGCCGCCGTGCTCGCAGGACGTCGTCAGGCCCTCGCGGCAGTAGTCGCAGACGCCGTCGGACCACATGAAGGGCGCGACCACCAGGTCACCGCGCTTGACGGTGCTCACCTCCGAGCCGGTCTCCTCGACGACGCCGAGGAACTCGTGCCCGATCCGCTGGCCCGGCTGCCGGGCCGCCTCGCCGCGGTAGGCCCACAGGTCGCTGCCGCAGATGCACGCGCGCAGCACCCGGACGACGGCGTCGGTGGGCAGCTGCAGCACGGGCTCGGGGACGTCCTCCACGCGCATGTCGAACGGGGCGTGGATGGTGGTGGCGCGCATGGCGAGGGTCCTTCTCGTGCGGGGTCGTACGGTGCGCTCCGAGGGTGGTCGAGCGCACTTCACGGTACGACGGGACGGGTGTGCACCGCTCGGCGAGGGTGCCCACCGGGCCGGTCAGACGCCCGCCGCGCCCAGCAGGCTGCCCGCCGCGTAGGTGACCCCCATGGCCAGTGCCCCGCCCACGACGTTGCGCAGGACCGCCCGCTTCCCGTCGGCCGAGCCGAGCCGGGCGCTGGCCCACCCGGTGAGGACGAGCGCGGCCAGGACGGAGACGACGGTCACGACCAGCCGCAGGCCGGCCGGGGGCAGGACGATGGCCAGCAGCGGCAGCAGCGCGCCCGCCGTGAAGGCCAGGAAGCTCGCCCAGGCCGCGTGCCAGGGGTTGGTCAGCGCGTCCGGGTCGATTCCGAGCTCCACGCGCGCGTGCGCCTTCAGCGCGTCCCGCGCGGTGAGCTGTTCGGCGGCCTCCCTGGCCACCGGGCGGGACAGCCCGCGCTCCTGAAGCAGCGTGGTCAGCTCCTGCAGCTCGGCCTCCGGCTGCTCCCGCAGTTCGCGTTTCTCCACGGCCAGCGCGGCCACCTCGGAGTCGCGCTGGGTGGAGACGGAGACGTACTCGCCGGCCGCCATGGACATCGATCCGGCGAGCAGGCCGGCGAGTCCGGCGGTGAGCAGGGCGGACCGGCTGTCGGTCGCGCCGGCCACGCCGACGACGATGCCCGCGGTGGAGACGATGCCGTCGTTCGCGCCGAGCACGGCGGCCCGCAGCCAGTTCAGCCGCGAGCCGAGCGCGCCCCCGTGGGGCTCTTCGTGCATGGGTTCGGTCACAGCAGGGAGGATCGCACCCCACGGGCCGCCCGCGCCGCACCGACGCTCCCCGCCGCCGACGACAGCCGTCACCACACCCGAAGCGACGCCCCTCGGGCGAACACCGGGCTGGTCGCGTCGGCCGGGGGTTCCGGAAGGGGCTCGGCGACCTCGGTCACCGTGGGGCCCACCTTCGCCGCGATGGGGTCGAGGAGGGCGAGGTCGAAGCCGTAGACACGGGCCGCGTTGCCGCCGAGCATGGCGGCCAGCTCCTCGCGCGGGACTCCCGCGAAGGCGAACCGCAGGGCCTCACGGGTGTAGGGATGGGTGCCCTCGTCGTGCGGGTAGTCGCTGCCCCACATGATCTTGTCGACGCCGATGCGGTCGCGCAGCGGCACCTCGTGCGGGCGCATGAAGCTGGCGCCGACGAAGCAGTGGTCCCGCCACACCTGGGAGGGCGCCGCGCCCATGCCGGCGGCCAGACCGGTGCCGAACCTGGCCTCGGCGGTGTCGGCCTGCGAGGCCGTCGCGACCAGGCGGCCGTGGTAGTAGTCCAGCATGCCGAGCACTCCGGGGATCCAGCCGGAGCCCTGTTCGGTCAGGACCAGTCTCAGCTCCGGGTGGCGGCGGAAGGCGCCGCCGAACACCAGGTGCCACAGGGCGCGGTGGGAGAACCAGGTCGTCTCCACCATGAAGACCGCGCGGGCGGCCGGTTCCGCGCCGAGCGGCGGGGAGGCCGAGCCGGCGTGGTGGTTGACGGGGACGCCGAGTTCCGCGCACGCGGCCCAGATCGGGTCGTACACCGGCGAGTGCAGCTCGGGCAGGCCGGAACCGGGCGGGGTGCCGGGCAGCATCAGGCCACCCCTCAGACCCGCCGAGGCGGCCCAGCGGATCTCCTTCACCGCCTCCTCGACGTCGCCCAGCAGGATCTGGAAGACGCCCGCGCGGCGGCCCGGCGCCGCCGCGCAGAAGTCCGCGAGCCAGCGGTTGTGGGCGCGCAGTCCGGCCCAGCGGCGTACGAGGTCCTCGGCGGTGGGCGGCGGGGCCATCAGGGAACTCGACGGGAAGAACGGCGGGATGGTGTTCGGGAAGATCACCTCCGCCACGATCCCGTCCGCCTCCAGCTCCGCGAGACGCCGCTCGGAGTTCCAGTTGCGGTCGGCGGAGTCGGCGAGCAGGTCCTCGTGGGGGTTGACGTAGGTGGCCGCCCAGACGTCGAAGTCGTCGTGGTGGCGCTTGTCCAGATACGGCTTGTAGTCGAGGAGGTCGGCGCCGGCGTGGCAGTCGGCGGAGATCACGGTGTAGCGGTCGTCGCTCATCGGGTCACCCCCGGCAGCGTTGTTCATCGGGTCACCCCCGGCACCGGGAAGCCGGGGTCGGTCCCCAGCACCGGGAAGTCGTGGTCCGTCAGCCAGTGCCGGCCCGTCTCGCGCGAGCGTGCCCAGGACGCCTCGACGGCCGTCTGGTCGGCCGGCTGGCCGAGGTCGGCGGGGGTGGGGCCGATGCGGCGGGCCAGGGGCGCGAGCTTCGTCACGTCGAAGCCGAAGACCTCGGCGGCGGCGAGGCCGAGCATGCGGCGGGTCTCGGCGACGGGGATGTCGTGGAAGGTGCGGCGCAGCCACGCGCGCGTGTCGGGCCAGGTGCCCTCGGGGTGCGGGAAGTCGCTGCCCCACAGGATGTTGTCGACGCCGATCTCGTACCGCTGGGCCAGCTCGCGCCGCTTGGTGTTGGTGGCGCAGACGAAGATCTGCCGGTCCAGGTACTCGTGCGGCGGGCGCTTCAGCTCCTGGAACGGGGAGAGCTTCTTGCCGCCGTGCGCGCCGAGGTAGAGGCGGTCCATGAACCACAGCAGGTTCGGCAGCCACCAGCAGCCGGACTCGGCGACGCCGAAGCGCAGCCCCGGGTGGCGTTCGAAGACGCCGGACCAGAGCAGGAACCACAGCGGCCGGGCGGGCCACCAGGTCACCTCGCTCACGAAGATGCCGAGGTGGTCGCCGTACTCCTCGCGCGGGGCGGCGCCGGAGTGGGTGAGCACCGGCATGCCGCACTCGGCGGCGGCCGCCCACACGGGGTCGTAACGGCGGTCGTGGTACGGCTCCTTGCCCGCCCACATGGCCGGGATCATCAGGGCACCGAGGCCGGACTCCTTGGCCCGGTGGACCTCGGCGACGACCTCGGGGACCTCGCCGGTGATCGGCAGCAGGGCTACTCCGCAGTGCCGTTCGGGGTGTTCGGAGACGAAGTCGGCGAGCCAGCGGTTGTGGGCCCTCGCGCCCGCCATGCCCAGCTCGGGGTCCTGGTCGCCGGAGAGGCCGAGGCCCACACCGAACGGGGCGGCGGTACGGCTGTCGACGGCGTCGGCGTCCGGGAAGACCACCTCGGCGGCCACGCCGTCCCCGTCCAACTCCTTCACGCGCTGCGCGGTGTCCCAGCCGCCGCGCAGGCCTTCCTCGTTGTCCCGGAACCACCGGTCGGCGAATTCCTCGTTGCGGATGCCGAGCCGGGTCATCTCCTCGCGGCGCCGGCCCTGGCCCGTGAGGAACTCGTCGAAGTCCCGGTGGAAACGGGACTCCAGATAGGGCCGGTACTCCTCGGTGGGCAGCCCGGCGTGGCAGTCCGAGGAGATGATCAGATACGGGTCCCCGCCGGATACGGCGTCGGTCACAGCAAGCCTCCCGGTCAGTCGAGTACGAAGCTTTCGAGGTACGACGGGTTCGCCCGGTCCAGCATCGAGCGGGAGCGCGCGCGGATCCGGGCGTCGCTGTGCTCACTCGCCGGCAGCAGCCAGAAGCGGTCCTCGCGGATGCCGGCCACGACGAGGTCGGCGACCTCCCCGACGGGCGTGAAGCGGACCTCCTCGCCGGCCGCCCGCATCGCCGCCTCCCACTGGTCGAGGCTGCGGTACGGGGTCCTGCGCGGGCGCTGTTTGGCGTAGCGGGCGGGGCGGTTGCGGTGCGACTCCCACAGGCCGGTGCGCAGCATGTGCGGGCCGGGGAAGAGCACCGAGGCACCCACGCGCGCGTGCTCGGCCTTCAGATGCGCGTACAGGGACTCGGTCAGGGTGACGACGGCCGCCTTGGTGACCGCGTACACGGAGGCGGTCGGCAGGGGGGCGATACCGCCGTCGCTGGAGGATGTATTGACGACATGACCGGGTTGACCCGACTTGATCATCCTGGGTACGAATGCCTGGACGCCATGGAAGACACCCCACACATTGACGGCGAAGGCCCATCGCCAGTCGTTCGGGTCGTGCTCCCACATCCGGCCCTCGGCGCCCGAGCCGACGCCCGCGTTGTTGCACAGGACGTGCACGGCGCCGTAGGTGTCGTACGCCGCCTCGGCCAGCTCCATGACCTGGGCGCGTTCGCCGACGTCGACCACGCGCGCGTGCACGTCGGCGCCCTCGGCCCGCAGACCCGCCGCGGCCTTGTCCAGGGCGCTCTCCTCCACGTCGGCGAGGACCACCTTCAGGCCCTCGGCGGCGAACCTCCGGGCCATCGCGAGCCCGATCCCGCTCGCCGCGCCGGTGACGACGGCGACCTGTCCGGCCTGGAGGTCCATCACGAACTCCCCTCGGGCGGCGCGTCGAGGATCTGCAGCGGATCGTCGTAACGCTGGTGGACGTACGGCAACAGGGCCTGGGCATCGGCCCGTTCCACGACCCGGCCGCTCTGGTCGCTGGTCTTCTCGCCGATGGTGATCTCGCGCAGCCGCAGCACCGGAAGGTCGGCCACGGGGTCGTACGCCGACTCGCGCAGGACGACCTCCCCGGTGATCCGCTCCAGCCGGCGCACCTTCTCGTGGCGCACGCAGTGCACCAGCACCGGGTCGATGTCGAAGCCCGAACCGTCCACGGCGGGAAGGAACTTGAAGTAGAAGTCGGTCTTCCGCGAAGGCTCCGGCAAGGGCAGCTCGCCGGCCACCGTGCCCTGCACCTCGACGAACGCGATGCCGTGCCGGGACAGCGTCGCGCGCACGCCGGGGCCGTAGCGTTCGACCGTCACCTCGCCGAGCTTCTTGGGCTCGCCGAAGACCTCCCGCCCGCCGGTGAGGGCGCGCTCATGGGTCATCGGCATGACCAGCGGATACCAGCCCTCGACCGTGCCGTGCGCGGCGGCGACCGCGAACGAGCCGGCACCGAGCGGGTATCCGGGCAGGTCGACGGTGCTGATGTTCACCCGCACGAGCGGGCTTCCGGTGGGTTTCAGGGGTGGTGGCAGCACCGCGGCGACCGCGTCCGGGTCGGTCTCCCAGACGGCCACCACTCCGGTGGACCAGATGTCGGGAAGCCGCGCGCTCGCGGTGCGGGTCGCGGCGATCTCCCGCTCGGTCCGTGCGCCGTACCGTACGCGTGCCATACGTCGTACCGCCCTTCTTCCGACAGCCCGTTCCTGACGGACCGTCACCTGTAACACAGTTACAGCAGACCTCGTGCGGGGTAAAGACACGCGTACGGAGGAGAGTTGGGGGGATCATGGCGGGTGGGACGAGAAGCGCGCTGACCCGGGAGGCGGTGCTGGAGGCCGCCGCCGGTCTGGTGAAGCGGCACGGGCCGGACGCACTCACCATGCGGGGGCTCGCCGCCGCGCTGGGTACGGCCGTGACCTCGATCTACTGGCATGTCGGCGGCCGCGAGGCCCTGCTCGACGCCCTCGTGGAGCGGACCGTGGCCGAGCTGGGCGAGATCCGGCCCTGCGGGAACACACCCGAGGAGCGCGTGGTCGGTGTCGCGCGCGACCTGCGCCGGCAACTGCGCGACCATCCGCATCTGGTGGCCCTGGTGCACGAGCGGGGACTGACCGAGCGGATGTTCCTGCCGGCCCAGCGGGTGCTGGTGCGCGAGGCGCACGCGGCAGGTCTGCGCGGTGCCCGGGCCGCCGAGTTCGTACGGGCCGTGCAGTTCCAGGTGGTCGGGCATGTACTGGTGGAGCGCAACCGCGAGCGGGCCCCGGCACAGCACCCCGACGAGCAGGAGCTGTGGAGTACCGAGGCCGCCGGGGACGACCCCGCGCTGGCGCGTGCGCTGGCCCTGCCGGTGGACACGGAGCGGCTGTTCCTGACGGCGGTGAGCGCGCTGGTGCGGTCGCTGCTGGCACCGGCTCCGCCCACCGGCCCACCCGGCTCGGTCGGCTGATGGGCACAGGACAGGCACACGCGCGCGAGGCACGAACAGTCAGGCGACCCCACGGGGCGGGGGACGGCCCTGAAGGTCAGGACTGTCAGTCGCGGCCCGTATCCTCAGTGACCATGCTCGAAGACCGTGCGACCGCAGTGTCCTCCCCCACCCAGTGGCCGGCCGCGTATCCGAAGGGATACGCGGTCGTTGACGTGGAGACCACCGGCCTGGCCCGGGACGACCGGATCATCTCGGCGGCCGTTTACCGGCTGGACGAGCGCGGCGAGGTCGAGGACCACTGGTACACAATGGTCAACCCGGAGCGGGATCCGGGACCCGTGTGGATACACGGCCTGACGAGCGAGGTACTCGAAGGGGCGCCGCTCTTCGCGGACATCGCCGAGGAGTTCGCGGCCCGGCTGGACGGCCGGGTGCTGGTCGCGCACAACGCCGTCTTCGACTGGCAGATGATCGCGCGGGAGTACGCGCGCGCGCAGCGCGAGGCGCCGGTGCGTCAGCGGCTGTGCACCATCGCGCTGTCGAAGGAGCTGGGGCTGCCGCTGCCCAACTTCAAGCTGGAGTCGCTGGCGGCGCACTACGGCGTCGTACAGCAGCGGGCGCACCACGCGCTGGACGACGCGCGGGTGCTGGCGGAGGCGTTCCGGCCCAGTCTGCGGGCGGCCGCAGCGGGTGGCGTACGGCTGCCGCTGCTGGAGTGCCGGCCGCTGACGGAGTGGTCGGACCGTCCGGTGCCCCGGCAGTCGTCCGGCGGATTCGGGGGCTACGGCGGCTACCGGTCGAGCAGTTGGCGCCCCTCCCGCAAAAGGCCCGCATGCCCCTACCCCAATCCGGGGCGCTACGAAGACGGCAAACGCCTCAAACAGGGCATGCGGGTGGCGTTCTCCGGCGACACCTCCGTCGACCGCGAGCTGCTGGAGGACCGGGCCACCGAGGCCGGTCTGCATGTGGCGTCCAGCATCTCCCGGCTGACCAGCCTGCTGGTGACCAACGACCCCGACTCGGGCACGTCCAAGCTGGTCAAGGCGCGGCAGTTCGGCACGCCGGTCGTCGACGAGGCCGCGTTCGGGCAGCTGCTGCGGGATGTCGAGCCCGCCGACGGGTGAGCGTACGCATGCGAGTGATCACGCCGATGAGAGTGATCGTACGAATGAGTGATCGGCACACGACTCACCCGGAACGCGCTCGCCCTGGTCTCGGCGACGGCTCACCCTGTGGCGCATGGCGAAATGTGAAGTTTGCGGCAATGACTACGGGATGACCTTCGAGGTCCACGCTCAGGGTGCGGTTCATGTGTTCGACTGCTTCTCCTGTGCGATCCACCGCATGGCACCCCTCTGCGAGCACTGCCGGGTGCAGATCATCGGTCAGGGGGTGGAGGCCGACGACAAGTGGTACTGCGGCGCGCACTGCGCCCGGGCGGACGGGAAGACGGGAATCGTCGACCGGGTGTGACCCGGTACCCGCCTGAATGCACCCCACGGCCCGGAGGTACCGTCGTGGGGTGCATCGCTACCGCTTCCTGTTGTCCCGCCAGTGGGTGATCCTCACCATCGTCGCGATCGCGCTGATCCCGACGATGATCCGGCTGGGTTTCTGGCAGAAGCACCGCTACGAGGAGCGCACCGCGCGCAACGACCTGGTCTCCTCGGCGCTGCACGCCAAGCCGGTCCCGGTCGAGCGGCTGAGCTCCCCGGGGCACACCGTGACCCGCGTCGAGAGGTACCGCACGGTCACCGCGACCGGCACCTTCGACACCGCGAAGGAGGAAGTGGTCCGGCGCCGGACCAACTCCGACAACGAGGTCGGCTTCCATGTGCTCACCCCGTTCGTCCTCGGCGACGGCAAGGTGCTGCTCGTCAACCGCGGCTGGATCCCCGCCAACGGAGCCCAGACCGCCTTCCCGAAGATCCCCGCCCCGCCGGCCGGCCGGACCACGATCACCGGGCGGCTGATGGCCGACGAGACGACCGCTGCGAGCGGCATCAAGAACGTCGAGGGCCTCCCCGAGCGGCAGATCATGCTGATCAACAGCACGGAGGAGGCGCACCGGCTCGGCGCGCGGGTGCTCGGCGGCTACGTCGAGCAGACGGGGCCCCAGACCGACTCCCCGGAGCAGATCTCCGACCCGGGCAGCGAGGACGCCCCACTGAACTACGCGTACATGATCCAGTGGTGGCTGTTCGCCGCGGCCGTCCCGGTCGGCTGGTGGTTCCTGGTCCGGCGGGAGATCCGCGACCAGGAGGAGGCCGCCGCGGAGGCGAAGCCGGAGGAGACGGAACCGGCCGCCGTCTAGGGCCTGTCCGGCGGAACAGGTCGCAGGACATCGGCGGCACCTTGCAGGCACTGTGAGCGGGGGTGCGTCCAGCTGCGAGGCGGAGGAGGGCGGCGACGCGATGGGGCCCTCGCGGGCGAAGGCGCGCGTGGGGGCGGCAACCGACGACAACGCCGCAGATGGGCCTGCGGGGACCGGCGCGCCCTCCCCCACTGCCTCATCAAGGGCGCGGGTGCACCCCCAGCGGCGTTGCCGTCGGTCACCGACGCTCCCCCACACACTCGAATACGCTCGCGCGGGGCACCCCCATCGCCCCCCGCTCACCCGCGCTGATGAGGCGCCGCCGATGTCCCCCTGATCCGGCGGACAGGCCCTGGCCCCCGCCGTATCGCCACGCACACGGGCCAGTCACTCCCCCGGCGCACCACCTGGTTGTCCCTCTGGCGCGCCGGGAAACCGGATCCCGTGAACGCGCGCATCGAGGACTACGCCCTCATCGGTGACGAGCAGACCGCCGCGCTGGTCGGCAGGGACGGCTCGATCGACTGGCTGTGCCTGCCCCGCTTCGACTCCGGTGCCTGCTTCGCCCGACTGCTGGGCGACGAGGACCACGGCCACTGGCGGATCGCCCCCAAGGGAGCGCGCACCTGCACCCGCCGCGCCTACCGGCCCGACACCCTGGTCCTCGACACCGAGTGGGACACCCACGACGGCACGGTCCGCGTCACCGACCTGATGCCGCAGCGCGACCGCGCCCCCGACGTCGTACGCATCGTCGAAGGCGTCAGCGGCCGGGTCACCGTGCACAGCACCCTGCGCCTGCGCTTCGACTACGGCTCGATCATGCCGTGGGTGCGCCGCTCGGACGGGCACCGGGTGGCCGTCGCCGGACCGGACTCGGTCTGGCTGCGCTCGGAGCCGGCCGTGCACACCTGGGGCGAGGACTTCGGCACCCACTCGGAGTTCACCGTCGCCGAGGGCCAGCGGGTCGCGTTCGTGCTCACCTGGCACCCCTCGCACGAACACCGCCCGCCGCTCGTCGACCCCTACGAGGCGCTGAGCAACAGCGTCCACGACTGGCGGCGCTGGGCGTCCCGCTGCCGCTACGACGGGCCGTACCGGGACGCCGTCGTACGGTCCCTGATCACACTCAAGGCACTCACCTACGCCCCGACGGGCGGGATCGTCGCCGCGGCCACCACCTCGCTGCCCGAGGAACTGGGCGGCGTACGCAACTGGGACTACCGCTACTGCTGGCTGCGCGACTCCACCCTCACCCTCGGCGCCATGCTCGCCGCGGGCTACCACAGGGAGGCCGAGGCCTGGCGCAACTGGCTGCTGCGCGCGGTCGCCGGCGATCCGGCGGACCTGCAGATCATGTACGGCCTGGCGGGCGAGCGCCGGCTGCCGGAATGGGAGCTGCCCTGGCTGCCCGGCTTCGCCGACTCCACGCCCGTGCGCATCGGCAACGGCGCCGTCGGCCAGCTCCAGCTGGACGTGTACGGCGAGGTCATGGACTCGCTGTCGCTGGCCCGCGACAAGGGCCTGCCCACCAGGCCGCACATGTGGGCGATCCAGCGCGCGCTGATGACGTTCCTGCAGTCGTCCTGGCGGCAGCCCGACGAGGGGCTGTGGGAGGTGCGCGGCGGCCGGCGCCAGTTCGTGCACTCGAAGGTGATGGTGTGGGTGGCCGCCGACCGCGCCGTACGGACGCTGGAGAAGTACCCGGAGCTGCAGGGCGATGCGGACGGCTGGCGGGCGATGCGCGACGAGGTGCACCGGGAGGTGTGCGAGCAGGGCTACGACGCCCGGCGCCAGACCTTCACCCAGTACTACGGCTCGCGCGAACTGGACGCCGCCCTGCTGCTGATCCCCCGGGTCGGTTTCCTGCCGCCCGACGACCCCCGGGTGACCGGCACGGTCGACGCCATCCGCGCGGACCTGGGCCATGGCGGCTTCGTGCGCCGTTACGACACCGACGCCGTCGGCGTCGACGGGATGCCGGGCGGCGAGGGCGCCTTCCTCGCCTGCTCGTTCTGGCTCGCGGACGCCCTGCATCTGACGGGCCGCACGGCCGACGCCCGGGCGCTCTTCGAGCGGCTGGTGGCACTCACCAACGACGTGGGGCTGCTGGCGGAGGAGTACGACCCGGGACTGGGCCGCCAGGTGGGCAACTTTCCGCAGGCCTTCAGCCATATCGCCCTGGTGAACACCGCGCTCACCCTTTTCGGGGACAAGCAGGCAGGATAGGGCCATGGATCTTGGACTGAAGGACCGGGTGTACGTCGTCACCGGGGCGACCCGCGGGCTGGGCAACGCCGCCGCACGGGAACTCGTCGCCGACGGGGCGAAGGTCGTGATCAGCGGCCGGGACGAGAAGCGGGTGGCCGACGCCGCCGCCGAACTGGGCCCGAACGCGGTCGGCGTGGCCGTGGACAACGCCGACCCGCGGACTCCGGAGCGGCTGATCGCGGTCGCCCGCGAGCACTTCGGGGCGTTCGACGGCGTGCTGGTGAGTGTGGGCGGGCCGGCGCCGGGATTCGTCGCGGACAACACCGACGAGCAGTGGCAGAACGCGTTCGAGTCGGTGTTCCTCGGTGCGGTGAGGCTCGCTCGCGCGGCGGCCGGCGAACTGGAGCCGGGCGGGGTCATCGGGTTCGTGCTGTCCGCGTCGGTGTACGAGCCGATTCCGGGGCTGACCATCTCCAACGGGCTGCGGCCCGGGCTCGCCGGCTTCGCCAAGTCGATCGCCGACGAGCTGGGGCCGCGGGGGATCCGGGTGCTGGGGCTGCTGCCGTCGCGGATCGACACGGATCGCGTGCGCGAGCTGGACGGGTTGTCCGCGGATCCTGAGGCCACTCGGGCTGCGAACGAGGCGCGGATCCCGTTGCGGAGGTATGGGGCGCCTGAGGAGTTCGGGAAGGTGGCGGCGTTCTTGTTGTCCCCGGCGGCTTCTTATCTGACGGGGGTCATGCTGCCCGTGGACGGGGGCATGCGGCACGGGTTCTAGCGTGCGGGCGAACTGTCAAGTGACCCTTTCCGCGCGGTGCTTGACTGTCCTCAGTCGTATCTCCGCCGGCAGAGACGGGAGCCGTGCCGACTCGCGGGCGTGAGTGAGGACCTGGGCCGTGAAGTCGTTCAGGGCCGTCGACGGGTCCACGTGGGGCTCCAGTTGGAGCCAGATCTTTGCCGTGGGTTTCGTGCGGCGGCCGCGCAGGAGGATCTCCGCGTGGGCCACACCCCGCTGCTGGACGGCTTCCTGGGCCAGGGCCGACTCCAGGGCGCGGCCGCGCAGGAGGGCGGACTCGCCGTCGCCGGTGTCGATGAGGATCTCGCCGAGCCGGCGGCGGCGCAGGACCGTGGTCAGCCAGCAAAGGGTGAGCAGGACGAGGACGGCCAGGGTGGCGAGGACGGCCGGCCACCACCAGCCGGTGCCGCGCCAGTGGGTGCGTTCGGCCCGGGTGAGCAGGACGTCGTGCGGGCCGGTGTGGATCCACCAGGAGGGCGCCGGTGCGCCCAGGCCGACGGCCAGGACCGAGCCGCCGAGCGCGAGCAGGAGGAGGCCGACGAGGGCCAGCAGGACACGGTGGAGACGGCCGCTGCGCATCGCCGTCACCCCTTCTGTCCGGGCCGTGTCACATGGACGGACAGCGCGGGCGGCCGGCCGAGGCCGAGGCCCCGGATCGTGTCCGTGAGCACCGTGTCCAGGTCGGCGCGTACGTCGTCCAGGTCACGGAAGTGCGAGACGACACGGACGTCGGCCCTCCTGCGGCGCATCCGCACCCGCACCGACCGGACCCCGGAGATGTCCATGGCCCGGTCGCGCAAAAGAAGCGCCGCGGCGTCGCGCCGGAGTGCGGCGCGGACGTCGGGGTGCGGGCGCCGCATGGGCAGCAGACCGCGCAGGCCGGGCGTGGCCGCGAGGGCGATCAGCCAGAGGCCGAGTGCGGCGGCGACGGCCGCTCCGGTCAGCACCCAGGTGTCGTCCAGGGGCCGTTCGGCCAGTTGCCGGGCCAGTGCGCGGCGCCAGTGCATCGCGGGGTGGTGGACGCGCACGGCGGCGATGTCGTACAGCAGGAGGCCGGCGCCGGCCAGCAGCAGTACCGCGACGACGGCGGCCGGGACGCGGCGCGCCGACCAGAAGCGGCCGCTGCTCTCGGCGGCGGGCGGCGTGGGGGTGGGGTCCTTGTGGAGCGTCTGGATGATGGTCTGCGGCTCGCTCATCACGCCCTCCCGTGCGGTGCCGGGTGCAGCCGTTCCACTTGTACGGCGACCTCGGCCACCGTCATGTCCACCAACGCGCCTACCCGCTCGGCGACATGACGACGCACGGCGGCGCAGTGCGCGCCGATGTCGCAGGGGTAGCCGAGTTCGAGGTGCACGCGTACGCGGGCTGTCGCCACGGGGGTCTCCCCGCTCGGGCGAGGCCGAGAGTGGGGGAGTACGACGACGGTGGCGTGCGGGGCGGCCGCGTCGGCGGGCAGTGGTGGCAGCGCCTCGCGGGCGGCCTGCGCGGCGATCTTCGCGACGACCCGGTCGGCGATCCGGGTGGCGCCGCGCTCAGCAGGCGGCACGAGGGCCGACGGCGGGCGCGCCGCGCCGGTGTCGGCGGTCACCGCCGGTCACCGCCGCCGATCGCGCCGGTCGTCGCGGGTACGGAAGAAGTCACCCAGTTCCAGGTCGCCCTCCGCGAACCGGCCGACGACGAACCCGATCGCGCCCAGCGCCGCCACCAGCAGGAAGGCTCCGAAGCCGCCGAAGTACCCGGCGAACCCCAGCGCCATTCCGGCGATCATGCCGACCACGGCCATGCTCATGCAGCACTCCTCAGCTCGTCGGGGGAGCGGTGTCGGGTCGCCGGTGCGTCACTGGATGCGCGGCGGCTCGGGCTCCTCGTCCTCTTCGTCGGGCAGCTTCACGTCGCTGACCGCGATGTTGACCTCGACCACCTCAAGTCCGGTCATGCGCTCCACGGAGGCGATCACGTTCTCCCGTACGGCGCGGGCGACATCGGCGATCGAGACTCCGTAGTCCACGACGATCTCCAGGTCCAGCGCGGTCTGCAACTCGCCGACCTCGGCCTTCACGCCCCGCGCCACCGACCTGGAGCCGCCCGGCACCCGGTCGCGCACGGCGCCGAAGGTGCGGGCCAGACCGCTGCCCATGGCGTGCACTCCGACGACGTCCCGCGCCGCGAGGCCCGCGATCTTCTCCACGACACCGTCGGCGATGGTGGTCCGTCCCCGGGTCGCCGGATCACCGCCGCCGCGCTGGGTGGCCTTACGGGTCGACACCTGCGGCTCCTGGTCGCCTCCGGGGGTCGTCGTCATGTCGGTCATCGCCGTACGTCCCTTTCGGTCGTCGTCCCCGTCGATCGTCCCTTGCCCACCGTATGCAGGGTTCCCCGGCGGTGCGCCGGTGATACGGCAGGCTGGAGGAATGACGGCGGACCGGTGGACAGAGTTGGTACGGCGCCAGGTCGGGCTCGGCAGGCTGCTGCCGCTCGGTGGGCCGCGCGACGGCGCGTGGATCGCGGAGGTCGCGGCGGGGGCGGTACTGGAACGTGCGGCGGCGGCCGGGGTGCCGGGGGTGCGGCTGGGCACGCTGCGGCTCATGCTCGCCGATCCGGAGGAGGCGGCGCAGCCCGTCGTACCGGCCCCGCCGAGCGCACTGCCGCCGGGCCCGCTGCGGCTGACGGCGGACTTCGCCGCGAGCGCCGCGGAGCCGCTGCCCGCGGTGGCGTCCCGGCTGCGGCTGACGCTGGCGACGGCCGCCGCGCAACGGCTGGGGCTCGCGCTGTCGGAGATGGACCTGCGGGTGACCGACCTGCTGGACACGGAGGAACCGGCCACGGCGGTACGTGCGCCACGGCCGGTGCCCGCGCGGGAACCCACGGACCCGGACGAGGCCCGTGCGGCCGCTGCCGCCCTCACCGTCCCCGGTGTGACCAGCCTGACGGCTTCCCTCGGCGGCCCCGGCCGCGCGGTGCACCTGGAGGAACGCCCGGCCGGCACGGCGCTGCCGCACCGGCACGTGCGCGTGGAGGTGTCGACGGGTGCCGACCACCGGGCCGTCGACGTAGCCCGACAGGTCCGCACGGCCGTACGGGACGCCCTGGAGGACCGGCCGACGGTGGCGGTGCTGATCACGGCGGTGGGTTGACACGCCCCTCAGGGGCGCGGGGCTGTACCGCCATGCGCCGTCCGAACGACCGCCCGTGCCGACTGCTACTCGCCGAGGCCGGCCAAGTCCCGAAGCCGGCGTGCCTGAGCAGCCCGCTCAGCCGCCCGCTGCTCGTCGTACGTACGGTCCGCCGCACCCCGCAACAGCGCCTTGGTCTCAGCGACGGCGTCCCGCGGCGCAGCCAGCAGCGCCGAAGCCAAGTCCCGCACGGCGTCGTCCAGTTGGCTGCCGGGCACGGCGATGTTGGCGAGCCCGGACGCCACGGACTCCTCCGCGCCGACAAACCTTCCCGTGGCGCAGATCTCGAGCGCGCGGGCGTACCCGACGAGACCGACCAGCGGATGCGTACCGGTCAGGTCGGGCACGAGGCCGAGGCTGGTCTCGCGCATGGCGAACTGCACGTCGTCCGCGACGACCCGAAGGTCGCACGCGAGCGCGAGCTGGAAGCCGGCTCCGATGGCGTGTCCCTGGACGGCGGCGATGGACACGATGTCGTTCCGCCGCCACCAGGTGAACGCCTCCTGGAACTCGGCGATGCTCGCGTCGAGCCCGGCGTCGTCACGGCGCGCGAGATCGATGAAGGTCGGCTCGCCCGGGATCCCCTCCGGGGTGAACATCTGCCGGTTGAGACCGGCGGAGAAGGACCTGCCCTCGCCGCGCAGCACAACGACACGGACGGAGCCCGGCAGCAGCCGCCCGGCCTCGGCGAGCGCCCGCCACAGTGCGGGGCTCTGCGCGTTGCGCTTGGCCGGGTTGGCCAGCGTCACCGTGGCGAGCGCGTCGTCAACGGTGAGCCGTACGCCGTCCTTGTCGAGTACAGGAGCGAGGTCCTGGTCGGGCGAAGCCATGGGGCGCCTCCGATGGGTGCGGTCATCCGAGCATGCCAGGCATGCTTAAGTGACTGCACAGTAACCACCCGGCCGATCAGCTGGCCGACCGGGTGGCCACCATCGAAGTCGATGGACCGCCCGGCGTCAGACCGACGCGGCCTTCTTGCCCCGGGTCGCTCCGCCGCGCCCGCGAAGGACGACGCCCGACTCGCTGAGCATTCGGTGTACGAAGCCATACGAGCGGCCGGTCTCCTCGGCCAGCGCCCGGATGCTCGCACCACCGTCGTACTTCTTCTTCAGGTCTGCCGCGAGCTTCTCGCGCGCGGCGCCGGTCACCCGGCTGCCCTTCTTCAGAGTCTCGGCCACCCGTGCCTCCTCATGGGAAGTGCGCTCTGGTCTCCTCATGATCACCCCTCTTGGGCGTGATGGCCACCCATTCGGCAAGGTCCGTGGGACATCGTTGTGACGACAGGAGTGGATCCCCACAAGCGGAACACGCAATTCCATGGGGTGGTGTCCATGGGACCGAACGGGTGGATTCGCGAAGTACCAGGTCAGCGACGCGAAACGGCCGACCCCTTGGCGCGCGAGGGATCGGCCGGAAAATCCGTGTAGGACACACCCCGATACGAGGAGATCTCACACAGATGATGGATCACGGATGAGCCGAATGATCCATACGCAGTGGATCACGCCAGGGCGACGAGATCCGCGTAGTCGGAGCCCCACAGGTCCTCGACGCCGTCCGGCAGCAGGATGATCCGCTCGGGCTGGAGCGCCTCGACGGCACCCTCGTCGTGCGTGACGAGGACGACCGCGCCCTTGTAGGTGCGCAGGGCGCCGAGGATCTCCTCGCGGCTGGCGGGGTCGAGGTTGTTGGTCGGCTCGTCGAGGAGCAGCACGTTCGCCGAGGAGACGACCAGGGTGGCCAGGGCGAGACGAGTCTTCTCGCCGCCCGAGAGGACACCGGCGGGCTTGTCGACGTCGTCGCCGGAGAAGAGGAACGAGCCCAGCACCTTGCGCACCTCGACCAGGTCCATGTCGGGGGCGGCCGAGCGCATGTTCTCCAGGACGGTGCGGTCGGGGTCCAGGGTCTCGTGCTCCTGGGCGTAGTACCCGAGCTTGAGGCCGTGGCCGGGGACGACCTCGCCGGTGTCGGGCTTCTCGACGCCGCCGAGGAGGCGCAGCAAGGTCGTCTTGCCGGCGCCGTTGAGGCCGAGGATGACGACCCGCGAGCCCTTGTCGATGGCGAGGTCGACGTCGGTGAAGATCTCCAGCGAGCCGTACGACTTCGACAGGCCCTCGGCCATCAGCGGGGTCTTGCCGCAGGGCGACGGCTCCGGGAAGCGCAGCTTGGCGACCTTGTCGGACATCCGGACCTCTTCGAGACCGGAGAGCAGCTTCTCGGCGCGGCGGGCCATGTTCTGCGCGGCGACCGTCTTGGTGGCCTTGGCGCGCATCTTGTCGGCCTGGGCGTTGAGCGCGGCTGCCTTCTTCTCCGCGTTGGCCCGCTCCCGCTTGCGGCGCTTCTCGTCGGCCTCGCGCTGCTGCTGGTAGAGCTTCCAGCCCATGTTGTAGATGTCGATCGTGGAGCGGTTCGCGTCCAGGTAGAACACCTTGTTGACGACCGTCTCGACCAGGTCGACGTCGTGGGAGATCACGATGAAGCCGCCGCGGTACGTCTTCAGGTAGTCCCGCAGCCAGATGATCGAGTCGGCGTCGAGGTGGTTGGTCGGCTCGTCGAGCAGCAGGGTGTCGGCGTCCGAGAAGAGGATGCGGGCCAGCTCGATACGGCGGCGCTGACCTCCGGAGAGGGTGTGCAGCGGCTGGCCGAGGACGCGGTCGGGCAGGTTCAGCGCGGCGGCGATGGTGGCGGCCTCGGCCTCGGCGGCGTACCCGCCCTTGGTGAGGAACTCCGTCTCCTGGCGCTCGTACTGCTTGAGGGCCTTCTCGCGGGTGGCGCCCGTGCCGTTGGCGATGCGCTGCTCGTTGTCGCGCATCTTGCGGATCAGGACGTCGAGGCCGCGCGCGGACAGGATCCGGTCCCGGGCGAGGACGTCCAGGTCGCCGGTACGGGGGTCCTGCGGGAGGTAGCCGACCTCGCCGGAGCGGGCGATCTGGCCCCCGGCCGGGATGCCCTCGCCGGCCAGGCACTTGGTGAGGGTCGTCTTGCCGGCGCCGTTGCGGCCGACGAGGCCGATGCGGTCACCCTTGGCGACACGGAAGGTGGCGTTCTCGATGAGGACGCGCGCACCGGCGCGCAGCTCGATACCGGAGGCGGAGATCACGGACAGACTCCAGGGCGTACAGGGATTGACGGGTGGGCGGCTGAGGACGTTCCCGCCGTCTAATGCGCGAGGAGAATGGCCATGGGGAGAAGTCTAACGGGGGTGTGCAAGCGGTTTTTCTACGTCCGCGCGTTCGGTCCGTGACGCCGGAGATCGTTGCCGAGGGGCATGCGATCCGGGGTGATCAGCAGGGCCGCGCCGAGCCGTACGGCGGCCTCGGGCCGGAAACCGCAACCTGTGCCGGCGGGCAGCACCCTGCGCAGGCCGCCGTCGGCGATGCGGTACGCGGTGACGGGGTGACGGGGTGACGGGGTGACGGGGTGACGGGGTGACGGGGTGACGACGGCGAGCGTGCCGTGGTGCAGGGGGCGTGGGACGTCGGTGCCGCGTCCGTGAGCAGCCGGTCGTCCCAGAGAGCGATCCCCTCCCCGCCCACGGGCACCACGGCGACCGGCCGATTGCCCCACGCGCGCGTACCACCGCCGCGGCACACCCCTCCGGGTGCCATGGCCGACCACGGCGCCACCCTGCGCCCGCACCTCCCGCACTCCGGCGCGCGCCTGCCCCTGCCGGTCCGCGTACGGGACGCGCCGCACGTGGTGGGCCGACCCGAGGAGCCCGAGGACGAGCAGTACGCCGCCCAGGACACGCAGGGCACGGAGAGCGAGGGGCGACGGGTCGCCGGGGCCGACGTGCCATGCGTCGCTGCGCGCGGTGTGACGTGCGTCGTCGGGGCCCGTGTGCCGTTGTTCGTCATGTCCGGTCCCGGGGTGGTGGGGTGGCCGCCTCTGCCCTTTCCGTTCCGTGTCCTCCGCCTCGGATCAGGCGCGGGCGTGGTGGCGGGAGGCGGGCGGGGCGGGGTGCCGCGGGGGGGGAAGTCGCCCGGTCGGGTGTTTCGTCCGGCGGTGGGGCAGCGCGGCGGGCAGGGATGCCGCCAGGGTTCGGACGCCGAGCACGACGGCGCGGGCCGAGGGCGGTGACGCGCCGGCAGCAGCGCGATCACCCCGGCCAGGCAGCCGGGGGTACGGCTGCCGCGCCGGACGGCCGTGACGTACAGGATCTGCAGGGGGCTCGCGGCCGCTCGCAGGACTGGCCGGCCGGCGCGAACAGCGACTCGGTGCGGACCCAGCCGCAGGCGGACCGCTGCGCGGGGTGTGGGCGCGGCACGCGACGAGCACGACGGACGCGTCGACCGGGCGGCCGCTGATCACCGCCCTCACCATCGCCGGCAGCAGTGGTTCCGGCAGGGCTGCCGCACCGGCGACACGGGGCGGTGCGGCACGTTCCGCTGAGGCGTTGTCAGTGGCGGCTGCAAGACTGAACGGGACGCCACAGAACCGGCGTACGAAGGCGTACGAAGCCGTACGAAGGAGTGATCGGCAATGGCAGGCATGGGCGGCGGACGGCCGAGCATCTACCCCTCGCTGCTGTACGCGGACGCGAAGGCGGCGATCAGGCAGCTGACGGAAGCCCTCGGCTTCACCGAGCTGTCGGTGTACGAGACGGAGGACGGCAAGGTGATGCACGCCGAGCTGACCCAGGGCAACGGCGCGGTGATGATCGGTTCCAAGGGCCGGGGCGGCCGTTTCGACGCGGCGATGAAGGACGCCGGGCCCACCGGGGTGTACGTCGTCGTGGACGACGTGGACGCCCACCACCAGCGGGCCCTGGACCACGGCGTGGAGATCCTGCTGCCTCCGACGGACCAGGACTACGGCTCGCGGGACTACATGGCCCGCGACGCCGAGGGCAACATCTGGAGCTTCGGGACGTACGCCCCGGAGATCGGCGCCTGAGCGGCCCCCGCGCCGCTCATCCCCCGGTGTGCACCTGAAAGGCGGCCCGGCGCACGGCCTTGGCGAGGGCCGGGTCGGGGTGTGCGGCGGCGAGCGCGACCAGGACCTGCACGGTGCGCGGGTGGCCGACGGCGCGAACCTCGTCGAGCAGCTGGGGAACCGTGGGCTGCACCGCGGACTCCAGATGCCGGACCAGCATCGGCGACTCGCCGTGGTCGGCGACGGCGGCCGCGGTGTCCACCCACAGCCAGGTCGCCTCTTCCCGGGTGAGGACCTCGTGGGCGTCCTCCGGGTCGACCCCGTCGTGCTCGGCGAGCCACAGCAGGGCGTACGGCCTGAGGGCGGGTTCGTCCACGACGGCGTGTACGTCGGGCTCGGCGGGGGCGCCGACGACGCGCAGCGCCTCGAAGGCCAGGCCCCGCAGCAGGGCGTCCTCGCCACGCGCGGCGTGGATCAGCTCGGTGACGGCGTTGCCGACGGGGCGGGCGGCGAGCCAGGCGCGGTATTCGGCACGGGCGGCGTTGGGGCGGAGCTGGGCGCAGCCGCGGAGCATGTCCTCGGCGGCCTGCTCGATGTTGCCGGCGGGGCTCTGCGCGGCCACGCAGATCTGCTCCAGCTTGACCCACACCGCCCAGCTGCCCAGCGGGGTGAGGGTGGCCTGGCCGTCGCCGTAGGTCAGCGCGCCGACGAAGACGAGGGCCCGCAGCGCCCAGTCGAGGAGCGGGGCGAGCGGGGTGTCGCCGACGGACGCGAAGTCGGGGTCGGCGCCGGGGTCCGCCGGGTTCGGGGCATCGGCCGCCGGGCGGGCGGGGCCGGACTCGGGCGACTGCCGGGCCCCGGGCAGGGCCGGATGTGCGATCCCGGGCTCGTAGGGGACCTCGCAGCGCTCGGTGCGCAGTTCGGTGACCCGCTGCTGGAGCAGGTCGAGGAGCTGCTCGACCGGGACGGGACCGGCGGACAGCTGGAGGAAGGAGAGCACCTGGGGCATGGCGGAGACGACCTCGGCGACGGCGGCCGGCTCCTGCTCCTCGGGTTCCGGGGAGGCGAGCGACCAGGCGTCGAAGAGGGCGACCCAGCCGCGCAGTACGGCGCTGTCGTCGCGGTCCCAGGCGCGCAGCCGCCAGCCGGGACGCGCGCTGTCGCCGTGCACCTCGACGAGTCCGGCGAGCCGGGCGGTGTCCCAGTCGGCGCGGACCTGAGCGGTGCTCAGGCCCAGGTCGGCGGCGGCCCGTTCGGCGGTGGCTGCGGAGAGGGTGGCCTTGCCGTCGGCGGTGGCGCCGGCACTGCCGGGGCCGAGTGCGGTGTCGGCCCAGCGGGCGACCCGGACCGGGCCGGCCAGCCCGGTGCGGGCCAATCCGGCCAGTTCCGCGGGGGCCGGGGTGCCCTCCGGCGGCCGGGGTGCGGGGCGGCGCGGGCGCCGCTGGTTCACAGCTCTGGGGGCGGCGGCCAGGGGTCGCGGTCGGACGAGTCGGAGCCTGGAGTCGCGCGGGATACGGGACGTCACGGGTGCAGTCTTCCGGTTGACGGTCGGAAAACCCAAACGGAATGTCACTGCGGGCAACGGGGCTGGCCAAGGGACAGGGTGCGACGCGGGGTGATGAGGCATGATCAGGCCAGTCGTACGACCTTAAACGGAATGTCCGGCACCGGGGCGGGCCGGGGATGATGCCGGGGTTGACGCCGGAGCCGGTGGCCCAGGTCGCGGGCGTGGTCGACGACCGTGATCGGTAGCCGTGATCGGCGGCCTTGGTCGGGGCCGTGGTCGGTGGCCGTCAGACCAGCGGGGTCAGGAAGCGGCGCAGCCGCTCCTGGTACTCCCCCGGATCGGCGTTCCACATCGCCGCGTGCGGGGCCTGCGGCACGGTGTGCAGGGCGACCAGATCGGCGCGGCGGCGGGCCAGGCTGCGGGAGAGCTCCCAGGGAGCCACCTGGTCGTCGGGTCCGTGGAAGATCAGGGTCGGCACGGTGAGCCGGTCGGGGTCGGTGATCTCGGCGACCCGGTCGGCGTGCAGGCCGGCCCGGCCCTGCCCGGCCCTGCGCGGCCCTTACGGCGAGCGGCAGCAGCGGCTGCGGGGTGTGGCGCGCCCGGGCGAGGGCGCGCAGCGTGGCCTCCCAGCTGAGCACGGGCGAGTCGAGGACCAGTCCGGCGATCCGCTCGCGCACCGGGGAGCGCTCGGCGGCGCGCAGCGCCATGGTGGCGCCGGTGGACCAGCCGAGCAGCACGACCCGGCGGGCGCCGTGGCGGACGGCGTAGCGGATGGCCGCGTCCAGGTCGCGCCACTCGGTCTCGCCGAGGTGGTTCAGTCCGTCCGGCGGGCGCGGGGCGCCGAGGTCGCCCCGGTAGGCGAGCGCGAGGACCGGCACCCTGCGGGCGTGCAGCGGGGCCATGAGGTTCATGACCTGTTCCCGGGTGGTGCCGAGGCCGTGCACGGCGATCACCCAGGTGTCCCGGGCGCCGGGCACGAACCAGGCGGGCAGTTCGCCGAGTTCTCCGGGCACGTCGATGTCGGCGTGGTCGAGGCCGAGGGCGGTGCCGGGGTTGCCGACGTGCAGGTTCGGGGTGAGCCACACCGCGTCGCCGGCGGCGAGGGCGCCGTGCGTCACGCGTTCCAGACGGCGTACGACGGTGTCGGCCGCGTGCTGGGCCGCCTCCAGCACGGGGCCCACGACCGCGTGGGAGCCGTCGCCGGCGAGGCCGTAGGTGCCGGGGCGCAGCGAGGCCAGATCGCGGGTGAGGGCGATCTGGCCGGCGGCCGTGCCGTGCACGGTGAGGCGGGGTTCGGTGGGCAGCGGGCGGCCGGCGGGCGCCTTCAGCGCGGCGTCGCTGGCGAGGCGGCCGGCGGCGACGGACGCCATGCCGGCGGCGAGGACCGCGGTCACTGCGGTGGCGGTCGCTTTGACTGGGCGCACGGGTCCAGTGTCGTGTCGGTTGCGGCCACCGGCCAGCCGAAAAGCGGGCCAGGTGGCGAGCGGCGGGGTGCGGGTGAGTCCGGCACCTCACTTCCGTTGGCCGTACCCCTGCAAGCGTTCCCCCGCCTCGGCCAGTTGTGTCTCCGTCAACAGGGACGGGGCCAGGCCCGGTACGGAGGACGCCGTCAGCCACAGGCGGCACATCCACTCCAGCTGGGCGGTGCGGTCGTAGGCCTGGTCGAGGGTGGCGCCGTAGGTGATCGTGCCGTGGTTCTGCAGGAGGCAGCCGGAGCGGTCGGCCAGGGCGCGGAGCATGTGCTCGGCCAGTTCGTCGGTGCCGTAGGTGGCATAAGGGGCGACACGGACCGGGCCGCCGAGTGCGGCCGCCATGTAGTGGACCAGCGGCAGCTCGGGCACGAGGGTGGAGACCGCGGTGGCGTGCACGGCGTGGGTGTGGACGATCGCGCGGGCGCCGGTGGTGCGGTAGACGGCGAGGTGCATGGGCAGCTCGCTGGTCGGCATCAGCGTGCCGAGCACCTGGCGGCCGGTGAGGTCGACGCCCGTGAGGTCGTCCGGGGTGAGCCGGTCGTACGGCACGCCCGACGGGGTGACCAGGACGAGGTCGCCGATGCGCGCCGAGACGTTGCCCGAGGTGCCGACCACCAGTCCGTCGGTTACGGTCCGCCGTGCCGTGGCGACCAGTTCCGCCCAGAAGTGTTCCCGTTCCGCGTCCCGCCGCTGTTCAGCCATGCCGCGATCCTGCCAGCCGCGCCCTCGGCACAGGGGTGCGTGGGTGCTTCCGGCCGGAAGCACGTGCCCCCGAACGGCGGAAGTCGGGGTGAATCGCCGTAAAAAGGCGCTCGATTCGGTAATCGCCAGGCCTTCAATGGTCCCCCTTGACCGTCGGACGATCTTGAGTCCGCCGACCCGGGGAGACACATGGCCAGTGAACGCCCACCCTTCCGTCGCCGCGCCGGTGTCCTCGTGGCGGCCACGGCGGCGCTCGCCCTCACGGGCACCGCGAGCACCGCGGCCGCGGCTCCGGCGCTGGCCGTGGGCAAGCCCCGCGGTCACGACGTCTCGTCCCATCAGAAGCGCGTCGGCTGGTCCGCCTCCCGTTCCAGGGGCGCGCGGTTCGTCTACGTCAAGGCGACCGAGTCCACGAACTACCGCAACCCCTACTTCGCCCAGCAGTACAACGGTGCGCGCAAGGCGGGCCTGGTCCGGGGCGCCTACCACTTCGCCCGGCCGGACAGGTCCTCCGGCGCCCGGCAGGCCGCGTACTTCGTGCGGCACGGCGGCGGCTGGCGGGCGGACGGCTGGACGCTGCCGCCCGCGCTCGACATCGAGTACAACCCGTACAACAAGAAGCACAGGTGCTACGGGCTGAACAAGAAGCGGATGGTCCGCTGGATCCGGTCCTTCAGCGACGAGGTCAGACACAGGACCGGCCGCCGCCCGGTGATCTACACGACGATCCAGTGGTGGAAGCTCTGCACCGGCAACAGCCGCGCCTTCTCGAAGACCAACCCCCTGTGGATCGCCCTGCACGGCACCAGGAAGCCGGGGGCGCTGCCGGGCGGGTGGCGGTACTGGACGTTCTGGCAGTACCAGTCCGAAGGCACGCTGCCGGGTGACCAGGATCTCTTCAACGGGTCCGCGAGCCGACTGCGGGTCTTCGCGCGTAGCAGGTAGCCAAGGGACGTCTGGGGCGCCGGTGCCGAACCGGAGCGAAACGGAACATCAACCCCCCTCCCCAGACACTCCCATGCCTACCTCAGTTCACCTTCCGTTCATCCAGGTTGCCTACGTTCGTCCAGCCAATGACCTCGAAAGATTGCCTGGGTAAATGGAAAGCTTCTCGCTGATCCTCGCGATTGTGGTGGTAACCGCACTCGCGTTTGATTTCACGAACGGTTTCCACGACACCGCGAACGCGATGGCCACCACCATCTCCACAGGCGCTCTGAAGCCCAAGATCGCGGTAGCCATGTCAGCCGCCCTCAATCTGGTGGGCGCCTTCCTCTCCGTGGAGGTCGCGAAAACGATCTCCAAGGGTCTCGTCAACGAGAGCGGCATCCGTCCCGAGGTCATCTTCGCCGCCCTGGTCGGCGCGATCCTCTGGAACCTGGTCACCTGGCTGGTGGGCCTGCCCTCAAGTTCCTCGCACGCCCTGATGGGCGGTCTGATCGGCGCCACCGTCGCCTCCGCCGGCTTCGGCGCCGTACACGGTGACGTCCTGGTCACCAAGGTGCTGCTCCCGGCGGTCGCCGCGCCCGTCGTGGCGGGCCTCGCCTCGATGCTGGCCACCCGGTTCTCCTACGGCATCGGCGGCAAGGCCGAGGGCGAGGCCACCCGCAAGGGGTACCGCGCCGGTCAGATCGCCTCCGCCGGCCTGGTCTCCCTCGCCCACGGCACCAACGACGCCCAGAAGACGATGGGCATCATCACCCTCGCGCTGATCGCGGGCGGCGCCATCGCCCCCGGCTCCAACCCGCCGGTCTGGGTCATCCTCTCCGCCGGCCTGGCCATCGCGCTCGGCACCTACATCGGCGGCTGGCGCATCATCCGCACCATGGGCACGGGCCTGACCGAGCTGGAGCCGCGCCAGGGCTTCGCCGCCCAGACCAGCGCCGCGACCGCCATCCTGGCCTCCTCGCACCTGGGCTTCTCCCTCTCCACCACGCACGTCGTCTCCGGTTCGGTGATGGGTGCGGGCCTCGGCCGCAAGGGCGGTGTGGTCCGCTGGTCCACCGCGACCCGGATGGCCGTCGCCTGGGTGCTCACCCTGCCGGCCGCCGCTCTGGTCGGCGCGGGCGCCGAGTCCGTCACGGACCTGGGCGACTGGGGCACCGCCGCCGTCGCCGTCTTCCTCGTCGCCGCCAGCGCCGCGATCTGGAAGCTCTCCCGCCGCGAGGTCATCGACCACACCAACGTCGTCACCGAGACGGGGGAGCCGGCCGGCGTGGTGACCACCGCCATCGCCGCCGTGACCCCGCCCCCGGCGGGCACGGTCACCGAGGGCCTGACGGCCACCATCGCCGCCCCGGCCGCCGCCGAGTCCACGCCCCAGTCCGCCCCGCCGGCCGCCGCCGTCTGACCCCGGCCACCCGGTTACCGAAGGAAGCATCATGAAGATCGACTGGGCAGCCATCGGCTCCGTCTTCGGCGTCAGCCTCGTGTTCACCGTGGCCCTGGTGTCCCTGTTCACCCTCGGCGTGGGCGGTCTGGCCCGGCGCGAGAAGGCGGCCACGCAGGGCGGCTCCGCCGCACTCGCCGTCACCGGGGCCTACGTCTGCTTCGCCGCCTGCGCGGCGGCGGTGGCGTACGGCATCTACCTGATCGTCGCCAAGGCCTGACGGAACACCAGGAACCGGTCGGCACCACCACAGGCACCACGAACCGGGCATCACCAAGGCTCCTCTCCGTCCGTCGCGGAGGGGAGCCTTCGCCGTGCGCACAGGCCACGGGCGCCCCGCGATGTGGGGATCGGCACACTCTCCCCGTGCAGGTCAACAGCAAGTTGACGGCCGTTCCGGGCGCGTGGTGGACTGCCCACGCCATGTACGGCGGCAGGAGAGGAAGCCGGTGCGAATCCGGCGCGGTCCCGCCACTGTCACCGGGGAAGAACCCCCGGGAGCCAGGAACTCTCACCGCCGAATCTCGTCGAACCAGGGCGCGGACACCCTGAGTGAGGACACCGATCGCCATGCCCGGCTGCCGAAGGACCCGTACCAGGCCCGCTCCTGTCCCCACGGCCGGCTGAGCCGATGGGTGCCGATCGCAGCTACGCGTACGGCGCCGCCGCCGGCCTTCTCGGTGACCTGCTCCTCGGCGATCCGCGCCGCGGGCATCCGGTCGCCGCGTTCGGGCGTGCGGCCGCTGCCGTGGACGGCGCGTTGTGGCACGACCACCGCGGCTGGGGCGCCCTGCACACCGTGGTGTGCGCCGGTGGCGCCGTCGCACTCGGCACGGTGGCCGTACGCGCCGTACGCCCCTCCCCCGCCGCTTCCGTCGCGCTGACCGCCGCCGCCACCTGGGCGGTGGTCGGCGGCACTTCACTCGCGCGCGAGGCCCGCGCCATCGGCAGCGCCCTGGAGCGCGGGGACGTCGAGGCGGCGCGGGCGCGGCTGCCGCATCTGTGCGGCCGGGACCCGCAGGCGCTGGACGCCGACGGGATCGCCCGGGCCGTGGTCGAGTCGGTCGCCGAGAACACCTCGGACGCCGTCGTGGGCGCGCTGGTGTGGGGCGCGGTGGCCGGGGTGCCCGGGCTGCTCGGCTTCCGGGCCGTCAACACCCTGGACGCGATGGTCGGTCACAAGTCCCCCCGCTACCGCCGTTACGGCTGGGCCTCGGCCCGCCTCGACGACGTGGCGGGCTGGCCGGGGGCCCGGCTGACTGCCGTACTCGCCGCCGCGGCCGGACCCGACCCGCGAGGCGCCCTGCGCGCCTGGAAGGCCGACGCCCCCAAGCACCCCAGTCCCAACGCGGGCCCCGTCGAAGCGTCGTTCGCGGGCGCGCTCGGCGTCCGCCTGGGCGGCACCCTCTCCTACGGCGGCCGGGTCGAGCACCGGCCCGTGCTGGGCGGCGGCACCGGCCGGGCGGTCCAGGTGACCGACATCGACCGGGCGGTACGGCTCTCCCGCCGCGTCGGCCTGCTCGCGCTCGGCACCACGGTCGCCGCGCGCCTCCTCGTCAAAGGTCTCGCCAAGGGTCTGAAGGGACGTGGAAAGTGAACGGGGGACTCCTCGTCGCCGGCACCACCTCCGACGCCGGCAAGAGCGTCGTGACGGCCGGGATCTGCCGGTGGCTGGTGCGTCAGGGCGTGAAGGCCGCGCCGTTCAAGGCGCAGAACATGTCGCTCAACTCCTTCGTGACCCGGGAGGGCGCGGAGATCGGGCGGGCGCAGGCCATGCAGGCCCAGGCGTGCCGGATCGAGCCGACCGCGCTGATGAACCCGGTGCTCCTCAAGCCGGGCGGCGAGCAGAGCAGCCAGGTGGTGCTGCTGGGCAAGCCGGTGGGCGAGCTGAGTGCGCGCGGCTATCACGGTGGGCGGCAGCAGCGGCTGCTCGGCACGGTGCTGGACTGCCTGGCCGAGTTGCGGGGCACGTATGACGCGGTGATCTGTGAGGGGGCGGGCAGCCCGGCCGAGATCAATCTGCGGCGGACCGACATTGTGAACATGGGGATCGCGCGCAATGCGCGGCTGCCCGTGCTGGTGGTCGGTGACATCGACCGCGGCGGCGTCTTCGCCTCCTTCTTCGGCACCGTCGCCCTCCTCTCGCCCGAGGACCAGGAACTGGTCGCCGGGTTCCTGGTGAACAAGTTCCGGGGCGATGTCTCCCTGCTGGAGCCCGGGTTGGAGATGCTCCAGGACCTCACCGGGCGGCCTGCGTACGGCGTACTGCCCTTCCGGCACGGGCTCGGCATCGACGAGGAGGACGGCATGGGGGTCCCCCCGCGCGAGCGAAGCCGAGCGTGGGGGAGCGTGTCGCTGCGCGGCACGGTCCGCGAGTCGGCCGTCGCTCCCCCGGTCGGCGAGGACGTGCTGCGCGTCGCCGTGTGCGCGATCCCGCTGATGTCCAACTTCACGGACGTGGACGCGCTGGCCGCCGAACCGGGGGTCGTGGTGCGGTTCGTGGACCGCCCGGAGGAGCTGGCGGACGCGGACCTGGTGGTGATCCCGGGCACGCGGGGCACGGTGCGCGCGCTGGAGTGGCTGCGCGAGCGGGGGCTGGCGGAGGCGCTGAAGCACCGGGCCGCCGAAGGCCGCCCCGTTCTCGGCGTCTGCGGCGGCTTCCAGATCCTCGGCGAGCACATCGAGGACGAGGTCGAGAGCCGCGAGGGGCATGTGGCCGGCCTGGGGATCCTGCCCGTACGGGTGCGGTTCGCCCGCGAGAAGACCCTGACCCGGCCGGAAGGGGAGGCCCTCGGCGAGCGGGTCGAGGGGTACGAGATCCACCACGGCGTCGCCTCCATAGAGGGAGGAGAAGCCTTCCTCGACGGCTGCCGGGTCGGCCAGACCTGGGGCACCCACTGGCACGGTTCACTGGAGTCGGACGGCTTCCGGCGGGCCTTCCTGCGCGAGGTGGCCGCGGCCGCGGGCCGCCGATTCGTACCGGCGCCGGACACCTCCTTCGCCGCGCTGCGCGAGGAGCAGCTCGACCGGCTCGGCGACCTGATCGAACAGCACGCGGACACGGACGCGCTCTGGCGGCTCATCGAGTCGGGCGCGCCGCAAGGACTGCCTTTCATCCCACCGGGAGCGCCTGCATGAGCACAGTGTTGTTGTTGTCGACCGCCGACACGGATCTGCTGGCGGCCCGTGCCTCCGGCGCGGACTACCGCATCGGCAACCCGACCCGGGTGGACGTCGCCGAGGAGCTGCCGGGGCTGCTGGAGGGCACGGACCTCGCCGTCGTACGGCTGCTGGGCGGCAAGCGCGCCTGGGAGGAGGGGCTGGCCGCGCTGAAGGCGGCCGGGATCCCGACCGTGCTGCTGGGCGGCGAGGCCGTACCGGACGCCGAGCTGATGGCCGAGTCGTCGGTGCCGGCCGGTGTGGTGGCGGAGGCGCTGAAGTACCTGGTCGAGGGCGGGCCGGCGAACCTGCTGGAGCTGTCCCGGTTCCTTTCCGACACCGTGCTGCTGACCGGCGAGGGCTTCGAGGAGCCGCGGAAGATGCCGGAGTACGGCGTCCACGGCTCCTACGAGGTCCGGGACGGCCGCCCGACCGTGGGCGTGCTCTTCTACCGGGCGCACGAACTGAGCGGCAACACCGCCTTCGTGGACACCCTGTGCGAGGCGATCGAGGCGAAGGGCGCCAATGCCCTGCCCGTGTACTGCGGTTCGCTGCGCGGCGCGGACGCCGGGCTGTACGAGCTGCTCGGCCGGGCCGACGCGCTGGTCGCCACCGTGCTCGCGGCCGGCGGCACCCACGCCTCGCAGGCCTCGGCGGGCGGTGACGAGGAGTCCTGGGACATCGGCGCACTCGCCGATCTCAACATCCCGGTGCTGCAGGGCCTGTGCCTCACCTCCTCGCGGGCAGCGTGGGAGGAGTCGGACGCGGCCCTGTCCCCCATGGACGCGGCGATGCAGGTCGCCATCCCGGAGTTCGACGGCCGCCTGATCACCGTGCCGTTCTCCTTCAAGGAGCAGGGCCCCGACGAGGTCCCGGTGTACATCGCCGACCCGGAGCGGGCCGCGCGAGTGGCCGGAATCGCCCTGCGCCACGCCGGGTTGAAGCACAAGCCGAACGCGGAGAAGAAGATCGCCCTGGTCTTCACGGCGTACCCGACGAAGCACTCCCGGGTCGGCAACGCGGTCGGCCTGGACACGCCCGCGTCGGCGGTCCGGGTGCTGGACGCCCTGCGCGACGCGGGTTACGCGCTCACCGAATACCCTTCCGGCGGTGACGAGTTGATCCACCGGCTGATCGAGGCCGGCGGCCACGACGTCGAGTGGCTGACCGAGGACCAGCTGGCCGCCGCGCCCGCGCGGGTGCCGCTGGCGGGCTACCGGGCGTGGTTCGAGAAGCTCGACCCGGACCTCAAGAACGCCATGGTGGAGGCGTGGGGCGAGCCGCCGGGCGGCCTGTACGTCGACGGCGAGGACATCGTGCTGGCGTCGCTGCAGTTCGGGAACGTCGTCGTGATGATCCAGCCGCCGCGCGGCTTCGGCGAGAACCCGATCGCGATCTACCACGACCCCGACATGCCGCCCTCGCACCACTACATGGCGGCCTACCGCTGGCTGGACAACAGCTTCGGTGCGGACGCGATCGTGCACATGGGCAAGCACGGCACGATGGAGTGGCTGCCGGGCAAGGGCCTCGGCCTGGGCGCCGGTTGTGCCCCGGACGCGGTCCTCGGCGACCTGCCCCTCATCTACCCGTTCATCGTGAACGACCCCGGTGAGGGCACCCAGGCCAAGCGGCGCGGGCACGCCACGGTGGTCGACCACCTGGTGCCGCCGATGGCGCGCGCCGACACCTACGGCGACCTGGCCAAGCTGGAGCAGTTGCTGGACGAGTACGCGCTCGTCTCGGACCTGGACCCGGCGAAGGCCCCGGCCGTCCGCGCCCAGATCTGGACGCTGGTGAAGGCGGCCGAGCTGCACCACGACCTGCATGTGGACGAGCAGCCGGGCGACGACGACTTCGACGAGTTCGTCATGCACATCGACGGCTATCTGTGCGAGATCAAGGACGTGCAGATCAGGGACGGTCTGCACATCCTGGGCGGCGGCCCGGTCGGCGAGCCGCGTGTGAACCTGGTGCTGGCCGTGCTGCGGGCGTCCCAGGTGTGGGGCGGACAGGCGAACGCCCTTCCGGGGCTCAGGGCTTGCCTCGCCGCTCATTTCGGGCTGGTCGAGAAGGAGCTGCTGGCCGAGCCGGGTGCGCCGGTGAAGGTGCCGGTGGAGCTGACGGACCTGGCAGAAGGTCCGTCCCGTACGGCCTCCGACACGATCGACCTGCTGGAGCAGCTGTGCCGGCGGATCGCGGAGAGCATGGAGGCACGGGCGTGGGACCGTGCGGTCGTCCCCGCCGTCCTGCGGGACGTGCTCGGCACCGAACTCCCGGACGGCGTCGCCGTGTTGGAGTTCGCGTGCGACGAGGTCGTACCCCGACTCGCCCGCACCACCGACGAGATCGGGCACATCCTGCGCGCCCTGGACGGCGGTTATGTCCCGGCGGGTCCGTCGGGTTCGCCGACCCGGGGTCTGGTGAACGTCCTGCCGACCGGCCGGAACTTCTACTCGGTCGACCCCAAGGCCATTCCGTCCCGGCTGAGCTGGGAGGTCGGCCAGTCGCTGGCCGACTCGCTGGTGCAGAGGTACCTCCAGGACACCGGCGAGTACCCGAAGTCCGTCGGCCTGACCGTCTGGGGTACGTCCGCGATGCGCACCCAGGGTGACGACATCGCCGAGATCCTGGCGCTGCTGGGCTGCCGTCCGGTGTGGGACGACGCCTCGCGCCGGGTGACGGGCTTCGAGATCGTGCCCCTGGCGGAGCTGGGCCGGCCGCGCATCGACGTCACGGTCCGCATCTCCGGCTTCTTCCGGGACGCGTTCCCGCACGTCGTCGGGCTGATCGACGACGCCGTACGGGCTGTGGCGGACCTGGACGAGCCCGCCGGGCGCAACTTCGTGAAGGCGCACGCCGACGAGGACACCGCCGAGCACGGTGACCGGCGGCGCGCCACGGCCCGTGTCTTCGGCTCAAAGCCGGGCGCGTACGGCGCCGGTCTGCTGCCGCTGATCGACGCCCGCAACTGGCGCAGCGACGCGGACCTGGCCGAGGTGTACGCCGTCTGGGGCGGCTACGCCTACGGGCGCGGGCTCGACGGGCGGGCGGCGCGCGGGGACATGGAGACCGCGTTCAAGCGGATCGCGGTCGCCGCGAAGAACGTCGACACCCGTGAGCACGACCTGGTCGACGCGGACGACTACTTCCAGTACCACGGCGGCATGGTCGCGATGGTCCGGCATCTGACCGGCGCCAACCCCGAGGCCTACGTGGGCGACAGCGCCGTACCGGACCAGGTGCGGACGCGCACGCTCGGCGAGGAGACCCACCGCGTCTTCCGGGCCCGGGTGGTCAACCCGCGCTGGATGGCGGCCATGCGCCGGCACGGCTACAAGGGCGCCTTCGAGATGGCGGCGACCGTGGACTACCTGTTCGGCTACGACGCCACGGCGGGCGTGGTCGACGACTGGATGTACGAGAAGCTCAGCGCGGAGTACGTCTTCGACCCGGAGAACCGGGACTTCATGAAGAAGTCCAACCCGTGGGCGCTGCGCGGCATCACCGAGCGGCTTCTGGAGGCGGCGGACCGGGGCCTGTGGGCCGAGCCGGACGCGGACACGCTGGAGCGGCTGCGGGCCACCTACCTGGAGCTGGAGGGCGACTTGGAGGGCGACGACCAGTGACAACCCCCTTTCCTTTCACGGCCGTTGTCGGCCAGGACGACCTGCGGCTCGCCCTGCTGCTCAACGCGGTCAGCCCCGCCGTCGGCGGTGTGCTGGTGCGCGGCGAGAAGGGCACGGCCAAGTCGACGGCCGTACGCGCTCTTTCGGCGCTGCTGCCGGAGGTCGCCGTCGTCCCCGGCTGCCGGTTCTCCTGTGACCCGGCGGCCCCGGACCCGTCGTGCCCGGACGGTCCGCACGAGGCCGGGGCCGGTGCGGCGCGGCCCGCGCGGATGGTCGAACTCCCCGTCGGCGCCTCCGAGGACCGGCTGGTCGGCGCGCTGGACATCGAGCGGGCGCTCGCCGAGGGAGTGAAGGCGTTCGAGCCGGGCCTGCTGGCCGACGCGCACCGGGGCATCCTCTACGTCGACGAGGTCAACCTGCTCCACGACCACCTGGTCGACCTGCTGCTGGACGCTGCGGCGATGGGCGCCTCGTATGTGGAGCGCGAGGGCGTCTCCGTGCGGCACGCGGCGCGCTTCCTGCTCGTCGGCACCATGAACCCCGAAGAGGGCGAGCTGCGGCCGCAGCTGCTGGACCGCTTCGGGCTGACCGTGGAGGTCGCGGCCTCCCGCGAGCCGGACCAGCGGGTCGAGGTGGTACGGCGCCGGCTGGCGTACGACGACGATCCGGCCTCGTTCGCCGCGCGGTGGGCCGAGGAGGAGGCCGGCGTACGGCAACGGATCGTGGCGGCACGGGAGTTGCTGCCGCAGGTGCGGCTGGGCGACGGTGCGCTGCGGCAGATCGCGGCGACCTGCGCGGCTTTCGAGGTGGACGGCATGCGGGCCGACATCGTGATGGCGCGTACGGCGACCGCGCTGGCCGCGTGGGCCGGGCGGACGGATGTGCTCGCGGAGGATGTGCGCCAGGCGGCGCTGCTCGCCCTGCCGCACCGCAGGCGGCGCAACCCGTTCGACGCCCCCGGTCTGGACGAGGACAAACTGGACGAGACGCTGGAGCAGTTCTCGGGGGACGAGTCCGAGGGGGACGAGGATCCCGATCCCGACGGTCCCGGCGGCGGTGGACAGCCGGCGCCCGACGACGGCCCGCAGGGCGGCGGGGACAGCGCCGCGCGGCCCGAGGCCGGCCAGGACGGACAGCCGCAGGCCTCCGGTGCGCGGGAGCAGTCGGCCGTACGGGCCGCCGAGCCGTTCCGTACCAAGGTGCTGAGTGTGCCGGGGATCGGCGAGGGTGCCGCCGGGCGGCGGTCGCGGGCGCGTACCGAGCACGGGCGGACGACCGGGGCCCGGCGGCCCCGGGGCGCGCTGACCAAGCTGCATCTGGCCGCGACCGTACAGGCGGCGGCCCCGCACCAGCGGGCGCGTGGCCGTTCCGGGCCGGGGCTGGTGGTCCGCCGGGACGATCTGCGGCAGGCGACCCGGGAGGGCCGCGAGGGCAACCTCGTGCTGTTCGCGGTGGACGCCTCGGGGTCGATGGCGGCGCGGCAGCGGATGAGCGCGGTGAAGGGTGCCGTGCTGTCGCTGCTGCTGGACGCCTATCAGCGTCGGGACAAGGTGGGTCTGGTGACCTTCCGGGGCTCCGGTGCGGAGGTCGCGCTGCCGCCGACCTCGTCCGTCGATGCCGCCGCCGTACGGCTGGAGTCGCTGCCGACCGGCGGTCGTACGCCGCTGGCGGCCGGGCTGCTCAAGGCGCACGACGTGCTGCGCGTGGAGCGGCTGCGGGATCCGGCGCGGCGGGCGCTGGTCGTGCTGGTGACCGACGGGCGGGCCACGGGTGGCCCCGAGCCGGTCGCGCTGGCCGGGCGGGCGGCGCGGCTGTTCGCGGCCGAGGGGATCGCCTCGGTGGTGGTGGACTGCGAGTCGGGGCCGGTACGGCTCGGGCTCGCCGGGCAGCTCGCGGGTGAGCTGGGCGGTACGGCCGTCACGCTGGACGAGCTGCGGGCCGACTCGATCGCCGGGCTGGTCAGGGATGTGCAGGGGACGCACGGGACTTCGAGGAGGGCCGCTTGATGCCGCAGGGACAGCCGAGTGTCGTACCCGATGACGGCCTGACGACTCGTCAGCGGCGGAACCGGCCGCTCGTCGTCGTGCACACCGGCATCGGCAAGGGCAAGTCCACCGCCGCGTTCGGGCTCGCACTGCGCGCCTGGAACCAGGGGTGGCCGATCGGGGTGTTCCAGTTCGTCAAGTCGGCGAAGTGGAAGGTCGGCGAGGAGAACGCGCTGCGCGTGCTCGGTGTCTCCGGCGAGGGCGGCACCGTCGACTGGCACAAGATGGGCGAGGGCTGGTCGTGGGTCCAGCGGGACGCCCAGATGGACAACGAGGAGAAGGCCCGGGAAGGCTGGGAGCAGGTCAAGCGGGACCTGGCGGCCGAGACGTACACGCTGTACGTGCTGGACGAGTTCGCGTACCCCATGCACTGGGGCTGGGTCGACACCGACGAGGTCGTGGACGTGCTGCGGAACCGGCCGGGCACCCAGCATGTGGTGATCACCGGCCGGAACGCGCCGGAGAAGCTGGTGGACTTCGCGGATCTCGTCACCGACATGTCCAAGGTCAAGCACCCCATGGACGTGGGGCAGAAGGGCCAGAAGGGCATCGAGTGGTGATGTCGTCGGTGCCACGGCTGGTCATCGCCGCGCCCTCCTCGGGCAGCGGCAAGACCACCGTGGCCACGGGGCTGATGGCCGCGTTCGCCGCGCGGGGGCTCGCCGTGTCCCCGCACAAGGTCGGGCCGGACTACATCGACCCCGGGTATCACGCGCTCGCCACCGGGCGGGTGGGGCGGAACCTGGACGCCTATCTGTGCGGGCCCGAGCTGGTCGCTCCGCTGTTCCTGCACGGGGCACACGGGTGCGATCTGGCCGTGGTCGAGGGTGTGATGGGGCTGTACGACGGGGCGGCGGGGGAAGGTGAACTGGCCTCCACCGCGCAGGTCGCCAAGCTGCTGCGGGCACCGGTGGTGCTGGTGGTCGACGCGTCCTCGCAGTCTCGGTCCGTCGCCGCGCTGGTGCATGGGTTCGCCTCCTGGGACCCGGAGGTACGGGTCGGGGGCGTGATCCTGAACAAGGTGGGCTCCGATCGGCATGAGGAGCTGCTGCGGGAGGCGCTGGATTCGGCCGGGGTGCCTGTGCTGGGTGCCTTGCGGCGGGTTCAGCAGGTGGACACACCTTCTCGGCACCTCGGGCTGGTGCCGGTTGCCGAACGGCAGTCTGCGGCGGTGGAGACCGTCGAGGCCATGGCGGCGCTGGTGGCCCGTGGTTGTGACCTGACGGCGTTGGAGGCACTTGCCCGTACTGCCGGTCCCGTACCAGGGGGCTCTGCCCCCTGGACCCCCGTCCCGACTCGGTCGGCTGAGAGGCCGGACCAACATCCGGCCGCCGCCCGACCGGTAGTCGCTGTCGCCGGTGGTCAGGCATTCACCTTTTCCTATGCCGAACACACGGAGTTGCTCGCCGCCGCCGGTGCCGAAGTCGTCGCCTTCGACCCGCTCCATGACGAGCAACTGCCCGAAGGCACGGCCGGGTTGGTCATCGGTGGCGGCTTCCCCGAGGTGTACGCCGGTGAGCTGTCCGCCAACGAGCCGTTGCGCAAGGCGATTGCCGGGGTGGCCCTCAGTGGTGCGCCCGTCGCCGCCGAGTGCGCCGGGCTGCTCTATCTGTGCCGGGAGCTGGACGGCCGGCCCATGTGCGGCGTGCTCGATGCCACCGCGCGGATGACGGAGCGGCTCACCCTGGGGTACCGGGACGCCGTGGCCCTCGGGGACAGTGCGCTGGCCGTCGCCGGCACACGGATGCGGGGGCACGAGTTCCATCGCACGGTCGTCGAACCCGGCGCCGGGGCCGCTCCCGCATGGGGGGTGCGGACACCCGCGCGGCGGGTCGAAGGTTTCGTACAGCAGGGCGTGCACGCGAGTTACCTGCACACGCACTGGGCGTCCGAGCCCGGTGTGGCCCGTCGGTTCGTGGAGAGGTGCCGGACGTCATGAGCAGCAGGCTGGTCGGAGTCGGGGTCGGTCCCGGTGATCCGGAACTGGTGACCGTCAAGGGGGTCAATGCCCTGCGCGCGGCCGATGTCGTCGTCGTCCCCGTCATGGCCGCGTCCGATGGAAAGGACATGGGCGAGCGGGGGCGCGCCGAGGCGACCGTGTTGCACTACGTGCCCGAGGACAAGGTCGTCCGGGTGGTGTTCGCGCTGAACGAGCGGACCGACCGGGCGCGCCGGGAGACCGCCTGGGACGCGGCGGGCGAGACCGTCGCCGAGCTGCTGCGGCGGCACGGCTCCGTCGCCTTCGCCACCATCGGCGATCCCAACGTGTACTCGACGTTCACGTACCTCGCGCAGACCATCGCGGAGCTGGTGCCGGGGGCCGTCGTGGAGACCGTGCCCGGGATCACCGCCATGCAGGATCTGGCGGCGCGGTCCGGTGCCGTGCTGACGGAGGGCACCGAGCCGCTGACGCTGGTGCCGGTGACGGCCGGGGCGGCGGTGCTGAAGGAGGCGCTGGCCGGGCCGGGGACCGTCGTCGCGTACAAGTTCGGGCGGCAGGCCGCCGAGGTCGCGGATGCGCTGCGGGAGACCGGGCGGCTCGGCGACGCCGTATGGGGTTCGGCGCTGGGTCTGCCGGAGGAGTCGGTGCGGGCGGCCGCCGAGCTGGACGGGACGCCGCTGCCGTATCTGTCGACGCTGATCGCGCCGCCGCGCCGGGACGGCGGACGGGGCGGGAAGCTGTGAGGCGCCCGAGACGGCCGGCCGGGTCGGCCGCCCGGGAGGCCGGCCACCGGCCACCGGTCCGTTCAGCCGCCGGAGAGGCCCACCACCAGCCAGATGAAGGCCGCGCCCGCCACCGTGCACAGCAGGGTGGAACGTGCGGGGTGTTCGTGGTGGGCCTCGGGCAGGATCTCGGCGGCGGCGAGGTAGAGCAGAACGCCGCCGAAGAGACCGAGATAGCCGCCGAGCACCGCTTCGGGGATGTGGAAGAACGCGGTCGACAGCGCGCCCACCAGGGGTGCGCAGGCGTCGGCCACCAGCATCGCGATCGCGCGGCGGCGGGCGTTGCCGTACAGGCTCGTGATGGTGAAGGTGTTGAAGCCGTCAGCGAAGTCGTGCGCGATCACGGCGAGCGCGACGGCCGTGCCCATGCCGCCGCCGACCTGGAAGGCCGCGCCGATCGCCACGCCGTCCATGGCGCTGTGCCCGACCATCGCGGCGGCGGCCGTCAGGCCCACCTCGGGCGCCCGGTGGTTGTGTCCCTCGGCACCGCCGTGGGCCGCCTGGCGTGCGGCCAGCGTGCGCTCCACCAGATGGGCCAGCAGGAATCCGGCCACGAACAGCAGCAGGGCGGCGGGTACGCCGAAGATCTCGCGGTCGGCGGTGTGCAGCGCCTCCGGCAGCAGATCCAGGCCGACCACGCCGAGCATCAGACCGCCGGCCAGACCCAGGACGAGGTGCCGACGGTCGGTCACGCGCTGTGCCGTCCAGCCGCCGGCCAGCGTCATCAGGAACGCGCCGAGCGCGACGAAGACCGCCATAGGCCCTTGCTATCCGATCGAGGCACCTTCGCGCACATCCGGCGCCGCCCACACTCCACCAGACCCTGACATTTCACCGATTCCGACTTGCGTCTCCGACGTCTCCAGATGTTTCCGCACGAGAGGACCTTTCCCATGGCCGATGCCCCCACCGGCAAGGTGACGTTCGTCGGTGCCGGCCCCGGCGCCGCCGATCTGCTGACGTTCCGCGCCGCGCGCGCGATCGCGGAGGCGGACGTGGTGATCTGGGCGGCGAGCCTGGTCCAGGCGGAGGTCCTCAAGCACGCGCACGAGGACGCGGAGATCCTGGACTCGGCGGCCATGTCCCTGGAGGACGTCGTCGCCGTCTACCGGCGTGCCCGGACCGAGGGACTGAAGGTGGCCCGCATCCACTCCGGCGACCCGGCGCTGTGGGGCGGCACGCAGGAGCAGCTGGACCGGTGCGCGGAGCTCGGGATCACCACGGAGGTCGTACCGGGCGTCTCGTCCTTCTCCGCCGTCGCCGCGCTCGCCCAGCGCGAGCTGACCATCCCCGAGGTCGCTCAGTCCGTCGTGCTCACCCGGCTGGGCGGCGGCAAGACGCCGATGCCGCCCGGCGAGGAGGTGCGCGAGTTCGCCCGGCACGGCACCACCATGGCGATCTTCCTGTCGGCGGCGCGCAGCGGGCAGCTGGTGCGCGAGCTGCTGGAGGGCGGCTATCCGACGGACACCCCGGTCGTCATCGCCCATCAGGCGACCTGGCCGGAGGAGCTGATCGTCAAGTGCACGATCGGCACGCTGGAGGAGACGGTCAAGGAGCACAAGCTCTGGAAGCACACGCTCTTCCTGGTCGGACCGGCGCTGGACGCGCACGGCACCCGCTCGCACCTGTACCACCCGGGTCACTTCCACGGGTACCGCAAGGCCGACCCGGAGGCCCGGCGGGCCCTGCGCGAGCAGCGGGCGAAGAGTTGATCACGGTCGTCGGCACGGGCACGGGCGCGCCGGTCCCGGAGGGTCTCCTCGCCGGGGCCGCCCTCGTCGTCGGCGGGCGCCGGCACCTGGACGCCGTACGGCTGCCCGAGGGCGCCGAGCGGGTCGTGCTCGGGCCGCTGGCGCCCGCGCTGGACTCGATCGCGGAGTGCCTCGGCAAGAAGGTCGTGGTGCTGGCCTCCGGGGATCCCGGGTTCTTCGGGATCGTGCGGGCACTGGCCGAGCGGTTCGGCGCCGAGCGGCTGGATGTGCGGCCGGGGGTGTCCTCCGTGGCCACCGCGTTCGCGCGGCTCGGGCTGCCCTGGGACGACGCGGTGGTGGTGAGCGCGCACGGGCGGGACCTTCGTACGGCGGTGAACGTCTGCCGGGCGCATCCCAAGGTGGCCGTGCTCACGGGGCCGGGGGCCGGGCCCGCCGAGCTGGGAGCCGCGCTCGGCGACGGGCGTGTCCTCGTCGTGGCGAGCGCGCTCGGCGATCCGGAGCGGGAGCGCGTGGAGCGGGTGACGCCCGCCGGGGCGGCGGCCCGGGACTGGGGTACGGCGGTGAGCGTGGTGCTGTGCCTGGACGAGGCCGGGGCACTCGGCGCGGTGCGCACCGTCGCCGGTGTGCCGGACCGGCCGACGCGCTGGGCGCTGGACGAGGGCGCGTTCGCGCACCGGGACTCGATGATCACCAAGTTCGAGGTACGGGCGCTCGCGCTGGCCCGGCTCGGTCCCCGGCTGGGCGACCTGGTGTGGGACGTGGGCGCCGGCTCGGGCTCGGTGGCGGTGGAGTGCGCGCGGCTCGGCGCGGCCGTCGTCGCCGTCGAGAAGGCGGCTGACGGGGTCGAGCGGATCCGCGCCAACGCCGAAGCCCACGGGGTCGAGGTGCGGGCGGTGCACGGCTCGGCGCCCGAGGCGCTGGCCGGCCTCGCCGACGACCCCGACGCCGTGTTCGTCGGCGGCGGGGGGCGCGAGCTGCCCGCCGTCGTGGGCGCGTGCGCCCGGCGGGCGCGGCGGACCGTGGTCGTCGCCATGGCCGCCCTCGACCGGGTACCGGCGGCCCGCGAGGCGCTCACGGCCGCCGGGTTCACCTGCGACGGGGTGCTGCTGCAGTCGTCGCGGCTGGCGCCGCTGCCGGGGGATGTGACCCGGCTCGCGGCGACCAATCCTGTGTTTCTGCTCTGGGGCGTCAGAACCCCGGTGTCTAGTGAAGGAGTTACCGAGTGATCGGCCTGATTTCCGCCACCGCGGCGGGGGCGGCGGCACGGGACCGGCTGGCCGCGGCCTGGCCGGACCGGACGCGGGTGTACGAGGGTCCTGTCGGGGAGGCGGTGCGGGCCGCGTTCGCCGAGTGCGCGCAGCTGGTGTGCTTCCTGGCGACGGGCGCGACGGTACGGCTGCTCGCGCCGCTGCTCGGCGACAAGACGGCCGACCCGGGTGTGGTGTGCGTGGACGAGGGCGGCCGGTTCGCCGTGTCACTGGTCGGCGGGCATGGCGGCGGCGCCAATGAACTCGCCGAGGCCGTGGGCGAGTTGCTGGGCGCCGAGCCGGTGGTGACGACCGCCACGGACTCCGTCGGGCTGGCCGGCCTGGACACGCTCGGGCTGCCCTGCGAGGGCTCGGTCGCCCTGGTCTCCCGGGCTCTGCTGGACGGCGAACCGGTCGCGCTGGAGGCGGAGGTGGCGTGGCCGCTGCCGCCGCTGCCGGCCTCGCCGCAGGGGGCGTACACCGTCCGGCTCACCGACCGGGACGCCGTACCCGGCGAGCGCGAGGTGCTGCTCCGGCCGCCGTCGCTGGTGGTCGGGGTCGGCGCGTCCAGGGGCGCGCCGGAGGCTGAGGTCCTCGGACTGATCGAGGAGGCACTGCGGGAGGCGGGACTCTCGGTGCGGTCGGTGGCCGAACTCGCCACCGTGGACGTCAAGTCCGAGGAGCCCGGCATCGTGGCGGCCGCCGAACGGCTCGGGGTGCCGCTGGTGACGTACTCCGCCGAGGAGCTGGCAGCGGTCGAGGTCCCGAACCCGTCCGATGCCCCGCTCGCGGCCGTCGGCACGCCGTCCGTGGCGGAGGCGGCCGCCCTGGTGCGCGGGGGCGAACTGCTCGTACCCAAGCGGAAGTCCACGGCACAGCCCGCCATGGCGACCTGTGCCGTCGTACGACGCCCCGGGCGCGGGCGGCTCGCGGTGGTGGGGCTCGGACCCGGCGCCCGGGACCTGCTCACCCCGCGCGCGGCGGCCGAACTGCGCCGGGCCTCCGTGCTCGTCGGGCTCGACCAGTACGTCGACCAGATCCGCGACCTGCTCAGGCCCGGCACCCGGGTGCTGGAATCAGGGCTCGGCGCCGAGGAGGAGCGGGCCCGTACGGCGGTCGCGGAGGCCCGCGAGGGGCAGGCGGTGGCGCTGATCGGCAGCGGGGACGCGGGCGTGTACGCCATGGCCTCGCCGGCGCTCGCCGAGGCCTCGGACGACATCGACGTGGTCGGGGTGCCCGGGGTGACGGCCGCGCTGGCCGCCGGGGCGATCCTGGGCGCGCCGCTGGGCCACGACCACGTCTCCATCAGTCTGTCCGACCTGCACACGCCGTGGGAGGTCATCGAGCGACGGGTGCGGGCGGCGGCCGAGGCGGACCTCGTCGTCACCTTCTACAACCCGCGCTCCCGGGGCCGCGACTGGCAGCTGCCCAAGGCGCTCGCGATCCTCGCCGGGCACCGGGAGCCGACGACACCGGTCGGTGTCGTGCGCAACGCGTCCCGGCCGGACGAGTCGAGCCGGGTGACGACCCTGGCCGTGCTCGACCCGGCGACGGTCGACATGATGACGGTCGTGACCGTGGGCAACACCGCGACCCGCATCATCGCGGGCCGCATGGTGACCCCGCGCGGCTACCGCTGGCAGGCATCGCAGGAGGAGGCGAAGTGAACCGTGTCGTCCACCCGATCGAGCAGGAGTCCTTCCGGCGGCTGCGCGCCCGCCTGGACACCTCGTACCTCCCGCCGCTGACCCGGGCGGTGGTGGAGCGGGTCATCCACTCCGCCGCCGACCTGGAGTACGCGACCGACCTCGTGACCGACGAGGGTGACCTGGTGACGGCGCATGCCGCGCTGCACGCCGGGGCACCGGTCGTCGTGGACGTGGAGATGGTCGCCGCCGGGATCACCCGGCGGGAGACGGTCTGCCGGCTGAGGGACGCCAGCTCCGGTCCTGGGCTGACCCGTTCGGCGCATGCCGTCCGCCTCGCGTACGAGCAGGTGGGGCCCGGTGCCCTCTGGGTGATCGGCTGTGCGCCGACCGCCCTGGAGGAGCTGCTCACCCTGGACGCCTCCCCCGCGCTCGTCATCGGTCTGCCCGTCGGCTTCGTCGGCGCGGCCGAGTCCAAGGCCGCGTTGCGCGAGAGCGGGCTGCCCGCTGTGAGCAACGTGTCCGAGAAGGGCGGCTCGGCGGTCGCCGCCGCCGCGCTCAACGCCCTGCTGTACCACCCCGTTTCGCCTGAGGAGACCTCGTGACCACCCCGCCCGCCCTGCTCATCGCCGGACACGGCACCCGTGACGACGCCGGCGCCGAGGCGTTCCGCGACTTCGTCCGGGAGCTCGGGCGCCGCCACCCCGAGCTGCCCGTCGCGGGCGGCTTCATCGAACTGTCCCCGCCGCCGCTGGGCGACGCCGTCACCGAGCTGGTCGAGCAGGGTGTACGCCGGTTCGCTGCGGTCCCGCTGATGCTGGTGTCCGCCGGGCACGCCAAGGGTGACATCCCGGCCGCGCTGGCCCGCGAGAAGGAACGGCACCCGGGCATCTCGTACACCTACGGCCGCCCGCTGGGCCCGCACCCGGCGCTGCTGGGCGTGCTGGAGCGGCGGCTGGACGAGGCGCTCGGCGCTGCGGCCCGCACGCCCGAGGACCGGGCCGATGTGACCGTGCTGCTGGTGGGACGCGGTTCCACGGACCCCGATGCCAATGCCGAGGTGTACAAGGCGGCGCGGCTGCTGTGGGAGGGCCGTGGGTACGCCGGGGTGGAGACGGCGTTCGTGTCCCTGGCGGCACCGGACGTGCCGAGCGGCCTCGACCGGTGCGCGGCGCTGGGGGCGCGCAGGATCGTCGTCCTCCCGTACTTCCTGTTCACCGGGATCCTGCCGGAGCGGGTGCGGCAGCAGACCGAGGGCTGGGCGGCCGCGCATCCGGAGGCCGAGGTGCGGTCGGCCGACGTCATCGGGCCCGAGCCGGAGCTGCTCGACCTGGTGATGGAGAGGTACGAGGAGGCGGTGAAGGGCGATCTGCGGATGAACTGCGACTCGTGCGTGTACCGGATCGCGCTGCCGGGCTTCGAGGACAAGGTGGGGCTGCCGCAGCAGCCGCACTTCCACCCGGACGACGACGGCCACCACGACCATGGGCACGGCCACGGGCACCACCATCACGGGGGGCACTCGCACAGCCATGCGCACTGACGACACCGGTGGGTCCGGGCTCGATCTGCGGCATCACGGGGATGCCGAAGTACGCGACGACGGGGCCGCGTTGACCGACCTCGCCGTCAACGTGCGCGCGGACACCCCTCCCGTGTGGCTCCGGGAGGAGATCGCCGGCTCGCTGTCGTCGCTCGCGGCCTACCCGGACGGGCGGGCCGCGCGGGCGGCGGTGGCGGCGCGGCACGGGCTGCCGGTGGAGCGGGTGCTGCTGACGGCGGGCGCGGCGGAGGCGTTCGTGCTGCTGGCCCGCGCGTTGAAGGTACGGCGACCGGTTGTCGTGCATCCGCAGTTCACCGAGCCCGAGGCGGCGCTCCGGGACGCGGGACACAGCGTGGACCGGGTGCTGCTGCGGGAGGAGGACGGGTTCCGGCTGGATCCGGCGGCGGTGCCGGAGGATGCCGATCTGGTGGTGATCGGGAATCCGACGAACCCCACGTCCGTGCTGCATCCGGCGGGAGCGGTCGCCCAACTCGCCCGTCCTGGACGGGTACTGGTGGTCGACGAGGCGTTCATGGACGCGGTGCCGGGTGAGCGGGAGGCGCTGGCCGGGCGGACGGATGTGCCGGGTCTGGTCGTGCTGCGCAGTCTGACCAAGACCTGGGGGCTGGCCGGGCTGCGGATCGGGTACGTGCTGGCTTCTTCGGAGATCATCGCCGAACTGGAGCGGGCGCAGCCGCTGTGGCCGGTGTCGACACCCGCGCTGGCCGCGGCCGAGGCCTGTGTGACGTCGCGGGCGCTGGCTGAGGCGGGGCACGCGGCGCATCGCATCGCGGCGGACCGGGCCCATCTGGTGGCGGGGCTGGCGGAGTTCGCCTCACGCGGAGTACGGGTGGTGCAGCCTGCGGAGGGCCCGTTCGTACTGGTCGGGATGGCGGGGGCGGCTGCTGTACGGCGACGGTTGCGTGACCTTGGCTATGCGGTGCGGCGTGGGGACACGTTTCCGGGGCTCGGGGAGGAGTGGGTGCGGGTCGCTGTACGGGACCGCGGAACAGCGAACGGCTTCCTGAAGGCACTGTCAGCCGCACTGCCGTAACCGGGGCTCCGCCTCGCCCACCCTTCCCCGTCCCGACTCGGCCGGCTGAGAAGTGGGGCCGCTCCCCGCACGGTGGGACCGTCGAGCAGGGAGCGGCCGGGAACTCGGCGTCAGTTCCTGCGGCGGCGGGCCACCGTCACCGCTCCCCCGCCGACCAGCACCAGCGCCAGCGCGCCGCCCGCGATGTACGGGGTCGTGGAACTGCTGCCCGTTTCCGCGAGGCCGGACTTCGAGGCGCTGCCCTGGGGCTTCGGGTCGGCGGGCGGGGCCGTCGGGGACTCACAGGTCGCCTTGGCCAGGGTGACCGTTCCTTCGACGTCGGCCACGTTGAGCTTCAACGGGTTGACGGAGACCTTGAGTTCGAGGGCGGTGGCGGCCGCCGTGCGGGTCGTGGTGTCGTGCTGGGCGAGGTCGAGACGGACCTCGCCGACGCCGGGCACCTTCACCTCGGTCGGGCCGCCCGCGGTGAGCGTGACGCGCTTGCCGAGGACCGTGACCGCGCCGAGGACGTTCGCCGAGGCGGCCGGTGCCCTGCCGGGCTCGCAGGTCGCCCTGGCGGTGACCGTGCCGACCTCGATCAGGGACAGCAGGGGCAGGCCGGGGACATGCAGCCGGGCGTCGACGAGCCGGACCGAGCCCTCGGCGCGCTGTGACGTCACCGTGGCCTTCGCGGAGGCGACATGCGCGCCGAGGACCGTGAACGGCTTGCCGCCGGCCACGCCGTCGAGCCGGGCGGACAGCGCGGTCCTGTCGGCGCTCTGCGGTGCCTGGACCTCGTTGAGGGAGACCGCGAGTGGGACGTCGACGGTCTTGTTGAGCAGGGACACGTCGAGCCCGGTGCGCAGGACGACGGCGGAGGCGCGACCGTGGTCGGCGGTCGCGTGCGCGGCGCCCGCGCCCAGGACCGCGGGACCGGCGGCCAGGGCGGTGACCGTCAGGGCGGTGGCGAGACGGCGTGCGGGCATGCGGAAGTTGTTGCTGTTCAAGGTGGTGGGACCCCCAAAGGAAACTTGCTTGGGACCCGTCAACCTTGTACACCCCGTGGGTGAACGGTCAGCAATCCTCGGTTACTTCACTCAATCGAGGAGAATCGGCACAGCCCTTCGAATCGTGAAGGACATGCGTTCCCTTACGCCTCGGCTACTCCACGACTTGCCCGTCGAGCACCACCCGGCGCGGCGCGGCCAGCACCCGTACGTCGGCCCGCGGGTCGCCCTCGTACACCACCAGGTCGGCCGGCGCGCCCTCCTCCAGACCGGGGCGGCCGAGCCAGGCGCGGGCGCCCCAGGCCGTCGCGGACAGGGCGGCCACGGGCGGTATGCCGGCGGTGACCAGCTCCGCCACCTCGCCCGCGACCAGGCCATGGGCCAGTGAACCGCCGGCGTCCGTGCCGACGTACACCGGGATCCCGGCGTCATAGGCGGCGCGCACGGTGTCGTAGCGGCGCTCGTGCAGTCGGCGCATATGCGCCGACCAGCGCGGGAACTTGGACTCGCCGCCGGCCGCGAGCTGCGGGAAGGTGGCGATGTTGACGAGGGTGGGGACGATCGCCACGCCCCGTTCGGCGAAGAGCGGGATCAGCTCGTCGGTCAGGCCCGTGGCGTGCTCGATGCAGTCGATGCCGGCCTCGACCAGGTCGCGCAGGGAGTCGGTGGCGAAACAGTGGGCCGTGACGCGGGCGCCGAGCCGGTGCGCCTCCGCGATGGCCGCCCGGGCCGCCTCGCGCGGCCAGCAGGCGGACAGGTCGCCGAGGTCGCGGTCGATCCAGTCGCCGACCAGCTTGACCCAGCCGTCGCCGCGCCGGGCCTCCTGGGCGACGTAGGCGACCAGGTCCTCCGGTTCGATCTCCCAGGCGTAGTTGCGGATGTAGCGGCGGGTGCGGGCGATGTGCCGGCCGGCCCGGATGATCTTCGGGAGGTCGGTGCGGTCGTCGATCCAGCGGGTGTCGGAGGGCGAGCCCGCGTCCCGCAGCAGCAGGGCGCCCGCCTCCCGGTCGGTGAGCGCCTGCTTCTCGGCGGTGTCGGCGTCGACCGGGCCGTGCGCGTCGAGGCCCACATGGCAGTGGGCGTCGACCAGGCCGGGGAGCACCCAGCCCTCGACGGTACGGATGTCCCGGGCCGCGGCGGGGCGGTCGTAGGACACCCGGCCACCGACCACCCACAGCTCGTCGCGGACGTCCTCGGGTCCGACGAGGACCCGCCCCTTCACGTGCAGCACGGCACCATCGCTCATGCTCGCACCTTAACGACCTGGGGCTAGTCCTTCCCCACCCGGTCGGAGGTCCCCTCCTCCACCTCGGCCATCGCCGGGTCGAGGAGACGGGAGAGGAAGTGGCGGGTGCGCTCGTGCTGGGGGTTGCCGATGACCTGTTCGGGGGTGCCGTCCTCGACGATCACGCCGCCGTCCATGAAGACGACCCGGTCGGCGACCTCACGGGCGAAGGTCATCTCGTGAGTGACGACCATCATGGTCATGCCCTCCCGGGCGAGCCTGCGCATGACCGCGAGGACGTCCCCGACCAGCTCGGGGTCGAGCGCGGACGTCGGCTCGTCGAAGAGCATCACCTGGGGGCCCATGGCGAGGGCGCGGGCGATGGCCACGCGCTGCTGCTGGCCGCCGGAGAGGGAGGAGGGGTAGGCCTCCGCCTTCTCGGAGAGGCCGACGCGGGCCAGGTTCTCGGCGGCGATCCTCGCGGCCTCGGCCTTGCCCCGCCTGAGGACCCGGCGCTGCGGGAGCGTGAGGTTCTCGGTGACGTTCAGGTGCGGGAAGAGGTTGAACTGCTGGAAGACCATGCCGATCCGGCGGCGTACGGCGTCGATGTCGACGTCGGGGTCCGTCACCTCGGTGCCGCCGACGAAGACCTGGCCCCCGGTCGGCTCCTCCAGCAGGTTGACGCAGCGCAGCAGTGTCGACTTGCCGGAGCCGGAGGGGCCGATGACGCAGACGACCTCGCCCTGGCCGATCTCCAGGTCGATGCCGCGCAGGACGTGGTTGTCGCCGAAGGACTTGTGCAGGTCCTGGACGCGGATCTCGGAGCGGGTCACCGGATCTCCCTTAGGGCCTTGGATTCCATACGGCGCACGACGAGGCTGAGCGGGATCGTGATCAGCAGATAGCACAGGCCCGCGACCAGGATCGGCGTGGAGTTCGCGGTCGAGCTGGCCAGGTCGTTGCCGAACTTGGACAGTTCGCGCTCCTCCAGGGTGACGCCGAGGAACAGCACCAGTGAGGAGTCCTTGAAGAGCAGGACGAGTTCGTTGGTCAGCGGCGGCAGGATGATGCGGAAGGCCTGCGGCAGGATGATGGAGATCATGGCCCGGGCCGGCGAGAACCCGAGCGAACGGGCCGCCTCCATCTGTCCCTTGGGCACGGCCTGGATGCCCGCGCGGATCGTCTCGGCCATGTAGGCGGCGGAGACCAGTCCGAGGGCGACGGCGACCTTGCCGTAGGTGCCGCCCGGGTACTGGATGCTCGGGAAGGCCAGCGGCACGCCTACGCCGACGAAGATGAAGATCAGCAGCGCGGGCAGGCCGCGGAAGATCTCGATGTAGATACCGGCGAGCCAGCGATAGGGCCCCACGGACGACAGGCGCATCAGGGCGATGACCATGCCGAGGGCCAGGCCGACGACAAAGCCGGACAGCGTGTACAGCACGGTGTTCTTGAGGGCCACCGTGATGAGGTCAGGGAACAGCTGCCTCGCGATGTGGGCCTGCGCGAACTGGTTCTGCAGCCGCCCCCAGTCCGCGCTGACCGCGAAGGCGATCACCGCGGCGACGAAGACGGCGTACTGCGCCGCACGCGAGAGCCGGCGCTTCTGCCGGCGGGTCAGCCCGGTCTTCTTCGGCTGGATACGTGAGTCCGTGTCGGTCATGGGGGTCAGGAGGCGGCCGGGGAGGCGACGGAGGCGTTGTACGGGCCGATCCACTGCTCGTAGATCTTCTTGTACGTGCCGTCGGCCTTGGCGCCCTTGAGGGCCTTGTTGATGGCGTCGAGCAGGGCCTTGTTGCCCTTCTTGACCGTGAAGCCGTACTGCTCGCCGGTCTTGAGGTTGTCGACGACCTTGAACCTGCCGGCGTTGGCCTTGTCCTTCAGCCAGCCCTGGACGACCGGGTAGTCGATGATGACGGCCTGGACCTGTCCGGTGCGCAGGCCGTTGAGGACCGCGTCGGAGGAGGCGAAGGAGACCGGGTCGAAGCCCTTGCTCTTGGCGTAGTCCTCGCCGGTGGTCTGCGCCTGGGCGCCGAGCTTCCTGCCCTTGGCCTTGACGTCGGCGAGCGAGTTGATCCCGCTGCTCTTGTCGACCAGGACGGCCTGGGTGGCCTCGAAGTACGGGTCGGAGAAGTCGACGTTCTTCTTGCGCTCGGCGGTGATCGTCATGCCGGCGGCGGCCAGGTCGCACTGGCCGGAGTTCAGGAAGGCGCCGGTCTTGAAGTTCTCGAACGGCGTGTCGAGGATCTGCTGCTTGACGCCGAGGTCCTTGGCGACGAGGTCGATGAGGGAGACGTCGAAGCCCTGCACCTTGCCGTTGATCTCCGACTGGAACGGCGGGTACGGCAGGTGGGTGCAGGTGGTCAGCTGACCGGCCTTGGCGAGGTGGACCCCCTTGACGGTCGTCGGGCCGCTCCCCGAGCCGCTGGAGGAGCAACCGGCCACGAGCACGAGCCCGGCCGTCGCGGTGGTGGCGGCCAGAAGGCGGGTCCGGCGTCCGAGCGTTTTCATGGGGGATCTCCGTCTGGGGGACCTTGTGCGGGAACTGTGGGTTCCGATTATAAGGAAGAGTTTGAGTCTCTCAAATCAAACCCATGGTTTCGGGGCGGTTGGACCTAAGATCGGGGGAGTCCCGACCTCCGTGAACGAAGAGAGAGCACCAACGTGAGCCACCCGTTCCTCGATCTGCCCCCGCTGAGTGCCGAGCGCTTCGCCGCCATCGAGGACGGGGTCGCCCGGCTGCTGGACACCCGCCAGGACGTGCTGATCACCCAGGGCGAGGCGCTGCTGCCGCTGGAGGGCGCGATCCGCGCGGCGGCCGGTCCGGACACGGTGGCCCTGAACGTGATCACGGGACCGTACGGCCAGACCTTCGGCAACTGGCTGCGCGCCTGTGGCGCGACCGTGCACGACATCTCCGTCCCCTTCCATACCGCGGTGACCGCCACGCAGGTCCGGGAGGCGTTCGCCGAGCACCCGGAGATCGACTTCGTGTCGCTGGTGCACGCGGAGGCGGCGACCGGCAACACCAACCCGGTCGCGGAGATCGGCGCGGTGGTACGGGAGCACGGCGCCCTCTTCTACCTGGACGCGGTCGCCTCGGTGGGCGCGGAGCCGGTGCTGCCGGACGCGTGGGGCGTGGACCTGTGTGTGATCGGGGCACAGAAGGCGATGGGCGGCCCGGCGGGTGTGTCGGCGATCTCGGTGAGCGAGCGGGCCTGGGCCCGGATGGCGGCGAACCCGCACGCGCCGCGCCGCTCCTATCTGTCCCTGCTGGACTGGAAGGAGCGCTGGATCGACGCCGGCCGCGTAGTACTGCCGCACGCTCCGGCCCAGTTGGAGATGCTGGCGCTTCAGGCGTGTCTGGAGCGGATCGAGTCGGTGGGTCTGGACGCCGTGATGGACCGGCATCGGCGCGCCGCGCTGGCCACGCGGGCCGGTGCGGTGTCCCTGGGCGGGGGCCTTGAGCCGTATGTGTACGAGGCTTCCGACGCCGCGCCGGTGGCTACGACGCTTCGGGTGCCGCCGGGGGTGGTGGCGTCGGAGCTGGTGGCCCGGGCGCTGTCGAGTGATCCCTCGTTGCCGCTGGCCGCGGGTGGGGGCGCGTTGGCCAAGGAGATGATCCGGGTCAACCACTACGGGGCGGACGCTTCGCCGGAGACGGTGCGGAGGTGTCTGGCGGCGATCGGGGAGGCGCTCGGCGTCTGACGCCGGGCGGGGTGCTCCTTCGCGACGCTCGGCCGCGTCGATGTCAGTGGTCCATGCCATCCTCCCCACATGACCCACAACACACCCCAGCCCCCGCACACCCTCCCCGACGGCCGCCCCGTTCCCCCGATGACCGGGCCCGAGCGCGCCATGCTGGAAGGCTGGCTGGACTTCCACCGGGCCACCCTGGAGCTGAAATGCCGGGGGCTGGACGACGGGCAAGCGCGGCTCGCCTCGGCCGAGCCGTCTTCGTTGACCCTGCTGGGGCTCGTCCAGCATCTCGCGGAGGTCGAGCGGAACTGGTTCCAGCGGGTGCTCGCCGGGCTGGACGTGCCGCGGGTCTTCGGGGAGGAAGCGGAGTACGGGCTCGATGCGGAGTGTGGGCTGGAGGACGCGCTGGCCGTGTGGCGGGCGGAGCTCGCGCGCGGCCGGGAGCTGCTGGCCGAGCGGGACCTGGCGGACACCGGACGGATCGTCGACGAGCCGATGATCGGTGTCGAGGTCAGCGTGCGCTGGGTGCTGATCCACCTCATCGAGGAGTACGCCCGGCACAACGGCCACGCCGACATTCTGCGTGAACGAATCGACGGAACCACCGGAACCTGAATTCAATTTAACTTCACAATTCCCGCTAATTTCCTGGACGATAGCTTCCCGTATCCTTCTGCCCGCTTTTTGCGAAGCTAAACGGGGGAGTTTTCCAACAGGTTTCTGGCGAGATCTTGACGATCTGCTTACTGTGACGCACTCCACATCCGAGTTAATTTGCCCAGGTTTGCCATGGTGCAATCCGGACATTTCAGTGTGATCCCTGTGCGGCACAGCGACGGCGCCCGTGCATTTCCCAATTCACCTCGCTAAATTCGTGCCGCATGACTGCCGCACCCGCAGACCTTCTGATCGACCAGCCGGCGGTGACCGACGGAGCCGCGCTCTGGCGTCTCGCCAAGGAATCGAAAACCCTCGACTTGAACTCCTCGTACAGCTATCTGCTGTGGTGCCGGGACTTCGCCGGCACCTCGGCGGTGGCGCGCGGTGCGGACGGGGAGCCGGTCGGTTTCATCACCGGCTACGTGCGGCCGGAGCGCCCCCGCACCCTGCTCGTCTGGCAGGTGGCCGTCGACTCCGGCCACCGGGGGCTCGGCATCGCCGCCGCGCTGGTGGACGGGCTGACCGCACGGCTCACCGCCGAGCGCGGCATCACCGACGTGGAGACGACCATCACCCCCGGCAACACCGCCTCCGAGCGGCTGTTCACCTCGTTCGCCGCCCGGCACGGGGCACGCCTGGAGCGCGAGGTGCTGTTCGCCGCCGAGCTGTTCCCCGACGGTCCGCACGACCCCGAAGTCCTGTACCGCATCGGCCCGTTGACCTCCGTCACAGCGGCCCGTTGACCCCCTTCACCTCGCCTGAGGAGCGATTCACCGTGACCATCACCCAGCCCGACCTCAGCGTCTTCGAGACCCTTGAGTCCGAGGTGCGCAGCTACTGCCGCGGCTGGCCCACGGTCTTCGACCGCGCGCAGGGCAGCCGGATGTACGACGAGGACGGTCATGTGTACCTCGACTTCTTCGCCGGCGCCGGCTCACTCAACTACGGCCATAACAACCCCGTACTCAAACGGGCGTTGATCGACTATCTGGCACGGGACGGGGTGACCCACGGCCTCGACATGTCGACCACGGCCAAGCGGTCCTTCCTGCAGGCCTTCCAGGATCTGGTGCTGCGCCCGCGCGATCTGCCGTACAAGGTCATGTTCCCGGGGCCGACCGGCACCAACGCCGTGGAGTCGGCGCTGAAACTGGCCCGGAAGGTGAAGGGCCGCGAGGCCATCGTCTCGTTCACCAACGCCTTCCACGGGATGTCGCTGGGCTCACTCGCCGTGACCGGCAACGCCTTCAAACGGGCCGGCGCCGGGATCCCGCTGGTGCACGGCACACCGATGCCGTTCGACAACTACTTCGACGGCACGGTCCCGGACTTCCTCTGGTTCGAGCGCCTTCTTGAGGACCAGGGCTCCGGGCTGAACAAGCCCGCCGCCGTGATCGTGGAGACCGTGCAGGGCGAGGGCGGCATCAACGTCGCCCGGCCCGAGTGGCTGCGCGCGCTGAAGGAACTGTGCGAGCGGCAGGACATGCTGCTGATCGTCGACGACATCCAGATGGGCTGCGGCCGTACCGGCGCCTTCTTCTCGTTCGAGGAGGCGGGGATCGCGCCGGACATCGTCACGGTGTCCAAGTCGATCAGCGGGTACGGGCTGCCGATGTCGCTGTGCCTGTTCAAGCCCGAGCTGGACGTCTGGGAGCCGGGCGAGCACAACGGCACCTTCCGGGGCAACAACCCCGCGTTCGTGACCGCCACCGCGGCGCTAGAGACGTACTGGGCGGACGGCTCGGCCATGGAGAAGCAGACCCGCGCCCGGGGTGAGCAGGTCGAACAGGCGCTGATCTCCGTCACCGAGGAGAACCTCGCCGATGTGAAGGAGTACCGCGGCCGCGGTCTGGTGTGGGGCATCGAGTTCCACGACAAGGGCCGGGCCTCACGGATCGCCCAGCGGGCCTTCGAACTCGGGCTGCTCATCGAGACGTCCGGACCTGAGAGCGAGGTCGTCAAGCTGCTGCCCGCCCTCACCATCACCCCCGACGAGCTCGACGAGGGCCTGCGCGTTCTCGCCCGTGCCGTCCGGGAAACCGCCTGAACCGTACTGACCGCACGACCGACCAGGAGGAAGAGCACCACCGTGATCGTCCGATCGTTCAAGGACATCGAAGGCACCGACCGGCACGTCAAGGCGAAGTCCGGCACCTGGGAGAGCAAGCGGATCGTCCTGGCCAAGGAGCGGGTCGGCTTCTCCCTGCACGAGACCATCCTCTATGCCGGGACCGAGACGTCGATGTGGTACGCCAACCACATCGAGGCCGTCGTCTGCACCCAGGGTGAGGCCGAACTCACCGACCGCGAGACCGGGGAGACGTACATCATCACCCCCGGCACCATGTACCTCCTCAACGGCCACGAGCGGCACACACTGCGCGTCAAGGAGGACTTCCACTGCATCTGCGTGTTCAACCCGCCCGTGACCGGTCGGGAGGACCACGACGAGAACGGCGTCTACCCGCTGCTCACCGAGCCCGAGGAGGTGTGAGAACCCATGACCACTGCCGGCGTCACCGATCTCTACCCGACCCGCGGCACCACCGAGGTGACCGTCCCGCGTCAGGACCCGGTCGTCTGGGGTTCCCCGGACACGCCGGGCCCGATCCCCGCGGCCGATCTGCAGGGGTACGACCGTGACGGCTTCCTCGCCATCGAGCAGCTGATCACCCCGGACGAGGTCGAGGTCTACCGGCGCGAGCTGGAACGGCTGGTCACCGACCCGGCGATCCGCGCCGACGACCGCTCCATCGTTGAGCCCAAGTCGAAGGAGATCCGCTCGGTCTTCGAGGTGCACCGGATCAGCGAGGTGTTCGCGAACCTGGTGCGCGATGAGCGGGTGGTCGGCCGGGCCCGGCAGATCCTCGGCTCGGACGTGTACGTCCACCAGTCCCGGATCAACGTCAAGCCGGGCTTCGGGGCGAGCGGCTTCTACTGGCACTCGGACTTCGAGACCTGGCACGCCGAGGACGGCCTGCCCAACATGCGCACGGTGTCCGTCTCCATCGCCCTGACGGAGAACCACGACACCAACGGCGGCCTGATGATCATGCCGGGCTCGCACAAGACGTTCCTGGGCTGCGCCGGTGAGACGCCCCGGGACAACTACAAGAAGTCGCTGCAGATGCAGGACGCGGGCACGCCGTCCGACGAGGCACTGACCTCGCTGGCGGGCGCGCACGGCATCCGGCTGTTCACCGGCAAGGCCGGCTCGGCGACCTGGTTCGACTGCAACTGCATGCACGGCTCCGGCGACAACATCACCCCGTTCCCGCGCAGCAACGTGTTCATCGTGTTCAACAGCGTGGACAACGCCGCCGTGGAGCCCTTCGCGGCTCCGGTGCGGCGACCCGAGTTCATCGGGGCGAGGGACTTCACTCCCGTCCGGTGAGATCGGCCGGGGGCCCGGGGGTCGCCCCCCGGAGAATGCAGCATCGGGGCGAGGGACTTCACTCCCGTCCGCTGAACCCCGTGGGTCTCTGAACCCACGCGCCGCAGGGGCCTCCACCGGCTGGGTGGAGGCCCCTGGCGTGTGCGCGCCGCGGGCCCCTGAGCGGGGTCAGTCGGCCAGGGCGTTCAGCAGGCGGTCCACGTCCGTCCCGGTGTTGTAGAGGTGGAAGGCGGCACGCAGGTTGCCGGCGCGGTCGGAGACCTCGATACCGGCGCGGCTCAACTCCTTCTGACGGGCACCGAGTCCGGGGACGGAGACGATCGCCGAGCCGGGAGCGGGCACCGCCTCGTGGCCGAGCGTGGCGAGTCCGGCGCGGAAGCGGGCGGCGAGGCGCACGGCGTGCTCGTGCACCGCGGACGCCCCGAGCTCCTCCAGCAGTTCGAGGGAGCTGCGCAGTCCGGCGTAGGTGAACAGGGCGTGGGTGAGGTCGAACCGCCGTGCGGAGTGGGCGAGTTCGGCCACCGGGCCGTAGCAGCTGTCCCAGGGCGCCTCGGCCGCGACCCAGCCCGCGAGCAGCGGAGTGAGCCCGCCGAAGTCCTCGGGAACGGTGAGGAAGGCCGCGCCGTGCGGGCCGAGCAGCCACTTGAAGGAGACGGTGGCGGTGAAGTCGTACTGGGACGCGTCCACCGGGAGCCAGCCGACGCACTGGGAGAGGTCGACGTAAGTGCGGGCGCCGTGCTCACGGGCGGCCTCGCGCACCGCGGGCAGGTCGGCGACCCGCCCGTCGGCGGACTGGACGGCGCTGACGGCGACGAGCGCGGTGCCCGGGCGGACGGACTCGGCGATCCGCTCCAGCGGAACCGAGCGCACCTTGAGGTCACCGCGGACGTGGAACGGGTTCAGCACGGAGGTGAAGTCCTCCTCCGCGGTGAGGACTTCTGCGCCCGGGGGCAGCGAGGCGGCGATCACTCCGGTGTGGGCGGCGACCGAAGCGCCCGCCGCGACCCTGGTGGCCGGGACGCCGGCCAGCCGGGCGTACTGCTCCCGGCAGATCTCCACGCCCTCGTAGAGCGGGAGCAGCGGGCGGCCCTCCGCCCGCATCAGGGCCGCCTCGTGCAGGGCGGCGACCGCGCGGGCGGGCAGCAGGCCGTTGCTCGCGGTGTTCAGGTAACTGGTCTTCGGGTGGAACTCGGCGCGGACGAGGCCGTCGAACGTCTCCGTGGTGTCCATGGGACCACTCTGCGGCCCAGGGAACTACCCGTCCATTGCCGATTTTTACGTGGTTCCCCTTAGGGATGCTTATGCAATCGCCCCGGCCTGCGGTTTCAGCCCTGCGGGGGCACCGCGCAGCCGTCGGGTCCGCAGGCGTCCCCATCCTCTTGGCTCCCCTGCTCGACCAGCGTCAGCGCGGAGTGCTCGCCCCAGGCCTGGGTCAGCGCCCGGGTGAAGACCTCGGCGGGCTGGGCGCCGGAGACGCCGTACTGCCGGTCGAGGACGAAGAACGGCACGCCGGTCGCGCCGAGCTGGGCGGCCTCTCGCTCGTCGGCGCGGACCTCGTCGGCGTAGCGGGACGGGTCGGCGAGCACCGCGCGGGCGGCCCCGGCGTCCAGTCCGGCCTCGGCGGCCAGCTCCACCAGTCGCTCGTCACCCTCGGTGAAGACGGACCGCTCCTCGGCGAAGTTCGCCCGGTACAGGAGCTGGATCAGCTCGTCCTGCCGGCCCTGCTCCTTGGCGAAGTGCAGCAGGCGGTGCATGTCGAAGGTGTTGCCGTGGTCGCGGCCCCGGGTGCGGTAGTCCAGGCCCTCGGCGGCGGCCTGGGCGCCCAGGTTGTCCTCGCCGGCCTCGGCCTGCGCCTCGCTCATGCCGTACTTCCTGGTGAGCATGGTGATCACCGGCTGGACGTCACCCTTGGCGCGGCCCGGGTCCAGCTCGAAGGAGCGGTGCACCACCTCGACGTCGTCGCGGTGCGGGAAGGCAGCCAGCGCCTTCTCGAAGCGGGCCTTGCCCACGTAGCACCAGGGGCAGGCGATGTCGCTCCAGATCTCGACGCGCATGTCTTCGGCTCTCCAGGTCGTACGGGCGCGGAGACTCTCTCCGGCCGGTACGTGAACGTTCAAACAAGCGCGTTCATTCCCGGGTACGGCTCACTTGCCGGGCACGGAGAAGCGCAGGGGGACGTGGTGGTCGCCCTCGGCCGGCGGGTTCTCCGGATCCGGGATCCAGCCCTGGCGGGCGTAGAAGCCCTGGGCGCGCAGGTTGTCCGTGTGAACGTCGAGCACCGCCGTGCGCTTGCCATCGGCCCGCCACTCCTCCACGCAGGCCTCGTGCAGGGCCGTACCGATACCGGCGCGCCAGTGGCCGGGGTCGACGTGGAACTGGAACAGCTTGACCCTGTCGGCGGGTGCGCCCTCCGGCGTGCGGAAGGAGGCGATGCCGACGATCCGGCCCCGGGCGACGGCGCACAGCACATGGCCGTCGGGGCGCTCGATGGAGCCGCGCCAGCCCTCGACCCAGTCGAAGTCGGCCTGCGGGAGGCCGTCCGGGTAGTACGTCGAGCGGGCCCGGACATGCAGATCGGCGATGGTCTCGGCTTCGGCGGACAGGGCGGTGCGGATCACCAGGGCGCCGGTCACACGTTCACTGATCATGCAACGGAGGACGTGACGGCGCCGCCTCCGGTTCCTAGGCGGCTGAACTGGGCCCGGTACGCGGTCGGGGTGAGGCCGGTGCGGCGGACCAGGTGGGCGCGGAGTGAGTCGGCGGTGCCGAGACCGCAGGCGGCGGCCACCTGGTCCATGGGCAGGGTGGTGGTCTCCAGCAGTTCCCTGGCCCGTTCGACGCGCTGGTGCAGTAGCCACTGCAGCGGGCTGACCCCGCTCTCGGCGTGGAAGCGCCGGGTGAGGGTGCGTACGGAGACTCCGGCGTGCCGGGCCAGGTCGGTGAGGGTGAGCGGCTTGTCGAGGTTGCGCATGGCCCAGCCGCGGGTGTCGGCGCAGGCGGTACCGCGCTCGGGTGGCAGCGGGGTGTGGGTGAACTGGGTCTGGCCGCCGGGACGGACCGGGGCGACCAGCGCGAGCCGGGCCACCTCGTTGGCGACGGCGGCGCCGTAGTCGGTGCGGATGAGGTGCAGGCACAGGTCGATCCCGGCGGCGTAGCCGGAGGAGGTGACGAACGGGCCGTCCTGGACGTACAGGACGTCTCCTTGCAACTCGACGTGCGGGTAGCGCTTGCGCAGTTCGCCGGCGTGCGCCCAGTACGTCGTGGCCTTGCGGCCGTGGAGCAGGCCCGCCTCGGCGAGTTGGAAGGCCCCGGTGCAGATGGAGGCGATCCGCTTGCCGTCGGCGGCGGCCTCGCGGACGGCGGCCACGATGCGCGGCTCGGGCTCGAACGGCTCCCCGGTCCCCGCGACGACCACCGTGTCGGCCTCCCGCACGGCATCGAGCCCGTTGCGTACATACAGGTCGAGACCGCCGGTGGTGGGGACCGGGCCGGGGTCGGCGGCGCAGACGAGCACCTCGTAGCCGGGCCGGCCCTCCACCACCACCTTGCCGAACAGCATCTCGGGGATCGCCACGTTGAACATCGAGACGGGCGAGGGTGCGATGACGACGACTCGGTGCGGCACGGCCAGAACCTCCGGATCCATGGCATTCAGGCCACTACTCTACGGCCGAGGAGCTCCGCAGTATGGAGACATGTCAACGAACCAGATGCCCGGGGTGGCGCAACTCGCCTCCACCAATGGCGACTTGGAGCCCACGAGGTCCTCCGCCGCGCTCACCCTCACCGCCTCCCTGCTCGGCTTCGCACTGATCTGCCTCGACGCGTCCGTGGTGAACGTGGCCCTGCCGGCGATCGGCACCTCCCTGGGCGGCGGTATGTCCGGGCTCCAGTGGGTGGTGGACGCCTACACGCTGGCCTTCGCGGCTCTGATGCTGTCCACCGGGGCCTTCTCGGACCGGGCCGGGGCGAGCCGGGCGTTCGCGCTCGGCGCCACGGTGTTCACCCTCGCCTCGGCGGCCTGCGGACTGGCGCCGAACCTGCCGGCCCTGATCGGCGCGCGGGTGGTGCAGGGCGTAGCGGCGGCCGTGGTGCTCCCGGCCTCTCTGGCACTGGTGCGGCAGGCGTACCCGGAACCGGTACGGCGGGCCCGCGCCGTGGCCGCCTGGGCGGCGGGCGGTTCGCTGGCGGTGGCGCTCGGCCCGGTGGCGGGCGGTGCGCTGACCACGGCCTGGGACTGGCGCGGGATCTTCTTCGTCAACCTGCCCCTCGGCGCGGCGATCCTGGCGCTGCTGGTCCGCGCCCCGCGCTCGCGCCCTCGCCCGGCACCGCTGGATCTGCCCGGCCAGCTGACGGCGGTGGTGGCCCTGGTGGCCCTGACCTTCGCGGTGATCGAGGGCGGGACGGCGGGCTGGGCGGTGCTGGGGGTGGCCGTCGTCGCGGGCGCCGCGTTCCTGCGCGTCGAGGCACGTCAGCCGCACCCCGTGGTACCCCTCGGGCTCTTCCGCGACCGGACCGTGGCCACCGCGGTCGCGGCGGGGGCCGCGGTCAGCGTCGCCTTCTACAGCATGGTGTTCGTCTTCTCGCTCTTCTTCCAGCGGGTCCAGGGGCGCTCCGCGCTGTTCGCCGGACTCATGTTCCTGCCGATGACGGGCCTGATCGCGGTGACGAACGTGGTGGCGGGCAAGCTCGCGGGGCGGTACGGCCCGCGGCTGCCGATGCTGGTGGGCCAGCCACTGGCCGTCGCCGGTCTGCTCGTGCTGCTGTACGTCGACGCCGGCACGCCCCCGGCCCTGGTGGCCGTGCTGCTGATCCCGCTGGCGCTGGGATGCGCGCTGACGGTGCCGCCGCTCACCGCCGCGATGATGGACGCCGTACCCGCCGAACGGGCGGGCCTGGCGGCCGGGGTGCTCAACTCGGCCCGGCAGGTGGCCGGCGGCCTGGGGATCGCGGTGTTCGGGACACTGATCGCCGACGGTTTCGAGGCCGGTATGCGGTGGAGCCTGGCCGTCAGCGCGGCCCTGCTCACGGTGACCTTCGCCCTCAGCTTCCGTCTCGGAGGTCGGCCGGCCAGGCAGCCGTGAACCGGACGCGATCGTAGGTGACCACGCACCCCTCCCCCAGCGGCGACTGGGTCATGAAGCCGACCAGCGCGGCGCCGGTCTCCTTCTCGTCGCCGAGGGTGAACAGCCGGACGAAGGTCCACCGCTCGCCGTCCCGCGAGGCGTGGAAGGCGAAGGCCCGCCCGGTCCGGCTGATCCGCAGCCACACCGAACTCCCTTCCACGGTGAAGGAGTTGCAGTCGTCGGAGTGCCCCCGGGTGACCACCGTGCAGACGGTGGGCACGTCCGGGGAGTACTCCAGACACAGCTTGGCCCAGGCCCGCTCGCCGACATGGACGTACAGCACGCCCGCGTCGAAGGCCGCGCCGAACCCCACGGTGACCCGCGCGATCAACTGGAAGTCCCCCTCCGGCGCCCCCAGCAGCCGCGGCGCGTCCGAGGCGGGATCCAGGGCTTCCCCGGTGGGCGTGACGAACCGGTCCTGCCGGGGCCCGGCCCACCCGGTCAGTACGCCGTCCTCGTACGACCAGTGGCCATCGGGCCCGTACGTACGGAGGGGGAAGGGAATTTCGGGGAGTTCCACGTCCATGGTCCGATTGTCGCAAGAGAAGATGTGAGCCCCGGCTACCGCTCCAGGACCCCGTTGAACCTCCGAGGAAGCCCCAGCGGATTCTCGTCACGAAGTTCCCTCGGCAACAACGCGGTGGGCGCGTTCTGGTACGCCACCGGCCGCAGCCACCGCTCAATGGCCGTACCGCCCACGGACGTCGACGTGGAGGTCGTCGCCGGGTACGGCCCCCCGTGATGCTGCGCGGGCGCCACCGCAACCCCCGTGGGCCACGCGTTCACGACCACCCGCCCCGCCAGCGGAGTCAGCTCGGCGAGCAGTTCGGGCCCGCGCCCCTCCCCGGCCGCCTCCTCGGCCGACAGCTGAACGGTCGCCGTCAGGTTGCCCGGCAGACGCGACAGAACCGCCGCGGCCTCCCCCGCGGAGGAATAGCGGGCCACGACAGTGACCGGCCCGAAGCACTCCTCCAGCAGCAGGTCGTACTCCCCCTCCTCGGCCAGCTTCTCCGCCGGCACCGAGAGGACCCCCGCGCTGACCGTGTGCTCGCCGCCCGCGCCCGGTGTGACGGGCGAGTCGACCTCCTCCAGACGGGCCCGCTCCCGCACGCCGGCGACGAAGTTGTCCCGCATCCGGTGGTCGAGCAGCACACCCGCCTCGGTGTCGCTGACCGCGTCGGTGAGGGACTTCACCAGCCGGTCGCCGCCCGCGCCGGACGGCACGAGGACCAGACCGGGCTTGACGCAGAACTGTCCGACGCCGAGCGTCATGGACCCGGCGAGCCCGACACCGATCGTCTCGCCGCGCTCGGCGGCGGCGGCCTCCGTCACCAGCACCGGGTTCAGCGACCCCAGCTCGCCGTGGAACGGAATCGGCACCGGACGCGCCGCGGCCGCGTCGAACAGCGCCCGCCCGCCCCGTACCGAACCGGTGAAGCCGGCGGCTGCGACCAGCGGGTGCCTGATCAGCTCGATGCCCGCCTCGAAGCCGTGCACGAGGCCGACGACGCCCTCGGGGATGCCGTGCTCGGCGGCGGCCCGGCGCAGCACCTTGGCGACCAGCTCGGACAGGGCCGGGTGGTCGGGGTGGGCCTTGACCACGACCGGGCAGCCCGCGGCCAGCGCGCTCGCGGTGTCACCGCCGGCGACGGAGAAGGCGAAGGGGAAGTTGGAGGCGGAGTAGACGGCGACGACGCCCAGCGGGACCTTGTAGCGGCGCAGGTCGGGGATGGGCGGGGTCGCGGTGTCATCGGGGTGGTTGACGACGACGTCGAGGAAGGCGCCCTCGTCGACGATGTCGGCGAAGGCCCGCAACTGGTATCCGGTCCGGGCCAGTTCGCCGGTCAGCCGGACCGGGCCGAGGGCGGTCTCGGCGTCGGCGGTCTCGATCAGGCCGTCCCTGGCCGCGTCCAGGCCCGCGGCGGCCGAGCGCAGAAAGGCCGAGCGCACCGCACGGTCGGCGAGGGCGCCGCGCGCGGCGTGCGCCGCCCGGACCGCGGTGTCCACCTCCTGGGCTGTGGCCTCCACCGCAACCTGCTCCCGCTCCTTCCCGGTACGCGGGTCGACACTCCAGACTGGTGCTGCTGCCACCGCGGGTCCCCTCCAAACAAGGCCGCACTAACTGGGTCACCCATCAGCCGCGTTCGATATACTGAACACTGTCTCTGATGATGAATATGCTGCTCGGAGACTACATATCCGGGTCCTCAAATATCCAGGGGCCTCGTCGAACGAAGGGGTCAAGGGCGATGACGGCAGCCGACGCAGGGGGCGGAGCGCAGGTCAAGTCCGCGGTACGGACCGTTGAGCTGCTGGAGTACTTCGCCGGCCGGCCCGGTATGCACTCCCTCGCGGCCGTACAGGAGGCCGTCGGGTACCCCAAGTCCAGCCTGTACATGCTGCTGCGCACGCTCGTGGAGCTGGGCTGGGTCGAGACGGACGCGACCGGCACGCGGTACGGCATCGGGGTGCGGGCGCTGCTGGTCGGTACGTCGTACATCGACGGCGACGAGGTGGTGGCCGCCGCGCGGCCCACCCTGGACCGGCTGTCGGACGACACCACGGAGACCATCCACCTGGCCCGGCTCGACGGCACCAACGTCGTCTATCTGGCCACCCGCCAGTCCCAGCACTATCTGCGCCCCTTCACCCGGGTGGGGCGCAGGCTGCCGGCCCACTCCACCTCGCTCGGCAAGTCGATCCTCGCCACGTACAGCGACGAGCAGGTGCGCAAGCTGCTGCCGGAGACGCTGCCCGCGCTGACCGACAACACCATCACCGACCGGGAGAAGCTCATCGAGGAGCTGCACCTGGTGCGGGAGCAGGGCTTCGCGGTCGACCGCGAGGAGAACACGCTGGGGCTGCGCTGCTTCGGCGTGGCGATCCCGTACCGCACCCCGGCCCGGGACGCGATCAGCTGCTCGGTGCCGGTGGCCCGGCTGACGCCCGCCCATGAACAGATGATCAAGGACGCCCTGTTCGACGCCCGCGACCGGCTGACGCTGGCAACGCGCCGGCTGTAGGCCCGGTACGGAACCACGGGTCACGCCGGGTGCCGTCTCCTCCTCGGCGCCCGGCGTCTCCCCCGTCCGGCGGAGGCGGATCGTCGGTGGGCAGGAAGTGAACTCACGGCTCGGCGCGGGAGCGTTGAGGCATGACGCACTCGACCGCTCTCGCCCCGGCCGGCGCCGGTGTCTCCGCACGGCGCCGGCTGCTGCGCCTCGTGGCCATCGCCGCCTGCCTGCCGTATCTCTCCCTCAAGGTCGCCTGGATCGCCGGGAGTCATGCCGGGATCCCGGACGGGAGCCCGTTGCTGGCGCACCGGGTGACCATGATCGTCGCCAATGGGCTCACCGTGCTGATGGACGCGGCCGTCGTCGTGCTGGCGCTGTTGCTGACCCGTCCGTGGGGGCGGCGGGTGCCCGCCTGGCTGCTGGCCGTACCGATGTGGATCGCCACCGGCCTGCTCGTGCCGATCATGGCTGGATTCCCGGTGCAGTTGGTGCTGGATGCCGTCCATGGGGGCGGCGGGCGCGGGGGCGGGGACAAGCCGTTCCTGGCCGGCTGGGTGTTCGACGTGGTGTACGGCGGGTTCATCGTGCAGGGTCTGGCCCTCGGGACGCTGTTCGCCGCGTACGCCCGTGACCGGTGGGGGCACCTGTGGCGGGGCCGGGTGCGGGAGGTGCCGCGCCGCGGCACCTCGGCCGGCCGGTGGGGACCGGCCGTGACGGTGACGGTGCTCGCGCTGTTCCCGGCCGGCACCAGACTGCTGTGGGCCTGCGGCGGCACGGCGGGTCTGGGCACGGGCCACCCCGGAGGCCGGCTGATGGACGCGCTGATGGCCGTCTCCCTGGCCGCCGCCGTACTCGGCGTCTGGCAGCTGGCGCCCCAACAGGCGACGTTCGCCCCGTCGCGACGCCCGGCACGCCCCCTCGCCGCACCGGCCGAAAGCCCACGGACGCCCGGCCCCTCGGGTACGGCCCCCGGCCGGCACGCCGACAGCACGCACCGGACGCCGCTCCCTGACGGGCAGACGTCGCCTGCCGGGGCATCAGCGCTCCCCCGCACCGGTGCGCTGCCGGTCGCCGTGCCGCTCGCCCTTGCCTGGACCGGCTCCGGCGCGGCCGCCTGCTGGGGTGCCTGGATGGCCCTCGGCGCCCTCGCCACCACGCAGGACGTCGCCGATCGTCCGACACCGATGCTGACTCTCACCTACGCTGGGCAGGTGATCACCGGCTTGCTCGTGGCTGCACTCGCCGCCCGCTTCCTCGCGGACCGATCCGTCAAGGACCCACGGTGCGCGAGGCGTTGAGGCTGCTCTTCGGCGGGCGGGCGCGGCGTCGCTGGGTCCATCTGATCCTGGGCGGGGCGCTCGCCATGCCGTACGTCCTCGTCGGCTCGGTGATCGTCGGACCGCTCACCGGCGTGAACGACGTCTTCCAGTCCCTGCCCCTCCAACTCGGCTCGTTCACCGTCGGGTTGCCGATCGCGACCGTCACCTCGCTGTTCCCGCTGACCCGGCCGCTGGAGTCGGCCGCCGTGCGCGCCCTGTGCGGGATCGACGCGGACTCCCTCGCCCACGGCCCGGCCCGCACCCGCGCCGAACGGGGCCGTACGGCCGCCTGGTTCACGCTGCATCTGGGGTTCGGCGGCATCATCGCCGGGATGTCGCTGGCCGTGCCGCCGTTCGCGGTGATGCTGCTCGTCCTGCCGCTGTTCGCCGGGCTGCGCCACTCACCCCTCGCCCCGCCCGAAGCCCTCGGCCACGGCTGGGTGCTGGCCCTGTCCCCGGTCGCCGGGCTGGCCATGCTGCTCGCGCTCGCCGCGTGTGCCGCGGGCTGCGGGGCGCTGCTGGCCCGCTGGGCGCCGGCGCTGCTCGGGCCCACCCCCGAGGACCGGCTGGCCGCCGCCGAGGCCCGCGCCGCCGACCTCGCCGTACGCAACCGGCTCGCCCGCGAGCTGCACGACTCCGTCGGCCATGCCCTGAGCGCCGTCACCCTGCAGGCGAGCGCGGCCCGCCGGGTCCTCGACAGCGACCCGGAGTTCGTCCGCGAGGCACTCGCCGCCATCGAGGAGACCACCCGGCAAACGGTCGGCGAACTGGACGCCGTGCTGGGCGTGTTGCGGGACGGGGACGCACCGGGCACCGCGCCCGCGCCGAACCTCGCGACCGGCCTGGACGGACTGCTGCGCCGCACCCGGGCCGCCGGGCAGCCCGTGACGGCCACCGTCGCCGCCGACCCCTCCGCGCTGCCCCCGCTGGTCTCCCGGGAGGCCTACCGGATCGTGCAGGAGGGCCTGAGCAACGCCCTGAAGCACGCCGGCACACCGGTCGCGGTCCGTATCGCCGCCGCGGACGGGCATCTGGAGATCACCGTCGAGAACGTCCTGGCCGCCGTCCGGGCGCCGCGGCCCGGCGGCGGGCACGGCCTGCGGGGCGTCGCCGACCGGGTGCGGCTGCTGGGCGGCACGGCGGAGGCCGGCCCGTCGGGGGACGCCTGGCGTCTGTCCGTACGGCTGCCCCTGACCACGCCGATGACGACCGCCCCGCCCGCGGCTCACACACGTCCCCGACCGCTCCCGAAAGGCTCCGCATGACCCAGCCCGCCCTCCGGATCGTCCTCGCCGACGACGAGCGCATGGTCCGCACCGCGCTGCGCGCCATCCTCTGCGCCGAACCGGACCTGGACGTGGTCGGCGAGGCGACGACCGGTGCCGAGGCCGTGTCGGTGGTCCGGGAGCTGCGGCCCGACGTCGTGCTCATGGACGTCCGCATGCCGGAGATCGACGGCATCCGGGCCACGGAACAGATCGTCGGCACCCTGCAGCACCCGCCGCGGATCGTCGTCGTGACCACCTTCGAGAACGACTCCTACGTGTACGACGCCCTGCGCGCCGGCGCCGCCGGCTTCCTGCTGAAGCGGGCCGACGCCGACACCCTGGTGCAGGCGGTACGGCTGGTCGCGCGCACCGACAGCCTGCTGTTCCCGTCGGCCGTACGGTCCCTCGCGGCCGAACACGCGCGCCGGGCCGCCCCGTCCGCGCCCTGGGTGAGCAAGCTCACCGGACGCGAGCGCGACGTGTTGCGGCACATGGCCGACGGACTGACCAACGCCGAGATCGCCCGCCGCCTGGATGTGGGCCCCGCGACCGTGAAGTCGCATGTGGCAGCGGTCCTCGCGAAGACCGGCGCCCGGGACCGCACCCAGGCGGTGATCGCCGCGTACGAGGCCGGTTTCCTGAACGCACGATGAGAAAACGGGGCGTACGGGAACGATCAGGCCCTTCTCGAACGTCTTTCCAGCGGGATGAACAAGACGATCAGGCGGGCGTCCGTCTTCGCGCTGCTGCTCGTGCTCGCTCTGCTGGTCAGGGCGACGTGGGTGCAGTTCTACGACGGCAAGGCCCTCGCGGACGACAACGACAACCGGCGGAACGCGATCAAGACGTACTCGCAGCCGCTCGGGAACATCATCGTGGCCGGAAACGCGGTCACCGGCTCCGCGCGGACGACGAAGGGCGACCTCGCGTACAAGCGGACGTACACGGACGGCAAGCTCTACGCCGCGGTGACGGGCTACGCCTCGCAGGCCTATGCCCCCACCCAGCTGGAGGGCGTCTACAAGGAACTTCTGAACGGCACGGACAACCGGCTGAAGAACGTGATGGACGCGCTCACCGGCAAGCGCTCCGGCCCGGGCAACGTCCTCACCACGATCGACCCGGACGTGCAGAAGGCGGCCTACCGCGCGCTCGGCGACAAGAAGGGCGCGGCCGTCGCGATCGACCCGAAGACCGGCAAGCTCCTCGCGGTGGTGTCGACGCCGTCGTACGACCCGTCCTCGCTCACCGACGCCAACACCGCCGGGAGCGCCTGGAAGCAGCTCAACGCGAACGAGGACAAGCCGCTCACCAACCGCGCGTTGCGCCAGCCGCTGCCGCCGGGTTCGACGTTCAAGCTGGTCGTGGCGGCGGCCGCGCTGGAGAACGGGCTGTACAAGAACGTGGCCGACCCCACCGACAGCCCCGACCCGTACATCATGCCGGGTACGACGCGCCCGCTGGCGAACGAGAACAAGTCGGCGCCGTGCAAGAACGCCCCGATCCGCACGGCCCTGCGGTACTCCTGCAACAACGTCTTCGGCCATATGGCCGTCCAGCTCGGCCAGGACAAGGTGAAGGCCATGGCCGAGAAGTTCGGCTTCAACAACGACCAGCAGGACGTGCCGGTGCGGGCCTACGCCAGCGTGTACCCCTCGGGCATGGACAAGGCGCAGACCGCGCTGTCCGGCATCGGCCAGTTCGACGTCACCGCCACCCCGCTGCAGATGGCCATGGTGTCCGCGGCCATAGCCAACGGCGGCAAGCTGGTCTCGCCGCATATGGTGTCGCAGATCACCGACAGTGGCGGTGATGTGTTGCAGAACTACGACGACAGCACGGGCAGCAAGGAGATCCTCAGCTCCTCCACCGCCGAGCAGCTCCAGTCGGCGATGGAGACGGTGGTCAAGGACGGCACGGGCACGAACGCGCTGATCGACGGGGCCACCGTCGGCGGCAAGACCGGCACCGCCCAGCACGGCGAGAACAACAGCAAGACGCCGTACGCCTGGTTCACGTCCTTCGCCAAGTCCGACAGCAACGGCAAGGAGGTCGCCGTGGCGGTGATGGTGGAACAGTCGGACGCGGCGCGGTCGGAGGTCAGCGGCAACGGCCTGGCGGCACCCGTGGCCAAGGCGATGATGCAGGCGGCACTGAAGTAGGCGGCCTCTCACTTCACCCCGAGAACCTGCTCGACCGGGTCGATCGCGAAGTACACGAGGAACAGCACCGAAACCCCCCACAACAGCCAGTTGACCTCCCGGGCCTTGCCCAGCACCGTCTTGATGAGCACGTAGGACACGAACCCGGCGCCGATGCCATCGGTGATGGAGTACGTGAACGGCATCGCCGCGATGGTCACGAACGCCGGGATGGCGATCTCGTACCGGTCCCAGTCGATGTGCTTGACGTGGGTCATCATCAGGAAGCCGACGGCGATCAGTGCGGGCGCCGCGGCCTGGAGCGGGACGATGGTGAGCAGCGGGGTGAGGAAAAGGGCGAGACCGAACAGGCCGCCGGTGACGAGGTTGGCGAGGCCGGTGCGGGCGCCCTCGCCGACACCGGCCGCGGACTCGATGTAGGCGGTGTTGGAGGAGGCGGAGCCGAGCCCGCCGGCGACGGCCGCGGCGCCGTCGATGAACAGCACACGGCCGATGCCGGGCACCTGCCCCTTCTCGTCCAGCAGCCCGGCCTCCGCGCTGATGCCGACGATCGTGCCCATGGCGTCGAAGAAGTCGGACAGGATCAGGGTGAAGACCAGCAGGACGGCGGTGAGGACGCCGGCCTTGGCGAAGCCGCCGAAGACGCTGAAGTGACCGATCAGCCCGAAGTCCGGTGCGGCGACGATCCTGTCGGGAACCTTGGGCGTGGTCAGGCCCCAGCTCTTGATGTCGGCGACGGCGTTGATGACGATCGCGACGACGGTCATCGTCACGATGCTGATGAGGATCGCGCCCTTCACCTTCCGCGCGAGCAGCGCGATGGTGAGGAGCACGCCGAGGCAGAAGACGAGCACGGGCCAGCCGGTGAGCCGTCCGACGGCGCCCAACTGCACGGGCACGGTGGTGTTCGCGGCGTCGGGGACGCGGCTGACGAATCCGGCGTCGACGAAGCCGATGAACGCGATGAACAGGCCGATGCCGACGCCGATGGCCTGCTTCAGCTGATGCGGGATCGCGTTCATGATCGCTTGCCGGAGCCCGGTGAGCACCAGCAGACAGATGATCAGGCCCTCCAGGACCACCAGGCCCATCGCGTCGGGCCAGCTCATCAGCGGCGCCAGCTGGAAGGCGACGACGGCGTTGAGGCCGAGGCCGGCCGCGATCGCGAGCGGCAGATTGCCGCCGACGCCCATGACGACCGTCATCACACAGGCCACCAACGCCGTGGCGGTGACGAGTTGGCCGGTGTCGAGGGAGTGCCCGTACTTGTCCTTGGCGCTGCCCAGGATGATCGGATTCAGGACAAGGATGTAGGCCATGGTGAAGAACGTGGCGACGCCGCCGCGTATCTCCCGGCCGACCGTGGATCCCCGCTCGGAGATCCTGAAGTACCGGTCCACTGACATGGGTCTCACTCCTCGTCACCTGATGATCGGCGGGCGGATGCTGGCTGGATTGTTCCCCTGTCGAACCCGTTTCAGGTTTTCGGCGTGTTACGGATTCGGGTTCGGTCTGCCATACGTTGTCCGACACCCCGTACGACGGACACAAAAAGATCACTGCTACGCTCCCGGTCTCCGTCCGACGTCTCCGGACGCTCGCATGTCATTCACATGACATCCACAGCCACAGAGTCGCACCGAGAATCGCACTGAGAAGAGGTCACCCCGTGGGCACAGTCGTCGACGACGCCGCCTCCGTGGAATTCCATGCCTTCTTCGAACGGCACTACGCCGAACTCGCCCGCTTGGCCCACCTGTTGACCGGCGAGGCGGACGCCGCCGACGACCTGGCGGCGGATGCGCTGCTGGCGCTGTGGCACCGCTGGGACCGGGTGCGCGCGGCCGACCATCCGGTGGCGTACGCGCGGGGCGTGGTCGCCAATCTGGCCCGCACCCGGATCCGCAGCGCGGTGCGCGAGCGCCGGCGGATCGCGCTGTTCTGGGCGCACCGCGAGGAGAGGACCGAGACCCCGGACGTGGCCGGGGTGGTGGATGTCCAGGAGGCGCTGCGCAGACTGCCGTTCCGCAAACGGGCGTGTGTGGTGCTCCGGCATGCGTTCGACCTCTCGGAGAAGGACACCGCGCTCGCGCTCGGGGTCTCGGTGGGTACGGTTAAGAGCCAGACGTCCAAGGGCATGGCCGAACTGCAGCGGCTGCTAGGCCCCCGGAGCGATGCGCGGCGGGTGCACGCGGCGATGGCGGCCCGGGTCGGCGAGAGCGGAGGAAGGAACCAATGACGCGGCAGGACGTGCACGACGAGCTGCGCGCCCGGCTGCACGAGGCGGCCGAGGCCCACGAACCCGACCGCGCGCGCATCCTGGCCCGCGTGGAACGCGGTATGGCCGCGCCGCCGCCCCGGCCCGGCCATGGGGCCACGCGCCCGCCGGTGCTGGGCTGGGTGCGGGTCGTCGGCGCCACGGCGGCGGTGGCCGGGGTGCTCGCGATCGGCGGGTACGCGGTGGCGTCCGCGGTCCGCGGCGACCAGCCGGCCCAGCAGACGGTCGCGGTCTCCCCGACTCCCGCCTCGTCACCGGCCGCGACGACACCACCGTCGGCGCACACGGCCGCCCCGGCACCCACCACCGGCGCAACGCACCCCTCCCGCACCCCGAGTTCCCCACCGGCCGGGGCACCGCAGAGCTCCGCGCGGCCGCCCGTGGCACACGGCGACCAGGACGGACCGCTGTGGTCGGACGGCTCGGTGGACCCGCACAGCAACGACTTCTGGGCGCAGAGCGATCTGACCCTGAAGACATCGACCCGACTGACCGCGCTCACGGTTCAGTTGAAGGTCGCACAGACCGGCGGGGTCGCCATGGCCGGCGCCTGGCGGTCACTGCCGGAGACGGACTTCACGCAGACCGCCGAGGAGAAGGGCGGTTTCCTCGTCTACATCTGGACGCTCAAGGAGGGCCGTACGGTCCCGGCCGGGCAGTGGGTGTTCGCGGGGCAGTACCAACACGAGCGCGGCGGCCGGGACGCGAAGGACGACAGTTACACGATCACGGGTGCGGCCGGGGGCCGTTCCTACACGGTGACCGGTGACTTCGCCGCCCACGCCGGCTCGAACGGCGGCTCATAGGCTCGGTTCACGGCCGCCCAGGAGGGCTCGATGGCCACCGGCGAGAAGAACTGCCAGAGGCCGGGGCCCCGCGAAAGCAACCGAAACTTTCGGCCGCCCCAGTCGCCCGCACACCGATTGACGCGCTGTCCCCCGCTGGCCACACTCCGAGAGCACAGATCGCACAGCACTCAACAGAACCCCTCACGATCCCTCAGGACTGCCAATGCGTCTGAGAATCCTGCTGGCTCCCGTGTTCGCCCTCCTCCTCACCCTGCTGGCCGCCCAGCCGGGCTCCGCGCACGCGTCGCATGCCCCACGCACCAAGTACGCCGGCTATCTCTTCGTCTACTTCACCGGCGAGGGCACGGCCGACGGCGAGCAGATCCACTTCGCCCTCAGCCGGGGCGACGACCCACTGCACTGGCGTGAGTTGAACGGGGGCAAGCCGGTGCTGACGTCGACCATCGGCGAGAAGGGGCTGCGCGACCCGTTCGTGATCCGCTCCCCCAAGGGCGACAGGTTCTATCTCATCGCCACTGACCTGCGTATGTACCAGAACAGCAGCGGCAGCTGGGACTACGTGCAGCGGCACGGCAGCAAGTCCGTCATGATCTGGGAGTCCACCGACCTGGTGCACTGGACCGACCAGCGGCTGGTGAGGGTGGCTCCGGACGACGCGGGCAACGCCTGGGCGCCGGAGGCCTATTGGGACGGCCGGCTGCACGAGTACGTCGTCTTCTGGGCGTCCAAGCTGTACGCGGCCGACGACCCCGGCCACACCGGCTCGACGTACAACCGCATGCTGTACGCGACCACGAAGGACTTCCGCACGTTCAGCGCGCCGAAGGTCTGGGACGACCCCGGCTACTCGGTGATCGACTCGACGGTCATCGAGGACAAGGGGACGTACTACCGCTTCACCAAGGACGAGCGGGATCCGAGCTCCAGCTCCCCGTGCTCGAAGTTCATCACCGAGGAGAAGGCGCGGGACCTGACGGCCACGAAGTACGGCTTCGTCGCCGACTGCGTCGGCAGCGGTGCCATCCAGCGCGGCGAGGGCCCGACCGTCTTCCGGTCCAACACGGAGAAGAAGTGGTACCTGTTCATCGACGAGTACGGCCTGCGCGGCTACGTCCCCTTCGAGACCACGGACCTCGCCTCGGGCAGGTGGACGCCGTCCACGGACTACTCGCTGCCCGCCAGCCCCCGCCACGGCACGGTGCTGCCGGTGACGGGGGCCGAGTACGAGCGCCTGCTCAGGACCTACGGATGACGGTCGGGCCCCGCCGGGTCGTCAGGAGACGAAGTACATCGGGTTCGGGATCTTGTACGTGCGGTCGGCATGGCCGCCGTCGAGGTCCGAGTACTGGTCGCCGAAGTTGGCGATGATCTCGTACCCGAGGTCGTCCTCGATGTGCTTGCGGGTGCCGGACTTGTACTGGACGGTCGTGCAGTTCCAGGTGCCCGGGGTGGCGCAGTCGCTCAGGTAGGCCGGCGGGTTGGCCTTGTCCTTGAGGAACATGTGGTCGGCGTCGAGGTTCACATCGGCGCCGACCTTCCTCAGGTTGGCGACGGCGGCGGCGCGCTGCGCCTCCGACAGGCCCGAGTTGTAGAAGACCTCGACGCCCTTGGACTCGGCGTACCGCACCAGCTCGGGGCTGCCGAAGACGGCCGGCCGGTCGGCGCGGTTCACGTAGTCGTTCCACGTGGTGGGGTTGAACGTGTAGTTGTAGCGCTTCTCGTAGTCGAGGCTGAGCAGCAGCGTGTCGTCGATGTCGAACATGACGGCCGGCTTCTCGCCGTGGCGGTGCGCCTTGCGGGCCGCCTTGTCGATGTACCGCTCGGCGCCGGTGTCGAGCTGCGCCAGGTCCTTGGCGTACGGGCTGTCCGGGGACGCCTGGTAGACGCCGTTGCTGTCGGCGGTCGTGCCGTAGTAGGTGTCGATGTCCTTCACCAACTGCCCCATGTTGTAGGGCTCGTGGGTGGAGTTCGCCGTCGACTGCCCGGCGGTGGCCACGCCCGCGCTGTACAGCGCAACGCCGGCAAGAGCACAGGCGGCACCGGCGGCGATGACTCTGTGGGACTTCCGCATGGATTCTCCGGATCTGGTGGATGAGAGTGATGTACCAGGTCAGAGACTGTCTACGCGCATAACACCGGTGCCTGCGAGTGCTGTTATCCGATCGATACGCTTTTTGCCGCCGGCGGTCAGTTCATCGTCGCGCCGATCGTCGAGCTTCCCGTTGTCAGGAACGTCGTGGCAGGCAGGGAGCCGTCCGGCTTGCGGGCGTTGTACGTCGTGGTCGCGTCCGTGGAGATGAAGGACGGGGTGGAGACACCGGAGTCCCATTGCCGAAGCGGACGCGCGGAGCGCGCTCCAGCACGTTCCGGTACAGGTTGTGGTGCAGGGTGACCCTGAGGTGCCCTCGGTCGACGGCGTCCGTGGACGCGCCGTCGCTGTTGCCGATGAGCGTCGTCTTGTCGTGGTCCTCGAAGATGTTCCAGGACGCGGTGATGAGGTCGGCGCCCTTGACGATGTCCAGCTCGCCGTCGTGCTGCTCGTAGATCCGGCCGTAGTAGGACGTCTCGTCCAGGCGGAGCCGCGGATCGAGGGCTATGTCGGGGGCGACTCAGCCCGCGTACGGGTCCGGCACCTTGCCGGGCCGGGCGAGGAACTCGAAGTCGCAGCCGGTGTCGGCCTGGGTGATCTGCCCGTTGTAGAGGACGCCGTAGCCACGCTCGTGCCGGGCGGACGGGGGGGTCCACCGGGACCTGCGCCGGGCCAGCTCCGCGTCGTCCACATGGAGATGGAGACTGCGGGCGTCGACGTCCAGGGTGATGAGATCCCCGGTCCGGACGAGCGCCAGCGGACCGCCGATGTACGACTCCGGGGCCACGTGCAGCACACAGGTGCCGTAACTCGTGCCGCTCATCCGGGCGTCGGAGATCCGGACCATGTCCCGCACGCCCTGCTTCAGCAGGTGGTCCGGGATGGGGAGCATGCCGTACTCGGGCATGCCGGGGCCGCCCTTGGGCCCGGCGCCCCGCAGCACCAGCACGCTGTCGGCGGTGATGCCGAGCGCGGGGTCGTTGATGGTGCGCTGCATGGTCCTGTAGTCGTCGAAGACGACGGCCGGGCCGGTGTGCTTGAGCAGGTGGGGCTCGGCGGCGATGTGCTTGATGACCGCGCCGTCCGGGCAGAGGTTGCCGCGCAGCACCGCGACCCCGCCCTCGCTCGCGACCGGGTTGTCGCGGGGGCGGATGACGTCGTCGTCGTGCACCCGCGCGCCGTCCAGCTGCTCGCGCAGGGTGTCGTAGGACACCGTCGGCCGGTCCAGATGGAGCAGGTCGGTGATCCGGGACAGGAAGCCGGGCAGGCCGCCCGCGAAGTGGAAGTCCTCCATCAGGTACCGCTGTCCGCCGGGGCGGACGTTGGCGAGGACGGGCACGGTCCGGGCGATGCGGTCGAAGTCGTCCAGGGTGAGCCGCACGCCGGCACGGCCGGCCATGGCGATCAGATGGATCACGGCGTTGGTGGAGCCGCCGAGGCCGAGGACGGTGGTGACGGCGTCCGTGAAGGCCTCGCGGGTGAGGATCTCACTCAACTTCCGTTCCTGGTGGACCAGTTCGACAATCGTCAGGCCCGCCCGAGCCGCCATTCGCTCGTGTCCCGAGTCGACCGCCGGGATGCTGGACGCGCCCGGCACCGTCACCCCGAGCGCTTCGGCGGCGGCCGTCAGCGTGGACGCCGTACCCATGGTCATGCAGTGGCCGGGCGAGCGGGCCAGGCCACTCTCCAGCTCGGCCATCTCGCAGTCGCCGACGAGGCCCGCGCGCTTGTCGTCCCAGTACTTCCACATGTCGGTGCCGGAGCCGAGCGCCTCGCCGCGCCAGTGGCCCGGCAGCATGGGCCCGGCCGGCACGAAGACGGCGGGCAGGTCCACGGAGGCGGCGCCCATGAGCAGCGCCGGGGTCGACTTGTCGCAGCCGCCCATCAGCACCGCGCCGTCGACCGGATAGGACCGCAGCAGCTCCTCGGTCTCCATCGCGAGCAGGTTGCGATAGAGCATCGGGGTCGGCTTCTGGAAGGTCTCGCTGAGGGTGGAGACCGGGAACTCCAGCGGGAAGCCGCCCGCCTGCCACACCCCGCGCTTCACGGCCTGGGCGCGGTCGCGCAGATGGACATGGCAGGGGTTGATGTCGGACCAGGTGTTGAGGATCGCGACGACCGGCTTGCCGAGGTGCTCCTCGGGGAGATAGCCGAGCTGGCGGGTGCGGGCGCGGTGGCTGAAGGAGCGCAGGCCGTCGGTGCCGTACCACTGGTGGCTTCTGAGTTCCTCCGGGCGCTTCATATCGACCATCCGGTGGCAATGGCGGCGACCTCGGCGCGTTCGTCCTCGGGCAGCAGCCGGCTCGGCGGGCGGACGTCGCGGCGGCACAGGCCGAGCGCGGCGAGCGCTTCCTTGACGACGGTGACGTTGTTGGCTGAGCCGTGGGCGGCACGGAGTTCCTCGAAGCGGCGGATCTGCTCCCAGACCTTCATGGCGGCCGGGTAGTCGCCGGATCGAAGCGCTTCCATCATGTTCAGCGAAACGGCCGGGGCGACGTTCACGAGACCGGAGGTGAAGCCGGTGGCGCCCGCCGAGAAGTGGGACGGGGCGTACGGCTCGGCGAGACCGGCGACCCAGACGAGGCGGTCGAGGCCGGCGTCGCGGGCGAAGGCGGCGAAGCGGGCGGCGTCGGGGACGGCGTATTTGACCCCGATGACGTTCGGGCAGTGGTCGGCGAGTTCGGCGAGCCGCGCGCCGGACAGCCGGTCGCTGCGGATGTAGGGCACCACGCCCAGCTCGGGCACGGACTCGGCGATGGCACGGTGGTAGTCGACCCAGCCGGCCGCCGAGACGTACGGGTGCACAGGCTGGTGGACCATGACCATCGGGGCGCCGAGATCGCGGGCGTGCCGGGCGGAGGCGATGGCGGTGGGCAGGTCGTGACCGACGCCGACGAGGATCACCGAGCGGTCACCGGCCTCGTCGATCGTCAACTCGGTGACCAGGAGGCGCTCTTCGGGGGTGAGCGTGTAGAACTCGCCGGTGTTGCCGTTCGGGGTGAGGGTCCGGATCCCGCCGTCGAGCAGGCGACGCAGCAGGGCCCGGTGGGCGCCGGTGTCGACGGAGCCGTCCGCGGCGAAGGGCGTCACCGGGATGGCCACCACGTCGGCCAGGGCCGCCCGTTGGGTCTCGAACGTCACGCCGCTCATCGATGGCCTTTCTCTGCCTGGGGGACTGCGTCCTCGGGGTCCTCGCGGTCCTCGGGGTCCTCGGTGGCCGAGGGAAAAGCCCGCTGTACGAAGGACGCGATATGGGCGTGCAGGGCGAGGGCGGCACCGTCGGCGGCGCCGTCGAGTGCGAGCCGCAGGATCTCCCGGTGCTCGGCGGCCTCCCGCTCCCAGGAGGGGTCGGCGGCCCAGGCGACGGCGGAGACCAGGGCGGCCTGGTCACGGACCTCGTCGAGCATCCGGCCGAGCAGCGGGTTGCCGCAGGGCAGATACAGGGCGCGGTGGAACTCCCGGTTGGCGAGGGAGCGTTCGGCGGTGTCGGTGGCGGCGTCGGCCCGGGTCAGCGCGTCGCGCGCGTCAGCCAGGGACGCGCCTCGCCTGACGGTCCTTCTCAGCGCCTCGGGCTCCAGCAGCAGCCGTACGTCGTAGACCTCGCGTGCCATGTCTGCGTCCACCATGCGCACCGTGACGCCCTTGTACTGGCTCATCACGACGAGTCCGGTCCCTGCGAGGGTCTTCAGCGCCTCCCGCACCGGGGTCTTGGACACCCCGAACAGCGCGGCCAGCTCCGTCTCGACCAGGGCCTGACCGGGCGTCAACTGCCCGGTCAGGATCCGGTGTTTGATCGCGTCGAGCACGAACTGTGTGCGGGACGGGATCGGAATGGGCACAGAGGTCATGCGGCCCTCTCGGATCTCATATCGCGTCTCATATATGACGTACGAAGTACGACGCGACGAAAGTAGGAGGGGGCCTGCCATTCGTCAATGCTTCTGACAAAGGGAGTGAGCTTCGGGCAGCGGGAGTCGGGGCTCCCCAGACCGCGAGGGTGAGCGGCAGGCCCGGGAAAGTACGAGGGTCCGTGCGTGTCGGGTGCCCGGTACCGGGGTGTACTGGGCCGCGTAGAGGGCAGCTCGTCCACGACGAGCAGCGGTGCGGGTACGGCGTCCGGGGCGGCGCGGACGGCCGGGGTGTGGCGCACGCTGACCTCGCGTACGGGCTCGGTGTCCTCGGTGCCCAGGTCCGGGAGGCAGGAGAGCACCAGCCGGTCGCACGCACCCGGCACGGGTTGTCGGCCGTGAGCCTCAGACAGCGCAGCGCCTCTGGCCGCCGGTCCGGGAGGCCGTCAACGCCGTGACCCAACCGCGTTCCAGCCGGACCGACTTGCGCATCGACGGCCCCAGCCGCACCGGAGCGTCCTGCGCACGGTCGGTGAAGCGGGCCACCCCCATCCCGGCCGTGATCCCGAACGGCGGGCACCGGGTCGCCATGCGCGGCCGGTACGAGGTGACCGCGCGGACGGCCCGCCGGACCTCGGCGACCCCGCGTTGGTCCCCGCGCAGAATCTCGTCCCAGCGGCGGGCGAGCGACGCACTGGAGATCTCCACTGCCGCACGCAGCAGTGCAAAGCCGCTGCAGGCGTACAGAACTGGAAGTGCTAAGAGCGCCACCCCGGATCCCGGCCGCTCAGGCCGACCGCCCGGTCCAGCAGGGGCGCGTTCTCCGGGACCGGGACGACCGGGCCGAAGAGGCCGCCGCCGCGGTTCGGGTCGTCGGCCGCGGCGGCCAGGAAGACGAGGGCCGAGTCCAGGGCGGCGGGGTCGGGGGCGTAGGACAGGCCGGTGGCGCGGGCCAAGTCCCAGCCGTGGATGACCAGTTCGTCGGCGACGACGGCACCGGCGAGCTCGCCCGGCAGATCCACGCCGCCCGCACGGGTCATGCCGGTCCATGCCTGAGGGGCGCGCCAGGCGTCGGCGAGTTCGTCGAGGGCCTTGGGCAGTTCCTCGCGCCAGCCGGGGCCGATGTCCGGGACGGCGGCGGTCGGGTTGGTGTCGGTCGTCGTACCGAGGTCCTTGCGGGCGGCGTCACGGAACGCCACGGACAGCATCTGGATATGGCCCAGCAGGTTCCGCACCGCGCACTCCGGGCACGGGGTGGGGCCGGTCAGCTGGTCGTCGGTCACGGACTCGGCGAGCCGTGCCACGATCCGGGTCTGCGGGCCGAGGTCGACCATGGTCATGTCTCACTCCTTGACGGTTGCGGTCCTCGTACGAAGGGTTGACCGGCCGGCGCGCCGGAACTCATCGGTGGCGCGCAGCCGCCGCCACGGTGACCGGCCGCCGCCGAGGCACCACACCGCGATCACCGGGTCGCACAGCGCGCAGCCGAACGAGGAGTCGTGGGCGAACGGGATGATCGGGTGGCCCTTGAGGTGGTGCACGACGTCCCACGCGGTGTGCAGCAGCCAGCCGACGCCGATCCAGGCCCAGGAGTCCAGGCCCTTGTAGGCGACGAAGGTGGCCACCGCGGTGAACGCGAACTCCCAGCCGCCGAGGCCGCCACCGCTGAGGTAGGCGGCGCCCGCACCGGCCACCATGACCGCGTTGAAGCGGCGCCGGTGCGGTTCGGGGATCAGGGACATGAGGAGGACGTAGAGGAGACCGATCAGGATCGGGGCGAGGTAGCGCATGGCGCCGACAGTAGGTTCGGGCCGGGGCACGCCCCAGAGGCATTACCGACAGGTTCCGACGGATTGCCGCCGTCGGGGACAGGACCCGCGTAAGGCACCTTGCCGATCCGGCCGGGCCCGCCTTAGAACCACGATGAGCGGGCATGACGACTTCCTGGACGCTGCTGCGCGTGCTGCGGGAGCGCAACGCGCGGCTGTATCTCACGAGCCTGGTGGTGTCGGCCTTCGGCACCTCCTCGCTGTCGCTGGCGGCGGGCGTGTGGGTCAGGGACCTCACCGGGTCCGACGGCCTGCCCGCCCTGTGCTTCCTCGCCGCGTGGGCCCCCACCCTCGCGGGTCCGGCCCTGGGCACGCTCGCCGATCGCGTGTGCCGCAAGCCCCTCCTCATCGCCCTGAACCTGGGGCTGGCCGCCGTACTCCTGACGCTCTTCACCGTCCACTCGCCCGACGGACTGTGGCTGCTGTTCACCGTCCTGCTCCTGTACGGCACGGTCGGCGTCGTCGGGGACGCCGCCGAGTCGGCCCTGGTCACCGCCGCCGTCCCGGGTGACCTCCGCGGCGACTTCAACGGACTCAGGATGACCGTCACGGAGGGCATGAAGCTCGTCGCTCCGCTGACCGGGGCGGGCCTGTACACGGCGTTCGGCGGACCGGCGGTCGCCTCTCTGGACGCGGTCACCTTCGTGCTCGCCGCCGGGCTGTGCGCCCTGCTGCGGGTGCGCGAGGAACGGCCCGAGAGGTCCGGCGGCGGCTGGCGGAAGGAGACCGCCGTGGGCGTCCGGCATCTGTGGGGTCACCCGGGGCTGCGCACACTGGTCCGAACCGGAGGCACGACGATGCTCCTCGCCTCGCTGAGCAGCACGACGGTGTACGCCGTGGTGGACCGGCTCGGCCACTCCCCCGCCTACACGGGCGTGCTGTACGCCTTTCAGGGCGCCGGTTCGGTGACGGCCGGGGTCGCCTCGGGGGCGGCGCTGAGGCGGCTGGGCGGGCGGCGGTTCGGGGCGGCGGGGATCGCGCTGACGGCGGTCGCGGTGGCCGCGCGGGCGGTGCCGTCGGACGCGGTGGCCCTCGCGTCCGCCGTGGCGATCGGTCTGGGCCTGCCCTGTGTGCTCGTCGCGACGTTCACCGCCGTCCAGCAGCAGACGCCCGGCCCGCTGCTGGGCCGGGCGACTGCCACCGCCAACACGCTCGTCTTCACGCCCAACGTCATCGGGCTGGGCGTCGGGGCGGGCCTGATCGAACTCACCTCCCCCGGCCTGCTGTTGCCCCTCTACGGCCTGGCGCTGCTGCTGACGGCAGCCTCGCTGGCCCGGCACTCCGGCCGTAGATCGTGATCTTCATGCTGAAGGGCGGTGAACAGGCGCCGGATCTCGTCACGCCCTCGAACACCGCCTTCCGCCGGACAGGCGGAGTGCTCAGGCCCCGGACTCGCGACGGGAGCGATGTGCGGTGTCAGTGGCCGGAAGCACCGGCTCCTGTGCCTCTCGGCCTGACGCATCGCCCCGGACGTTCACCCTCGCGGACAGTCTGACGTGCGCGGCCCACAGGATCGGCGTGGAGACCACCCATGTGACCGGTAGCAGCCAGGTATCGGTGGTGCCTTCGCTGCCGGAGATCTTCAGCTCGGGGAACGCGAGGACCATACACACGCACAGCGCGATGATGGCGGCGAACGCCCAGGTCTTCGCGGCTCGGTCCCAGCCCACGCCGTACTCGGTCCAGCGATAGTGGGCGCCGATGATGAGGAGGAGCACGATTCCGATGATCGAGTCGCTGGGTCCCCAATTTCCGGGGTCGCTGTTGACTGTGATGGTGGCGACGAGGACCGTGCCGAGGAGGACGGCTTGATCAGTGCCGTGTCCTGCGGCTGCTCCGGTCCGCTGCTGTGTTGCTTCCCTTTCCGGTGTCATAGGTATCCCCCGGTCGCATGACCTTCCCCGCCTACGTCACTGTCGCCGCCCGAGGCCGATCGCGCCAGTCCTGCGCGCCCTGGCGCGCCGACAGCGCCTCGCGCACTGTGGCGAGATCGGCGTCCGACGCCAACCCGGCATGATAGAGCCGCAGTTCCGTCGCGCCCTGCGCACGCGCGCGTGCCGCGTCCGCCGCGAGCGTGCCGGGGCTGCCGCCCATCCCGGAGACCACGGTGAGGTTGGCGGCCAGCACCGTGTCCTCCCGGGCGTGTTCGGCGAAGGGCGCCAGCAGGGCCGTACCGCCCGCGCAGGGCACCACCACGCCGTCGGCGGCGGAGAGGACGCGCGCGGGGTCGACGCCGACGTTGGCTCCGCAGTGGTAGGAGACCGGGTCGGCGTGCAGCAGCACCTGGAAGCCGGCCGGTGCGGTGGCGCGTACGGCGGCGACGGCCTCCTCCTGGAGGGTGCCGGCGGTTTCCTCGCGCCACGCGCGCGTGCGGGCCGCCGTCTCCTCGCCGAGGAGCTTCGCGACCGTCGGCCAGCCCTCGTCGCCCGCCGCGCCCCGCCACAAGGGCTCCAGCGCGGCCCGGACGGCGGCGGCCAACTCGTCGGCGTCCAGGCCCTGTTCGGCGTACCCGGCACGACAGGACCGGCAGAAGCACAGGGACATCAGGTACTGCCCGGCCTCGCCGAGACCGACGCCGGAGATCTTGTCGTGGGCGTGCAGGTGCGCGAGCCCGTACCAGCCGAGCGACTCCAGCTCGGTGCCGTGCGCCCCGGGCCGTACGGCGGCCTCGGCGGCCAGGTCCACCAGGTACGCGCGCGTGGCCGGCTGGGCGATGCAGGGCGCCCACGGGTAGTGGTCACCGTAGGCGTTGACGACCGAGGTGTCCGGATGTTCGGCGCCGAGGCGGGAGTTGTGGGCGAGGACGACCCAGGTGTGCACCTCCAGACCGGCCGCCGCGAGGGCCCGCGCGGCCTCGCCGTAGGCGTCGCCCGGGGCCCAGCGCCCGGCGGGGCAGGGCCTCAGGCCCCGGCCCGCCCAGCGGTCGCCCGGCGGGTAGAGGACGGCCGCGTACTCGGCGGTGACGATGCGGTGGCGGGGGTGGCGCGGGGTCAGGGCGCGGGTGGAGTGATAGGCGGCGGCGAGGGTCACCTGCTCCACGCCGAGGCCGGCGATCCGCGCCGGGGCCTTTGGGTCCCCGTTGACGTCCCAGGGATAGACGAACGCCGACGCCTTCACGCGTGCTCCCTCCAGCCGTACGGACGCTCGCTCACGCGTCCTCCTCCAGCAGCGCGTATCCCCGCTCGATCAGCTGGGCGAGCTGTTTGACGTGGTCCTCCGCCGGCTCGTGCAGCGGGGGCCGGACCTCGCCGACGTCCAGGCCGCGCAGCCGTACGCCCGCCTTGACGAGCGAGACGGCGTAGCCGCGGCCCTGGGCGCGCAGTTCCACGAACGGGCGGTAGAAGCCGTCCAGGAGGCGCCGCACGGTCGCCGTGTCACCGGAGGTCAGGGCCCGGTGGTAGGCGAGGGCGAGTTCGGGGGCGAAGCAGAAGACGGCCGAGGAGTACAGCGTGACACCGAGGGCGTGGTAGGCGAGCTGGGTCTGCTCGGCGGTGGGCAGGCCGTTGAAGTACATGAAGTCGCCGGGGACTTCGGTGCGTACGGCGCTGATGATCCGCTGCATCAGGTCGAGGTCCCCGAGGCCGTCCTTGAGGCCGGCGATCCCGTCGGTGCGGGCGAGTTCGACCACCGTCCGCGGGGTGAAGACCGCGTTGTCGCGCTGGTAGACGATGACCGGCAGCGCGGTGGCCGCGGCGATCTCCCGGTAGTGCCGCAGCAGGCCCTCCTGGTCGGCGAGGACGAGGTAGGGCGGCATGGCGAGGAGGCCGTCGGCGCCGGCCGCCCCGGCGAGACGCGCGTAGCGGACGGCGAGCGCGGTGCCGTAGCCGGCGCCCGCGACGACCGGGACGCGTCCGTCGGCCGCCTCGACGGCCACCCGGACACAGGCCTCGAACTCCTCCGGCAGCAGCGCGTGGAACTCCCCGGTGCCACAGCAGGCGAACACGGCGGCCGCACCGGCGGCGACGCCCCGGCGGACATGGGTGCGGTAGACGTCGAGATCGAGTGAGCCGTCGGGGCCGTAGGCCGTGACGGGGAAGAAGAGCGGCCCGCGCGGGTCGCGGAGCCGTTCGGTGAGAGGGGCTGGCGTCACGGGCTCTCCCTTGAGACATGCCGGTGCATGCTTCTGATCCACGTCCATATGTCTGAACGCATCCACGCTACGGATCTCCTTATGGCGGGTCAAGCGGCCAAATCCGCGCCCCGGGAGCGGATTCACGCACGCCACGCGACACTTGACGGTGCACGGCAACCCTTCTTAGCTTGTCCATGAATGTGAATGTCGTACACAAGGAGAACCGAGGATGCCCGCTCCCCGCACCGTTCTGCTCACCGGCGCCGCCGGCGGGCTCGGCACCCTGATGCGGTCCCTGCTGCCGGAGTACGGCTACACACTGCGTCTGTTCGATGTGCGCCCCGTCGACGGCGAGCCGGACGCGATCACCGCCGACCTCGGCGACACGGCGGCGCTGCGCGAGGCCGTGCGGGGCGTGGACGCGGTCCTCCACCTCGCGGGCATCTCCCTGGAAGCCCCCTTCGAGAAGATCCTGAAGTCCAACATCGAAGGCACCTACAACCTCTACGAGGCCGCCCGCCGGGAGGGCGTCCCGCGGATCGTCTTCGCCTCCTCCAACCACGCCGTCGGCTACACCCCGGCCCCGCTCGCGGGCCGGCCACTGATCCCGATCGACACCCCGCGCCGCCCGGACACCTTCTACGGCCTGTCCAAGTCCTTCGGAGAGGACCTCGCCCAGCTGTACTGGGACAGGCACGGCCTGGAGACCGTGTCCGTGCGCATCGGCTCCTGCTTCCCGGAGCCGACCAGCGTGCGCATGCTCTCGGTATGGATGAGCCCGGCCGACGGCGCCCGCCTCTTCCACGCGGCCCTGACCGCCGAGGGGGTCGGCCACACCGTCGTCTACGGCTCCTCCGCCAACACCCGGCTGTGGTGGGACCTGACCAGCGCGCGTGCGCTCGGCTACGCGCCGCAGGACGATTCCGAGCCGTACGCCGAGAAGCTGATCGCCGAGCAGGGCGAACTGGACCCGGGGAACCCGGCACACAGTCACCTCGGCGGGCACTTCGTGAACGATCCGCCGATCTGGCCGTACTGAACCGCTGAGGGCTCGTACGGAACCCGCTGGGGGCTCGCACGGGACCTAGTGCCCCGACAGGCAACGTTCGCCCCGTCGCGACGCCCGGCACGCCCTCTCGCCGCACCGGCCGAAAGCCCACGTACGTCCAGTACGAGGCCTTCTGCCCGGCACTCCCCCAGCCTTCGGCCGGGGGACCCCCAGAGCACGCACCGGACGCCGCTCCTTGACGGGCAAACGTTGCCTTCCGGGGCACCAGTGGGGGTCCGCACGGAACCCGCTGAGGGCTCGGGCGGCCCACTGGGCACCCCTCGACGCCCCGGAGCGAAACCCTGGGCGGCCAGAAGTAGACCCGGGGCGGCGGAAAACGCATCCTCAAACGCGCGGGCGGGCACCGAACGGGCCCGCCCACCACGGCATCCGGGCATCGGGGACGCCCGCTCTCACCCCGCCCCGCACGACCCCGCAGGTCCGCGGCGGGCACCCCGCCCCGCGAACGGACACAGACGGGCAGGATCGGGCTCACAATAGGCCTGGTAAGCGCCGCGCGCCCCCGGTAGAACTTCCCCCAAGAGCCCGAACGGGCAGCTCCACGGGAAGGTGGGTGACGACATGGGCGAGAGGACGGCGGAAGAACGCCAGCGCGCGATCGTGCTGGCCGCGCGTGCGACCGGCTCGGTCGACGTCACCGCGCTGGCCGCCCAGCTCGGCGTGGCCAAGGAGACCATCCGGCGCGATCTGCGGGCCCTGGAGGACCACGGTCTGGTCCGTCGTACGCACGGCGGCGCCTATCCGGTGGAGAGCGCCGGCTTCGAGACGACGCTCGCCTTCCGGGCCACCAGTCATGTCCCGGAGAAGCGCCGGATCGCGGCCGCCGCGGCCGAGCTGCTCGGGGACGCCGAGACGGTCTTCGTGGACGAGGGCTTCACCCCGCAGCTCATCGCCGAGGCCCTGCCGGCCGACCGGCCACTGACCGTGGTCACCGCCTCCTTGCCGGTGGCAGGCTCCCTCGCCGAGATCGAGAACATGTCGGTCCTGCTCCTCGGCGGGCGGGTGCGGGCCGGCACGCTGGCCACCGTCGACCACTGGACGACGAAGATGCTCGCGGGCTTCGTCGTCGACCTCGCCTTCATCGGCGCCAACGGCATCTCCCGTGAGCACGGTCTGACCACGCCCGACCCCGCGGTCAGCGAGGTCAAGGCGCAGGCGATGCGGGCCGCCCGGCGCACCGTCTTCGCGGGCGTGCACACCAAGTTCGGCGCGGTCAGCTTCTGCCGGTTCGCCGAGATCAGCGCCCTGGAGGCGATCGTGACGAGCACCCAGCTCCCGGCCTCCGAGGCCCACCGCTACTCCCTGCTGGGCCCGCAGGTCATCCGGGTCTGACTGGTCGGCTCGTCCACCCCGACGGGCACCCCCAGCATCAAAATGTCCATTATGTTCATATAAGTCCAGGAGCGATCCATGCGAACCCAGAGCCGACGGAGGCCGCGAGTCACGCTCGCCATGGCCGCCGCAGGGACGCTGCTCGCCCCGCTGCTCTCCGGCTGCTGGGTCGGTGCGGGCGGGACCGGTTCCGGCGGCAAATCCATCAACGTACTGATGGTCAACAACCCCCAGATGACCGAGCTGCAGAAGCTCGCCCCCCGCTTCACCCAAGAGACCGGCATCAAGGTCAACTTCACGGTCCTGCCCGAGAACGACGTCCGCGACAAGATCAGCCAGGACTTCGCCAACCAGGCCGGCCAGTACGACGTGGCGACCTTGAGCAACTACGAGATACCCATCTACGCCCGCAACGGCTGGCTGCACGAGATGAACTCGTACGTCGCCAAGGACCCCGCATACGACGAGCAGGACGTCCTGGCACCCATGCGCCAGTCCCTGACCGCCGCCGACGGCAAGCTCTACGGCCAGCCGTTCTACGGCGAGTCGTCCTTCCTGATGTACCGCAAGGACGTGTTCGCGGCGAAAGGCCTCACCATGCCGGCCCACCCCACCTGGCAGCAGGTCGCCGGCCTCGCCGCGCAGGCGGACGGCGCCCAGCCCGGCATGAAGGGCATCTGCCTGCGCGGCCTGCCCGGCTGGGGCGAGCTGATGGCGCCGCTGACCACGGTGGTGAACACCTTCGGCGGCACCTGGTTCGACAAGAACTGGAAGGCGCACCTCGACTCCCCCGAGTTCGAGAAGGCGACCAAGTTCTATGTCGACCTGGTCCGGGGACACGGCGAGTCCGGCGCCGCCCAGTCCGGCTTCGCCGAGTGCCTCAACGACATGACCCAGGGCAAGGTCGCCATGTGGTACGACGCCACCTCCGCGGCCGGACTGCTGGAGGCGAACGGCTCCCCCGTCAAGGGCAAGCTCGGCTACGCCCCCGCACCCGTCGAGAAGACCCCGGCCTCCGGCTGGCTCTACACCTGGGCCTGGGGCATCCAGAAGGCCTCCCGAAACCCGGACCAGGCCTGGAAGTTCGTGTCCTGGGCGTCCAGCAAGGAGTACGAGCAGCTGGTCGGCCGGACCAGCGGCTGGTCCAACGTCCCGGCGGGCAAACGGGCCTCGACGTACACGAACGCCGACTACCGCAGGACGGCCGCCGCCTTCCAGGACATGACCAAGCAGGCCATCGAGAACGCCCGGCCGGGTGACCCCGGCGTGCAGCCGCGCCCCGCGCCCGGCATCCAGTTCGTCGACATCCCCGAGTTCACCGACCTCGGCACCAAGGTCTCCCAGGAGATCAGTGCGGCCATCGCCGGACGCCAGTCCGTCGACTCGGCCCTGAAGAACTCCCAGCAACTCGCCGAGAAGATCTCCAAGGAGTACGAGGGACGATGACCGCGACGACAGCCCCCTATGCAGCAACACCGGTACGCGCCACGCGGCAGCCCTCCGCCCGACTGCGAGCCTGGGCCACCCGGGCCCCCCTCCTGCCCGCCCTGATCTTCATGATCATCGTGACCCAGCTGCCGTTCGTGGCCACGCTGGTGATCTCCTTCTTCCACTGGAATTCCCTCTACCCGAAGGCCCGCCACTTCGCCGGCTTCGACAACTACCACGAGGTCCTGACCGACCCGGACCTGCGCCACTCGGTGTGGACGACGGTGCTGCTCACGGTGACGGTGGTGCTGGTCAGCCTGGTCCTGGGCCTGGCGCTGGCACTGCTCCTGGACCACAGGTTCGCCGGCCGGGGCGTCGTACGCACCCTGCTGATCGCACCGTTCCTGGTGGTGCCCGTGGCCGCGGCCCTGCTCTGGAAGCATGTGCTCTTCAATCCCGAATACGGCCTGCTCAACGGCCTGTTGCACTACGTCGGCGGACCACAGCCCGACTGGATCTCCAACACACCGCTCATGGCGGTCGAGGCCGCCCTGGTGTGGCAGTGGACACCGTTCATGATGCTGATCCTGCTCGCCGGTCTGCAGAGCCGTGACCCGGAGCAGATGGAGGCCGCGCGGGTGGACGGCGCGAACGAATGGCAGGTCTTCCGCTATCTGACCCTCCCGCACCTGCGCCGCTATCTCGAACTCGGCGCCCTGCTGGGCTCGATCTACATCGTCCAGAACTTCGACGCCGTCTTCACGATCACTTCCGGCGGCCTGGGCACCGCGAACCTGCCGTACACCGTCTACCAGACCTTCTACCAGGCCCATGAGAACGGCCTCGCCTCGGCCGCCGGCGTCCTGGTGGTCATCGGCTCCATCGTCATCGCGACCTTCGCCCTGCGCGTGGTGTCGTCCCTCTTCCGCGAGGAGGTGTCCCGCGCATGAGCGGCATCGCCGTAACTCTCAAGAAGCACCGGGGCCTGAGCATCGGCCTGCTGGCCTGGCTGGTCGGTGTCGTCTTCTTCCTGCCCATCGCCTGGATGGCGCTGACGTCCTTCCACTCCGAGGCGGACGCGGCGACCAACCCGCCCTCCTTCGCCGCGTCGCTGACCCTCGACGGCTACCGCGAGTTCTTCGGCGCGGGCGGCGGCGCGAGCCCCTGGCCGCCGCTGATCAACTCGGCGGTCGCGTCGGTGTTCTCGACGGCCTGCGTGCTGCTCCTCGCCCTGCCGGCGGCGTACGCGCTGTCGATCCGGCGGGTGAAGAAGTGGACGGACGTCCTGTTCTTCTTCCTGTCCACGAAGATGCTGCCGGTCGTCGCCGGTCTGCTGCCGATCTACCTGTTCGCGAAGAACACCGGGATGCTCGACAACATCTGGTTCCTGGTCATCCTCTACACCTCCATGAACCTGCCGATCGCGGTGTGGATGATGCAGTCCTTCCTCGCCGAGGTCCCGGTGGCGATCATCGAGGCGGCGCAGATCGACGGTGCCCGGCTGCCGACGATCCTCGCGCGCGTGGTCGCCCCCATCGCCCTGCCCGGGATCGCCGCGACCGGCCTGATCTGCTTCATCTTCAGCTGGAACGAGCTGTTGTTCGCCCGAGTCCTGACGGGCGTGGTCGCCGAGACCGCCCCCGTCTTCCTGACCGGCTTCATCACCAGCCAGGGCCTGTTCCTGGCCAAGGTGTGCGCCGCGTCGCTCGTCGTCTCCCTGCCGGTGCTCGCCGCGGGGTTCGCCGCCCAGGACAAGCTGGTCCAGGGCCTGTCGTTGGGAGCTGTGAAATGAAGGCCGCCGTCATCGAGTCCGTGGGCCGCGCCGTCGTCAGCGAGGTGCCGGACCCGACGCCGGGCCCCCGCGAGGTCGTCGTGGAAGTGGCCGCCTGCGGTCTGTGCGGCACCGATCTGCACATCCTCCAGGGCGAGTTCGCGCCCAAGCTGCCGATCGTGCCCGGACACGAGTTCGCGGGCGAGGTGGTCGGCGTCGGCACCCAGGTCACCGAGATCGCGGTCGGCGACCGGGTCGCCGTGGACCCGTCCCTGTACTGCTACGAGTGCCGTTACTGCCGGGACGGCCACAACAACATGTGCGAGCGGTGGGGTGCGATCGGCGTGACGACGGCGGGCGGTGCGGCACAGTACGCCGTCGCCCCCGTGGCGAACTGTGTGAAGCTGCCGGAGCACGTGCGCACCGAGGACGCGGCCCTCGTGGAGCCTCTGTCCTGCGCGGTGCGCGGTTACGACGTGCTGCAGTCCCGGCTGGGCGCCCATGTCCTGATCTACGGCTCCGGAACCATGGGCCTGATGATGCTGGAGCTGGCCAAGCGCACCGGCGCGGCGAGCGTGGACATGGTCGACCTCAACCCGGCCCGGCTGGAGACCGCCCGGGGGCTCGGCGTCTCGGGGGCGGCGGGCAGCGCGGACGAGCTGGACCGGCCGCGGGGCTGGGACGTGGTCGTGGACGCGACCGGCAACGCGAAGGCGATCCAGGACGGCCTGGAGCGGGTGGCGAAGGCGGGTACGTTCCTGCAGTTCGGGGTGGCCGACTACGCGACGCGGGTGACGATCGACCCGTACCGGATCTACAACCAGGAGATCACGATCACGGGATCGATGGCGGTCCTGCACAGCTTCGAGCGAGCGGCCGAGCTGTTCGCCAACGGGGTCCTGGATCCAGAGGTGTTCATCAGCGACCGGATCCCGCTGGAGCGGTACCCGCAGGCGCTGGAGCAGTTCGCGGCCGGGGTGGGCCGGAAGATCGTGGTCGTGCCCTGAGCAGGCTCGGCCGGGACCCTGAGGCGGCTCGGGGTGAGCACCCTGAGCCGAATGGGGGTCGGGTAAGGGAACGGTAAAGCGGTGTCGTTCGTTCACCCGGCATGACAGCTATGACCCCTGGCTCGAACATCCCTCTCCCGGCCGCGCGCGTGACGGTGGACGTCGCCGCTCCGGTGCGGCTCGACGTGTCGGGCCTGCTGCTCACCGCCGACGGCAAGGTGCGCTCGGACGCCGACTTCATCTTCTACAACCAGCCGACGGGACCGGGCGTGGCCTACACGTCCGGCGGCGGTGCCGCGCCGGACGCGATCACGGTCGACACCGCGGCCGTCCCGCCGGACATCGAGAAGATCGTGGTCACCGCCAGCCCGGACACGGCCGGCCAGACCTTCCAGGGCATCGAGCCGACGGCCACGATCCGCGACGCGGACGCCGGCGCCGAGCTGGCCACGTTCACCCCGCCCCAGCTCGGCGCGGAGACGGCGCTGGTCGTCGTGGAGATCTACCGCCGGGGCGGCGCCTGGAAGGCCCGCGCGGTGGGCCAGGGGTACGCCGACGGCCTGGCCGGCATCGCGACGGACTTCGGGGTGACGGTGGAGGAGCCGGCCGCGGCACCCGCCGCCCCGCCGCAGCCGGCGACTCCGCCGGCGCCCACCGTGCAGACCCCCGTCACCCCGCCCGCCCCGCCGGTGCCCCCGGCGCCGCCCGCCCCGGTGCCCGGCGCCGGGAAGATCAATCTGGACAAGGGCCGGGTCAGCCTGCAGAAGAACCAGACCGTGTCCCTGGTCAAGGGCGGCCGGCCGCTGCTCTCCCAGGTGCGGATGGGGCTCGGCTGGGAGCCCGCGTTCCGCGGCAGGGACATCGACCTGGACGCCTCGGTCATCGCCTACGGCCCGCAGCGCAACCCCATCGACAGCTGCTACTTCGGCAAGCTGACGATCCTGAACGGCGCGATCAGGCACTCCGGCGACAACCTCACCGGGGAGGGGGCGGGCGACGACGAGGTGATCACGGTCGACCTCGGCCGTCTGCCCCAGGAGGTCACCGGCCTGGTCTTCACGGTGAACTCCTTCTCCGGCCAGAAGTTCACGGAGGTGGCCAAGGCGTACTGCCGCCTGGTGGACGCCGCCACGGGCGAGGAACTGGTCCGCTTCGACCTCACCCACGCCGAGCCCCAGACCGGGGTGATGATGGCCAAGCTCATCCGCCAGTTCTCCGGCGAGTGGGACATGACAGCCATGGGCGACTTCGTGAAGGCCCGCACAGTCCGGAACATGGTGGAGCCGGGCGCGAGAGCCCTGTGAACCACCGCCTGCCGCAGCGGGCGGCACAAGCCGCCCGCCGGCCCGGAAGGGCCCTGGAGCCCCTGCCTGTTGGGGCCCTAGGCCCGCAGTCCCTCCATCAGCAACGTCAGATACCTCTGGATCTCCCGCCCTTGACCGTCCGCCAGCTCCGACGCCGTAGCCACCCCGTGCGCCAGCCGCAGCACCTCGATCGGCTCCAGGTCGGCCCGCAGGACTCCCTCCCGCTGCGCCGCCTCCACCAGCCGGGCCGCCGCCCCCTGCACCGACGCACCGCACGCCGTCCTGGCGACCGAGCCACCGTCCGTGACCGCCGAGCCCAGCAGGGACTTCAGCCCCCGCACCTGGATCGTGGCCACGCACAGCTCGTTCAGCCACGCCATGAGCGCCTCCCCCGGCTCCAACTCCCGCGCCAGTTCCTCGGCCCGCGCCCCCAGCGCCTGGAAATGGTCCACGTACGCGGCCTCCAGCAGCTCCTGCCGGGTCGGAAAGTGCCGGTAGAGCGTGCCCGCGCCGACGCCCGCACGCTTGGCGATGTCATCGAGCGACGCGTTCTCCCCGTGCTCGGCGAAGGCCGCCACCGCCGCCTTCAGCAGCCGCTCGTAGTTGCGCCGAGCATCCGCGCGCATGGGTCTGGCCTGCGGCATCCAGATACTCCTCGCCCATCGGGGATCCTCTCCGCAGCCTACCGAGCATCCGTCGAAGGCGGCCCGGGGTCCGGCCCGAGGCGGGGGCGCACGTCGCCGGTGCCCAGGCCGATCGTGGCCCGCGTCCGCATGGGGCCGTCACCGCGGCGCGAGAGCAGTTCGATCTCGGTCACACGCGCCTGCAGCACACCGAGCCGGGCGGCGCATTCGGCCGCGAGAATGCGCGGAGCGCGCGTGCGGCCGAGCGAGAGGTGCGGGATGAAGCGCGGGAAGCGCTCCGTGCAGTACGGGAACGGCTCCGCCAGCGCGCGCCGCAGCTCCGTCCAGGGCGCGACGCCGGCCGCGGCGGGGTCGAGCCACACGGTGGCATAGGAGCGGTGGCGGAAGGCATGGACCCCGCTGAGCCGGATGTCGAACGGCTCGCACTCCGCGGCCGCGGTGGCCAACAGCGGGAGCGCCGCCGGGAAGTCCTCTTCCGGTACGAAGCCGTAGATCAGGTTCACATGGGGTGGCCAGCGGCGGATCTGCGGGTCGTGTACGACGCGGATGCGCTGGATGGCGGGCCAGAGTTCGGCCGGAGGCAGCCAGGCCACGGCCGTCCGGGGCGTGGGGGCCGACTCCAGGCGGCCGAGGGCTTCGGCCGGGCCGGGCGTCGGAGGACAGGGCACACCGCCATCATGGCCCCGCCCGCCGACGGCCGCCGCCCCTGGACCTTCGGCGGGTGGCTCACGGCCTGCGGACGCCGACGATCCGGACTCTCACTCAACCGAGGTGCTCACGGATACCCAGGCGTCGGAGAAACGCTTGTGAACGTGCTTGAACACATGGTGCTCGTGACCGTGCTTCTTCCCGTGGTGCTTCTTCCCATGGTGCTTGTGCCCGGGCTTCGTCTGGTGGTGCTCGTGCTCCGGCTTCACGTCATCGTCCTTGTGACCGGGCTTCGACTCGTCCTCCCTGTGACCCGGCTTCGCCCCCTCGTCCTTGTGGTCGTGCTTCCCGCCCGGATGCTTGTGCTCATGCTCCGTCGGCTTGTCGTGGTCGTGGTCCTCCTCCGGGTGCGGATGCCGGTGCGGGGGAGCCGCCACGACCACGGCGTTGGCCTCGGCGGAAGCCACCGCGGTGACCTGGTGCGGACCGTCGTCGTCATCGGCGAAGCCGGCGCCGGCGCCGTAGCCGGACAGTCCCGCCACCACCGCGGCCACGAGCGCGGCGCGTTGAAACGTGCGCATGGTTCGACCCTTTCTCAGCTGAGTGTGAAGTCCGTATTGACTACTCAGCGCGAGAATAGACACACGGATCGTAGGGATGTGCGATCTACGGCCAGACGCGTCGTGTCGGCCGCGAGCCCGGCGGAGCGCCCCCTCCCACGGCTGGAAAAGGGCGCTGTGAGCGTTCGCGTCCGGCTCGACGTCCGCTTCTGTCAACTCACCCTCGTTCCCGGTGAGTTCACCGTCGCAGACAAGGGTGTGGCCCGCACCCCCCTAGAAGTGCGGGCCACGTCCAGCGCCGGATGCCGCTCAGGCCTGCCACGGCCACCGTGTGTCGCGGGCCGCTTCGAGCAGCGGCACCATCCGGAAGGCGGCGTCGGAGAGGCCGCCGAAGGTGTGCCGGTTGCCCGTGCCCGACGGGCCGTGGCCCGCCCGGTAACCCTCCAGGTTCCACGTGTAGACCGGGACGTGGGCCGGAATCTGGGACGTCGGGTCGCCGTGGTGGTTCGGGGCGTACTGCTCGTCGGTGATGATCAGCACCCGGTCGTGCTTCCTGTAATGCCGGCGCACCGCTTCGGTGGTGTCGGTGCCGCCCAGGTCGCTGAAGCGGTCCAGGATCTTCAGCACCGACTCGCCCTTGCGGAACTTCACCGCGTTGCTCGTCGTACCGAACTCCGCCAGGTCCGCGTCGGCGGCCCGCAGCGCGAGCGCCGTGCCGAAGATCGCCGCCGCGTCGGCCCGGTTGAGCTGCGAGCGCTCCCCCGCCGACGACCAGAACATCGAGCCCGAGCGGTCGACCAGCACCAGCGTCCGGCCCGGCAGCGCAGGCACGTTGGCCAGCGAGTGGCCGAGCGCCTGCTCCAGCGGGTAGGACCAGCGCAGCGACGGCGCGTGCTGGTACGCGGCGAGGTACCGGAACGGGAACTGCCGCGAGCGCGCGACCTCCGCCGGGTCGCTGATCCGGGCCGCGACCTGCGCGGCGACCTCGTCGGAGACCCCGGCCTCGTCGAAGTTCCGCAGGTTGCGGACGAGCGCCATGGTCCCCATGGACGGAATGACCGCCTCCCAGGCCGCCTTGTCCATCGGCCCCTGGAGCCAGCCGGCCAGTGCCTCCCAGGTGATCCCGGCCGCCGCCAGCCGCTCGGCGCCGCCCTCCGACGTGACGACCGCACGCCGCTCCGCCACCGGCAGCTCCATCAGCCCACGGTGCGCGGAGAGCACCGGGAGCGACGCGGGCGGCACGGCCGTGTCCGGGTTGTGCCGCCGGTCGAGCGCGTACCGGAACAGGTCGCCCTGCCACGGCTTGTCCGCGTCCGGCGCCGCGTGCACCAGGTTGAGGATGTCGCCGAAGCGGTAGCCCTTGGACGCGGTGTCGTACTTCAGCAGCGACTTGGCGTGGTAGAGCCGTCGTACGGCGTCGGCGACGCCCCGCTTGACCGGCTTGGGGATCGCGCGTCCGTACGTCGACGTCCAGTACGCGAGCAACTCGCCGGGCTCGTCCGGGCGCCGCAGCACGGAGGCCACGACCTGCCGGTTCGACGGGCCGTCGGTCGCGCCGGCGGCCAGCCGGGCGTGCACGTACTCGGCGGCGCCCACGATCGACGCCGTCCGCATGTTGCCCTCACCGCGCAGCCAGCCGAGCAGACCGGCCGTCCACTCCGGGTCGCTGACGGCGAGGTCGCGGACCAGGCGGATGAAACGGTCGTCGCGGTCCTTGGCGTTCTCGTAGAAAGTGCCTGAAACAAAGTGGGACACCGCGAGCAGAAAGAGCTCGGAGCGCGGCTCGCGCTCCTGTCCCCGGCCGCCCTCGTAGGTCCGCAGGACCCGGCCGGTCGAGGTGACCGCCGACTTCAGCTGCGCCTTGACGGCAGGCGTGTTGAATCGCGCCATGGTGAATTCCCCCGAATTCATCGTCTTTACGGATTTCGGTGGGAGGCGCGGCAAAAGGAGGGTGCCCGAGGTCGGAAGTCGGCGACGGGACTATAACCTGGCGCGTCTTCCGTTCCGCCACACCGGCCGTGAGCCGGTGACGGGATTCGAACCCGTACCCTTTCGGACCAGGGCCCTGAAGTAACCGCTGCCTGCGCACCGGACACCCACCATGTGCCACGCCTCCCGAGATCAACCCGGCGACGGCTGTTTTTCATTCCAGGAAAGGGAAGTAGCCGCTGCCCTCGCACCGGGAGGTGCGTGAAGTTTTTCGGTGTCCAGAGATCGAGGCCGGCGGAACCGACGTTTGGTGCTCTGACCCCTGAGCTACACCGGCCTGTTGGAGCCGGTGGCGGGACTCGAACCCGCGGCCTCCCCATTAAGAGTGGAAGTAGGTCCTGCCTGTCGCACCTGGACGTGCATCACTCTAGGAGGGAAGCCGCGGGACGGGCGAGCGAATTAATTTGGGGCCCAGGTGTTCTGACGACGCTGCCGATTCCACGGTCCCGTGATGGCCAGCATGATGCCGGGTGTCTGGATGTTGGCGAACAGGGTGCGGCCGTCGGGTGAGAAGGTGACCCCGGTGAACTCGCTGTATTCCGGGGCGGCTTCGGTACCGATGTTGAGTTCGTTGCGGGCGATGGGGTAGGTGCGGCCGGTCTCGGTGGCGCCGAACAGGTGCTGGACGCCCTCGCCGTCCTCGGCGATGACGAGGCCGCCGTACGGGGAGACGGTGATGTTGTCCGGGCCGTCGAAGGCTCCGTCCTCGGCGGGATCGGGGTTCACGCCGAGCAGGACCTGCAGGGTGAGGGTGCGGCGCCCCGGGTCGTAGAACCACACCTGGCCGTCGTGCTGGACCGGGCTCTCCGCACGGGCGTAGGAGGAGACGATGTAGGCGCCGCGTCGCCCCACCACATGCCCTCCAGCTTGCGGGCGCGGGTGATCCGGCCGTCGGCGAACTGCTTGCGCACCGACACGGCCTCGGCGTCACGGTCCGGGACATCCACCCAGTCGACGCCGTAGACCGTGCCGGTCTTCGTGGCGCGGGAGAGGTCGTCCACGAACTTGCCGCCGGAGTCGAAGCACTTGAAGGCCTGGAGCGCGCCCGCGTCGTCGGCGAGGGTGCGCAGCCTGCCGCGGCCGTGCCGGAAGCCCTCCGGCGGGGTCCAGCGGTAGAGCAGGCCGTTGGGGCCGGCCGCGTCCTCGGTCAGGTAGAGGTGGCCGCGCTTGGGGTCGACGACGACGGCCTCGTGGGCGTAGCGGCCGAGGGCCTTGACCGGCTTGGGGTCGCGGTTGGCCCGGCGGTCCTCGGGGTCGACCTCGAAGACATAGCCGTGGTCCTTGGTGAAGCCGTTTCTGCCGGCCTTGTCCTCGGTCTCCTCGCAGGTCAGCCAGGTACCCCAGGGGGTGCTGCCGCCCGCGCAGTTGGTGACGGTGCCGGCGATGCCCACCCATTCGGCGACCTCGCCCCGGTGGCGGACCTCGACGACGGTGCAGCCGCCGGCGGCCGCCGGGTCGTAGACGAGGCCCTCGGTGAGCGGCACCGGGTGCGGCCACTGGGCGCGGGCGCCGGCCAGCTCGTGGTTGTTGACGAGGAGCGTGGCGCCGCGGGGGCCGTCGAAGGTGGCGGTGCCGTCGTGGTGGGACGGCGTGAACTCGCCCGACTCCAGCCTGGTCCTGCCGCTGTAGGTGATGATCTTGTATGTGAAGCCCGCGGGCAGGGCGAGGATGCCGTCCGGGTCGGCGATCAACGGGCCGTAGCCGACGCCCTGGTGGCCTCCGTGCGCCGGCTCCGCCTCGGTGCCGTCGCTGTCCGTCGCGGCGAGGGCGTTCGGGGCGGTGGCGAGCGCGCCGACGCTGCCCGCCAGGGCGACCCCGGCACCGGTGATCGCGGATTTCCTGGCGAAGTCCCTGCGGGTGAGCGACATGGTGTGTCTCCTGAGACGGTGGGAGTGCCGTGGAGGGTGGCGGACCTCGGTTCGGCGCACACGCTCTCGCCGCACCTTGAACAGGAGGGGAACAACGGCCTACTTCAGACACCATTGTTCAAGAATCCGTATGCTCCACCCCACGGCTTACCCAGGAGACTTTCAACCGCCCTGCTGCGACCGCGCCTTGAAGGCCGCCTTCCGTGCCTCCTTGGCCACCTTCTTGTCCGGGTGCAGCCGTCCCATCGCCTCCAGCACATCGGCGGTGGCCGGATGCTCCACGCGCCAGGCGGTGGCGAAGAACCCGCTGTGCTGTGCCGCCAGCCCCTCCACCAGCGCCTGGAGTTCCTCGGAGTTGCCCTCGGCGGCCAGCTGTGCGGCAACCGTGTCGATGGTCAGCCAGAACACCAGCTCCTCGGACGGCGCCGGCACTCCGGCGGCACCCCGCTCGCTCAGCCACACGCGGGCCAGGCCGCCCAGTTCCGGATCGTCCAGCACCTCGCGCAGCGCCGGCTCGGCCTCCGCGCCGATCAGGGACAGGGCCTGCTGGCAGCGCAGGCGTCGCAGCGGCGCGCCGGCGTCGGCGCCGCGCGCCGCGGCCAGCAACTCCCGTGCCGCGGCGGGCGATTCACGCCGGGTGAGCCACTGCTCGGTCTCGGCCTGCGCCGCCGCCTGCCCGAACCGCGCCGTACCGTCGAGCAGCGCGTCCGCTCCCTTGTCGGCGAGTTCACCGACGGCCGGCGCCTCGAACCCGGCCTCCAGCAGCCGGGCCCGCAGCCCGTACACACCGAGCGGAGTGAGCCGGACCATGCCGTAGCGCGACACGTCGGTGTCGTCGACCGGCGCCGCGGGCTCCTCGTCGGTGTCGGCCATCAACGCCTCGTCCACCGGCTGGTACTCCACCAGCCCGACCGGCTCCAGCATCCTGAACTGGTCGTCGAGCCGCATCATCGCGTCGGAGACCTGCTCCAGGACGTCGTTGGTGGGCTCCCCCATGTCATCGGGGACGATCATGGACGCGGCCAGGGCGGGTAGCGGGACCGCCCCGTCACCGGCGCCGTCCTCACTCACCGTCAGCAGATAGAGGTTGCCGAGGACGCCGTCGAGGAACTCGGCCTCGGCCTCCGGGTCCCAGTCGAGTGACGAGAAATCGATCTCGCCGCCCTCGTCCAGGGCGCCGACCAGATCATCCAGATCGGGGACACCCGCGTCGGCGATGACGGTCTCCAGAGCGGCGAGCCACACACCGAGCACATCGGCCGGAGAGCCGCCGGTGAGCAGCGTCAGCTCCTCGCCCGCCCGCACGGTCCCGGCCTCCTCGTCCACGATCTCGACCAGCCCGGCGTCCACGGCGACCCGCCAGGCCTCACTGGCGTAGGCGGCCGCGTCGTCACCGCTGAGCCCGAGCAGGTCGGCGGCGGCCGGAAGCTGCTCCTCGACCAGTTCACCGCCGGCGTCCACGCGGGTGTCGGGTCCGGCCCAGCGGGCCAGGCGGGCGGCGCGGGAGAGCAGGGGCGTGGACAGCGCTGCGCGTGCCAGCTCCGGTTCGGGGTGCAGCCGTACGGGCGGCAGGGGGGAGCTGTCTGACATCGGCTGGTTCTCCTCGGACCGTGAACGGGCTCAGCCGCTCAGCCTAGACGGATTTCCACCCATGCCGCCCGGTTCATCTCTCCGTCGGCCGTCATACATGGCCGAAACCTTGACAACTCCCTTGCTCAGGCTGGAGATTGACGCGCGTAGAAGTTCGGGGGACAACTGTTCACTGGGCTCTACGCGTGTCACGGAGGGCCACGGGCCCCACACGCTCCTGTTCCGTCCTTGTCCCGGCACTTTGTCATGTCCCCGGAGGGATCCCTTGCCGAGCAGGTCTTCCACGCGCCTTGCCGCGCTCACTGTCGCCGCCGTCTGCAGCGCGGCCGCAGCCAGCCAGATCGTCGCCCTCCCCACGCCCGCGCACGCCGACTCGGTGCGCATCCACGACATCCAGGGCACGACCCGGATCTCGCCGTTCGCCGGGCAGAAGGTGACGGACGTACCCGGCATTGTCACGGCCACGCGCACGTACGGCTCCTCCAGAGGCTTCTGGCTCCAGGACCCGAACCCGGACGACGACCCGCGCACCAGCGAGGGCGTCTTCGTCTTCACCGGCTCCACGCCGAAGGTCGCGGTCGGCGACTCGGTGACGGTGACCGGCACGGTCTCCGAGTACGTCCCGGGCGGCGCCTCCTCCGGCAACCAGTCGGTCACGGAGATCACCAAGCCGACGACCACCACCGTCTCGACGGGCAACGCGGTCCCGGCGCCGGTCGTCATCGACGAGGACTCGGTGCCGGACGAGTACGCCCCGGAGGGCGACCCCGCCGCGAACGGTTCGATCAACAACCTGACACTCAATCCGTCGAAGTACGCCCTGGACTACTACGAGTCCCTGGAGGGCATGAACGTCCAGGTCGAGGACGCCCGCGTGGTCGGCCGCACCGACCCGTACAGCGAGCTGTGGGTCACGGTGAAGCCCTGGGAGCACCGCAGCCGCCGCGGCGGCACGGTCTACGGCTCCTACGAGTCGCAGAACTCCGGCCGACTGCAGATTCAGTCGCTGGGCTCGACCGCCGACTTCCCGAAGGCGAACGTCGGTGACACGCTCACCGGCACCACCACCGGCCCGCTGGACTACAACCAGTTCGGCGGCTACACCCTGGTCGCGAACCAGCTCGGCACGGTGAAGAGCGGCGGCCTGGAGCGTGAGACCACGCGGAAGCAGTCGAGCCGCGAGCTGGCGGTGGCGACCTACAACGTCGAGAACCTCGACCCCTCGGACAACACCTTCGACCAGCACGCCGCCGCGATCGTGAACAACCTGCAGTCGCCGGACATCGTGTCCCTGGAGGAGATCCAGGACAACAACGGTGCCACGGACGACGGCACGGTCGACGCGAGCGTGACGGTGCACAAGCTGATCGACGCGATCGTCGCGGCGGGCGGCCCGAAGTACGACTGGCGCTCGATCAACCCGGTCAACGACCAGGACGGCGGCGAGCCGGGCGGCAACATCCGCCAGGTGTTCCTGTTCAACCCCGAGCGGGTGTCCTTCGTGGACCGCGCGGGCGGCGACTCCACCACCGCGGTCGGCGTCACGAAGGTGGACGGCAAAGCCCATCTGTCGGTCTCGCCGGGCCGGATCGACCCGGCGAACGCTGCCTGGAAGGACAGCCGCAAGCCGCTGGCCGGTGAGTTCGTCTTCCGCGGCAAGACCGTCTTCGTGATCGCCAACCACCTGATCTCCAAGGGCGGCGACCAGGGCCTGACCTCGCAGTACCAGCCGCCGACGCGCAGCTCGGAGATCCAGCGTCATGCCCAGGCGACCGAGGTGAACGCGTTCGTCAAGGACATCCTGAAGGTCCAGAAGAACGCGAACGTCGTCGCGCTCGGCGACATGAACGACTTCGAGTTCTCCGACACCGCGAAGATCCTCGAGGGCGACGGCGAGCTGTGGTCGGCGATCAAGTCGCTGCCGAGGAGCGAGCGTTACACCTACGACTACCAGGGCAACGAGCAGGTCCTGGACCAGATCCTGATCAGTCCGGCGATCCGGCGCGGCTGCGACTTCGAGTACGACAGCGTGCACATCAACTCGGAGTTCAACGACCAGATCAGCGACCACGACCCGCAGGTGCTGCGCTTCCGTCCCTGATCGGGGTGGTCACGCCTGGCTGAACACCTGGTTCAGCCAGGCCTGCCACGCGCTCTCGTTCGCCTCGGCGTCGGCGTCCGGCGCGAAGTCGTGGATGCTGATGCCGAGCGGGGCGCCCCAGGGGCCGCGCCCGAAGAACCGGATGAGGGCGCTGTCGGTGCGCAGCCCGATGAAGTACGGGTTCCGGTAGTCGAGTACGGCGTCCAGGGTCCGCCCGCCGGGTCCCTGGACGGCGGCCTTCGTGCCGGCGGCCGCGTCGTCCGCGAGGCCGAGGGCGTGCGCGGCGGCGGCGAGCGCCTCCCGGGTCGCCGAGGCCGCGGGCCCCTGCAGCTGGGCGAAGGTGACCGGCCGCGGCGCGAAGTGTGTGAGGTACTCGCACAGGGTGTGCAGATAGAAGTTGGTGTGCTTGCTCGCGCCGTCGTACTGGTTGTTCCAGTCGTCGGTGAAGATGCCGCTGTGCACATAGCGCACCCAGGCGCGGCGGCCCTCGTCGCGGGGCTCGATGGTGTAGTCGAGCTGGTTCAGGGACTGGGTCGGGAATCCGACGTCCTCGCTGCGGTTGGTGTAGCGGTGCGGCGGGTCCCAGGCGGTGACGGTCGATCCGAAGGGTCCGGAGCCGCCGACCCGGGGCTCGGGCGGGTCCATCGGCCACAGATAGGCGCCGGTGCCGGTGGTGATCGCCTCCCAGACCTTCTCGGGCGGGACGTCGACCTCGAACTCGCGGACGATCTCGAATTCCTTGGACATGGTGGGGCTCCTGCTCACTGCTGTGGTTCGGGGGTGGGCCGGTCCTCGACCGCGGGGTCCTTGACCGTGGGGTGGAGGGCGACGACGATCCGGTGGTCGCGGCCGTCCTCGGCGTGGGGGGCGTCGTACTTGCGGATCAGCGCGCTCACGCCCGCCGTCAGCTCCTGGACGAAGGCCGCGCGGTCGGCGGCGGAGGCGAAGCGGACCTGGCCGTCCAGGGCGTAGGTCGCCAGCCGCTTCCTGGCCCTCGCCGCGCCGGTGATCAGCGTGCCGACGTCCCGTACCAGGCGGGCGCCTAGCGCGAGCAGCCAGCGCGCCGAGAGCTGGTCGCGGAAGCGGTCCGGGTCCGGCTGCACGGCGGGCAGGGCGGCCGGCGAGATGACGTACGACGCGGCGGTCGCGCGCATCAGCCGCTCGGTGACATTGCCCTTGCGGCGCTCTCCGGCCAGCTCGACCAGGCCGTGCCGCTCCAGCGCCTTCAGGTGGTAGTTCACCTTCTGCCGGGGCAGTCCGACCTTGCCGGCCAGCATCGCCGCCGACGCGGGTGCGGCGGCCAGCTCGGCGAGCAGCCGGGCCCTGATGGGGTCCAGCGACACGGCGGCGGCCTCGGGGTCCTCGATCACGGTCACGTCCAGCATGCGTTCAGCCTTCCACCGAAAACTTTTTTTGTCCAGACGGATCGAGTTTTCGGTGAGGGAGTGCTGTTCCGGCTAGCCCTGTTCCCCCCGTTCCCCGAGGCGGGCGAGCTGGCTCTGGAACCAGTCGAGGCGCGCCTGCAACAGGGCTGCCTCCGCGACGAGTTCGGGCACGCCCGGCTCCGCACCGGCCGTAGAGCCGGCGGACGGGAATCCCGCACCACCGCCCTGAGCCACCACCCGCAGTCCGTCCCCGGCCAGCCGGGCGAAGCCTGCGAGCGAGACGGACGTACGGCCGCACACACAGCCGGCACAGACGGGGGCGAGGACCCGCCAGCCGGGCCTGCCCCAGCCGTCGTCTGCGAGCGCGACGGCGGTGGTGCCGCAGACGCACGGGCCGGCGGTGGCGGTGCGCACCCGCTGCCGGGCGTAACGGAAGCCGCGCTCGAAGCGGATGTAGGCGCCGAGCACGGAGACCTCCAGCAGGAGGGCCGCGCGGTGCTCGGCGATGCACAGCATGGCCTCGGCGGCGGCTCGCTCGTGGACGCAGTGGAAGCCGCAGTCGCACAGGCGCGCGGGCGGTCGGTGCCGCCTGCCGTAGACGCAGGCAGCGTCGTCGAGCACGCCGTACGGCAGCGCGCCGCCGAGCGACACACCGGTGAACCCGGCCCGGGTGCCGTCCTGGGACAGCACCGGGTGGGCGATCTTGTATCCGGTCGGCGGCTCCGTCGGGCGTTCCGCCGGGAGCCGCAGTCTCATCGGACGGCCGGGACCTCTTCGCGGGCCGGCTCGGCCGGTTCGACGCGGGCGGCCTCCTCCAGGAGCGGGGTCCCCTCCTCGCGAACGGCCTCTTCGTGGACGAGCGGCCGCTCCTCGGCGACTCCGGTGGCCAGTGCCTTGCCGAGCTTCATGGTGCCTCCCATGACGGACGTCGGTGACCCTTGGGCCATAGTGACCCATGAGGGGCCGAGTTGGACACAGCGCCTTCGGCCGCCACCCGAACGTCTCAGCAATGCTTAGGTATATCTCGTAGAAGAATTAAGTAGAGCTTCATCGACGTGTTGCCGAGACTACTCCCATGACGAGCACACGCACGGCCGCGCGGCCCTTCGGCCGCACTCTCTGCGCGATGATCACGCCGTTCACCGAGGAGGGCGCCCTCGACCTGGCCGGCGCCCGGAAGCTGGCCGCGTGGCTGGTGGCCGAGGGCTGCGACGGCCTGGTGCTGAGCGGCACCACCGGCGAGTCACCCACCACCACGGACACGGAGAAGGCGGAGCTGATCGCCGCCGTCCGCGAGTCGGTCGGGGACCGGGTGCCCCTGGTCGCGGGCGTGGGCACCGCCGACACCCGGCACACCGTCGAACTGGCCCGCGCGGCCGAGGCGGCGGGCGCCGACGGGGTGCTGGTGGTGACGCCGTACTACAGCAGGCCGCCTCAGGAGGCGGTGGAGACGCACTTCCGCACGGTCGCCGACGCGAGCGGCCTGCCCGTGATGCTCTACGACATCCCGGGCCGCACCGGCACCCGGATCGAGCCGGAGACGATCCTCCGGCTGGCCGCGCACGAGCGGATCGTGGCCGTCAAGGACTGCTCCTACGATTTCCTCGGCACCCAGAAGGTCCTGGCGCAGACGGACCTGGCGTACTACGCGGGCTGCGACGAGCACGTACTGGCGCTGTACGCGATCGGCGCGGCCGGGTGCATCAGCACGGTCGCGAACGCCGTCCCCGGTGCCATCGCCGCGATCCTCGACGCCTTCGACGCCGGCGACACCGCCCGGGCGACCGAACTCCAGCTGCGCGCAACGCCGTTGATCGAGGCGATGATGGGCGCGGGCCTGCCGGGCACGGTCACCGCCAAGGCCCTCCTCGCCCGCCTCGGCCTGCCCGGGGGCCCGGTGCGCGCACCGCTGCTGCCCGCCGGACACGAGGCGGACGACGAACTGCTGGCGCGGTACGAGACGCTCACTGCGGCCTGATCGGCGGCCGGTGAACACCGGCTCGCCGTCCGGCTGCCGTACGGTGTCCGCGTGAGTCGCCCCTTGCTGTTCCTGGACGTCGACGGCCCCCTCAACCCGTACGCGGCGCGGCCGGAGCGGCGGCCCGAGGGCTACACGACGCTCCGGGTGCCGTTGGACTCCCGGCGCTCCCTGCGGGTCTGGCTGAATCCGGAGCACGGCCCGGCACTGCTCGGGCTCGGCTACGACCTGTGCTGGGCGACGAGCTGGATGGAGGAGGCCAACATCTGGATCGCACCTGTTGTCGGCCTGCCCCGCGACCTGCCGTACGTCGACTTCGGCAGCGGCCTGTTCGCCGTGCGCCCGGACGGCGTCCACTGGAAGACGGAGGCGATCGTGGCGTACGCCGAGGGCCGCCCGTTCGCGTGGGTGGACGACGAGCAGAGCCCGGCGGACACGCGGTACGTCCGGGCCCGTCATCCCGGCCCCGCCCTGCTCCATCACGTCGATCCCCGACTCGGGCTGCGCGCGGGCGACTTCGCGGTGCTGCGGGAGTTCGCGCAGGCCATGCCCGTATGACGAAGCGCCCTTCACGGTGTGGTGCAGGGCGCTACGGACGTGTGACGTGTCAGTTGCGGGTCCGCCGAACACCGGTGCACGCGATCAGCCTGCTGCCGTCCTCGTTGAGAAACAACATGAACGTCCAGGAGCCATCAGCAGCTCCGATCTGCCCCAGGCGAACCGGCTGTTGATGCCGGCCGAGCAACTCCACCGCACGTTCCAGGTTCATGGTCTCGATGCCCCGGCGGCGCATGCGCCGCAGCCGACGCCCATAGGTAAGGGCGAGCGGCTCAGCAGGTGCAGTCCCGTCCCAGACCACGTGGGAACCGCCGCAGCGGAGCGCAGCCAGAGCGGCCACGGACGCCTCGTCGTTGCCGACCAGCAGCCGTTCGAGTAGTTCCCGCTCCATGCCGCCACCCCCACCAGGATCCTGATGTACAGCAGCCGGATACAGCAACCATGGCAACCGGCCCCAACCCGCAGCGTCCCCTTGGGGCCGATGCGCGACCTGTATGACCGTCTCCCGACTGATCTCTGTAGAGCTACGGATCAGAAGGTCGCAGGTTCGAATCCTGCCGCGGGCACAGAAGATCAGAGGCCCTGTGGAGCGATCCACAGGGCCTCTGGCTTTTGCTTTGGCGGCGGTGATTGACGGCAACCGCCCGGCCGTGCACCGGCTACCGCACCGATGGTGTCAGGTCCGTGCTCGGCGGGCCGTCTGTCAGTCGGAGATGCGGGCGTACTGGTAGCGGGTCGGGCCGTTCTCGTCGCCGGAGTGCTGCCGCCCCACCAGGACCTCGTACTCGCCCGCCTTGGAGTAGCTGTTGCTTTCCCTCTGATCCGGGCTCCAGCGGTAAGAGGTCAGTTCGACCGGCCGTCCCCACGCAGACAGAGAGGCGGCCGCGTACCTCGTCGGGCCGTTCTCGTCGCCGGAATGCTGCCGCCCCACCAGGACCTCGTTGGGCGGGGCCGCGAAGAAGGAGTTGCTCTCCCTCTGGGAATAGCTCCAGTTCGGCGCGCTCACCTGGACCTGTTGTCCGTCGATGAGGATGAGGCCGCAGTAGTACGTGGTGTTTCCGTTCTCGTCGCCGTAGTGCGCCCGGCCGAGCAGGACTTGGTTGGTGGGACACGTGACGGGGGTTCCCGCGGACTCCCGCACCGTCTGGGTGTAGCCGTCGATGATGATGATCTCCGACGCTGCGGCGGCGTGCGCTTCAGCGGCTGACGTCGTGGCAAGCCCTCCGGACAGGAGAGCGGCGCTCACAAGGGCCAGGGCCCGCCTGGCAACACGCGAGAAGTGGCTCACGAGTGTCCTTTCAGTTGCTTGAGCGGGGCAGCAGCTGCGGCCCTCAGTCGGCTGGAGTCATCCCCTTCACCTGCATGAATGACGCTTTGCATTCGATCTATGACTTGAAGTAGTTGCCGTGTCCGGGGATGCGCCGTTGCCCGCGCCAGAACGGCGCATCAGGGGCGTGACCTCCATGAACACCGCACTGAACCAGCGCGGCGACACTGTCTCGGAGCGCCGGACTTTGGTGCAAGACACTCGTTGGAGCGCATTGAAAGCGCGACGCAGGGCTCTTGCCAGTCGCACGCCCGGAGCTCTTGCATGCAAGCTGCGCGCCGCTGGTGTCTGCCACTCCACCAACTACGCAGCCGCGCTCAGCGATCTGGAGGAAGGCAAGCTCGACGACCAGGTTCACGACGTCGTCGCCGCACGCCTCGGAATGGAAAGCAACCCGCGGAGCGATCATGCCCGGGGTGAAGTCATCGAGCCGATACCCGACTTCCGTCACTGAGCACGCCGCACCACAATCGCACCAGATCGAGCGGGGAACAGCGGGGAACCACGGTGAATGCGGCCCAGCCTGCCGAAGCCAGGAACCGTCCGTTCGCCCAGCTCGGCGCCCAAACCGCTCCCAATTGTCCGCAGCTGGCGCAGGTCTGTGTTCTGATGCGCGACCGCCCCTCTGGTCTTCGCGCCAGGCCCAACCGACCCTCCCTGCGAGTGTTGCACTTCTCTCTCAAGATGTAGTAGTTCTTATACATGAGCGAGCAGGTACACAACAGGTTGGCCATGGTGCGCGCCGAGCGGAAGGTGTCGCGGCAGAGCCTGGCTGAAGCGGTGGGAGCGCACTACCAGACCATCGGCTACATCGAGCGGGGGCAGTACAACCCGAGCCTCGACCTGGCACTGAAGATCGCGAGGTTCTTCGAGCTGCCGGTGGAGGCGCTGTTCTCGCTCGAACCGTTCCGGCCGCTCACGGATGAGATCTACGGGAGGAAAACGTCATGACCACGACGCCGCTCACGCGCTACGACCGCAGCATGCTGCGGCTGATGAACGATCGCCGAGGCCGGCCCCTGTACGCCACGGCCGCCCGTCGCCGCTCGGTCGTCGCCGCGCACCTGGTACTGACGGCAGCAATCGGCGCCCTCATGGCCTACAGCTCCCTCACGGAGAGCAAACCGATCTGGGCCGTCGTCGTCATGGTGGTGCTGCTGCTGCCATGGATGGTCGCGACCGGAGCGATCAATGCGGCCACCCGTGGCCTGCTCGAACTGCGCGGACGAGCGCTGGATGAACGGCAACTGGCCGAACGCGCGCGGGTACAGGCCTGCTCCCACCGGATGATGACCCTGCTCCTCGCCGCAACCGCCGTCGGCCTGTTGGTCACGGGCGCGACAATCGGTCATGCCCCGACGACGTACACCGCACCAGCGCTCATCGCCGTCCTCGCAGTGCACTGGCTGATGCCCTTGTGGGTGGCCGGCCTGACGGCTCAAGACGAACCAGCCGAGGACGACACCCCCGCGGCCTGACCAGTTCGCTCCGCCCGGCCGACAACTCGCCACCGAGAAGCAAGAGCAAGCGGCCGGGCCAACCCGAACACTCAGAGGCCGGCCGGCACGCGCAGCCACAGCCACCCGCCAACAGCGTGGCCGAGACCGGTGCGAGTGCAGCGAGGCACACGCGCGCCTGATCGGTCGACGCACCCGCCATCGTGGCTGACTGTCGTCGGCTCAGACTCAAACCTCCAAGATCGAGCTTCCGCTCAGGGGTTCTTCGGAGCGAACGGGTCGTGCCATTCGCGTGCCAGATCGTGCGGGGCACCACGGGGAACAGGGGGGTGGCCACGGGTGCGACCTGAATCCAACACGGCTCCGCCGCAGGTCAGCGGAGCAACTGCCCCCAGAAAACCCAGGCTTCCCAAACGCGGCCGAAGCCGCTGAGGGTCAGGCCGGGGCGTCGGCGTCCTGCATGGAGGCCGCGAACGCCTCGGGGCCCTGCTCCGCGGCCGCCGGATCCATCCACATGACCTGCCAGCCGTGGCCGTCGAGGTCGAAGAAGCTGCGTGAGTACATGAAACCGTAGTCCTCCGCGCCATCCGCCTCGGAGCCACCCGCCGCGAGTGCAGCGGCGCTGACCGCGTCGACCTCATCGCGGGACGACACGCTGAAGCAGTACAGCGCCAGCGTGTGCGTGGTGGGATCGGCCATCGGCAGTTTCGCGAACTCCGCGAACTTCTCACGGCTGAGCAGCATGACAAAAGCGTGCTCGCCGACCAGCATGCAGGCGGCGGTCTCGTCGGTGAACTTCGGGTTGAAACCAAACCCGAGCTTGGCGAAGAACGCCTTGCTGCGCTCAAGGTCCGCTACGGGGATGTTCACGAACAGCATGCGGCCGGGGTGTGCGGGATTGGTCATGGTGGGTCTCCAGTCGGCGTCTCGATGGCGTACGTCCTGGTGGACCGGCCCGGCCGGCGGAACTCATCGGTGGTTCGCCGGCTACCCGAACAGCAGACGCCTTCGTTTGGACATCTTGGCCCACCGCTTCGAATTGGCCTCCAGGGCAAGGCGATCAGCCACTGGCCCGGCTGCGTGTCCAACTGCGTGACAGCGCCGACGAACACCGGCGGACGACTGGAACGTCAGCGGACCATCAGTACAGCTCAGGGCGACACCAGCCCAAACGGCCTGTCGAGACGGCGGACATCGTGGTGCCCGCCGTTCACCGCGAGAGCGTCTACGAGATCCCGATCAACCGTCACCAGCCCTGACTCGGCCGCCGGCCACTCGTCCCGCTCAGCGCCTTCCGGCTTCCCCCTCACCCGGTCTGTGCGACGGATCGGACCGCTGAGAGCGGGGCCTACGCACGAGCGCCCTCCCGGGCCGGCCTGGGGCCGTGGAAGGGCGCTCGATGGTGACCAACGTCGACAACTGACAACAGCTCAGCAGCAGGTCGGAGCGTTGATCAATGTGGCGGCCGCAGGTCACGGCCGCCCAAGGTCAGTTGTGGCTGTGCAGGATGTCGTTCAGGCCGCCCCAGACCGCGTTGTTCGGGCGGGCCTCGACCTTGCCGGTGACCGAGTTGCGGCGGAAGAGGATGTTGGAGGCACCGTTCAGCTCGCGGGCCTTGACGATCTGGCCGTCGGGCATGGTGACCCGGGTGCCCGCGGTGATGTACAGGCCGGCCTCGACCACGCACTCGTCGCCGAGCGCGATGCCGACGCCCGCCTCGGCGCCGATCAGGCAGCGCTCGCCGATGGAGATGATCACGTTGCCGCCGCCGGACAGGGTGCCCATGGTGGAGGCGCCGCCGCCGATGTCGGAGCCGTTGCCGACCACGACGCCCGCGGAGATCCGGCCCTCGACCATCGACGTACCGAGCGTGCCGGCGTTGAAGTTGACGAAGCCCTCGTGCATGACCGTGGTGCCCTCGGCGAGGTGCGCGCCCAGGCGGACCCGGTCGGCGTCGGCGATGCGCACGCCCTTCGGGGCGACGTAGTCCGTCATCCGCGGGAACTTGTCGATCGAGGTGACCTGCAGATGCAGGCCCTCGGCGCGGGCGTTCAGCCGCACCTTCTCGATGTCGTCCACGGCGACCGGGCCGAGCGAGGTCCAGGCGACGTTGGCGAGGTGGCCGAAGATGCCGTCCAGGCTCTGGCCGTGCGGCTTGACCAGGCGGTGCGAGAGCAGGTGCAGACGCAGGTAGACGTCATGGGCGTCGAGCGGCTTCTCGTCCAGCGAGGCGATGACCGTACGGACCGCGACCACCTCGACACCGCGGCGGGCGTCCGGGCCGACCGCCTTGGTCGCGCCCTCGCCCAGCAGCTCGGCCGTCCGCTCGGCGGTCAGCCGCTCGGTACCGGCGGGGCCCGGCTCCTCGACCAGCTCGGGGGCCGGGAACCAGGTGTCGAGAACGGTGCCGTCGGAGGCGATGGTGGCGAGGCCGGCGGCGACGGCGCCGGTGGTACGGGAAGCAGAGTCGGTCATGCGGGCAAACCTAACGCGGGCGGGGCGGTCAGGGCGAACCGCGTCTCACGTGCCGGGCGCGACTCAGGTGATCGGCCAAGCCGGCGGGGCACGGGGTCAGCGGATCAGCCGAGCCGGTGCCACACCGGTTCCTCGACACCGGTTCAGGGAATCAGCCGGGCCAGGGCGGCTCGGGCGTACTTCTCGTCGTAGGAACCGCCCGTCAGCAGCACCTGCAGACAGATGCCGTCCATCAGCGCGAGCAGGGCGCGGGACGTGACCGGGTCGGTGTGCCGGGCGAGCAGGGCCGCCGCGTCCTCGGTCCACTCGGCGGCGACGGGGCGCAGCGCGGGGCGGCGCAGCGCGGCCAGATACAGCTCGTACTCCAGCTCCACGCCCGTGCGGTCGCCGCCCAGCCACTCCCCCAGTGCGCGGGCCAGGTCCGCGGCGAGTTCCTCCCGGTCCTGCTGTTGCTCCGGCAGCCGCTCGGCCAGAACCCGGGCGAAGTTCTCGTTGGCCTGCCGCAGCGCGGCCACCATCAGCTCTTCCAGGGTGGCGAAGTGGTACGTGGTGGAGCCGAGCGGGACGTCGGCCTCGGCGGCGACCGAGCGGTGACTCAGGCCGGCGATGCCGTCCCGGCCGACCACGCGGATCGCGGCGTCGATGATGCGCCGGCGCCGGTCGGGGTCGTAGCGGCGGGGCATCAGTGGCTCGCCCCGCCCAGGTTCAGCACGACCACTCCCCCGATGATCAGCAGGATCCCGCCGACCTTGGCGACGCTCAGCCCCTCCCCGAACAGCAGCAGGCCGAGGACGGCGATGGTCGCGGTGCCGACCCCGGACCAGATCGCGTAGGCCGTGCCGATCTGGACGGTCTTCAGCGTCTGGGCCAGCAGCGCGAAGGAGACGAGGTAGCCCAGTGTCGTCACGAGCGAGGGCCAGAGCCGGCTGAACCCCTCGCTGTACTTCATCGCCGTCGTCGCGGCGACCTCGGCGGCTATGGCGCCGGCGAGCGTCAGGTATCCCATGTGTACGAGCGTACACAACGCCGGGCTGCGCAGATGACCGTCACCCCTGGCCATGAAGTCGCCTGCATGACGAGCATCATGCCGATGTCGTACACCGGCAGTTGATTCCCCTCTTGTCTCCTCTTGTCTCCTTTTGACGCCTCGGACGCCTCGGACGCCTCTCGCCGTCGGAGCCAGGAGCCCGCCGGCGCGAGAGCGGCCCACCCTGCCGTGCGCGGAGTGTGCGCTGTCGAAACCGCCCTGATGCCCGGCGGTTCGGAGTCCGGTCGGGGCCTGGACCGCGGGATATGCGAAACGGCCGTACCGCGAACGGTACGGCCGTTTCCCGCAGGTGCCCGCAGCGTGGCCGCCGCGGGATCGGACGTCGCAGGAGAGGGGACGTCGGAGAAGGATCAGACGTTGAACCCGAGCGCCCGGAGCTGCTCTCGGCCGTCGTCCGTGATCTTGTCGGGGCCCCACGGCGGCATCCAGACCCAGTTGATGCGCAGCTCGTTGACGAGGCCGTCCGTGGCGGACTTGGCCTGGTCCTCGATGACGTCGGTCAGCGGGCAGGCCGCCGAGGTCAGGGTCATGTCGACGGTCGCGATGTTGGACTCGTCGACGTGGATGCCGTAGATCAGGCCGAGGTTGACGACGTCGATGCCCAGCTCGGGGTCGACCACGTCCATCAGGGCCTCGCGCAGCTCCTCCTCGGAGGCCGGCTTCATCTCAGCGGTGTCGGTCATGCCGTCTTCCTTTCGGCGTCGGCGCCACCCAGCGCCTGGGCCGTCGCGTCCTTCCACGCCATCCAGCTCAGGAGGGCGCACTTGACCCGCGCGGGGTACTTGGAGACACCGGCGAACGCGACCGCGTCCTCCAGAATGTCCTCCATCGCGTCGTCCGGCTCGATCCTGCCCTTGGACTGCATCAGCTCCAGGAAGGTCTCCTGGATCTTCTGCGCCTCGGTCAGGTCCTTGCCGACAAGGAGCTCGTTGAGCACAGACGCGGATGCCTGGCTGATCGAGCAGCCCTGGCCCTCGTAGGAGACGTCCGCGATCTTCGTGCCGTCGTACTTCACACGGAGGGTGATCTCGTCGCCACACGTCGGGTTCACGTGGTGCACCTCGGCGTCGCCATCCCTCAGACCACGCCCGTGCGGGTTCTTGTAGTGGTCCAGGATGACTTCCTGGTACATCGAATCCAGCTTCACCGTTTCAGCACGCCCCTCAGCCGAAGAAGTTCCGTACGTGCTCCAGGCCGTCGACCAGTGCGTCGATCTCGGCCAGCGTGGAGTACAGATAGAACGACGCTCGCGTGGTCGCAGGAATTCCGTAGCGGAGGCAGACGGGCCGTGCGCAGTGGTGGCCGACGCGGACCGCGATGCCCTGCTCGTCGAGGACCTGGCCCACGTCGTGCGGGTGGATGTCGCCCAGCGTGAAGGAGATCGCCGCACCCCGGTCCTCGGCCGTGGTCGGGCCGATGATCCTCAGGTCGGGGACCTCGGCCAGCCGCCGCACCGCGTACTCGGTGAGCGCGTGCTCGTGGGCGAGGATCTTCTCCATCCCGATCGAGTTGAGGTAGTCGATCGCCGCGCCCAGGCCGACGGCCTGCGCGATCGGCGGGGTGCCCGCCTCGAACTTGTGCGGCGCCGGGGCGTACGTGGACGAGTGCATCGAGACCGTCTCGATCATCTCGCCGCCGCCCAGGAAGGGGGGAAGGTCCTCCAGCAGCTCCTGGCGGCCCCAGAGGACGCCGATGCCGGTCGGGCCGCACATCTTGTGGCCGGTGAAGGCCACGAAGTCGGCCTGCAGGGCCTGCACGTCCAGCGGCATGTGCGGGGCGGCCTGGGAGGCGTCGATGCAGACGAGGGCGCCGACCTCCTGGGCGCGGCGGATTATCGTCTCGACCGGGTTGACCGTGCCCAGGATGTTCGACACCAGCACAAAGGAGACGATCTTCGTCTTCTCCGTGATGATCTCGTTGATGTTGGACAGGTCGAGGCGGCCGTCGTCGGTCAGGCCGAACCACTTCAGCTTCGCACCCGTGCGCTGCGCGAGCAGCTGCCACGGCACGATGTTGGAATGGTGCTCCATCTCCGTGATGACGATCTCGGTCTCGTGGTCCACCCGGTAGGGCTCCTCGGCCCAGCCCAGCATGTTGGCCACGAGGTTCAGCGACTCGGAGGCGTTCTTGGTGAAGATCACCTCGTCGCGGCTGGGCGCGTTGATGAACTCGGCGACCTTGTCGCGCGCGCCCTCGTACAGCGCCGTGGCCTCCTCGGCGAGCACATGCACGCCGCGGTGGACATTGGCGTTGTAGCGCTCGTAGTACTCGCTCAGGGCGTCCAGCACCTGGCGCGGCTTCTGCGAGGTCGCCGCGTTGTCCAGGTACACGAGCTTCTTGCCGTCGTGGACCACACGGTCCAGCACGGGGAAGTCCTTGCGGATCGCCTCGGTGTCGAGGAGGCCCGGCAGCTGTGTCACGCGGATACGCCACCCTTCGTGTACGCCTCGTAGCCCTCGTCCTCCAGCTTGTCGGCGAGCTCGGCACCGCCGGACTCGACGATCCGGCCGCCGGAGAAGACGTGGACGAAGTCGGGCTTGATGTAGCGCAGGATGCGCGTGTAGTGCGTGATCAGCAGGGTGCCGACCTCGCCGGTCTCGCGGACGCGGTTGACGCCCTCGGAGACGATGCGGAGCGCGTCGACGTCCAGGCCGGAGTCCGTCTCGTCGAGGATCGCGACCTTCGGCTTGAGCAGTTCGAGCTGGAGGATCTCGTGGCGCTTCTTCTCACCGCCGGAGAAGCCCTCGTTGACGTTGCGCTCGGCGAAGGACGGGTCCATGTTGAGGCGCTCCATGGCCTCCTTGACCTCCTTCACCCAGGTACGCAGCTTGGGGGCCTCGCCGCGGACGGCGGTGGCGGAGGTGCGCAGGAAGTTGGAGACCGAGACGCCGGGGACCTCGACCGGGTACTGCATCGCCAGGAACAGGCCCGCGCGGGCGCGCTCGTCGACGGACATCTCCAGGACGTCCTCGCCGTCGAGCAGCACGGTGCCCTCGGTGATCGTGTACTTCGGGTGACCCGCGAGGGAGTAGGCGAGGGTCGACTTGCCCGAGCCGTTGGGGCCCATGATGGCGTGCGTCTCGCCCTGCTTCACGGTGAGGTCGACGCCCTTGAGGATCTCCTTCGTGGCGTTGTCGGCCTCGACGGTGACGTGCAGGTCTCGGATTTCAAGCGTTGCCATGGGTGCCTCAGGACTCCTGGGTGAGGGAGACGAGAACGTCGTCCCCTTCGATCTTTACGGGGTATACGGGGACGGGGCGCGTGGCCGGGAGGCCGGACGGCTTGCCGGTGCGGAGGTCGAAGGAGGATCCGTGCAGCCAGCACTCGATCTGGCAGTCCTCCACCTCGCCCTCGGAGAGGGAGACGTTCGCGTGGGAGCAGATGTCGTAGATCGCGAACACCTCGCCCTCGGTCTTCACGACCGAGACCGGCGTGCCGTCGAGTTCCACCCGCTTCGGGGTGTCCTCCTCCAGCTCGCTCAGCCCACAGGCGCGTACGAAGGTCGTCATGCGACGGACGCCTCCAGCTCCTCCTCGATCTTGGCGAGCAGGCGCTCCTCGATGTCGGTGACACCGATCTGCTGGACCAGACCGGCGAAGAAGCCGCGGACCACGAGGCGGCGGGCCTCGTGCTCCGGGATGCCGCGGGCCATCAGATAGAAGAGCTGCTCGTCGTCGAAGCGGCCGGTGGCGGAGGCGTGGCCGGCGCCGACGATCTCGCCCGTCTCGATCTCAAGGTTCGGCACCGAGTCGACGCGCGCGCCGTCCGTGAGGACCAGGTTGCGGTTCATCTCGTAGGTGTCCGTGCCCTCGGCCTTGGCCTCGATGAGCACGTCGCCGATCCAGACCGCGTGTGCGTCGTCGCCCTGGAGCGCGCCCTTGTAGACGACGTTCGACTTGCAGTGCGGGGTGTTGTGGGTGACCAGCAGGCGGTGCTCCTGGTGCTGCCCGGCGTCGGTGAAGTACAGGCCGAACAGCTCGGCCTCGCCGCCGGGGCCGGCGTACTCGACGCGCGGGTGCAGGCGGACGACGTCGCCGCCGAAGGTGACGACGACCGACTTGAAGGAGGCGTCCCGGCCGATCAGGGCGTTGTGCTGGGCGATGTGGACGGCCTTGTCGTCCCAGTCCTGGACGGAGACGACGGTCAGCTTGGCGCCGTCACCGAGGACGTAGTCGACGTTGGCCGCGAGCACCGCGTCACCGGTGTGGTCGATGACCACGACGGCCTCGGCGAAGGCGCCCAGCTCGATGACCTGGTGGCCGAAGGCGGTGCCGCCCTCGCCGTGCACCGCGATGCGGATCGGCTCGGTGAGGACGGTCTCCTTCGGGACGGTCACGACCGAGGCCTTCTCGAAGGCGGAGAACGCCTGGGCGGCGATGCGGTCCACGGGGGTGCCCGCCTTGCCGACGCGCGCGTCGTCACGGCCGACGGTCTCGACGGAGACGCCCTCGGGGGCCTGCACGTCGACCTTCACGCCCTCGCCGGTGGCGACGGCGGTGCCGTCGTGCAGCCCGCGCAGACGCTCCAGCGGGGTGAAGCGCCACTCCTCCTCGCGGCCGTGCGGGACCGGGAAGTCCGCCACGTCGAAGGACGGGGGCGCGCTCATGCGCGAGACGACGGTCGACTCCGCGGCGACCGCGATCTGGCCGGCGGTGGTCGAGCCCACCGGGATGTTCTGGGCCTCAGCCATGGCTGTCGTAATGCTCGCTTTCTTGCGTATGGGCCTGACGGGGAGTGCGGAGCGGCGATCAGCCGACCGCGCCCTCCATCTGCAGCTCGATCAGCCGGTTGAGCTCAAGGGCGTACTCCATCGGCAGCTCCTTGGCGATCGGCTCGACGAAGCCGCGCACGATCATCGCCATCGCCTCGAACTCGGACAGACCACGGCTCATCAGGTAGAAGAGCTGGTCCTCGGAGACCTTGGAGACGGTCGCCTCGTGGCCCATGGACACGTCGTCCTCACGGACGTCGACGTACGGGTACGTGTCGGAGCGGGAGATGGTGTCGACGAGCAGCGCGTCGCACAGCACGTTCGACTTCGAGCCGTGGGCGCCCTCGCCGATCTCGACCAGGCCGCGGTACGAGGTGCGACCGCCGCCGCGCGCCACCGACTTGGAGACGATGTTGGAGGAGGTGTTCGGCGCCATGTGGACCATCTTGGAGCCGGCGTCCTGGTGCTGGCCCTCGCCGGCGAAGGCGATGGACAGGGTCTCGCCCTTGGCGTGCTCGCCCATCAGGTAGACGGCCGGGTACTTCATCGTCACCTTGGAGCCGATGTTGCCGTCGATCCACTCCATGGTCGCGCCCTCGTAGGCCACGGCGCGCTTGGTGACCAGGTTGTAGACGTTGTTCGACCAGTTCTGGATGGTCGTGTAGCGGCAGCGGGCGTTCTTCTTGACGATGATCTCGACGACCGCGGAGTGCAGCGAGTCCGACTTGTAGATCGGGGCCGTACAACCCTCGACGTAGTGCACATAGGCACCCTCGTCGACGATGATCAGGGTCCGCTCGAACTGGCCCATGTTCTCCGTGTTGATGCGGAAGTAGGCCTGGAGCGGGATCTCGACGTGCACGCCCTTCGGGACGTAGATGAAGGAGCCGCCCGACCACACGGCGGTGTTCAGGGCCGCGAACTTGTTGTCACCTGCGGGGATGACGGTCCCGAAGTACTCCTTGAAGAGCTCCGGGTGCTCCTTCAGGGCGGTGTCGGTGTCGAGGAAGATGACGCCCTGCTCCTCCAGGTCCTCGCGGATCTGGTGGTAGACGACCTCCGACTCGTACTGGGCGGCGACGCCGGCGACCAGGCGCTGCTTCTCGGCCTCCGGGATGCCCAGCTTGTCGTAGGTGTTCTTGATGTCCTCGGGCAGGTCCTCCCAGGACTCCGCCTGCTTCTCCGTGGAGCGCACGAAGTACTTGATGTTGTCGAAGTCGATGCCCGAGAGGTCGGAGCCCCAGTTCGGCATCGGCTTCTTCTCGAAGAGCTTCAGGCCCTTCAGACGCAGCTTGGTCATCCACTCCGGCTCCGACTTCTTGCCGGAGATGTCGCGGACGACCTCCTCGTTCAGGCCGCGCCTGGCTGAGGCACCGGCCACGTCGGAGTCGGCCCAGCCGTATTCGTACTTGCCCAGGCCCTCGAGCTCAGGGTGGACAGTCTCCGTGGGGAGAGTCATGCGGGGTTCCTCCCGGCCGTGCTTGCAGGTGCGTCAGTGGATGTCTTGGGGATGAACGTCGTGCAGACGCCGTCGCCGTGCGCGATGGTCGCCAGTCGCTGGACGTGGGTGCCCAGCAGCTCGGCGAAGATCTCCGTCTCCGCCTCGCACAGCTGCGGGAACTGCTCCGCGACATGGGCGACCGGGCAGTGGTGCTGGCACAGCTGCTCGCCGACCGGTGCGGTGCGCGCCGTAGCAGCGTACCCGTCGACGCTCAAGGCCTTGGCCAGCGCTTCGGCGCGCCTGTCCGGGGTGACGGCCTCGATCGCCTTGCGGTAGGCGCTCGCCTGGGCGGCGATCCGGGCGCGGGCGAAGGCGGCGACCGCCTCGGGGCCACCGCCCTGCTCGGCGATCCAGCGGAGCGCGTCCGCGGCGAGCTTGTCGTACGACTGGTCGAAGGCGTCCCGGCCGCAGTCGGTGAGCGCGAAGACCTTGGCGGGCCGGCCGCGGGTGCGCGTGCCGTACACCCGCTGCTCCCGCGCCTCCACGACGTCGTCGGCGACCAGCGCGTCCAGGTGGCGCCGGACGGCCGCGTGGGTCAGTCCCAGCCGGCCGGCGAGTTCGGCGACGGTCGACGGGCCGTGGTCCAGGATGGATCGCGCGACGCGGTTGCGCGTGGAGCGCTCACCGGTCGCGAGTTCCTCCTGCGGGGCCCCCAGGGGGGTCTCCCGAGCCTCGCCGACGTTTTTCACAACGCCATTGTTGCGTAATTCTTCAGAGCCTGACAAGCGCCGCCGGGATCATCGAGCGGTGCCCTGCGTCACTTAGGCATACCTAATCCGACCTGCGAAAATGATCTTTGATCGATCATTCCGGAAAGGCTGAGCGGCCAATTCGGTGGCATCGCGCGGGCCCGTCGGGAAGACTCCCGAACCATGCCGACACCCCCTCCGACCGGCCCTCTTGTCACCCGGGACACCGTCGCCACTCAGCTGCGCCTGCTGGGTGTCGAGTCCGGCGAGATCCTGCTCGTCCACTCCTCGCTCAGCTCCCTCGGCTGGGTCAGCGGAGGAGCCGTCGCGGTCGTCCAGGGATTTCTGGACACCCTGGGCCGGTCGGGCACGCTGGTCGTCCCGACCCAGTCCGGCGATCTGTCCGACCCGGCGGTGTGGGGAAACCCGCCGGTGCCCGAGGAGTGGTGGGAGCGGATCCGGGCGACCATGCCGCCGTACGACCCGCTGATCACCCCCACCCGGGGCGTCGGCGTGATCCCGGAGACCTTGCGGACCTGGCCCGGCGCCCTGCGCAGTGCCCACCCGCAGACCTCCTTCGCGGCACTCGGCCCGCACGCGCGCGAGATCACCGACGGCCACGCCCCGGACTGCCGGCTCGGTGAGCACAGCCCGCTGGCCCGGCTGGAGAATCTGGGCGCCCGGGTCCTGCTGCTGGGCGCGGGCTACGACGCCTGCACCAGCTTCCACCTGGCCGAGTACCGCATACCGGCGCCGCGCGTGGCGGTCGGCCGGCCCGCTCCCGGCGGCGGCTGGGAGACCGTGATCGAGGTGTCGATCAGCTCCGACCGGTTCGACGAGCTGGGGCACGACTTCGAGCGGGACCGGCCCGTCATACGGGGCACGGTGGGTGCGGCGGACGTGCGGCTGTTTCCGGTGGCGGACGCGGTGGCCTACGCGGAGCGGTGGCTGCCCCTGCACCGCCCCCGTGAGGAGGAGTTCCTGCACCCGCCCGTCTGAGCGGTCCGGCCTCTCCCTAGACTCTGGGTCCATGCGAAGTGAGCCCGTGGTCCAGGTCCAGGCCCTGGTGAAGCGGTATGGCACGAAGACCGCGGTGGACGGCCTCGACCTGGTGGCCGAGGCGGGCGTGACCGCCGTACTCGGTCCGAACGGGGCGGGGAAGACGACCACGGTCGAGACCTGCGAGGGGTACCGGAAGCCGGATGCCGGCACGGTGCGCGTCCTGGGCCTCGACCCCGTACGTCGGTCCGCCGAGTTGCGGCCCCGTATCGGTGTGATGCTCCAGTCCGGCGGCGTCTACTCCGGCGCCCGGGCCGACGAGATGCTCAGGCACGTGGCCAAACTGCACGCACATCCGCTGGACGTCGACGCGCTGATCGAGCGGCTCGGGCTCGGCTCCTGCGGGCGCACCTCCTACCGGCGGCTGTCCGGCGGCCAGCAGCAGCGCCTCGCGCTCGCCATGGCCGTCGTGGGGCGCCCGGAGCTGGTCTTCCTCGACGAGCCGACCGCCGGGCTCGACCCGCAGGCCCGCCGGGCCACCTGGGACCTGGTGAAGGACCTGCGCGCCGACGGCGTCTCGGTGATCCTCACCACCCACTACATGGAAGAGGCCGAGCAGCTCGCCGACGACGTGGCGATCATCGACGGCGGCCGGGTCATCGCCCAGGGCTCCCCGGAGGAGCTGTGCAAGGGCGGCGCCGAGAACACCCTGCGCTTCACCGGCCGCCCCGGCCTCGACGTGGGCTCCCTGCTGAAGGCGCTCTCGGCCGACTGCACGGCCGCCGAGCTGACCCCGGGCAGCTACCGGGTCGTCGGCAAGGTCGACCCGCAGCTGCTGGCCACCGTGACCTCGTGGTGCGCCCAGCACGGCGTGATGCCGGACCGCATCTCGGTGGAGCGGCACACGCTGGAGGACGTCTTTCTGGAGCTCACAGGCAAGGAGCTGCGCTCATGACCACCGCCACGGGTACCTACTCCCCGCAGCCGGGCGCGGCGCCCCTGCCCCGCATGATCGCGGCGCAGGCGGCGCTGGAGACCAGGATGCTGCTGCGCAACGGCGAGCAGCTGCTGCTGACGGTCGTCATCCCGACGCTGCTGCTGGCGCTCTTCAGCTCCGTGGACATCGTCGACACCGGCAAGGGCAAGGCGGTGGACTTCCTCGCCCCCGGCATCCTGGCTCTCGCGGTGATGTCGACGGCGTTCACCGGGCAGGCCATCGCGACCGGCTTCGAGCGCCGCTACGGCGTGCTCAAGCGGCTCGCCGCCTCGCCGCTGCCCCGCTGGGGCCTGATGACCGCGAAGACGGTGTCCGTGCTGGTCACCGAGGTTCTCCAGGTGATCATGCTGACGGCGATCGCCTTCGCCCTGGGCTGGTCCCCGCACGGCGACCCCGCCGCCGTCCTGCTCCTCCTCGTCCTCGGTACGGCCGCCTTCTCCGGGCTCGGCCTGCTGATGGCGGGCACCCTGAAGGCGGAGGCGACCCTGGCCGCCGCGAACCTCGTCTTCCTGCTGCTGCTCGTCGGCGGCGGCGTCATCGTGCCGCTGGACAAGTTCGGCCCGGCCGCACAGCACGTGCTGGGGCTGCTGCCCATCTCCGCGCTCTCGGACGGCCTCCGGGGCGTGCTGCAGCACGGCGCCGGCATGCCATGGGGTGACCTGGGGATCCTCGCGGTGTGGGCGGTCGCCGGTCTCGCGGCGGCGGGAAGGTTCTTCCGCTGGGAGTGAGGGCACGGTGGACCCTCGTGAACGCGTGCACAAGCGGCGGCCTACGATGGTGCGCGTGCCCAAGCTGAACCCCGCCGACGCCGCCGCGGCTCTGCGCAACCCGCTCGCCTTCATCGCCGCACGCTGGACCCCGCAACCGAGGACCGTCCAGCGGGCCGCCCTCGCCGCGCTCGTGATGTCCGTGGTCATCGTCGTCACCGGGGGTGCCGTACGCCTGACCGGGTCGGGCCTCGGCTGCCCGACCTGGCCGGAGTGCACCGACGGCTCGCTGACCCCGACGAACGCGCTGAGCTATCACAGCGCGATCGAGTTCGGCAATCGCATGCTGACGTACGTGCTGTGCGCCGCGGTCGGCTGGGCGATCATCGCCGCCCGCTCCCAGAAGCCGTACCGGCGCAGTCTGACCCGGCTGGGCTGGGCGCAGTTCTGGCTGGTGATGGGCAACGCGATCCTCGGCGGCATCGTGGTGCTGGTGGGTCTCAACCCGTACACCGTCGCGGCGCACTTCCTGCTGGCGACGGCGCTGATCACGGTTGCCGCGGTGATGTGGCAGCGCACCCGCGAGGGCGACACCGCGCCCCGGCCGCTGGTCGGCAAGGCCGTGCAGCAGCTGGTGTGGTTCCTCGTCGTCGCCTCCGTCCTGCTGATCGCGGCCGGCACGATCGTCACCGGCGCGGGCCCGCACGCGGGCGACTCCAGCGACGTCAAGCGCATCCCGATCGACTGGGAGACCGTCGCCAAGCTGCACGCCGTGTTCGCCTGGATCGTGGTGACCCTCACCTTCGCCCTGTGGTTCGTCCTCAAGGCGGTCGACGCCCCCAAGGGGCCGCTGGACCGCACCCGGGACCTCTTCGTGCTCCTGCTCGCCCAGGGCGTCATCGGCTACGTCCAGTACTTCACGCACCTGCCCGAGGCCATGGTCGGCCTCCACATGCTCGGCTCCTGCCTGGTGTGGATCGGAGTGCTGCGGGTGCTGCTGTCGCTGCGCGAACGCCCGGACGCCACGCTGGACCTGTCCGGCCCTTCGGCCGAGGTGCCGATGGGCACGCGCGCCTGAGGCCCGTCCGGCGGACCCTGTCGCGGACGGCGGGGCGGCACACCCTCCCCCACTGCCTCAAGGGCATGGGGACCTCAGCGGCGTTGTCGTCGGTCGCCGACGCTCGAACATTCCCCCACGCCCGGCTGCGCTCGCGCGGGAGGGACCTCTGACGCGGGGGCCATCGCCCCCGCTCACCTGCGCTGATAAGGCGCCGCCGGCTTCCTGCGACCTGATCCGCCGGACAGGCCCTGGCCGCGGGGGCGGCTCAGCCGGTGCGGCCGGTGCCGCTCAGCCCGTACACCCGGCGGGCGTTGTCCGCCGCGACCATCCGGGCCACCCGCTGCCCGTCCTCCAGGGACCAGGCGCCGTCGGCGACCCAGGTCCCCAGGACCCGGCCCAGGGCCTCACGGAACAGGCGGGCGCCGACGACGTGCAGTTCGGGCAGGCCGTGGGCGCCGGTGGAGAAGAGGATCTTGCCGAAGGGGGCGAGCTCCAGGATCTCGGCGAGGACGGTGGCCGCACGGGCGCCGGTGCGGACGAGTGCGGCGCCGGAGTCGGTGTAGACGTGCGGGAAGACACCGGCCAGGTGGGCGGCGTGGCGGTGGTACGGGTAGCCGTGCAGCAGGATCAGGTCGGTGCCGAGGCCGGCCGTGGCGCGCACGAAGTCGGAGAGCAGCACGGGGTCGGTGCGGTCGATGCGGGAGCCCGGCTCGCCGAGCCCGGCGTGCAGTTGGAGGGGCAGGCCCGAGGCTACGCCGATCCACAGCAGGTGCCGTAGCAGCACGGGGTCCGTGAGCGCCCCGCCGACCCGCCGCCCGGCGAACCAGCGGCCCGCCGCGCCCCGCACCTCCCCCGGCCCCGGTGGCTCGGGCGCGAGGGCCAGGCCGTGTCTGAGGCCCGCGACGGAGGTGAAGGCGACGGCGTTCGCGGCTGCGCCGTGCACGGACTCGGCGAGGTTGGCCAGGAAGGACTCGACGGTGCCGGACGTGTCGGCGACCTGCTCCGCGAGCAGTTCGAGCCGGACGATCTCACGGGCTTCGGCGGCCCCGTCGCAGGCCATCTCGGCGGGGCCGGTGAGGTCGCCGGGCAGGCCGGTGTCGACGAGATAGGTCGTGATGCCGCTGCCGCGCAGCAGCCTGCGGCCCGCTTCCAGGACGCCCAGTTCGCGGCGCCGGGCCAGATAGCGGGCGGGCGCGCAGTGCGGTTCCAGGCCGAGCAGGGGCGGGCACCAGCGCCGTACGGCGAATCCTGTCTGGGTGTCGAAGAGCGTGGTGCCGGGGGCCGGTGGGCCCTCGGTGCGGGCGAGTTGGGCCTCGAAGGTGCCGAGGCCCAGTTCCGTCCGCAGTACGCCGTGGCAGTACTGGTCCACGAGGGACGGCGTTTCGATCATCCCGGCCTCCCCGCGTGCGCTGGCTTTTGCGGCCTAACGAGTGAACGGGGTTCGAGGTCGCGGATCAGCTCGGGGAGTGCGCTGGTTTGGCGGCTTACGGTCGTCCGTGGCTGCTCGCTCCCACGCGGCGGAGCCGCATGTCGATACAGCCCCGCGCCCCTGCGGGTTGGCTGTTCAGCCGCCGATCTGAATGCCGGCCATCCGCTTCCACTCGTACGGGCCCGTCTTCACCTTCGCCGCGAACTCGCCGTCGAAGGACTCGTGGACGGTGATGCCGGACTTCTCCACTGCCTTCTCGGCGATCTCGGTGCTGGGAGCGACCAGGTCGCCCCAGCCGCCGTCCTCGCCGACGAGGACGATCCGGGCGCCGCGCTCGCCGATGTGGGCCACCTGGCCCTCCGCGCCGCCGTGTGCCTTGGCGAAGGCGCTGATCTGGTGGGCGAGCCGGGCCGCCGTGCGCTCGGCCTTCGGGTCAACCTGCTGCGTGTCTGCCATGGCCAGGATGCTACCCACGAGTAGATCAAACGGCGACGGGAGGGGTGCGTGGCCTTGACCACGCACCCCTCCCGCCAGGGACACGAGGAGCGTCAGCGCAGGAACGGGTCCACTGCGACGGCGACGAAGAGGATCGACACATAGGTGATCGACCAGTGGAAGAGGCGCATCTCCTTCAGCTTCACGCCGGTCACCTCGGCCTTCGCCCGGTTCTGCAGGCCGTGCGCCTCCCAGAGCCAGTAACCGCCGGCCGCCAGGGCGACCGCCATGTAGAACCAGCCGGTGTAGCCGAGCGGGGTGGGGAGCAGCGAGACCAGGACCATCACCCAGCTGTAGATGACGATCTGCCGGGCGACGACCTTGTTGGAGGCGATGACCGGCAGCATCGGCACGCCCACGCGCGCGTAGTCCTCCTTGACCTTCATGGACAGCGGCCAGTAGTGCGCCGGCGTCCAGAAGAACATGACGAGGAAGAGGATGACCGGCGCCCAGGACATCGAGTTCGTGACGGAGGACCAGCCGATCAGCACCGGCAGGCAGCCGGCGATGCCGCCCCACACGATGTTCTGCGACGTGCGCCGCTTGAGGATCATCGTGTAGACGACGACATAGAAGAGGAGCGCGCCGAGCGAGAGCCAGGCGCTCAGCCAGTTGACGGTGAGGCCGAAGAGCAGCGTCGAGACGACCGCAAGGGTGATGCCGAAGGCCAGGCACTCACGCGGGCTGACCATGCCGGTCACCAGCGGCCGCTGTGCGGTGCGGTCCATCAGGGCGTCGATGTCCCGGTCGATGTACATGTTCAGCGCGTTGGCGCCGCCCGCCGAGAGGTAGCCGCCGACGCAGGTCAGCAGGACCAGCTTCAGGTCGGGCACACCCTGCTGTGCGAGGAACATGACCGGAACGGTGGTGATGAGCAGCAGCTCGATGATCCGCGGCTTGGTCAGCGCCACAAACGCCTTGACACGGGCCCCGAACGGCCGGTGAACCGGGCCCTGGCTCGCACCACCGAGCACACCCGGTGGACGGGATTCGACGGCCGTCACGCACACCCCTGACAGAGACATCCCAGCAAGCCTCCCCGTGTGAAGTCCCGGTAAAGGCTCGCGCGTACCACGCCACTTTAGACGTTGCCCATACCCCGGCCTTCGCGGGGGTGGGGTCGTGTTGGCACCCGTCCCATAAGAGGGGTCCTACCTCTCGATTGAGCGCTCAGATGACAGGCGCCGTATTCATGTGCCAAATGGCGTGTCGGCCAGTCGGGAGGCGGATCGCACAGACTCCCGGCAGTCTGGATTGAGTCGAAAAAACGCACGTCCTCACGGGGGTAGGCTCGGCAGCGGCCGGCGGGCAGAAGCACGTCGGCGGCCGGGTGGGCGTATGCCCCGATCGACCGGCGAACGACATGTGGAGAGGAGCCCTGACCCAGGGTGAGCACCAAGCCGACCACCACAGACCTTGAGTGGACCGACCTGGACCAGCGGGCCGTGGACACCGCCCGTGTTCTGGCCGCCGACGCCGTACAGAAGGTCGGCAACGGCCATCCCGGTACGGCGATGAGCCTGGCTCCGGCCGCCTACACCCTCTTCCAGAAGGTGATGCGGCACGACCCTGCCGACCCGGAGTGGGTCGGGCGCGACCGCTTCGTGCTGTCCGCCGGCCACTCGTCCCTGACCCTCTACACCCAGCTCTACCTGGCCGGTTTCGGCCTGGAGCTGGAGGACCTGGAGTCCTTCCGCACCTGGGGTTCGAAGACCCCGGGCCACCCGGAGTACGGGCACACCAAGGGCGTCGAGACCACCACCGGTCCGCTCGGCCAGGGCGTCGCCAACGCGGTGGGCATGGCGATGGCCGCCCGCTACGAGCGCGGCCTGTTCGACCCGGAAGCGCCGCAGGGCGAGTCCCCCTTCGACCACTTCATCTACTGCGTCGCCGGTGACGGCTGCCTCCAGGAGGGCATCTCCGCCGAGGCGTCCTCGCTGGCCGGCCACCAGAAGCTCGGCAATCTGATCCTGCTGTGGGACGACAACCACATCTCGATCGAGGGCGACACCGAGACGGCCGTCTCCGAGGACACCGTCAAGCGCTACGAGGCCTACGGCTGGCACGTGCAGCGCGTCGAGGCCCAGGACAACGGCGACCTGGACCCGCAGGCGATCTTCGCCGCCGTACAGGAGGCGAAGAAGGTCACGGACCGGCCGTCCTTCATCGCGATGCGCTCGATCATCGCCTGGCCGGCCCCGAGCGCCCAGAACACCGAGGCCGCGCACGGCTCGGCGCTCGGCGAGGAGGAGGTCGCGGCCACCAAGCGCGTCCTCGGCTTCGACCCCGAGCAGCACTTCGCCGTCGAGGACGAGGTGATCACGCACACCCGCAAGGCCCTGGAGCGCGGCGCGCAGGCGAAGGCCGAGTGGGAGAAGTCCCTGCAGCTGTGGCGGGACGACAACCCGGAGCGCGCCACCGAGTTCGACCGCATCAGCAAGGGCGAGCTGCCCACCGGCTGGGAGGAGAAGATCCCGGTCTTCGAGCCGGGCAAGGGCGTCGCCACGCGTGCCGCCTCCGGCAAGGTGCTGCAGGCGCTCGGCGCGGTGGTCCCCGAGCTGTGGGGCGGCTCCGCCGACCTCGCCGGCTCGAACAACACCACCATCGACAAGGAGAGCTCCTTCCTGCCCGAGGGCAACCCGCTGCCCGAGGCCAAGCCGTACGGCCGTACGATCCACTTCGGCATCCGCGAGCACTCGATGGGTGCCGAGATGAACGGCATCACGCTGCACGGCAACACCCGTGTCTACGGCGGTACGTTCCTCGTCTTCTCCGACTACATGCGCAACGCGGTGCGGCTGTCGGCCCTGATGCACCTGCCGGTGACCTACGTGTGGACGCACGACTCCATCGGTCTCGGCGAGGACGGCCCCACCCACCAGCCGGTCGAGCACCTGGCCTCGCTGCGCGCGATCCCCGGTCTGAACGTCGTCCGCCCGGCGGACGCCAACGAGACCGCGATCGCCTGGCGCGAGATCCTGGGCCGCTACACCAAGGAGTTCGGCAAGGGCGCCCCGCACGGCCTCGCGCTGACCCGCCAGGGCGTGCCGACGTACGAGCCCAACGAGGATGCCGCGCGCGGCGGTTACGTGCTCTTCGAGGCCGAGGGCGGCCAGCCGCAGGTGATCCTGATCGCCACCGGTTCCGAGGTGCACGTGGCCGTCGAGGCGCGTGAGCAGCTGCAGGCCGAGGGCGTTCCCACGCGTGTCGTGTCGATGCCGTCCGTCGAGTGGTTCGAGGAGCAGGACCAGGGGTACCGGGACTCTGTGCTCCCGCCGTCCGTCAAGGCCCGCGTGGCCGTGGAGGCGGGCATCGGACTGACCTGGCACCGCTATGTCGGGGACGCCGGCCGCATCGTTTCCCTGGAGCACTTCGGTGCTTCCGCCGACGGCAAGGTGCTCTTCCGTGAGTTCGGCTTCACTGCCGAGAATGTGGCTGCCAAGGCCCGGGAATCCATCGCCGCCGCCCAGCGCTGACGCTCATATACGACACGTAGGAGATGTAATTCCATGACAGACGCACTCAAGCGCCTCTCCGAAGAAGGCGTCGCGATCTGGCTGGACGACCTGTCGCGCAAGCGGATCACGTCCGGCAACCTCGCCGAGCTGATCGACCAGCAGCACGTCGTGGGCGTCACCACCAACCCGACGATCTTCCAGAAGGCGATCAGCGGGGGTGACGGCTACCAGCAGCAGGTCACGGACCTCGCCGCCCGCAAGGTCACCGTCGAAGAGGCCATCCGCATGATCACCACGGCGGACGTCCGCGACGCCGCCGACATCCTGCGCCCCGTCTTCGACGCCACCGGCGGTCAGGACGGCCGGGTCTCCATCGAGGTGGACCCGCGTCTCGCGCACAACACGGCGGCCACCGTCGCCGAGGCCAAGCAGCTGGCCTGGCTGGTCGACCGGCCCAACACGCTGATCAAGATCCCGGCCACCAAGGCGGGTCTGCCGGCGATCACTGAGGTCATCGGCCTCGGCATCAGCGTCAACGTGACCCTGATCTTCTCCCTGGAGCGCTACCGCGAGGTCATGGCCGCCTACCTGGCCGGCCTGGAGAAGGCGAAGGAGCGCGGCCTGGACCTGTCGCTCATCCGTTCCGTGGCGTCCTTCTTCGTGTCCCGTGTGGACACCGAGATCGACAAGCGCCTGAACGCCCTCGGCACCGACGAGGCCAAGGCGCTGCGCGGCAAGGCCGCCGTCGCCAACGCGCGCCTCGCCTACCAGGCGTACGAGGAGGTCTTCTCCTCGGACCGCTGGAACCCGCTGGAGAACGCGGGCGCCAACAAGCAGCGTCCGCTGTGGGCGTCGACCGGTGTGAAGGACCCGTCGTACCCGGACACGCTGTACGTCACCGAGCTGGTCGCGCCGAACACGGTCAACACCATGCCGGAGGCCACGCTGGAGGCCACCGACGACCACGGCGAGATCACCGGCAACACCGTCGCCGGCACCTACGAGCAGGCCCGCACCGAGATCGACGCGATCGAGAAGCTCGGCATCTCGTACGACGACGTGGTGCAGGTGCTGGAGGACGAGGGCGTCGAGAAGTTCGAGGCATCCTGGAACGACCTGCTGAAGTCCACCCAGGCGGAGCTTGAGCGCCTCGCCCCTTCGGAGGGCTGACTTGTCACCCCTTACCGGTTCCGGAGCGAACCCGCTTCGTGACCCGGCCGACCGACGGCTCCCGCGTATCGCGGGGCCGTCGGGTCTGGTCATCTTCGGTGTCACGGGCGACCTGTCCCGCAAGAAGCTGATGCCCGCGGTGTACGACCTCGCCAACCGGGGTCTGCTGCCGCCGGGCTTCTCGCTGGTGGGCTTCGCCCGCCGCGAGTGGGAGAACGAGGACTTCGCCGCCGAGGTCCACGACGCCGTCAAGGCGCACGCCCGTACGCCGTTCCGGGAGGAGGTCTGGCAGCAGCTCATCCAGGGGATGCGCTTCGTCCAGGGCACCTTCGACGACGACGATGCCTTCGAGCGGCTGCGCGCCACCATCGAGGAGCTGGACAAGGCACAGGGCACGGGCGGCAACTTCGCCTTCTACCTGTCGGTGCCGCCGCGCTCCTTCCCGGTGGTCATCCAGCAGCTGAAGAAGCACGGCCTGGCCGACCAGACGGGCGGTTCCTGGCGGCGCGCGGTCATCGAGAAGCCGTTCGGCCACGATCTGGAGTCGGCCGAGGAGCTGAACAAGGTCGTGCACGAGGTGTTCGAGCCGGACCAGGTGTTCCGGATCGATCACTACCTCGGCAAGGAGACCGTCCAGAACATCCTGGCGCTGCGCTTCGCCAACACCATGTTCGAGCCGATCTGGAACCGGTCCTTCGTGGACCATGTGCAGATCACCATGGCCGAGGACATCGGCATCGGCGGCCGCGCCGGCTACTACGACGGCATCGGCGCCGCCCGTGACGTCATCCAGAACCACCTGCT
>NZ_MQUS01000009.1 GCF_001953885.1 Streptomyces sp. IMTB 2501 | reverse complement strand
GGCATCCACGCGGGCGGAGACATACCCACCGTCCACGCCGGCGGCGACCACCTCCCCAGCGCCAGCAGCCTGGGCGACCACCACCTGCCGGGCGGCAATGCGGGCGACCACCTGCCGAGCGGCTCCGCCGACCACCTGCCGGGCGGCCGGGCCGACACCCACACGCCGACGAACAGCGTCGACACCCACGCCCCCGCCGGTACGGGGGACCACACTGTGCCCGCTCCCGGGTCGGGCGACCACCTGCCGGGCGGTCCAGGCGCGGGCGGCACCCACCCCGAAGGCTCGCTGGGCAGCGCGGGACACGGCGGCCACGATCTGCCCGGGCAGCACGGTGGACACCCGGGTCATGACGACGGGTTCCCGCACCACGACGAGCAGGGTCACAACGGCGACGGCGCGGACTCGCATCATGAGGACTCCGCGGATGGTGCGGGGAGCGAAGGACCGGACGCGGGACACGCTCACGGAGACGGCAATCCGTACGCCGGACACGAGCCCGATCTCTCTCGGCGTGCCCTGCTTCCTGCGGACGGCCCGCTCACACTGCGGGATGTGCGCAACTCGCATGATGTTCGTACGCGTTGGGAACGTGGCGAGGAGTTCCACCGGCAGATGTGGGGCGGCGGGCCGGAGCGTCACTACCCCGTTCCTACCAATTCCGATCCTCGGTACCCGGTGACTGCCAGTGGCGGGCGCAAGGTCGACGTCCCGGTCGACATGCCTGACGGCCGGACCGTTGCCGTCGAGGTGAAGACGTACGGCGAGTACCGCACCATCACGCTGAAGGACGGCACTCACCAAACGATAAAGAACGAAGTCCCGCTGAGTAAGCACATCAAGGAGCAGATCCACAAGGATGTCGCACTTCGTAGACTGAATCCCGGATATGACCCGCGCTGGTCATTCACGCACGCGGGTCCTTCCGATGAACTGCGTGCATATCTCAAGAAGGCGAAGATCATATTCCTCGAATATGGCCCCGCCCCGAAGAAGGACCAGTGGGATTTGCCCACCAAGAAGAAGTAGAATGGCTCCGGGTCAACTGGAAGGCTGTGTACGATGCAGAACAAGACACCGGACAACTCGGCCGACGAGGTATTGGAGTGGGCGGAGGGGGCGCACCGCAATGCTGCTGGTCTCGCGTCAGTGCTCGGCATGCCGCCGGAGCATTACGACGAGGACCCTTTGGGCCTCCTGCCTGGGCTGCAGAACTACGTGGACCGTCTCCCGTTGGGCGAGTTCGAGCAGTCGGACTGGATCAGGCTCCACACGGATCTGACGTCGTACCTTGGCGACCTGCTCGTGCGTCGGCGCGGCGCGGCCTGGACGAAGGTCGACGATATGAATTCACCCGTCGGCTACCGGTATTTCGTGGAAGCAACGGGGCTGGATGGGAAAAGGTACCGCGTTGAACCCTACGACGTGGTGATGGAGGAATTCGAGAACCTCCCGATCGAGATCGGTCGAATGATTGCGAATGCGGAAGCCGTGCTGCATCTGACGCCGGTGGTTGATGAAGAGTCCCTCGCGGACGTTTCCTTGGAGGAGCTTATGGGCGACGACCAGTGAAAGATTCCGAACAGAGAGTTTTTTCAGGCGGAAGGTTCTAGAAATCCGCCGATTCATCCGGCCGCAAAGCTATCCTGACCAGTGCCCCCGACCTGTTGACCAACACGTCGGGGACGTCGTCCTCGTACAACCGCACCTGTCCGATGACGCCCTCGGTCGTGGCGTTGAACGCAAGCCGCTCGACCAGCGACTCCAACTCGGGCAGAAGCTCGGCGTGCACCTCCTGCCGGGCCGTCAGGGACCAGTGGTCAGCGGCCCGGACTAGTTCACCGGTCAACAGGCCGCCGATTCGCACCGCCGGGCCACGTGCCGCCAGCAGAGGCTCCAGGCCTGGCATCTCGTCGACCATGGTGCGCCCACCGTCCAGGAGTCCAAGATGCCACCGAAGGTCGTCGAGGACGGCGTCGGGTATGACGGGTGAAAGGTCAAGGGCCAAGTCCACTGCGAACACGTCACTCATGCCTAGAGCTTAAGAACTCGCGCAGATAGGCGTGGGCTTACGGGCATCGCCTGGGGCGGTTGTCCCAGCGGTGGGCGGTCCAGGATCGTCGGATCAGGCGGCGGACGGTGATGATCGTGTCCGCGAGGTCGAAGAAGGCGTCGATCACGACGGCGCGGCGTTCGTAGCAGCGGGAAAGACGGTGGAAGGCGTTCTGCCAGGCGTGGGTGCGCTCGACGTGCCACCGCCGGCTCGCCTGAATCGGGGCTTTCTCGCCCTTGTGCGCTATCCGACCGTGCAGCCCGCGTTCGTCGAGCAGGGCGCGGGTCTTGTTCGAGTCGTACCCAGCGTCCAGGTGCACCGTGATGTCGTCGGGCAGCGGCCCGAGTTCCGCGAGGCGGTCCAGGGTCGGGGCCAGCAGCGGAGAGTCGTGACAGTTCGCCCCGGCCAGAACGCGGCCGAGCGGGATTCCGTAGCCGTCTGTCATGCCGGAGCGTTTCAGGCCCTGTTTTCCCCGGTCGACCGGGGAACGCCCGGCGACCTCGCCGCCGCCGGGTGCCTTGGTGAGGGAGCCATCGATGGCGATCTGATCCAGCATCAAGCCGACGATGCGGTCGTAGGAGTCGAGCGCGATCCGCTTCAACTGGCTGAAGATGCCCAGGCGGATCCACTCATCGCGACGGCTGCGGATGGTGCTGGCCGAGCAGGTCGTGTCAGCGATCGCCTCATAGGGGCAGCCGAACCTCAGCAACTGCAGAAGCTTGTCGAACACGATCCGGTCACTGATGCGCGGACGGTGGCAGCGCAGAGGATGGTGAGGGTGGTAGAGCGGCCGCTGGGGCAGCAGCGCCGAGAACTGGTCCCACAGCGGTTCGGTCAGCCATGACGGAAGAACAGGCACAGGTCTCCCTGGTGATCGCAGAGCGTCGCGCTGGGCTGGCGGCAGATCGCCTCGACTGCCTGCGTCCGGCTGATAAGCCCTTCCCGAACGTCGCCGCATTCGTGGTGGCACTCCAGAGTTGACCATCCCACCCCAGCATTGTCATCATTGATGACAGCATTGATGATTGCGAGAGTGGGGGACAGGTATGGCTGTGGGCAAGGGCCGGGCGGTGCGGTTGTCGCCGGAGCTGATCGTGGAGGCGGCCGTGCGGATCGCGGCGCGGGCGGAACCGGACGGGCTGACCGGACGGGCTCTGGGGGAGGAACTGGGCGTGGACCGGTCGGCGGTGTGGCGGCATTTCGCGGACCGGGACGCGCTGCTGCTGGCGGTGGGTGACCGGCTGCTGGCCATGGCCGTGGAGCGTGTGCCCGACGGCCTGGGGCCGCGGGAGGTGCTGCAGGAGCTGGCGCGCTCCCTGGTGGAGGTCTTTGAGGCCCACCCGTACGTCGGTGCGGCCGTCGCGTGCCGGACCACCCGCGGCCCGGGGGAGTTCGCCGCGATGGAGATGATGCTCGCGGCGCTGGAGGAGATCGGTCTGGACGAGGGCAGTGTGGCCCGCTACCAACGGATGCTCGCCGACACCGTGCTGGCGTACGCGGGCATGCGTGCCGGGTATGCCGCGCTCCCGCAGGAGGTGCGCGCCGCCGACGAGCATGCCTGGGCCGGGGCGTACGCCACCATCTCCCCCGAGCGGTATCCGGCCATCACCACGCACCTGCCCCACCTGGCCGCGCAGGACGACGAGGCCGTCTTCCAGACGCTGATGGAGGCGTTCTGGCTGGCCGTCGACGCAACCGCCCGCACCACCCCCAAGGACGACGCCGATGTCTGACCATCGCCCTGCTGTGGAAGCCGTCGACGAGGCTGACGAGGCTGTCGACACGAGCCAGAAAGCCCCCCAGGACAGCGGTCCCGAACCGGCAGCCAGCTCCCGGTCTGCTTCCGCTGCCGGTCCCACCACCCGGGCCTTGGAGCCGACCGAGCGCACCGTGGCCGCCTCGCGTTCTGCAAAGCCGCGGACACGGCGCGTACTTCGGCGCACCCTCATCGCGCTGCCGGTGGCGCTTGGCGTGCTGGTGGCCGGCTCCTACACGGCCACCGCGCTGCTGGACATCCCCTCCCCACCCACGCTGGTCCAACTGCTGACCACCGAGCCCTCGCGGCAGGGCGACCTGTTCGCCACCCGGACAGTCCCCGCCTCCGCCACGCCGGCACCCCTGCCCGTCCACGACGAGTCGCTTCCTGCCGCCGTGCCGTGGAAGGGCGAGCGGGTGCCGGTCGAGCAGTTCCTGACGACCACCCACACCAACGCCTTCCTCGTCCTCCGGGACGGCCGGCTGACCCACGAGTGGTACCGCGACGGGGTGGGCCCCACCACCCGCCTGTCGTCCTGGTCGGCCGCCAAGTCGGTCGTGTCCCTTCTCGCCGGGCAAGCCATCGAACAGGGCAAACTCCGGGAAGGCGACCGGCTGGTCGACATCCTGCCCCAGCTGAAGACCGGCGGAGCCTATGACGCCATCACGGTGCGCGACCTGCTGGACATGACGTCAGGTGTGGACGTCCCGGAGAACTACAACGAGTACTACCCGCTGACCGGCACCGCCCGGATGTACCTCACCCGGGACCTGCCCGCCTTCGCCCAGGACCATCGCGACCTGCAATTCCCGCCGGGCAGCCAAGGCGACTACCGCAGCATCGACACCGAACTCCTCGGACAGGTCCTGGCCAAGGTCCAAGGACGGCCGCTGGCCGTCCTCCTGGCGGACAACATCTGGGCACCGATGGGAGCACAGGACAGCGCCACCTGGAACCTCGACCACGACAACGGCCACGAGAAGGCGTTCTGCTGCATCAACGCCACCCCCCGCGACTACGCCAAGCTCGGCCAGCTCGTTCTGGACAACGGCCGCGCCCAAGGCAAACAAATCATCCCCCTGGCATGGATCAAACGCATCGCCACCCCAGCACCCCACAAGGTCGACGGCTGGGGCTACTCCGCGCAGTGGTGGCATCCGCCCGGCGGCAACGGCAAGGACTACTCCGCCCTCGGCGTATACGGGCAGTACATCTACGTCGACCCCGTAAACAGGACCGTCGTGGTCAAACTCAGCGACTACGGCGACCAGCAAGACGAACAGGAGACCTTCGACGCCCTGCGCGCCATCGCCCAGAGCGGCTGACCTGTGCCTGCCGTGCTGTCACGGGTACCCCCGCGCCTATCTGCGCGAGCTCTTAAGGGTCGTCCCTTGGTGGTCCCCGTGCATGTGGGATGGCCACCCTCGCGTCATCGAATAGCAGGGCGCCAACACTATGACTGAATCGGTTCGCCTCCTCATGGCGTTGCGTGCCGGGGGTGCCGTCTACTCTGGTGGCCCTACCTGGGACTTTCGCGGCGCATGGGGAGAAGGAAGGCCGACTGGTGGCTGACCGGGCCATCGCCGACACCTGGGAACGGCAGGCGAGCGAGTCTCCTCAGGCGTACGAGGCGTTCACCGTGTACCGCGATCTCGGCCCGGCCCGGAGTGTCACGAAGGCGGCACGGGAGTTGGATAAATCTCGCACGCTGTTGGGTCGGTGGTCGAGGCAGTACGCGTGGGTGATGCGGGCGGCGGCCTACGACCGTGAGCAGGATCGGCTGTTCGTCGCGGAGCAGTCGCATGCGCGGCGGGAAATGGCTCGCAGGCACGCGAAGTTGGCGCAGGCTGTGCAGAGTAAGGCGGTCGCGCGGCTCCAGGCGCCCGACCCTCGGGAGTTGTCACCTTCGGAGTTGCTGCGCTACATCCAGGTCGCGGCAGAGATCGAGCGGCGGGCCGTGGGAGAGACGCCGGTGTCCGGGACGGTCGAGGACCGGGACCAGGGCGCGGATGTCGATGGGCTGTCGGACGAGGAGCGTCGGGCCCGGATGGATCAGCTGCGCGGGGAGCTGGAGCGGCGGTTGTCGGAGGTCGCACAGTGATTCGGGGCGGGCCAGACGGCGGATGGTGGAGGACTTCACGGATCCGTCGGTGATGAGCGATGAGCAGCTCCATGCGGAGATAAGGAAGTTGATCCGGGCCGATGAGCTGTCGGCGCGGAGGTGGGCGTGTGAGGTCCCTGCCTGTGACGGGCTGCCTCATAAGGGCTGGCGGCACCACCATGCTCGCGCGGCACAGCGGCAGCCGGCGTGGCTGTGGACGGTGTGGATGTTGCTGACCGGCCGCGGTTGGGGCAAGTCGCGGACGGCGGCGGAGACGGTCAGGGAGTGGGCGAAGACGCCGGGGTTGCAGATCGCCGTGGTCGCGAAGAACGCCACCTTGGTGCGTGATATCTGCTTCGACTCCCCGAAGTCCGGCCTGTTGTCGGTGATCCCGCCGGAGGACGTGGCCAAGTACAACTCGTCGCTGGGCGAGACGACGCTGCGGCTGAAGAACGGCACGCTGGTACGCGGGTTCGGCGCGGAGACGCCGGACAACCTGCGTGGCTGGGCGTTCGACAAGGCCTGGTGCGACGAGTACGCCGCCTGGTCCCGGCACACCGCGCAAGAGGTGTACGACATGCTCCGGTTCTGCCTGCGCGAGGCGGACACTCCCCAGGTCGTCATCTCCACGACGCCGAAACCACTGCCCCACGTGAAGCGGCTCGTCGAGCGCGGCCGGACGCAGGAAAAGGCGCACCAGGAAGGCGGGGAGGCGCCCCGGGTGGTGCTCACTCGTGGGCACCTGCGGGAGAACGACGCGAACCTGTCTCCGGCGGCACGGGCGGAGTTGGAGGAGGAGTACGCCGGGACCCGTCTCGGCCGGCAGGAGCTGTCGGGTGAGCTGCTGGGGGACGTGGAGGGCGCGCTGTGGAAGGGGTGGATGCTGGAGGTCGAGGGCTTCAGGCCCCGGTCCGAGCACCTGCCGGACCTTCAGCGGGTGGTCGTCGCGGTCGACCCGGCGACCAAGAGCCACGAGAACGCGGACATGACGGCCTTCACCGTGGCCGGGCGCGGCTACCCGGTGGAGACGATGTTCGGGGACGACCGGCCCCGCGGGTACCTGCTCCACTGCGAGCAGGACCGGCACACCCCGACCCAGGCGATGAAGCGGGCAGCGAAGCTGTACCACGAGCACCGGGCGGACTACGTGGTCATCGAGGCGAACAACGGCGGCGACTACCTGCCCGCGCTGCTGGAACAGGTGGACCCGACGGTGAACTGGCGGATCGTTCACGCCACGCGCGGGAAGCGGGCACGGGCGGCTCCGGCGGCGCAGCTGTACGAGCAAGCCCGTGTGTCGCACGTCGGCCCAGCGCGGGTGTTCGCGGAGTTGGAGGAGCAGATGACGACGTTCGTCGGGCAGGGGGAGACGGAGGACTCGCCCGATCTGCTCGACAGCGCGGTGTGGGCGCTGTGGGACCTGTTCCTCGATCCGACGATGCCGCCCCCGCGCGGGGGTGACGATCAGCGGTTCAGCGGTCGGCGGTAGGACAGCTGGGCGTAGCGTGAAGGGCGGTGATCGGCTTGCGCGTGTGGTGGGCCGATGCACAGGTACCACGGGCCGGAGGGTGTGGTGCGGTGAGTCTTCGCGGTTGAGGTTGATGAGGCTGAGAAGAAGGCGCTCCTACGGCCTGTCCGGCGGATCATGTGACTGCCTCGTGCTCGGCTCGTTGAGTCGATTGCGGGCGGGATTGCCCGTGCCTCAACCCTCGGCCCCGGTACGACAGCTAACCCCAGGTGGAGCAATGAAGACTGCTCGGTTGATGACGGCGGCCCTGGCCGCAGCCCTGACCCTGGTTGCCGCGCCCTTGGCGGCGAGCGCCGCGACACCGTCTGTGGCTCCGAAGCATCGGGAGCTGTCGAACAAGGACAACAGAAGCTCCCTCACCGTGCACAAGGGCGACGAGATCACCGTTCGGCTCTCCGGGGAGAAGAACAACAACTCGACATGGGGGTGGAGCGTACCCACCGCCGCCAATGGCACCGTGCTCCACCGCGACACTGCCCGTACGGCCCCGAACGGCGACGCCACCGGGGTCTTCCATGCCCGCGCCGACGGGACGACGACCCTCGACTCGCAGTTCCGGTGCATCTCCCGCACGGACGGCGAGGCATGTTCCCACGTGGTCATCTCGTGGCAGGTCACGGTGACGGTGCGGAGGTAGCGGAGGCGACGACCTAGGCTGAAGGGGGCGTGGGGCCGAGCTTCCCGGAGTGGATATGGGCCTGCGCCAATTCGTGATCGACGCTTGGTCATGGCTGAACTACAAGCCGGTGATGGCGGATGCCGGCCGACCGCCGAGCCGGGCGTTCCCGGAGTTGGCGGCCTCGTGGCTGTCGCCGCAGGAGATGCGGCGGCTGGCGGCTTACAAGGTGCTGGCGTCGTATGACAACAACCAGGCCGGGCAGCTCGCGGCGGCCGCGGGAGACGACGCTGCGCTGGAGCGGCGCGAGCTGGGTGACGCCGCGAATCTGGTCGACACGGCGCTCGGCTATCTGCTCGGGTCGGATCAGCAGATCGCGGTGGCCGGTGCCGAGCACGCAGATGAGGAGGCGCCCGAGCCGGATGCGACGGAGGCCGCGGCAGTGCAGGAGCGGTTGCGGCAGTGGGCGGGGAAGGAGCTGCTGACGCTGCGGGTTCAGCAGGCGGAGCGTGCGGCGGTGTTGCTGGGTGACAGCGTGCACGTGCTGGCGTGGAGTCCGGACAAGCAGCGGCCGACGCTGCGGGTGTACGACCCGGGGTTCTACTTCCCGCAGTGGGACGACGACCAGGACCAGGACTTTCCCACGCGGGTGCATCTGGCGTGGGAGCTGCCGGAGGACGAGGACGCCGGGCTGAAGGCACGGGTGCGCCGGGTGACCTACGAGCTGGGCCTGATCTCCGAGGACGGGGGTGCCACGCGGGCCTACCCGTGGGAGCCGGGCCGGGTGTCGAGGGTGACGTGCTGTCTGACTGATGCCGAGTGGCTGCTGGAGGACCTCAAGCGCGGTGAGACCCTGGATCGCCTGCCGATGGACAAGGCGTCCTTCCGGGTGCGTGCGGATGGCACGGAGCTGAACCGGCTGGACCTGATGATCGACTTCCTGCCAGTCGTCCACGTCACGAACACGATCCCTGAGGGCGGGGAACACTGGGGGCGCTCTGTTCTGGCCCGCGTGCTCCAGGGCCTGGACGAACTGGCCGCCACCGATTCGGACAGCTCGGCCGCCAGCGCGACGACGGGCACGCCGATCATCGGGCTGGCGGGAGCACGGCTGCCGGTGAACCGGGCCACGGGCCAGCCGGAGAAGCTGAAGGTGGAGGCCGGCGCGGTGTGGCCGCTCGGAGAGTCGGGCCGCATGGACGCGTTGGACACCTCACCTCAGCTGGCGGAGCTGCGGGCCCGGGTGGAGCATCTGTTGGACCGGATCGCGGCGAACTCACGTATCACGGCAGCTGGTTTGGGCACGCTGGATGCTTCGGAGGTGCCGTCGGGGTACGCGTTCCAGCTGGCGCTGGCGCCGCTGGATGCGCTGGTGGGGTCGATGCGGCTGGCCAGGGAGCACAAGTACCGGCTGCTGCTGCTGAAGTTCGTGCAGCGTCTGTATCAGGCCGGTCGCGCGCAGGGCTGGCCGGGCGGGGACTCGTTCCCGGCGCGGCTGGCGTGGGCTCCGCACACGCCGACGGACCGGGCCGCGGTACTGGACGAAGTGGTGACCGCATACGGAGCCGTGTGATGTCCCTGGAGACGGCCGTGCAGATGCTGCTCGATGCGGGCTACCCGGTCGAGGACGCGTCGCAGGAGGTGGCACGGATCAGGGCGAAGGCCGAGCAGGATGCCGCGATGCGGATCACGGAGGCTGCCCCTGGGCGCGAGCGCGGCGGTGAAGGAAGCGGCAACCAGGCCCGTGGCGATGCCGAACGGCTTGCGTAGCGCAGGGAGCGTAGTCAGGGCGAGACGGCGACTGGTCGGAGGGCCGTACCGCAAGGCCATGGCCGGGGCTTGTCGTCCGCCGACGTTGGATGCGCGGACGTGACCGCTATTTCGTTCGATGACCTGATCAATGCGCAGCGTGCTGCCGTCGAGGCCAATGAGGCCGCCAAGGGCGTGCCGTACAGCGCGGAGGCGTGGAAGCCCTGGTTCGATGCTGCCGCGGACTTTCAGGCGAAGGTGATGGAGTACGCGAAGACGGAGGGCAAGGACCGGGTCTCTGTCGAGATGGATGTGAAGAAGGCCGTCCGGCACGCTGCGGTGGAGGTAGCCGCGGCGTAATCGATCACGATGAGTGCGGCTCGCCTTGAGTGCGCCTGGAGTAGGCAGTGTCTGAGGGGGCGTGTGGTGATCTGTCGGACGCGGAGTGGGTCCGGCGGATCCTCCTCGCCGCTGTCGGCCCTGGCTGGACGGCGAGGCCGTGTTCGCGGCAACGGGAAGCGTCCCCAGCACCAAGGTGTTGAGGACGCTCCGCGTTCGGTGGTGCAGCCCTGTCAGGTGCAGGGTAGTTCGAGGTTGTAGGTGCGGTATCCGGAGTTGATCTGGACGTCGGTCCAGTAGGGGCCGCTCAGGACGTACCGGGCCCTGAGTGTGTAGTTGCCGGGGCCCGCGCAGGCGGTGGAGTTGCCTTCGACTGTGCCGGACGGACCGCCGCTGCCGGAACTGCTGCCGTCCAGCACGTCCTGGCCGTCACGGGTCACGGTGTAGGCGAAGTCGAACCCGCACGGGTACTTGGCCTTGGCGTAGTACCAGGCCGCTCCCCAGTAGTACTGGCACTCGGAGAATTCGAGGACGGGGTGGACCTGCTGGCCGTCGGTGGACAGACAGAATCGGGCCTCGGTGTAGGTCCAGCGGCCCTCCGAGTACAGCGGGAACTTGCTGCCGCACGCTTGGGCCGACTCGGCAGCCGCCGCAGTGTGCACGTGAGCCGGTGCGGCGGCGGCAGCGGGTGCCATCGCCATCATCAGTGCCATTGTCGCGGTGGCCGCGCCGGCGACAGCGCGCTTGAAGGGCGCGAGGAGCGAGGTCATGTTGCATCCCTCCGGGTGGTCGATTACCTCCGGAAATCACGCCAACTTGCGTCTGATTGAACGGAGTTGGTCGCCTGGCAACGATGTCATGAGCGCGATGGACGGTGAGAGAATATGACACAGATTGACCTTTGTGGGGGAATAATTCACATTGTTGCATCGGTGTGTAGTTGAATGGTGGAAATCAGTTGGCCCCGCTGCCTGTTCCGAAGCTGTCAGTTTCGGCAGTGCCGACGCGGTCGCCTCCTGCGTTACTGAGGTGACCATTGACCGGCCTCTTGTGCGTGGCGAGAGGGCCCGGCGGACAGGCCATAGGACGGTTCGCACCCGCACGGTCTACGGCCGGGCAGGGCGTAGGTGGAGATGGCTACACTGATCGGTAGCGCGGGGGCGCGCACTGGAGGAGTTACATGGTCCGGCCCCTGCCTGCCCGTCACCTTGTCGGCGTTCGCCGTGACGGTCGACCGATCTACCCAATCCTCGGCGCCTCCTCGGAGGACGAGACGAACGACCAGCTCGGCGATGACGGCGACGGCGGCCCGGAGCCGCAGGTGACGGTCACCCAGGACCGTCTGGGCAAACTCCTCACGCGGGAGAAGGCGCAGGGCGAACGCGCCGCGATCAAACGCCTGTTGGCCACGCTGGGCTTCGACACCCCCAAGGCCCTGACAGAGTTCGTGACCGCGCAGCGTGAGGCCGAGCAAGCCGCACTGACCGATGTGGAGCGACGCGAACAAGCAGCTTCCGAGCGGGAGTTGCAGGCCGCTCGGCGTGAGGAGCTGGCGGCTGAGCGGGAGCTGGCGGCGCTGCGCCGCGGGGCCCTGGTGGCGCTGGGCGCGTCGGGTGAAGACCTGACGGACGCGGAGCGTCTGCTGATCTCTGATGCGGAAGCGGACGAGACACAGATCCAGGCGGCGGCCGAGGCCCTGCGGGCTCGGCGCCCGGAGTTGTTCGGCGAGTTCCGTACTCCTCCGGTGCCGGCGGCTCCGGCCGGGCGCGCCCCGACGCGGACGGTGGCGCCGTCGAGGCCGGGCGCGGCCGGGCTGGAGATGGCCCGCCGCCGCGGCCTGGTGACCGAATCCGGTGACGCTCGCTGACCCGCGGGCGCTTCATGCTGTGGGGACCACGCCCCCTCGACTTCGTGGACGGCACCGCCCATGTAGGGCCGGTGTGCGGACCGCTGACCGCAACGTCCAGGAAGACAACACCATGTCCATTCAGCCCGTTTCCACCTCCGAGCACCTGACCGCTGACCGTGAGTGGCTGGCCGCCCTGCACGGCACAGACTCCACCGACACGATCACCCTCGACCTGAACCTGTTCAGTGAGGGCGTCCACTACCAGTGCGGGGACGGCTGCGAGCCGTACGGCTGGGTCTAGTGACACAGAATTCTGGATCCGCGCTGCTGACGGCAGCGAGGTCGAGATCGATGTCGTCGACTGCGTCATTGGCATCGAGCGGCCAGGGGTTGGTGACGTGTGGAAGATCATCGTTGAGCTGGCTGACCGGGCCGGCGGATCGATCCTCATTCCCAACGGAACGTTGTTGTGCCGTGAGGACATGAGGGCGCATCTTCCCGAGGGCATGGAGGGCGATTCCACATTCGTCCCAGAGATCACCCTGGAAGCCTTTGAGAGGGCTGCAGGTCCGTTCAACCACCCGTTGACCTGAGCTACCCGTCGTCAGGCCCCGCCGAAGCTCTGTTTTCGGCGGGGCCTGACGCATACCGGAGGTGTAGCTTCCGTCACGGCGGATCTGGTCTGGCCCTGATCAGATGCTCGAATGCCTACCAGAAGAGCCCTCATCGTCATGCTGACCGTGGCCGCTGTCGTGTTTGGTGCGGGAGCCTGGTTCGCGCAGCGTTTGAATGCCGACCACCAGCCAGTCGCCGGCTCCGGGAAAGCTGTGCAGATCACGGCCTCCAGCGTCGACTACACCAAGCAAGTGTTCCGAGTCGACTACAGCATCCGCAACGACGAGGAACACGCGGTCACTTACACCGTCGTGTTCGACTTCGGGAACGAGGCCACGCAGAAGGTGACCAGGCGGATCGGGCCCGGAGCGTCCGTGCAGGGAATGGTGACCACACCGTGGAAGCAGACGTATCCGGACTCATCCGAGGGCACACCCTCTACCGTCCGTATCGCCGACATCACCACCAACTCATGAGCGACAACGTCCTGTCGGTCATCCCGACGGATCCGTGTTGGCAGCCCGGCCACGACGCCGCAGTGAACGCCGTCCATGCTCTGCGTGCTGTCACGCCGGAGGAGGACGGCACCAGGGCAGAGTGGACGGAGACGATGATGTTCGTGGCATGCGGCAGCAACTTCGAACGACTCTTCTGCCCCGAGTGTGATGCAGTTCTCGACCAGATGTGGTGGCGTGACCTGTTCTGGGACTGCCTGACGTGCTGGACCGGACCGAACCGCTGGACATAACGGTTCCGTGCTGCGGCGCACAGCTGTCCATGAACGATCTCGCATACGACTGGCCGTGCGGGTTCGCCCGGTTCGAGATCTCCATCTGGAATCCGGGACGGTCCTGGCTGTCCGACAGCGAACTGGCCGCCGTGGGTGAAGCCCTCGGGTATCCGGTCCGACAGATCCTGGCCAGACGCGGCTCGGTTGGGCATGGCAAGGTTCTGACCTGCGGCTTTGTCAGCAGCTTGGGATGCTTGAGGTGAGCCCTCACGCCGTGAAGTCAAGATCGAGTGGACGTGCGGTGGACGCGAGGGACGCGGCCCGGCGCTCCTTGAGGAGTCGTACGACGAGGTGGCGTCGAGGCCCCGTACGCCGACCTCCCCTGGTACAGGGCCTGTTACTGAGATTCCAGGCGTGATGTCGCACGCGGAACAGCCTCTGGACGGGCGAACGGTTCCCACCGGAACACGTAGGGAACCGGTGGCAACAGCCGAGTAGGACGGAAGAACCCCACCGCCGCGGCCTTGCAGCGGATGCCTTACTCTCCCCTTCCAGTACACACAGGGGGCATGATGCGGTTGAAGCGTGGGGGTAGACGGCTGACGGCAGCCGTGTTGACAGGCGTGCTCGGTGCGGCCGTGGTGAGCTGCGGGCCTCGGCACCCGGTCGCGGCGGCCGGCGGCGGACAACAAACCCCGGGCAAGGCCGATTACGCCAGGTCGGCTGACGTGCCCGAGCAGGTGGAACCGGACGGCACGAGCATCTTGGTGGGTGACCCTCAGGCGCGGGTGACCGTGCACCTCTACGAAGACCCGCGCTGCCCGTACTGTGAGGAATTCGAGACCTCGGGCGGTGGCCCGGTCCTGACCAAGTGGATCTTGCGGCGCAAGGTCAAGGTCGAGTACACGATGGCGTCGTTCCTGGACGGACGGCTGGGAGGAAACGGGTCGAAGAAGGCGGTCAACGCGCTGCGCGCGGCGGTGGAGGAGGGGAAGTTCACCGAGTACCACGCCGTCCTCTACCAGAACCAACCCTCCGAGGAGGTGGACGGTTTCGCCGACGCGCGCCTGCTGCAACTGGCGAGCAAGGTGAAGGGGCTGCGGAGCCCGTCCTTCGACACCGCGGTGAAGTCCATGAAGTACCGGGATTTCGTGGATTCCTCCGAGAAGGTGTTCGCTGCCGCTGGGCATTACAACGGGCACGCCGGGCCGGGCACGCCTACCGCCGAAGTCAACGGGTACCGGATCCCCGTCGAGTACAGCGGGCTCCTCTACAAGGCGGATCTCTTCGACAGGTACCTGGCAAGGGTGATCGGTGCGGCGACGTGAGCGGCGATCTGCCAGGTGATTCGTGTCCCAGCCGACCATGACCCAGTCGGCCGTGCCCCTCCTGTCACCGTCATGACCGACTGTCGCAAACCTGGACACGGAAAGGGCATTCTTGTCGATCAAGGGCTGACGCGTCTCTGTCTTCCCTCTAGTACCCGTCGGTGACGCGTTGGCTGAAAACATGCGCTTCGGCGACCGCTCAACGTTTCATTCATTCCATTCCGTGCTAATTAGAATGTAACGGCCATATCGCCTAACATCATCAAAACTCAGCAAATCTACACATCAGCAAGCTGCAATCGTAATATGTCCCGCAAAGCGGGAACAGTGATTCCCACCTGTACAGATCAGGACACTTCCTGCAGGTGCGCGGGCAGCGGAATCCCGTGAAGCCCCCCGGAAGCACAGCACAGCGCAGCGCAGCGTCTCGACGTCGACCGTTGCAGGATGACAACCCAGCCACGGGCCGACCGTAGGGGAATGTCCCCAACCGTACAGATGCGGACGGCCCGGGCATCGCACAGTGCCGCCGTTGGCTGTGGCCGGGACCGTCTCGCGTGAGTGCAGGCCGCTTTGGACAATTCGTCGGTCAAGACCGCGCGAGCGGGTCTCGCGCGACTTCGCCTCGTCAGGGTGTCGGGGCGGTACTGAAGGAGCTCGAGCCGGTTGCGCACGAGAGCTTTGAGCCGGTCGAGGGCGACTGCGGCGAGTTTGGGGGCGAGTACGCGGGCAGCAAGAACCGCCGCCGACATCCTTGCCGCGCCCGCCAACGCTCATGACGGGGACGGCAGCGGCGGCCAGGCGCTGACCAGTTGCTCGGCCAACGAGACCCACAGGTTGGTCGGTATCGGCTGTCCCCGATCTCCGTGCTCTGGGCGAGGCAACACCAGCGACGAAAGCTCCGTATTACCAACCCTGGCGACGACATGAACAAGTGGGCGTCGGGGCTTCAGAACGATTCCGAACGGAGCAGCGACGAGCTAGCCCGTGATCAGGCGGCTGACCTGCGAAGAAGCCGTGCGGCTCCACCTTCGGGCGAAGAGGGCGGGGCCTTTTCGTCGGTAAGGCACTCCGCTGCCCTGGAGTTCGATCTCCCGTCCTCCCGACGTCCCTCGACGTACGCGGACGGCTCGCCATGCCGTCTGCGGCGGACGCGAAGACGGGCACGGACAGACGCCCAGTGGACGCGCAGTGGACGGAAGATCCGAAAAGGACTCATAATCCGTCGGCCGTGGGTTCGAGTCCCACCCGCCCCACCAGGCGTCGCAGGTGCAGAAGCGTTTCTACCTGTGGCGACGTACGAGCGGGGGGCACCACCTCGGTGTGGTGACCCCCGTTCATTCGTTCAGAGCAAGATCCGTGACGAGAACGTCACGAGGGACGACTGCCATGACCGATTCGGCGGTGATCCGGGGCGAGGAGTGAAGCCGATGAAGTCGAGCCACTGGCCGGGCAGTTCCGCCGGCGGACAGGGTGGAGTTGGCGCGTATTGATTACTGGGGCCGTGGGGAACCTGCGATCAGAGCGTCGGGGGCGGCCGCGTATCGGGTGGGTTCACGAAGAGATGAATGGGCAGCGACGCGACTGGCTCTGTTGAGATCTCGGCATGCGATTTCGGCGAGCCCTCGGAATATCGCGTGCAAGCGAAACACTTGACCGCCCGCCCGTCGTAGCGGATGACGAGTCAAGGGCCCGGCCCGTGGTCGTACACCATGCCGCTGTGCAGGCCGCCGCTGGTGGCGAAGAGCTGGGGGACGGTGACGAGGTCGTATCCGCGGGCCCTCAGCGCGTCGATCAGCCGGGGCACGGCCGGCGGGGTCGTCGCGTAGCGGTCGTGCAGAACGACGATCGCGCCCGGCCGCACCTGGGCGAGGACGGCCCGGTCGATGAAGGCCGGGTCGTGGTGCTTCCAGTCCCGGGGGCTGACGTTCCACAACACCACCGCCATCCTCTCGGTGCCGGCCACCTCCCGCACACGGGCGTTCCACGCCCCGAACGGCGGCCTGAAGAGCACCGGCCTGTGGCCCGTGACGGAGGCGATCTGCTGCGCCGCGGCCTCGATCTGCTGGGCGACCCGGGGCAGGGGCAGGAGGGTGAGGTGGGGATGGGTGACGGTGTGGTCGCCGATCGCGTCACCGTCCCGGTACTCCCTGAGCACGTCCGCGCGGTACTGGAGTGCGTGTGGTCCGATGAGGAAGAACGTCGCTACGGCGTGGCTGTGTTCCAGGGTGGTGAGGAGAGCGGCCGTGTACCGGGTCGGGCCGTCGTCGAAGGTGAGGGCCACGCATCTGACGGTCCGGCAGTCGACTGCGCTGTGCGCGGGGCGCGTGAGGGGTGGGTGCTGGGGTGCGGCTGCCGCCGTCGTCGTACCGAGTGCGGATACGGCGACCGACAGGGCGGTGGCGGCGAGAGCCGCCGCCGTACGGTGCCGACCCGGCCTGGCAGTCATCGTGATACCTCGCCGTTGTGGCCGCGCCTTCCGGCGGCCTGGCCACTTCCAGTCTGGTCGGTCGTCCGGACCCGCGCGCGTCGGCAAAGGCACGGGAGAGGTAAGAGGAGTCCAAGCGGCGCTGCAATCCCGGCGGCACCGCAGTCTGCAGTCTGACGATATTCAAGTGTTCCTCTTACCTGGGGGGCGATGTCATGTCCGTTGCCCGCAGACGCCGGGGATGCGACGTGGCACGGACACCGCTGTCGGCGAGGAGGCCGGCCGGTCCGGCGCAGGCCCGAAGATCCTCCGCCCGCCCCCTCTATGATCGCTGATCATGGACATTGTTGGTTTCCTTCTGTTCCTCGCCCTGATCGTCGGTCTCGGCACCGTCGAGAGCCGGATCTCCCGGGCGGATCGGCGAGTTGCCCGGGTGGAACACAAACTTGACCTGATTCTCGGCCACTTGGGGCTGCGGGAGGACGATTCCCGCATGGACGAGGTCATCGCGCTGGCCCGTGACGGCAAGAAGATTCAGGCGATCAAGCTGTACCGGGAGATCACCGACGCGGGCCTGAAGGAGGCCAAGGAGGCGGTCGAGCGCCTGGTCTAGGCGACCTCCTCAGCACAACCCTGTACTTGCAGCGTTCTTCGGGAGTGCGGAGGGAGGCCCGGAGGAGGGCCGCGGGAACCGAGGCGGCAGCATCGGGGATGTCGCGCTCGGGGCGGGCGCCCTGGCCGGACCCGAAGGCGTGACGCGCACCGTGGCTCAGGGGGAGGGCCCGGGACACCCCCGTCGCCGAAGGGCGAACCGGGCCGGTTCCGCCTGGCTCAGCCGTTCGGGGCCGGGTCGGCCACGGCCGCGGCGTAACGGGCGAGCGAGACGTTGTAGCACGGCAGATGCCGGGCGAGCGCGCCCAGCGCGAGCGCCGCGGCTTCCCGCTCGCGGCCGAGGTCGACGAACGCCAGGGCGAGGAACGCGGTGACCGCGTCGTCGAGGTGGTCCGAGGTCTGCTCGCGCTCCGCGAGCAGCAGGTCGGCGCCGGCCTGCGGATCGCCGAGCGTGCGCAGCGTACTCGCCAGCTGGATGACGGCCTGCCGTCGGCGATCGCCGTCCAGGCCGCCGTCCAGCGCCTTGCGGTAGTGCGCAACGGCGCGTTCGCCGAGGTCGGTTGCGTCGTAGGCGGAGGCCAGCTCGAAGGCGGCGACGGCGTGCCCCTCCGGCAGCTCGGCGGCCAACGCCTCGATCCTGGAGCGGAATTCCGCCGCGTCGCAGTCCTCGAAGGCCTCCCACAGGGCTGCGCACCGCTGCTCCCACTCCACCGTGGTGTTCATGGTCATCGCCCCAGCCTGGCAGACGGAAACCGCCGTCGCGGGACACACGGCGGTCCACTTGTGGTCCGTCAGGGGGGTGCCGGAGCAGGGCAGGCCGGCGGCCATACTGTGCGCATGGAACGCATCGGGGGATACCTCGTCGAGCGGCGGCTCGGCGAGGGCGGAATGGGCACCGTGTATCTCGCGCGGACGCGCGGTGGGCGAGCCGTCGCGGTGAAGGTCGCCAAGGCGGAGCTCGCGGCCGACCCGGTCTTCCGCGAGCGGTTCTGCAGCGAGGTCGAGGCTGCCCGCGCGGTGGGCGGCTTCCACACGGCGCCGGTCGTGGACGCGGACGTGGACGGCGACCCGCTGTGGCTGGCCACGGCCTACATTCCCGGGCCGACCCTTGCGGCGCGGCTCGCCGCCGAGGGCGCGATGGACGAGCCGCAGCTGCGGGCGCTGGCCGCCGCGCTCGCCGAGGCGCTGGAGTCCGTCCACTCCTGCGGGCTGGTGCACCGCGACCTCAAGCCCGGCAACATCATCATGGCCGTCGACGGCCCGCGCGTCCTCGACTTCGGCATCTCCCGGGCCGTCGAGTCCACCCGGCTCACCGCCACTGGCACCGCCTTCGGCACACCCGGCTTCCTCGCGCCCGAACAGGCCCTGGGCCACGATGTGACCGGCGCCGCCGATGTGTTCGCCCTCGGCGCGGTCCTGGTCGCGGCGGCGGGCGGCAGCGCCTGGGGCGAGGGCACGCCGATGGGGCTGATGTACCGCTCCGTGCACGAACAGCCGAACCTGGCCGTCGTACCGGCCGGGCTCGCCGGCCTGGTCGCGCGCTGTCTGGCGAAAGACCCCGCCGCCCGGCCGACCCCCACCGAACTGCTGGACCTGCTGACCGACGGGACCCCGGTGCCGGCCCCGGCACAGGCGTCGTACCCCCCGCCCCCGACCGCACCCCCGCAGCCCGCGACCGCAGCCCCGTCCGCGCGGACCCCGGTCCCGCCCCCGCCCTACCCGGCCACGCCTCCGCCGCAGGTCGCCCAGGGGTTCGGGCCGCCGGTCCCGTACACGCCCCCGGAGGCCGAACTCACCGACGGCGTGTCGCGCGTCGTCGTCAGCGCCACCGGGGTCGTCCTCGAAGTGGCGGGCGCGGCCGCGGACTTCGAGTGGCCGGAGATCGCGCATGTCGGGCGCACCCGGCGCGGTCACCACCTCACGGTGAGGGTACGGCTGTGGGACGGCGGTGTGTACGACTGCGAGCTGAACGCCCGCCGGTCGGCCCGGCTCGGCGAGTGGGTGGCCCGGCTGGACTTCGTACTCGGCCGGTATGCCCCCCGCTAGCGTCCGGCCACCGTGTTCGCCGACAGCGGTACGCGGCAGGTGAGTTGACCCGTACATGCTTGAACGGTCCGCGTCCTGGGCACCCACCTCGTACCGGCATCAACCGCCGGGCCGTACCGGCAGAGGGAGGGCGTCATGGACCGTCGCATCCGGGTACGCGTCAGCCGACGCCCCACCGCGCCGCGTGAGCGCGAGATCGACCGCAGGACACCGTCGGGGCGCGTCCTGCCCTACTGACCAGCGGCCCGGCCATCCGGCGTTCGTCACAGCGGTGCCTGCCAGGTCACCGTCGTTCCTTCGGTGTCACCGTCCGTCGTGTCCCCGTCGTCGTACACCGTCAGCCGTACCGCCGCACGGCCGTCCGTCAGGGTCGCCGTCGCGTCGATCGTGACCTCGATGCGGGAGACGGCCCGGCGGCGGGCCGCGGTGTCGAGGGCGCGGCGGAGGGTGGTGAGCAGCTGGCCGGCGACGCGGTCCGGGACGCGGCTGTCCACCGGGCCCAGGAAGCGGGCGGACGGCTGGAAACCGAGCACCGCCGCCACGGTGGCCGTCTCGCGCAGCACCCGGCCCCGCAGGGTGGTCGGCGCCTCGGCGGGGGGCTGCTGGAGCGCGAAGATCGCCGTCCGCACCTCCTGAACGGTCGACTCCAGCTCGTCGACCGCCGTGCCGAGCATGTCCTCCACGGCCTCGCCCCGGGCCCGGCGCTGCGCCGCCTGCAGCATCATGCCGGTGGCGAACAGCCGTTGGACGACCAGGTCGTGCAGATCGCGGGCGATCCGGTCCCGGTCCTCGTACACCGCCAGCCGTTCCCTGCGGTGCCGGGCGCCGGCGAGGACCAGGGCGAGCGCGGCCTGGGAGGCGAACTGGCCGGCCAGGCGCCGGTCGACGTCCGTGTACGGGCGGGCACCGCGTCGGCGCGGCAGTGCGAGCGTGCCGATCAGCTGGCCGCTCGCCTGGAGCGGCAGCATCATGCTGGGCCCGAACCGGTGCCGGACCCGGGTCGTCATGCGCGGGTCGGTCGCCGAGTCCTCGATGAACACCGGCTCGCCACCCAGTAGTTGGTCCAGCACGGGGCTGCCGGGCTCGATGGTCGTACCGACGAGGTCCCCGGGGTCGTCGTGCGTCGACGCGGTCACGATCTCCATCCCGCCCTCGGGAGTGGGCTGGAGGATGACGCCTGCGGAGGCGTCGGCGAGCAGCCGGGCCCGTTCCGCGACCGTCATCAGCGCGTCCGCGGCGCTTTCGCCGGTCAGCAGCGCCGTGGTGACGGCCGCCGCACCCTCGATCCATCGCTCGCGCTGCCGGGCCGCCTCGTACAGGCGGGCGTTGCCGATCGCGGTGCCCGCCTGGGTGGCCAGCACCCGCAGCAACTGCTCGTCCTCGGCGGTGAACGGCCCGCCGCCGCTCTTGCCGGCCAGGTACAGCCGCCCGAACGGCTCCGATCCGACCAGGATCGGCACGTCCAGGCCGTCGGCGTCCTTCGGGGCAGGTGTCGTCGTACGGATCTCGGCCGGCCCCTCCTGACCGGGGTCGGCGGTGCGCAGCGCCGCGTACCGGGCGCCGGTCAGTTCGGCGGCACCGTCCACGATGCGCTGCAGCGTGGTGCGCAGTTCGAGTTCGGAGCCGACCCCGAGGACCGCTTCGAGCAGCGGCGGCAGATGCGGGACGGGATCGCCGGGCATACGACGTGCCGTGCGCGGCTCAGGCGGCCAGCGGGTTCAGGACCAGCGGCTCGATCCGGCCCTCCAGCATGGCGCCGAGGCCCTGGACCGCGCAGATGTCGGGCCGCTCGGCGATGTGCACCGGCATCCCGGTGGCCTGCCGCAGCATCTGGTCGAGGCCGGGCAGCAGCGCCGAGCCGCCGACCATCATGATCCCGCGCTCCGCGAGGTCGGCGACCAGGTCCGGCTGGCAGTCGCGCAGCACCTTGCCGATGCCGTCGATGACGCCGGTCAGCGGGGTCTGGATCGCGTGGCGCACGGCGGCGGTGTCGACCCGCACGCTGCGCGGAAGCCCGGTGACCACGTCACGGCCGTGGATCTCGGCCTCCGCCGGGCCCTGCGAGGTGATCCCGTTGCCCGACAGGGCCAGTTGCAGCGGACGCACGGACTGGCCGGGCAGCAGCAGCTCGTGCTGGTGCCGCAGGTGCTGCACGATCGCGTGGTCCACGGCGTCGCCGCCCACCGGGATCCGCTCGGCGGCGACGATCGAGCCGAGCGAGAGCACCGCGACCTGCGTGCTCGCCGCCCCGCACATCAGGATCATGGTGGCCTCGGGGCGATCCACCGGCAGCTCGCAGCCGACGGCGGCGGCGATCAGCGTGTCCACCAGCTCGACCCGGCGCGCACCCAGCGCGACCAGCGTCTCGGTGATCGCCCGCTGGGCCAGCGGATCGGCGCCGTGCGGGGCGCAGGCCGCCGCGCGCAGCCGCAGATTACGGCGCAGGGCACGGCGCGTCTTGTCGCCGAGCAGCTGCCGCAGCATGCGGTGGGCCATCTCGATGTCGACCACCGTGCCACCGGCTATGGGCCGTACGACCTGGATGTAGTCCGGTGTCCGTCCCGTCATCCGCTCCGCGAAGTCGCCGACGGCGATGAGCGCGCCGGAACGGCTGTTCACCGCTGCCGCCGAGGGTTGGTCGATGACCAGGCCGGCGCCTTTCACATACACCCTGGTGCGGGCCGCGCCCAGGTCGACGGCGAAGTGGCAGCGGCGCAACTGCTCCAGACTGACGGTCACGGCGATCCTCCCGGTGCGCGGGCCTCGGTGCGCCCGGCCGGCTGGCGGGCCCCTTCACAGCATCCTGCGCGGGCGGCACCGGCGGACGCCTGCTGGAGGGGGCCGGGCGGGGTGCCGCCGAACGGGGGTACTTCGCGGCCTTGGGCGCGTCACGGGCTCGGTACGGCCCGCCGGAGAGGTAGAGGGCCGGTCCTGGACCACCTGACAGGAGGTCCCGCTGAAGGGCGCCGACGCTTCCGTGCGGGGCACGCCGAACGTGCCCCGCACGGCCACCACCGTCTCCCTGCGCGCCTCGGCCCACGGCGACAAGGGCGGAATCGGCGACGCGGGAGATCATCCGGGCGGTGGCCGTGAAGTGACCTACGCCCGGGAGTGGTTCACGATGCCCCGGATCACCCCCAGCTCCACCAGGTCCTGCGGCCGGATCCGGAGCTGCTCGGCGGTCGCCTCGACCTCGTCCTTCGGGCGTTTGAGGATGGCCGCCGCGAGTTCGGGGGCGATCACCGAGAAGTAACTGTCCGGAGTGGCCCAGGTGTTGTCGGGCGCGGCGAGCGCGAGCGCTCCGCCGGAGCCTCCCTCGCCGATGACGAGTGTGGTGATCGGTACCCGGGCGGACGCCACCGCCCCGAACGCCTCCGCGATCGCGGCCCCGGCCCCCTGCCGCTCCGCCTCGGCGTCATTGGCCGCGCCCGGTGTGTCCACCAGCGTCAGCACCGGGATGTCGAGCCGGTCCGCGAGCCGGATCAGCCGGGCCGCGGTCCGGTACCCGGCGGGCCGGGTCGCCGCCCCGGTCTGCGCCGCGTAGGCCACGGTACGGCCGTCCCGCTCACCGAACCCGCACAGCATGCCGTCGGGGTCCGTACCGCCGCACCGGTCACCGCTGATGTCGAGGCGTTGGGCGAAGTACGTGTCCAAGTAGGCCTGCGCGCGAGGTCGTTCGGGGGACCGGGCGCGGCGGACGGCTGCCCAGCCGGTGGCGGGCAGGCCGGTGATGCCGAGGGCGGACGGCGCGGGGGCTTCCTGCGCCGGGGTGGTGAGCAGCCGGAGCCACCGTCCCAGCGTCTCGCGTAGTTCCGCGGGCTGCACCACCGCGTCCGCCGACCCCGCCGCCACCTGTCCCTCGGCGGTGTAGGCCGCCGGGTCGGCGTCCGCGGGCCGGACCCGGGAACCGGCGAAGCCCACCTGAGCCCCCGGCAGGGCCAGGACGACATCGGCTCCGGCGCCGAGGGTGGCCCAGCCGCCGCCGGTCGTGGGGTCCCGCAGGACCGCGATCTGCGGCAGGCCGGCCTCCCGGGTGAGCGCCGACTCGCGTGCCACACGCTGGAGTTGACTCAGCGCGAGCATGCCCTCCTGCATCCGGCTGCCGCCGGTGGCGATCAGCGGCACGACCGGGAGCCGGTGGGCACGGGCGTGGTGGTACGCCGCCTCGAACCGGTCGCCGGTGCGCTCGCCCAGGGAGCCGCCGAGGAAGCCGAACTCGAAGGCGATCAGCACGGCCGGGACGCCCTCGACGCTCGCGGTGCCGCAGACGACCGACTCCTCCTCGCCGGTACGGGCCGTGGCGCGGGCGCGGGAGGCGTCGTAACCCTGCCAGCCGAGCGGGCCGTCGCGTTTCGGTTCCCTTATCCTGCCGGGCAGTTCACTGAAGGTCGCCTCGTCCGCGACCAGGGCCAGGATCTCCCGGGCCGACAGTCGCTCAGGCATCGGCCACCAGCGCACGCTTCATGATCTTCCCCATGTCGTTGCGGGGGAGGGAACCCAGATACCGGACGACCCGCGGCCGTTTGTGCGGGGCGAGCCGCCGGGCCACGTGATCGGCCAACTCCTCTGCGGTGGGCGGCGCTTCCGCGTCCAGCGGGACGATCCAGGCCACGATCCGCTCGCCCAGGTCCGCGTCCGGCTCCCCGGTGACCGCGGCCTCCCGCACCCGCGGATGCTCCAGCAGCGCGTTCTCGATCTCACCGGCCCCGATCTTGTAACCACCGCTCTTGATCAGGTCGGTTGCCTTGCGGCCCACGATCCGCACATATCCGTCGCTCTCCCGCACGGCCATGTCACCCGTACGGAACCAGCCGTCGGCGGTGAACGCGGCGGCCGTGGCGTCGGGCCGGTTCAGGTACTCGGTGAACAGGTTCGGGCCGCGCACCTGGATCTCGCCGACGTTCTCCCCGTCGTACGCGGTGACCGGCGTCCCGTCCTCCTCCACGAGCCGCAGCTCGACACCGGGCAGCGGCACGCCCACGGTGCCCGCGCGCGGCTCCCCGTCGGCCCGCACGCTGGTGTTCATCAGTGTTTCCGTCATGCCGTACCGCTCGATCACCCGCCGCCCGGTCGCAGCCGCGATCCGCTCGTGGTCGTGCACGGGCAGCGCGGCCGAGCCGGAGACCAGCAGCCGGGCCCGGCCCAGGGCCTTGGCCAGCTCCGGGTCCCCGGGCAGGGCCTCGGCGATGCGGTGGTACATCGTCGGCACCCCGAACAGCATGGTCGCGCCCGCGTTCAGCTCCCGGGTCACGCCCTCGGTGCTGAACCGCCCGAGATGCCGGACGCTGCCACCGCGCCGCAGCGGGCCGAGGGTGCCCAGCACGAGCCCGTGCACATGGAACAGCGGCAGCCCGTGCACGAGCACGTCTTCCGCCGTCCACTGCCAGGCGTCGGCGAGCGCGTCCAGTGTGGTGGCGAGGGCCCGGCGGGGCAGGACGGCGCCCTTGGGCGGGCCGGTGGTGCCGGAGGTGTAGACGATCAGCGCCGGGTCCTCGTCGGCGGCGGTGTCATCGGGTACGGCGCCGGGGGCGGCGGTCGCGTCGACGTCGAGTCGTTCCAACGCACCGAGTGCGGCCGGCAGTTCGGCGCCTGGGGCGGCCAGCACCAGCGTCGGTGCGCTGTCGGAGACGATGTGCGCGAGTTCCTTCTCGCCCGACTTCGGGTTCAGCGGCACCGCGGCGGATCCGGCGAGCAGTACGCCCGTCACGGCGACGGCGGTCTCCAGCTCGGGCGTGGCCCACACGGCGACCCGGCCGGCCCCGCGCAGCCGGGCGGCGAGCGCCCCGGCGGCCCCGGCCAGTTCGCCGTACGTCAACGACCGCTCGCCGAACCGCAGGGCGACCCTCCCCCAGACTTCGTCCGGGGGGACCCCCATCTCGCTGCGCTCGCCCGGACCGTCCGCCAGAGCGGGAAAGAGTGAGGACACGCGGCGCACTCCTAACTGTGGGACTGTCGGTCGACCGTCGCCCCCCTTCCTACACCAGGAGCCTTGAGCCGACGACCGAGCTCAGGTCCGCCGCGAGCCGCAGCTCGGTCGAGTGCAGCGCGGGATGCTCCAGCCAGTGCAGCCGGGCCCGGTCCGGTGCGCCCGCGTGCAGCGGCGGCCAGCCGGTCGCCGGGGTGAAGTCGTCCACGACGACCGTCCCGCCGGGCACGAGTAGCCGCTCGACATCGGCGGGCGCGTCCCCGGCCGCCTTTCCCTGTCCGCCCCCGTCGAGAACGAGCAGGTCGAAGGGCCCGTACTCCTCGATCCGCCGCCAGTCGCCGGTGAGCACGGTGACCTCGGGCCGTCCGGCGAACACCTGGGCGGCGCCTCGTGCCCGCTCAGGATCCCGCTCCACGCTGTACAGCCGCACCCCCGGCGTCGCGCCTGAGGTCAGCCAGGCCAGGCCCACCCCGAGTCCGGTCCCGGTCTCGCCGATACGACTCCGGGCCCCACCCGCCAGCGCCTGCAGCAGGCGGCCCTGCTCGGGACGGCAGGAGTACGGAAAGTGGTGGACCCGGGCGACGGCGAGCGCGTCCCGTACGAGGGACGGGAGTTCGGTCATGCCGGTGTGGGCCGCGGTGCCGTTTGTCGTCATGGTCGGTTCATACCGGGCCGCGACGGTTGTTAGCCTCGGCGTGATCGAAGCGTCGTACGACAGGGAGTCCGCCATGCCCCGCATCGCCCTCGCCACCTACGACCCCGGCACGGAGCCCGGCAAGGACTCCGATCTGCCGGAGCTGGTGCGGGCGCTCAGGGCCGCCGGGGCCGGGGCCGAGGCCAGGTACTGGGACGATCCGGACGTGGACTGGGGCGGCTATGACCTCGTCGTCATCCGGTCCACCTGGGACTACAGCTGGCGGGCGGAGGAGTTCGCCGCCTGGGTGGAGCGGGTCGGGGCGCTGACCCGGCTCGCCAACCCGGCGGCCGTGGTCCGCTGGAGCACCGACAAGCGTTACCTCGGCGAGCTGGCGGCCGCCGGCGTGCCCACCGTCCCCACCCGCTACATAGCGCCGGGCGAGCCCGCCGACCTGCCCGTCGACCACGAGTACGTGATCAAGCCGACCTCGGGCGCGGGCGCCCGGTTCGCCGCCCGCTACCCGCCCCACGAGCACGAGAAGGCCGTGGCTCAGCTCGCCCGGATGCACACCGAGGGCTTCACCGCGATGGTGCAGCCGTACGTGACCGGCATCGACGTCAGCGGGGAGCGGGCGCTGCAGTTCTTCGGCGGCCGGCTGCTGCACGCCAGCCGCAAGGGCGCCGTCCTCGCGCCCGGCACACCGTACGACGCGGACAAGGTGGCCCACCCGAATCTGGAGCGCTGGCAGCCGACGGCAGCGGAACTGGCCGTCGCCGAGAAGGCGTTGGGCGCGGTGCCCGGTGCGGACGGGCTGCTGTACGCGCGTGTGGACCTCGTGGACGGGGAGGACGGGGAGCCCCGGCTGATGGAGCTGGAACTCGTGGAGCCGAACCTGTTCCTGTGGCTGCATCCCGGGTCGCTGGAGCGGGTGGTGGAGGCGATCCTGGCCGCGGCCGAGGACATCACCGGCTGACCGTCCCCCGGCACGCCTCCGCATACGCCCGTACCAGTGGCCGTTGGCCGTCCTCCCGTCGCCAGGCCAGCGCGTAACGGCTGGGGCCGATGCCCCGGACCCGGCGGGTGACGACCCCGCCCAGGGTGACCAGCGGGGCGTTGCCCTCGGCCACCAGACAGATACCGAGGCCGGCGACCAGGGCCTCGTACGTCTCCTCGGCCCCGGAGATCTCCGCGCCGATCCGGGGCGGCCGGCCGGCGCGCGCGTCCAGGGCGAGCCAGTGGTCCCGCAGCCGGCCCGCGCTCCGGGGCAGCGCCAGGAACGGCTCGTCCAGGACGTCCGTGAAGTCCAGCTCGGCGCGGGCCGCCAGGGGGTGCGTCTGCGGGAGTGCCAGCAGGCGCGGTTCCTCGGCGACCACCGTCCAGGCGTAGCGCTCCTCGTCCGGCAGCGGCAGCCAGACGAAGGCGACGTCCGCCGAGCCGTCCGCCAGGCCCGCCGTCGGATCTTCCCAGCTCATCTGGCGCAGTCGCACCGTGACCCGGGGATGCGCGGCGGTGAAGCGGGAGCGGATGGCCGGCAGCAGCCCGCCCCGGCCCGGGCTGGTGCTCATGCCCACCACCAGCGTGCTGCGCTGGGCCGCCTTGGCCGCCTCCACAGCCGTCGCGCCCGCCTCCCATGCCGACAGCACGCTTCGCGCATGCGGCAGCAGCGCCTCGCCCGCCGCTGTCAGCGCCACCCCGTGCTGATCGCGCCGGAACAGCTCCGTCCCCAACTGCCGCTCCAGCGCCCGGATCTGTTTGCTCAGCGCCGGCTGCGAGACATACAGCCGCTCGGCGGCCCGGGTGAAGTGCAGTTCCTCGGCGACCGCGACGAAGTACCGCAGATCACGGGCGTGGACGTCCATCGTCATAACCGTTGGTTATCACCGGGGGTCTTGGACGGGCAACGGCATCCGGCGGCAGGCTGGTTCGTGTCAGGCGGATCAAGACGTGTCAGGACGTAGCAGGACGAGCGGGGAGTCGTGATGAACAAGGTATGGCTGGTGACCGGGGCGAGCAGCGGTTTCGGGCGGGCGATCACCGAGGCGGCCGTCGCCGCCGGTGACGTGGTGATCGGTGCGGCGCGGCGTCCGGAGGCCCTGGACGACCTGGTGGCGGCCCACCCCGACCAGGTGGAGGCGCTGCGTCTGGACGTCACCGACCTGGCCGCGACCGAGACGGCGGTCCAGGACGTCGTGGCCCGGCACGGGCGGATCGACGTGCTGGTCAACAACGCGGGCCGCACTCATGTCGGCGCCGTCGAGGAGACCACCGACGCCGAGCTGCGCGGCCTGTTCGACCTGCACTTCTTCGGCCCGGCGGCGCTCGTGCGGGCGGTGCTGCCGCAGATGCGGGAGCGGCGCTCGGGCGCGATCGTGCAGATGAGCAGCATGGGCGGGCAGCTGTCCTTCGCGGGCTTCGGGGCGTACAGCGCGACGAAGTTCGCCCTGGAGGGCCTGTCCGAGGCGCTCGTGGACGAGGTGCGGGAGTACGGCATCAAGGTGCTGATCGTGGAGCCGGGGGCGTTCCGGACCTCGCTGTTCGACACCGGCCGCGCCGGGGTCAGCTCCGACACCGGCGCCTACGCCAGGGTCGCCGAGACCCGCGGCTTCGTCGCCGACGGCCGGGACAGCCAGCCCGGCGACCCGGCCAAGGCGGCGGCCCTCATCCTGGCCGCGCTGGAGGCGGAGCACACCCCGCTGCGCCTGCCCCTCGGTGACGACGGCGTGACCGGCGTCCTGGCCCACCTCGACCAGGTCCGCGAGGACATCACCACCTGGGAGAAGCGGACGCGGGCGACGGCCTTCGACGCGTGAGCGCTTCGCTGGAGGGCCGCGATGTGCCGTCGTTCGTCCGCGGCGCCGTCGTGGCTGGTCGCGCCGGCAAAACACCGCCCCGTGCCCCTTCAGGGCGCGGGCTCAGCCGACGACGGCCGTCCGCTGCAGCAGCCCCCAGGTGAACTCTGCGACCACCTCGTGCCGTACGCCGTCCGGGCCGGGAGCGGTGAAGGCGAGGCCCCACCGGGTCGGCGCGGTGCCCTCCAGCGGGCGGGCCGGGGCGAAGGCGCGGGCGGCCTCGTCCACCGTGCAGGACCAGGGGGCGAGGTCGTCCAGGGTCTCCAGCCGCGGGGCCGGGACGCCGGGCGCGCGCACCAGCCACTCGTTCCACACCGCCCCGTCCGGCCCGACCAGCACCTCGAAGCGCAGGTCGGGCCAGAGCGGCAGGGCCCAGCGCCGGGCCTCGCAGCCGACGTCCCCGAGCCGGCGCGGAACGACGGACTCCGGCGCGCCGAGGACGGACCGGTACCGCGCGGCGGCGGACCGGGATCTCGGTGAACGGACCATCGCCTGCCAGCGCTTGTTGGCCTCCCGCATGTCCGCGATCGACGCGCCCAGCACCCGGCGGGCGTCCTCGACCAGATCCGGGTTGTGGTCGGCCATGCGGCGCAGCAGCACCAGCTGGAAGTCGAGATCCATGCCCCCATGGTGCACGGTCTGCCTCCTGGCCATTGCCCGGGCAACTCTCCATGACTAGCCTGTGTTCGTCATGCCGATCGCCTGTTGATATCTCGAACATCTCGACATCGAGGTGTCGAACGGGCGCTTAGACCCAAGGGAGGGGGCCGGACGTGGGACGCCTCGTGCCTGCCGTGACCCGGGCTCTCGACATTCTTGAGCTGTTCCTCGACGGGGACGGGACGCTCTCCGCCCCCGACATCGTGCGCAAACTGCAGCTGCCGCGCACCACCGTGCACGAGCTGGTCACCACGCTCGCCGCACGCTCGTACATCGTGCCCGTGCCGGGCCAGCCCGGACGCTACCGGCTCGGGGTACGCCCGTACCAGCTCGGCAGCCGTTACGCCGAGCAGCTCGACCTGGCCGCCGAGGGCCAGCAGGTGGCCCGCTCGGTCGCCGAGACCTGCGACGAGACGGTCCACGTGGCGATCCTTGAGGGCACCGACGTCATATACATCGCCAAGGTCGACTCCACGCACGCCGTCCGCATGGTCTCGGCCGCCGGCCGCCGGCTGCCGGCCCACTGCACCTCGGTCGGCAAGATGCTGCTGGCCTCGCTGCCCGAGCAGGAGCTGACGGCGCGGATCCCGGACGGCGTCGAGCTGACCGCGATGACGCCCAACAGCATCACCGATCCCGCCGTACTGCGCGAGGCGCTGGCGGAGATCCGGCAGCGGGGCATGGCGGTGGAGAGCCGCGAGTCCAACCCGGACGTCAGCTGTGTGGCCGCCCCGGTCCGCGACCGCACCGGCCAGGTCGTCGCAGCCCTCTCCATCTCGGTCCCCATGATCCGCTGGAGCGACGAGCGCCGGGCCGAGCTGGAGCAGCTGGCGGCGAAGGGCGCGGCGGAGCTGTCCGAGCGGCTGGGCCACCGGGGCGCGGCATGAGCGGCGGATACGAGGTCGCGGTACGGGCGGCGGCACAGCTGGGCGAGGGCCCGACCTGGGACCCGGCGACAGGCCGGCTGATCTGGCTCGACATCCTGGGCATGCGCGTCCACACGTACGACCCCGCGACCGGCCGGCGTACGGTGCGGACGACGGAGCAGCACGTGGGCGCGGTCAAGCCCCGGGAGGGCGGCGGCCTGGTGCTCAGCCTCCGGGACGGCGTGGGCCTCCTGGACCCCGACGACACGTTCCGCTGGCTGCACCACGAGCCGGTCCCGGGCCGCCGCGCGAACGACGCCGCCGTGGCGCCCGACGGCTCGCTGTGGGCGGGCACGATGCGATACGACGAGACACCGGGCGGCGGCACGCTGACCCGGCTGACCGGTGACGGTACGGCGGAGACGGTGCTGTCCGACGTCACGGTGAGCAACGGCACGGGCTGGAGCCCCGACGGCCGGCTCATGTACTACGTCGACACCCCGACCCGACGGGTGGACGTCTTCGGCCACGACGGCGGACGGGTCCATGGCCGGCGGCCGTTCGTGGAGATCGAGAAGGGCGCGGGTGTCCCCGACGGTCTGACGGTCGACGCACAGGGGTGCGTGTGGGTGGCGCTGTGGGACGGGGGAGCGGTGCGGCGCTATACGCCGGCCGGTGCCTTGGACCGGGTGATCCCGCTGCCGACCCCGCGGACGACTGCCTGCGCGTTCGGCGGCGCCGGTCTGACCGACCTGTACATCACCACAGCCCGTACGGGTCTTCCGGCCCCGCATGCCCTGTCGGGTTCGGTACTGGTGGTACCGGGAGCCGGACAGGGCCTGCCCCAGCCGGCTTTCAAGGGCTGATCTTTGAGGGGGTTCGCTGCAGTTTCCCCACCCGCACCCGGCAACGGCCTAAAGAACCCCCGCCGCCTTCCGCTCCTCCTCGGTCAACGGCGGTCCCGCCAACGGGGGTCTCAACGGCCCCACCGCCGCCGCCAGCAAGACCCGCGGAGCGAGCAGTACCTCCGCCCCCCGCTCCAGTGACGTCACGTCGGTCACCCGGCGGGCCACACGGCCGTTGCCCGTCGCGGTGTACAGCAGGCGGCCGACGTAGGCGGACACGAGCCGGTCCCGCACGGTCGGGCCGGAGCCCGTCGCGCCGGGGTAGAACACGTCCTGCCCGAGGGCCAGGTCCCACGCCGCGCGCACCGGGCGGGCGGCGGCCCGCTGCACGCGGCGCGCCAGCCCCGGCGTACCCCAGCCGTGCCGCCGTATCACTTCGCGCAGCAGCACCGCGCTCTGCGCGGCGACCGCCAGACCATGGCCGTAGACCGGGTTGAACACGGCGAGCGCGTCACCGAGGACGGTGAAGTTCTCGGGCCACACCGGTATCCGCTCGTAGAAGTGGCGCCGGTTGACGGTGGAGCGGGTCACCGACACGTCGGACAGCGGCTCGGCGCGCTCCAGCAGCTCGCCGAGCAGCGGATGCCGCAGCCGCTCCCGGGCGAAGGGGAGGAACTCCTCGTTCGCGGCGGAGGGTTCGCCGCCCCGGGTGCCGCACAGGGTGACGATCCACCGGCCCTGCTCGATGGGCAGCAGGAAGCCCGAGCGGCCCGGTCCGCCGCCGTGCGGATCGGGCTGCACATTGATCACCGGGAAGCTGTCCCAGGTCGGCTCGGGGGCGCGGAAGAGGCGGCTGGCGTACACCACGCCCGGGTCGATCTCCCGGAGTTCGGGCGCGGGCAGCCCGAGGTCCGCCAGCCACCGCGTGGCCCGGGACCCGCGCCCGGTGGCGTCGACCACGAGGTCGGCGGGCAGGGTGCGCTCGGCGCCGTCCCGTGAGCGCAGCCGTACGCCGGTGACCGCGGCGCCGGTGCCGGTGAGGCCGAGGGCCTCGGTGCGGTCGACGAGGTCGATCCGCGGTCCGGCGAGGACCTGTGCGCGGACGGTGGCGTCCAGCAGGTCCCGGCCGGCCAGGATCACATGGTGGGACTCCGGCCAGCGGCGGAACCAGCCCTGCGCGGAGAGGGCGACCACGCCCGTGGTGACCGGATGCCGGCGTCCCCCGGCGGCCTGGAGCGCCTCGGTGATTCCCGGCAGCAGCTGCTCCACGGCCCGTACCCCGCCCGACCACAGCATGTGGGCATGCCGGGCCTGCGGCAGCCCTTTGCGGGGTTCGGGGCCGTCGGGCAGCGCGTCGCGCTCGACGATCACGACCCGGTCGGCACAGTCGGCGAGCGCGCGTGCCGCGAGCATGCCGGTGTGGGATCCCCCCAGCACGACGGCGGTTCTGAGGGGGGAGGGGCGGTCAGTCATGGACGGGCACGCTCTCTGCCGGGGCGGCCGCGTGGGCGCGTACCGCCATGATGTCGTCGGGGTGGCGGAGGGCTTGGGACACGGCCTGGATCTCCTGGAGCAGATACGCCGTGTCGGGACCGGACGCCGAGTCGGCGCCTTCGGCCCGTGGCGGGCGCGCGCCGTCGGCCGCGTCCAGCAGGGTCACGGCGGCGGCCAGGGCCCTGGCCCGGTCGGGGTAGAAACCGAGGGCGAGAGCGGCGTCGTACGAGCGTGTGCGCAGGTCCTCGTCCAGGTGCCGGGAGAGTTGCAGCAGGGCGTCGCGGATGAAGGTCTCGCGGCGGATCAGGCGCAGTTCGGCGGGGGCTTGCGGGGCGAAGGGCTCGCGCTCGCCCGTGACCGTGCGCATCAGCTGGTAGAGGGAGCCCAGGGAGCGGTGGCGCAGCCGGACGTTCCAGCGTTCGTGCAGATACTGGCCGACGTGCGGGACGATGAAGCCCACCGCGACCAGGGTGGCGGACACACACGCGCCCGCCGGGGCCACATCGGTGCTCAGCCAGTCCAGGTCGTGGCCGGTCCAGCGGGCCACGACGGCGGTGAGTTTGGCCGCGTCGAAGAACAGGTTCGTGGCGTAGCCGACGCCCAGCAGACCGAGTCCCCAGCGCAGCCAGGCGTCGAGGCCGTCGGTGCGGATCCAGTTCCAGATCAGCCGGGCCGTGATCGAGCAGGCCACGGTGTGCGCGACGAGGTAGAGGAGGATCTCCTCGCGCATGAAGGGGGTGGTGGCGTAGTACGTGTCGAGGTCGCGCAGCCGCTCCACGGGCACGTCGGCGAGCGCGAACAGCGCCCACAGGGCGACGACCACGCCCGCGTAGACGGACACCACCCAGCGGGTTACCCGGCGGGTCTGGGCCGAGCGGTCGGAACGGCCGTTGCGCCAGGCGATGATCAGCAGCAGCCAGGACGCGCAGAGCGCGGTGAGCAGGGAGTACACCCAGGGCGCCGAGATGTTCGGCACCCCGGTGACCCGGTTGGTCCAGGCGATGGTCCGTGGGGACGCGAAGACGAACACCGCGCAGGCGAACAGCAGCAGACCGCCGACGGCGCGCAGCATCGGGTCCCGCCACATCTTGATGATGCTGGGCAGCTTGATCGCGAGGGCGGCGGTCAGGACGGCCGTGGGGATCCAGAAGGAGACGGAGACGTCGCTGAGGGATCCCGGGGAATGGAGTGCCAGGTTCACCGGTCGGCCTCTCTTTCTCTGGGCGCTCCGTTCGCTTCGTCGCGTCCGCGATAGCCGAGGGTCCGTTGCACCGGGCTGAGGGAACGTTGCGCCTGGCCTTGGGGGGTGCCGGTGGCGGAGCCGGAGAGGTGGGGCCGGAACAGGGCGGCCAGGCGGTGCCCGAAGTCGTCGGCCTCGGCCTCGTCGGCCTCCCGGGAGCCGTTGCGGGCGGCCACCGTGAGAGGCATGTCCCGCCAGCCGGGCGCGTCGGCGAGCGCGCGGGCCGCCGCGTCGCCGGCCAGGTGGTGGTGCCGGTGCCCGGCGTGCAGATGCCACAACTCATGGCCCAGGATGACCAGTTGCTGCACGGCCTCGGCCCGCTCCTCCACGATCACCAGGTCGAAGTCGGCGAACTCCACCCACAGCCCGGTGACTTCGATCTCGTCCGGGAAGCGCTCGAAGCGCAGCTCGACCGGCCGCCCGCCGCGCCGTGCGCTCATCTCCTCGCACAGGGCCCGGCACACCTCCCGTACCCCGTCGGGTGCCGCGGGGCGGGCGCGGACGGCGGCGGCGAGGTCGCCGGCCAGCGCGCGCATCGCCGAGCCCGGACGGGAGCGCCGCAGCCGTGCGGTCAGGCGTGCCGCCCGCGCACGCGCGCCCGCGATGCCCATGCCTCCCCCTTCTGGCCGCCGCTGTGGAGACCGTCCGAGGGTACGCGCCCGGGTGTGTGCGCGTCATGCGATCCGGCGAGCGTCGTTCAACCGGGAACGACCTCATGAGCTCGCGTTCGACCCCCATGAGCTTGTGTCCGGCCCATTGACGCGGAAGCGCTTCGAATCTACGGTCCCGTTCGAAGTTGCGGGCGTCATTCGATATCGCGAACATCTGAGGACGGTGGGGGCGAGGTATGGGGGCAACCTGGCCTGAATCGCAGGCAACTCCTCACGGCGGCGGGCGGCTTGGCGGTGGCCGGCAGCTTCGGCTTCGCCGCACTCGGCACCGGAGCCGACGCGTTCGCCTCCACCGCGCGCACCCGCGTGCGCTACTGGAACCTCTTCAGCGGCGGCGACGGCGCCAACATGATCGCGATGCTGAACGCCTTCCGGAAGACGTGTCCGGACATCGCCGTGAAGGACTCGACCCTCCAGTGGGGCAACCCCTTCTCCACCGAGCTCGCCATGGCGGCCGCCGGCAACCGCGCACCCGACCTCGGCGTGATGCACATCGGCCGGGTCGCCGGCTTCGCGCCGGGCCGCCTCCTGGACGCCTGGGACATCGGCCTGCTCGCCAAGTACGGCCTGCGCGAACAGGACTACCACCCCAGGCTGTGGCAGCGCGGCGTCATCGACGGCAAGCTCTACGCACCTACAAGATCCGAGTGGGCCGCTCGACGGCGGCGGCGACCTCGTCCTGGCCTCCCACGGCCGCTGTATCGGCCCCGGCGCAGGGGCGACGTTCCGCACCCACGGCAAGACGTGGCTGGCGTACCACTACTACGACGCGGACGACAACGGCACGCCCGAGCTGGGTTTGAACCAGCTGGGCCGGCGCGCCGGATGGCCTGTTGTGAAGTGACTCGAAAGGACCTCATGAGCAAGAGCACCGCCCGTTTCACCCTGGACCCCGCCTTCACCGTCGGGGAGGTCAGTCCCCGGCTCTTCGGATCCTTCGTCGAACACCTCGGCCGCTGCGTCTACACCGGCATCTACGAGCCGGAGCACCCCGCGGCCGATGCCGAGGGCCTGCGGACCGACGTCCTCGGCCTCGTCCGCGAACTCGGTGTCACCGCCATCCGCTATCCGGGCGGCAACTTCGTCTCCGGCTACAAGTGGGAGGACTCGGTCGGCCCCGTCGAAGACCGCCCCCGCCGACTCGACCTCGCCTGGCACTCCACCGAGACGAACCGGTTCGGCCTCTCCGAGTACATCGCCTTCCTCAAGAAGGTCGGCTCCCAGGCCGAACCCATGATGGCCGTGAACCTCGGCACGCGAGGCGTCGCCGAAGCACTCGAACTGCAGGAGTACGCCAACCACCCCTCCGGCACAGCGCTCTCCGACCTCCGCGCCACCCACGGCGACAAGGAACCCTTCGGGATCAAGCTGTGGTGCCTCGGCAACGAGATGGACGGGCCCTGGCAGACCGGGCACAAGACGGCACGGGAATACGGGCGTGTCGCCGCCGAGACGGCCCGCGCCATGCGTCAGGCGGACCCGGCCGTCGAACTCGTCGCCTGCGGTTCCTCCAGCCAGGCCATGCCGACCTTCGCCGCATGGGAGGCGACCGTCCTGGAGGAGGCGTACGACCTGGTCGACCACATCTCGCTGCACGCCTACTACGAACCCGTCGACGGCGACCTGGACTCCTTCCTCGCCTCGGCGGTCGACATGGAGTCCTTCATCGAGAACGTGGTGGCCACGGCCGACCACGTGGGCGCCCGGCTCAAGTCCAAGAAGAAGATCAACCTCTCCTTCGACGAGTGGAACGTCTGGTACCTCTCCCGCTGGGAGGAGTACGCCAAGAGCCTCGACCAGTCCGACTGGCCCGAGGCACCCCGGCTGCTGGAGGACAACTACAGCGTCACGGACGCCGTCGTCCTCGGCTCGCTCCTCATCGCCCTGCTCCGGCACGCCGACCGCGTCACCGTCGCCTGCCTCGCCCAGCTGGTCAACGTGATCGCCCCGATCATGACCGAGCCGGGCGGCCCGGCCTGGCGGCAGACGACGTTCTTCCCGTTCGCGCAGGCGTCGAGGTACGGCCGGGGCGAGGTTCTCGACGTGCGGGTGGACTCGCCGACGTACGAGACGAAGAAGTACGGCGAGACGGATCTGCTGCACGCGACGGCCGTCCGCGCGGCCGACGGCACGGTCACGGTGTTCGCCGTCAACCGCAGCCGTACGGACGCCCTGCCGCTCGAAGTCATCCTCAGCAGACTGGAGTTGACGACCGTCACCGAGCACAGCGCGCTCGCCGACGCCGACCCCGACGCCCGTAACACCCTCGACGACCCCGGGCGGGTCACCCCGCACCCGGTCGAGGGCACCGCCCTGTCGCACGGCGCCCTCACCGCCGTACTGGAGCCACTGTCCTGGAACGTGATCAGACTGGCGTGACCGGCAGTCCTCCCGTCGCTCTGCCGAGCAGCGTCAGGCCCACCTTCCCCGGCCCCGACAGCGTGGTGAACTCCGAGAGGACCGCCAGCGCGAGGGTGTTGGTGCCCCGGGTGCGCAGGACGCCGTTCGGCAGGACGAAGGTGTGCTGCGGCCCCACGTTGTTGATGTACTGGCCCATGTTCCAGCCGTTCAGGAAGATCTGCGCCCGGTAGGCCCGGTACGGGTCGTCCTCCAGGGTCAGGCCGACCGAGGCGTCGATGTCCGCCGGGACCGAGAGCCGGAAGGTGGTCCGGTACCAGGTCACGCCCTGGTACCGGGCTGCGCGCGGGAAGGCCGTCCGCTCCCAGTCGTGGTCCCGGAAGCCGGGCAGATGCCAGCCCTCCCGCTCGCCGTACAGACCGCCGTTGTTCATCGGGCCGCGCACGGGGTCGGGGGCCTTCTCGCCCTGGATCCGCCAGCTCACCGTCGGAGAAGCCCCCTTGAAGGACGCCGCCGTCAGGCCCCGGGCCGCCTTGTGGGTGTCCAGGCCCCTGCCGTCCTGGTCGTGCTGCATGCGCCGTACGAGCACGGACAGCACATGCCGGCCGGGGGAGCGCAGCGCCTCCCGGATGGGGAAGGCGGCGGTCGCCGTCCAAGTCCCCTGCCTGGTCGTCGTGTTCTTGTCCGGTACCGGCATCCGGTGGGTGCCCAGCGGCTCGCCGTCGAGCCAGGCCATCAACAGGCCCTGGGTGCCGGTGCTGTAGGCGAGCGAGACCTCCTCCAGGCCGGTGGAGTCGGTGAAGGAGCCCCGGTACCAGACGTCTCCGTAGTGGAACCCGTAGTCGTCGGCGAAGAGGACCGGCCCGCCGTCGGGGACGGGCGTGGTGCTGAACGACGTCTTCTTGTCCGCCGCCTGCCAGCCCGAGTCGTCGAAACTCGGCCCGACCTCCGGGTTCTCCGTACGCATCCGCCAGCCGCCCAGCTCGGGCAGCCTCACCTCGGGGACGGACGGCAGCAGGCCGGTGGTCATCAGGCTGCCGGACAGCGTCACCCGGGTGGGCAGCCTGCGCCCGTTCCACACCAGGGTGTCGATGCCGCGCGGCCCCCACACCTCCACGCCCGTCGTGTCCGTGACGTCACCCGTCAAGTGGACCTCGGAGCCACGCAGTTCGACATGGCGCAGCAGCGCAGGGCCGTACACCAGCAGGGTCCCGGACGGGGTGTCGTACGGAAACACGCGTACGGCGGTGTCGTCGTCGGCGAAGAGCAGCAGCAGCGGGGTCTCGGTCTCGCCCTTCTGCACCAGCACCCGGGTCAGTCCGCCCTCGCCGAGCGGCGTGTTCACATGCAGCGCGTCGTCGCCGTCGAAGGCCCAGGCGGCCTCCGGGTCGAGCCGCATGACGTCCGGCTCGGCCTCGCACTTCAGGACCAGCTCGGTCATCTCGCCGTGGCGGCCCGAGAACAGCGCGATGTCCTGCCGCCCCGCCGTCACACACAGCACGGGCTCGGCGGTGGAGTACTTGAGCGTGCGCCGGCCCAGCTTCAGCCCGGTCGTCAGCAGCCTGGCGTCCTTGCCGGGCACGGTGATCCGCACCCGGCCGGCGTCGGTCGGCAGATCGGTGGTGACCGCGTCCGCGCCGTCGTTGCGGGCGACGTAGACATGGGCGCCGGTGTCCGGGTTGGTCAGGTGGTAGACCTTCAGGCCCTCGGCCTTCACCTCCGCCGCCCGGTCCAGCTTGGCGAAGTCGGGGACGCGTTGGAGCAGATGGCCGAGCTGGTGCATCGGCGCGATCTTGTCGGTGACGTTCCGGGCCTCGTCGATGGCGGCGCCGTAGTCGTACGACGTGTAGACGACCGGCGCGGGCAGCCAGCCCCAGGAGGTCCCGCCGAAGGTCATGTACACGTTGTGCAGGGTGAGCCCGTTGGCGAGGTTGGTGAGATAGAAGCGGCGCTCGTAGGCGGCGTCCCGGGTGCGCCGTGACTCGGCGTACCCCTTGCCGTCGAACCAGGCGCCGCCCCACGGGTCGAACCAGCCGCCGCCGAACTCCGGCACGAAGCCGGGTGTGGACGGCGAGGCGCCGGCCCCGCCCTTCGCCCCGCCGGGCCCGAACGTCCCCCAGTCCGGCGGGGTCTGGGACGGCGACGGATATCCGTCGAAGCCGTACAGCCAGCCGCCCTTCTCGCCGCCGGTGCCGAACGAACCGGGCACCCAGTAGCCGTTGCGCCCCTTGTCGTTGTGGAACAGCGGCACGTCGATGCCGTCGGCCCGCACCTTCTTGTACAGGTGGGACATGTACGCCCGGCCCATCCCGTCGGTGTGGGCGTCGTACTCGTTCTCGATCTGGTACAGCAGGATCGTGCCGGTGCCCTGTGTGAACAGGTGCTTGCGGGCGATCCGGTTCACCTGGGTCAGCCACGAGTCGACGTGCCCGAGATACGTCGGGTCGTCGGTCCGGGCCGTGCCCTCGGTCGCGGTCAGCCAGCCGGGGAAGCCGCCGCCGTCCACCTCGGCGTTGATGTACGGGCCGGGCCGCAGGATGACGTACAGGCCGGTCTCGGCGGCCATGCGCAGGAACAGGTCCAGGTCCCGGACGCCGGTGAAGTCGTACCTGCCGGGTGTGGGGGAGTGGTAGTTCCAGGCCACGTAGATGCTCACGGCGTTGTAGCCGTGGGCGCGCATCTTCTGCAGGACGTCCCGCCACAGGGAGGGGCTCGGCAGCCGGAAGGGATGCATCTCGCCTGACCACACGACCAGCCGTCTGCCGTCCACGAGCAGCGAGTACCGGTCATAGCCGATCGTGTGCCGCTCGCCGTCGGCGCTCGGCGGGGCGGGCGCCGGGCCGGTCGGCACACTGCGCGCCGCGTATGCCGAGGGTGCCCCCGTGCCGTCGCTGCCGCCCAGGGCGAGCCCGAGCGCGGCCGAGCCGGCCAGGGCACTGAAATTTCGTCTGCTGAGCGCCAAGGTTGGATCCTCCCGGGCGATCTTACGGGGGCGCGGGCGAGGGCCACTCCCCCCGCGGCGACGCCCCACAATGGATTCATGAGGATCTCGGCACGGGCGGACTACGCGGTACGGGCGGTACTGGAGTTGGCCGTACGGCAGACTAACGGCCCCGTGAAGGCGGAGGAAATCGCCGCCGTGCAGGGCATCCCGCACAAGTTCCTGGAAGGGATCCTGGGCGATCTGAGGCGGGCCGGGATCGTCGACAGCCGGCGCGGGGGAGGCGGCGGCTACCGGCTGGCGCGGAACGCGTCCGACGTCACGGTCGCGGATGTGATCCGGGCCGTGGACGGCCCGATCGTGTCGGTCCGCGGTGAACGCCCGACGGGCCTCGCCTACACCGGCACCGCACAGCCCCTGCTGCCCCTGTGGATCGCGCTGCGCGCGAACGTCCGCAGGATCCTGGAGGGCGTCACCCTCGCCGACCTCGCGGCGGACGCCCTGCCGGAGCCCGTCCGCGCGCTGGCGGCGGAACCGGAGGCCTGGGAGAACCCGTAGGGGATCGGTGTGAACGGCCGGTTGTGAATGGCCGGAGTTGAACCTCCCGGGAGTGAGCGGGGCTTCCTACGATGCGGAACGCTTCACAGGCTCCACACAGACCCCCCACACCCGACCATGGGAGAAATCATGGCTGGTGGACTCCTCCTGAGCGGTGCCGTGGCGGCACTGCTCTCCACCGCGATACCCGCCCACAGACCCGCCGGCGGCCCGATCGACAACCCGCCCCCGGACAAGATCGTCATCGATGTGGCCACGGTGAACGGCTCCGGCTGCCCCGAGGGCACCGCCGCGGTCGCCGTCTCACCGGACAACACCGCCTTCACGGTGACCTACAGCAGCTACCTGGCCCAGGCCGGCGGCAACTCCGACCCCACGGCCTTCCGCAAGAACTGCCAGCTGAACCTGGTGGTCCACGTCCCCCAGGGCTTCACCTATGCCATCGCCAGCGCCGACTACCGCGGCTTCCTGGCCCTGCAGCCCGGCGCGAGCGCGACCCAGAAGGCCTCGTACTACTTCCAGGGCTCCCCGAACACCGTGCCCAGGAGCCACCCCTTCAACGCCCCCTTCAATGACAACTGGGAGGCCACCGACAGCACGGACTGGGCTCAACTGGTCTGGGCGCCCTGCGGGGTCCTGCGCAACTTCAACATCAACACCGAGCTGCGGGTGAACGCGGGCACCGCCAACCCCGACAAGGTCAGCTTCATGACCATGGACTCGACGGACGGCAACATCAGCACGGTGTACCACCTGGCGTGGAAGGAGTGCCCGAGCACGTAGAGCGACGCCCGCCACGCCGGTCACGCTGAGTATTCGATGGCGCTTCATGGTTTTCGCCGGTGAGCAGTCATCCCTCGGTTGACCTGCGGAATCGTTCGGACCAGGCGTGATGTCCATAAGGGGCGCGCGAGGGGCGCACGAAGAGTGCGCTGACTGCCCTCGCGCGCCCTCTGTATCGGTCACTCAACGTAAGCGCGGCTCTGATACCCCTGTGTACGCAGCGTGACGACAACGGGTCGTCGCGCGTCCTTACGTGCCCAGGGAAGACGAGGGAGAGCCATGCCACTCGACACAGCGACGACAGCGGCTGCGGACGCGGAGTCGGAGCAGCGGCAGCGCGAGCAGCAGAGCCTCAGTACCGCGGCGGCGCGCAATCTTGCCACCACCACCAAGTCCGAACCCCAGATGCAGGGCATCACCTCCCGCTGGGCGAGCCGCATGCTCCCCTGGGTGAACGTGCCCGGCGCGACCTACCGGGTCAACCGCCGCCTGTCGTTCACCGTGGGCGACGGCCGGGTGACCTTCGTGAAGACCGGCCCCAAGGTCGAGGTGATCCCCGCGGAGCTGGGCGAGCTGCCGCTGCTGCGCGGCTTCACGGACACCGACGTGCTCGGCGCGCTGGCCGACAAGTTCGTGCAGAAGGAGTTCGCGCAGGGCCAGGTCATCGTGCAGGAGGGCCGCAAGGCCGACCACGTGTACCTGATCGCGCACGGCAAGGTCGAGAAGATCGGCGAGGGCCCCTACGGCGACGAGGCCGTGATCGGACTGCTGGCCGACGGGGACACCTTCGGCGGCCGGGTGATGTCCGGGCAGACCAAGAAGTGGGACTTCACGGCCCGCGCGGCGACCGCCACCACGGTTCTCGCGCTGCCCATGAGCGCGTACAAGACGGTCGCCGACCGGTACGAGGCGCTGCGCAGGCATGTGCAGCTGCTCACCTCCAACGGGCACCGCAAGCTGAGCAAGTCGGGCGAGGCGGAGATCGCGCTCAGTTCGGGACACGTGGGCGAGGAAACACTGTCGCAAACCTTCGCCGACTACGAACTCAAGCCACGCGAATACGAGTTGAGCGTGGCGCAGACGGTGCTGCGGGTGCACAGCCGGGTCGCCGACCTCTTCAACGAGCCGATGAACCAGACGCAGCAGCAGTTGCGGCTGACCATCGAGGCGCTGCGTGAGCGGCAGGAGTTCGAGCTGATCAACAACGAGGAGTTCGGCCTGCTGAACAACGCCGACTTCGACCAGCGGATCTCCACCTTCTCGGGCCCGCCGACCCCGGACGACATGGACGAGCTGCTCAGCATGCGGCGCAAGACCCGGTGTTTCCTCGCCCACCCCAAGGCGATCGCCGCGTTCGGCCGGCAGTGCAACAAGCGGGGCCTCTACTTCGGCGGCATCGAAATGAACGGCAACCACCTGCCCGCCTGGCGCGGGGTGCCGCTGCTGCCGTGCAGCAAGATCCCGATCACCGAGCAGGGCACGTCCTCGATCATCGCCATGCGTACCGGCGAGGAGGACCAGGGCGTCATCGGCCTCTACCAGACCGGCATCCCGGACGAGGTCGAGCCCGGCCTGAACGTCCGCTTCATGGGCATCAACGAGCAGGCGGTCATCTCCTACCTGGTCAGCACCTACTACTCGGCGGCCGTCCTGGTGCCCGACGCCCTCGGCGTCCTGGAGAACGTCGAGATCGCCCGCACGAACGGGAGCTGACGGCGGTGTCGTTGATCTCCCGGGTCGCGGCACCCGCCGCGGCCCACGACACGGCGGGCCTGGTACGGGCCCTGCTGTCAGCCGGGTCGTCACCGCCGGCCCGCCCGCCGACCGGGCCCGGGTCCGGCGACCCATGCCTGCCATCGGGCCCCACCGGGCCGGGCACGTCGGCGGCCCACGTCCCCCTCGGAGCGACGGCCACCCCACACCGCGCACCAACGGGGCACGGCAGGACCCACACCGGTGGACTCCGGCTGCCACTGCCGACGGTGGTGCGTCCGGCGGGGGTCGGTCACGGGGCAGCGTCCACAGGGAATCCGCCGGCGTCCGTGCATCCACCGGGGGACGCGTCCAGCACGGGCACCGGCCCCACCGTGCTGGGCACGCCGACGGCCGACGCGGCTGTGAATCCGCCGGAGGTGGGGCAGTTGGCGGCCGGGGTTCCGCGTCTGGTCGGGCTGCGGTCGGGTCCCGCTGGGCTGGGTGCGTCGGTGGCCGATGCGGCTGTGAATCCGCCGGAGGTGGGGCAGTTGGCGGCCGGGGTTCCGCCTCTGGTCGGGCTGCGGTCGGGTCCCGCTGGGCTGGGTGCGTCGGTGGCCGATGCGGCTGTGCTTCCGCCGGAGGTGGGGCAGTTGGCGGAGCCGCGGTCACCGGCGGCTGCGGCTCCGCCCCCGGTCGGGCTGCCGTCGGGACCCACCGGGCCGGGCAACTCGGCGGCAGCTCTCGGCCGCACCGGGCTGGGTGCGTCGGTGGCCGGGGAGGTTGTGGATCCGTTGGAGGCGGGGCAGTCGGCGGCGGACGTGGCTCTGTCTCGGGTCGGGCTGTGGTCAGGGCCTACTGGGCCGGGTGTGTCGGTGGCCGGGGAGGTTGTGGATCCGTCGGCGGCTGCGGCTCCGTCCCCGGTCAGGTTGCCGTCAGGGCCCACCGGGCCGGGCAGCTCGGCGGTAGCTCTCGGCCGCACCGGCCGTGGCGCATCGGCGGCGCCCCTGCGCACCACCGTCGCCGAGCCCCGCCGGCAGGCGTCGGCGTCGGCGTCGGCGGTGTTCGATCCCGGGCCCCGGCTGTACTGCCCGCCCGCCGTGCGGGACGACCCCGCCCTCGGTCAGGTCGTCACCGAGCGTCTTGTGGAGTGGGCCGAGGAGATGGGGATCTACCCGGGCCAGCTGGACAAGATCCGCCGGGCCGACTTCGGCCGGCTGATGATGCTGGCCCACCCCGAGTCCGACGATCCGGACCGGCTGCTGGCGGCGGCCAAGTGTGCGCTGTCGGAATGGGCCGTGGACGACCACTACGTGGACGGCGAGACCGAGGAGGCCCGGCCCGAGCAACTCGGCCAGCGGCTTGCCATCGCCCACTCGGTGATCGACCAGGCGAACCTCCCGCTCGGCTACGCCTCCCAGCTGGAGGAGGTCGTCCGGGCGGACCCGGTCGCGCGGGCCCTTCGGGACAGCCTGCGCAATCTGCACTCGTACGCGACCACCTCACAGGTGCGTCGGCTCCGCCACGAGCTGGGCATCATGTTCGTCGCCTACGGCCAGGAGGGCTACTGGCAAGCCGCCGGCCACCGCCCGCCGGTGTGGGAGTACCTGATGCACCGGCACGAGAACAGCTTCATCCCGTGCATGGTGCTCGTCGACGCGATCGCCGGTTACGAGATCCCGTACGGCGAGTTCTCCGATCTGCGCGTACGGCGCGCGTTCACCCTGGCGGGCACCGCCAGCGTGATCGTCAACGACCTCTACTCCATGGCCAAGGAGGACCCGGCGGACTTCAGCCTGCCCCGGCTGATCGCCACCGAGGACGGCTGCTCGCCGGAAGAGGCCGTCGACCGCACCGTCGACATCCACAACGAGCTGATGCTCACCTTCGAGGCCGAGGCGGCCGCGCTCGCCCAGACCGGCTCCCCGGAACTACGCCGCTTCCTGGCCAGTACCTGGGCCTGGGTCGGCGGCAGCCGCGAATGGCACGCCACCAGCGGCCGTTACCACACCGCCGCGAACGCCGCCTGACCCCGCGCGCGTCCCCCGCGCATCCCCCACCCCTGAGTAAGGAACCACCCCCATGTCCAAGATCTCCACCCAGATGGAAAGCATCGCCATGCGCGATGTCCTGCGCACCGACTACCAGAAGTCGGTCGCGGAGTACTGGAACAAGGAGAAGGACCCGGTCAACATCAAGCTCGGCGAGGTCGACGGCCTCTACCACCACCACTACGGCCTCGGCGAATGGGACCCCTCGGTCCTCGCCGGCCCGCCCGAGACCCGCGACCAGCGCATCATCGAGGAGATGCACCGCCTGGAGTCGGCACAGGCCGAGGTGCTCCTCGACCACCTCGGCGACATCACCCCGGACGACCGGCTGCTGGACGCCGGTTCCGGTCGCGGTGGCACCAGCTTCATGGCCAACGCCCGCTTCGGCTGCCACGTGGACGGCGTCAGCATCTCCGAGCAGCAGATCGACTTCGCCAACGAGCAGGCACGGCAGCGCGGCGTGACCGACAAGGTCCGCTTCCACTTCCGCAACATGCTCGACACCCGTCTGGAGACCGGATCCCGCCGGGCGATCTGGACCAACGAGACCACGATGTACGTCGACCTGTTCGAACTATTCGCCGAGTTCTCGCGCCTGCTGGAGTACGGCGGACGCTATGTCTGCATCACCGGCTGCTCCAACGACGTCACCGGTATGCGCTCCAAGGCCGTCAGCCGGATCGACGAGCACTACACCTGCAACATCCACCCGCGCAGCGAGTACTTCAGGGCTCTCGCCGCGAACAACCTCGTGCCGATGCAGGTGGTGGACCTGACCCCGGACACGATCCCCTACTGGGAGCTGCGCGCCAAGTCCTCGGTGGCCACCGGCATCGAGGACCCGTTCCTCACCGCCTACAAGGAGGGCAGCTTCCACTACCTGCTCATCGCGGCCGACCGGATCTGACGTTACGGCGTGCGGGCCCATGGACACATGATCGTGGGCCTGCACGCGCTCCCCGGGTGCTTCCCGAGCCCCGTACCGGGGCTCTCGGTGGTGCCGTTGACTTTGTTGGATGGGAGACGACATGAGAACAGATCGCCCTTGGGCCAAGGCCGTTGTCGTCGGCGGCAGCTATGCGGGCCTGGTGACCGCACGCGTACTGGCCGACTTCTTCCGCGAGGTCATCCTGGTGGAACGGGATGCCGTGGACGAGGACACCGGAGTCCATCCGGGCGCCCCGCAGGGCTACCACGCGCACGCGATGCTCGCCAGGGGCGGGCAGATCCTGGAGCGGCTGTTCCCTGGACTGCGCGACGAGTTGCGCGCGGCGGGAGCGCCGGTGTTCGACTACGGAGAGGGCATCGACTTCCTGCTGCCCGTCGGACTCGCGCCACGGCGGCGCACGGGCGTGCGCATCCAGACCTTCACGCGTGACGAACTGGAACGCCGCCTGCGCCGCAAGGTGCTCGCGCTTCCCCAGGTCACACTGGTGCCGTCCACCCAGTGCATGGGCCTGACCCGGGACTCCTCGGGCCGGGTGACCGGCGTGACATGCCGGTCGCAGCACACGGACGCCTCTGACCCCGTGGCCGCGGAGCCCTTCGAGCTGGTCGCCGATCTGGTCGTCGACGCCTCCGGACGGACCAGCTCCCTGACCGACTGGCTGGGCGCGACGGGGATCACGGTGCCGCCCAAACGGACCGTGAAGGCGAAGGTCACCTACACGTCGATGAACTTCGACCGGCCGCACGCGAGTCAGCCCGGCCACCCGGACTACTACGTCGCCTACCAGATGCTGTTCGCCCCCAGCGTGCCCCGGGCCGGAGTCCTGCTCGCCGTGGAGCGCAACCGCTGGACCTGCTCGCTGTTCGGGTTCCAGGACCAGCCGCCGACCGACGACGAGGGATATCTGGCGTTCGCCGAGAGCCTGCAGAACCCGCGCCTCGCCGAGCAGATCGGCCGGCGCACCGCCCAGGAGCCCACCCGGCGCTACACCAACGCCGACAACCAGTGGCGGCTCTACCACACCGTCAAGGACTGGCCGGACCGCCTGATCGCCGTCGGCGACGCCGTCTGCGTCTTCAATCCCGTCTACGGCCAGGGTCTGACGGTGGCGGCGATGGAGGCGGAGCTGCTGCAGGGCATGCTGAAGCGGCACAGCGCTTCCGGGCGGCTGGACGGCCTCGCCAGGGGTTTCCAGAAGAAGGTGGGCCGTCTGGTACTGAGCCCATGGACGCTGTCCACCAACTCGGACCTGATGTGGACCCCGGACGGCCAGCCGATCGCCGCGCGCTTCGCCCACTGGTACAACACGCGTCTGTTCCACGTGGCGGTGAAGGACGCCGGGGTCTGGGCGAGGTTCGTACGCGTGGTCAACATGGTGACCTCACCGGCCGCCCTGTTCCACCCCTTGGTGGCCCTGAAGGTCCTGACGGTCACACGCCCGCGTACGTGACGTGGGGCCGGGCAGCGGACTCGCACAACTCGCCTGTGAGACAGGCGAGTTGTTGCGAGGGCTGTTGACTCGTCCCCGCCGCGCTCCTGCTCGCCCTCGCCCCGAGCGGCGCGTCCGCGTACCCCAACCCGGGCACGTCCACCGACCGTATCGCCTTCACCGCCGGATCCGACGCCTTCACCGTCAAGCCGGGCTGGTGGGCGTCGTACGCGACCGAGGCCTGGGCGCCGGACATCTCGTACCACGGCGGCAAGTACCTGATGAACGACACCGACGGCGACCTGATCGTCCACCACTACTACGACGCCAACGACAACGGCACCCCGGAGCCGGGCGTCAACCTGCTGAACCGGTCGACGGGTTGGCCGGTGGCGTACCAGCGGCGAGACCCGCTAGCCCGCCTGGTCCATCCCCGCCGCGTTCGGCCAGCTCTGGGCGTTCGGCCAGCCCGTGGCCGGGGCCGGGGACAGGCCTGTGGCGGGGACCGGGGTCGCGGGCGCGGTCATACCGCGCACCTGGGCCGCCGTCATGCCGCCGCGTGCCGGGACGCCGGGGGGAGTGGGGGCGAACGCGGCGGCCGGGGCCGGCACCGGTACCGGCATCGGGGCGGGTACGGGGGTGGGTGCGGGCAGGGGCGTGGGCGTCGGCAGGGGAGCCGGGACCGGCTGGGGGACCGGCACCGGCGCCATCGGCTGCTGTACCGGGGCCGGCTGGGGCGCCGCAGGCAGGGGCTGGGCTGCCGCCGGCATCGGCATCCCGGCGCCGGGTGGGGGTACGGCGGCGGGGAGCGGCATGCCGGTGCCGGCGGCCGGAGCGGGAGCGGCGGTCATGGCCTCGGCCTGTGCGGCCAGGCCCGGTACGCCGCCTCCGTTGGTCTGGCTCATCAGCCGGTCCACCGCCGCCGTACCCGAGCTGTAGCTGGTCCCGGTGCCCAGCTCGGGTACGGCGGCTCCCCTCCTGGACCCGTAGAGCACCTGTTCCAGGCCGGACACCAGGCGACGCACGTCGACCTGGGGGCGCACCACGAGTCTCAGGAAGCGGCTGGAGGAACCGATCTTGTTGCCGCACTCGCGGACCAGGATCCGGTGCTCGGTGAGCATCCGGTCCCGGACCACCGTGCCCTCGGCCCCGACGGGCAGCCGTACGAAGAGGAAGTTCCCCTGGGAGGGGTAGACGGTGAGCCCGGGGAGTGCGGAGAGGTGGCTGGTCATCTCCAGGCGGTCACGGCGGATCTGCTGGAGGCTCTGTGCGTACTCCGCGCCGTGGTCGCGCAGCATGAACACCACGTGTTCGGCGAAGGAGTTGAGGTTCCACTTCGGGAGCATCGAGCGGACCCTGCCCGCGAGCGCCGGGTTCGCCACCAGGTAGCCGAAGCGGATGCCGTGCAGGCCGAAGTTCTTGCCGAGGCTGCGCAGGACGATGACGTTCGGGCGGAGCATGGCCTCCTGGACGACGCTCGGGTCGACCTCCGCGTCGGCGAACTCCAGGAAGGACTCGTCCACGATCACCAGGTCCAGGTCCGCCATCGCGTCCATGAACTGCACCACCGACTGCTTGCGCAGATAGCCGCCGTCGGGATTGTTCGGGTTGCAGAGCACCGCCACGCGGGTGCCGCGCCGCCGGATGAACTCGGCGTACTGGGCGAGGTCCAGGGCGAATCCGCTCGCCTCCTGGAGCGGGAACATGTCGACCCGCTTGCCCGTCTCCATCGGCTGGTCGGTCCAGCGGCCGAAGGTGGGGACCGGCACCGCCAGGGACTCGCGGACCAGCAGGTGGTCGATCCAGGTGATCAGTTCGGTGGACCCGTTGCCCATCGCCACGCACTGCGGCGGCAGCTGGAGCAGGGAGCACAGCTCACCGGTGACGGTGTCGGCGCTGCTCGGGTAGTACGTGAGGATCTCGCACAGCCGGGCCGACAGTTCGTCGTACATGGCCGGGGTGGGGAAGTACGGATTGCACGGGACGCAGAAGTCCACCGGGCCGGCCCCGTCTCCGCCCTCTCGCGCCAGCGCCGCCATCGAGGGGCTGTGCGCGTCGGTGCCGCGGAACAACGAGGTGACGTTGCCGGCCAAAGGGGACCTCCGTTCAGGGTGGCCCGTGCGGGGGAGCACGGGCCGCCCTTCAGTACGGAGACGCGAGTGGTCCCGTTCAACTCAGGAGAAACAGAAGTGGGTTCACGCCTCGAACCGGTGGATCGTGGTCGTCCGGTATGTCTGGCCCGGCCGCAGCACGGTGGAGGGGAACGACGGCTCGTTCGGCGAGTCCGGGAAGTGCTGGGTCTCCAGAGCCAGTCCGTCGCCCTGCCGGTAGGTGTGGCCGGACGGCCCGACGAGGGTGCCGTCGAGGAAGTTGCCCGAGTAGAACTGCACCCCCGGCTGGTCGGTGAAGATCTTCAGGGTGCGGCAGGAGCCGGGGTCGCGCAGCGTCACCACGTGCTCGGGCCCCGCGGTCACGCCCTTGTCGAGCACGAAGTTGTGGTCGTAGCCCTTGGCCGTGACCAGCTGCGGGTGTCCGGTGCGGATGTCCCGGCCGATCGGCTTGCGGTGGGTGAAGTCGAAGGGGGTGCCCTTGACCTTCGCCAGCTCACCCGTGGGGATCAGACCCGAGTCGGTCGGGGTGAACCGCCCTGCGGCCAGCCAGAGTTCGTGGTCGTAGATGCTGCCGCTGCCCTCGCCCGCGAGGTTGTAGTACGTGTGGTTGGTGAGATTGACGACCGTCGGCTTGTCGGTGGTGGCCTCGTAGTCGATGCGCCAGTCGCCGTGCCGGGTGAGGGTGAAGGTCACCTTCGTCCGCAGCGTGCCGGGGTAGCCCATCTCGCCGTCGACGCTCGTGTAGTACAGGTGCAGTCCGACGTCGGAGCCGGAGGTGAACGGCTCGATGTCCCACACCTTGGTGTTGAAGCCCTGCTTGCCGCCGTGCAGGCTGTTCACGCCGTCGTTGACGGACAGCTGGTACTTCTTGCCGTCGAGTGTGAACTGCCCCTTGGCGATGCGGTTTCCGTATCGGCCGATGGTGGCGCCGAAGAACGTGGTCCCTGCGACATACGCGGCGAGGTTGTCGTAGCCCAGCGAGACGTTCGCGTACCGGCCGTGCCGGTCCGGTATCTCCAGGGACTGGATGATGCCGCCGTAGGAGAGGACTTTCATCCGCGTGCCGCCGTTCTCCAGCGACCAGCGGTACACCTTCGTGCCGTCGGCGAGCGTGCCGAAGTACTCCTTCACCGGCTTCCTTCCCGAGGCGGCCCGGGCGCCCGGCGCGGCGGCGGCCGATGTCGCCGTGCCGAGCGTGGTGGCGGCCAGGCCGGCGGCCGCGGCTCCCGCGATGACCGTGCGTCTGTTCAGTTCCATGCGTACGGCTCCCTTGTCTGGACCCTCACGAACCGGACTTGCGCTTGTTCCACACGTCGAACCCGACCGCCGCCAACAGGGCGAGGCCCTTGATGACCTGCTGCCAGTCGGTGCCGACGCTGAGGAGGTTCATGCCGTTGTTGAGCACGCCGAGGACGAGACCGCCGATGATGGCGCCGAGGACGGTGCCGACACCGCCGCTCATGGAGGCACCACCGATGAACGAGGAGGCGATGGCCTCCAGTTCGAATCCGTCGCCCGCCTTCGGCGATGCCGCGTTCAGGCGGGCGGCGACCACCAGACCCGCCAGGGCCGCGAGCACGCCCATGTTCAGGAACACCTGGAAGGTGATGCGCCTGTCCTTGACCCCGGACAGCTTGGCCGCCGGCAGATTGCCGCCGATGGCGTAGATGTGACGGCCGAAGACCGAGTTGCGCATGACGTAGCCGTAGCCGTACACCAGGACGCCGAGGATGATCAGGACGATCGGCGCGCCGTCGTAGCTGGCCAGCAGCATCGTGAGGACGAGGATCGCGGCGACCAGGGCGACGAGCTTGAGCAGGAACAGCTTCACGGGCACCACGTCGAGGGAGAACTCCCGCTGACGGCGCCGGTCGCGTACCTCCTGCCACACCACGGCGGCGATCAGCACGATGCCGAGGACCAGGGTGAGGTTGTGGTAGTTGGTGTTCGGGCCGACCTCGGGCAGGAAGCCGTTGCCCAGCTTCTGCAGGCCGTCCGGGAACGGGCCCAGGGTCTGGCCCTTGAGCAGGATCTCGGTGAGGCCGCGGAAGAGCAGCATGCCCGCCAGGGTGACGATGAACGACGGTATCCCGAGATACGCGATCAGGAAGCCCTGCACGGCGCCCGCCACCGCACCCACCAGCAGGCACAGCACCAGGGCGACGGGCCACGCCATGCCGTGCTGCACCGTCAGCACGGCCGCGAACGCGCCCACGAACGCCGTGATCGAGCCGACCGACAGGTCGATGTGCCCGGCGATGATCACCAGCATCATGCCGATCGCGAGGATCAGGATGTAGCTGTTCTGCAGCACCAGGTTGGAGACGTTGCGCGGCAGCAGCAGATCGCCACTGGTCCAGAACTGGAAGAGGACGACGATCAGCCCGAGCGCGATCAGCATGCCGTACTGGCGCATGTTGCGGCGCAGGCCGCCGAGCACCAGCTGCAACAGGCCCTCGCCGGCGGCCGATCCGCCCTTGCCCGGGGGCGCGGCCGCCGGGCTCTTGTCGGTGACGTCCGTGCTCATCGCGTTACCTCTTCGTCCTTTGCGTTGTCCGTCGGCGCCTTGTCTTTCGTCATATGGCGCATCAGCACTTCCTGCGTGGCCTCGGCCCGCGACACCTCACCGGTCAGCCGTCCGGCGGCCATCGTGTAGATGCGGTCGCACATGCCGAGCAGCTCCGGCAGCTCGGAGGAGATGAAGACGACCGCCTTGCCCTGGGCGGCCAGCTGGTCGATGACCGTGTAGATCTCGTACTTGGCGCCCACGTCGATGCCGCGCGTGGGCTCGTCCAGGATCAGCACGTCCGGACCAGCGAAGATCCACTTGCTGAGGACGACCTTCTGCTGGTTGCCGCCGGACAGCTTGCCCACCGGCTCGAAGACCGTCGGCGCCTTGATGTTCATCGACGTACGGAAGCCCTCGGAGACCTGCCGCTCCGCCTGCTCGTCCACCACGCCCCGCCTCGCGACCTTCTTCAGCGCGGTCAGCGAGATGTTCCGGTTGATGGTGTCGATGAGGTTCAGGCCGTAGTGCTTGCGGTCCTCGGTGACGTACGCGATGCCGTGCTCCACCGCCTCGGCGACGGACTTCGTACGGATCTCCGTGCCGTCCTTGAGGACCGTGCCGCCCGCGTACTTGCCATAGGTGCGGCCGAAGACGCTCATCGCGAGTTCGGTGCGGCCGGCGCCCATCAGGCCCGCGATGCCGACGATCTCGCCCCGGCGGACGCTGATCGACACATCGTCAACTACCTTGCGCTGCTGGTCGATGGGGTGGTGGACGGTCCAGTTGCGGATCTCCAGCGCGGGGGCCGTGCCCGCCTCCGGCTCGTGCGGGGTGCGCTCGGGGAAGCGGTGGTCGAGGTCGCGGCCCACCATGCCGCTGATGATCCGGTCCTCGGTGGTCTCCGGCGCCTTCACGTCGAGCGTCTCGATCGACTGCCCGTCGCGGATGATCGTCACCGAGTCGGCGACCCGGCGGATCTCGTTGAGTTTGTGCGAGATGATGATCGAGGTGATGCCCTGGTTCTTCAGCTCCAGGATCAGGTCGAGGAGTTTGCCGCTGTCCTCGTCGTTCAGGGCCGCCGTCGGCTCGTCGAGGATGAGCAGCTTCACCCTCTTCGACAGGGCCTTGGCGATCTCCACGAGCTGCTGCTTGCCCACGCCGATGTCGGCGACGCGGGTTTCCGGGTGCTCGTCGAGGCCTACCCGGCGCAGCAGTTCGGTGCCGTGCCTGAGGGTGTCGTTCCAGTTGATGAAGCCGCGCGTGGCGTGTTCGTTGCCGAGGAAGATGTTCTCCGCGATGGAGAGGAACGGCACCAGCGCCAGCTCCTGGTGGATGATGACGATGCCGCGCTGCTCGCTCGCCCGGATGTCCTTGAACTGGCAGACCTCTCCCTCGAAGAGGATCTCGCCTTCGTAACTGCCGTGCGGATGGACGCCGGAGAGCACCTTCATCAGCGTGGACTTTCCGGCGCCGTTCTCCCCGCAGATGGCGTGGACCTCGCCCTGGCGGACGGTCAGTGTGACGTCCGACAGCGCTTTGACACCGGGAAAGGTCTTGACGATCGAGCGCATTTCCAGGACGGGTCCCGCCATGGTCGTGCCTTCCAATCAATGTGGGGTCAGTTCGGCCCAGGGCAGATGGGCGGGATCACTTGAGCTGGGACTCGGTGTAGTAACCGCCCTTGACCAGGACGTCCTCGTAGTTGGTCTTGTCCACGCTCACCGGCTGGAGCAGGTAGGCGGGGACGACCTTGGCGCCGTTGGTGTAGGTCTTGGTGTCGTTGACCTGCGGCTGCTTGCCGTGGAGGGCGTCGTCGACCATGGTCGAGGCGACCGTGGCCAGCTTGCGGGTGTCCTTGTAGACGGTCTGCGTCTGCTGGCCGGCGATGATCGACTTCACCGAGGCGAGTTCGGCGTCCTGGCCGGTGATGACGGGCAGCGGGTTGCTGCCCGAGCCGTAGCCGTCCGACTTCAGCGCGGACAGGATGCCGATGGAGATGCCGTCGTACGGCGAGAGCACCGCGTCGACCCGGCCGCTCTTGTAGGCGGAGGTGAGGATGTCCTCCATGCGGTGCTGGGCGGTGGTGCCGTCCCAGCGCAGGGTGGTGACCTGGTTGAGCTTGGTCTGGCCGGACCTGACCACCAGCTGCTTCTTGTCGATGTACGGCTGGAGCACCTTCATGGCGCCGTCGAAGAAGTACTGGGTGTTGTTGTCGTCGTTCGACCCGGCGAACAGCTCGATGTTGAACGGGCCCTTCTTGCCGCTGTCCAGACCGAGCTTGTGCACGATGTAGGTGCCCTGGAGGGTGCCGACCTTCTCGTTGTCGAACGAGGCGTAGTAGTCGACGTTCTTCGTCCCGAGGATCAGCCGGTCGTAGGCGATGACCGGGATGTTGGCCTGGTGGGCCTCCTGGAGGACGTTGTTCAGGGACTTGTTGTCGATGGCCGCGACGATCAGGCCCTTGACGCCCTGGGTGATCAGGTTCTCGATCTGCGAGACCTGGGTGCTCGGGTCGTCCTCGCCGTAGACCAGCTTGGTCTTGTAGCCCTGCGCCTGGAGGTCCTTGACGACGTTGTTGCCGTCGTTGATCCAGCGCTCGGAGGACTTGGTCGGCATCGCGATGCCGATGGTGGCGCCCTTGACGTCGCCGGTCTTCTCCTTGCTGCCGCCCGAGCCGCTCTGACCGCAGGCGGTCAGGGTGAGGGCGAGCGAGGCGGCTCCGGCTATCGCGGCGAGTGCGGCTCTGCGGTTGCGCATGGTGATACGTCCTTGTTCTTCTCGGCGTTGAGAGGTCACTCGGTGATGGGGAAGCGGTTCAGCGGTCCGGGCAGCCGCGAGCCGAGCGGCGCCATGTCGCCGTCCGCGCCGTGCCGGGCGAGCAGGTCCAGGGCGAGCCGGCCGCGCCGCACCCGCTCCCGGGCGGTGTCCAGGGTCACGTCCCGCAGATGGGTGCCCCACGGGTAGATACCGGGCGCCTTGGACAGACCGAACTTCAGATACAGCGGGGCGCCGCGCCGGATCAGCTCGGCGACCTCGTACATCCGCACATAGCCGCCGAGATCGTCGGGGGCCTCGATGTACATGTCCATGGGAGCCGCCGAAACCCGGCGGATCTCGGTGAGGTGATCCAGCGTCAGATCGCTGGGCACGTTGACCGAGTCGGCGCCGAGCCGTTCGAAGACGGCGTACGACGCCGGGTTGACGGGGCCGATGAGCGCCGAGACCTTCAGTGTGGTGTCGGCCGGGATGATGCCGTTCTCCCGCGCCCGGTGCAGCGTCCACAGCACGCCCTCGTCGGCGACCAGCAGACACCTGACGCCCAACTCGGTGGCCCGTACGGCGTCTTCGACGCACCCGGCGACGGCGTCGTGGCCCCGTGCGCGCAGTCCGGCCCCCCGCGAGTCGGAGCGCACCGAGCCGCCGATGTCCCAGGTGCCGCGCGGGCCGGTGAACAGGCAGAGTTCGATGTCGCGTGCGCCCGTCGCCTCTACCATCTCGGTGATCTCGGCGTCGGTGAGCATCCACACGCCGCTGCCCTGGCTGATCCGGTGGATCGGCACATCGAGGCGCGAGGCCTCCTTCAGGACGACCGCCAGCGCTTCGGGACCCTCGCACGAGGGGATCTCGGTGCGCCAGCGTCCGCCGCCCGGGAAGCCGTGCGGGGAGGCGTCGACGGGGTCGAGGGCGGGCGCGGCCAGGCCGAGAGCGGCGAGCGCCTGCTCGCCGGGCCTGCGGGCTGCCGGAGCGGAAGCGTCGGTCACAAGCTGTCCTTCGTGTTCGGTATTTCGGACAAGGTTCGCGGCTCTGGGTGCGAAAAAGCGCGGGAGGTGCGCCGGAGAGCTCTGGGGTACGCCGGCCGGGGCGCCGTCAGGTCACGCCCCGGCCGGCGTACGGCTACGGGCGGAGCAGCACCTTGCCCACCTTCGGATCACCGGCCCCCACCAGCTCGATGGCCTGCGGGAACTCGGTCAGCGGCAGCTCGTGCGTGACCAGCGGCAGCGGGTCCAGCAGCCCGGCGCCGAACACCCGCACGGTGTGCGCCCAGGCGGCCGGCGGAGCCCCGAAGACGGTGTGCACCTCCAGCTGTCGTACGACGAGATCGGTCGGGTCGAGCCCGTCCGCGCCCGGCGCCGGGATACCGGTGAGGACCAGGCGTCCGCCGCGCCTGAGCAGGGAGGCGGCGGTGCGCGCGGCGGACGCGGACCCGGCGGTCTCGATCACGACGTCGAAGTCGTCCGGGAGGGTCTGGTCCTTGAGCCGGAAGTCGCTCGCCCCGAACCGCCGGGACAGCGCCTCCCGGTCGCCCCGGGTGCCCACGACGAGCAGCTCCGCCGGTGAGACGGCCTTCAGGAACTGCGCGGCGAACATCCCGAGTGTGCCCGTGCCGACCACCGCGACCCGCTCGCCCGGCAGGGCGTTCGCCTTGAGCGCCGCGGCCGCGATACAGGCGGCCGGCTCCAGCAGGGCGGCGGCGGTGAGGTCGGCGTCGTCCGGCAGGACGTGCAGCAGCCGGGCCGGCAGCGTGAGCGTGCCGGCCATGGCACCCGGCTGGGTGAACCCGGTCTCCTCGTACCCGGCCGTGCACAGCGTGGTCTCGCCCGCGTGACAGCGGTCGCACACCTGGCAGTTGCGGAAGCCCTCGCCGACCACCTTGCGGCCGACGAGGGACGCCGGGACACCCGGGCCCACCTGTGCGACCGTTCCCGACCACTCGTGGCCCGGCGTCAGCGGATAACGGACGTACCCCTCGGGCCGGTTGCCCTGGTACACCTCGCGGTCGCTGCCGCAGATGCCGACCGCGTGCACGGCCACCAGCGCCTCGCCCGGGCCGGGCTCGCGGGGCGTGTGCCCGGCGAGCCGGTGCCGGCCCGGGGCCTCGACGACGACGGCGCCGCTCACTTGGTCTCCTTGGGCTTGCGCTGCTCCCAGCCCTCGGCCCACAGGTCGAACCGGGCCTGCTGCTGCGGGAACTCGGCGGCCGCGTCGACGTCCAGCTCGACCCCGAGTCCGGGCGCGTGGGACAGATGGAAGCACCCGTCCTCCGGGTCGACCTGCGGCGCGCCCTTCACCACCTTCTTGATCTCCGCGTCCGCGAAGTCGTTGAAGTGCTCCAGGATCTTGAAGTTCGGTGTGGTGAAGCCGACTTGGAGGGAGGCTGCGGTGAGCACGGGCCCGCCGACGTTGTGCGGGGCGACCAGCATGTAGTGCGTCTCGGCGGTGGCGGCGAGCTTCCGGGTCTCCCAGATGCCGCCGATGTGCCCGACATCGGGCTGGAGGATGTCCGCGGCCTGGCTGTCGAACAGCTCGCGGAACTCGATCCGGTCGTGGATCCGCTCACCCGTGGCCACCGGGATGTCCACCTTGGCGGCCACCTTCTCCAGCGCCTTCAGGTTCTCCGGCGGGACCGGCTCCTCCAGCCAGGCGGGCTTGAAGGGCGCCATCTCCTTCGCCAGCCGGACGGCGGTGGCGGGGGAGAAGCGGCCGTGCATCTCCAGCATCAGCTCGGCGTCCGGGCCGATCGCGTCCCGTACGGCCTCGATGAGCGAGACGGCGTACAGGGTCTCCTTGTGGTCGAGTTCGAAGTGCCCGGTGCCGAACGGGTCGATCTTCAGCGCCCGGTATCCGCGCTCCACAACCCCCTGCGCGGCCTTGTGATAGGCCTCCGGCGTTCGCTCGGTCGTGTACCACCCGTTGGCGTACGCCTTGACCCTGTCCGTCACCTTGCCGCCGAGCAACTGCCACACCGGCACGCCCAGCGCCTTGCCCTTGATGTCCCAGCAGGCCATCTCGACGACCGCGATACCGGACATGACGATCTCACCGGCCCGGCCGTAGTCGCCGTACTTCATCCGGCGGACGAGATCCTCGACGGCGAACGGGTCGGAACCCAGAATGTGATGGGGCTCGGCCTCCCGCAAATACCCGATCAGCGCGTCGGTGTGACCGAGCATCCGGGTCTCGCCGACTCCCGTGAGCCCCTCGTCGGTGTGCACCTGGACATAGGTCAGGTTGCGCCACGGTGTGCCGACCACGTGTGTGCTGATTCCGGTGATGCGCACGGTGGTTGCCCCTCAGCTGTTCGAGATTTCGTCACACGTTCGAAATGCTGGCGTGACAGTAAGGACGGGGCGGTCGGGGTGTCAATGGGTCGAACAGGTAACGGTTTCGACAAGCCTTTCGAGAATAATTTCGCTGCTCTACGAAACCTTCACAGAGGTGCCTAGGAACCTGACCCATGGGGAATCTAGTCTTCCGGCGTCATGGACTACTGTCACCCGTGCCAACGGCACCTCAATGGCGCCCTGACCTGCCCCGGGTGCGGGACTCCGGCGCGCTCCGCCGCGGAAGCGCCGGTCGCGCACGCCTACGCGGGCACGGGTGAGGCACCGGGCCACGGCATGCCCCAGGGGTACCCGCCTCAGGCGTACGACACCCACGGCTATCGCATTCCCCAGCAGCACGCGCGCAGCGAGACCACGGAAGAGCGCTACGAGCCCACCGAGACCGCGGACGATCAGTACGGGTCGGCCGGGGCCGAGGGAGAGCGGTACGGGTCGGCCGGGGCCGGGGAAGAGCGGTACGGGTCGGCCGGGAGCGTGGACGATCAGTACGGGTCGGCCGGGGCCGAGGGAGAGCGGTACGGGTCCGCCGGGGCCGGGGAAGAGCAGTACGGGTCGGCCGGGAGCGCGGGAGAGCGGTACGGGTCCACCGGGGCCGCAGGAGCACAGTACGGGTCGGCCGACGCCGCAGGAGCACAGTACGGGTCCGCCGGGAGCGCGGGAGAGCGGTACGGGTCGGCCGGGGCCGGGGGAGCACAGTACGGGTCGGCCGAGGCCGCGGGAGCACAGTACGGGTCGGCCGAGGCCGCGGGAAAGCACTACGCGCCGGTCGAGGCCGCGGACGATCAGTACGCGTCGGCCGGGGCCGCGGGAGGGCGGTACGGGTCCGCCGGGACCGGGGAAGAGCAGTACGGGTCGGTCGGGAGCGGGGGAGCGCAGTACGGGTCGGCCGAGGCCGCGGGAGAGCGGTACGCGTCGGCCGGGGCCGCGGGGGAGGAAGCGGAGCCGCACGGTGACCCGGAATCCGCGGCTGGGTCCGCGGGTGATCCCGAGCCGGGTGGCCGCGCGGCCCGGCGCAGGGGGCGTGGCGCCGTCACCGTCGGCCCCGCCGACGCCGACGCCAGCCGCCGCGACCGCAAGGCCGCCGCGCACCGGCGCAGGCGCCGTCGTACCGTCGTGCTCACCGCGGGCTTCATACTGGCCGCGAGCGGCCTCAGCCTCGCCGAACTCGGCACGGACGCACCCTTCTCGCCCTTCTCCAGCGGACAGCCGGGCACATCGGGGGGCACCGCGGCCGACGGCGCCGCGTCCTCCGCGTCTCCCGGTGCGACGGCCGACCCGGCCTCCGACGCCTCCGGCGCGAACCTGGGCGCCTCCGTCTCCCCGGACGCCTCGGCCTCCGCCGCCAAGTCCCCGAAGGACAAGCACGCCAAGTCGCCCGCCGCCAAGGACACCGGCACCACGCGGCAGGCCGCAACGACGGGCTCCGGCACCGCCTCCAAGGCCCCGGTGACCCCGCCCACGTCCCGTCCGGCCCCCACCCCGTCCAGCGCCCCGACGACATCCGCTCCGGCCCCGACGCCCTCTCCCACGAAGACCTGCACCCGGTTCCTCTGGTGGTGCGCCTGAGCCCTGCCGTGCGCCGTCCGCGCGCCACCCCGCGCCATCCGCCATCCGGGGCAGCGATGACACCCCGGAGCCCTCGCGGTGGTTGAGTCGAACAGGTACATCGCGCCGTACCGGTCTCGGGAACGTCCGAAGCGGGAACGGGCGTTGTGCTGAGGGGGAGCAGCGAGCAGCGGCTCAGTTGAGGAGAGCGGATGACGCAGCAGATCACCGTCCACGGCACGGTCGCCGAGGGCTTCGAGACGGTGCGCGAGGAGTTCGCCGCCTTCGTGGCCGGGGAACGCGACGACTACGAGGGCCAGTTGTGCGCCTATGTGCGCGGGCGGCGGGTCGTCGACCTGTGGGCTGGCACGGAGGCGGACTCGCTGTACGGCGTGTTCTCGTCCACCAAGGGAGCCGCGCACCTGGTGGTCGCGCTCCTGGTGCAGGACGGCACGCTGGAGCTGGACCGCAAAGTGACGTACTACTGGCCCGAGTTCGCCACCGAGGGCAAGGGCGCGGTGACCCTCCGGGATCTGCTGGCACACCGGGCGGGCCTCGTCGGGATCGACGCCGGGTTCTCCGCCGAGGAGATGGCCGACGACCGCGCGATGGCCGAACGGCTCGCCGACCAGAAGCCGTTCTGGCGCCCGGGAACGGCCTTCGGCTACCACGCGCTGGTCATCGGCGCGCTCACCGGCGAGGTGGTGCGCCGGGCCACGGGCCACACGCTCCAGGAGGTCTACGAGGAGCGGGTGCGCGCGCCGTACGGGACGGACTTCTTCCTCGGGCTGCCCGAGTCCGAGGACTCCCGCTTCCGCTCGGTGCAGCCGATGCTCCCGACCCCGGAGCAGCAGGCCCTGCTGGCCGCCCAGCCGACCGGCCCGCACACCCTGGGCTCGATCGCCTTCAACACCCACGTCCCGGAGCCGGGCACGTTGGCGGACTACGTCAACTCCCGCCTCGTACGCGCCAAGGGCCCGGCATCGGCGGGCGGCGTCGCCTCCGCACGGGGGCTCGCGACGATGTACGCGGCGGCGATCAGCGAACTGGACGAGCGGCCGCCCCTGCTGAAGCCGGACACGGTGGCCGAGGTGGGCCAGATCCACTCCGTGGGCTACGACCTGGTGGCCCGCGCCCACAAGTCGTACGGCCTGGGCTTCCAGGCGACCGCGGACATGTGGCACCCGGTCCTGGGTGCCGGCGCCTTCGGCCACAGCGGCGCAGGCGGCTCCCAGGCCTTCGCCGACCCCCGCAGCGGCCTGGCCTACGGCTACACCCGCCGCCGGATGGCCTTCCCGGGTGGAGCGGCACCGGAGAACGACGGGTTCGTGCGCGTGGTACACCGGGCGGCGATGACAGCCTGAGGGGCGCGGGGCTGTGTTTGATATGCGCCTACCGCCGCGTGAGCGCGGGCAACCCACCACAACCCGCGCCCGAAAACACACCGCACCCGGCACACGCACCCCGCTGAAAAGAGACCGCACCCCACGTCCAAGGGTGCGGCCTCCGTAGTCAGAAACGAGGCTCGTCAGACCAGCGTCACGGTGATGTTTCCACGCGTCGCCTTCGAGTACGGGCACACCTGGTGCGCCTTCTCGACCAGCTCCCGAGCCAGCTCGGCGGAAACGTTCGGAATGCTCGCCGAGATCTCCACGATGATCCCGAACCCGTCCTCGTTCTTGCCGATACCGACCTTCGCGGTAACGGTGGAGCCGGAGATGTCGGCTCCCTCCTGCCGGGCGACGACCCCCAGCGCCCCCTGGAAGCAGGCGGAGTACCCGGCGGCGAACAGCTGCTCCGGGTTGGTCCCGGCCCCGCTGCCGCCCATCTCCTTCGGCGGGTTGACTACGACGTCGAGTCGGCCGTCATCCGTGGCGACCCGGCCGTCACGGCCGTTCTCGGCGGTGGCGACGGCGGTGTACAGGACATCGGACTGCGTGATGGGCATGCGGTTTCTTCCTCCTCGGTCCGCCGCGACTCGCGCCCACGATCGACGACGGATTTCGGAAAGAAGTTACCGCATGCCGGAAACAACGGGGAAGACCGGCCGGGGCCTCAGAGCTTGACGATCATCTTCCCGATGTTGTCGCCGCGCAGGACCCCGAGGAACGCCTCCAGGTTGTTCTCGATGCCCTCGACGACGGTCTCGCGGTACTTCAGCTCGCCCGAGGCGACCCAGGGCGCGACCTTCTGGACGAACTCCGGCTGCAGGTCGTAGTGGTCACCGACCAGGAAGCCCTCGATGCGGCCCCGGGTCTGGATCAGCCGGGCGAGGTTCCTCGGGCCGGGTGCGGGCTCGGTGTTGTTGTAGACCGAGATCATGCCGCAGACGGCGATACGGCCACCCTCGCGGAGCGACCCGATGGCCGCCTCCAGATGGTCCCCGCCGACGTTGTCGAAGTAGACGTCGATGCCGTCGGGCGCGGCGGCGCGCAGCTGCTCGGCGACCGGGCCGTTCTTGTAGTTGAACGCGGCGTCGAAGCCGTACTCCTCGACGAGCAGCTTGACCTTCTCGTCGGAGCCGGCCGAGCCGATGACCCGCGAGGCGCCCAGCAGCTTGGCGAGCTGGCCGACCTCGCTGCCCACGGCGCCCGCGGCGCCGGAGACGAACACGATGTCGCCCTCCTTGAAGGAGGCGGTGCGCAGCAGGCCGGCGTAGGCGGTCAGGCCGGTCATGCCGAGGACGCCGAGGAATGCCGACAGCGGCACGTCCTGCGTCTCCGCCTTCACGGCCGGTCCGGCCGTCGGGCCCACCTTGACGGCGTGCTTCGCGTCCATGGCCGCGTACTCGCGCCAGCCGAAGAAGTGCAGGACGTGGTCGCCGACCTCGATGCCCTCGGCGTTGGACTCGATCACCTCGCCGACCGCGCCGCCCTGCATGACCTTGCCCAGTTCGAAGGGGGCGGTGTACGACTTCGCGGCGCTCATGCGGCCGCGCATGTACGGGTCGACGGAGAGGTACTTGTTGCGCACCAGCACCTGGCCCTCACCGGGGGTCGGGACCGGGGTCTCGACGAGGGCGAAGTCCTCGGGCTTGGGCCAGCCGACGGGGCGGCTGAGCAGGTGCCACTCGCGGTTGATCATGGCGACGCCTTTCCTATTACTTCAGAACCTGAAACAACCATGCGCTTCAATATTTCATGATGTCAAGTAAGCGGGTATCCTGGCGGGTATGGCCACACCACCGAAGACCCACCGTCCCGACGCCCTCACCATGGAGGTCGTCGAACTCATCGGGGACGTAGTGGCCCGCTTCTACGCGGACTACGAGGAGGCGGCGGGCGAGCACGCGCTGACCGGACCGCAGGCCCGGCTGCTCAGCCTGCTCTCGGTGGAGCCGCTGCCGATGCGGAAGCTGGCGCAGAAGCTGAAGTGCGAGCCGTCGAACGTCACCGGGATAGTGGACCGGCTGGAGTCCCGAGGGCTGGTCGAGCGCCGTCCCGATCCGGCGGACCGCCGGGTGAAGGTGGCCGCCGCCACCGAGGAGGGCCTGAGCGTCGCCCGTGACCTGCGCGAAGGCCTCCATTTCGCCCGCGAGCCGCTCGCCGGCCTCTCGGCGGAGGAGCGCAGTTCCCTGCGTGATCTGCTGCGCCGTATGCTGGCCGGCTGAGCATCGGTAAATTTTTCCCCATGGGTGATCTTGGGGTGGGATTCCGCTGTCTGCTGGAGGGCCAGCGCTGGATGGCCCGGCACGGCCGTCAGTACGGCTTCGGGCTGCTGCCCGGGCTGATCACCCTGGTCCTCTACACGGCGGCGCTGGTCGTGCTCGCGGTGTGGGGCGAAGACGCGGTCACCTGGGCGACACCGTTCGCGGACGACTGGTCCAGCCCCTGGCAGGGCCTGTTCCGCGGCTTTCTGACGGCTGTCCTCTTCGTCCTGGGCCTGCTGCTGTCGGTCCTGACGTTCACGGCGGTCACCCTGCTGGTCGGCCAGCTCTTCTACGAGCACCTGTCGGAGAAGGTCGACGCCGACGTCTCGCCCGACGGCACCGCCCCGCAGTCCTCGTTGCCGCTCTGGCGCGACCTGTGGATCTCGGCCCGGGACAGTCTGCGCGTCCTGGTGCGGGCCATGTTGTGGGGCGTGCTGCTCTTCGCCCTCGGCTTCCTGCCCTTCGTCGGCCAGACCGTCGTCCCCGTGCTCGGGTTCTTCGTCACCGGCTTCTTCCTCGCCGAGGAACTGACGGCCGTCGCCCTCCAGCGCCGCGGCGTCGAACTGCACGCCCGCCTCACCCTCCTCCGCACCCGCAAACGCCTGATCTGGGGCTTCGGCACCCCCCTCGGCCTGGCCTTCCTGATCCCGTTCGTGGCGGTGTTCTTGATGCCGGGCGCGGTGGCGGGCGCGACGCTGCTCACTCGCGAACTGCTGGGAGAGGAGCGCGAGTAGGCGGCGCCCGGGTGCGGGCGGTTCGCCGGCCGCGGGTCAGGGAGCCGCGGTGCCGTCGGCCACCGGCTCGCCCAGCAGCCGTAGGAAGTCCCGGAACGCACCAGGCATGTCGACGGCCTCGGGATCCAGGAGCCACTGGTACTGCAAGCCGTCCATGACAGCCACAAGCAGCGGAGCTGTCCGCTCCGGTGTCAGGCCGTTCGGCAGGCGGTCGCCGTACTCGGCGCGCAGCACCGTCGCCATGGACTCGCGGACGCGGGCGTACCGTTCGGTGAAGTAGTTCCGCGCCGGATGATCCTCCGTCACGCTCTCCCCGAGCAGCGCCGAGAAGGTCTGGATGATCGCCGGCCGCATCGCGTTGTACTCCACCAGCGAGGCCAGCAGATCCATCCGCCACCGCGTGTCCGGCACCGCGTCCCACCGGTCCCGCTCCTGCAACACGGCCACCAGCAGCGCGTCCTTGGTGGGGAAGTAGTGCAGCAGCCCCTGCTGGGTGAGACCGACGCGCTCGGCGACCGCGGCCAGGCTCGCCCCCCGGTAACCACGCTCGGCGATCACCTCGAGTGCGGCCCCGACGATCTCCGCCCGCCGCTCCCCGCTCCTGACCCTCGCGTTCATGGCGCCACCGTACGGCATGCAGATCGGTGAAATATAACGACAAGCTAACGAAACCTACCGCTCTACAGGCGACCGTTGCACGATGGAGGCACCTGCACGGACTGCAACGAGGAGGCACTGCGATGGCGGGATCCCGGCCCACCCCGGCCGACACGGCCCGCGAGGCGGCCGTCGAGGCCGCTCTCGGCACGCTCGACCTGGACACCAAGGCGCGGCTGCTGGCCGGGCACGACATGTGGATCCTGCCCGCCCTGCCCGAGATCGGCCTCAAGCCGCTCGTGATGTCCGACGGCCCGATCGGCGTCCGCGGCGTGCGCTGGACCGCGGACGACCCCTCCGTCGCCCTGCCCTCGCCCACCGCGCTCGCCGCCACCTGGGACCCCGAACTCGCCCGCCGGGCAGGCGTGCTGCTCGCCCAGGAGGCCCGGCGCAAGGGCGTCCACGTGCTGCTCGCGCCGACGGTCAACCTGCACCGCTCCCCGCTCGGCGGCCGGCACTTCGAGTGCTACAGCGAGGACCCGTATCTGACCGGGGCGATCGGCAGCGGCTATGTCAGTGGCGTCCAGTCCGGCGGAGTCGGCACCACCGTCAAGCACTTCGTCGCCAACGACGCCGAGACCGACCGCTTCACCGTGAACAACCTGGTCTCCGAACGCGCCCTGCGCGAGCTGTATCTGGCCCCCTTCGAGGCCATCGTCGAGAACGCCCGCCCCTGGGGCATCATGACCGCCTACAACACGGTCAACGGCACGACGATGACCGAGCACCACCACCTCGTCAACGAAGTCCTGCGCGGCGAATGGGGCTTCGACGGCTTCAACGTCTCCGACTGGATGGCCGCCCGGGACACGGTCGGTGCCGCAAACGGCGGCCTGGACGTGGCCATGCCCGGCCCGCGGACCGTCTACGGCGAAGCCCTCGCACAGGCCGTCCGGGACGGCGAGGTCGCCGAGGCCACCGTCGACGCCGCCGTACGACGTGTGCTGCGGCTCGCCGCCCGCGTCGGGATCCTCGACGGCGCCGAACCCGTCGTAGCCGAACCGCCCGCGCCCGTCGACGGCGAGGCCCTCGCCCGTGAGATCGCCCGCCGCTCCTTCGTCCTCGTCCGCAACGAGAGCGTCAACGGGCATGCCGTCCTGCCGCTGCGGCCGAACGGCACGGTGGCGCTGATCGGCGCCGCCGCCCGCGACGCCCGCGTCCTCGGCGGCGGCTCCGCCACCGTCTTCCCGGCCCGCGTCGTCTCCCCACTGGACGGCCTCACCGCCGCCCTCCCCGAAGGCACTCTCACCTACGCCGTCGGCGCCGACCCGGCCACCGAACTCGCCGTCGCCGACCGGGGGTTCACGCTCAAGGCGGTCTGCCGGGACGCCCACGGCACCGTCATCGGCACCCGGTCCGCCCCGGGCGGCCTGATCCAGTGGATGGGTTCGGACCTTCCCGACGGCGTCGCACACCACACCCTCCACACCGTCGAGCTGACCGGCACCTTCACCCCCCGCGAGTCCGGCCCGCACACCTTCGGCATCAAGGGCATGGGCGCCTTCACCCTCACCGTCGACGGGGCGACGTACTACGACGACGTCCAGCGCTCCGACAAGGACGACCCCTTCGAGGCGTTCTTCGGCGCCCCCGTACCCCGCGCCCAGACCGAACTCACCGCGGGCGAACCGGTCGACGTCTCCCTCACCCATGTCGTCCGGCTCCCCGAGGGCATCCCCATGAAGGTCATCACCTTCGCGCTCGCCCACTCCGCCCCGCGGCGCGACCCCGACGAGCTGATCGCCGAGGCCGTCGAGGCGGCGCGCAACGCCGACACGGCCGTCGTGATGGTCGCCACCACCGACCGCGTCGAGTCCGAGGGCTTCGACCGTACGGACCTGAGGCTCCCCGGCCGCCAGGACGACCTGGTCCGCGCGGTCGCAGCCGCCAACCGCAACACGGTCGTGGTCGTCAACTCCGGCTCTCCGGTGGAACTGCCCTGGCGCGAGGACGTGGCCGCCGTCCTGCTCGGCTGGTTCCCCGGTCAGGAGGGCGGCGCCGCCCTCGCCGACGTCCTCACCGGCGCCCACGAGCCCGGCGGCCGGCTCCCCACCACCTGGGGCTCCCTCGCCGACGCGCCGGTCACCAAGGTCACCCCGACGGACGGTGAACTGCCGTACACCGAGGGTGTGTTCATCGGTTACCGCGCTTGGGAGAAGGCCGGCCGCACCCCGGCGTACCCCTTCGGCCACGGCCTCGGCTACACCGACTGGACCTACGAGGCACTGCAGGCCGACGGCACCACCGCGCGGATCCGCCTGCGCAACACCGGTGCGCGGCCGGGCCGCGAGGTCGTCCAGGTCTATGTCTCCCCGGCCGAGCCCGACCCCGAGCGCCCGGCCCGGCTGCTGGCCGGCTTCGCCTCCGCCGAGGCCGCTCCCGGCGAGAGTGCCGAGGTGACCGTCGCCCTGCCGCGCCGGGCCTTCGAGATCTGGGACGAGAAGGCGAAGGCGTGGGCGTTTGTGAAGGGTTCGTACGAGATCGCCGCCGGACGCTCGATCGCGGACCGCAGGCTCAGCGCGCCTATTAACGTCTGATCCGGGACAAGTCCCCCACGAGCAGCCCCGGTCCGGGACCTGACCCCTGGACCGGGGCTCATGGCCACCGAGCCGTATGGCGGACTCCCGGCCCGCGGCTACCGGAGAGACCGGGTACGGGGGAGAGACAGCGTGTATCCAGGCCGGCCGCGACAGCCGGGTCCGTACGGGCCGCCACGGCCGGGCCCTTACGGGTCCCAGCAGCCGCCCGCGGGACCGTACGGGCAGCAGCCGTATGCTCCGCAACAGCCCACGCCCCTCAGCAGCCCACGCCCCTCAGCAGCCGTATCCGCCGCAACAGCCCTGTCCTCCGCAGCAGTCCGCCCAGCACGTCGGGGAGGGCCGGATGCGGCTGGACCCCCGGCTCACGCCGGACCAGCGCGATCTGGTGCTGAAGATCCAGGCCAAGTCCAAGCCCATGGCCTACGGCATGGTCCTCGGCATCCCGCTCACCTTCGGCGGCGTCCACTACGGCATCACGCAGAAGCCCCTCGGATTCGTCGCGGCGCTCCCCGGCCGCCCATCTGCCCGGTGCCCGCAAGGCGGCCACGCAGGCCGCCTGTCTCAACGGCGTGCTGGTCCTGCTGTCCCTCGCCGCCACCGGTCATCTGCTCCACAAGGGCACCGGCTGGGGCGCGTACGGCGACTCCTTCGGCTTCGGTGCGCTGATGACCGCCGCGGCGCTGCCCTTCGGCATGGCCCTGGCCGCCGCGACCACCATCCCGCAGCTGCTCCAGGTGATCCCGGCCGGCGCCAAGGTCGGCCGGAGCCGGTCTCTGCCGGGCAAGGCGGCCAAGCGGATGCGCGGTGCTCAGCTTGGGCCGTGACAGGCCGTCGTTCGTCTGCGGCGCCGTCGTGGCTGGTCGCGCGGTTCCCCACGGCCCTTGGGGTGCCGCAGCTCAGCGCGTCGAGAAGGCGTACACCGTCTCCGATCGGAACACCGCGCTCGGACGCAGCACCGTGCCCGGGAACTCGGGCCGGTTCGGTGAGTCCGGGAAGTGCTGGGTCTCCAGGGCGATGCCGTCGCCCGGCGCGAACGGCTCGCCGAGATGCTCGGCCGTGTAGAGCTGGAGGCCCGGCTCGGTCGTCGACACCGTCAGGGTTCGTCCGCAGGCCGGGTCGTGCAGTTCGGCGACCTCCTGCGGGGCGGCGGTGACGCCCTTGTCCAGGACGAAGTTGTGGTCGTAGCCCGAGCCGACCTTGCGCGAGGTGCGGAAGTCGAACCGGGAGCCGCTCACGTCCGCCAGGACCCCCGTCGGAATCAGATCCGCGTCGACCGGGGTGAAACGGGAGGCGGCGAGCCGCAGTTCGTGCCCGCCCGCATGGCCCGAGCCGGCCAGGTTGAAGTAGCTGTGGTTGGTGAGGCTGATCACCGTCGGCGCGTCCGTGACCGCCTCGTACGCGATCCGCAGCGCTCCGGACGCATCCAGCGAGTACGTCGCCGACACCTCGACCCGGCCCGGGAAGCCCTCCTCCCCGTGCGGGCTCACCCGGCGCAGCCGCACCCCGTACTGCCCGGCGGGCTGCGCCGCCCACACCCGCTTGTCGAAACCGCGCCCGCCGCCGTGCAGGGAGTTCGGGCCGCTGTTCGGCTCCAGGGCGTAGACCGCGCCGTCCAGCGGGAAGCGGGCGTGCGCGATCCGGTTGGCGTACCGGCCGACCAGGGCGCCGAAGTACGGCTCCGGGTGCGCGAGATAGCCGTCCAGGCCGGCGAAGCCCAGCACCACGTCGGCCGTCCGGCCCTCCCGGTCCGGCACCCGCACCGACCGCACGATCCCGCCGTACGTCAGGACCTCCACCCGCGTCCCGGCGCGCTGCAGCGTCCAGCGATGAACCTCGGTGCCGTCGGATAGTGTGCCGAAAAGTTCGCTCATGTGGAAAACAGTAGGCGACCGGTGTCCTAGGCAACCGGATTGGCCGCGGTGATCGTCCGGTATGCGATGGCCGCGAGCCGGGCCTGGCCGTCCTTGCTGGGATGGAACCAGTCCCAGTGGCTGAGCTGGTCCGTGCCGAAGCTGTAGTCGTAGACCGCGCCTCCGTCGAAGCGGCAGCGGCGGTCCTTGGCGCAGACCTCCTTCAGCACCTTGTTGTACTCCATCACCCGCTGCTGCACCCGGTCCCGGCGCACCACGGCCGCGCTGGTCAGATCGTCCGCGTCGGACAGCATCGACGGGCAGATGCCGAGCTTCCACACCTGCTTGCCCAGCGGATTGGTCCGCCCCTCGGACCACAGCCGCTTCAGGTTCGGCACGCTCGCCACGTACACCTGCGTCTTCGGCCGGGCCGCACGCAGGGTGCGCAGCGCCTCCTCGAAGTCCGCTCGGAAGTCGGCCACCGAGGTCATCGCCCGCGCCGAGGACCGGCAGGCGTCGTTCGCGCCCACCATCACCGTCACCAACTCCGGGTCGCGGGCCGCCGCCTGGGACATCTGCTCCGGCAGGTCCGCCACCCGGGCGCCGGTCTCCGCGTAGTTCCAGCTGCGCTCCGCCGCGCCCGCCACCCCGAGCAGCCGCACCGCCAGGCTGTCGACCTTCGCGTCACTGCCCGTCGCCCATGACACCTCGGGGCAGTCCGACAGCACCGTGCACGCGTCGAAGCCGCGCGTGATGGAGTCGCCGACCGCGGCGATCGAGGCCGGGCTGCGGTTCCACAGCGGCACGGGTCTGGAGGCGCGATCCTTGGCGCCCTTGGACGCGGGAGAGCCCCCGTCCCCGGCGTCGCAGCCGGCCACGCCCAGCACCGCGGCCGCCACGACGGCGAGAGCGGCTCGCCCACGGCTGCTTCGCTTCCGCATCCCCTGGTGATCCCCTCGTCGTCGAATCCGGTGTTCCGGGTGCTTCCTCCCATAACAACGTGCGAGGGTTCCCGACCGGGCGCCTTGGAACGGACCACCCCCGTACAAGCGTCCCCCTGGGTGAATGGCGAAGGTTTCCTGGCAGCGGGACCGACGGTACGTCACACTCCTTGCACCGCCGCAGGGTAGCCTCGCCATCAACGCGGCCGTCGCGCCACAGCCGCCAGCCCGTCCGCAAGATGTCCCGCTCTGCCCGGAGGTTCCGGTGACGACACGTGGAGTTCTGTACGTGCACTCCGCGCCGCGCGCGCTGTGCCCGCACGTCGAGTGGGCCGTCGCCGGGGTGCTCGGCACGCGCGTCAGCCTCGACTGGATCCGGCAGCCCGCGGCCCCCGGCACCTGGCGCTCCGAGTTCTCCTGGCAGGGCCAGGTCGGCACGGCTTCCAAGCTGGCCTCCGCGCTGCGCGGTTGGCATCTCCTGCGCTTCGAGGTCACCGCCGAGCCCTGCCCGACCGCCGAGGGCGAGCGCTACAGCTGCACCCCCGACCTCGGCATCTTCCACGCCGTCACTGGCATCCACGGCGACATCCTGATCCCCGAGGACCGCCTGCGCGCGGCCCTGACCCGCGCTCAGCGCGAGGAGACCGACCTGGAAGCGGAGATCGCCAAGCTCCTGGGCAAGCCGTGGGACGACGAACTGGAGCCCTTCAGGTACGCGGGCGAGGGCGCGCCGGTCCGCTGGCTGCACCAGGTGGTGTGAGGTTCCGTAGCCTTTGCGCGTCCGGGTACGAGAAAGGGCCCCCGCCGGTCGGCAGGGGCCCTCATGCACGTTCTCAGACGGTGCGGAACGCCAGCACCACGTTGTGCCCGCCGAACCCGAACGAGTCGTTCAGCGCGGCGATGCGGCCCTCGACGGGCAGCTTCCGGGCCTCGCCCCGGACGACGTCGGCGTTGGCCTCCGCCTCGGGGTCGATGTTGTCGAGGTTGATCGTCGGCGGCGCCACCCGGTGGTACAGCGCGAGTACGGTCGCGACCGACTCCACGCCGCCGGCGCCACCGAGGAGGTGACCGGTCATCGACTTGGTCGCGGAGACCGCCATGTGGTCCGCGTCGTCGCCGAACACCTTCCGCAGCGCCTTCAGCTCGGCGATGTCACCGGCCGGCGTCGACGTGGCGTGCGCGTTGACGTGCACGATCTCGGCCGGGTCCAGGTCGTTGTTGTCCATCAGGTTCTGCAGCGCGTGCGAGATGCCGCGGCCCTCGGGCTCCGGCTGCACGATGTCGTGGCTGTCGGCGGAGACGCCCTGCCCGACCGCCTCGGCGTAGACGCGCGCACCGCGCCCGGCCGCGTGCTCGGCGGACTCCAGGACGATCACGCCCGCACCCTCGCCGAGGACGAAGCCGTCGCGGTCGACGTCGTAGGGACGCGAGGCACCCTGCGGGTTCTCGTTGTTCTTGGACATCGCCATCATGTTGCCGAACGCGGCGATCGGCAGCGGGTGGATGGCGGCCTCCGTACCGCCGGCGACGACGACGTCGGCGCGGCCGGTGCGGATCATCTCGATGGCGTAGCCGATGGCCTCGGCACCGGAGGCGCACGCGGAGACCGGCGTGTGCACGCCCGCGCGGGCGCCCACGAGCAGGCCCACGTTGGCCGAGGGGCCGTTCGGCATCAGCATGGGGACGGTGTGCGGGGAGACGCGGCGGACGCCCTTCTCCTTGAGCACGTCGTACTGGTCGAGCAGGGTCGTCACACCGCCGATGCCGGAGGCGATGACGGCGCCGAGCCGGTCCGGGTCGACGTTGCCGTCCTCTCCGGCCTTGTCGGTGAAGCCCGCGTCCTTCCAGGCCTCCTGAGCGGCGATCAGCGCGAACTGCGCCGAACGGTCCAGCCTGCGAGCCTGCGGCCGCGGGATGACCTCGGTGGGCTCCACGGCGATCGGGGCCGCGATACGGACGGCCTGATCGGCCGCCCACTCCTGCTCCAGAGGCTTGACACCGGACTTGCCGGCGATCAGAGCCTCCCAGGTCGAGGCTGCGTCGCCACCCAGCGGTGTGGTTGCGCCGATACCGGTGACGACCACGGTGCGATTGGTCGGGCTCACGGGAATTCTTTCTCCAACGGATACGGGATTCTACGGCGCCACCGCCGGGTGGCGGGGCCTTGCAGCCTGGGGCCTAAGGGATGGCTCAGGCCTGGTGGTCGAGGATGTACTTGGTCGCGTCGCCCACGGTCTTGAGGTTCTTGACGTCCTCGTCCGGGATCTTCACGTCGAAGCGCTCCTCGGCGGCGACGACGACCTCGACCATGGACAGCGAGTCGACGTCCAGGTCGTCGGTGAAGGACTTGTCCAACTGGACGTCCTCAACCGGGATGCCAGCGATCTCGTTCACGATCTCGGCGAGACCCTTGACGATCTCTTCCTGAGTGGCGGCCATGTTGGCGCTCCTTCTTCGATTTCTTCGATGTACTCGATGTTCAAACGGTTTGTGGCGATTGCTGCCGTGCCCGATCACAAGATCCGGCACGGAGTGCCTAGGGGAGGGTAACGACCGTGGCGGCGAAGACGAGACCCGCCCCGAACCCGATGAGAAGAGCGGTGTCACCGCTCTTCGCCTCCCCGGTCGCCAGGAGCCGCTCCATCGCGAGCGGAATCGAGGCGGCCGAGGTGTTGCCGGTGGTGCGGATGTCCCGGGCGACCGTGACATGCTCCGGCAGTTTGAGAGTCTTCACCATCGAGTCGATGATCCGCGCATTGGCCTGGTGCGGGATGAAGACGTCGAGCTCCTCCGGGCTGATCCCGGCCGCGTCCAGCGCCTGCTGGGCGACCTTCGCCATCTCGTACACGGCCCAGCGGAACACCGCCTGGCCTTCCTGCGTGATGGCGGGGAACTTGATGTTGCCCTCGCTGTCCACGGGCAGCGCGCCGAGGTCGCCGATCCGGAACCGGTCCCAGGGGACGGTCTGCTTGATCGTCTCGGCCTTGTCGCCCTCGGAGCCCCACACGGTCGGGCCGATGGCCGGCTCCTGCGAGGGACCGACGATGACCGCGCCGGCGCCGTCGCCGAACAGGAAGGCCGTGGCCCGGTCCTCCAGGTCGGTCAGGTCGCTGAGCCGCTCCACGCCGATCACGAGCACGTACTCGGCGGAACCTTCCACCACCATGCCCTTGGCGAGGGTGAGGCCGTAGCCGAAGCCCGCGCAGCCGGCCGAGATGTCGAAGGCGGCGGCCTTGTCGGTGCCCAGCTTGTCGGCGATCTCGGTGGCGATGGCCGGGGTCTGGCTGAAGTGCGAGACGGTCGAGACGACGACCGCGCCGATCTGCTCGGCGTCGATGCCGGCGTCGGCGATCGCCTTGCCGGAGGCCTCGATCGCCATCGCGGCCACGGTCTCCTCGGGACCGGCCCAGTGCCGGGTCTCGATGCCGGAGCGCGAGCGGATCCACTCGTCGGACGAGTCGATCTTCTCGAGGATCACCTCGTTGGGCACCACCCGGGTCGGCCGGTAGCCGCCGACGCCGAGGAGGCGCGCATACGGGGCGCCCTTGCTGGGCTTGATCTTCGCCATGTACGGCTCCTTAGGAACCTGCGTGCTCGGAGATGAGCTCACGGGCCGCGTCGAGATCGTCGGGGGTCTTCAGGGCCAGCGTCTTGACGCCGGGCAGCGCCCGCTTGGCCAGGCCGGTCAGCGTGCCGCCCGGGCACACCTCGATGAGCGCGGTGACGCCCAGCTCCTTGAACGTCTCCATGCACAGGTCCCAGCGCACCGGGTTGGCGACCTGGCCGACCAGCCGCTCCAGGACCTCGGCGCCGGTCGCGACGGCCTGGCCGTCCCGGTTGGAGATGTAACGGACCGTGGGGTCGGCGGGCGTCAGCTCCGCGGCGGCCTTGGCCAGCGTCTCGACGGCGGGAGCCATGTGGCGGGTGTGGAAGGCGCCGGCGACCTTCAGCGCGACGACCTTGCGGACGCCCTCGGGTTTGTCCTCGTTCAGCGCGGCGAGCTGCTCCAGCGTGCCCGCGGCGACGATCTGGCCCGCGCCGTTGATGTTCGCCGGGGTCAGGCCCAGCTTCTCCAGATGCGCCACGGAGGTCTCGCGGTCGCCGCCCAGCAGCGCCGACATGCCCGTCTCGGTGATCGCGGCGGCGTCGGCCATCGCCAGCCCGCGCCTGCGGACCAGGCGGAGGGCGTCCTCGTCGTCCAGGACGCCCGCGAAGGCGGCGGCGGTGATCTCGCCGACGCTGTGACCGGCGACCGCGGCCGGCGCGATCCCGGAGATGTCACCGAGTGCCGCGCCGGACAGAAGACCGGCGGCGACCAGCAGCGGCTGGGCGATCGCGGTGTCACGGATCTCGTCCGCGTCGGCGTTCGTGCCGTAGTGCAGCAGGTCCAGATCGAGGGCGGCGGACCAGTCACGCAGACGGTCCTGGACACCGGGCAGATCCAGCCAGGGGGTCAGGAAGCCGGGCGTCTGGGCGCCCTGGCCGGGAGCGACGAGTACGAGCACTCTCACACTCTCTCTTGGGGACGGCCACGGCCGCCCGTGAGGACAGGGACGAAGAACACGAAGGGCTTTTGTAGGCCCCCGACAAAACCCTATGCCGGGGCCTCGCCGTCGGCCAGACGCCCCAGGATGAGCGCGATCCGCAGTGTGAACGCGGATCGTACATCCGATGGCGACCAGCCGGTGACGTCAGTCACACGTCGGAGCCGGTAGCGCACGGTGTTCGGGTGAACGAAGAGCATCCGGGCGGCGCCTTCCAGGCTGCTCGCCTGCTCAAGGTAGACACTCAGGGTCTCCAGGAGCGCCGAGCCCGCCTCCTCCAGTGGTCTGTAGATCTCCTCCACCAGTTGCTCGCGGGCGCTCGGATCGCCCGCGATCGCGCGCTCCGGCAGCAGATCGTCCGCCAGCACCGGCCGCGGCGCGTCCTGCCAGGCGGAACACGCCTTCAGACCCGCGGCGGCGGCCTGCGCGGACCGCGTGGCGGCCAGCAGATCCGGTACGACGGGCCCCGCGACCACCGGCCCGGCGGCAAAGGGCCCGATCAGCGACTTGGCGACGGCGAGCGGATTGGAACTGCCCCCCGCGATGACGACGAGCCGGTCCCCGAGCACACCGGTGAGCACCTGCAGCTTGGCATGCCGGGAGGCCCGCCGGATGGCCTCGACGGTCAGCTCACTGTCCCCGTCGGGCGCGGTCCCGAGCACGACACACACATGCTCGGGCGAATTCCAGCCGAGCGCCGCGGCCCGGCTGACGGCCCCTTCGTCCGCCTCCCCGCTCAGTACGGCGTTCACGACGAGCGACTCCAGCCGGGCGTCCCAGGCACCGCGTGCCTCGGCGGCCTGGGCATACACCTGCGCGGTGGCGAAGGCGATCTCCCGGGCGTAGACGAGCAGCGCCTCACGCAGCACGCCCTCGTCCCCCGGCGCCGCCACCTCGTCGATGGCGGACTCCATGACCTCGATGGTGGTCCGCACCATCTCCACGGTCTGCCGCAGCGTGATGGCCCGGGTCAGCTCGCGCGGCGCGGTCCCGAACACGTCGGTGGAGATCGCCTGCGGGGCGTCCGGGTGCCGGAACCACTCGGTGAAGGCCGCGATGCCCGCCTGGGCCACGAGCCCGATCCAGGACCGGTTCTCCGGGGGCATGGCCCGGTACCACGACAGCGTCTCGTCCATGCGCGCGATGGCCTGCGCGGCGAGGGACCCGGAGGACTTCTCCAGCCGCTTCAGGGTCGCGGAGTGCGGGTGGACGTCGTGTGCGTGGTGAACGGCGTGCGGCTCGCTGCTGCGGGATTCGGGTTCGGGCACGGGGACAAGACTGCCTTATCCGGACGCCGACGTGCGCCGCCGGGTCAGGGGTGAGGGGACCGCGCGGTGTTCCACGGGTCTACCGTGGTGCGCGTGATGGACGTACGGCGCGCCGGTGAGCGCTACCCCGGGGGCGACCCCGAGGCCGGAATCGAGTCCTGGCATGCCTTCTCCTTCGGCCCGCACTACGACCCCGACAACCTGCGCTTCGGCGCGGTGATCGCCTGCAACGAGGAGCGGCTCGCGCCCGGCGCCGGTTTCGGCGAACACCCGCACAGCCACACCGAGATCGTCACATGGGTGGTCGAGGGCGAGCTGACCCACCGAGACTCCACCGGCCATGAGACAAGAGTGCGCCCCGGCGACGTCCAGCGCCTCAGTTCGGCGGCGGGCGTCCGCCACGTGGAACGCAACGACGGGTCGTCGCCGCTCACCTTCGTCCAGATGTGGCTGGCCCCACGGGACCCCGGCGGGGTGCCGTCGTACGAGATCGTTCCCGGCATCGCCGACTCCACGCCGTACGCGGTACCGGCAGCGGGCGCGATGCTCCACGTTCGCCGCCTGGTGGCCGGGGAGCGCACGGCGGTACCGGACGCGGCGCACGTGTACGTCCACGTGGTCCGGGGCGAGGTCGCGCTGGCGGGGGAGACCCTCGGACCAGGTGATGCGGCCCGTCTTACGGACCCGCAGGGGTGGGAGGCGGTGGGGGAGACGCCGGCGGAACTGCTCATGTGGGAGATGGGGGCGTAACCCGCCCCCGCCCGGCCGCGGCCGGCCTCAGCCGCGCAGCTCCGCCAGCACCGCGTCCGTGAAGACCGGCCACGCCTCGATCGCCCAGGGTCCGAACGCCCGGTCCGTCAGCGCGACCCCGGCCACCCCCGCCTCCGGATCGATCCACAGGAACGTACCGGACTGCCCGAAGTGACCGAAGGTACGAGGGGAAGACGAACCACCCGTCCAGTGCGGTGACTTGGAGTCGCGGATCTCGAACCCCAGCCCCCAGTCGTTGGGGCTCTGGTGCCCGTACCCCGGCAGCACCCCCTTCGTCCCCGGGTACTGCACGCTCATCGCCTCCGCGACCGTCCGCGGATCCAGCAGCCGCGGCATCTGCACCTCCGCCGCGAACCGCAGCAGATCGGTCACCGTGGACACGCCGTCCTTCGCCGGGGAGCCCGCCAGCGACGTGGACGTCATCCCCAGCGGCTCCAGCACCGCCTGCCGCAGATACTCCGCGAAGGGAATGTCCGTGGCCTTGGCGATGTGGTCGCCGAGCTGCTCGAACCCGGCGTTGGAGTACAGCCGCCGCTCCCCGGGCGGAGCCGTCACCCGGTGTTCGTCGAAGGCCAGCCCGGAGGTGTGCGCGAGGAGGTGGCGGACGGTCGCCCCGGGCGGCCCGGCCGGCTCGTCCAGCTCGATCGCGCCCTCCTCGTACGCGACGAGTGCCGCGTAGGCCGCCAGCGGCTTGGTGACCGAGGCGAGCGGAAAACGGTGCCCGACGGGTCCGTGCGTCCCGAGGACGGTCCCGTCCGCACGTACGACGCCCGCCGCGGCGGTGGGGACGGGCCAGTTCTCGATCGACGCCAAGCTCGTCAGGCTGTTCAACGACATGGTGCCGAGCCTATGCGGCTCACAGCGGCAACCGCATCGACGGGTCGGGATCGCGCGTGAAGCCGAGCGAGGCGTACAGCGGTTCGGCCTCCGGGGAGGCGTTGAGCAGCACGTGCCCCGCGCCCCGCTCCCGGAACCAGCCCAGCAGCTCCTCCATGCACGCGCGCGCGTACCCGCGCCGCCGGGCGTCCGGGTCGGTCGCCACGCTGAACACATGCCCGACCCGCCCGTGCGGATTGCCGGCCTTCCCGATCCGGTACTCCAGCGTCCCGACCGCCAGCGCGGCCAGTGCCCCCGGCCGGTCCGGATGGTCCACGACGAAGGCCGCGAAGCCCCCGTCGGCCGCGCCGAGCCGCTCACGCAGTGTCGGCAGGGACTCGGAATGCCAGTCGGTCGGACCGCCATCGCCCGCGCCCCACAGCGCGTCGATCATGATCTGCCGCAGACGCAGCACTTCACCGGCATCCTCGGGCAGGGCCCGCCGCGCAAGACTCATGCCCGGCACGCTAACCCCGCCCCCGGGCCCGCGTCCTGCGGATTTCTTACCGGATCCGCTTGCTTGGAGTGCACTCCAAGGTCATAGCGTGGAGGTCATGACGGTGATGCAGACCACGCCAGCGGACACCGAACGAACGGCCCCCGCCGACATCTGCTCCGCCCCGCCCAGGCGCCATCCACGACCCGAGGGCCAGGACCGCTACACGATCAGCGAGGTCGTCGCGTTCACCGGTCTGACCGCGCACACCCTGCGCTGGTACGAGCGGATCGGCCTGATGCCGCACGTCGACCGCTCGCACACCGGTCAGCGGCGCTACAGCAACCAGGACCTGGACTGGCTGGACTTCGTGACCAAGCTGCGGCTGACCGGCATGCCGGTGGCGGACATGGTCCGGTACGCGGAGCTGGTCCGGGAGGGCGAGAGCACCTACTCGGAGCGGCAGGCCCTGCTGGAGTCGACCCGCCGGGACGTCCTGAACAGGATCGCCGAACTGCGGGACACGCTGGCCGTGCTCGACCGGAAGATCAGTTACTACGCGATGGAGGGGACCACGCGATGACCGACGCCAGGATTCCGACGGTACGGCTCGGCGAGGGCGGACCGGAGGTCGGCGTACAGGGCCTCGGCTGCATGGGCATGAGCTTCGCGTACGGCCCCACGGACGCCGGCCAGGCGCGCGCCGCGCTGGAGCGGGCGCTGGAACTGGGCGTGACGCTGTACGACACGGCGGACGCCTACGGCGACGGGGACAACGAGCGGTTCCTGTCCCCCTTCTTCAAGGCCCACCGGGACGAGGTGGTCATCGCCACCAAGTTCGCCCTGTCGATCCCGAAGGACGACCCGACCCGGCGGATCATCCGCAACGACGCGCCGTACATCCGCGAGGCCGTGGAGGCCAGCCTGCGCCGGCTCGACGTCGAGGTGATCGACCTCTACTACATGCACCGCCGCGATGTGCGCGTCCCCGTCGAGGACACCGTCGGCACGATGGCGGAGCTGGTCCGCGAGGGCAAGGTCAAGCACCTCGGGCTGAGCGAGGTCACCGCCGGCGAGCTGCGCGCCGCGCACGCCGTGCACCCGATCGCGGCCGTGCAGTCGGAGTGGTCCCTGTTCAGCCGGGACATCGAGGCGAAGGTCGTACCGGCCGCGCGTGACCTGGGCGTCGCCCTGGTGCCGTACTCGCCGCTCGGCCGCGGCTTCCTCACCGGCTCCTTCACCCACGCCGAACAGGAGCTCACCGCCGACGACTTCCGCCGCGGTCAGCCCCGCTTCACCGGTGCCAACGCGGACGCCAACGCGGCCCTCCTGGCGCCCCTGCGCACGATCGCCGCGGCCCACGACGCCACCCCCGGCCAGATCGCCCTGGCCTGGGTGCACCAGCGCGCCACGACCGACACCCTCCCGGTCGTCCCGATCCCGGGCACCCGCAAGCCGGGCCGCGTGGCGGAGAACGTGGCGGCGACCGCCCTCACCCTCACCGCCGAGGAACTCGCCCAACTGGAGCCCATCGCGGCCAAGGTGGCAGGCGAGCGCTACGCGGACATGGCCTTCACCTCTGCGGGCAGGGAGTGACTACAGCTCCGCCAGCAGCTCGGCCTTCTTGGAGGAGAACTCCTCGTCGGTGACCAGCCCGGCCTGATGCAACTCCCCGAGATGCCGGATCCGTTCGGCGATGTCGGCGGGGTCCCTCCGTGACGGGGCCGGTACCGCGGGTACCGGCCCCCGAGTGCGTACGGTCGCAAGAACCGCCGCGGCGAACGGCAACGACTCGTGCACCGGCCCGTACCCCAGCCCGAACACCACCGCCGCCGGATCCTGGTCGGCCTGCACGGCCGCCGTCGAGTCGGCCGAGCGCCTGATCAGCCGCAGATGCCCCTCGAACACCTCCGGCGACCGCCACTGCACCCCGCTGAGATCGGCGACGGAGAAGCTCTGGTCACCGGCTTTCCACTTGGCCGAGGACGCGCCCGTCCAGGACCAGCGGAACTGCACGGCCGTACCGTCGAAGCTCGCCTTGCCGTCGTACGCCTTGAAGTGCAGCGGCGCCTCGGGCGCGGCCACCAGATGGCGGTCGGCGGGCCCCGACTCGGTCAACAGCCCCTTCAGCTCGTCCGCGTAGTACTCGGCGAGCGACTCCCGCTCGGCAGGCAGCACCAGACGGTACGGATCGGAGCCCTCCTTCAGCTGCCCGTCCGCCGCCTCCATCAGCGGATCGGCGCCGGCGCGCGGCAGCAACCGCAGGACGACGGTGCCGCGCTTGCCCGGTTCGAGCGTCACGCCCTCGACCGCGGACAGCGGGACGCGCCTCTCCCCCAGCGCCTGGAACAACTTCGGTGTTCGAATCCCCCGTTCGTAACGGATGAGCACGGAGTCGGACTCGAACTCCCAGACGGCATGAAAACCCGCCAGTACGTCACCCATGCGGCTCATCGTATGCGGCACGTCCTCCTCCGTCGCCACCCGCGCAGACCGCACTTCCTGCTGTTTCTACGCGCGTCCGGCCATAGACGCGTCAGACAGACCGGTCCGGCACGCGTTGTTCTCATGCGCGCACGTCACCGCGTCGTACGCCCCGATGCCGATGTCGGCGAGGTTGCGCAGACTGTCCGTGCCCGGCTGGAAGTAGCCGGCGTGGCCCTGAGCGTCCCGGGCGGACAGCACGCGCGCGCCGTACCCCGAGGACACCGGATCGGCGCCGTGCCCGAGCCCGCCGAGCTCCAGATACGGCACGTCCTGGATCCAGTCGGTCGCGTCCCGCATGGCCCACACCCGGGCCCTGGTGTCCAGGTGGGAGGCGTTGGAGACCCGCATGCCGGGGCTCGCGGCCACCGCTATGTCGGTCACACGGCGGGGCAGGGTGTGCGCGGCTACTCCGCAGACCACCGAGCCGTAGCTGTGGCAGACCATCGCCACCGGGGCCCGGCCGGGCAGGCCGCCCAGCAGGGCGTTCAGCCGTACGGCGCCCTCCTCGGCGCGCAGTCCGGTGGCCGCGTCCACGCCGAGGCCGTCGGGGGCGGTGTAGTCGGCCCAGGCGATCACGGCCGTCCGGGTCGAGGGGCTCTGCGCGCGCTCCGCCGCGTACAGCGCCTTGGCCATGCCGACCGGGGCGGTGTACGGGCGGTAGGTCTTCTGGAAGGTGAGCAGATCGGTGTCGACGCCGGGGACGACGACCGAGATCCGCTCGGCCTTGTTCAGGTCCCCGAACACCTCCGCGATACGGCCCGAGCCCTCGGGGTCGAAGGCCAGGATCTGCCGGTCGGGGGTCAGCAGGGACTCGTAGCGGTGCATGAGACGGCCCGCGTCCTGGTGCCCGGCCGTGCTGAGGCGGGTGTCGTGCATGCGTTTCTTCTCGACCTTGCGGGCCTGGTCCAGCGCGATGTGGTTGGCGCGGTAGCGCAGGTCGACGGGCGCCCCGTTCATGTTGCCCACCGCGAGCGGGTAGCGGTGGGCGAGACGGCTCTGGTCCTCGGGGCCGAGGGTGGCGAAGAAACGGCTGAGCCGGGCCGGTGCGGCCTCGGGGTCCGGCAGATGGAGGCCGTGGATGCTGCCGTGCCGCCACTTGGCGAGCGAGGCCTGCAGGGCGGTCGACTCCCGGTGGATGCGCAGGGCGGTCCAGCCGGTGGTCGCGAGCATCACGAACACCACGGCCAGCGCCAGCAGTGCGCGCCAGACGTTCAGTTGCGGGGAGGTGTCGAAGGAAGTCACTGGGAGGACACACTAGGAGAACGAGAGGGTCTCGGGGTAACCGAGTGATGGGGATCACGTTTCGTGGATCTTCGAACGCACCGTCAACGATCTCGGTCGCAGCGCCAGTTCCCGGTGAGTGCCGAACCCACCTGATCGAGGTGGGACGCGGTGAGTTGACGGATGGCCTCCAGGCTGAAGTCGTCGCCCGTGCACCACTGTCGTTCAGTGACCCTTATCACCCCGCCGAACACGGCCACGGCGAGTCGCGGCCGCGGGTCGGCGTCCACGTCCACGCCCTCGCGCTCGGCCAGCAGACGGGCGATCGTCTCCTCCGTGGCCGCCGAGCGGCGCAGATGGGCGGCGAGCAGCGCGGGCGTCGACTCGATCGTCCGGTACATGCGCAGATACAGCTCGACCGGGACGGCCGACTCCACGGTCCCGCGGATCGCGTCCCAGCCCTCCAGGACCGCCTGCCGCAGCGCCTCCATCGGCGCCTCGTGCGCGGGCCGCGCCCGTACGGCGGCCACGAAGTGCTCCTCCGCCATGGCCTGCACCGCGAAGGCCACGTCCTCCTTGCCGGCGAAGTAACGGAAGAAGGTGCGCTGTGAGATGTCGACGGCCTCGGCGATCTCGTCGACGGTGGTGTGCTCGTATCCCCGGGTCGTGAACAGCTCCAGAGCGGCCCGTAGCAGTCCCTCCCGAGTGCGCTGCTTCTTGCGTTCGCGCAGTGTTTCCATATGTGTCAGTAACTGACTGATGAAATCCTTTGTCAATTGTCAGAGGCTGTCACTAGCCTCGAACGTATGACTAGTCAGACCACGATCGACGCGACGGGGCCGGGGGACGCAGTACCGGAAGCCTCGCTCGGGTCGCCTCCGGCCGCGGGGCTGCGCGGCCATCCCTGGCTCACGCTCATCACCGTGGCCGTGGGCGTCATGATGGTGGCCCTCGACGGCACCATCGTGGCCATCGCCAACCCGGCCATCCAGAAGGACCTGGGGGCCACCTTCGCCCAGGTGCAGTGGATCACCAACGGCTACTTCCTCGCCCTCGCGGTCTCCCTGATCACCGCGGGCAAGCTCGGTGACCGCTTCGGCCACCGGCAGACCTTCCTCATCGGCGTCACCGGCTTCGCCGCCGCCTCGGGCGCCATCGGCCTGTCGCACAGCATCGCCGCGGTCGTCACCTTCCGCGTGTGCCAGGGACTGTTCGGCGCGCTCCTGATGCCGGCCGCGCTCGGTCTGCTGCGGGCCACCTTCCCGGCCGAGAAGCTCAACATGGCCATCGGCATCTGGGGCATGGTGATCGGCGCGTCCACCGCGGGCGGCCCGATCCTCGGCGGTGTCCTCGTCGAGCACGTCAACTGGCAGTCGGTGTTCTTCATCAACGTGCCGGTCGGCGCGCTCGCCCTGGTCCTGGGTGTGCTGATCCTGCTCGACCACCGTGCGGAGAACGCGCCGCGCTCCTTCGACATCCTCGGCATCGCGCTGCTCTCGGGCGCGATGTTCTGCCTGGTGTGGGCGCTCATCAAGGCCCCGACGTGGGGCTGGGGCGACGGCAGGACGTGGCTCTTCATCGCCGCGTCCGTGGTGCTCTTCGCGGTGTTCTCGTTCTGGGAGACGAGGGTGAAGGAGCCGCTGATCCCGCTCGGCCTCTTCCGCTCGATACCCCTCTCCGCCGGCGTCGTACTGATGGTCCTCATGGCCATCGCGTTCATGGGCGGACTGTTCTTCGTGACGTTCTACCTGCAGAACGTGCACGGCATGAGCCCGATCGACGCGGGCCTGCACCTGCTGCCGCTCACCGGCATGATGATCGTCGGCTCGCCGCTCGCCGGCGCCGCGATCACCAAGCTCGGCCCGCGCATCCCGCTGGCCGGCGGCATGGCCGCGACCGCCGTCGCCATGTACGGCATGTCGACGCTCAAGGCCGACACCGGCAGCGGTGCCATGTCCATCTGGTTCGCCCTGCTCGGCCTCGGCCTGGCGCCGGTCATGGTCGGCGCCACCGAGGTCATCGTCGGCAACGCCCCCATGGAGCTGTCCGGTGTGGCCGGCGGTCTCCAGCAGGCGGCCATGCAGATCGGCGGCAGCCTCGGTACGGCGGTGCTGGGTGCCGTGATGGCTTCCAAGGTCGACAGCGATCTGGCGGGCAACTGGAGGGGCGCCGGGCTGCCACAGCTGACCCCGGATCAGCTGCACAAGGCGTCCGAGGCGGTGCAGGTCGGTGTGGCGCCGGTGCCGAAGGGGGTGTCGCAGCAGGTCGCCGCGAAGATCACCGAGGTCGCCCATCACACCTTCGTCTCCGGCATGAGCCTCGCCTCCCTGGTCGCGGCGGGCGTGGCGGCGGTCGCCGTCCTCGTCGCACTGCTCACCAAGCGGGGCGCGAACGCGGAGCAGGGTGCGGGCGTGGGCCATATGTGAGTCCGGCTCCGCCCGGGTTCTTCGGCGGATTTCGCCTATCAGGGTGACTTCGCTAAAGATCCCTCGCACCGGGCGCGCGCCGCAGGTCACAGTGGGTCAACTCCTCCGCAGGGCATGGGAGGACGGCCGGGCCGCGGCGCGCGCAGCGGAGGGGGCTGTGCGCGCCGGCCTGCGGCGCTTTGGCGGTTTCGGCAACGGGGGTGGGGGGTTGCTCGCCGTTGCCGGGTGCGGATCCGTCGTGGCGACAAGCCGCCCGCTCACCCGCACTCGGCGATGGGCCCGTACCACCACCCCGGTTGCCGCCTAGGCGTCTCCGCCCGCCGCTCCCGGATGCGCCGCCGAGACGTCCAGCAGCTGGTACCGGTCGATGGCCTGCTTCAGCGCGGACCGGTCGATCTTGCCCTCCCGGGCCAGTTCGGTCAGCACCGCGACGACGATCGACTGCGCGTCGATGTGGAAGAAGCGGCGCGCCGCCCCCCGCGTGTCGGCGAAGCCGAAGCCGTCCGCGCCGAGTGACTGGTACGTCCCCGGCACCCACCGCGCGATCTGGTCCGGAACCGACCGCATCCAGTCGGACACGGCCACGAACGGACCCTCGGAACCGCTGAGCTTCCGCGTCACATACGGCACCCGCTGCTCCTCCTCCGGATGCAGCAGGTTGTGCTCCTCGCACGCGACCGCCTCGCGGCGCAGCTCGTTCCAGGAGGTGGCCGACCAGACGCCGGCGCGCACGTTCCAGTCCTCGGCGAGGATCCGCTGCGCCTCCAGCGCCCATGGGACCGCCACACCCGACGCCATGATCTGCGCCGGGATCGAGCCCGCCTGGCCCTCGCTCAGCTTGTGGACGCCCTTGAGGATGCCCTCGACGTCCACGTTCTCCGGCTCGGCCGGATGCTGGATGGGCTCGTTGTAGACGGTCAGGTAGTAGAAGACGTCCTCGCCATGGGGATGGTCCGCGTCGGCGCCGTACATGCGGCGCAGGCCGTCCTGCACGATGTGCGCGATCTCGTACGAGTACGCCGGGTCGTAGGCCACGCACGCCGGGTTGGTCGAGGCGAGCAGCTGCGAGTGGCCGTCCGCGTGCTGCAGCCCCTCACCGGTCAGGGTGGTGCGGCCGGCGGTCGCGCCCAGGACGAAACCGCGCGCCAGCTGGTCGGCCATCTGCCAGAACTGGTCACCGGTGCGCTGGAATCCGAACATCGAGTAGAAGACGTACACCGGGATCAGCGGCTCGCCGTGCGTGGCGTAGGCGGAGCCCGCCGCGATCAGGGAGGCCGTGCAGCCCGCCTCGGAGATGCCGTCGTGCAGCATCTGGCCGGTCGGCGACTCCTTGTAGGCGAGGAGCAGGTCCCGGTCCACCGCCTCGTACTGCTGGCCGAGCGGGTTGTAGATCTTCGCGCTCGGGAAGAAGGAGTCCATGCCGAACGTGCGGTACTCGTCCGGCGCGATCAGTACGAACCGCCGGCCGATCTCCTTGTCCCGCATGAGGTCCTTCAGCAGCCGGACGAACGCCATCGTCGTGGCGATGGACTGCTGGCCCGAGCCCTTCTTCACGCTCGCGTACGTCTTGTCGTCGGGCAGTGCGAGCGGCTTGGAGCGCACGACGCGCGTCGGGACGTACCCGCCGCACTGCTTGCGCATGTCGTGCATGTACTGGATCTCGTCGGTGTCCCGGCCCGGGTGGTAGTACGGCGGCGGGCCGGACTCCAGCTGCCGGTCCGTGATCGGCAGGTGCAGGCGGTCCCGGAAGCGCTTGAGGTCGTCGACCGTCAGCTTCTTCATCTGGTGCGTGGCGTTGCGGCCCTCGAAGTTGGGGCCCAGCGTCCAGCCCTTGATCGTCTTGGCCAGGATGACCGTCGGCTGGCCCTTGTGCTCCTTGGCCGCCTTGAACGCCGCGTAGATCTTGCGGTGGTCGTGACCGCCGCGGCCCAGGTGCAGGATCTGGTCGTCGGTCATGTTCTCGACCATCGCGCGCAGCCGGTGGTCGTCACCGAAGAAGTGCTCGCGGATGTACGCGCCGGACTCCGTGGCGTACGTCTGGAACTGGCCGTCCGGAGTCGTGTTCATCTTGTTGACCAGCACGCCGTCGCGGTCCTGCGCGAGCAGCGGGTCCCAGGTGCGGTCCCAGACCAGCTTGATCACGTTCCAGCCGGCGCCCCGGAAGACCGACTCCAGCTCCTGGATGATCTTCCCGTTGCCGCGCACCGGGCCGTCCAGGCGCTGCAGGTTGCAGTTGACCACGAAGGTCAGGTTGTCCAGGCCCTCCCGGGCCGCGATGGACAGCTGGCCGAGCGACTCCGGCTCGTCCATCTCGCCGTCGCCGAGGAACGCCCATACGTGCGACTTGGAGGTGTCGGCGATGTCGCGCGCCGCCATGTAGCGGTTCATCCGCGCCTGGAAGATCGCGCCGAGCGGGCCGAGGCCCATGGAGACCGTCGGGAACTCCCAGAAGTCCGGCATGGAGCGCGGGTGCGGGTAGCTGGACAGGCCGTCGGGGTACTTCGACTTCTCCTGGCGGAAGCCGTCGAGCTGGTTCTCGGTGAGCCGGTCGAGCAGGTACGCGCGTGCGTAGATGCCCGGCGAGGCGTGGCCCTGGAAGAAGACCTGGTCGCCGCCGTCGCCCTCGTCCTTGCCGCGGAAGAAGTGGTTGAAGCCGACGTCGTACAGGGAGGCCGAGGAGGCGAAGGTGGCGATGTGGCCGCCGACGCCGATGCCGGGACGCTGGGCGCGCGAGACCATCACGGCCGCGTTCCAGCGGGTCGCGTTGAGGATCTTGCGCTCGATCTCCTCGTTGCCCGGGAAGAACGGCTCGTCCTTGGTGGCGATCGTGTTGACGTAGTCCGTGCTGCGCATCTCGGGCACGGACACGCGCCGCTCGCGGGCCCGCTCGATCAGTCGGAGCATGAGGTAGCGGGCCCGTTCCCGGCCGCGCTCGTCCACGGCGGCGTCGAGTGAGTCGAGCCACTCCTGGGTCTCTTCGGGGTCGAAGTCAGGAACCTGACTCGGAAGGCCGCCAATGATGATCGGATTGCGATCGGATCCGGAAGCCACGCTGTTCCTTACCTGTCAGAGGGCCGTTTTCTGCTGTTTCTTCTTTCCCGCACCTGCCTACACCGCTCCCCATCGTCTACCTCGGGGCGGCGTACGTCATCTCTGTCGGTCAAAACGCAACGATACGCCCGGGGTGTGACGCGTTTGGCAAAGGTGTTCGAGAGGTGGATCAAAACAGGCAGATGTGTGCAATGTGGGTCACGCTGAATCGGGATACGGTGCCAGGAGTTGCGGTGACAAGGCCGGGATCGTCACCGTTTCGGCGGTCCGAACGGCCGGGTACTTGCGCGATCCGTCCCGCCCGTGTGGACTACGGCCAAGCAACGCGCGCACGCGCGTGGCTGAGTTTTACCCAAAGACATGATCAGGAGGCAGACCGTGAGCGCGACCGCGGACCACGCGGAGACGAACCTGGCCGTCAGGCTGGGGTTCCAGCCCAGCCAGGTGGTCCAGGAGATCGGCTACGACGACGACGTGGACCAGGATCTCCGCGAGTCCATCGAGGAGACCATCGGCCAGGAGCTGGTGGACGAGGACTACGACGACGTGGCCGACGCCGTGTTGCTGTGGTTCCGCGACGACGACGGCGACCTGACCGATGCGCTGGTCGACGCCATCGGCTACCTCGAAGAGGGCGGCCAGATCCTCCTCCTGACGCCGAAGACCGGCCGGGACGGCTACATCGAGCCCAGCGACATCAGTGACGCGGCGCAGACGGCCGGTCTGTCGCAGACCAAGAGCGTCAACGTGGGCAAGGACTGGAACGGCAGCCGGCTGTCGACCCCGAAGGCCGGCAAGCGCTGACTGTCTCCCACAGGTGAGCGGAGCGGGGGCGGCGGTCCCTCCGGGTGACCGCCGCCCCCGTCGCCGTAGGCTGTTCTCCTCCGAACAGCCCACCGAAAGGGAGACATCCCGATGGCGATCCAGGTCGGCGACAAGGCCCCTGACTTCGAGCTCAAGGACAACCACGGCCGCACCGTGAAGCTCTCGGACCTCCACGGCGACAAGAACGTGGTCCTCCTCTTCTATCCGTTCGCCTTCACCGGTGTGTGCACCGGCGAGCTGTGCGAGCTGCGCGACAACCTGCCGAAGTTCGTCAACGACGACACCCAGCTGCTCGCCGTCTCCAACGACTCCATCCACACCCTGCGTGTCTTCGCCGAGCAGGAGGCTCTGGAGTACCCGCTGCTCAGCGACTTCTGGCCGCATGGCAACGTCTCGCGCGCGTACGGCGTCTTCGACGAGGACAAGGGATGCGCCGTCCGGGGCACCTTCATCATCGACAGGGAAGGCGTCGTGCGGTGGACCGTGGTCAACGGCCTGCCGGACGCGCGCGACCTGAGCGAGTACGTGAAGGCGCTCGACACCCTGTAGGCCGACCGTGGCCGACACCTGTGGTCCATCGAGTCCAGGGTCTGCGGGGGGCGGGAACCCGTCACTAGGATCGGCACGTTGATCCCATATCCGAAGCACGACGGGGCTCCCCGCCCCTGGACACCACATGGAGGACTCGTGGGAGTCAGCCTCAGCAAGGGCGGCAACGTATCGCTGACGAAGGAGGCCCCGGGTCTGACCGCGGTCCTCGTCGGTCTGGGCTGGGACGCCCGCACCACGACCGGCAGTGACTTCGACCTCGACGCCAGCGCGCTGCTGCTGAACAACTCCGGCAAGGTCGCGAGCGACCAGCACTTCGTCTTCTTCAACAACCTCAAGAGCCCCGAGGGCTCGGTCGAGCACACCGGTGACAACCTCACCGGTGAGGGCGAGGGAGACGACGAGGTGATCAAGGTCAACCTCGCCGGTGTCCCGGCCGACATCGAGAAGATCGTCTTCCCGGTGTCGATCTACGACGCCGAGAACCGCCAGCAGTCCTTCGGCCAGGTCCGCAACGCCTACATCCGCGTGGTGAACCAGGCCGGCGGCCAGGAGATCGCCCGCTACGACCTGAGCGAGGACGCCTCCACCGAGACCGCCATGGTCTTCGGCGAGCTGTACCGGCACGGGGCGGAGTGGAAGTTCCGCGCCATCGGCCAGGGCTACGCCTCCGGTCTGCGCGGCATCGCGCAGGACTTCGGCGTCAACGTCTGACGTACGACACTCCGCACATCTCGTCCGGCGCCGCACCGTTTACGGGCGGCGCCGGACGTGCAGGAAAACCAGGGAAAGCACCACTAGGGGAGGACCAGCATCATGGGCGTCACGCTCGCCAAGGGAGGCAATGTCTCCCTCTCCAAGGCCGCACCGAACCTCACGAACGTCATGATCGGGCTCGGCTGGGACGCGCGTTCCACGACCGGTGCCCCCTTCGACCTCGACGCCAGCGCGCTGCTGTGCGGCGCGGGCAACCGCGTCATGGGCGACGAGTGGTTCGTCTTCTACAACCAGCTCAAGAGCCCCGACGGCTCGGTCGAGCACACCGGTGACAACCTCACCGGTGAGGGCGAGGGCGACGACGAATCGATTCTGGTGGACCTCACCAAGGTGCCGGCGCAGTGCGAGAAGGTCGTCTTCCCGGTCTCGATCCATATGGCGGACGAGCGAGGCCAGACTTTCGGCCAGGTCTCCAACGCCTTCATCCGGGTCGTGAACCAGGCCGACGGCCAGGAACTGGCCCGCTACGACCTGAGCGAGGACGCCTCCACCGAGACCGCCATGATCTTCGGTGAGCTCTACCGCTACCAGGGAGAGTGGAAGTTCCGGGCCGTGGGCCAGGGGTACGCCTCGGGTCTGCGCGGCATCGCCCTGGACTTCGGGGTGAACGTCTCGTAGCCGAAGGCGTCTCCCAGGGCCTGTGCTGTGGCTTTTCGGTGAGAGTTGCCCTGGACGGTACGGCCGGTGCGGCGCCCCTCTAGACTCGGGGTCAACGTTTAGCAAAGCCGAGTACGGCGCGGGGGAAACCCGTACCTTCAAGATTGGGTAGCCAGTGCTTCTGAAAACCTTCGGCTGGTCGTTCGCGGTGACCGCGCTCGGCCTGGTCGCCGCGGTCTTCTACGGGGGGTGGGAGGCCTTCGGCGTCGTGGCGATCCTCGCCGTCCTCGAAATCTCGCTGTCGTTCGACAACGCGGTGGTCAACGCCGGGATCCTGAAGAAGATGAACGCCTTCTGGCAGAAGATCTTCCTCACGGTCGGCGTCCTCATCGCGGTCTTCGGTATGCGGCTGGTGTTCCCGGTCGTCATCGTGGCCATCACCGCCAAGCTGAGCCCGTACGACGCGGTCCACCTGGCCCTCGCCGACAAGGACCGTTACCAGCAGCTGGTCACCGACGCCCACCCGGCGATCGCCGCCTTCGGCGGCATGTTCCTGCTGATGATCTTCCTGGACTTCATCTTCGAGGACCGGGACATCCAGTGGCTGCAGTGGCTGGAGCGGCCGCTGGCCAAGCTCGGCAAGATCGACATGCTGTCGGTCTGTGTGTCCCTGATCGTCCTGCTGATCACCTCCTTCACCTTCGCCACCCAGGCCCACCAGCACGGCGGCGCCCACGCCGACAAGGCGCAGACGGTCCTGATCGCCGGCATCGCAGGCCTGATCACATACATGATCGTCGGCGGTCTGTCCGGCTACTTCGAGGACCGGCTGGAGGAAGAGGAGGAGCGCGAGCACGAGGAGGAGGAAGAGGCCGCCCGCACCGGCAAGAAGAAGTCGGCGGTGCTGCTGGCCGGCCAGGCCGCGTTCTTCATGTTCCTCTACCTGGAGGTCCTGGACGCGTCCTTCTCCTTCGACGGCGTGATCGGCGCCTTCGCCATCACCAACGACATCGTGATGATGGCCCTCGGCCTCGGCATCGGCGCGATGTACGTCCGCTCCCTCACGGTCTACCTGGTCCGCCAGGGCACCCTCGACGACTACGTCTTCCTGGAGCACGGCGCCCACTACGCCATCGGCGCCCTGGCCGTGATCCTCATGGTCACCATCCAGTACGAGATCAACGAGGTCATCACCGGCCTCGTCGGCGTCGTCCTGATCGCCTGGTCCTTCTGGTCCTCCGTCCGCCGCAACCGCGTACTGGCGGCCGCCGGCGAGGGCAGCGACGAGAAGGCCGAGGTGTCCTCCGGGGTGTGACGCCCCGGCCGGTGAGGAACGCTCTGAGCGGGGCGGCCGACACGGTCGGCCGCCCGAACGGCGTTCACCAGAGTGACCAGGGGGCGGGAATGGGTTTCTTCGACGGACTGCTGGGCGCGCGGCTCTCCGACTTCGACTCGGGCGAGGCCGCGACCGGCTCCATCCAGCTCAACGGGCGGCACCACACGGTGTCGCTCACCAAACAGGGCGCGGCCACCGGCCATCTGCGCGTCAATCTGACCTGGCGGATGCGCACCTCCGACTTCGACGCGAACCAGCGCACCAGCCTCTTCCGGCACCCCTTCAGGGCCCTCAAGCCGCCGGAGGTGCTCGGCCACGGCCAGAGCATGGTCAACGTCGACCTCGACCTCGGCTGCCTGTACGAACTGACCGACGGCACGAAGGGCGTCGTCCAGCCGCTCGGCAACCTCCTCGGCGACGTCAACGCCCCGCCGTACATCAAACTCAGCGGCGACGACCGGTTCGGCTCGGCGTCCGGCGAGACGATGTACGTCAACCTCGACCACCTCGACGCCATCAAACGTCTGCTGGTCTTCGTCTACATCTACGACCAGACCCCGGCCTTCGACCGTACCCACGCCATCGTCACGCTGTACCCCAGCAACGGCCCCCGCATCGAGATAGGCCTCGACGAACGCCACCCCCAGGCCCGCTCCTGCGCGGTCGTCATGATCGAGAACGTGAAGGGCGAGCTGGTCGTCCGCCGCGAGGTGAAGTTCGTGTACGGGTTCCAGGGGGAGCTGGACCGGTTGTACGGGTGGGGGCTGCAGTGGGGCAGGGGCTACAAGACGAAGGCGGAGCGCTGAGCCGCGGGTGCGCCGCGGTTTCCCGCGCCCACGCGGCGGAGCCGCATATCGACGCAGCCCCGCGTCCCCGGGTAGCTCCGCTCACCGCCCGATGAACTGTGGCCCCTGCGGAGGCAGCCGGAAGTTCGGATCCGCCGGCCCCACCGGGACCGGCTGAGGCTGCGGATACCCGTACGCCGGCGGAGCCGACGTCGGCTGCGGATAGCCGTAGGCCGGCGGCTGCTGAGGCACGGTCGCAGGCAGCGACTCCTCCACATCCGACTCGTCCACCGAGATACCGAAGTCCGTCGCGAGGCCCTTCAGCCCGTTGGAGTAGCCCTCGCCGAGTGCCCGGAACTTCCAGACCTCTCCGCGCCGGTACAGCTCACCGCAGATCAGCGCGGTCTCCGCGCCCGTCTCCGGCTTGATCTCGAACCGGGCCAGCGGCTCCCCGTCGGCGACCGAGGCGTCGTACAGCCGGAGGCACAGCGCCGGCACCTGGTCGAAGGTGACCCCGTCCGCCGACGCGACCAGCAGGATCCGGCCGACGTCCGGCTCGACACCCGGCAGATCCGACTGGATCGTGTCGGTCAGCCCCTCGGTGATGCGCTTCTTGCCGAGCCGCCACACCTTGCCGGTGGGGTGCCGGGGCTGGTTGTAGAAGACGAAGTCCTCGTCGGAGCGCACACGGCCGTCGGGGCCCAGCAGCAGCGCCGAGACATCCACGTCCGGGACGCCCTGTCCGGGCGTCCAGCGCAGCTCGGCGCGGACCGTTTCGGCCTCCAGCGGGACGTTCGACCCCTTCAGCATCGCGTGCGTCATGCGGTCATCCTGCCTGCTCGGTCTTGGCCACGACAATGCGGGGGGTGGTGTCCCACGGCGCTGCCTGCACGGGCGAGTTACCAGAAATTCATGCCCCCAGGGAACCCCCGACATGGGTCCCTACGTACTATTACCGGCCACCTTTTACCGAACACAGACTCGGCTCGCACTCTTGAGGGAGTCCTATGCGTCATTTCGGGCACATCGCCCCCGAGGTGCGGCAGCGCCTCTTCCACCGGGAGCCCGGCGCGTTCAGCGCCGACTCTCCGGCCCGGCTGCTCGCCGCCGCCCTCGGCGCCACCCTGTACAGCCCGGCCACCCGGCCGCGGCTTGCCGACGACATCGTCAAACAGGCCGGGAACGGCGTGGTCTCGATGGTGCTGTGCCTGGAGGACTCGATCGACGACGCGGACGTCGTGGCCGGCGAGGAGAACCTCGTCCGGCACTTCGCCGATCTGGCCGCCCGGCCCGGAGCCGAGCCGCCGCTGCTGTTCATCCGTGTCCGCGCCCCCGAGCAGATCCCCGACCTCGCCCGCCGCCTCGGCCCGTCCATACGGCTGCTGTCCGGATTCGTACTGCCGAAGTTCACCGAGGAACGCGGCATCCCCTTCCTGGAGGCCCTGACGGCAGCCGAGGCCGAGAGCGGCCGCCGGCTGTTCGCCATGCCCGTCCTGGAGTCCCCGGAGCTGCTGTATCGCGAGTCCCGCGTGGACACCCTGGAAGGCATCGCCCGCGCCGTCGACAAATACCGCGACCGGGTGCTGGCGCTCCGCCTGGGCGTGACCGATTTCTGCTCCTCCTACGGCCTGCGCCGCGCCCCGGACATGACCGCCTACGACGTCCAGATCGTCGCCTCCGTGATCGCCGACGTCGTGAACATGCTGGGCCGGGCCGACGGCACCGGATTCACCGTGACCGGCCCGGTGTGGGAGTACTTCCGGGTCTCCGAGCGCATGTTCAAGCCGCAGCTGAGGCAGAGCCCGTTCCTGGAGGTACAGGCCGTGGAGCTGCGCGAGAAGCTGATCGAGCACGCCATGGACGGACTGCTGCGGGAGATCTCCCTCGACCAGGCCAACGGCCTGCTCGGCAAGACCTGCATCCACCCCTCCCACGCGCTGCCCGTCCACGCACTGTCCGTGGTCAGCCACGAGGAGTACAGCGACGCCCAGGACATCCTGCGGCCCGAACGCGGCGGCGGGGGCGTACTCCGGTCGGCCTACACGAACAAGATGAACGAGGTGAAGCCGCACCGCGCCTGGGCCGAGCGCACTCTGCTGCGCGCCGAGGTCTTCGGCGTCGCCCACGAGGACGTGGGCTTCGTGGAACTGCTCGCTGCCGGAATAAGGAACGTATGAAGAACGCGGTGAACGACGAGGTCTGGTCCGGCAGTTGGGTCGCCGAGCGGCTCGGCGTCGAACTCATGGGAGACGACGGCCTGCCGGCCCTGCTGGGGCTCGCCCTGCGGCGCAATCCCAAGCGGGCCCATCTGCTGGTGTCGAACGTCCTCGGCAAGCATGTGCCGCAGTCGCCGGCGGTCGTCTACGACTACGGCTACCGCCTGGGCCGACGGGTCTTTGCGCTGCTCGGCGAGGCGGAGGCCGCCGGCGCCGTGGTCCTGGGCTATGCGGAGACCGCGACCGGACTGGGCCACGCGGTGGCCGACGGCGTCGGTACAGCGCCGTATCTGCACTCCACGCGGCGGCCGGTGGCCGGGGTGGCCCGTGCAGGCGGCTTCGAGGAGTCGCATTCCCACGCCACGTCTCACTTGCTGCTGCCGGAGGATCCAGAGCTGTTGTCAGGCCAGGGGCCGCTGGTCCTGGTCGACGATGAGTTCTCCACCGGCAACACCGTGCTCAACACCATTCGTGCCCTGCACGAGCGGTATCCGCGGGGGCGATATGTGGTGGTCGCCCTGGTCGACATGCGCTCGCCCGAGGACGCGGCTCGGATGGAACGGTTCGCCACGGAGATCGGGGCGCGGGTGGATCTGATCGCTGCCGCGTCCGGAGTCGTACGGCTTCCGTCGGATGTGCTGGAGAAGGGGCAGCAACTGGTGGCGCACCATGAGTCCGCCGGGTGCGGGTCCGTCGTGGTCGCTCGCGCAGTTCCCCGCGCCACTGGGGTGCCGTCGCTCGACCTGCACTGGCCGGTCGGCCTTCCCGACGGCGGGCGCCACGGCTTCACGCCCGCTCACCGCGCCCGTCTCGAAGCCGCGCTGCCCGCCATGGCCGGCCGGATACGCGACGCGCTGCCCCCCGGCGCCCGGCGCGTGCTCGTCCTCGGCTTCGAGGAGCTGATGTACGCCCCGCTGCGGCTCGCACACGAGCTGGAGCAGGTCGCCGACGCCGAGGTGCGGTTCTCCACCACCACCCGTTCGCCCGTCCTCGCGGTGGACGACCCCGGCTACGCGATCCGCACCCGTATGGTCTTCCCCGCCCATGACGACCCGGCGGACGGCCCCGGCGAGCGCTACGCCTACAACGTGGCGGGCGGTGGCTTCGACGCCGTCGTGGCGGTGGTCGACTCCGTCGCCGACACCCCGGCCCTGCACGCCCCCGACGGCCTGCTGGCCCGCCTCGCCGCCCACACCCCGCACGTCCTGCTCGCGGTCGTCCCGTCGTACGTTCCGCACGCTCCCGAAAGGCCGGCCATGCTGCCCGAGCCCCTCCGTGGCCCCGCATTCTCCTCGTACGCGCCCGAGGAGGTCGGCTGGCTGCTCCAGGACCTCTCCGACGTCACGCTGGAGGCGCCGACCGAGGAGCGGGAGGAGGCCATCCAGAGCGGCGGTGCGCACTACGCCGAGTCGCTGCCGGTGGAGTACCAGCCGAGCGAGCAGTACCAGGAGCTGTTCCACACGGCCCTCGACGCCTCCACCGCGCGGCTCGCCCAGGCGGTCGGCGTGGTGACCGAGGCCGTCATCGCCGAGCGGTCACCGCGCCCGGTGCTGGTCTCGCTCGCCCGCGCGGGCACCCCGGTCGGCATCCTGATGCGCCGCTGGGCCCGGTTCCGGCACGGCCTCGACCTGCCGCACTACGCCGTGTCGATCGTGCGCGGCCGCGGTATCGATGCGGGCGCGCTGCGCTGGCTCGCCGCCCATCACGACCCCCAGGACGTGGTCTTCGTCGACGGCTGGACCGGCAAGGGTGCCATCACCCGCGAACTCGCCCAGGCCGTCGAGGAGTTCGAGAAGGCAGAGGGCATCAGCGGCTTCGACCCGGAGATCGCCGTACTCGCCGACCCGGGCTCCTGCGTGCGCACCTACGGCACCCGCGAGGACTTCCTCATCCCCTCCGCCTGCCTCAACTCGACCGTCTCCGGCCTGATTTCGCGTACGGTCCTGCGCGCCGACCTGGTCGGCCCGGACGACTTCCACGGCGCGAAGTTCTACCGGGAACTCGCCGGCGCCGATGTCTCCGTGGCCTTCCTCGACGCCGTCTCCGCGTGCTTCTCCGAGGTCGCCGGCACCGTCGACGAGGCGGTGAAGGAGCTGATGGCCGAGGACCGCACCCCGACCTGGGCAGGCTGGCGAGCCGTCGAGCGGATCAGCGAGGAGTACGGCATCCATGACGTGAACCTCGTCAAGCCCGGCGTCGGCGAGACCACCCGGGTGCTGCTGCGCCGGGTGCCCTGGAAGATCCTGGCCCGAAAGGGGGCCGGGGCCGATCTGGACCACGTCCGCCTGCTCGCCGAACAGCGTGGGGTCCCGGTCGAGGAGGTCGGCGAACTGCCGTACAGCTGCGTCGGGTTGATCCACCCCCAGTACACGCGGGGTGCCACGGGCGCGGACGGCAGGGCGGTGAACGTCTGATGCCGGTGCTGGTGGCGAGCGACCTCGACCGTACGCTCATCTACTCCTCGGCGGCCCTCGCGCTGACCATGCCGGACGCTCGGGCGCCCCGGCTGCTGTGCGTGGAGGTGCACGAGGCCAAGCCGCTCTCCTACATGACCGAGACGGCGGCCCAGCTGCTGACCGACCTCGGTGACACGGCCGTCTTCGTGCCGACGACGACCCGGACGCGCAAGCAGTACCAGCGGATCAACCTGCCCGGACCGCCCCCGAAGTACGCGATCTGCGCCAACGGCGGCCATCTGCTGGTCGACGGGGTCACCGACGCCGACTGGCACGCGGGTGTGCAGGCGCGGCTCGCCGACGAGTGCGCGCCGCTGGCGGAGGTCCGCGACCATCTGCAGCGCTCCGCCGACCCCGTCTGGGTGCGCAAGCACCGGGTCGCCGAGGACCTGTTCGCCTATCTCGTGGTCGAGCGCGAGCTGCTGCCCGAGGACTGGGTGAAGGAGCTGGCGGTGTGGGCGGAGAACCGCGGCTGGACCGTCTCGCTCCAGGGCCGCAAGATCTACGCCGTCCCGCAGCCGCTCACCAAGAGCGCGGCGGTACGGGAGGTCGCCCGCCGTACCGGCGCCGAGCTGACGCTGGCCGCCGGGGATTCCCTGCTCGACGCCGACCTGCTCCTCGCCGCCGACCGGGGCTGGCGCCCGGGACATGGCGAACTGGCCGACACGGGCTGGACCGCACCGGAGATCAACGCGCTTCCGGAGCGGGGGGTACTGGCGGGGGAGCGGATCGTACGGGAGTTTCTACGGGCGGCACGGCAGCAGGCCTAGGCCCTGTCGTCCAACTCCCTGCCCCACTGCTTTGAGGGCGGGGAGGCACCCCCAGCCCGGCGGCGTCCGGCACGCAGATCTGCCGCGTTGCCGTCGATCACCGACGCCGGGCTTCGCCCCCGCCGGGCCTGCCCTCCGGGCGGACGACGGGAGTTCGACGTCTGGGCCTGGGGGCGCGGGGAACTGTGTGTCCAGCTGCGACGGGCCGCGGCCGGCAACGTACCGCGCGGCTCAGCGGCGACACCCCCGCTCGCGCGGGGCACCCCCGCTGGGCCCGTCCTTCGGGCGGACGGCGGGAGTTTGACGACAGGGAGTGGGGGCGCGGGGAACTGTGTGTCCAGCTGCGACGGGCCGCGGTCGGCAACGTACCGCCCGGCTCAGCCGCAACACCCTCCACCGCAACAACCGCCCCCGCCGCCACCCGCGGGGGTGGACGGCTTGGCGGCCGAACCGCCCACCGCGACGGTGGACAACAGCTTCACCGTGTCGCCATGCCCGGCAGGGCAATCCGCAGGGGCGGCGGACTCCGCCATCGGCCGGCTCAGTTCGAACGTGTCGCCGCAGGTCCGGCAGCGGTACTCGTAGCGAGGCATGGGCACAGACTAGCCGCCGTCCGCAGGACGCTCCCGCTCGACCGCATCGGGATGGCGGGCCCGCCAGTACGGGTTGTCGTGCGGCAGGGTCGAGCCGACCCGGCCGTACATGCCGAAGGTCATCAGCAGCAGGCCCACGACAAAGCTGAACAGCACGTTCTGGATCTTGAACGCCAGGAAATTGTGCGCGGTGTCGAGCAGACCGAGGAACAGGAAGCCGTTCAGCAGGAACAGCACGCCGAGCACCATGTTCAGCGTCGAAGCGACGTTCCCGCCGATCACCATGCCGATCAGCAGGATCGCCCCGATGCAGATCGAGAGCACGCTGAGCGCGCCGTTGGTGTTCAGCCCCGCGGCCGTCGCACCACCGGTGCTGAAGAAGCCGATGTGGTTGAGCAGACCCAGGACGCCGAAGGCGACGAGGAACGCGCCGATCAGACCCGCGCCGATCCGGTAGACCGTGTTCAGCCGGTGGTCGACGGGCAGGTGCCTGTCGAACTCGATCCGCCGTCGCGGCGTGTGCGCTGCGTGTGTGGCCATGGCCGCCTCCCTCGGGCGCTAGCGGAGGCCATCCGTCCACCCAATATCCGCCTGCCCGACTCACGCGGCAACACACACCGCTACGGCGACACCCCCTCAGTGCCCCCCGCGCTCCTCACGAATCTGGGCCACCACACGCCCCGCCACCTGCCGGACGGCCTCCGTCTCGGTCAGGAAATGCCAATAGTCGGGATGCCGCCCGACCTCCAATGCCCCGATCGCCCGCTCCAAGCGGGCCACCGCGTCGTCCAGCGGCCGCGCATGCCGGGGATCCGGCGTCGTACGGCCCGTCATGGCAAGCCGCTGGGCGTCCCGGATCGCGAACCGGGTGCGCTCGATCTCGGCCTGCGGATCCTTCTGTACGGCGTTCAGCCGGGCCAGCCGGTCGCCGGCGGCCGACACGGCCTCGTCGGTGGTGTTCAGCAGGGCCCGCACCGTCGACAGCAGTGACGTCGCGTCCGGCCAGCGCTGGGCGTCCCGGGCCGCCTGCGCATCGCGGAGCTTCAGCTCGGCCTGTCGTACGTTCTCCGCGGCCTGCTCGGGCACCTGCTGCAGGTCCTGCCAGCAGGCGGCCGCGAACCGGCGTCGCAGCTCGCTCAGCACCGGGTCCACCTGCCCGGCCCGGGTGGTCAGCGCCTGGGCCCGGGTGCGCAGGCTGACCAGCCGGTGATCGATCTCGGCGGCCTTCTCCGGCAGCCGCTCGGCCTCGGCCCGGATCGCCCCGGCCTCCCGCTGCACCCGCTCGGCCCGCTCCACCGTCTGCTGCACCCCGTGCTGCCCGGCGCCCTGGTTCAGCCTGGTCAGCTCGGGGGACAGCGCGGCGAGCCGGCCGGCCAGGTCATCGGCCCGCAGCCCCTTCTCCCGTACGGCGTCCAGGGCGTTGCTGGCGCCCAGCAGCGCCTGCCGGGCCCGCTCCACGGCGGGTGCCAGCCGGGCCAGCTGGGTCTCGGCCTTGCCGAGCAACGGCCCGAGTGAACCGCCGAACCGGTCCAGGTCCTGCTTGACCCGGATCAGCTCGTCCTTGGCGGATGTCAGCTCCGAGCGCGCCCGGGAGGCCGCCGCGGCCTCCAGGTCGTCCCGGTCGAGATCATGGGCGTCGACGGCCTGGATGTAGCGCTGGCTGACCTCGTCGATGCGCCGGCCGAGCGCCTCGAAGTCGGTGGCGGCACGCCGGGCGGCGGGGGAGTCGTCCACGGCCGTGATGGTCTCGATGGAGATCCTGAGGTCCCGCTGGGCGGTGTCCAGTTCGTAGAACGCGGCCGCCGCGGCGTCCTTCGCGGCCTGTGCCTCGGCCCGCTGGCTCTCCGCCCGGCCGCCGAACCAGCGCCGGGTGCCCCCGCCGGCGAACGCGGCGGGCAGCGCGAGCGCGGCCAGTACCGGCAGGCTCATCAGGGTGAGGGTGTCGCGCAGAGCCGAGGACCCGCCGCGGAGCCGCACGGTCGACGGCGGATGCGGGTACGACCGCTTCGCTGGCGTGCCCGGTGTCGCCGTCACATCCCGCTCCCGTGGTGTGGTTCGCCGTGGGTGGTGTCATTCTCCCACCCGTTGTAGACGAACACACGGGCCGGTCAGTTCGCGCTGCGCACGGTCACTTTCCCGTCCTGACGGTCACTTTCCCGTCCGCGGAATGGGCCGAGACCCGGTGCGGGCTGCTGTCGTCGCGGGGCACGGACACCGACACCCCGCCGTCGTCGGAGCCGGCCGACAGCCGGTACGCGCCCTCGGGCAGGGCGACCGTGACGGCGCCGTCGGTGCTGGAGGCGTCCACCTGGTCGGGTACCGCGGACAGCCGCACATCCACGGAACCGTCGCTGGTGGCCGCCTTCACCCGGCGGGAGGAGACGTCGGCACGCACCGAACCGTCCGCGGACCTCAGGTCGAGCGGCCCGCTGGAGTCGGTGACGTGCACGGAGCCGTCCGCGGTGTCGACGCTCAGCGGATCCCGGAACCCCTGCGCCCGTACGCCGCCGTCCGCGTCGTCGACCTTCACACTGATCCCGCGCGGCACCACGATCCGGTGCCGGGCCGAGCAGTCCGCGATGAACCCCGAGCAGTGCACGCGCAGCACCAGCCGGTCGTCCTTGAAGGACCACCGCACCGCCGGACTGCCGCCGACCACGACGGACCCCTGGAACCACCGGGTCACCTCGACCGTGCCGGACTTCGCGGAGCCGTCGGCGACGACCTCCAGGGCGGAGTCGTCGGAGTCGACGGTCAGAGTGCGGCCGTGCAGCGCGAAGGACCGGTGGTCGGGGTGCTTGTCGTCACTGGCGGAGGCGCCGCAGGCGCTGACCCCCGCGACGAGCACCCCGGTGACCGCGGCCATGGCGGCGGCGCGGACTGGAACGGAACGGGCCATACGGGCCATACGGATCTCCCCCTGCACCGGTCCGCCGGGTCACGGCGGCCGGACCAACTCGGTCTCCGCCGACCCTAGATGATCATCATCCGCGCCCCGATCCGGCAGCCTCCCGGACCTGGGGTGGGGTTAACCCCCGTACGCCTCGGCCCGGCGTTACAGGTTTGCGGTGCACCGGTCCCGGCAAGGTAGGCTGTCGACTCGTCCTGGGCGCACTGCCCGGATGCCGGGTGCGTAGCTCAGGGGTAGAGCGCCTGCCTTACAAGCAGGATGTCGGCGGTTCGAAACCGTCCGCGCCCACCGATGGAGCCTCCGGCCGTATGGCCGGGGGCTCTTCTCATTCCTCCCCGGGCTGTTCCTCCTCGGTCCGCCGCTCCTGGGCGTGCTTCAGCCGGGTGCGGGCCTCCATGCGGTCCGCCGCCGCGACCTCGGCCCAGAAGCGGTGCGTGCTGACGAACACCGCCAGCTCGTGCTCGCGGCGGCGCAGCTTCTCCACCTCGGCCTGTTCGTCCGCCGTCCAGCCCGGGGACGCGGGCCGCTCCACCCTGCGCCAGCCGGTGTCGTCGCTGAAGCCGTCCATCGGCTGCACCGACCAGGGCAGTCGCTTGAGCAGAGCCGACAGCTCGGCCCGGACCTGATGCAGCTCCTCCTGACCGGCGAGGAGGTCACTGGGGAATTCATAGGTCGTCGCCACGCGGCAATGCTACGCCTGTTCGATTTTGGGTGGCGAGCGCGTTCGTGGGACTGACGGGAGGTTCAGCCAAACGGGTGGTCGAACGGGTCGCCGATCACTGCGCCCGGTGTGCCGATCACCGCGGGCGGGCCCGCCGCGGTGCATCCGGTGCCGGCCCAGTGGCTGTTGGGCCACCGGGCCGACGGGGTTCTCAGTGGCCGGCGGCCCGCAGTTCGTCCAGCAGGCGGGCCGTCACCGGCACCGGCACGCCGTGCCGGCCGGCCGCGCGCAGCAGCGCCCCGCCGATGGCGTCGAGTTCGAGCGGGCGGCCCGCCTCGGCGTCGCGCTGCATGGAGGACTTGGCCCCGGGCGGGAAGGTGTCGTACCGGGCTAGGGCCTGGGCCGGGTCGGCGGGGGCGCCGCAGGCGCGGCTGACGGCGGCGGTCTCGGCGACCAGGGACTCCAGTTCCGTACGGTGCCGGGTGCGGACCTCGCCGAGGGGGAGGCCGTACCGGGTGGTGAGCAGGGCGAAGGGGGCGAGGAACGCCATCTTGGCCCACAGGGACGCGGTTTCGTCCTCCCGTATCCGGGCCGTCACGCCGGCGGACGTGAGGAGTGCGGCCAGCTGATCGAGGCGGGGACGGGAGACGGTGTCGCCGGCGAGGTCGATCTCCGTGAACGGGCTGCCGTGCTCGATCACGCCCGGGGCGAGACGGGTGGACTCCACGCGGATCACGGCGGGCGCCACGCGGTCGGGGCGGTAGCGGTCGCGCAGGGCCGCGGGGTGTTCGACGCCGTTCAGGAGCGGTACGACGAGGGCGTCGCCGAGAGCGGTGGGCGGGACGCGGGTGAGGGCGGCGTCCAGGGTGGTGTGCTTGACGGCGATCAGGCAGGCGTCCACGGGCTCGCGCAGTTCCGTGGCCGCCTCGACGGGGGCCGTGAAGTCGCCGAACTGGCCGCTGCGGACCTGGATCCCGGTGCCGCGCAGGGTGTCGGCCGTCTCTTCCCGGGCCAGGCAGATGACACGGTGGCCGGAGCGGGAGAGCAGGGCGGCGAGGAGGCCGCCGGTGCCGCCGGGGCCGAGCACGGCCACGGTGTTCTTGGTCGCCATGAGGCTGTTCCCTTCGTCGGTCGGCCCCGGGGATCGGTGGCCGCCTTCGAAGTGATCGTCGCACCGGGACGTGGTGTGCGTGAGACTGGGGGCATGTGCCGGAGCATCAAGACGCTGCGTCCGCCCGTGCTGCCCGACGAGGCCACGGACGAGGACATCCACGCCGCCGCGCTGCAGTACGTGCGGAAGGTGTCGGGCTTCCGGGCCCCCGCCGCCCACAACCGCGAGGTCTTCGACCGTGCGGTGGCCGCGGTGGCCGAGGCCACGGCCGAACTTCTCGGGGGCCTGGAGGTGCGGGGCCACCCGGTGCGGGGCGAGGGATAGCCGACCCGGGGCGCGGGCCTGTATCGATGTGCGGCTCCCCGCCACACCCCCGCACTCCGACGATTCCCGCACCACTCCCCACAATCCGGCATGACGGACAACTCGGGTCTCGAACAAGGTACTCAGGGCGCACGGGGCATGATGAAGCGCGCCGTCCGCTTACGGCTCACGCCGGCGGAGGCCGTCCCGCCCCCCCCACGCCCGGGAGTCCCTCCTTTGTCTGCACCGAGCCAGGAATCCCCCACGGTCTCCGCATCCCCCACGGTCTCGGTCGCCCTGGTCGGGGCCGGGCCGCGCGGAACCAGCGTCCTGGAACGCCTCTGCGCCTCCGCGCCGGCGCTGCTCGCGCCCGGTGTCCGGCTGACGGTCCATGTGATCGACCCGGCCCCGCCCGGCCCCGGGCGGGTCTGGCGGACCACGCAGTCGGCCGAGCTGCTGATGAACACCGTGGCGAGCCAGGTGACGCTGTTCACCGACGACAGCGTGGACTGCGCGGGCCCCGTCCGCCCCGGACCCAGTCTGTACGAGTGGGCGGACGGCGAGCTGGGCCCGGACGACTATCCGACCCGTGCGCACTACGGCCACTACCTGGAGTGGGTCTTCGCCCGCACCCTCCGCGAGGCGCCGGAGGAGATTCGCGTCGAGACCCACCGGGCCCGTGCGACACGGCTGGACGACGATGCCGCTGCCGACGGCCGGCAGGTGCTCACCCTCGACGACGGCCGGGTGCTGTCCGGGCTGGCCGCGGTGGTGCTGGTCCAGGGGCATCTGCCCACCGCCGAGGGCGAGGAGCGGCGGCGCGAAGCCGCGTACGCCGCCCGGCCGGGCCTCACCCACGTCCCGCCCGCCAATCCGGCCGACGTCGAGCTCGGCGCCGTACGGCCGGGCGAGGCCGTGCTGCTGCGCGGGCTGGGGCTGAACTTCTTCGACTACCTGGCGCTGTTCACCAGCGGCCGGGGCGGCCGGTTCGTCCGGGACGGGCCGGACGGCACCCTGCGCTATCTGCCCTCCGGACGGGAACCGCGCCTGTACGCCGGCTCCCGGCGCGGGGTGCCCTACCAGGCACGTGGCGACAACGCCAAGGGCCCGTACGGCCGGCACGCCCCGCTGCTGCTCACCCCGGAGGTGATCGCGGGCTTCCGTAAACGCGCCGACTCCGGCGACGCGCCCGACTTCCGCGCGGAGATATGGCCGTTGGTCGCGAAGGAGGTGGAGACGGTCTACTACTGCGCGCTGATCGAGAGCGCGGGGCATACGGGGCGTACCGAGAGCATGGACCGCGCCGGGCGCTCCGCCTTCGCCGAGGGCTTTCTCGCCGTACCCCACGGCGATCCCCGAGAGGCGCTGCTGCTGGACGAGTTCGGGGTCGGGGCTCAGGAGCGGTGGTGCTGGGAGCGGGTGTCGCGGCCGTACGGGGAGCGGGGGTTCGCGGATCCGGGGGAGTGGCGGGCGTGGCTGCTGGGGTATTTGCGCGAGGACGCCGCGCAGGCCGCGCTGGGCAATGTGCGCGGCCCGCTCAAGGCGGCCCTCGACGTGCTGCGCGACCTGCGCAACGAGATACGGCTGGTGGTCGACCACGGCGGGCTGAGCGGCGCCTCCCGGCGCACGCATCTGGACCGCTGGTACACACCGCTCAACGCCTTTCTGTCCATCGGCCCGCCCCGGCGCCGTATCGAGGAACTGGCGGCTCTGCTGGAGGCGGGGGTGGTGGAGGTACTCGGCCCGCGCCTCCAGGTGCGGGCCGAGCGGGAGGCATGGCTGGCCTCCTCGCCGGACGTGCCGGGCTCCGGCGCCCGTGTGACGACTCTCATAGAGGCACGTCTTCCGGAGCCGGATCTGCGGCGTACGGCCGACGAGTTGCTCGCCGGGCTGCTCGTGGACGGAGGCTGTCGGCCGCACACGGTGGACGGTTACGAAACCGGGGGGCTGGACGTGACACGTCGGCCGTATCACCTGATAGATCGTCAAGGAGCAGTCCACACAAGGCGGTTCGCCTTCGGTGTGCCCACGGAGGGCGTGCACTGGGTGACGGCGGCCGGGGCCCGGCCGGGCGTGGACTCGGTCACGCTGTCGGACGCCGACGCGGTCGCGCGGGCCGTCCTGCGCGTGGCCGTCTGCGAAGCGGAGTCGCGGGCGGAAGCGGACGGTATGGCCAAATGTTGAACTTGCAAGCACTGATTAGGTAGCCCTAACCTGGGTCTCTCGTTCGGTACCGCCGCCCCCACGACCGGCCACGCACATCACACGTCCCCGGCCGGCCCGACCGACACCGAAGAGGAGAACCCCTTCATGACCGCTCGTCTCAACTCCGCTCAGCCCTATGTCCTCGGGCTCTTCCGCATCGTCGTAGGCCTGCTCTTCGCCGTGCACGGCGCCGCGTCCCTCTTCGGCGTCCTCGGCGGCGCCGCCGGCACCCAGGGCGGCACCATCCCGACGGGCACCTGGCCCGGCTGGTACGCGGCCGTGATCCAGCTGGTCGCAGGCGCCCTGGTGCTCCTCGGCCTCGGTACCCGCGGGGCCGCGCTGATCGCCTCCGGCTCGATGGCGTACGCCTACTTCGACATCCACCAGCAGGCCGCGCTCTGGCCCATCCAGAACGGTGGCGAGCCGGCGGTCCTGTTCTGCTGGGCGTTCTTCCTGCTGGTCTTCACCGGCTCCGGCGCCTTCGGCCTCGACCGCCTCGTCGTCCGCCGCACCGCCACGGACGACAAGGCGGCCACCGGGCAGGCCCCGATAGCGGCCTGACATGTGCGGCGCCCTTCCCCGTCACAAGGGGGAAGGGCGCCGCCCTGCGTTCGCCCTGCCTTCGGCCGGCTCCCGCTTGCGCGTCCTGCCTACGAGTTCTCGCCGAACGGGACCGTGAAGCAGGCCGCCCGGCTGCCCTTGGTGCCGGGCTCGCTGTGGATCACCACCGAGGCGGCCTGGCCCTTCCGGATGGCCCAGCTGTGCTGGGCGGTGGCCATGCCCGAGCCGTGGCTGTTGGACGTGAAGTCCAGCCAGACCTCGTTCGAGGCGTTCACATGGTCGGCACCCATGCCGGCCTTGTCCTGGTAGTGCGAGCCGGCGGCGGCGGGGTCGGCGCCGCAGGCCTTCTGGTGGACGTGGACCCCGAAGACATGGCCGGGCTTGACGCCGGTCACCCGCAGCTGGACGGTGGTGACGCCGTTCTTCTGGGTGTGCTGCCGCACCCGGATCCACGCGCCCTTCGGGACCAGGTTCTGGTCGTACGTCACCGCCTTCGACGTCGCGGATGCGGCCGGTGGGGCGAACTCGCCGACGGTCTCCAGCGAGACGCCGGGAGCGCTTGCGCTCCCGGTCGCGAACAGGGCTGCGGCGAGCGCGCCCGCGTATACAGCTGCGACCATGATGTGCACCACCTTCTGCGCTTATGCGCCGTTTTGTTCCGATGTCGGCCTCCTGTCCATGGACAGGCTGCCTCTCCCTTGCTACGGGACGCGGGACGGCTCCGCCGGTCACGATGGGCTGCTCGGGTGAAAACGCTCCGTAATGTCCCATGGGTGCCGTAAGTGTCATGCGTGTCGTGAGCCCCATGAATCCAATGAGCCCCCCGGGGCTCTCCTGTCACACCCCCGGCGTACGCTGTATGGCTGTCAACGGGGGAGTAACGGGAGTCGTCGTGTTCGAGAGTCTGGGGTCACTGGCCGCCGGACCGTGGATCTATGCCGCGGTGGCCGTGTCCGTTCTGCTCGACGTGTTCGTGCCGGTGCTGCCGAGCGGCGTGCTGGTCATCATGGCGGGCACGGCAGCGGCGGCGGGGACGGGCGCGGCGGGCGGCCGGGTCGCGCACGCGGTGCCGGATCTGCTGGCGCTGGTCGGCTCGGCGGCGACCGCCTCGGTCCTGGGTGATCTCGTGGCCTACCGGCTGGCCTGGCGGGGCGGTGAGCGGCTGGACCGGGCGATAGCCCGGTCCCGGCGGCTGACCACCGCGCAGGAACGTCTCGGCGATGCGCTGGCCCGGGGTGGTGGTGCGCTGGTCGTGCTCGCCCGCTTCGCCCCCGCCGGGCGCTCGGTCGTCTCCTTCTGCGCGGGTGCCGCGCATCGCCGCGCCCGAGACTTCGTCCCCTGGTCCGCCCTGGCGGGCCTGTCCTGGGCCGCCTACAGCGTCGCCCTCGGGTACTACGGTGCGCAGTGGCTCGGTGCGACATGGATCGCCACGGCCGTCTCCCTGGCCGCGTTGTTCGGCGCTGGTGCGGTGGCGGGGTATCTGGTGCGGCGACCGGTCTCCTGAGGTCCGTCAGCGGTTCGCCAGGTGGTTCGGTCGGGGCCGTCTTCCCGGTGGAGTCGGCCACGAGGTCGTAGCACGGCTGAACCTTGGCATCCCTTACGATGGGGAGCGCAGAAGGGGAGTAGCTCTTCGCCGGACCGTCGACATACTGCTCAGCCAGCCTGAGCCGGCGCCCGGAGGCGGACCACGAGTCGCATCGAGGTCCGCCAGCGAGACCTTCGGCAAGCAGTGCACGTCCATGTCCCGTGGCATGGACGCCGAGTGTGCTGCCATGCCGAGGTGTCATCGCGTGACGCAACGCACTCTCGGTGGGGCAGCCCCGACCGATTGAGGAATCTTGATCAGCATCACCGTGACGGCGCTCGTCTTCGGCGTCATCTTCCTCGCCGAACTGCCGGACAAGACCGCGCTCGCCGGTCTCGTCCTCGGCACCCGTTACCGCGCGAGCTACGTCTTCGTGGGTGTCGCCGCCGCCTTCCTGCTGCATGTCGTGCTGGCTGTCGCGGCCGGCAGCGTGCTGACCCTGCTGCCGCGGCAGATCGTCTCCGCGGTCACCGGTGTCCTCTTCCTCGGTGGCGCCGCCGTGCTCCTGATGAAGAAGGACGAGGACGAGGAGGACGTCAAGAAGCCCGCCGACCAGTCCTTCTGGAAGGTCGCCGGTACGGGCTTCATGCTCATCCTCGTCGCCGAGTTCGGCGATCTCACCCAGATCATGACCGCCAACCTCGCCGCCCGCTATGACGACCCGATCTCCGTCGGCCTCGGCGCGGTGCTCGGCCTGTGGGCCGTCGCCGGCCTGGGCATCGTCGGCGGAAAGGCCCTGATGAAGAGGGTGCCGCTGCGGCTGATCACCCAGGTCGCGGCCCTGCTGATGCTCGGCCTGGGCGTGTGGAGCCTCTACGAGGCGGTGGCGGGCTGAGCCGGACCGACGGTGGGCGGCCGGGTCCGGCGGGCCGTGGCCGGCTGCGGCCGGGCGAGCTGAACGGTCGGTGAACCCTTTCGGGAGACGGTGGCGGGAAGCGGCCCGGTTTTGTACCGTGGAGGAACAAAGTGGCTCCCGCTCGTTTTCCCTGACCGGCGGGCGGGGCCGCCTTGTCCCTCCCGACCTGGGGTCTTTTCGTTCCTGGAGCTGCCGATGACGGCCACCGCCGCGCCCACCGTCCTGACCGCCCGTGCCCTCCTTCTCGACATGGACGGCACGCTCGTCAACTCGGACGCCGTCGTCGAGCGCATCTGGCGCCGCTGGGCCGGGCAGCACGGGCTGGACGGCGACGAGGTGATGAAGGTCGTCCACGGCCGGCAGGGCCACGCCTCCATGGCCGTACTGCTCCCGGGCCGGCCGGTTGAGCAGAACCTCGCCGACAACGCCCGCATGCTCGCCGAGGAGACCTCCGACACCGACGGCGTGGTCGAGATCCCCGGGGCGAGCGCCTTCCTCGCCTCGCTGCGCGGTCTGCCGCACGCACTGGTGACCTCCGCCGACGTCGCACTGTCCACCGCCCGCATGAACGCCGCCGGGCTGCCGCTGCCCCAGGTGCGCATCACCGCCGAGTCGGTCGGCGCGAGCAAGCCCGATCCCGAGGGCTTCCTGAAGGGCGCGGCCGAGCTGGGGGTGGATCCGGCCGACTGTGTGGTCTTCGAGGACTCCGGGGCCGGAATCGCGGCGGGGCGCTCCGCGGGTATGGCCGTGGTGGGGGTCGGTCCTCGTGCCGGGGTTCACGGTCCTGATGTGGCCGTGTCCGACCTCACGCAGGTGCGGGTCGAAGCGGCGGGGGACGGGACGATCCGGCTGTACATCGGCTGACCGGCCTCGTAGGGGCTCCGCCCCCGACGGGCTGAAACGGTCCGCCTGTTTTCACGGCTTCGTCGTCTCCGCCTCCAGGCTCTTCCGCGTCGCCCGTCCGTAGACGCCCGGAGTGTCGCCCTGGATGCCGCGGGCCAGTTGGTAGGTGCGTACCGCCTCCTCCACCGAGCGGGTGTAGACACCGTCGATCTGGTCGTCGTAGAGGTTCAACTGCCACAGCCGATACTGGAGTTCGGCCACCTCCGGGCCTTGGTCGCCGCGTTGGAGCACCGGGGCGGCGGCGGAGGTCGTCGCCGGCGTGGGGGAGACCGGGTGGGGCGTGTCGGCGGAAGCGGTCGGCGTCGGGGTCGGGGTCGGGGTCGGTGAAGTCGGCGTCGCCGTCGGCGTCGTGGACGGGGGGCTCGGACGGGGCGTCGACGTGAAGCGCGACGGCGGTACCGGCGGGCGGGACACGGTGGGGGAGGGAGAGGCCGTCGGCGACGCCGAGCCCGGTGTGCTCACGTCCGGAACGCTCTCCCTGACCTCCTGGGCCGCCGGCTCCCGGGACGGCGTGTGATACGAGAACAGCCCGCTCGCGAACCCGGCGGCCGCCACGACCGCCGCACCGGCGCCGGCGACCGAGAGCAGGACGGTACGACGCGCTCGACGGCGGGGCGGCTCACCGACCGGGCCGGGGCGAGCTCCGGGCCCGTCCGCCCCGCCTCCCTCGAACATCCGCAGGTCGGCCGTGCTCGGCCCCGCCGTCAGCCGCAACGGCAGCGTGGTCTCGGCCGCCGGTACCGGGCCTGTCGCCGCGTCGGGTGACACTCCGCTCACGGGCCGTGTGCCGGTGCCGGGGATGCCCGGTGTCGGGTGGGCCTCTGGCGGCCGGTCCGGGTGGGGCCCGTCGACCTCGACATACGGTCGTATCCGCAGAGGATTGAAATCCTCCGCCGCTGCCGCCTCGGCCGTACGCGTCTCGCGGAGCGCCTCGGCGGCGCGTTCGGCGCAGTCGCAGGACGGGCTGCGGTCCGGCCCCCTCGGCGCGCCGCACTCCGGGCAGGTATGGCCTCCCGAATCACTCACCTGTTCGTCCCTCCCCTCACGAACTTCCGAGACTATGCGCAACTTCTTCGCATCCGCCCCCGGAAACGCCGGACTCAACAGGCCATAAACGGTGACACCGACCACGATGGAAGGTGCACCCGAGCTCCGGGAGGTCTCCATGGCCCTGGACACGCACGGCGCGGACAAGCAGGCGCAGGCCGCCGAGCAGGTCTCCGGCAATGTGTTCGTCTCGATCGGCGCCCTGCTCCTCGGGCTGCTGCTCGCCGCGCTCGACCAGACGATCGTGTCGACCGCCCTGCCGACGATAGTGAGCGACCTCGGCGGTCTTGAGCATCTGTCCTGGGTGGTCACCGCCTATCTGCTGGCCTCGACCGCCGCGACCCCGCTGTGGGGCAAGCTCGGCGACCAGTACGGGCGGAAAAGGCTGTTCCAGACGGCGATCGTGATCTTTCTCGTCGGTTCCGCGCTGTGCGGCATGGCACAGAACATGGGCGAGCTGATCGGGTTCCGGGCGTTGCAGGGGCTGGGCGGCGGCGGGCTGTTGGTGCTGTCCATGGCGATCGTCGGCGACATCGTGCCGCCACGCGAACGCGGGCGCTATCAGGGGCTGTTCGGGGCCGTGTTCGGCGCGACCAGTGTGCTGGGTCCGCTGCTCGGCGGGGTGTTCACCGAGCAGCTGAGCTGGCGCTGGGTGTTCTACATCAACCTGCCGGTCGGTGTCGTCGCGCTCGCCGTCATCGCCACCGCCCTGCACATCCCGCGCCGCAGCGCCCACCATGTCATCGACTATCTCGGCACCCTGCTGATCGCCGCCGTCGCGACCTGCCTGGTCCTGGTCGCCTCCCTCGGCGGTACGACCTGGGCCTGGGGCTCGCCGCAGATCATCGGGCTGGCCGTGCTGGGTGTGCTGCTCGCCGTGGCGTTCGTCGCCGTCGAGCGGCGCGCCGCCGAACCGGTGCTGCCGCTCAAGCTGTTCGGCATCCGCACCTTCACCCTCGCCGCCGTCATCAGCTTCATCGTCGGCTTCGCCATGTTCGGCGCGATGACCTATCTGCCGACCTTCCTGCAGGTCGTGCACGGCATCTCGCCGACCCTGTCCGGCGTGCACATGCTGCCCATGGTCGTCGGGCTGCTGCTGTCGTCCACGGCCTCCGGGCAGATCGTCAGCCGCACCGGCCGCTGGAAGGTCTTCCCGGTGACCGGCACCGCCGTCACCGCTTTCGGCCTGCTTCTGCTGCACCGGCTCGACGAGCACAGCCCGACCGCCGAGATGAGCGCCTGCTTCTTCGTGTTCGGCCTGGGACTCGGCCTGGTCATGCAGGTCCTGATACTCATCGTGCAGAACGCGGTGTCGTACGAGGACCTGGGCGTCGCCACCTCCGGCGCGACCTTCTTCCGCTCCATCGGCGCCTCCTTCGGCGTGGCGATCTTCGGTACGGTCTTCGCCGGCCGCCTCGGCGACAAGCTGGCCGCCGCGTTCAAGGGGGTGAGCCTGCCTCCGGGGATCTCCGCGAACACCCTGAAGTCCGACCCGCGCGGCATCGCCGCCCTGCCGCCCGCGCTGCGTCCCGCGGCGCTGCACGCGTACGCGTCCTCCATCACGGACGTCTTCCTCTACGCCGCCCCGGTCGCCCTCCTCGGCTTCCTGCTGGCCTGGTTCCTGAAGGAGGACCGGCTGCGCGGCTCGGTGACCGCGCCGGACGTCTCCGAGACCATTCCGCCCAACCCGGTCCAGAGGTCCTCCTACGACGAGTGCAGCCGGGCCCTGTCCCTGCTCGGCACCCGCGAGGGCCGCCGCGAGGTCTACCGGAAGATCACCGAGCGGGCCGGGTACGACCTGCTGCCCGCCGCCAGCTGGGTGCTGCTGCGCATCCGCAAGTACGGCTCCGTCGAGCCGGCCGTGCTCGCCGAGCGCAGCCCCGTCCCGCTCGACGTCGTCCTCGCCGCCGCCCGCCAGGTCGAGGAACGGCGCCTCGCCGAACGCCGGGGCCTGGACCTGTACTTGACCGACTCCGGCCGCGAGGTCGCCGAACGGCTCGCCCAGGCCCGCGAGGAGTCCCTCGCCGAACTCCTCGGCGACTGGTGGCAGCCCGGCCGCTGCACCGACCTGAGCCGGCTCGTCAAGGACCTCACCGGCGAACTCTGCGGCACCGAACGCGAACGCCCGCACGACAGGGCAGTGCAGCGGTAAGCGCCGCTGATCGTGCCCCTGGCGCCCGACGGGCAACTGCCCTGCGGGAGGCGTGAGTTCGGCTCCGGGGGTTCCGGCCCGGCCCGCCGTGGGTTTTTCGCGCAGACTGTGTCCGTGAACCGCACCGACCGTCTCTACGCCCTCGTCGAGGAACTGCGTGCCGCCGCGCCCCGGCCCCGCAGCGCCCGTGCGCTGGCCCGGCGCTTCGAGGTCAGTGTCCGCACGATCGAGCGGGACCTGGCCGCCTTGCAGCAGTCCGGGCTGCCGATCCATGCCGAGCCGGGGCGCGGCGGCGGGTATGTGCTGGACAGGGAGCGGACGCTGCCGCCGCTGACCATCACCCCCGCCGAGGCGACCGCGCTGGCCGTCGGACTGCAGGCCCTGGCCGGGACGCCGTTCGCGGTGGACGCGCGCAGCGCGCTGCACAAGGTGCTGGCCGTCATGCCGGAGCGGGAGCGCCGGGCGGCGGGCGAACTGGCCGACCGGGTACGGCTGTTGGTGCCTGCCACCCGCCCCGCACGGCCCGCCGGGCCGGTGGTGCCCGCCGCGCTGCGGGAGGCGCTGACGGCGGGCCGGCTGCTGCGGCTGGAGTACACCGACGCCGAGGGCCGGCGCACCGCGCGGGACGTCGAACCCCTCGGCTTTCTCGGCGGTGAGGAGCACTGGTACCTGGCCGGCTGGTGCCGGCTGCGGGACGCGCCGCGCGGGTTCCGGCTGGACCGGGTCCGCGCCGCGACGGCCCTGGACGAGCGGGCCCCGCGACGGGAGGTCGACCTCGCCGCCCTCGACACGCTCGGCTCGGACGTCGTACCCCTGGACGCGGCCACGGTGATGTGACGGCAATCACCGACAGGGGGTTGTCGCGGACGGGGAAGAGGCTTGTCCCCATGACGACAACGACTCGGCAGGCAACCGCCGCCCACACCCTCACCACCACCGCCGGCATCGCCCTCTTCGACCGCTGGACCGCCCTGTGGAACGGCGACTTCAGCGACCCGGAGGCCTTCCTCGCGCCCGGTTTCCGCATCCGGTTCGCCAATGAGCCCGGGCGAGGGGCCGCCACCGACGCGGTGCACGGCCCGGCCGGGATCGTCGGCATGATCTCCGACTTCCGTGAGGAGAAGCCCGGACTGGTGTTCTCCGTGGACGGCACACCGCTGGCGGACGCCGGCCTCGGCCGGGCCGCCTGCTGCTGGTATGTGACCGGGACGGACGGTGTGCAGAAGAGCGGCATCGATCTGCTGGAGGTGGTGGACGGGCGGATCGCGACGGTCTGGTCGGTGACCGGCCTGCGCCGCTTCGCCGACTGACCGGAAACCCCCTGCTACTCCGTGGTGGCGGCGGCCCTGCGCTGCCGCCACTCCCGTACGACCTCCTCGACGTCGTACGGCTTCCTGCCCAGCGGGGGACCGGGCGGCGGCTTGAACATCATGTCCTTGATCCTGACGTTGACGTCCTCGATGATCTTCCGGGCGATCCGCTCCGAGGGCGCCGCGTACGCCGCCTCCAGCGCGTCCTCGGCCTCCTTGCGCAGGGCGAGGGCGGGCGGCAGGACGGACAGGCCCTCGCGCGTCAACTTCCGTTTGATCCACCACAGTTCGTCGTAGGTCGATTCGACCTCGGTGGGCAGCGGCTTGCCCGCCCCCTGCAGTCGCTCGAATTCACCGCGCCTCTGCGCGTCACGGATCTGCTTGTCGACGAACGAGTCGAACGGCACACCCGGTGGCTTTCGCTCGGTCATGACTCCATTGTGCCGGACGGCGCCCGGCCGGGCGTTTTATCATGCGGCGGCAGACCGACCGGCGGCACAGCCGGATGATTCAGGGGGAACGCGCGTGCTCGAACTCACCATGGCCACCGTCTCGGGTGCGGACTCGGGTGCCACGGCCGGCATGTCGATGGCCGATGCGCCGAGCGAGCCGGGGGCCGTGCTCCGGGTCGGCCGGGACGCGTCCACGTGCCGGCTGGTCACCCCGGAGGACTGGCTGTTCGTCTCCCGTGTGCACCTGGAGTTCCTCTGCGGCCCGGACGGCGGCTGGCAGTTGACCTGGCTGCGCGGTTCCCAGCCCGAGCCGTCGTCCGAAGTGCGGCTGGTCGTCGGGGAGTACGCGCAGCTCCTCGGCTACGGCGCGACCGTACGGCTGCCGCACGGTGGGTCCGGCGAGATCGTCGTCCAGGACCGCACCGAGCCGCGCAGCGTCAACGTCGGCTTCTATCACGAGGTGTGAGCGCACCCGGGCTCCGGGCCCGGGGCCCGGGTGCCCCCGGTCACGCCAGTACGCGGGCCAGAGCGAAGCCGTCGTAGCCCTTGCTGCCGACCGTCTGGATCGCCGTGCCGGTCAGCCGGGGATGGGACGCGATCAGCTCGATCGCGGCACGCGTGCCCACGATGTCGGGCTCCGTGCTGCTCGCGTCGGCGACCCGGCCGCCGCGTACCACGTTGTCCAGGACGATCACGCTGCCGGTGCGGGTGAGCCGCAGCGCCCACTCCACGTAGTGCGCGTTGTTGGCCTTGTCGGCGTCGATGAACACCAGGTCGAAGGGGGCCGGGTTCTCGTCGGCGAGCTTGGGCAGCGACTCCAGGGCTGGGCCCACCCGCACCTCCGCGATCCGGTCCAGGCCGGCCCGCGCGATGTTCCGGGCCGCCACCTCGGCGTGCTTGGCGTCGTACTCCAGCGACACCAGTCTGCCGTCCTCGGGCAGGGCGCGGGCCAGCCAGATCGTGCTGTACCCGCCGAGCGTGCCGATCTCCAGGATGTGCCGCGCACCCTGCACCTGGGCGAGCAACTGGAGGAACTTGCCCTGTGCCGCCGTGACGGCGATGTGCGGCAGCCCGGCGGCGTCGTTCTCCCGCAGGGCCGCCTGCAATGCCTCGTCGTCCGGCGCGAGTTGGTTGATGAAGTAGTCGTCGACGTCGTCCCAGAGCCGGGAGTCGTTCATGAACCTGCTGCCTTTCCCGAGTGTCTGCCCTTGCCGCCGACATCGTCTCAGCCGACGGGCGCGGACGGGGCGACAGGGGGCGGGGGCCGCACGGGCGGCGGCGGAATCACCGGCCGCCGCCGTCGCCGTACGACGATCACGGCGACGGCGGCCACCAGCGCACCGCCCACGGTGAGCAGCCAGGCCGGGATCCCGGCGACCTCACGCAGCCGGTCCGCGTAGATCACCTGCTGGACCGGGGTGTCGGCGGCGGCCCGGACCAGCTCGTGGTCGCCGGTGATACGGGCCGGCTCGGGGAACCGCTGGGTGAGCGCGGTCAGGTACGGCGTGCCGGCGGCCAGCCTGCCGAGCGCGCCGTCATGCGGGTGGACGCGGCCCGCGAAGACCACGCTGGGCCGGAGGCCGCCGATCGCGGTGCGCGTCGCCATACGGTGCGCGGCGAGGACGTACAGGGCGAGCGACTGCGGGGTGCTCGCCAGGCGGGACAGCCGCATCGGATACACGGGGCTGTCGGCGGCGAAGGTGAGGTGGAGGGGGTCCAGCGCGCCGTGCAGTGTCGTGCCGGTCGTGTCCGGGGCGAGGCGGACGGCCACGTACTCCCAGTGCCGGTCGACGTACGGCTGCAGGGCCGTCTTCAGGCGGGCCGGCAGGGAGAAGCCGTGGGTGTGCAGCCAGTCGCCGAGGGCGGCCGGGTCGGTGGCGGTCAGCCGGGCCACGTCGAAGGGGCCGAGCCGCCGGCGGTCGACCACCCCGACGCCGGCGGCGGGTGCGGGGGCGCCGGCGGCCGTGTCGTGGTCGTCGAAGGGCCAGTCGCCGTTCTTCGGCCAGAAGTGATACCGGGTGCGGTGGACGGGCTGGACGGGCTGGACGGCTTGGGCCGGCTGGTCGAAGAGCGCGGGGTCGCCGAGGGTGACGGTGGCGCGGTCCGGGACGGGCATGATCCAGGCGGCGTGCCGCGCGTCGCCGTTCACCGTGAGCCGCATGACGATCTGCTCCCGGCGCCCGTCCCAGCGCAGTACGGACTGCTCGCCGGCCACGGAAATCCGCGTCGCCGGGTCCGGCACCATCGCTCCGCATCCACAGCCGTAGGCGGGGGCGACGAGCCAGGTGAGCTGGATGCCGAGGACGGTGAGGACCAGGGTGAGTATGCGGGCGCGGGCATTTTCACAGCCCTGCAGACGGCACCACCATGATCAATGGTTCCGGCGGAGAACAGTCGCCCCTACGGCGCTTGGCGGCTCTCCACTGCCGGGGCGGAACCCGGCAACGGCCGCCCCGCGGACTCGGACATCCGCCACACCGCGAACCCGCCCACAACAGCCGCCGCCATCATGTAGTACGCGGGCATCATCATGTTCCCCGTAGCCCCGATCAGCGCCGTGACGACCAGCGGAGTCGTGCCGCCGAAGAGGGAGACGGAGACGTTGAAGCCGATGGACAGAGAGCCGTAACGCACACGCGTCGGGAAGAGCGCGGGAAGCGCGGCCGGCATCGCCGCGGTGAAGCACACCAGCAGCAGACCCAGCGCGCCCATGCCCAGCGCGACGGCGAGCAGGCTGCCCTGCCGGATCAGCAGCAGCGCCGGGACGGACAGGAAGAGGAAGCCCGCGCAGCCCGCCGCGATCACCGGCCGCCGGCCGATCCGGTCCGTCAGGGCGCCCGCGAACGGCTGCACGATCATCATCAGCGTCATCACGCCCAGTACGACCAGCAGACCGTGCGTCTCGTCGTACTTCAGCTCACTGGTCAGATAGCTCGGCATGTACGAGAGCAGCATGTAGTCGGTGACGTTGAAGACCAGCACCAGGGCCATGCAGAGCAGCAGCGCCTTCCACTGGCCCGCCACCAGCTCGCGCAGCCGCACCTTCGGCCGGGACGCCTCCGCCTTCTCCACCTCCGCGGCGAACGCCGGGGTCTCCTCAAGCCGCATCCGCAGGTACAGGCCGATGATGCCCATGGGGCCCGCGATCAGGAACGGGATGCGCCAGCCCCACGCCACCAGATCGTGCGAGGACAGCAGCGCGGTCATCAGGGTGACCAGACCCGCACCGCCGATGTAGCCCGCCAGCGTGCCGAATTCCAGCCAGCTGCCGAAGAAGCCACGGCGCTTGTCCGGCGCGTACTCCGCGATGAAGGTCGACGCGCCCGCGTACTCACCACCGGTCGAGAAGCCCTGCACCAGCCGCGCGGCCAGCAGAAGCAGCGGCGCGCCCACGCCGATCGACGCGTACGACGGGATCAGGCCGATCGCGAACGTGCCCGCCGCCATCATGATCATCGTGAGGGCGAGCACCTTCTGACGCCCCACGCGGTCGCCCAGGGGGCCGAAGACCATGCCACCGAGCGGCCGGACCAGGAAAGCCGCCGCGAAGGCTCCGAACGTCGACAGCAGCTGCGCGGTCGGGTTGCCGGACGGGAAGAAGACCTTGCCCAGGGTGACCGCGATGTAGCTGTAGACACCGAAGTCGAACCACTCCATCGCGTTGCCGAGCGCGGCCGCCTTCACGGCGCGCCTGACCAGCGCGGGGTCGGTGACGGTGACGTCGCCGCGGGCCGGTACGGTCCGCGGGGTCTTCAGACGGGGGGAGACGGCTGTGGCGGTCGCCAAAACGGGGCTCGCCTACCTTTCGACGGGGACAGGGCGCGGTCCGTACGGCGGCGCTGCCGGGAAACGGGCCGAAACCGACCATAGGGGGACTTCGCCCCCTTACGGAGTGTGCGCACTCAACTGCACAGTGCAGCTAAACGGCGCATATGCAGGTACGTCTGCCCGCTCGGGGCGCGACAAGCCGGTCCCGCGCTGTGATCCTTCTCGCGCCCCGGGCACACAACCACACACACCGCCGACTATCGTCTTCCGGACAAAAGACGGACGGACGTCAGGTGAAGCGGGGGTTTCCCACGTCCTCTCTCCAGGGGGTGGGCGAGCCTCATAGGGTTCGCAGAGGAACTCGGCGTGAACAACGCCGGGGCATACGGGGCGGGAGGCCGACGGGGCGTGGCGAACGTGGAGCACAGCGGGCGATCGGCGGACACCTTCCCCGGAGCCTCGACCGAGACAGGGCTCCGCGCCGCCCGGCTGGGCCTGTGGGCCGTGGCGACGATCCTCGCGGTACGGCAGCTGACCGTCGTCCTCACCACGCCGAGCACCGAGCGGCTGACCGACCTGGAGACCTGGGTCGGCCCGCACGGTGTCCTGCATGTGAACGGCTCGATCTACGACTCGACCCGGTTCACCGGCACCCCCTTCGGCGGCTTCGTCCTCAAGCCCCTCACCCGCTCCGCGCAGGCCGCCCTCGGCTGGGGCTGGACCTTCGGCACCCTGCTGCTGGTCGTCGCCCTCGGCCTCGTCGTCGCCCGCGCGCTGCCCCAGCCGATCGGCCGCCGTACCTCCCTGCTGGCCGCGCCGGTCGCGATCAGCCTGCTGATGCTGTCGCTGCCGGTCCGCAACGCCCTGTGGCTCGGCCAGACCAGCATCATCCCGGTCCTGCTCGTCCTGCTCGGCTGCTTCACCGTACGCGGGGAACGTGGGAGCGGCCTGTGCATAGGCCTGGCCGCGGCTCTGCAGCCGACCATGCTGCTCTTCGCCCCGCTGCTGTGGTTCACCGGCCGGCGCCGGGCCACGGCCGGCATGGCCGGCACCTTCGCCGTCTGCACAGCGCTCGCCTGGGCGGCGCTGCCGCACGACTCGTACACGTACTGGGTGCACCACATGGCCGGGACGGGCCTCGGCGGCAAGGCCGACGGTCTCGGCAACCAGTCGCTGCACGGCGCCCTGCTCCGCCTCGGCCTGACCGGTCCGCCGGAGATCGCGCTCTTCCTGGTGCTCGGCGCCGCCGTCGCGGCCCTCGCCCTGCGCCGTGCCGTCCACTACGCACACGACGGCCAGCTGCTCCTCGCCGTCGCGGTCACCGGCTGTGCCGCCATCGCCGTGTCACCGACGGCCTGGCAGCACCAGGTGCTGTGGGTGCTCCTCGCGCTGGTCGGCCGGGTCGGCAGGCGGGCCTCCGACCGCTACGTCTGGCCGGTGGCCGTCGTCCTCGTCACCACCCTGCCGGCGAAGATGATGCTGCCGAACACGCCAGCCCTGTACCCGCTGCGCGACAACCTTGTCCTGCTGGCGGCGGTGGCCGCCGCCACGGCCGTCCCCTTCCTGTCCCGGACGTCCCCCTACTACCGGACCCCGATTCCGGCGGAGTACGCGCCGCAGGTCCCGTCCCGCTTCCGGTGCGTCCCCGTCCTTCCCTTCCTGCGCCGCACCCTCACCCGCCCGAACCCGCTGCTGGAACTGCTGCTCATCCGGGTCGTCTACGCCGCCTACTCGCAGGTGCGGCTCGCCGCGACCGGCGGCAGCGTCTCCGGCGGCCGTGGGCGGGCCGAGCACCACGGGCACATCGTGCTGGACATCGAGCGGTTCCTGCACATCGACATCGAGCACTGGGTCAACCACACCGTCATCAGGATCGGCTGGCTGCGGGGCTTCTTCGACTTCTACTACGAGTCCTTCCACTTCGTGGCCCCGTTGACGGTCCTCGCCGTCCTGTGCTGGCGCCGCCCGGTCGACTACCGCTGGGCCCGTGCCTCCCTCGGCTTCGCCACCTTCCTCGCCCTGATCGGCTTCTGGCTCTTCCCGCTGGCCCCGCCGCGGCTGATGCCCCACCTCGGCGTGATCGACACCGTCCACGGCGTCCAGGACTTCGCCAAGCCGGACTACGGCACCCTGACCGCGCTCACCAACCAGTACGCGGCGATGCCGTCGCTGCACTTCGGCTGGGCCCTGTGGTGCGGCGTGGTCATCGCGATCATCGCCCCGAAGTGGTGGATGAAGGCCCTCGGCCTGCTGCACCCCCTCTTCACCGTCTCGGCCATCATCGCCACCGGCAACCACTGGGTGCTCGACGCGGTCGGCGGCGCGGCGGTGGTGAGCGCCGGCTTCGGGCTGTCGTACCTGTTCCAGGGCCCCCGGGCGCGGGTGGTGCGGCTGGTGGCCCAGGACCGCACGGAGCCCGTCCCCGCGAGGATTCCGGCCCGGAACCGGGCTACAGCCGCTGAATGATCGTCCCGGTCGCCAGCGCGCCGCCCGCGCACATGGTGATGAGGGCGAACTCCTTGTCCGCGCGCTCCAGTTCGTGCAGGGCGGTGGTGATCAGGCGGGCGCCCGTCGCGCCGACCGGGTGGCCGAGGGCGATCCCACCGCCGTTCACGTTGACCTTGTCCAGGTCCTGTCCGAAGACCTGGGCCCAGCTCAACACCACGGACGCGAAAGCCTCGTTGATCTCGACCAGGTCGATGTCCTTCAGGGACATGCCCGCCTTGCCCAGCACCGCGCGCGTCGCGTCGATCGGGCCGTCGAGGTGGAAGTGCGGGTCGGCGCCGACCAGGGCCTGAGCGACGATCCTTGCCCTCGGCCTCAGCTTCAGGGCGCGGGCCATCCGCTTCGACGCCCACATGATGGCTGACGCGCCGTCGGAGATCTGTGAGGAGTTGCCCGCCGTATGGACGGCCGTCGGCATCACCGGTTTCAGCCCCGCCAGCGCCTCCATCGACGTGTCGCGCAGGCCCTCGTCCTTGTCGACCAGACGCCACATGCCCTGACCGGCGTACTGCTCCTCCTCGGTCGTCGGCACCTGCACGGCGAACGTCTCGCGCTTGAAGCGCTCCTCCGCCCAGGCGAGCGCCGCCCGCTCCTGGGAGCGCAGGCCCAGTGCGTCGACGTCCTCCCTCGTCAACCCGCGGTGCCGGGCGATGCGTTCGGCCGCCTCGAACTGGTTGGGGAGGTCGACGTTCCACTCGTCGGGGAACGGCTTGCCCGGACCGTGCTTCGACCCTGACCCCAGCGGTACGCGGGACATCGCCTCGACGCCGCAGCTGATGCCGACGTCGATGACGCCGCCCGCGACCATGTTGGCCACCATGTGCGAGGCCTGCTGGGAGGAGCCGCACTGGCAGTCGACGGTCGTGGCGGCCGTCTCGTAAGGGAGGCCCATGGTCAGCCAGGCGGTGCGCGCGGGGTTCATGGACTGTTCGCCGGCGTGGGTGACCGTGCCGCCGACGATCTGCTCGACCGCGTCGGCGGGAATGCCGGTGCGGCCGAGGAGTTCACGGTAGGTCTCGCCCAGAAGATAGGCGGGGTGCAGATTGGCGAGCGCGCCGCCGCGCTTGCCGATCGGGGTGCGGACGGCTTCGACGATCACGGGTTCGGCGGCCATGGGTGCGGGTCCTCTCCGAGAGGGCTCTCCTCCAGAACTAGTACGCGTTCTAGTTCTGTTCAGCAGTCTGCTGACGTGATGTCCATCACCGCAAGGGTCGTGCAGGTGCCGAAGTTTCGATCTGCACGAATTCCGCACGGATCGGGGGCGTCGTACCCCTTGCCACTTGTAGAACCCGTTACTACGTTCACGGCACCCGCTGATGGACCGTCAGAATGGACGACGGGAGCCGCCGATGCACTGCCCCGCGCTGCCCGACGGGTTCGACCTCACCGACCCCGACCTGCTGCACCACCGTGTGCCTTTGCCCGAGTTCGCCGAGCTGCGCCGGGCCGAGCCGGTCCGCTGGATCGCCCAGCCGCACGGCCTCGCGGGCTTCGCCGACGCCGGCTACTGGGCCGTGACCCGGCACGCGGACGTCAAGCACGTCTCCACGCACCCGGAACTCTTCTCCTCCGCCCTCAACACCGCGATCATCCGCTTCAACGAGCACATCGAGCGCGACGCGATCGACGCACAGCGCCTGATCCTGCTCAACATGGATCCCCCGGAACATACGCGGGTGCGGCAGATCGTGCAGCGGGGCTTCACGCCACGTTCCATCCGCGCCTTGGAGGAACGGCTCCGGGCCCGCGCCGCGGCGATCGTCTCCGCCGCCCGCACCCGCTCCGGAGCCTTCGACTTCGTCGCCGAGGTCGCCTGCGAACTGCCGTTGCAGGCCATCGCCGAGCTGATCGGCGTCCCCCAGGAGGACCGGTCCAAGATCTTCGACTGGTCCAACAAGATGATCGCCTACGACGATCCCGAGTACGCCATCACCGAGGAGGTCGGCGCGGAGTCGGCCACCGAGATCATCGCCTACGCGATGAACATGGCCGCCGAGCGCAAGCGGTGCCCGGCCCACGACATCGTGACGACGCTGGTCGCGGCGGAGGACGAGGGCAACCTCAACTCCGACGAGTTCGGCTTCTTCGTACTGATGCTTGCGGTCGCCGGGAACGAGACGACCCGTAACGCCATCACCCACGGAATGCACGCGTTCCTGACCCACTCCGAGCAGTGGGACCTCTTCAAGCGGGAGCGGCCGGCCACCACGGCCGAGGAGATCGTGCGCTGGGCGACCCCGGTCAACGCCTTCCAGCGGACCGCCACCCAGGACACCGAACTGGCCGGCGTCCCGATCAGGAAGGGCGACCGCGTCGGGCTGTTCTACGCCTCCGCCAACCACGACCCCGAGGTCTTCACCGACCCCGACACCTTCGACATCACCCGCGACCCCAACCCCCACCTGGGCTTCGGTGGTGGCGGCCCGCACTACTGCCTGGGCAAGTCCCTGGCGATCCTGGAGATCGACCTGATCTTCGGCGCCATCGCCGACGCCATGCCCGGCCTACGGCTGGCCGACGCCCCGCGCCGGCTCCGCTCGGCCTGGATCAACGGCGTCAAGGAACTCCAGGTCACCACCGGCTGACCCCGGGGGGTCGGCCCACCCCGAGGGAGGCAGGAGCACCCCTACCCCAACGCCCCGTTCCTGCCTCCCCCGAGGTCCGAGAGCCGTACGGTTCATTCCCGGCCGGACGCCACCACCGCCAGTACGCCCGACGCCACCGCCGCGATCAGCAGCGGGATGCCCAGGCCGTGACGGAGGACGAGCAGCGCGCCCAGGCAGGCGCCCACGGACATCGCGATCACCGAGGCCGTACGGCGCGGTGAGCGGTGGCCGGTGGCGTCGCCGAGGCGGGACTCGGCGGCCAGGCCGGTCAGGGTCATGGTCAGGACGGTCGTGGTGAGGTCGGCGATGCCGAGCTTGCGGACGGTCGCGTTGCGCAGGCCCATCGCGAAGGCGGTCAGGGCGATCAGGGCGTAGCGGGTGCCGGAGGTGTCCGGCCAGGCGAAGGCGACCGCCGCCGAGACGCCGACGAGGACCGCCTCGGCGGTGAGCGTCAGCCGGGTCCACCGGCGCCGGGATCCGGATCCGGCGTGGGCCGCCACCCGGCCGCCTGCCACCGCGCCGAGCAGGAAGCAGACCAGCGAGGTGGCTGTGTGCGGGACGGAGAAGCCGGGCGCGCCGGCCGCCGCGAAGCCCAGCACGACCACGTTGCCGGTCATGTTGGCCGTGAAGACCCGGCCGAGGCCCAGATAGCTGACGGCGTCGATCAGCCCGCTCACCACGGTCAGGATCAGCAGCACCAGCACCAGCCGCAGCCCGCGCGTCTCCGGGTCGGGGGCGGACGCCCGCGCTGACGGTGCCGTCGTCATGGTTCCTCCGCTGGGCCGGGACGGACGGGGTGGGGACAACTCCACCACGTGGTCGTCCCGACGGCGGTGCGGTGAATCCGTTCGGCTGCGGGCCGGTGGGGGCCGGCCGCTTGCCCAGCGCCACGTCCGGACATACGAGCGCACCCTCGCCCGGCGGGGGCGAGGGTGCGCTTGCTCGATATGGGCGCCGTCGACCGCGGTGGGCCGTACCGGGCGGCGCCGGCCCGGATCGCGCGCTGGTTCAGCGGCGGGAGCCTCGATGGCGGGAAGCCGCCGGCTCAGTACCAGCCGTTCGCCTGCCAGAAGCTCCACGCCTTGACCGGGCTGCCGTAGCGGGAGTTCATGTAGTCCAGGCCCCACTTGATCTGGGTGGCCGGGTTGGTCTTCCAGTCGGCGCCGGCGGAGGCCATCTTCGAGGCGGGCAGGGCCTGGACCAGGCCGTAGGCGCCGGAGGAGCTGTTGGTGGCGGACGGGTTCCAGCCGCTCTCGTGCGTGACGATCTTGTTGAACGCGTTGAACTGCGCGGCGTCCGGGATCATCTTCTTCGCGATCGCCTGAGCGGAGGAGGCCGAGGCCGGGGCGGCCTGGGCGGGCGCCGCGGAGAGCGCCATACCGGCGGTGGCGGCGGCCACGGCGGCGACGGTGAGGGCCTTCTTCGGGGAAGCGATGCGGCGGATGAAGGAGACGGACACGGAGAACCTCTTGCGTCGGGGACAGGGGGTCGCCGTACGACCGGGTCACACGCGGTGGCCGTATACGTCGGCGCCGCGGCCCGTGAGGGCTCGTGGCGCCTGGCGACGTCGTCCAGACAAGCAGGCTCGAAGTAGGTCCGCAATGACCCCTTTTACTAGTTGTGGCCGGATCGCCTGGAAAGGTCGCCTCTGTGGCGTGGGTCTCAATGCGCAGGTCAGCAAGGGTGCACCGATGGACGTATCGGACATTTGTTACTACTGCCCCGGATCGTAGGTGATCTGGGTCATGTGGGGTGCTTCACCGGCGCGGTGCCGCTGGGTGAGGTGCCGTATCCGTCCGGTGAGGGTTCTCGGGCGTCGAATGTGACCGCGGTCTCGAACGCCGCCCGCCGTGTGGCCCGGCGCAGCGCGCGCAGCACTGCCGGGCCGAGGACGAGGGTCAGCACCACCGTGCAGACGGCCCGGCCGAGGTCCCAGCCGAGCGAGGTGGCCAGGCAGTAGGCGACGAAACGGGCCAGGTTGGCGGGGACGGAGGCGTGGGCGTCGAAGGAGATGTTCGAGGCCGCGGCGCCCATGAAGGGCCAGCCGGCCAGATTCATGACCGTGCCGTAGGCGAAGGCGGCCAGGAAGCCGTAGCCCGCGAGCAGGAGCAGTTCGAGACGGCCCCGCAGCCGGACCGGGCCCGGCAGCAGCCCGGCCCCCATCGTGAACCAGCCCATCGACAGCATCTGGAACGGCAGCCACGGCCCGACGCCGCCCGTGAGCAGCGCGGACGCGAACATCGTCACCGAGCCCAGCGTGAAGCCGAAGCCGGGGCCCAGCACCCGCCCGCTGAGCACCAGCAGAAAGAACATCGGCTCGATACCGGCCGTCCCCGCGCCGACCGGCCGCAGCGCGGCCCCCGTCGCGGCCAGCACACCCAGCATGGCCACGGCCTTCGGGCCGAGATCCGATTCGGAGATCGTCGCCGCCACGACCGCGACCAGGAGGACGAGCAGGCCGGCGAAGAGCCAGGGCGCGTCCTGGGCGTGCGCGTTCAGCTGCGAGGTGGGCGGGGCGAGGAAGGGCCAGCCGAAGGCGATCACACCGACCGCGCTGACCAGCGCGAGTGCGGCGATCGAGCGGGGTCCGAGCCGGACGACGTGCAGCCGGGCTTTCGGGCGCGGGGCGCTCGGGCGCCGAGCACTCATATGAGGGCCTCGCGGACCTCGGTCACGGTCAGCCACTGCTGCGGGGCGAGGATCTTCGTCACCTGCGGTGCGAAGGACGGCGAGGAGACGACGATCTGCGCGGTCGGCCCGTCGGCGATCACTTCTCCCTCGGCGAGCAGCACGACCCGGTGCGCGATCTCCGCCGCCAGCTCCACGTCATGCGTGGCCAGCACGATCGCGTGCCCCTCGGCGGCGAGCCCGCGCAACACGGCCACCAGGCGGGCCTTCGCCGCGTAGTCCAGGCCGCGCGTCGGCTCGTCGAGCAGGAGGAGGGGCGGGCGAGCGGTCAGTACGACGGCCAGGGCGAGCGCCAGGCACTGGCCCTCGGAGAGGTCGCGGGGGTGCGTGTCGTCCGTGATCCCCGGCAGCAGCTCCGACACCAGCGCCCGGCAGGTGCCCGGCCCGGCACCGGCGTCCCGGTCGGCCGCCGCGCACTCGTCGGCCACCGTGTCGGCGTACAGCAGGTCACGTGGCTCCTGCGGAACGAGGCCGACACGGCGGACGAGATCGGGGGGTGCGGTGCGATGGGGGTCGACTCCGCCGACGCGGACGCTGCCGGTGGTGGGGGCGAGGAGTCCGACGAGGCAGGAGAGGAGGGTGGACTTGCCTGCGCCGTTGCGGCCCATGAGGGCGATGGTTTCGCCGGGGGCGACCGACAGGTCCACGTGGCGCAGGGCGTCTGTGCGGGCTCGGCGGACGGAGAGGGTTGCTGTTTCGGCGATGTGGGTCTGCGGGGTGTTCGGTGCGGGGGAGGGGCGGCGGCGGAAGAGGGAACGGTGCGGTGTGCGGGTGCTGGGCGGGGGCGGGTCCGCTTGCCCGCTCTGACGGGGTGCCGCCGGCTGCGGGACGGGCGCCGCCCCGGCGGTACTGGCTGCGGCTGCGGCCGATGCGGTGCGGCTGGTCTCGGCCGGCGCCGAAGCTGCCAGGCGTTTGCGCAGATCAGCGGCTTGGCGGCGGGCGTCTCGGACGGTCAGGGGGGGCGGGGACCAGTCGGCCAGGCGGCCCAGGGCGACCACCGGGGGGTAGACCGGGGACACGGCCATCACCTCGGCCGGGGTGCCGACGATCGGGGGTTCGCCGGGGGCGGGGAGGAGGACGACCCGGTCGGCGTAGTGGATCACGCGTTCCAGGCGGTGCTCGGCCAGCAGGACCGTCGTACCGAGGTCGTGCACGAGACGCTGGAGCACGGCCAGGACCTCTTCCGCGGCGGCCGGGTCCAGCGCCGAGGTCGGCTCGTCCAGGACCAGCACCTGAGGGTGCGGGGTGAGGACCGAGCCGATCGCGACCCGCTGCCGCTGTCCGCCGGAGAGGGTGGCGATCGGGCGGTTCCGGAGTCCCGCCAGGCCCAGCAGGTCCAGGGTTTCCTCGACCCGGCGGCGCATCACCTCCGGAGCCAGGCCCAACGACTCCATTCCGTAGGCGAGTTCGTCCTCGACCGTGTCCGTCACGAAGTGGGCGAGCGGATCCTGCCCCACCGTGCCGACCACGTCGGCGAGTTCGCGCGGTTTGTGGGTACGGGTGTCGCGGCCGGCCACCGTGACGCGGCCGCGCAGGGTGCCGCCGGTGAAGTGCGGCACCAGCCCGCTCACCGCGCCGAGCACGGTCGACTTGCCGACCCCGGACGAGCCGACGAGCAGCACCAGTTCACCTTCCGGCACCTCGAAGTCGATGCCCCGGACGGTGGGTTCGGCCGCACCGTCGTACGTCACGCTGACATCCTCGAAGCGGATCACGACGGCTCCTTGGGGTCCTGGGGGACGACGAGGGCGGGGAGCAGGGCGAGGAGGATCGCCGCGGCGGGCCACAGGGGGAGGGTGGGGGCGACGAGGGGGACGACCCCGGGATGCAGGGCTTCCGGATCGCGGGCGGCGGCCAGGGTGAGCAGCGCGGCGACGGCGACGCCGGCACCGGCGACCAGCCAGGCCCGCGCGTCCCAGGGGTCGGGGCGGTACCGGGTGCGCAGCGAACGCCGGCCGCCGAGCCGGAGCCCCGCGAGCGCGGCGGCGACACCGGCCAGCAGCAGCGGGATGCCGTAGGTGCCGCCCTCCGCGGTGAGCAGCCCGTATGTGCCCGCGCACACGCCGAGCAGACCGCCGAGGGTGAGCGCGGCCGTCGTACGGCGGACGCGGGCCGGGACCTTCGCACTGCGGCCGTAGCCGCGGGCCTCCATCGCGGCGGCCAGGGCGACCGAGCGCTCCAACGCGCCCTCCAGGACCGGCAGTCCGACCTGCAGCAGACCGCGCAGGCCCCGGTCGGGGCGGCCGCGCAGCCGTCGGGCGGCCCGCAGCCGCTGGACATCGGCGATCAGGTGCGGTGCGAAGGTGAGCGCGACGACCACGGCGACGCCGGTCTCGTACAGGGCGCCGGGCAGGGATTTCAGGAGGCGGGCGGGGCCGGCGAGCGCGTTCGCCGCGCCGACGCAGATCAGCAGGGTGGCGAGCTTGAGCCCGTCGTAGCCGGCGAAGACGAGCGCCTCCGCCGTGATCCTTCCGCCCAGGCGGATGCCCTGTGCCCAGTGGGGGAGCGGGGCTTCGGGGAGGGTGAGGAGGGTGTGGGTGCCGGGGATGGGGGAGCCCAGCGCCACCGCGAAGAGGAGGCGGATGAGGAGGACGGCGAGGGCGAGCTTGGCGAAGGCGGTGTAGGCGCGGGAGGTGGGGGTGGGGGTGCGGTGCGTTGCCACGACGTAGGCGGAGGCGGATATGAGCAGGGCGAGGAGGAGGGGGTTGGTGGTGCGGGTGGCGGCCGTACCCAGACCCAACGCCCAGAGCCACCAGGCACCGGGGTGAACGGTGGAGCGGCGCCGGAGCCGGACGGGGGCGGGGTCGCTCACCGGCGCTTGCCCGGTGCCGCTGTCTGCGGGACGGGCGCTTCCCGAGGAGTCTCCCAGGCCCTTGAGGCACCCCCTGGGGGAGCGACCGGCCACGGACGGCCCGCGGTCAACCGGAGACATTCCGCCGCCGTGCCTGCCACACCGCTGCCCCCGCCAGCAGAACGACCACTCCCACGCCGATCGGCAGACCCAGGGAAGGCCCGCTGTCCGAGCCGCCCTTCTGGCCCGAGCCGCCCCTCTGGTCCGAGCCGGTCTTCCGGCCGGAGGCCACCTGCTCCCCGCATCCCTCCTTCGGATACCCGGAGATCGCACACAGCAGGGCGTTGGTGTCGTAGCGCAGGGGCTTGGCCACGGCCGCCACGGCGTCGGCCGTCGTCGCGTCGTCGGACACGCGCGCGCAGGCCGTACGACGGCCCGGCGGTGTCTCGCCGGACGGCGCGTCCGCCGGTGTGCCGAAGTCGAGGACCAGGGCCACCCGTTTCATACCGGACCTGGCCGGTGTGGACGAGCAGATCGTGCCGAAGTCCGCCGCCCCGCGCGGCCGGCTCGCGTCCGCCGAGTCCGCGCTCACCGCGAAGCGGAAACCCTCCACGGCGCCGTCGTCGGGACGGGCGCTCGACGGGCCCGTGGTGGCGTACGCCCAGTGCCCGCCGGTCCGCTCCCAGAAGGACCAGTACCGGTAGCCGGTGGCCCGCGCCTGCCCGGCACCGGCCAGCAGGACCAGTGCGGCGCACAGGACACCCGCGGCGCGGCGGACGGCGGTCACGGCTGCCGCTTCTTCCGGCCGCTGAGCAGGAAGCCGACGCCGATGCCCGCGACGAGGCAGACGCCGACGAACCACCAGATGCCGAAGTTCGAGCCGCCGTCGGACGTGCCGGCCTTCTCGGTCCCGTGCGCGGCGGAGTCCATGTGCGGGGCCGGGCCCAGCTCGTTGAGGGACCGGACCAGGCTGGTGCCGCCGAAGTCACCCGGCTGCGCGCCGATCGCGTGGGCGGCGAGGATCAGCTGTGCGTAGGCCGCCGGACCGCTCTGCGCCGCCCAGTTCCCGGCGTTCTTCTCCAGCCAGTCGTACGCCTTCTTCGCCTGCTCGGTCCGGCCGTCCGCGGCGAGCGCGACGACCGTGTCCGCCGTGTTGCCGTAGTCCGGCTGGTCCTTGGCGCCGGGCAGCGCGGACCGCAGGTGCCCGCTCTTGGCGACGGCGGCCGCCAGATAGGCGCCGGCGTTGTCGGCCACCTGCGCCGGAGTGGGACGACCGGCCTTGGCACACGCCTCCTGCGCGGGCGCCTTCCCGGCCTCGGCGACGAACCCCCTGCCGAGCGCGCCGAGCACCCCGGCCGCCGTGGCGTCCGCGTTGGCGGCCAGCTCGCCCTTCTTGCCGGGCTGGTAGGCGAGGGCGCCGCCGCCGTCCTGGTCGCAGGGGATGGACCAGGTGGCCAGCAGGTCGTAGGGGGACCTGCCGGACTTGCGGACGGACGCCGGGTCGGCGCCGGTCGCGGCCAGCGCGCCCACGACCACGGAGGTGGAGTTGGTGTCGCTGGGCCCGCCCGGCGAGTAGCCCCAGCCGCCGTCCTTGTTCTGCACGGACTTCAGCCAGGTCACCGCCTTGCCGACGGCGTCGCCGTGCCCGCCGGCGGCCCGCAGGGCCTGGACCGCGGCGGCGGTGCTGTTGGTGTCCACCATGACCTTGCCGTCGCAGGCCTTGGCAGGGTCGGCACGGAAGGCGGCGAAAGCGCCGCTCGCGCACTGCTGGCCGGCGAGCCAGTCCACGGCCTGCGCGGCCGGCCGGTAACCGAGGGTCCGCTGGGCGACCAGCGTCAACGACTGCCGCCACACGCCGTCGTAGGCCGGGTCGGACGTGCCGTACAGACCCGACGGGAGCGCGGCCTTCGGAGACGGGGACGGGCCGGTGGCCGTGGCGGGCGCGGCGGCGGCCAGCACGCCTACGGCGGCGAGAGCCGCGGCACTGCGGCGGACGTTCATGGTCGGCGACTGCCTCTCCTGCGGGGAACCGGCAGCGCACGGGAAACCCCCCGGGCGGCTCGGCTCCGTAAACCTCGACGGTGCCGTGCACGGCGGACCGCCGACGCACACGAGCCGGTCAACGTCCCGCCCGGGGCGGTCCGGCTCACCGCCGTGCGGCGGTTGACGGTTGCGGGTCAGCGCCGGAATTGCACCGGCTTTTCCCCGTACGGGTGTGATGACGACCCCGCCACTTTACCGGCAGACCCGAGAGCCCTGAGGAGTGGCTGTGCGGCAGCCGCCTGAAGGGGCGCGGGGCCGTGTCCGGCGAAACCGCTACGCCGCGTCCAACGCCCGTTCGCACTCCAACGCATCCTCACCCTCAACGACCCAGTACATCCGGGAAACCCGCCGGGAGGCATGCGCGAACCGGATCGCGGCAGCCCGCTGCCGCGTAGGCGTCACTTCCACCACTGCCCCGCACGCGAGTGCCACCGCGGCCCCGACCAGATCCACCCCCGTCGCCCGCTCCACCAGCCAGGGGATCAGCTCACCCGGCAGATGCGGCGCGACCCCGGTGACGCTGGGCCCCCGCTCGGTCAGCCGGAGACCCACGTGCGCGACGGTGTGCGTGAGACCGAGCGCCCGTACCGTCCGCTCCACGGTCTGCCGGAGAAACGGGTTGTGCAGCAGGCCGTCATGGGCGTGGACGGAGTGCCGCAGCGAGGTCGTACGGGTGAGCGCGGCGATGCGGACCTCGTCGTCCAGGACGACGGTCTCGGCCGACACCAGCGGCCCCTCCGGGTCGTCCGGTTTCGCCTGCGGCACCCGGTGCCGTACCAGCAGTGCCCGTGCCGCCGCCGGGTCGGCGCAGGCGGCGGCCGTCTCGTACGGCAGGCCCGGCAGCCCCAGCCGCCCTGTGATCCGCGCCGTCACGGCCAGGTGCTCCCGGCTCCAGCTGAGCACGCCCGCGACCGGGTGCCGGGCCGCGTACCGTGCCACCGCCTCGGCCGTCTCCGACTCCCGCGCGGGGTCGGCCGCGAGATGGCCGGACAGATACGGCCGTGCCCAGCCGGGCGCCGAGGCGTCGACCAGCACCACCGGACGCACGGCGGCGATCCGGGCCAGCGGGTACCCGCCGTGCGCGGCCCGGCCGGCCCCGATCAGAAGGACGGGCTGCGGCATCGGCGCATCACCTTCGCGGGAGAAGCGGGACAGAGAATCGCCCCGGATGCCGCTCCCCCATAGACGGCACCCGGGGCGGGTCGAAAATCTTGCTCTCTGTGTCGTGATCCTGACCCGTCGCACCTTCAACTGTCAACGATTCCTGCCTTCTTGGGCAGGGACCCTTGCCAACTCTGGTCGGGGGACGTATGACCCGGTAGCCTCGCCGACAGCTCAGCCACCGAACGGACGACACGCCCAGGGGGGACCTCGGTGAGTGACGCCTATGCCCCGCTGACCGATGTCCTGGACAGGCTGGGCGAGTTGACCGGCCGCCCCGGCCGGCTGCCGGAGGCCCTCGACGTGGCCGACCTGTCCCATCGCACCGGCATCCCCGTCGGTATCGTCGTCGAGCTGCTCTCCGGCGGCCGGGCACCCGAGACCTGTCTGGCCGGGCGGGTGCGCCAGCGGCTGGACTTCATCCGGGAGACCCGGCGCCGCCCGGACGGCAAGCGGTACTCGCTGGACGAGCTGGCGAGGATCGCCGGAACCAGCCGGCAGTGGCTGAGTGTATGGCGCAAGAGCGGCATGCCGAGCCTGGAGCACGCCGACCGGCTGCGCCGCTTCTTCGGGCTGCCCGCGGGCTTCTTCACGGCCGACGAACCGGAGGCGCTGCACGAGGCGTTGGGTCCGGTGCTGCAGGAACTGGAGGCCGAGGCCGACCCGCTGGTACGGCTGCGCGAGAGTGGCCTCGTCCGGCTCGCCGCCCGCGCCCCGCACATGAACGCCCGTCAGCTCGCCACCCTCGCCGACCTCGCCGAGATGATCATCTCCGCGGAACGGACCGAGATCTGCTGAGCGGCGGGCCCGGCCGGCCGGCGGGGCCTGGCCGGCCGGCGGACTCAGCCGGCCTTCGGGGTGTCGTCGCCGAAGGGCAGGTGCAGGGTGCGGGAGACGATCAGCCACGTACCGTCGACCCTGCGGAAGGTGTCGGCGTAGTGCCCGACCTGGACGGGCGGCCCGGCGGGGACGGGGGCGCCCCCTTCGTATCCGTCGACGCGATACGTTGAGAAGTACCAGGTGGCGCTCGCCGTGTCCGGGCCGGCCACCGCGACCAGCACGTTGGACATCAGCCGGCGGGAGAGCCGGTCGGCGGGGCGGGAGCCGAAGTACGTGCGCAGCGCCTCCCGGCCCTGGATCCGCCGCCCGTCCCCCGGTGGCGGCCATTCCCACAGGCCGTCCTCGGTGAACAGCTCGGCCACGGAGGCCGGTTCACCGAGGTCGAGCCGGTGGACGAAGCCGACGATCAGACGCTCACAGGCGCGCTCGACGAGAAGCAGCTCCAAAGGATCCATGGTCAAGGGTTCCACAGGGCTGTGCAGCAGTGCGGTCCGGCGGCAGGCGAACGATTTACACCGCCACGTACGCCACCGGCTCGCTGCCTGTCACCGGTTCCGCCAGGCCCTGTTTCACCAGGCGGCGCAGATGGGACTCGGCCTCCGAGACGGCGATGTTCCGGGAGCCGTAGGGGATCTCGGCCCAGGGGCGGTTCCACTCCATGCGCTCGGCGAGCTGCCACGGGGTGAGCGGCTCGGCGAGCAGGGCGAGCAGACCGGCCAGCCGCTCCTCGTGGTGGTCGAGCAGCTCCCGTACCCGGCCGGACGCGTCGGTGAAGGTGTGCTGGTGGGCGGGGAGGACTTCGGCGGGGGCGAGCCGGCCGATCCGCTCCAGGGAGTCGAGGTAGTCACCGAGGGGGTCGGTCACGGTCGCGTCGTCGGGGTCCTCGTACAGACCGATGTGCGGAGTGATGCGAGGCAGCAGATGATCTCCGCTGAACAGGCGGCCGTGACCGGGGAGTTGGGCGGGGTGCTCCTCCTCCAGGTGCAGGCAGACATGGCCGGGGGTGTGGCCCGGGGTCCAGATCGCACGCAGCCGGCGGCCGGGCAGGTCGAGGAGTTCGCCGGGGACGATCTCCCGGTCGGGGAGGGCGGGGGAGAGGCCGGGCAGTCTCCGGCCACGGGCGGTGCGCAGCGGTGCCACATGCTGCTCGGGCGCTCCGGCGGCCGTCAGCTTGGCGGCCATGTACGTGAACCACCGCTCGGGCCGTGTCCCGCGCGCCCTGCGCACGATCGCCGCGTCGGCCGCGTGCATCGCCACCCAGGCGCCGGAGGCCTCGCGCACCCTGGCCGACAGGCCGTGGTGGTCGGGGTGATGGTGCGTGATGACGACGCCGTACACCTCCGGCACCGCCGTACCGCAGGCCGTCAGCCCCGCCACGAGCGTGTCCCAGGACGCGGGATCGTCCCACCCGGTGTCCACCAGCACCGGGCCGCGGTCGGTGTCCACGACGTACACCAGTGTGTGGCCGAGTGGGTTGTCCGGTATGGGGACCGCCACGGACCGTACGCCCCCGCCGTGATCGAACGTCGTCACCATCAGGTCCTCCGCCCCTCCGCCCCTCCGCCCAGCGGCTCCGCCGGGCCGCCTCACGGCCATTGCCCATGATAACTAGAACTGATATCAGTTCTGAAACAGCGTCAGAAACACTTGCGGTGCGGTGGGAGGCGGACGGCCATGACCGGGCTCGTGGAACACGGACAGCTGTTCATCGGCGGGGAGTTGACCGATTCCCTGGGCAAGGACGTCATCGAGGTGATCTCCCCGCACACCGAGGAGGTCATCGGCCGGGTGCCGCACGCCTGTCGGCAGGACGTGGACCGGGCCGTGGCCGTCGCGCGCCGCGCCTTCGACGAGGGGCCGTGGCCGCGGGCCACCCTGGAGGAGCGGATCGAGGTCGTCACCCGGATCAAGGACGGCATCGCCGCGCGGCACGAGGAGATCGCCCGGGTGATCTCCTCGCAGAACGGCTCGCCGTACTCCTGGAGCGTCCTCGCCCAGGCGCTCGGCGCGATGATGGTGTGGGACGCGGCGATCAGGGTCGCGCGGGACTTCACGCACGAGGAGCACCGGGACGGTGTCCTCGGCCCGATCCTCGTCCGACGGGAGCCGGTCGGGGTGGTCGCGGCCGTGGTCCCCTGGAACGTCCCGCAGTTCGTCGCCGCCGCCAAGCTCGCGCCCGCGCTGCTGGCCGGCTGCACGATCGTACTGAAGCCGTCCCCGGAGTCCCCGCTGGACGCGTATCTGCTGGCGGAGATCGCGCGGGACGCGGGCCTGCCCGAGGGCGTGCTCTCCGTCCTCCCCGCCGACCGCGAGGTCAGCGAGTACCTGGTCGGGCACCCCGGCATCGACAAGGTCTCCTTCACCGGTTCGGTCGCGGCCGGCAAGCGCGTGATGGAGGTCGCCGCCCGCAATCTCACGCGCGTGACGCTGGAGCTGGGCGGCAAGTCGGCGGCGCTGGTGCTGCCGGACGCGGATCTCCGGGCGGCCGTGTCGGGCATCGTCCCGGCCGCCTGGATGAACAACGGGCAGGCGTGTGTGGCCCAGACCCGCATCCTCGTCCCACGCGCCCGTTACGACGAGTTCGCCGACGCCTTCGCGGCGGCCGCGAGCGCGCTGAAGGTCGGCGACCCGCTGGACCCGGCGACCCAGGTCGGCCCGCTGGTCGCCCGCCGCCAGCAGCAGCGCAACCTCGACTACATCCGGATCGGCCAGGAGGAGGGCGCCAAGGTCCTCACCGGCGGCGGCCGTCCGGCGGGCCTGGAACAGGGCTGGTACGTCGAACCGACCCTCTTCGGCGACGTCGGCAACGCCATGCGCATCGCCCGCGAGGAGATCTTCGGCCCGGTCATCTGCCTGCTCCCGTACGGCGACGAGACCGAGGCGGTGAAGATCGCCAACGACTCCGACTACGGCCTGTCCGGCAGCGTGTGGACGGCCGACGTCGAGCACGGCATCGAGATCGCCCGGCAGGTCCGCACCGGCACCTACTCGGTCAACACCTTCAGCCTGGACATGCTCGGCCCGTTCGGCGGCTACAAGAACTCCGGTCTGGGGCGGGAGTTCGGCCCGGAGGGATACGGCGAGTATCTGGAGCACAAGATGATCCACCTGCCGGCGGGAGCGTAGGCCATGGGCGACCGCTGGCACGTCGAGGTGGACCGGTCACTGTGCATCGGCTCGGCCCAGTGCGTCCATCACGCCCCGGACCACTTCCGTCTCGACTCCGCCCGCCAGTCCCATCCCGTGAACCCGGACACCGACGCCGCCGAACCCGTCCTGGAAGCGGCCGAGAGCTGCCCGGTGGAGGCGATCCTGATCACGCTGCTGGAGAGCGGGGAGGCGGTGTTCCCGCCCGAGGAGTAGGCGGTGTTCGTGCCGGAGGAGCGGGTGGGGTTCACGGGGGAGGGGTGGCGGACCCGGTGGCGCGGGCGATGGCCCGCTGCCGCGCCTCGCGCAGCCGCGCCAGGTCCGCGTCCGCCCCCGCTCCCGCCGCGCGCAGCACCGCTCGCTCCGCGTCGCGCTGGGCCTGGGCCACCGCGTCGAACAGACCCGCCCGGCGCTGGCACCCGGCGTCGGTCCCGGCCAGCTTCAGCTCCCGGCCTGCGACCGCGTGCAGGGCGGTCGGATCGGTCCCGGCCCGCTGAAGTTGCTTCCGGATCGCGGCGGGCGGCTCGTCGAGTGTGTGCGCCCGCTGTCCGGCGTCGCGCATACAGCCCTGCCAGCGCCGTATCGCGGCACGGTACCGGGCGTCGCCCGTCACCCGGTTCACGACCCGGCCGGTGAGGACCTGGAAGGTGTTGTAGAGCCGCTGGTAGTCGCGGCCATAGAGCTGGGTGTCGGCGGCGGAGACGCAGGAGTCGGTGTTGTAGAAGAACTCCAGTGTGCCCGGCAGACGGACGTAGACCCGGTGCCGGTCGGTGCCGAGCAGGGCGGCCTTCCACCGCGGATCGTTCTCCTCGCGGGCGTTGGTGCCGGTGGCGGCGGCCGGGTGCGGTGGGTGCAGGACCGCGTCGGTCTCGCCGTAGCCGTCCTGCCGGGCCTGCGTTTCGGTCAGCAGGAGCTAGGGGTCGGTGTCGAGCCGGTTGGGGCCGGTGGGCCGCGGCTGCGGCTGGTAGGTGAAGCCCTTGCCGCGCATGCAGGCCGCGACCAGGTGTTCCTCCGTGGTGTGCAGCGCGGCCCGGCTGCCGGGGCCGTAGTAGGTGACGCCCTGGAACGGGCGGGGAGCGGTGGGCTCGGGCGGGGAGCGGCCGGCCGAGGTGCAGCCGGCCACGCCCAGCGCCAGGAGCAGCACCGCGCTCGTCAGACGGCGGGTGCCGGCCACGTCAGTACTGACACCACCTGTTGGACTCGATGTGCGGCAGGTTGGAGCCGATGCTGGCCCAGCCGGTGCCGCGGTTGAGGTTGTAGGGGGTGCCGCCGCCGTACTTGGCGGTGTACACGGTCACGTTGCAGCTCGCGCCGTGGTTGTACAGCGAACCACCCTGGGAGTAGTAGAAGTTGGGGTACATGGTGAGGTCGTCGTTGTCCTGGAAGACCTTCTCCATCGGGTGGCCCGAGATGCTGGTGTAGTTCGCTCCCCAGTAGGCGCAGAGCGCGGTGGACGGACAGTCCGAGGGTGCCGAGGCCTGGGCGGCCGGGGCCGCGACCGCGGTGGTGGCTGCCAGGCCGGCGGCGACGGCGAGGGCGGCGAAGAGTCGTCTGGCCATGCGAGTTGTCCCCGTTTCCGTGGAGGGTCGAGCACGTCCGGCTGTGGACGGCGCGGCCAGTCTCGTGGGGGCACCGAGCCGGATTCTTGTACGAATGCGACTCGCGCGCCCGGAGCGCGGGATATCGGCCAACTCGGCCGTTCCGGCCCGCATCCGCACGGTCCGGGCCCTACGATCGCTGCCGTGTCACACGTCGGCCGAACGGGGGATCGGTCCATGTCCAGGCACCTCATAGGCGCTCTCTGCGCCGGTCACGAGCTGCTCGTCCGCCCGGCCGCGCCGGATCTGCGCGGGCATGTCCTCGGCTACCGCGGATTCCGCTTCGGGGCGATCGGGGTGCGCCGGCGCCTGATGATCCCGGACGCGGTGGTGAAGGTGATGCTGGGCTTCGGCGATCCGCTGCGCGTCGTGGACCCGTTCGAGCCCGCGCGCTCCGCCAGCGCGGTCTCCCTGGTCAACGGGGTGCGTACGACGGCCGCCATCGGCGAGCACACCGGTCGCATCCACGGCGTCACCGTGCTGCTGACCCCGCCGGCCGCCTATCGCGTGTTCGGCACGCCGCTGTCCGAGTGGGCGAACCTGTCGGCGTGCCCGTCCGCGTTCGGCCGCACCGACCTGGCCCTGCTGGCCGAGCGCCTGGCCGCCGTACCGGAGTTTCGCCCTCATCGACCGGTTGCTGCGCGCCCTGTTGGCGGCGGGCCCCGCATACAGCCCCGAGGTGGACTGGGCCTGGAGTGCGCTGCGGGACTCGGCGGGCCGGGTGAGAGTGGAGGCGCTCGCGGCCGGCACCGGCTGGAGCCGCCGCCACCTCGAACGCCGCTTCCGGCTGCAGACCGGGCCGACCCCGAAGGGCGCGGCGCAGGTACTGCGTCTGCAGTCGGCCCTGCGGCTGAAGGAGTCCGGCGCCTCCTGGGCCGACGCGGCGGCACAGGCCGGCTATCACGACCAGCCGCACTTCGACCGCACGTTCAAGGCGATGACCGGCCGCACCCCGACCCGCTTCCGCGCCGACCGTACGGCCGCATCGGCCCAGGACGCCCCGGACTTCGTGCCCGGTCAGATCACCAGCGCCATCCTGCCCCGGTGCTGAGTGGCTCCGGGCTATGCGGTGGGCTCCGTCAGGTCGATCAGCCTGCACACCGTCTCGATGTCGATCTTCACCTGGGCGATGGAGGCGCGGCCGGAGAGCCAGGTGATCAGGGCCGAGTGCCAGGTGTGCTCGATGACGCGGACCGCCGAGAGCTGCTCGGGGGTGGGGTTCTCCAGGCCCATCGCGTCCAGGATGATCAGGGTCGTCTGACGGGAGACCTGGTCGACCTCCGGCGAGACACTGCGGTCGGCGAAGGTCAGCGCGCGGACCATCGCGTCGGCCAGGTGCGGCTCGCGCTGGAGGGCGCGGAAGGCGCGCATCAGGGTCTCGGCGACGCGCTCGGCCGCCGTCTCGCCCGCGGGCGGCTTCTTGCGCAGGGTGCCGTGCATGTGTTCCAGCTGGTCCTGCATCGTCGCCACCAGCAGATGGATCTTGGAGGGGAAGTAGCGGTAGAGGGTGCCCAGGGCCACCTGGGAGGACTCCGCCACCTCGCGCATCTGTACGGCGTCGAAACCGCCCCGGCTGGCCAGCTGGGCGCTCGCGTGCAGGATCCGGCGGCGGCGGGCCTCCTGGCGCTCGGTGAGCGGAGACGATGGAGACGGCGAGGGCCGGGACGTACTGGTTTCCACCTTGGATTCCGCAGGCATGGGTCCCGCTCCGTGACAGTCGGTGAAGGCGTCTGTGGGGCACGTGATCAGACAGCATGACAGGGCGGCGCGCCGTGGCGCGAATCACCTGATCCACTGCTCACAGTGCCCCTACCTGCCGGTAGATTCAGAGCCTCTTGAACGATCAAGTCTGAAACTTGTTCTAGATTAGCGTCCCGTCGTAGTCTCGCGGGACAGTGCAGGCAGAAGGGGGCACGGAGTGACCGCTGAGGCCCGGGACGCGGGTGCCCAGGAGGACCCCGCTGCCGACGGCGAGCGACCGCTCGACATCGCGCTCCTCACCTATAAAGGGAACCCGTTCTGCGGCGGGCAGGGTGTCTACGTACGGCATCTCTCGCGTGAGCTGGCCCGGCTCGGACACCGGGTCGAGGTCATCGGCTCGCAGCCGTACCCCGTCCTCGACGAGGGCTACCCCGGGCTCACCCTCACCGAGCTGCCCAGCCTCGACCTCTACCGCCAGCCCGATCCCTTCCGGACCCCGAAACGGGACGAGTACCGGGACTGGGTCGACGCCCTGGAAGTCGCGACGATGTGGACCGGCGGGTTCCCGGAGCCGCTGACCTTCTCGCTGCGCGCCCGCCGTCATCTGCGCGCAAGGCGCGGCGAGTTCGACGTCGTGCACGACAACCAGACCCTCGGGTACGGTCTGTTGGGCGACATCGGCGCCCCCCTGGTCACCACCGTCCATCATCCCATCACCGTCGACCGGCAGTTGGAGCTGGACGCGGCCGAGGGCTGGCAGCGGCGGTATTCGGTGCGCCGCTGGTACGCCTTCACTCGGATGCAGAAGCGCGTCGCGCGCCGGCTGCCCTCCGTGCTCACCGTCTCCGGTACCTCCCGCCAGGAGATCGTCGACCATCTCGGCGTGCGCGACGACCGTATCCACGTCGTCCACATCGGCGCCGACACCGATCTGTTCGCGCCGAATCCGGCCGTGGCCGAGGTGCCGGGCCGGATCGTCACCACCTCCAGCGCCGATGTGCCGCTGAAGGGGCTGGTGTTCCTGGTGGAGGCGCTGGCCAAGGTGCGCACCGAGCACCCGGCCGCCCATCTCGTCGTCGTCGGCAAGCGCCCCGAGGAGGGGCCGGTCGCGGCGGCCGTCGAGCGCTACGGCCTCGCCGGCGCCGTCGACTTCGTCAAGGGCATCTCCGACGCCGAACTGGTCGACCTCATCCGCTCGGCCGAGGTCGCCTGCGTGCCCTCGCTGTACGAGGGCTTCTCGCTGCCCGCCGCCGAGGCCATGGCCACCGGCACCCCGCTGCTCGCCACGACCGGCGGCGCCATCCCCGAGGTCGCCGGCCGCGACGGAGAGACCTGCCTGGCCGTACCGCCCGGCGACGCGGGGGCGCTGGCCGCGGGGCTCGGCCGGCTTCTCGGTGACCCGGAGCTTCGGGTGCGGCTCGGCCGCGCCGGCCGTGAGCGGGTGCTGTCGAAGTTCACCTGGGCGCGCGCCGCGGAGGGCACGGTGGCCCGGTACCGCGAGGCCATCGCCCGCGATGCCCGTTCCACGGGCCCAGGCCGCGCCGCGGTGGACAGCAGCCTCTCCCACGCTCGAACAGGCTCGCGCGGGGGGACCCCCGCCGCGGCCCGGATTCCCGGTCGCTCCGCGGCCCCGGCAAGTGTTGCAGGCGTCTCTTCCGAAAGCAGGGCCACGTGCTGACCGTCGACTTCTCCCGGTTCCCGCTCGCCCCCGGCGACCGAGTCCTGGACCTCGGCTGCGGGGCCGGCCGGCACGCCTTCGAGTGCTACCGGCGCGGCGCCCAGGTCGTGGCCCTGGACCAGAACGGCGAGGAGATCCGCGAGGTCGCCAAGTGGTTCGCGGCGATGAAGGAGGCCGGGGAGGCCCCGGAGGGCGCCACCGCCACGGCCATGGAAGGAGACGCCCTCGCGCTCCCCTTCCCGGACGAGTCCTTCGACGTGGTCATCATCTCCGAGGTCATGGAGCACATCCCCGACGACAAGGGCGTGCTCGCCGAGATGGTCCGGGTGCTCAAGCCGGGCGGCCGTATCGCGATCACCGTGCCGCGCTACGGCCCGGAGAAGGTCTGCTGGGCGCTGTCCGACGCCTACCACGAGGTCGAGGGCGGCCACATCCGCATCTACAAGGCCGACGAACTGGTCGCCAGGGTCCGCGAGGCGGGCCTGAAACCGTACGGCAGCCATCATGCGCACGCGCTGCACTCACCGTACTGGTGGCTGAAGTGCGCGTTCGGCGTCGACAACGACAAGGCGCTGCCGGTGCGGGCGTACCACAAGCTGCTGGTCTGGGACATCATGAAGAAGCCGCTCGCCACCCGGGTCGCCGAGCAGGCGCTGAACCCGCTGATCGGCAAGAGCTTCGTGGTCTACGCGACCAAGCCGCACCTCCCGCGCCTCACCGAAGGGGCGGCCGCCGAGTGACCACCCCCCGGACGGAACACCTCGTGCTGCCCGGGGTCCTCACCGCCGAGCAGGCCGTCGCGACCGTCCACGGCATCCTCGCCGTACAGCGGGAGGACGGCGCGATCGCGTGGTTCCGCGGGCACCACCTGGACCCGTGGGACCACACCGAGGCCGCGATGGCCCTGGACGCGGCGGGCGAGCACGCGGCCGCCGAGCGGGCGTACGACTGGCTGGCCCGGCACCAGAACGAGGACGGCTCCTGGTACGCCGCCTACGCCGACGGCGCCCACGACGATGTCACCGACCGCGCCCGCGAGTCCAACTTCGTCGCCTACATAGCCGTGGGCGTGTGGCACCACTATCTGTCCACCGGTGACGACACCTTCCTGGACCGCATGTGGCCGACGGTCTACGCGGCCATGGAATGGGTGCTCGGACTCCAGCAGCCCGGCGGCCAGATCGGCTGGCGCCGCGAGGACGACGGCACACCCGCCGCGGACGCCCTGCTCACCGGCAGCTCCTCGATCCACCACGCGCTGCGCTGTGCGCTCGCCATCGCCGAGCAGCGCGAAGAGCCGCAGCCGGACTGGGAGTTGGCGGCGGGAGGACTGCGCCATGCGATCCGCCGGCACCCCGAGCGCTTCCTGGACAAGGACCGCTACTCGATGGACTGGTACTACCCGGTCCTCGGCGGCGCGCTGACCGGTGAGGAGGCCAAGGCCCGCATCGAGGAGTCCTGGGACCGGTTCGTCGTGCCCGGCGTCGGTGTGCGCTGCGTCGTCCCGAACCCCTGGGTCACCGGCGGCGAGTCCAGCGAACTGGCCCTGGCCCTGTGGGCGGTCGGCGAGTCCGACCGCGCCCTGGACATCCTCCAGTCCATCCAGCACCTGCGCGACCCGGAGAGCGGCCTGTACTGGACGGGCTACGTCTTCGACGACGACGCGGTCTGGCCCCGCGAACTCACCACCTGGACGGCAGGCTCCCTGCTGCTGGCGGTAGCGGCTCTGGGCGGCCACGAGGCGACGTGCGCGGTCTTCGGAGGCGACCACCTGCCGGTGGGGCTGGACCCCGACTGCTGCGACTAGGGCCCACTGCCTTCAGTACCGGTGCATGCGGTTGGCGATGGCGTGGCCGATGAACAGGTACACGACCGCCGCCAGGCCGTAGTCGGCGACCACCCGTGCCCAGTCCTGGTCGAAGGTGAAGATGCCCTGGGCCCAGCCCGCCAGCCAGGTCGCCGCGTCGTGGACGAACCGGACCGCCGCGTTGGACCGGTTCGCGTCCAGCAGGAACAGCAGGATCCACAGGCCGATGATCAGCGCCATGACGTCGGCGGCGGCTGCGATCACCCTCCCGGCCGGATTCGCGCCGTAGGAGAGATATCGAGGGGTCATACCTGCCGGATTGCCGTGAAACGGACGATGAAACCCGAACGGCGTCCCCCGAACGGCGTCCCCCGAGTGGCGGACACCGCCGCCCGGGGTGAGGCTGCCGGAGGAAGCAAACCGCTCGGGGAGGACACGTCCGGAGGACCCCGTGGCCGTACCCATACGGCGCCTCTGCGTGGCGCTCACACTGTCCTGTGCCCTGCTCGCGGGTTCCACCGCCTGCGGCAGCAGTGAGAACCCGAGTACGAAGGACACCGTGGCGGTCCAGGTCGTCCCCGCCGCCGACACCCCCAGTCCGACCACGTCCGCCGAACGGCAGAAGTTCGCCAAGACCCGGTTCGTGGCGAACGCGGGCCTCGCGGCCGGCGCGACCTACCAGTGGATCGTGAAGCCCTGGAAGGCCGGCACGTTCAAGAAGGGCGCCAAGGGTCGCAAGACGGCCCTCGCGAAGGCCGGTCTGGCCGGTGCGTTCACCTACAACCGCCTCAAGGCGGCCGAGCGGAACGCCAAGGGCGACCCGACGCTGGCCAAGGCGCTCGCGCCGCTCAGTTCGGGCATCGAGGCCCTCAAGGACCTGCCCTCCAGGCTCCGCAAGGGTGACGGCAGCGCGGTCAACTCCTTCAACGACGCCATCAACAAGGTCAAGGGGGCGGGCGCGAGCGCCGGCGCCCCGGTCAAGGACCAGGTGCCGTCCGCATCCCAACTCGCCAAGGGCAGCTAGGAGTTCAGCTCCGCCAGCACCCTGAGGCTGTGCGGGTCCGGGGACAGGGCCAGCAGGTCCGTCACCGGGCCCGCGCGCCACAACTCCAGCCGCTCGGCGATGCGTTCGCGTGGGCCGACCAGTGAGATCTCGTCGGCGAAGGCGTCCGGCACGGCCAGCACGGCTTCCTCCCGCCGCCCGGCGAGGAACAGCTCCTGGATGCGCCGGGCCGCCTTCTCGTACCCCATGCGCGCCATGAGGTCGGCGTGGAAGTTGCGGGCCGCGTGCCCCATCCCGCCGATGTAGAAGCCGAGCATGGCCTTGACCGGCAGCAGCCCCTCGGCGATGTCGTCGCACACCTTGACCCGGGCCATCGGGGCCACCAGGAACCCCTCGGGCAGCTCGCGCACCACCTCCCCGTACACCTCGGGCCGGCTCGGCGCCCAGTACAGCGGCAGCCAGCCGTCGGCGATCCGCGCGGTCTGCGCCACGTTCTTCGGCCCCTCGGCGCCGAGCAGCACGGGCAGGTCGCCCCGCAGTGGATGGGTGATGGACTTCAGCGGCTTGCCGAGCCCCGTGCCGTCCGGTCCCCGGTAGGGGAGGGGATGGAACCGCCCGTCCACCGCCACCGGCGCCTCTCGCCGCAGCACCTGCCGTACGACGTCCACGTACTCCCGGGTCGCGGTCAGCGGTGACTTCGGGAACGGGCGGCCGTACCAGCCCTCCACCACCTGCGGCCCGGACAGGCCGAGCCCGAGCAGCATCCGCCCGCCGGAGAGGTGGTCCAGGGTGAGCGCGTGCATCGCGGTGGTGGCCGGTGAGCGGGCGGCCATCTGGGCAACGGCCGTCCCCAGTCTGATCGTCGACGTCCGCGCCGCGATCCAGGTCAGCGGGGTGAAGGCGTCCGAGCCCCAGGACTCCGCCGTCCACACCGAGTGGTAGCCGAGCCGCTCCGCCTCCTGGGCGAGCGGCACATGACCGGCGTCCGGACCGCGTCCCCAGTACCCGAGTGCCAGACCGAGCCGCATGCCCTTGCCTCCTGACGCTCCGTCAGTTCACTGACCGGAGGCGACTGTACGACAACGGCCCCCCGCCCGGAAGGGCGAGGGGCCGTGTGCGGCGGTGTGCGGGACTCAGCCGCGCTGGATGCCGGAGGTGTCCTGGAGCACGCCCCGGCGGCCGTCCTGGGTCTGCGCGATGAGCTGGGCACCGCGCTGCTCGACGGCCAAGTACCAGGTGCCCGGCGCCAGTTCGGCGATCGGGGCCTGCGAGCCGTCCTCCGGGAACAGCGGGCGGGTCACCGGCACGGCGAACCAGAACGGCGAGAAGTCCGCCGGGGCCGGCTGCGCCGCCGTCGGCGCGGCACCCTGCGGGGCGGGCTGCTGCCCGAACGGCTGGCCCGGCTGCGGCTGCGCACCGTACGGCTGGCCCGGCTGCGGCTGGGCGCCCGGGTAGCCGTAACTCCCGGGCGGCTGCGCGCCGTAGGGCTGCGGGGCGACGGGCTTGGGAGCCGGGAGGAGGGCGGCCTGCAGCGCCGGAACGAGGGGGGTGGCGATGGCGCCGCCCGCGAGAACGGCGGCGGCGATGAAGCCGAGGATGAGACCGGCGCCGGCGCTCACCCCGTCGGGGACGTCGATCAGCGACCACAGCAGCGACCAGGCCGCCAGGATCCCGAACCCGGTGCCGGCCTGGCCCAGGTCGAGCCCCAGCACCTTGCGCGGCTGCGGCAGGCAGCGGTTGACGACGATGAGGCCGGCACCGATCACCGCACCCATGTAGATGCCCATGCCCATGCCCAGGTCGTCCCACGCTTTCCGGCTGGCGGAGGCGCCGAAGGCGGAGTAGCTCTGGAAGGTGAGGAACGACGCGATGAACAGCACCACCGCTGCTCCGATCACCACGCCGTCGCCTCGAGTGAGGGAGCGGATATTCACTTCAGGTCCTTCGTAAGTCGTCTCGTCGTCGGTAGACACTACCGTCCGCAAGATCCGGCTGTCCGGCCGGTTCCACCCCGCGGTCACGACCCGCTCAGGAAACTCACGATTCCGTCAGAGATCCCTTGCGCTGCCTTCTGCCGCCAGGCGCCGTTGGTCAGCAGTGCCGCGTCCTTGCTATCGCGCATGTTGCCGCACTCGATGAACACCTTGGGAACTGTTGACAGATTGAGACCGCCCAGGTCCGTACGTGTGACGAGACCGGTACCTTCGCCGACGTAGTTGGACGGCGGCTCACCGGTGTCGCGCAGGAAGGTGCCCGCGACGCGTGTACCGAGGTCGTGCGAAGGGCCCACGACCTTACGGGTGTCGGCGGCACCGGCGTGCACGGATCCGGGAAGGATGACGTGGAAGCCGCGGTGGCCGGCCGCGGAGCCGTCGGCGTGGATGGAGATCGCCGCGTCCGCGTGCGCGTCGTTCCCGATCCGTGCCCGCTCGTCCACACACGGCCCCCAGGCCGGGCGGTCGCCGTCATGGGTCAGCTTCACCGTGGCGCCCTGCTCCTGCAGCAGCGTACTGAGCCGCTGGGCGACGTCGAGGGTGAACCGGGCCTCGGTGTAACCGTCGTTCGTGGACGTCCCGGTGGTGTCGCACTCCTTCTCGTTCGTCCCGATGTCGACCTTGCGATTGATCTCGGCCGTGTGCTGGAAGTTGCCCGGGTTGTGCCCGGGGTCGATGAGGACGACCTTCCCCTTCAGCGACCCGGATCCGGCCGCGGCTCCGGACGCCGCCTTGCCGTCGTCCGTGGGGGAGGGGGAGGAGGACACTGCGGCGCTGCGGGAGGGCGAGGCGGTGGCGGCCGTGCGATCCGAGCCGCCTCCGGTACCGCCACCCACCGCCTCGTACACCATCCAGCCGAGCAGCGCGCCGGGCACCAGCGCGGCGAGCGCCACGGTCAGCGGCCCGCGCCGGGGCCGGCGGGGCTGTGCGGGTTCGAACTCCGGGCCTACGTACGACACGTCTGCGACTCTAACCGGGCCCTCAGATCCCTGCCCCCGTTCGCACGAGGACACGCAGTGAGCCGGTCACCGAGACCTCCGTGAACGCTCCGGACTCAAGGGCCCGCAGGTACACGCGGTACGGCGCCTGCCCGGTGAACTCGTCCTCGGGCTCCGGGAAGACGTCATGGATGACGAGCAGGCCGCCCTCGGCCACATGGGGGGCCCAGCCCTCGTAGTCGGCGGTGGCGTGCTCGTCGGTGTGGCCGCCGTCGACGAAGACGAGACCGAGCGGGGAGTTCCAGATCGCCGCGATCTGCGGGGAACGGCCCACGAGCGCGACCACGTGCTCCTCCAGGCCCGCCTTGAACAGGGTCCGGCGGAAGGCCGGCAACGTGTCCATCAGCCCGATCTCAGGGTCCACGGTCTCCGGATCGTGGTAGTCCCACCCGGGCTGCTGCTCCTCGCTCCCCCGGTGATGATCCACGGTCAGCACGCTGACCCCGGCGGCCCGGGCGGCATCGGCGAGCAGCACGGTGGACCGCCCGCAGTACGTCCCGACCTCCAGCAAGGGCAACCCGAGGCGCCCGGCCTCCACCGCGGCCCCGTACAACGCCAGCCCCTCGGCCAAGGGCATGAACCCCTTGGCCCCCTCGAACGCGTCCAGAATCTCGGGCTTGGGGGCGTGCGCGGGCATGGAGGGCCTTCCGGTCGTACAACAGTCCGGCCGCCCATGCTGCCGCACCCCCGGTCACTTGTGCGACAGGGGGTGCGTATCCGAAGGGGCGCGGGGAACTGCGCGACCAGCCACGACGGCGGGTAAGCCGCAAGCCGGACAGAACCCCCCAGGCGCTAGGCGCTCACAATCTCCCCGGGCAACGAAAGATCCAGAGAGACAGCCCTCTCCTCACCGGAATGCGTCGCGGAAGAAGCAAGCGGCCCGTGGCCGGAGGCCTTCGCGGCGAGCACATACGCCCCCTGAGCCGGAACGGCGAGTTCATACGTGCCGTCCTCGCCGGAGACGGTGGCCCCCGCCTGCCGGCCCCGCCGGTCGATCAGCGTGACCTTGGCCCGGGCGACGGGAACACCATCGGCACCCAGAACCCGCCCCCGGAACCCCCGCAGCACCTCTTCCGCCCGCTCCAGCGCGGCATCCTCCTCGCTGCTCGCCCGGAGCTGCGTGTGCTGACTCTGCTGAGCCGGGCGGCCGGCCTTCGGCAGGAACAGTGCCAGCAGCAGGCCCACGGCGACCGCGGCCGTGGCGATCAGGAAGGACACCCGGAAGCCGTGCATGGTCGGGATCGCGAGGCCGCCCACGTTGTGCGCCGTGTTGGCCAGCACCATCCCGATGACGGCGCTCGACACCGACGTACCGATGGACCGCATCAGCGTGTTGAGCCCGTTCGCCGCGCCCGTCTCCGACGCCGGCACCGCGCCGACGATCAGCGCGGGCAGCGAGGAGTAGGCGAGGCCGATGCCGGCGCCGAGGATCACGGAGGTGACGATCGTCTGCCAGGCCGCGTGCATCAGGCCGAGGCCGCCGCCGTAGCCGAGCGCGATGATCAGCAGGCCCATGATGAGGGTGACCTTCGGGCCGTACCTGGCGGACAGCCGGGCGTACACCGGCGCCGTGAACATCATCGTGAGGCCCAGCGGGGCCACGCACAGACCCGCGACGACCATGGACTGGCCGAGTCCGTAGCCGGTGGCCTTCGGCAGCTGGAGCAGCTGGGGCAGGACGAGCGAGACGACGTAGAACGCGACGCCGACCATGATCGACGCGAGGTTGGTGAAGAGGACGGCCGGGCGGGCGGTCGTGCGCAGGTCGACCAGGGGCGCCTTGACGCGCAGCTCGAACAGGCCCCACAGGACGAGTACGACGACGGATGCGCCGAACAGGCCGAGCGTGGTGCCGGAGGACCAGCCCCAGTCGCTGCCCTTGGTGATGGGCAGCAGAAGCAGTACCAGACCGCCGGACAGGCCGATCGCGCCCAGCAGGTCGAAGGAGCCCTCCGCGCGCATCGGGGACTCGGGCACGACGAGGAGGGTCAGGGCGATGGAGAGTGCGCCGAGGCCGGCGGCGCCGTAGAAGAGGGCGTGCCAGTTCGTGTGCTGCGCGACCAGGGCGGCGGCGGGCAGTGCGAGGCCGCCGCCCACGCCTATGGAGGAGCTCATCAGAGCCATGGCCGAGCCGAGCTTCTCGCGCGGCAGCATGTCGCGCATCAGGCCGATGCCGAGCGGGATCGCGCCCATGGCGAAGCCCTGCAGCGTACGGCCGACGATCATGGTGAGCAGCTGGCTGGTGAGTGCGCTGACCAGGGCGCCGACCACCATGACGGCGAGGCTGATGATCAGCATCCTGCGCTTGCCGTAGAGGTCGCCGAGGCGGCCCATGATGGGGGTGGCCACGGCGCCGGACAGCAGGGTCGAGGTGAGTACCCAGGTGGCGTTGCTGGGGGCGGTGCTCAGCAGCTGCGGCAGGTCCTTGATGACCGGCACGAGCAGTGTCTGCATCACCGCGACCACGATGCCGGCGAAGGCGAGCACCGGGACCACGGCGCCGCCGGGCCTCCGGCGCGGCTGGTCGGTCGTCGTGTGGGACATGGAGTCGAGGCCTCCCCGTAGTGATAAGTGCTGGGTAAACCTCGTATGCACAGGCAACTATTCCGTTGCTTCGGGCCCCTAACGAATCCTTGACCAGCTCATGGGTTTCTGATCTGCCGTCAGGGTCTGGTGGGTTGATGGAACACGTTCTAGTCTGCGCGCCATGAAGGCCTATGTCGCCGGGGTCGGGATGACGAGGTTCGAGAAGCCCGAGACCCGTTCATGGCAGTACTGGGACATGGCGCGGGAAGCGGGCGAGGCGGCCCTGGCGGACGCCGGGGTCGGCTACACAGACGTGGAACAGGTTCCCGTCGGCTACTGCTTCCAGCCCTCCACCGCCGGCCAGCGCGCCGCCTATGAACTCGGCCTCACCGGCATCCCCGTCTACAACGTCAACAACAACTGCGCGACCGGCTCGACCGCGTTGATGCTCGCCCGGCAACTCGTCGAAGGAGGCGCCGCCGACTGCGTCCTGGCGCTGGGCTTCGAGAAGATGAAGAAGGGCGCGCTGGGCGGGGGAGCGGACGGCGGGGACCTCTCGACGTCTCCCGTCGCCCGGCACTACGGCGTCATGGCCGCCCGGCACGGCTTCGAGATGACCCCGCCCACCGCGCAGATCTTCGGCGACGCGGCCCGCGAGCACATGGAGAAGTACGGCACGACCGAGGCCCAGCTCGCCGCCGTCGCCGCCAAGAACCACCGGCACTCCGCGCACAACCCCCACGCCCAGTTCCGCGACGTGTATGACATCGCCGGCGTCCTCGCCTCCCGCACGGTCCACCGGCCGCTGACCAAGCTGCAGTGCTCGCCGACCTCGGACGGCGCGGCGGCGGCCGTGGTGGTGTCGCAGCGGTTCGCCGCGCGGCGCGGGCTCACCGGGCTCGTCGAGATCGCCGGGCAGGCCATGACCACGGACACCGAGGAGTCCTTCGCGTCCGGCTCCTGCATCGACGTCGTCGGGCAGCCCATGTCCCGGGAGGCGGCCCGGCAGGCGTACGAGCGCGCCGGGCTCGGCATCGAGGACGTGGACGTGATCGAGCTGCACGACTGCTTCTCGGTCAACGAACTGCTGACGTACGAGGCGCTCGGCATGTGCGCGACGGGGGAGTCCGGGAAGCTGGTCGAGTCGGGCGCGACCACGTACGGCGGCCGCTGGGTGGTGAACCCGTCGGGCGGGCTGATCTCCAAGGGGCATCCGCTGGGCGCGACCGGGCTGGCCCAGGCGGCCGAGCTGGTGTGGCAGCTGCGGGGCACGGCGGGGGAGCGGCAGGTTCCGGGAGCGCGGGTGGGACTCGCGCACAACATCGGGCTGGGCGGGGCGGCGGTGGTGACGGTGCTGCGCGTGGTCTAGGCCGTACGGCCTAGACCCGCTGGTCCGAAATGCCGATGCAAGGACCGTAACCGGGTTGAGAGCATGACATCCATGCTCGAAGCCGCCGACACCACACCGCACATATCCCGCCGTACGGCCGCGCCCACCTGGCTGGTCGTGGCGCTCGCCTGCGCCGGACAGTTCCTGGTCGTCCTCGATGTGTCGGTGGTGAACGTCGCCCTGCCGTCCATGCGGACCGGCCTCGGCCTCACCCCGTCCGGTCTGCAGTGGGTGGTGAACGCGTACGCCATCGCCTTCGCCGGGTTCATGCTGCTCGGCGGCCGGGCCGGCGACCTGTACGGGCGCAAGCGGATGTTCCTGGTCGGCCTCGGCCTGTTCACACTGGCCTCGCTGGGCGGCGGCCTCGCCCAGGAGGGCTGGCAGCTGCTGCTGGCGCGGGCCGTGCAGGGGCTCGGCGCGGCCGTGCTGGCGCCCTCGACGCTGACCCTGCTGACGTCCGCGGTGCCGGAGGGGGCGGCGCGGGCGCGGGCGATAGCGACCTGGACCGCGGTCGGCGCCGGTGGCGGAGCCGCGGGCGGACTGGTCGGCGGAGTCCTCGTGGACGTGCTGGACTGGCGCTGGGTGCTGCTGATCAACGTGCCGGTGGGCGCGCTGGTGCTGGCCGGCTCGGTGGTGTGGCTCAGCGAGAGCCGGGCCGGGGACGGGCGGCGCCTGGACCTGCCGGGCGCGCTGCTGGTCACGGCGGGCCTCGCGACCCTGGCCTACGGCATCTCGCAGACGGAGGCGGCGGGCTGGACGGCCCCGGCCACGCTGCTGCCGCTGCTCGCCGGTCTGCTGCTGATCGGTCTGTTCCTGCTGGTCGAGGCGCGTACGGCGGCCCCGCTGATGCCGCTCGGCCTGCTCCGGCTGCGCTCGGTCGCGTCGGCGAACGCGGCGATGTTCCTGTCCGGCTCGGCCATGTTCTGCATGTGGTACTTCATGACGCTCTACGCCCAGAACGTCCTCGGCTACTCGCCCCTGGAAGCCGGTCTCGCCCTGGTGCCCAGCTCGCTGTCCGTGGTCGTCGGCTCCAAGGCGGCGCCGCACCTGATGCGGACGGCGGGCGCGCGGACCGTGGCGGCGCTGGGCACGTTGGTGGCCGCGGCCGGATTCGGCTGGCAGTCGACGATGAGCGCGCACGAGGCGTATCTCACCGCGATCATGATCCCGGGGATGCTGATGATGCTCGGCGCGGGTCTGGCGGCGACCCCGCTCGCCGCCCTGGCCACGTCGGGGGCGGCGCCGGGCGAGGCCGGTGTGGTGTCGGGGCTGGTCAACACCTCGCGCACGATGGGCGGTTCGCTCGGCCTCGCCGTGATGTCGACCGTCGCGGCGGCCGGGACGGGCAGCGGCCACGGCCCCGAGGCACTGACGGACGGCTACGCGCTGGCCTTCCGGGCCAGTACGGCGGTGCTGCTGGGCGGGGCGGTGGTGATGCTGCTGTGGCTGCCGCGGCAGAAGGCGGCGACGGCGACGGCCGCGGCGCGGGCCGCAGGAAGAGATTCCGCGACTTCGCGCGGATGAGGCAACGGTCCGGGCGGCTCATGGACTCCTTCTGACAGCAAGGGAGGTGCCCATGGGGGATGGCAAGCAGGCTCGGAGCGAGGAGTTCCAGAGCTTCATGGTCGGCCGCTGGCCACGGCTGATGCGTACGCCATTTCTCCTCACGGGGGAGCGGCACGCCGCCGAGGACCTGGTCCGGTCGACGCTGGAGCGGGTCCATGTGTCCTGGCGGAAGGTCGGCGCGGCCGACGAGCCGGAGGCGTATGTGCGGCGCGTGATGATCAACCTGCATGCGCGCAGGGGGCTCTCCCCCTGGCCAAGCCGAACAGCGACGGCCCCGAGCCGCTCGTGGTGGGTACGGTCGCCAGCACGGCCCGGCACGTCAAGTGCGGCTGGAAGGACGCACGAGCACCATGGCCGGGCCCCAGGCGGTGGCCGGCTCGCCGGTGGAATGGTTTGCCTGCACGGCCCCGGAGGGGACGGCTTACCAGAACGCGGAGGTGAGCCGGTAGGAGCGCACGCGACTCACAGCCACCCCTGCTGCCGCGCCTCCCGTACGGCCTCCGCCCGGTTCCGGGTACCGGTCTTGCCGATGGCCGAGGAGAGGTAGTTGCGGACGGTCGACTCGGACAGATGCAGCCGGCCGGCGATGTCGGCGACCGTCGCGCCGTCCACGGACGCCTTCAGTACATCGCACTCGCGGGCCGTCAGCGGGCTCGGTCCGGCGCTGAGCGCGGCGGCGGCCAGTGCCGGGTCGACGACGGTCTCCCCGGTGAGCACGCGCCGGATCGCCGCGGCCAGTTCCTCCACGGGCCCGTCCTTGACGAGGAACCCGGCGGCCCCGGCCTCCATGGCCCGGCGCAGATAGCCGGGCCGGCCGAAGGTGGTGAGGATCAGCACCCGGCAGTCGGGCGCCTGCTCCCGCAGCTCGGCCGCCGCGTCCAGGCCGCTGGTGCCGGGCAGTTCGATGTCCAGCAGGGCCACGTCCGGCCGGTGCAGCAGCGCCGCCTCGACGATCTCGTCGCCGCGGGAGAGCTGGGCGACGACCTCGATGTCGTCCTCCATGCCGAGCAGCAGCGCGAGGGCCCCGCGCATCATCCCCTGGTCCTCGGCGAGCAGCACCCGAATGGACTTGGCGGGCCGATGGTCCCGGGGCATCTCGTTCATGGGCTCAGGTTACGGCCATCGGGCCGATCCGCCCGGTCACGCCGAGGGTTTTGTGATCATCGTCTGACTGGTGCCCGAAGGGACGGGTTTCTTACGGTAGTTGACCGGTGTTCACCGGCCGCCAGCAAAGAATCCGCTTGATTCGGTGCAGCGGGGGTTGACGGCCGCGAGCGGCGTGCAAACAATCGCCTCTGCATTTCCGGAATCCCCCCGCAATTTTGCAGTCGAATGGGTTCGGTATTTCGATCGAACACTGTCCGAAATACCGAACGTGAGCTGCCCCGAGACGAACCGAGGTGCACCTTGCTCCCCGAAACTCCCCGCCTCCCACGCCTGCTGCGGCTTCCGCGGCTCCCTCGCCCCCGGCGGCTGAGAGGCGCCGCCCTGTCCGTGCTCGCCGTCTGTGCGACCCTCGCCGGGCTGCTCCTCGGTGTCGGTGCGCCCCAGGCCGCCGCCGCGAGTTCGCTGCCCTGTGACGTCTACGCCGCCGCGGGCACCCCCTGCGTCGCCGCGCACAGCCTGGTCCGGGCGCTGTACTCCTCGTACAGCGGCTCGCTCTACCAGGTGCAGCGAGCCTCCGACGGGGCCACCGCGAACATCGGTGTGCTGTCCGCCGGCGGATACGCCAACGCGGCCGCCCAGGACTCCTTCTGTTCCGGCACGACCTGCATCATCACCAAGATCTACGACCAGTCCGCGCGCCACAACGACCTCACCGTCGAGGGCGCGGGCGGCGCCGGCAAGGCCGATGTCGGGGCGCCCGCCGACGCGCTCCCGGTGACCGTCGGCGGCCACCAGGTCTACGGCCTGGAGATCTCAGCCGGCATGGGCTACCGGAACGACTCCACCTCCGGTGTCGCCACCAACGGCGGCGCCGAGGGGATGTACATGGTGACGTCCGGCACCCATGTCAACGGCTCCTGCTGCTTCGACTACGGCAACGCCGAGACCAACAACAAGGACACCGGCAACGGGCACATGGACGCCATCAACTTCGGCACCGAATGCTGGTTCTCGCCCTGCTACGGACAGGGCCCCTGGGTGCAGGCCGACCTGGAGAACGGGCTGTTCCAGTCGGATGCCGGATACAGCAAGAACACCTCCAACACCGGAACCGGCCCCCTGCCTTTCGTGACCGCGCTGCTCAAGAACAACGGCCAGAACCATTTCGCGCTGAAATACGGGAATGCGCAATCGGGCGGGCTCACGACCACCTATTCCGGGGGTGAGCCGACCACCAGCGGGTACTCACCGATGCACCAGGAGGGCGCGATCGTCCTCGGCACCGGCGGCGACAACAGCAACGGCTCCATCGGCTCCTTCTTCGAGGGAGTCATGACCTCCGGCATCCCGACCGACGCCGCCGACAACGCCGTCCAGTCGGACATCGTCTCCGCCGGCTACGGCGGCGCGACCGGCAGCACCGGCACGCTGGGCGCCGGCTCGGAGATCTCACTGCGCGCGACCACGTCCTGCTGCACCAGCGACTACGTCCGTCACCAGAACAGCGCCGGCGTCCTCTCCGCCATCACGTCCAGCAGCTCCAGCCTGGACAAGAACGATGCCACCTGGATCGTCCGCAAGGGGCTCGCCGACGGCTCCTGTGTCTCCTTCGAATCGCGCAACTACCCCGGCGACTTCCTGCGCCACTACAACTTCAAGCTCTACCGGCAGCCCATGGACGGCACCACCCAGTTCCGGTCCGACGCCACCTTCTGTCCGCAGACCGGCAAGAGCGGCAGCGGCACCTCGTTCGCCTCGTACAACTACCCGACCAGATATCTGCGCCACTACAACTACAACCTGTACATAGCGAGCGACGGCGGGTCCAACGACTTCGACAGCAGTACGTCCTGGACGAACGACGTCAGCTGGGCGGTCAGCTCGCCCTGGGCGCCGTAGCCACCGCGTCCGCGAACTCCGCTGACTGCAACGGGAGTTCGGCGGTCACCGTGAAACCGCCGCGTGGCGACGGGCCGGCCGTCAGCGAGCCGCCCGCCGCCGCGAGGCGTTCGGTCAGCCCCTTCAGACCCGTGCCGCCGATGCCCGGCTGCGGCCGGCTCGCGGGCGTGCCGCTGCCGTTGTCGGTGACGGTCAGCCGGACCTGCTCGGTGCCGCTGTCCACGGTGATCTCACAGCGGCTCGCGTCGCTGTGCCGGACCACGTTGGTGACCGCCTCGCGCACCACCCAGCCGAGCAGTGCCTCGGTCTGCGGTTCCAGCGGCGTACCGGACTGCCGTACCACCGGCTCCACGCTCGCCGCGGACAGCGCCGAGCGGGCCCGGGTCAGCTCGGTGGCGAGGCTGCCCTCCCGGTAGCCGGTCACCGCCTCCCGGATCTCGGTGAGCGCCTGCCGGCCCACCGACTCGATGTCCGTGATCTGGCTCAGCGCCGCGTCCATGTCGCGCCCGGCCAGCCGCCGGGCCGCCTCCGACTTCACCACGATCACCGACAGCGTGTGCCCCAGCAGGTCGTGCAGATCCCGCGAGAAACGCAGCCGCTCCTTCTCCACCGCACGCCGGGCCAGCTCCTCGCGGGCGGCGCGCAGCTCCCGTACGGCCTCGGACAGACCGAGGATCGCGGCGGTCACCATGCTGGAGAGGAAGGTGCCATAGGCGATGTTCACCGCGTCTGCGCCGTCGCGGACGCCGGAGATCGCACCCGCGTACGCGGCCAGCAGCAGACCCGTACGGCCCAGCCACGGGCCGCGCAGCACCGCGCCCGTCGCGAGCCCCAGCAGCGGGAAGAAGAACAGCCAGGTGCCGCCGTAACCGAGGGCCAGGCCCGTGGTCACCAGGCCCATCAGACCCAGCGCGACCCGGGTCGAGACCGCCTCACGCGTCTCCCGGTGGAAGGCGCGGAACGTGACGTAGACGTACAGAGAGTTGAAGGCCAGCAGGCCCAGGCCGCCGATCAGCGGGTTCGGGGTCTTGCCCTGGAGCAGGTTGGAGAAGGCCCCCATCCCCATCAGCAGCCAGGGCAGCAGCGCGAAGCCGGTGGGCGGCGGGCCCGGATGGTCGACGTCCGGGTGCTCGCCCCGCTTCCCGGCGGCCCGCCGCGCGGCCTTGAAGCGCTCGTGCTCCGCCTTCCACTCGAGCCGCTCGGCCTGCCAGACCTGTGCCTGGCTCCGTACTCTGCGCCACGCCGTCATATCCGTGTTCCCCCGATCAGCCGGTCCCCGCCGTACGGCGGTACGACAGCACAGCGTACGAACCGAACGGTTTTGGCCATGCCATCAGCACGATGATGGCACCCGCGCCCGGCTCCGGGCAGATGCGCATGTACGGACTCGGGCAGTACAAATGTCACCGACCGCCACTCCTGACACCCCGTCAGGAGCCTTCACAACTGAGGAGCGCTGGGCTATACCTAGGGCGCTGGACTGGAACGCGTTCTAGATCCGCCCCAAGGACGACCTCGGTGCGGCCGACGGTGCGGACGGCCGCGCCGGGGTCTTGAACCGCCACAGGAGCCCTATGCCCATCGACGCAGCCAAAGCCCTCGCGGCCGAGCCCCGTACCGGGGACATCTCCTGGACCACGAAGGACGTCCAGCTCTACCACCTCGGCATCGGCGCGGCCACGAATCCCGACAGGCGCAGCCCCGCCACGGACCCCGACGAACTGCGCTACACCCTTGAGTCCCGGCTGCATGTCCTGCCGAGCTTCGCCACCGTCGCGGGCTCCGGCGCGCCGGGCGTGATCAGCGGGCTCTCCCTGCCCGGTGTGGAGGTCGAACTCGCCAAGGTCCTGCACGGCGGGCAGACACTGGAGATCCACCGCCCCATCCCGGCCGAGGGCACGGCGACCGCGACCAACCGGCTCGCCGCCGTCTACGACAAGGGCAAGGCCGCCATCCTGGTCCTGCGCACCGAGGTCGCCGACGCCGACGGCCCGCTGTGGACCAGCGACGCCCAGATCTTCGTACGAGGGGAAGGCGGATGGGGCGGCGACCGTGGTCCTTCCACCCCCATCGAACCGCCCGTCGGCGAGCCCGGCCGGACCGTCGAACGCCCGATCCGCGAGGACCAGGCCCTCCTCTACCGCCTCTCCGGCGACTGGAACCCGCTGCACGCCGATCCCGAGTTCGCGAGGCGCGCCGGCTTCGACAGGCCGATCCTGCACGGGCTGTGCACCTACGGCATCACGCTCAAGGCGGTCGTGGACACCCTGCTCGGCGGGGACGTGAACCGGGTCCGGTCGTACACCACCCGGTTCGCCGGGGTCGTGTTCCCCGGGGAGACCCTGCGCATCCGCATGTGGCAGGGCGAGGGGAGCGTCCGGGTGGCCGTGAGCGCGGTGGAGCGCGGTGACGCGCCCGTTCTCGCCGACACGATCGTCGAACACTCTTGATCCAGTAGGCAGTTGAGGGGAGCCGCACCATGCGCGCAGCCGTACTGCACGAGATCGGCCAGGAAAAGCTGGAGGTCCTCGACGACGTCGAGGCGGTGGGCTTCGGGCCCGGCAAGGTCAGGGTCCGGGTGCGGGCCACCGGGCTGTGCCACTCGGACCTGTCCGCGATGAGCGGCGTGCTGCCGCAGCCCGCCCCGTTCGTGCCCGGGCATGAAGGCGCGGGGGAGATCCTCGAAGTCGGCGACGGCGTAGGGGGGTTGAAGCCGGGTGACCGGGTCGTCCTCTGCTGGCTGCCCGCCTGCGGCGCGTGTCCGGCCTGCAAACGCGGCCAGACCCAGCTGTGCCTGGCCGGGTTCATGAACGCCGGCACCCCGAACTTCAGGCGCCCCGGCGGTGACGTCTTCGGCTTCGCCGGCACCGGCACCTTCGCCGAGGAGGTCGTGGTCGACGCGGGCTGCGCGGTGCCCATCCCGCAGGACGTGCCCTTCGACATAGCCGCGCTGATCGGCTGCGGGGTCACCACCGGACTCGGCGCCGCCCTGAACACCGCTGATGTGCAGGCCGGTTCGTCCGTCGCCGTCATCGGCTGCGGAGGCGTCGGCATCTCGGCGGTGCAGGGGGCGCGGCTCAAGGGCGCCGCCGAGATCGTCGCCGTGGACCCGGTCGCCTCCCGGCGCGAGTCCGCCCTCAGGTTCGGTGCCACGAAGGCGGTGTCACCGGACGAGCTGGCCGAGGCCAAGCAGCAGGTCACCGGCGGCGAGGGATTCGACTACGTCTTCGAGGTCGTCGGCAGGTCGGCCACCGCCCGCACCGCCTACGAGAACACCCGGCGCGGCGGCACCCTCGTCGTGGTCGGCGCCGGCGCCATGGACGACTTCCTGCAGCTCAACATGTTCGAGCTGTTCTTCGACGAGAAGCGCATCCTGCCGTCCATGTACGGCGGCGGCGATGTGCTGCGCTCCTACGAGCGCGCGATCGCCCTGTGGCGGGCCGGTCGCATCGACCTGGGGGGCCTGATCACCCACCGGGTCCAACTGGCCGAGATCAACGAGGCACTGGACCAGATGCGTACCGGGACCGCCCTGCGTACGTGCATCGAGATCTGAGGTCTCGCCGATGTCACTGCCACTTGAAGGGCTGTCCGCCGTCGTCACCGGTGCCGGACGCGGGCTCGGCCGGGCCGAGGCCCTGGAACTCGCCCGGCTCGGCGCGGCCGTCGTCGTCAACGACTACGGGCAGCCTGGCCGGGACGGCTCCGGCGAGGCCTCGGCGGCACCCGCCGAGGAGGTCGCCGCCGGGATACGCGCCCAGGGCGGCCGAGCCGTCGCCCACACCGGAGACGTCGCCGACTTCCAACAGGCCCGCGAACTGGTGCAGTTGGCGATCGCCGAGTTCGGCAAGCTGGACATCCTCGTCAACAACGCGGGCATCCTGCGTGACCGCATGGTCTTCTCGATGACCGAGGACGAGTGGGACTCGGTGATTCGCGTCCACCTCAAGGGCCACTTCAACACCACCCACTTCGCCGCCGCACACTGGCGGGAGCGGTCCAAGGCGGCCGGCGGGGAGAAGGTCTACGGGCGGATCGTGAACACCTCCTCGGAGGCGTTCCTCGCCGGTTCCGCGGGCCAGCCCAACTACGCTGCCGCGAAAGGCGGCATCGTCGGGCTGACCACCTCCACGGCCCTCGCCCTCGCCAAGTACGGCGTCACGGCCAACGCGATCTGCCCGCGCGCCCGGACCCGGATGACCGAGGACGTGTTCGCCGGCTTCCAGCTGCCGGACGAGGGCCTGGACCCGCTGGCCCCCGAGCATGTCGCCCCGCTCGTCGGCTATCTGGCCGCACCGGCCGCCGCCCGGATCAACGGCCAGCTGCTCGTCGTACACGGCGGCATGGTCGCGATCGTGGAACGGCCGCGGGTGCAGGCCAAGTTCGACAGCAAGCAGGAGACGTTCACATACGACGAACTCGACGCGCTGCTCACCCCGCACTACGCGGGCCTGCCGCCGGGGGAGACCTTCGCGGCGGCGGAGGTGCTGGGGCTCAAACGCGGCTGAGGAAAAGGGAAGAGGGGGCGCCCGCGCGGGACGCCCCCTCTTCCGTCACGACCGTCAGGCGGCCGCCTCCGCGGTCTCCGCCGCGGGCTTGCGGTGCCGGCCGTGCGCAGATGTCTCACTCTCCTGAGCCGCGATAGGCCCCCTGTGCCGGCCGTGGCCGGCAGCCTCGGAAGAGTCGGCAGACAGCTGCTCCGTCGTGCTGGTGTCGCTCATCGGACGTATTCACCCCGTCACATGATCTTTCGTACAGCCGGGCGAGTGTAACCGGCGCACCACCGGCCGAATCCAGGCGCACACGCCAACCGGCACTAGTTCGTTACAAGACGTCCCAGAGGCGCCTGCTGCAACGGCACCGGACGCGCCACGACCGGCTCCGGAGCCTCCGGTTCCAGCCCATCCGGAGTCCCCCGCTCCACCCTATCCGGGGCTTCCAGGCCCCCATGCTCCGGGGCCGTCCCCTCCACGGGCTCCCCGGGACCCGGAGGGTCCGGTTCCGTCGGCTGCCACGATGCCTCGGGCGCCCCGGCAGCCGTGCCGTCCCGGACCGGACCCTCCAGACCCGCCTCCCCCGGTCCCCCCGACCCCCCGATTTCCCCCGGAGCCGCGGCGGTCCTGTTCTCCGCGGCCCCCGGCCCCCCCGTCTCCGAGGGCACCGTCAGCTCCGTCACGCCGCAGGGAGTCTCCTGCGTGGCGTACGGCAGCCGCAGCACCCCGTCCCGTGTCCACAGCCCGGCTCCGGCCAGCCACCCCTCGGGCGCCGGAAGGTAGTTCACCTGCCTGCCGGCCGGCCGCCAGATGCCCACCCAGCTGCCGAACGGCCCCTCGACGCGCAGCGCCACCGCGCAGTTCTCCGGCGTCAGCACCTGCTCGGGCTGGATCGCGAACGGCGTCACCGCGCAGTCCGGCACCCGCAGACTCTCCGGGAAGCGCACCGGCAGGGTGCTGCCGAGCACGCCCCAGCCCAATCGTTCCTGCCCCGGCGAAGGCGCGTCGGAGGAGATGAGCAGCAGTCCGCTGTCGGGGTCTGCGAGCAGCAGCCGGTCGGCGCTCCCGGCCGCGATCTGCAGCAACGGCGAGACCTCCGCGCGCTCCAGGTCCACCACGACCGTCTTGACCGGCCCGCCGGCCGGCTCCCGGTCCAGTGCCAGCATCCGCCCCGCGCGATCCAGCCAGACCCCGCCCGAACAGCGCCCCGGCACCTCCGCGAGCCGCTCCGGCCCGAACGGCCCGCCCGCCACCAGCCAGACCGCACTGGAGCGCGGCCCGACGGCGAGGGCATAGGCCCGTGAGCCACCCGGCGCGGGCGGCAGCAGCGTGAGCCGGGTGCCGGGCTCGGGGCACTCCACCGTGCCCAGCGGCAGCTCGCCGGTGCCGGGCCCGGTCGGGTACAGCAGGGCGAAGAGGTGCCGCCGCTCCACCCGCCGGTGGATCAGCACCCGGCCGTCGGACAGCGGCTGCACCTCGGTACCGGGCTCCTCCGGCTGGTTGCCGGGCAGCGGCACCGCGTACGGCTCCGGGCCGTCCAGCGTCCAGCGCTCCGGGAACCAGCGGTCACCGGCCGGCACCAGCCGGGCGGCGTAGGCCCCGTCTGCCGTGATGGCGCACCCCGTCCCCGGCGCGCCGTCGTCCTCGCCGGTGGAGGGGGGTTCGATCGCACAGGCCGTCATCGTTCGGTCACCTCCGGCGACGAAGCTAGTTTTCGCACGCACAGGCGTGGGATCGGCCGACGGCGGCTTCACACATACGGGTGGCGCAGAAGCGATTCACCTGAGGAGACCGGGACCTTTGTGCTGAGCGGGACCGGGGGAGGCCGGATGCGGTACGGCCGCACGGACCAGCCAGGTAGCCTTTCCCTCGTGCCCCGTCTGTCTGAAGTCATCGCCGCGCTGGAGGACCTGTGGCCCGCCGAGCGGGCCGAGTCCTGGGACGCGGTCGGCACGGTCGTGGGCGACCCCGACCAGGCGGTCACCCGGGTCCTGTTCGCCGTCGACCCCGTGCAGGACATCGTCGACGAGGCGGTGAAGCTCGGCGCCGACCTGCTGGTCACCCACCACCCGCTCTATCTGCGGGGCACGACCACGGTCGCGGCGACCCACTTCAAGGGCCGTGTCGTGCACACCCTGATCAAGAACGACATCGCCCTGCACGTCGCCCACACCAACGCGGACACCGCGGACCCGGGTGTCTCCGACGCCCTCGCGGGCGCGCTCGACCTCAGGGTCGTACGCCCCCTGGTCCCGGACCCCACCGACCCGGCGGGCCGCCGGGGCCTGGGCAGGGTGTGCGAGCTGGACCACCCGGTGACCGTCCGCGAGCTGGCCGCGCGCGCCGCCGAGCGGCTGCCCGCCACCGCCCAGGGCATCCGGGTGGCCGGCGACCCCGAGGCCGTCGTCCACACGGTCGCGGTCAGCGGCGGCTCCGGCGACAGCCTCTTCGACCAGGTCCGGGCAGCCGGTGTCGACGCCTTCCTCACCGCCGACCTGCGCCACCACCCGGCCAGTGAGGCGGTCGCCCACAGCCCCCTCGCGCTGCTCGACGCGGCGCACTGGGCCACCGAGTGGCCCTGGTGCGAGCTGGCCGCAGCCCAGCTCGACGAGATCTCCGACCGCCACGGCTGGGACCTCAGGGTCCATGTCTCCAAGACGGTCACCGACCCCTGGACCGCCCACGCGGCGTCCAGTACGACACATGCAGGAGCCCCCAACTGAACGCCGCGCCCGCCGACCAGATCCGACTCCTCGACGTCCAGGCCCTCGACGTCCGCCTGCAGCAGCTCGCGCACAAGCGGAAGTCACTGCCGGAGCACGCCGAGGTCGACTCGCTGAACAAGGACCTCACGCAGCTGCGGGACCTGCTCGTGGCCGCGCAGACCGAGGAGAGCGACACCGCCCGCGAGCAGACCAAGGCCGAGCAGGACGTGGACCAGGTGCGCCAGCGCGCCGGCCGCGACCAGCAGCGTCTGGACTCCGGCGCGGTCACCTCGCCGAAGGACCTGGCCAACCTCCAGCACGAGATCGCCTCCCTCGCCAAGCGCCAGGGCGACCTGGAGGACGTCGTCCTGGAGGTCATGGAGCGCCGCGAGGCCGTGCAGGAGCGGGTCAACGAACTGACCGAGCGGGTCGCCTCGGTCCAGTCGAAGATCGACGAAGCGAACGCCCGCCGGAACTCGGCCTTCGAGGAGATCGACGGTGAGGCGGCGACGGTGACGAAGGAGCGCGAGGTCGTGGCCGCCTCGGTCCCCGCCGACCTGCTCAAGCTCTACGACAAGCTGCGCGAGCAGCAGGGCGGCATCGGCGCGGCCAAGCTGTACGCCCGCACCTGCCAGGGCTGCCGGCAGGAGCTGGCCATCACCGAGCTGAACGAGATCCGCTCGGCGGCCCCGGACACCGTGGTCCGCTGCGAGAACTGCCGCCGCATCCTGGTGCGTACGTCCGAGTCGGGTCTGTAGACAAGGGGCTTGTGGGGTGCGGGAGTTCATCGTCGAGGCGGACGGCGGCTCGCGGGGCAACCCCGGGCCGGCCGGCTACGGCGCGGTGGTCAGCGACGCGGCGACGGGGGAGACGCTGACCGAGCTGGCCGAGTACATCGGCGTCGCCACCAACAACGTGGCCGAGTACCGGGGTCTGCTGGCGGGCCTGCGCGCCGCCCACGCCCTGGACCCGGCCGCCATGGTCCACGTCCGCATGGACTCCAAGCTGGTCATCGAGCAGATGTCGGGCCGCTGGAAGATCAAACACCCCGACATGAAGCCCCTGGCGACGGAGTCGAGGTCGGTCTTCCCGCCCGACCAGGTCACATACGAGTGGATCCCCCGCGAACAGAACAAACACGCTGACCGCTTGGCGAACGAGGCGATGGACGCGGGCACGAAGGGCGAGCAGTGGTCGCCGTCCGAATCGGCCGTGGCAGCGGGCGGTCGTGCCGCTGGGGCGGCGCCCGTCCCACAGAAAGCGGCACCCCAAGGCGAGCGGCGCCCTGCCACCCCCGAGGAGGAGCGGCGTGCGACGCCGGGCTGGAGCTCCGCCCCCGACCTCGGCGCACCCGCCACCTTCGTCCTCCTCCGCCACGGCGAAACCCCGCTCACTCCCCAGAAGCGCTTCTCCGGCAGCGGCGGCACCGACCCCTCCCTCTCCACCGCCGGCCGCGACCAGGCCCACCGAGTCGCGGAGGCGCTCGCCAGGCGCGGCACCATCCAGGCGATCCTCGCCTCCCCTCTCACCCGGACCCGCGAAACCGCCGCCGTCGTCGCCACCCGCCTCGGTCTCGACGTGACGATCGAAGACGGCCTGCGCGAGACGGACTTCGGCGCCTGGGAGGGCCTCACCTTCGGCGAGGTCCGCGACCGTCACCCCGAGGACCTGAACGCCTGGCTGGCCGACCCGGAGGCCCACCCCACCGGTGGCGGCGAGAGCTTCGCAGAGACGGCCACCCGGATCGCCGCCACCCGTGACAAGCTGGTCGCCGCCCACGCGGGCCGCACGGTGCTGCTGGTCACGCACGTCACCCCGATCAAGACCTTCGTCCGCCTCGCCCTGGGCGCCCCACCCGAGTCCCTGTTCCGCATGGAACTCTCGGCGGCCTCCCTGTCGGCGGTGGCGTACTACGCGGACGGCAACGCGAGCGTCCGGCTCTTCAACGACACGTCCCACCTGCGTCCCTGAACCCCGGCGCCCCGGCTCTTCAGACGTTCTCCGGGGCCCCGCCGAGCCGCGCGGCGCCCCGCGCCAGCTCCTCGATCCGCGCCCAGTCCCCGGCGGCCACCGCGCCCGCCGGGACCATCCAACTGCCGCCCACACAGCCGACGTTGGGCAGCGAAAGATACTCCGGCGCGTTCGCCGGAACGATCCCGCCCGTGGGGCAGAAACGAGCCTGCGGCAACGGCCCGGCCAGCGACCGCAGATACGCCGTACCGCCCGCCGCCTGCGCCGGGAAGAACTTCATCTCCCGCAGCCCGCGCTCCAGCAGCGCCACGACCTCCGACGTGGTCGACACCCCGGGCAGGAACGGCACCCCGGACCCGCGCATCGCCTCCAGCAGGGCGTCCGTCCACCCGGGGCTGACCAGGAACCGCGCCCCCACCGCCACACACCCGCCGACCTGTTCCGGCGTGATCACCGTGCCCGCGCCGACCACGGCCCGCGGCACCTCGGCGGCGATCGCCCGGATCGCGTCCAGCGCCGCAGGCGTCCTGAGCGTCACCTCGATCGCCGGCAGCCCGCCCGCCACCAGCGCCCGCGCCAGCGGTACGGCATCGGCGGCGTCGGAGACGACCACGACGGGCACGACGGGCGCGTGATCCACGAGATCCAGTACCGAGGCAGGCGAGGACGAGGGCAGCGGCGAGGTCATGCCCTCATCGTGCCCAGCTACCGCACTACCCGCAACGACCGTTGCGCACAGTGCAACGCAGTGGCGTCCTCGTGGTCAGTGAATCTCCTCCACCAGCACATCCAGCGACCACGCCTTGCCCGCCTTCCCCGGCGCCTCCGCCTCCACCTCGTATCCGAGGTCCCGCAGCGTCTCCACCAGCTCGACCGGGTCCTTCGGCCCGGCACCCTCCGACAGCAGGCTCCGTACGATCCGCCCCTTCGTCGCCTTGTTGAAGTGGCTGACCACCTTCCGCGTCGGCGCGTGCAGCACCCGCACGGTCGCCGTCCGCCCCGCGACCTCGCCCTTCGGCTTCCAGGCCGTCGCGTACGCCGAGGAACGCAGATCCAGCACCAGGCCGTCCCCGGCCGCCTCGGGCAGCACCTCGGCCATCGGTGCCCGCCAGTGCCCGGCCAGCGCGCCGAGCCCCGGCAGCTTCACGCCCATCGAGCAGCGGTAGGAGGGAATCCGGTCCGTCACGCGTACCGCTCCCCACAGCCCGGAGAACACCAGCAGCGAGCCGGCCGCGCGCCGCCGCGCCGCCGCGTCCAGGGTGGCCAGGCCGAGGGCGTCGTAGAGGACACCGGTGTAGATCTCCCCGGCGGGGCGGGTGCCGGCCGTCGGCAGGCCGGCGTTCTTCGCGACCTCGCCGCGCAGCCCCTCGCTCAGCCCGAGCACCTCGCGTGCCTTCTCCTCGTCACCGGAGCACAGCTCGACCAGCTCGGTGAGGACGGCCTCGCGTGCGCCGGTGAGCCCCGGCAGGGACAGCGACCCCAGCTTCAGCGGGGCACCCTCGCCCGAGTTCGCCTTGCCTTCCGAGGGCGGCAGCAGGACCAGCACACGTACTCCTTACGTAGACCTCCGCGACAGCGTACGGCGTGCCGCCGCCACGGCCGCGACCGCAGGGCCTGCCCGCCGGATCCTGCCGGAGACACGGGGTCCGGCACGTTCAGCCGCACGCACCAGACCCCGCTCACCTCTTCTGATCAGATTCCGCCGGCTTCCTCCGGCCTGATCCGCCGGACAGGCCCTACGCTCGCTGTATGCCCCGCCGCAAGATCCGCGTGACCGGTGCCCCCGAGGCTCCGCTCCGGTCCGCGCTCGCCGCGCTGCGCACCGAGCTCGGTGTCCGGGGGGCCTTCCCGCCGGAGGTCCAGGAGGCGGCCGAGCGCGCGGCGAAGGCCCCCGCCCTGCCGGCGTACGACGCCACCGACATCCCCTTCTTCACCCTCGACCCTCCCGCCTCCACCGACCTCGACCAGGCGACGCACCTGTCCCGGCAGGGCACCGGCTACCGGGTCCGGTACGCCATCGCCGACGTCGCCGCCTTCGTCGTACCCGGCGGAGCCCTGGACGCGGAGGCGCTCCGCCGGGTGAACACCCTGTACTTCCCCGACGAGAAGATCCCGCTGCACCCCACCGTGCTCAGCGAGGGCGCGGCCAGCCTGCTGCCGGACCAGGTCCGCCCGGCCGCGCTGTGGACGATCGACCTGGACGCGGACGGCCGGACCGGCGCCGTCGACGTGCGCCGCGCCCTGGTCCGCAGCCGCGCCAAACTCGACTACGCGCGTGTGCAGCGGCAGATCGACGCCGGAACCGCCGAGGAGCCGGTCGCGCTGCTCAAGGAGATCGGCGAGGCCAGGGAACGGCAGGAGGCCGAGCGCGGCGGCATCTCCCTGAACGTGCCCGAGCAGGAGATCACCGAGCGGGACCACACCTACGTCCTCGGCTACCGGGCCCCCTTGCCCGCCGAGGGCTGGAACGCCCAGCTGTCCCTGCTCACCGGCATGGCCGCAGCCGACCTGATGATCGCCCACGGCACCGGCGTCCTGCGCACCCTCCCGGCCGCCCCCGACGGCGCCGTGGCCCGCCTGCGCCGTACCGCCGTCGCCCTGCACATCGACTGGCCGCACCACATGTCGTACGCGGCCCTGATCCGCACCCTCGACCCGCACGACACCCACCATGCGGCCTTCCTCCAGGAGTGCACCGCCCTGCTGCGCGGCGCCGGCTACACCGTCTTCCGGGACGGCGTCCTGCCCGCGATCACCACGCACGCCGCCGTCGCCGCCCCCTACACCCACTGCACCGCCCCGCTGCGCCGCCTCGCCGACCGCTACGCCGCCGAGATCTGCCTCGCCGCTGTCGCGGGCCAGTCCCCGCCCGACTGGGTGCTCGACGCGCTCGACGCGCTGCCCCGGCGGATGGCCGACGGCGCCCGTGTCGCCGGCACGGTCGAGCGCGAGTGCGTGGACATCGTGGAGGCGGCCCTGCTCAAGGACCGGGTAGGGGATGTCTTCGACGGCTGTGTGGTGGATGTCGACGAACACCGGCCGACCGTCGGCACCGTGCAGTTGATCTCCCCGGCCGTCATCGGCCGCATCGAGGGCGACCGTCTCCCGCTCGGTGAACGGCTCCGGGTCCGGCTCGCTCAGGCCGATCCGGGGACGTCGAAGGTTCTTTTCACGGTCGCGTGAGTGCCTGGACGAGACCGCCGGGGTCATCGGCGTGCAGCCGCACCACGCTGACGTCCTTGCGGCGGCCCAGCAGCGTCAAGTGGACGACGGGCTCGGCGAGTTCGAGTGTGAGCGAGGTCTGTGAGCCGACGGCGAGATCGAGTGCGCCCGGCGCGGGCTCGTGCGTGCTGCGGGTCTCCCGGCGTACGGCGCTGATCGCGTCCAGCGGGATCCGCAGGTCCACATGGGCGCCGTAGCGCACCCGCAGCGCGTCCCCGGTCAGCACGTGCGGGCGGACCACACAGGCCGCGTGCAGGCCGATGACCAGCAGCACGGTGTAGACGTCCAGCACCAGCAGCACATCGTCCGCGGTGGGCATGTCGCGCAGCAGCACGGACACGCCGACCGTCTCGACCACACACACGAAGACCAGCGCCACCATCGTCGCACCCTGCCCGCGCGCATAGCCGAACGCCCGCCCGCCGGCGGTCCCTTGGGCGCGCCGGGCCAGCCACAGCGCGAGACTGACACAGACCCGCCCCTCGTGCCGCGCCACCCGCCCCAACACCCGCACGCTCCTCAACTCCCCTCCCGCTCAAGGATCTCCAGCGCACGACGGATCACCTCGGCCTGCGCGGGGGCGAAGTCGGCGTAGAGGGCGCGCAGGACGGCGTTGTCCTGGCCGATGTCCGACGCGGGCGGCAGCCCCCGGGGGATGCAGCCGGCCAGCGTCCGCGCGGCCCGCTCCACACGAGGGTCGTCCGGCTCGGCGTTCTCCAGCACATCGAGCAGGGCGTACGCCTCCCGGGTCCGGGCCAGGACGTCCGGGTCGCCCAGGGCCCCACGCAGCGCTGCCAGCAGCCGCTCCCGGTCCTCGGGGGCGGCGCCGGTGTCGATCAGCGCGAGGATCTCGCGGTCCTTGGCCGCCATGGGGGAGTCGCTGCCGGGCAACGAGCCGAGCAGGTCCGCCAGTTCGGGTGACAGCGGGCCGTCGGCGGGCAGCTCCCCGGCGGCCAGCAGCCCGCGCAGCCGCTGCCGCCGCTCCCGGATCTCCGCCTCCTGCCGGGCCAGGTCCTCGTCCAGTTCGGCGAGCACCTCGACCAGGTCCTTCCCCGCGTCGTCCGCGAGCATGTCCCGCACCTCGGCGAGCCCCAGCCCCAGCTCGGTCAGCCGCCGTATCCGGGCGAGGGCGACGGCGTGCCGGAGGGTGTAGTGCCGGTAGCCGTTGGCGCGGCGCTCCGGTTCGGGCAGCAGGCCCAGGTGGTGGTAGTGCCGCACGGTGCGCGTCGTGACGCCGACGGCGGCGGCGAGTTCTCCGATCCGCATGGGTCCAGTACAGACGTTGACGTCGCGGCAGGGTCAAGCGGTCGCCCCGGCCGCGCCGAGCCAGCGTTCCAGGGCCTCCGGCAACCCCTTGGTGTCCGTGTCCTCCGTGTCGGCCGCCCAGGCCACGAACCCGTCCGGCCGCGCGAACAGCGCCCTGAGGCCGGGCCGGTCCGGGCAGGCGAGGGTACGGACGTCCAGCCGGTCGCCGTACCCCTCGGCGCGGGGGCGCAGCTCGGGGTCGTCGGCGAGGTCGAGCAGCAGGGCGCGGCCGGAGTGCAGACGGTCGCCGAGCCGGGAACCGTCGGACAGCGCCAGGTCGGGGGCGCTCGCGCCGGTCAGCGGGTGGTCGCCGGGCAGGTCGTAGCGCTGCCAGATGCCGGAGATCTTGGTGACGAGGTACGTCGTCCCGGTCGTGGTCAGCGCCAGATCGGTCACCACCCGGCGCAGGGCGCGGGCGTGCCGGTCCGGGCGCATCACCGCGATCTGGGCCCGGGTCCAGTCGAGCACCCAGGCACCGATCGGATGCCGCTCGGCGGTGTACGTGTCGAGCAGGGACACCGGTGCCGTGCCGCGTACGACGGCGGCCAGCTTCCATCCCAGGTTCATCGCGTCCCCGAGACCGAGGTTGAGCCCCTGCCCGCCGAACGGCGAGTGCACATGCGCCGCGTCGCCCGCGAGCAGCACCCGGCCCTTGCGATAGTCCGTGGCCTGGCGGGCGTTGTCGGTGAACCGGGTGGCGCTGAGCACCTTGGTGATGGTGACCTCGGGCACGCCCGACACCCGGCGGAGGCTGGCCTGCAGTTCCTCGGCGGTGATGGGCGCCATGGGGGTCCCCCCGCGCGAGCGAAGCCGAGCGTGGGGGAGGTCGGCGGGGGGCCCGTCGAACTCCACGCTGAGGATCCGCCCGGGGAACGGACCGTTGACGTACGTCCCCGTGTCGGTGGTGTTCCAGCCCGCGCCCAGCCGCTCGCCGCCGGTCAGCTCCACGATCGCCTGATAACTCGTGATCTCCGGGTCCGTGCCGGGGAATTCGAACCCGGCGAGCTTGCGGACGGTGCTACGGCCGCCGTCGCAGCCGACGAGCCAGCCGGCGCGAATCGTTCCTCCGCCGGTGTGTACGGCGACCCCGTCCGCGTCCGCGTCGAAGCCGGTCAGCTCCACACCCCGGCGCACCTCCACCCCGAGCTGCTCGGCCCGCCGGGCCAGGATCCGCTCCAGCGCGGCCTGCGGCACGCCGAGTCCGCTGTCGGCGGCGGGGCCGGCCTCGGCCCAGGCCGGGTCGGAGCCGTCGAACAGGTCCACGGTCATCGTGATCCCGGCGAAGTGCCCGGCGAACTTGGGCGGGAGCCTGGACTCGACGTCCTCACCCCGGAAAGCGCGTATCCGTTCCAGCGCCGCCTCCCACACCGCCGCCAGCTCGGGCAGCAGTCCGCGCCGGTACAGGGCGACGGCGCTCGGGATGTTGACCGAGCCCGCCTTGATCGTCTCGTCCACCTCGGTCAGCCGCTCCACGACCAGCACCCGCGCTCCGCCGAGCGCCAGCTCGCAGCCGAGGAAGAGGCCTGCGGGACCGGCGCCCGCCACCACCACGTCGTAATCGATCGTCGTCGTCACAACTCTGACTGTAGTCACTAAAAATTTTGAGTGGCTATAGTTTTTCCATGAATGAGGAACCTTCGCTGAGGGAGCGCAAGAGACTGGCCACGCGGCAGCGGATCTCGGACATCGCGACGGGCCTGTTCATCGAGCGCGGCTTCGACGCGGTGACGGTCGCCGAGGTCGCGCGGCAGGCAGACGTCTCCGCGATGACGGTCTTCAACTACTTCCCGCGCAAGGAGGATCTGTTCCTCGACCGCATCCCGCAGGCCGCCGAACTGCTCGCCGCAGCGGTGCGCGACCGGGCCGCCGGCGAGTCTCCGCTCGCCGCCGTGCGCCGCCTCGCCCTTCAACTGCTGGACGAGCGGCACCCGTTGGGCGGAGTGGGGGACACCTTCGCCCCCTTCTGGCGGGTCGTCGTCGACTCACCGGCCCTGCGCGCCCGCGCCCGCGAGGGCGCCGAGGAGGTGGAGCGCGCGCTGGCCGCGGCCCTCACCGGGACCGCCGCGCCGGACCCGCACCTCCTGGCGGCACTGGTCGTAGCGGCCTGTCGCACGGTCTTCGTCGCCTCCGTACGCCGGCTGATGGCGGGCACCCCGGTGGACGAGGTGGCGCACGAGCACCGGCTGCGCGTGGAGGCGGTCTTCGCGGCGCTGGAGCGAACGGGCCTCGACGGCTGACGCTCCTCGCCACCGGACAGCCCCTCCGGCACGCCGAGCGGCCCGAAGGCCCGGACGACCGGGCGGCGATGCCGCTGATGCGCCGGTGCGCCGGGGATGCCGATCCGGCCCGCGCGGTCTGGGCTTCGCCCACGGCACGGTCATCCTGAAGATCCACGGCGACTTCCCCGGCGACTTCCCCGGTGACCTTTCCGGCGACTTTCCCGGCGACGCCGACCTGGAAGCGGCATGGAAGCGGGGCCTGGAGACGTTGCATCCACAGCGGGAACCGGAAGGGGTGGGGGCGGATGGCGGAAAAGGCGCTGTGGACGCGCGCCCGGCTGGGCCACGAAGGCCCCCCGCTGGACCTCCTGACGGCGAACTTCCGCCGGCACACCTACGCCCCGCACGCCCACGACGAGTACACGATCGGCGTCTGCGTCGGCGGCAGCGAGGTCATCGACTACCGGGGCGGCCACATCCGCACCGGCCCCGGCACCATCGTCGTCCTCGACCCCGGCGAGATGCACACCGGCGGCCCCGGCAACGCCACCGACGGCTACGCCTACCGCGCCCTGTACGCCGAGCCGTCGCTGCTGGCCGACGGCACCCTCGGCGGCCTGCCGCACTTCCGTGAGCCCCTCCTCGACGACCCCGAGCTGGCCGCCGCCCTGCGTCTCACCCACACGGAACTCAGCGCCTGCCCCGACCCCCTCGAAGCCGAATCCCGCCTCCCCTGGCTGCTGACGGCCCTGGCCCGCCGCCACTCCACGGCCCGCCCCGGGTCCGACGTGATCCCCGGCGCCGGCGCGATCGCCCGGCTGGTCCGCGACCGCCTGGCCGACGACCTCACGGCACCGCCCCCGCTGGCCGGCCTCGCCGCCGACCTGGGCCTGTCCCGCTACCAGCTCCTACGGGCCTTCCGTACGACCATGGGCATACCCCCGTACGCCTGGCTCGCCCAGTACCGGGTGAGCAGGGCGCGGGGACTGCTGGAGGCGGGCCTGCGCCCGGCGGAGGTGGCGACGCTGGTGGGCTTCGCCGACCAGGCGCACCTGACCCGCTGGTTCCGCCGGGTGCTGGGCGTGACGCCGGCGGCGTACCGCAACAGCGTTCAAGACTCCCGGTGAGGTCTTGGCCGAAACTCACCGCATGACTGCACGCGGCTGGTTCCTGTTCTCCCTCATGGGAGTGATCTGGGGCGTCCCCTATCTGATGATCAAAGTGGCGGTGGACGAGGTGTCCCCGCCGGTGGTCGTGTTCACACGCTGCGCGCTGGGCGCGATCCTGCTGCTCCCCTTCGCTCTGCGCCAGGGCGGACTGCCCCGGACGATACGCACCCACTGGCGCCCCATGCTGGCCTTCGCATGCCTGGAGATCCTGATCCCCTGGATGACGCTGACCGACGCCGAACGACACCTGTCCAGCTCGACGGCGGGTCTGCTGATCGCGGGCGTACCGATCGTGGGAGTGATCGTCGCCCGCCTCCTCGGCGACACGGAACACCTCGGAGCCCGCCGTCTGACCGGCCTCGCGCTCGGCCTGGGTGGTGTGACGGTCCTGACCCTCCCCCACCTGACCGGCGGTGACGCCCGCTCCCTGGCCGAGGTGTTCGTGACGGTGCTGGGCTATGCGACGGCCCCGGTCATCGCCGCCCGCCGCCTCAAGGATGTCCCGTCCCTGCACCTGACGGCGGCGTGCCTGACCCTGGCGGCGCTGGTCTACGCTCCGCTGGCCGCTCTGGCCCACCCCTCCTCCCTCCCCTCGCCCTCCGCCTTGGCGGCCCTGACCGGCCTGGGCGTGCTCTGCACGGCGGTGGCCTTCGTGGCGTTCCTGGAGCTGATCAAGGAGGCGGGTCCGACACGGGCGACGGTGATCACGTACGTCAACCCGGCGGTGGCGGTGGCGGCGGGCGCGCTCTTCCTGAACGAGCGGCTGACTCCCACGGTCCTGGCGGCATTCGCCCTGATCCTGGCGGGCTCGGTCCTGGCGACGGCGGCCGCCGGTCCTCGCCGCTCCAGGCGCCCGGTACCATGGTCGACACGGCAGACGAGCCGGGCGGACGGCCGCGTGGAGTCCCCCTAGGGGGCTTCCCGAGGAACGTCCGGGCTCCACAGGGCAGGGTGGTGGCTAACGGCCACCCGGGGTGACCCGCGGGACAGTGCCACAGAAAGCAAACCGCCCGGGGCTTCGGCCCCTGGTAAGGGTGAAACGGTGGTGTAAGAGACCACCAGTGCCCAGGGTGACCTGGGCAGCTAGGTAAACCCCACCCGGAGCAAGGTCAAAAGGGGCGCCGTGAAAAGCGCCCTGCGCGGACGCACGAGGGCTGCCCGCCCGAGTCCGCGGGTAGACCGCACGAGGCCGGTGGCAACACCGGTCCTAGATGGATGGCCGTCGCCGAGGACTCCGCGAGGACCCTCGGAACAGAACCCGGCGTACAGCCCGACTCGTCTGCCGCCACCTGCGGCTTTGCCTGGGAGAGGGCCTCCGACCTGCGTCGGAGGCCCTTTCTGATCTTTCGGTGATTTGCCGCGTCAGGCGTCGGAAAGTCCCTCGGAAGTCCCTCGGACAGCGCTGATGGTTCGGGTGCTTCGAGCGCTCGCAATACGGTCGTAGCCGTGCGCTTCGACGACAATGAGCCCGTCTTCAAGCGGTGCGAGTGGGGGACGAACCGCTACGAGTACAACCCGCGGAACCCCGTAGGCTTCGCCTTGATCGTGGTGGCCATCGGCTTCGCTGTGATGCTGCTGCTGATGCACAACCACGCAGGGCCATTTGCGCCGCCGGACACGTCGTGGAGTCCGGCGCCGGACATGTCAGGGCGGGCGCCACCAGCAGAGGATCCACCGGGGCCAACTCCGCCGGAGTCGGTGGATTCGCCAGGGCCGTGAAGGTCCGAGCGGGTGGTGAGGTGATCCCTTGAGCGGATGGCTACGCCCGTGATGCGCCGGCCGGGCTACGCGAACGGCGGAGTAGCAGAGCTCCTGCCAAGGCCGAGGCAGCGGCTCCTTCCGTACCAGCCATTCGCGACACGTTCCTGTGTCCGACGGCGGACAGCGCCCCTGCCCTGTTTCCGGGGGCATCAAAGACATGGATGGAGCGGCGACGTAGCTGTGACGTAATGCATGGTCACTTTCCGGTCGGTCGCGGGTTATGGGCGGCGTCATGTGTCGTGGCCTCCGATCTCCACACGGGAGACCGGCTCAGCGCCGTAGCCGGTGCCGCGGACGCCGTGGTCGGCATCCGCGCGGTGACCCCGGGCAAGGACGACCACAACGGGGGTCACCGTCTTCGCGTCGTGCCGATGGCTGCCCGCGGGAATCGGCGGGCCGTACTGGCCGCACCTGGGGTCGAGGAAGCACCCTCACCGTATGTGATCCCCCTGGACCCCGGCAGTCGGCTGCCGCACGCGGTAAACAGTTGATCAAGGGCCGCTGAAGTCGTCCGAGGTGGTGCTAGCGTCCGGTATGCTCTGCGGTCCCGTACCGCAGCGAGGGGGCGGACGGCCACGTGCGTGGGGAGACGCATGCCGTCCTGGCAATCGTCGTACGCGCGATCAGGTCCCCGAGCGCTGCCCCGCACGAGCACAGGGACTTGACACCGACGTACGGGCACGGCCCAGAAGGAAGACACCTGTGAATCGAACCGTGCATCAGCGCGGCTGGCTCGCTCTTCTGCTGGCCGGCACGATCGTGGCAGCGCTTCCGGCGGCAGCGGCCGCCGACGAGACCCCCGTCAACCCGGCACTGCCGACGCCCGCATTGCCGGCCAGTCCGGCCTGCGGCAGCGACAGCACCCCGACCTGGCGGACCGTGACCAATCCGCCTCCCACGGGGATGACCGTCTCCATCGGCGTACCGCGGCCCACGGTGGACGGGGTGACGTACCAGGGGGTCGTTCATGCGTGGGACGTGGACGGCTCGCAGGCGGCCGACGGGTCCGTCTCCGGGGTGCCGGTTCCCTACGAATCCGTGTATGTCCCGCTGCCCCTGACGGATGGGCACACCTACGGCTGGCACGCGTCGACGTACGACGGGACGGCGTACTCGAACCCGACCGCGCCCTGCTACTTCCGGGTTGACGGGAGCGCGCCCCTCGCCCCGGTCGTCACGAACCCGGACTTCCCGCCGGCAGGAAGCCCGGGAACGCCCACGAAGGCAGCCGGGCAGCCCACCACGTTCAGCTTCAGTTCCCGTGACCCCCTGCCCGGCGGATGCACGGAAGCGGGGGCTCCGGACTGCTGGGCCAGCGGTTTGGACCACTTCGAGTACGCCTTCGACCAGGAGCCCGGCATCGGCGCCGCCCGGGCCCCGGCCGACGCCCAGGGCAAGGGAACCCTGACAGCCTCCCTGACCTGGGGGACCCACACCCTCTACGTCGTCGGAGTCGACGCGGCCGGGAACCAGACGCAGCCGACTGGATACACGTTCTACGTGCCATGGCAGCTCCCGACGCCGGCCCCGACCACCATCAACCTCACCGCCCCGGCGAAGAGCGGCCGCGCGTCCCGGCTGACCGTGCCCGGTCAGATGTCGGCGGCTCCCTACCCCTCCGGTGAGGCCGTCAAGGTGGTCAGGAGCGACCTTGCCCATCCCGCCGGCGTAGCGCTGCCGGATGCGCCCCTGTCCGCCGACGGCACATTCCACATAGCCGACGTCCCGCAGGTCGGGGGAGCCAACACCTACACCGTGACCTACGCCGGTGACTCCGCCCACCAGGCGACCAAAGCCTCCGCAACGGTCCAGGTCTCCCGCAGCGCGACCGCCCTGTCCATCAGCACCAACGCGTCGTCATACGCCTACGGCGCGACCGCAAAGGTCACGGCCCACCTCGGCAGGACCTACAACGGGCGCACACTCTCGATCTACGCCGAGCCTTACCACGGTAAGAAGACGCTGGTCAGGGCGGGCACGGTGGACAGCCACGGCAACCTGACCGCGACCTACAGGGTCACCGGCAGCACGATCTTCACCGCGTCTTTCGCCGGTGACTACCGCTACGCCGCGGCTACCGCCGTCCGCACCGTGTCGGCCCACGCCAAGGTGTCCGAGTCGCTGAGCGGCTACTACGGAAGCACTCACTACGGCAGCACCCTCTACCGGGTCTACCACCACACCGCCACGGCCAAGTTGAACGCCACGGTCACGCCCGACAAGGTCGGCCAGTGCGTGCGATTCCAGGCCCAGCGGTACTACGGCGGCGCCTGGCACGCACAGAGCATCTCCTCATGCCGCACGCTCAGCACGACGAGCACCGGCTCCGCGACGCTGAGCCTGACCAAGGCGGTCAACAGCAGGTTCCGGATGCGTGCCGAGTACGTCCACAGCGGCAAGGACACCGGAAACCTCAGCACTTGGGGCGCATGGCAGTACTTCACGGTCAGGCAGTGAGGGGCTGCCGCAGGTCGTCGACAGCGCGGTTGTCCAGGGCGAGGGCGACGACCGCAGGGGAATCGAGCCCTCCCAGCGACCGGGCCACCACGGTGGACCAGTGGAACACACCGCCGCGTCGCCGCCGGGTGCCACCGCCTGCACCGGCACCACGAACGCCGGGCCCGACGGCCGCCCGCCGGACCCCGGATACAGCTTCAGCGTCATCCATCACCAGCACCGTCACAGGAACGGTGACCGCGGAGGAGGCGGAGACCTTGTCCTTCCAGCCGGCCGATACACGCGGATTCCTGATCACCTACCGTGCGACCGCCGAGGCGGCTCACCCACCCGTCGGCGCCGTTCTGGCGTGATGTCATGGGTCGACAAGTTGTGGTTGGCGCAGTAGGCCGGGCACATGAGGTATCCGCAAGGGGGCGGGCTGACCGCGGGGCGACGCGTGCGGTCTGTACAGCGGTGGCACCAGGCGCGGGAGCAGGGCGGCCGCGTTCCACGAACAAACGCTGGCGTTCCCGCGGCGGTTGTGCCGTTTGCTTCACTGCTTGACCGGGGTGTGGCCGTTCATGGCGAAGCGGGCGGAACACTGCTCGTCGGATCGGTTGCTCGCGTTCCAGACGCAGATCCACATCGTGTCGCCGACGTCTGAGAGGAAGCTCGTCTTCGCGGCGCCCCAGGAGGCATGGAAGGTGTACGCGATGCCGTCGCTGCGGTACAGCGTGGCGTCGCAGGTTTGGTTCAGGGAGGTGTTGAGCACGCCCGCGAGTTCGCCGGAGCCGTTGTCGTCCAGCCAGGCGGAGCAGGCGGCGTCGTTGCCGAACCAGTCGGTGTCCGCCTCGGAGCCCTTGACCTGAGTCGAGTCGTCGCTGCCGTTGATGCCGCTGATCGACGATGAGGTGGGCCTGACGGCAGCTGCTGAGGACGCGGCGGTCGCGACGGTGCCCGAGGCCGAACTCGGGCTGGACGCGCGCGGCGGGACGGTCGTGTCCGTGCGGACCGAGGGCGAGGGAGCGGACTTGGCGGTGGACGAGGCCGAACGGCTTGGGCTCGCGGAGGGCGCCTGCGTCGTCCCGGCCACAGGCCTGGTGGGGACCGACGCGCTGTCGGACGACTGCGAGGCGCGGTGCTGCGGGGATGCGGACGGGACGAGCAGGAACGCTGCGACGGCGCCGACGGCGATCACTGCGGCGGCCGGGAGCAGGACCAGACGTTTGCGCGGGCGGCGAGGTAATGCGGGGGACGTGGGTACGGTCTCCGGCTTCGGATCCGCGTCCAGGTCCGGCGGTGGGACGGTCTCCAGTTTGCCGACCGGCGTCGCGGCGAAGGCACGTCGCGAGGCGATGCGTGACATGACCTCAGAGGGCCATGTCGGGGGCGGGACGGCCAGGTGCGCGCGGGCCGCCTCTACCATCTCGCCGGCGGTGGGGCGGGCTTCGGGGGCGGTGGCCAGACAGGACTCGATGACGGCGGCGAGGCCGGCATCCACGGCACGCAGCGGCTCGACGTCAGGGACGACACCGGGTGTGCGGCCCGAGGCCGCGTAGAGCAGGAGCGCACCGAGTGCGTAGACGTCCGCGGGCGCGTGCACGTCTTCGTCGCCGGCCTGCTGTTCCGGTGCCGAGAATCCCTGCGTTCCGAAGCTGCCACCGCTCCTGGTGAGCCTCGCCTGGTCTGCGGCGCGCGCGATGCCGAAGTCGATCAGCTTCACGCCGTCGCGCACCAGCATCACGTTGCCGGGCTTCACATCGCGGTGCACGATCTCGAGCGCGTGCACGGCCCGCAGTTGAGCGGCTGCCTCGGCCAGCAGCAGCCACAGCGCCTCGGTGGGCAGCGGGCCGCGCAGCCGGACCGCCTCGTCCACGGTGAGTCCGGGGATGTACTCGGTGGCGAACCAGGGGCGTTCCGCGGTGCCGTCGCTGGCCAGCACCCGCGGCCCGACTCCGACCGGCACACGGTAGAGGATGCCGACCTCGCGTTCGAAGCGCTCGCTGGAGACCAGCCGCGGCCGGACGCGCTTGACGGCGGCGTAGCCCTTGTCCGACGCCCCTAGGTAGACCTCGCCCATGCCGCCGGTGCCGAGCACGCCGATGATGTTGAAGCTGCCGATCTCCTGCGGATCGTCCGGGCCGAGCGGTTCGGCGGTCGTGCTATCGATCATCGGCCGTGCCCCCGCTGCTCGCGTTCACGGCGGGGAGGCTATCGACCAAGTCCACGCCATGCAACACGAGTTGACAGCGGACGCGCGCCTCCCTGCCGTACGGGAGGTCGCACATCTCTGATGTCAGCGCACCGCAAGCTGGAGGGAGGACCGGTCCTCGCAATGCGCTCCTACACTGGCGCGAGCCGAGCCGGAGGTATGTGATATGGAGTACGGAAATTTCCCACCTCAGATGCTGCCGCCGGGCAGTCCCTCCGACAGGGTGCCCTCGGCGCCGCCCGGGACGATCTTCGTACTGGGTCCGGAGGGCGGGTACGCCGTGCCGCCGCGCCGGTACACACTGCTGTTCGGACGTGACCGTGAGGACGTGCATGTGCCGGTCGGCGTCGACGACCCGACCGTCAGCCGTCGGCATGGCGTGTTCACCTGCACGGGCACGGACGGCGACTGGTGGCTGCTCAACACCGGCAATCTGCCGATCGAACTGCCCGACGGCGCGCTGATGCTCACCGGCCACAAGCGGATCGTCGAGTCCGGGTACACCCCACTGGTGATCAACTCGTCCAAGCAGCGTTCCCACCTGGTGGAGGTCCGCGTCGTGGGCGAGGACGACCGGCACCCCCGCGCCACGAGCGGTGCGGAGACCGTGGATCCCGAGACGGTCTACGAACTCTCCCCGCAGGAGCGGCTGGTGCTCACCGCGCTCGCCCGGCGCTACCTGGAGGGCCACGACGCCTTCCCGCTCCCGCTGGCCTGGGAGGACACCGCCCGTCTGGTCAACGCCTCGCCTTACGCGACCAAGTCCTGGACCTACAAGTCGGTCGCGAACGCGGTCGAGGACGTGCGCGAACGGCTGCACCGGCGGGGCGTACGCGGACTGCTGCGCGAAGAGGTCGGCGAGCCGGTCGGCTCGATGCTCAGCGTCAACCTCATCAGGGAACTGCTGAAGACGGCGACACTGAACGCTCAGGACCTGGAGTTGCTGGCCGGCCAGGACTGAGCGGATCGCAGGGTGCGTGCCCCGGTCGATCGTCGGCCGGGGCACGCGGTGTTTCTCAGCGGTCTGCCTCATGCTGGGCTTCGGCGTTGTACGTGACGTGCATGGTGCCGTGTTCGACTGCGAAGACTGCTGCTTGGTCCTCCGCGGAGTTCTGCTGGTGCGGTTGCGGCTGCTCAGGGCCATGCGTCGTGCTCGTCACGCGGTTGTTGTCGCCTACGATGAACGTGCCGGAGACGTCCCCGGCGTGGATGTCCCCGTGTGTGGATTCCGTGGGCATGATCGGCCTTTCTTGAGGGATGTCGGGGCAGGTCAGCCGCCGCAGTCGGTCTGCAGACTGTGTGCGGCCGAGTTCATCGCCGCGACCTGACTCGATGTGTCGAGCACGCTGCCTCCCACACTGGGGTCGAACGACTGATACTGGCTCGCTGTCTGCTGAGCAGCGGTCAGCATGTCGTTGAGGTCTGTTTCCACGGAGCTGTCCTGAGCTTCCGATATGGCCTGCCGCAACGTGGACTCGATGGAGTTCAGGTCGCTGATGACAGTGTTGTCGTCGGCGACCACCGTGCTGTCGTCGGGAGGGGCGGATGTCTCGCCCGCGTTGTAGGAGTCCATGGCGCTGTTGTACGAGTCGATCGCGTCGGACACGGCGGAGACGTCGGTATTGAACTGCGGGATCATCGGCGACAGGGCTGGGATCACAGTCGCGCACACGGGATCGACCGTGGGCGAGGTGTCGTCGGTGGGCGAGGTGTCGTCGGTGGGTGGGGTGTCGACGGTGGGCGAGGTGTCGTCGCTCAGGCTCGGCGTACCGACGGGGCTCGGCGCGACGACTGAAGACGTGTCAGGCTGGTCGTTCGCGTAGACCGCGGCACCGAGGCCCAGCACGGTCACGAGGCCCATCGTGCAGGCGATGGCGAGTGCTGAAATTCCGCCCTTGGCACCCGCTGCGCCGGCGGCGGTGACCGCCGTGTGGGAGCCTGCGCTCGTCGCGGTCGTCGTTGTGCTCGCAGCGTGCGCCGGCTGGGCGGCGGAGGTGTGCGCCTGCGAGAGGTCGATCCGCTTCGGTATCGGTGCGGCGGAATGTGCGCCGGTCACGTGGGCGGCGACGTGCGGCTGTCCGGCGGGACGGGAGAAGTCGACCACCGGCCTCGCCACGGGAGCGTGCGGGGGAACGTGCACGGGAGCCGCAGTGGCGGGCGTGGGGGCGGGCGCGTGCGTGAGGGCCGGCGTGTTGCCCGCGACGTGCGGGTGCGTGAGGGTTGGCGTGTTGCCCGCGACGTGCGGGTGCGTGAGGGCCGGCGTGTTGCCCGCGACGTGCGGGTGCGCGAAGGCCGGGGTGTTGCCCGCGACGTGCGGCGGGGTGAACGCGTGGACCGGCTGCGGGGTGGTCGTCGCGGTGTTGGCGACGTGATGGGCTGCCGAATGCGCTCGCAGAGCGGTGAGTTCCCGCCACAGCACGTCCGCCTCAAGCACAAGGGCCGTCGTCTGCGCAGCCCGGCCGATCACCCTCCGGCGGGTGCGCGCCTCGCGCAGGAAGAACTCCTCACCCTCCTTGTCTCCCGCGCTCTTCGCCGCTGCCCAACCGACTCCGAGCAGGCTGCCCCACGCGTCGAACTGCCGGGACAGCGCCAGCTTCGGTGAGGCGGCACGGGCCAGCGCCGCGCCGAGCTGCGCGTGTCCGCTCCTCTCCGCTCGCAGCACCGCGACATCCAGGGCCTGAAAGTGTGCCGCGACGTCGTCCGGGGCGGTGTCCCTCTCCTCAACCCACGCGGTGAGCGCCTGGCAGAGCCGATCGGCGGGAAACTCCGTCGCCCGGCTCTTCAGCGCGTACTCGGCGACGTCCGGCGGACAGCTGTAGCCGGTCTCCGAGGCGAGCAGCAGGCCGTGTCGTACCAGGCCGTCGGCGAGCGCGTCGGTGTCCGGTCGAGCGAGCAGATCATTGAGATGCCGGGCGGCCAACTCGGCGCCGGACAGTGAGCCGAGCAGATGCAGCAGGTCGCGCTCCTGCGGCCGGAGCCTGTTCAGCAGCGCGGGAAGCAGTTCGGGGAGATCGGCGATGCCCGGCAGACCCTGGCCGGTCGCGGCCGACAAGGCGATGCGCCGCAACCGGAGCGGGTTGCCGTCCACCGCGTCGCACAGCGCCTCCACGGTCCGCGCCTCGTCGGGCCGCAGCTCGCGGTTCAGCAGCGCCGTCACCAGTTCCGTCGCCGCCGAGGTGGTCAGCCCCTGGAGTTGGAACGCGTGCACGCCGTCGACCGCGGACCACTGCTGCGAGGTGAAGACGAACGTGGACTGCTCGGCCATGTCGAAGAGCCGGCGCAGGTCCTTCTCGCCGAGTCCCGCATCGTCCAGGTAGATCCGCAGCCGCAGTGTCTTCAGATGCTCCTTCAGCGCCTCCAGCGACGGCTTGTAGTTCGGCGCGTCGAAGCTGATGTCGAATATCGCCTGTGCGATGTCATCAGGCGTACGTCCGCCGGCTTCGATATAGGCGACACCCTCGGGCCCGCGCGGCATCGTACGCGCGAGGTGGCGCAGCAGTGCACTCTTGCCGACCCCGGACGCGCCCCAGACCTGCACCAACTGACGTCTCTCGATCGTCTCTTGCAGTGCCCGCACATCCCGCTCGCGGCCGATCAGCGGATCGGCGGCGGACCGCGGCAGCTGGGAGATCGGCCGGCGCCTGACTGGATCCGGCAGCGGCCCCGCGTGCACGGTGACGTTCGAACCGTACTCGGCGGTGATCCCCAGGTTGGTCACGGTGTTGTGGCTGCCTACGACCACCGTTCCGGACACGTTGCCGACCCCGATCCGCTCGGAAGCGTCCGGAGCGCCGTTGTTCTCTGGCATCTGCTTCCCCGTTCTCTCCAACGCTCGGGTCCCGTCCGACGCTCGGGTCCCGGCACTCGGTCATGCTGGCGCCGCCCCGTCGTGCGAACCCGGCGCTTTTACGTGTTTGGCGAGATCGCCGGCGATCCGGCGGGCCCGGCCGCGACGCCCTCCGGCGGGGCGGCCTCGACGGCGATCCGGGCGAGGTGGTCCAGATCGAGGATCGTGATCCTGCGGTAGCCGGTCACGACCGCGCCCGACTCCCGCAGCGCCCGCAGGGCCTTGTGGATCGACGACTCCGCCGCGCCGACCAGGGTGGCCATCTCCGGCTGCGACAGCGGGAGTTGGGCTTCGTTCCGGCCGGGACGACCGTAGATGACGGCCAGGTGGTGCAGGATCCTGGCCAGCCGCCCGAGCACGTCGCAACCGGTGAAGTCGACGATCCGGCCGGTCGCCGTGCGCAGCTTGGCCACCACGCTCGCGCTGAGCGCAAGACCGATGGCGGGGTGCTGTTTCGTGCACTCCAGCAGTTCCGAGCGCAGGATGTAGCGCGCCAGCACCCTGCCACAGGCGGTCACGGTGCCGATGCGCGGCTGACCGTCGATCCCGGCGAGTTCCCCGACCAGGTCCCCGGCCATCCGCACGGCCAGCAGCGCCTCGCGGCCGTCCTGCGCGTGCGCGGTCACCTTCACCGTGCCACCGAGCAGGAGCAGCGCGTAGTCCGAGGTGTCGGCCTCGCGGATGGCGATCTGACCAGCCGGGTAGACCACGCCGTGGCCGAGTCCCAGCAGGATTTCGCGGTCGGCCTCGTCCACCCGGCCGAGCAGCCCGGCCGCCGGCCAGTAGGCCGCGGCCCCCCGAACCCGTGTGTTGCTCATCGGCCACACCTCTCTTCCTCGTTCGGCCGAAGCCGCACAAGCCGTATTAGTAGCCGTTCTACCCGAGGACCCCTCCTCTACGATCTCGGAAATCATTCTGTCGGCATCGGATAACAGGGAAGACGGCCAATCGATCTTCGAATTGCCGGCCCCGTCGTGATCGCGGAGGGATTGTGAATCCGAGGTACGAATACCGAGCCCTGCTGGCGTGCGACATCGCGGGTTCCGCGGGCCGCGGCGAGCAGCGGCTGCAAGAGATCCGCAGAGTTCTGCGTTCCGCGCTGTTCGACGCCCTCGACATCGCGGATCTGGACGCAAGGGACTTCGCGTACGTCGACACCGGCGACGGCTGTCAGCTCGTCGCCCCGGCCGCGTTGCCCAAGGCCAGACTGTTGTTCCCACTGCTGCCGGAGCTGGGCTCACGGATCCGCGAGCACAACCGGCACGCCGGCCCGGACACCCGGCTGCGGGTGCGGGCCGCGGTGCACGCGGGGGAGATCCGGTTCGATCCGGAGGGCACCGTCTCCGGCGCCCCCTTCGAGGCGCTGGCCCGGCTGCTCGACTCGGCCCCGCTGCGGCACGCGGCCCTGGCCGGTACCAGTGGCACCCCGGTGGCCGCCATCCTTTCGCACCACTTCTACGAGGAGACGGTCGGGCACGGTTACGAGGGGCTCGAAGCCGATGCCTTCACCGCGGCCGACGTCCGGGTCAAGGAGTACGCCGCGCGGGCCTGGCTCTGGTATCCGGGCAGCCCCGTCGGGCCCCGCGTCGAGACCGGCCGGGATTCCGGCTCCGGCGAGCCGCCTGCGGAACCCACGCCGCGGACCGTGGAGCAGCTCGTCCAGGCCACGGGAAACGGCACGGTCTTCGCCGTCCACCGAGGCGACCAGTACATCCGCCACAACGACCGAGGTTGATACGCGCTGATGAACGAGGAACTCGCCGAGCTGGCCGCGAGCGGCGCCACCGCTCTGGTCTCCGCGATGGGCACCGATCTCTGGCAGGAGGCGAAGAGGCTGATGAGCGGCGTCCTCGCGCAGGCTCGCGGTAGCCGCCGCACGGAGCTGTCCGCCGCGCTGGACCGGCAGGCGACCGCCGACAGGGGGGCGGTCGACGCCGTGGCCGTGGGCTACTGGACCGAGGCTCTGTCTCAGCTGCTCGACCGGAACCCGGCTCTCGCCCAGGACGTCATGGCCCTGGCGTCGCTGCGAACCCCGGAAATGCCGGACATCGTGATCCAGGTCAATTCCGCCACCAATTCAGGTGGAGTATTCGCGGTGCAGCACGGCACTCAGCATTTTTCCTCCGGACCGAATTCCCGCGATTCCGAGGAACGGCCGTGAGCCGGGACAACAGCCGGCGGGGTGGCCTCATGGACGGACGGGGGCGGGCGATGCTGCTCGTGGCCGTCGTCATCGGGGCCTTCATCGAGGTCAGCACGCCGCATCGGCAGTACGGCCGGCTGGTGGACGTGTTCGCCCTCGCGGCAGTTGGTGTCGCCGGCACGGCGGCCGCGCTGGGGTCCGAGGCCGCCGCGACGCTCGCCCGGCAGCGCGACCGGCTCGAACAGGTGCCCAAGCCCGCCACAGCGGTTCCGATCTGTCGCTACGTCACCGGACCTGCGGCTCCGCAGGCCCAGCCCGCGAGGCCTCAGCCGTTCCTGCGCGAGCGGCCGACCGACCTGAGCGTTCCCCGCTTCGGCGACGGCGCCCGTGCCCAGGGCTACCCCTGGCTGCTGCCGGAGCGCACGGTGCAGAACGGAATCGCTGCCGACGAGGCCACGGTCGGTGCCTTCACCATCCGCGCGGCCTCCGTCATCGGGCCCGGCCACCGCTGTGGCCGGCCCGCCGAGCCGCGGCAGGACTCCTACCGGATCGGGCGAAGCCGGGACAGCCGGTACGCGATCGTGGCCGTGGCCGACGGCCTGTCCAGCGCGGCCTGGTCCGACGCCGGGGCCACCACGGCCGCCAGCCAGGCTGTCACCCTGCTGCGCGAACAGATCGAGGCAGTGGGCTTCGACAGGCTCGATGTCAAGGAGCTGTATGCGCGGATCGCGGAATCGGTCGCCGCGCACGCGGCCGGACGCGGCGTCGGCACCTCACACGTGGCCACCGTGCTGATCACCGCGGTGCTCGCCGAACCGGACGCGAACGGCGTCGCGCAGGCCTGGGTCGCGTGGCTCGGCGACAGTTCGGCCTGGACGCTCGACCCGCGCGGCCCGCTGTGGCTGTTCTCGTGCGGCGATGCCAAGGACCGCACGGCCGCGGTCGTCTCGAACGAGGTCGCCGGGCGACTGCCCGACACGCCACAACTGGCCAGGGGCCACTACGTCTCCCTCGCTCCCGGCGCCGCCCTCGCCCTGGTCACGGACGGGATCGGCGACGCGTGGGCGGACCGGGCGGGCAACGTCAACGAGTACTTCGCGAACGCCTGGCGCTCGCCGGTGCCGGCCACGCGGTTCATCGCCGACGTCGGTTTCGACGCACCGCAGTGCCTTGACGACCGCACCGCTGTCGTGGCGTGGAACGGTGGCCGGGCATGACGGAACCCCATCTCATCGATGGCGCCGATGGCGCCGATGACGGTGCGAGCGACGGCGGCCCGGTGGCCGATCCGCGGGGCTGGGCGTTGCCGCGGACCGTGAGCGTCAGCGATCTCGGACCACTCGCCGAGCCGATCTCCGAACACAACGGCCAGGCCGTCGCCGTGAAGCCGCTGACGAACCATCCGGGCTGGCTGGCCAAGCTCTACCGGCAGGACCAGCACCCGGAGGACGCCGATCGGCTCGACCTGCTGATCTCGGCTCCGGGCACGCTGCCGGAGGCGGATCGTGCGGCCCTGTACGCCGGGACGTGCTGGCCCGCAGCCCGGATCCACGAACCCGGCAACCCGGCCGTCGGCTGCGTGATCCCGATGGCGCCCGAGCAGTACCGCTCAGAGCTGCGGCGCGGAGGGTTCAGCGAGCGCCGTTTCGTGGAGATCGACTGGCTGGCGAAGTCCGACGAGTCGATCGGGCGGATCGGACTGTCGCGCCCCGGCTTCGAGGGCAGACTGGCCGCCTGCCGCCAACTGACAGAGCTCGCCGGGATCCTGGAGAGCCTGGGCCTGGTCTACTCGGACTGGTCGTTCTCCAACGCCTTCTGGAGCCCGGATCAGCGTTCCGTCTATCTCATCGACGTCGACGGCTGTCAGCCGAACAGGATGCCTGACATCCACCAGCCGAACTGGGCCGACCCGCTCACTCCGCAGGGCACCGACGCGGACGAGTACACCGACCGCTACCGGCTCGGACTGCTCGTCGCCAAATGCATGACGGGCCAGCGTGACGCGCACGCCTTCCACACCGTCGCCGCGTCTCACTGGCAGAACCAGCCCGCCGTCTCCGACGTACTGCTGGACATGCTGCTCGCGACCGACCGCGAGCGACGGCCCTCGGCCGCTCAGCTGCATCTGGCGCTGAACGGCGGGCCCTATCTCAGGACCGTGCCACGTCCGACGTACGCCGCGCTGCCTCCGCTGCCGCGCACGAACCCGCGGCCCCACCCCGGCCCCGATACGGCCGTGAAGGACTCCGGGTCGACGCCCACCGAGGCAGCACGGACGCCTCCGACCGCCCCGCACAGCGGGTGGGTTCTCGTGCTCGTCATAGCCGTGATCCTGCTCTTCGTCATCGCCTCCAACCACTAGCTCAGAGGTGCACCATGTCACTCTGCCTGCCCACCTACGTGGTGATCGACGCGTCTTCGTCGATGAAGCCGCACGAGACAGTGCTCAACGCGACCCTCTCCCGTCTGCACTACAACCTGGCGACAAATCCCCGCGTCTCGGAGTTCGCCCGAGTCTGCGTGATCGCCTTCTCCACCGACGTGCACGTGGTGATCCCGATGTCGGACATGGAGCAGGTGCCGACCATGCCCGAGGTGATCTGCGGCGGGCGCACGGAGTACGGCAAGACCTTCGACCGGGTGCGGCAGTGCATCGAACAGGATGTCAGCGACCTGAGGATGCAGAACTTCAGCGTGCTGCGGCCGACGGTCTTCTTCCTGACCGATGGCGGTCCGACCGACGCGCACTGGCAGAACTCCTTCCGCACGCTGGTGGACAGGAGCTGGCCGCGTCACCCGCACGTGATCGCCTATGGCTTCGGCGGCGCCAAGCGTGACGTGCTGGAACAGGTGGCGACCAAGGCGCTGTTCATCGCCGACGGTTCGGACACCGAGTCGGCGCTGAGCGCGGCGATCTCCGGTCTGCTCAACACCCTGATCGCCTCGTCGAAGACCGGCCAGATGCAGATCGCCACCGACGTCAAGGGCTTCGAGTACGTCCAGGTCGCCCAGGAATACGTGGACTGATGAGGGACGCCGACCCACGTTCCACGGCGTCGCGGGCACTGCGCGCCTCCGTCGGACTGACCGCGCTGGCCGCAGCGCTGCTCACCTGCGGCGCCGCGGTCGAGACGGCGGGCAATCTTCTCGGCCCCTCGGCGAACGGGAGCAGAAGCGGCTCGCACCCGGCGGCGACCGCCGAGCCGACCCACGCCCGCCCCCGCCTCCCAGGGGCGCCGTCGCCAGACCGCCCATCGCCGACCTCACCCGCCTATCTGCCCAGGCCCACGACCACGGCCACCGCTACCCGTAGTTCGTCAAACGGAAGGTAGAGGAACTTGGTGTTGTAGATGGGCTCGTAGCGTGGCAGGGCTGCTGGCCGTTCGGTTCCTGATCTCACTCGTCAACGCTCGGACACTGCCCCCGTCGCTATCGGCGGGCGTACGATCAAGGCACCTGTTGATGAAGCGAGGCGACATCGATGCCACGTGCTCACGTGCCCATACGTGTGATTGCCATCGGCTTGGCCGCAACCGCGCTTCTGCTCGCCACGGCGTGTGGCCGACAGTCCGCCGTGGCCCCGGCGACGCCCAGGAGAACGAGCCCGCCGGCTCCGTCGCCGTCCAACAGCTCCGGGCCGCCCGACCAGCAGAGGCTGGACGCGGCGGCGGACGCCGTCCAGCGTCTGGGCGCCTCTCAACCTGATTCCTTCACCGGACTTGTGGTTGACAATCCGGGCGATCGCGTCATCGTCTACCGTAAGCCGCGCCCCGCCTTCGACGCCGCACTCGCTCGACTCCACACGGGTGTGCGCATCGTTGAGCGAGATGCGCCGCGGTCGATCAGTGAACTGGCGACGACCCGGAACCGTGTGACGGCGTTGCTGGGGCACACCACCGGGTACACCATCGTCTCCGTGGGCGACGGATCGGTGGCGAGCTACACCGCCGGCGTGGTGGAGGTCGGCGTCAGCGGTGATCTGCCTCGTGCCAAGCAGGAGTTGGGTGCGCGGTTCGGCGACGAGGTCGCGGTTGCGGCAGGTGAGCCCGCAGTGGGGTGAGAGGGCATGTCGCCTTCGCGTGTTCCCCGCTGTTGCCGTTGCCTCCGCAACCCGACAGCGTGCAAAGTACGACGGCCGCCGCGCAGGTCCGTCGCAGGGACATCCTAGGAGCTCGCTCGCGGAACACCCTTCCCCCCAATTCTGTGAGCACGTCAGAACATCAGCAGCCGATCATCGTAGGGGCAGAACGCATATGCGAACCGATCGGATTCACCCGTTACTTGAGGGAAGAGGTGAAGCGGGACGGGCCTGTTCGCCAGAGAAGTGGCCAACCAGCTCCGCCCTCGCCACCCCGTTCCGTGCTGTCCTCGTGTCGAGCGCAGCGTGGCTACTCCTCGAATTCCTCGAACAGTGCCTCCTGTTTTCCCTCGGTCTTCGCCCGTACCCGGCAGTTCCGCGCTCCGATCACCGCGGCCGTGGCCGCCGCCGTCACCCCCAGGGCCGCCGGGACCATCCAGCCGCGGTCGAAGACATGGCCCAGGGCGTGGTCGAGGGAGAGGCGGCCGGGGCCGGTGATGGCCAGGCCTGCGGCTGCGAGGCCCAGGGTTGTCGCGTACTCGTAGCCGCCCGCCTGGGCGAAGAAGCCGTTGGGCAGATGGACCGCCGCCGCTCCCGCCATCGCGCCGGCCGCCGCCGCGCCCGCCGCCGGGGTCGCCAGGCCCAGGGCCAGGAGCGTGCCGCCGCCGGCCTCCGCGAGGCCCGCCGCAGTGGCGCTCGCCTTGCCCGGCGCGTAGCCGACGGACTCCATGAACTGGCCCGTGCCCTCCAGGCCGTGCCCGCCGAACCAGCCGAACAGCTTCTGCGCGCCGTGTGCGGCCAGCACCCCGCCGGTCCCCAGCCGGAGCAGCAGCTGGCCCAGATCACGTCGGTCGTAGCAGCTCACGGTGACTCCCAAACGGAGAGGCGGAGAGGGGGCGAGGCTCGTGTTCCCACCGTCGCAGGTTCGGCACCCGTGGGCCCGTCGGGGAGAGCGTTCGGGTGGCGGGCCCGGCTCAGCGGTGTGAGCCTGGCGCCATGACGATTAAGCCAGCCAATCTCAGCGACCCGGCCGTCCGGGCGTTCGTGAGCGCCGTCAACTCTCATGACCGGGACAGGTTCATGTCCCTGCTCGCGCCCGGCGCGACCATGGCCGACGACGGCTCCGACCGGGACCTCGCCGACTGGATCGACCGGGAGATCTTCTCCTCCAACGGGCACCTGGAGGTCGACAACGAGTCCTCCGGCGGGCGGGCACTTCTCGCCCGCTACCGCAACGACACCTGGGGCGAGATGCGCACCCGGTGGACCTTCACCGTCGAGGACGACGGGCGGATCTCCCGCTTCGAGACCGGGCAGGCTTAACACCGATCAGGCACCCGTTCCCCTCCGCGGGGCTTGTCCTCGTGTGCGCTTCAACTCCTACCGTCCATGGGCATGACGACGTCCATGGGTACGACGAAGAGAACTCTGGGACGCAGCGGCATCGGCGTCAGCGCGCTCGGTTTCGGCTGCTGGGCCATCGGCGGGGAGTGGCAGTCCGCCGACGGGCAGCCGCTCGGCTGGGGGAAGGTGGACGACGAGGAGTCCGTACGGGCGATACACCGTGCGCTCGACCTCGGTGTCAGCTTTTTCGACACCGCCGACGTCTACGGCACCGGGCACAGCGAGACCGTCCTCGGCCGCGCCCTAGGCACACGGCGGGACGACGTCGTGCTCGCCACCAAATGGGGCAATGTCTTCGACCCGGACACCCGCACCCTCACCGGAAACGACGACACCCCGGAGTACGCCCGCCGCGCCCTCACCGCCTCCCTGCGCCGCCTCGGCACCGATCACATCGATCTGTACCAGTTCCATCTGTCCGATGCGGATCCGGCGCGGGCCGCGGAACTCCGCGATCTGTGCGAGGAGTTCGTGAAGGAGGGGCTCATCCGCGCGTACGGCTGGAGTACCGACGACTCTGGGCGCGCCGCCGTCTTCGCCCAGGGGCCGCACTGTACGGCCGTACAGCACGCGCTCAATGTGCTGGACGACGCTCCCGAACTCCTCGGTCTGTGCGAGCGGTTGGAGCTCGCGAGCGTCAATCGCAGTCCGCTGGCCATGGGATTGCTCACCGGGAAGCGGCACGGCGCGCCGGCGGCCGGGGACATCCGCAGCCGGCCGCCCGCCTGGCTGCAGGGGTTCGGGGACGGCTCAGGGGCCGATCCGCGGTGGGTGGCCCGGGTCGACGCCCTGCGCGACGTCCTCACCAGCGGTGGCCGCACCCTCGCCCAGGGCGCCCTCGCCTGGCTCTGGGCCCGCAGCCCGCGCACCGTGCCGATCCCGGGCTTCCGGTCCGTCGCGCAGGCCGAGCAGAACGCGGGAGCGATGGCGAAAGGGCCGCTCACCCCGGGACAGCTGGCCGAGATCGACCACATCCTCGGGAGGTGAGCGGCACCCAGGACCCGATCGGCACAGCGGACCAGTGGCGTCGGCCGCCGTACTGCTGCTGGGTGCAGGGCTCGTCGTGGGTGACCATGACGAACGTCAGGCCGTGCCCCCGCCGCAGGCCCTCTGGTAGGGGCCATGATGTCGTCGAGGTTGCCCGTGAGGCCCTGTACGGCCGGCTGGTCGCCGTCGGCGATGGTGAGGTCGATGCCGCGCAGCGCCACCACCGTCTCCTTGCCCGGCGTACAGCGCTTGGTGACGCCGGTGAGACAGGAGGTTCGACGCCGGCTGTCGGCGGGGTCCGCCGCCCCGCCCGTGCTGCCGAGCTGAACGCGGCGGCGAGCACCGCGCCGGACAGCCGCTTGCCGACCCTCGTGACCAGGTCGGAGGCGGTGGGCAGGGAGCCGGAGTTCTGGCAGGCCGAAGCGGCCTTGAAATCCGCGCCGCCGCCCCGCAGTTGCCCTCGGTAAAGGATGTGTGAGGCCTGGGAAACCAGGGGAACTCATAGTATTTTCATAACGCGGCAAATTCCGCGTCGTACGGCCCTCCTTCGAGGAATCCCCTGCTGGGCGCGGTGTACGGTCCCCGGGTGCGCGAATGTTCCCGGCTCAGCCGACGTGCCGTCCTCGGACTGACGGCCGCCGCCCTTCCCTTGTCCACGGCCACCGAGGCCGCCGCGACCACGGTCGTCGGCGGCGAGCAGCTGGCCCGTACCGGTGTCCAGGTGCGTGGAGCCTCCGGGCTGCCCGCCAAGATCACCGCCCGCTCCTGGCTGATCGCCGACTGCGAGAGCGGCGAGGTGCTCGCCGCGTTCAACGCGCACCGGCGGCTTCCGCCCGCGTCCACCCTGAAGATGCTGTTCGCGGACACGGTGCTGAAGAAGTTCGACCGCACCGAGCGGTACACGGTGAAGGACTCCGACGTCTCCGACATCCCGCTCGGCTCCAGCCTGGTCGGTATCAAGCCCGGCCTCTCCTACACCGTCGAGCAGTTGTGGCAGGGCGTGTTCCTGCGCTCGGGCAACGACGCCGTGCACGTCCTCTCCCACATGAACGGCGGCATCGCCAAGACCGTCGCCGAGATGCAGGCGAAGGCCCAGGACCTGCAGGCCCTGGACACCCATGTGGTCAGCCCCGACGGCTTCGACCACCCGGGCCAGATCTCCTCGGCGTACGACCTCTCGCTCTTCGCCCGTCACGGCCTGAAGGACGCCGACTTCCGTGGCTACTGCGGCACGCGGACCGCCGACTTCCCGGCCGGCGGCAAGAAGACCTTCCAGATCCAGAACACCGACCGTCTGCTGACCGGGGCGTGGGGCCTGAAGTCGTACGACGGCCTGATCGGCGTCAAGAACGGCTACACCAGCAATGCCGGCAACACCTTCACCGGCGCGGCCACCCGGGGCGGACGCACCCTGCTGGTGACGGTCATGCACCCCGCCGAGGGCAGCAATGCCGTCTATGAGCAGACCGCCGCGCTGCTCGACTGGGGCTTCGGGGACGGGCGTACCGCGCAGGCCGTGGGCACGCTCGTCGATCCGCTCAGCGAGGGCGGCGCGAGCGCGGGTCGGGCGCCGGGGAAGGAGGCGCAGGCGGCGGCCGGCGCGCCCGGTTCGGCCGGCGGGTCGTCCACCGGACGCGTGGTGGAAGGCGCGGGGGTCACGGCGCTGCTGCTGGCGGCGGGGGTGGCGATGATGGTGAAGCGGCGCCGCAGGGCGGTCGCTGCGACCGCGCCGGCCGACACGGAGACGGTGCACGCGGAGGCGGCGGGGACGAGGGAGCCCGGGGGACGGCACCGGCGCTGAGATGCTGAGAAGACTGGAATGTATGCCCCGAGCGGATGCGACGCCCGCCTGAGAAGGCTGAAGCGCACGCCTGAAAAGGCCGAAATGCGCGGCGGCCGTTCCACCGACCGGTGCGTACCCCGCGTCCCGCGCGAGGTCCACCCCCAACTCCGGCCCGGTGGAACGGCCGCCGCCTCCCCCCTCGGTATGGCTACGGAATCCACAGGCTCCAACTGTGAAGCTCTTGTGGAGGAGAGTTGAGCATATGCGCTCGACCGGCCGCAATGCTGCGGATGCCCAAATTCCGTTTGTGCAAATGGATTCAGCCCCGCCCGATGTACGGCATCGCCGTCGCCAGCACCGTCGCGAACTGCACGTTCGCCTCCAGTGGCAGCTCGGCCATGTGCCGCACGGTGCGTGCCACATCCGCCGCGTCCATCACCGGCTCGGGAGCCACCTCGCCGTTCGCCTGTAGGGCGCCGGTCTGCATCCGGGCCGTCATGTCGGTCGCCGCGTTGCCGATGTCGATCTGCCCGACCGCGATGTTGTACGGCCGTCCGTCCAGGGACAGCGACTTGGTGAGGCCGGTCAGCGCGTGCTTGGTCGCGGTGTAGGCGACCGAGAGCGGGCGAGGTGTGTGCGCCGAGATGGAGCCGTTGTTGATGATCCGGCCGCCCTGCGGATCCTGCTCCTTCATCCGCCGGTACGCGGCCTGCGCGCACAGGAACGCCCCGTTGAGGTTGGTGTCCACCACGTGCCGCCACGCGTCGTAGGACAGTTCCTCGACCGGGACCCCGCCGGGCCCGAAGGTCCCCGCGTTGTTGAACAGCAGGTCCACCCGGCCGAACCGGTCCACCGTGGCCGCGAACAGCGCCGCCACGTCCTCGGGGTCGGAGACGTCCGTGCGCACGGCGAGCGCGGCGCCCTCCGGGACCAGGGCCGCCGTCGCCTCCAGCGTCTCGATGCGCCGGCCGGCCAGCGCCACCGACCAGCCGGCCCGCAACAGCTCCACGGCGACCGCCCGCCCGATACCGGAACCGGCGCCGGTCACCACCGCGATCTTCGATTGCCTGTCAGTCATGGCACCGCAGCGTAGGCGGCGAGTCCGCCATGCGGAATGCCATGTCCGCCATACGGTTAACGGGGGGGCGAGCCCTCCAGCGGCACCGACGGCGACTCCTCCAGCGGCACCGACGGCGACTCCTCCAGCGGCACCGACGGCGACTCCTCCAGCGGCACCGGTGGCGACTCCTTCTCGCGCGCCCGCGGTGCCCGCCGGCACGACGCCCGTCGCCAGGATCCCCCAGGGCACCCTCTGCTCCGCCCTCGCTCATGTGTGCCCAGGCAGTGTGTGCGAGCTGAGAGCATAGGTGCCGGTCGTGTCCTGACAGGGGCTTCTGAACAGGGGAGGGGCGCATGCACGAGCGTGCGGCGGTACCGACACCGAAGACACAGCTCATGTCCACCCCTGCCGCGGCGCAGGTTGGTGCGGCGCGCCGCACCGGCCTGCTCGTCACCCTGGTCCTCGGCGGCCTCACCGCGACACCCCCGCTCGCCATGGACATGTATCTCCCGTCCCTGCCGGAGGTCACCAGGTCCCTGCACGCGCCCGCCGCCACCGTCCAGCTCACCCTCACCGCGTGTCTGCTGGGCATGGCCCTCGGCCAGCTGGTCGTCGGCCCGATGAGTGACCGCTGGGGCCGCCGCCGGCCACTCCTCGCCGGCCTCGCCGTCTACCTCCTCGCGACCGCCCTGTGCGCCCTCGCACCGAACGTCGAGACACTGGTCGCCTTCCGGCTGGCGCAGGGTCTCGCGGGCTCGGCCGGGATCGTCATCGCCCGGGCCGTCGTACGCGACCTGTACGACGGCGTGGCCATGGCCCGCTTCTTCTCCACCCTGATGCTGATCTCCGGGGTCGCGCCGATCGTCGCGCCGCTGATCGGCGGGCAGATCCTGCGGGTCACGGACTGGCGGGGCGTGTTCGTGGTCCTCACCGTGATCGGCGTGCTGCTGGCCGCCCTCGTCTGGCTACGGCTGCCCGAGACGCTGCCGCCCGCAGATCGCCACGCCGGGGGAGCCGGTACGGCCCTGCGCGCGATGCGGGGGCTGCTCGCCGACCTGCCCTTCACCGGCTACATGCTGGCCGGCGGCTTCGCCTTCGCCGCGCTGTTCGCGTACATATCCGCGTCCCCGTTCGTGATCCAGGAGATCTACGGCGCCTCCCCGCAGACCTTCAGCCTGCTGTTCGGCCTCAACTCGGTCGGCCTGGTGGTCGCCGGACAGGTCAACGGCAAGCTCCTGGTCGGCCGGGTCGCCCTGGACAAGGTGCTGGCCTGCGGCCTCTCGGTGATCGTGCTCGCCGCGACGGCCCTGCTGCTGATGTCCACCGGCGCCCTCGGCGAGACCGGCCTCGCCCCCGTCGCCGCCGCGCTCTTCGTCCTGATGTCCGCCATGGGCATCACGCTGCCCAACGCCCAGTCCCTCGCCCTGCTGCGTACCCGGCACGCCGCCGGTTCCGCCTCCGCGCTGCTCGGCACCACCTCCTTCCTCGTCGGCGCGGTCGCCTCACCGCTCGTCGGCGTCGCCGGAGAGCACACCGCCGTACCGATGGCGGTGGTCCAACTGGCGGGAGCACTGGTCGCGGCGGCCTGCTTCGTGGGAATGTGCCGTCCCTGGAAGACACGGGGGAACACCCGTGCGGGGTCGGAGGGAGACGAGAACTGAGCGCACCGAAACTGCGCGCCGACACACCGGAACGGGCCGGGCTCGATCCGGTGGAACTCGGGCACCTGGTCGGCGAGGTGCACGCCCTCACCGCCGGAGACCGCCCCTGGGCGCCCGGCGCCGTCGTGCTGGCCGGCCGCGGACCTGTGATCGCCGTCGCCGAGGCGGCGGGCTTCGCCGTCCGCTACTGCGGCTACGACCCCGAGACCGACACCGGTGTCGAACTGCCGCCCGCCGCCCGGGTCCCGGCCACCGTCGACACGCCCTTCGACCTGGCCTCCCTCACCAAGCTGTTCACCTCCGTCGCCGCCGTGCAGCAGATCGAGCGCGGCACCCTCGGCATGCACGCCCGGGTCGGCGACTACCTGCCCGACTTCCACGCCGCGGCCGCCCACGGCATCACCGTGCGGCAGCTGCTCACCCACACCTCCGGGCTGCGCCCCGAACTCCCGCTGTACGACTGCCCGGACGACGCCACCCGCCTGTCCCTGCTGCGCGCCGAGGCCCCGACGAGCGAGCCCGGCCGGTATCTCTACTCCGACCTGAACATGCTCCTGCTCCAGTCCGTGCTGGAGCGCCTCACCGGCCGTAGCCTCGACGTCCTCGTCCAGGACGGCATCACCCGCCCGCTCGGCATGACGGCCACCACCTTCGGCCCCTGCCCCGGCGCGGCCGCCACCGAGGACCAGCGGCGGCCGTGGGCCAAGGCGGACCGCGGGTTGCTGCGGGGCGTCGTCCACGACGAGAACGCCTGGGCGCTGGGCGGCGTGGCCGGCCATGCGGGCCTCTTCTCCACCGCCCCCGACCTGGCCGTCTTCTGCCGCGCCCTGCTCGCCGGCGGCTCCTACGGCCCCGCCCGCATCCTCGGCCCCGACTTCGTCGAGCTGCTCCTCACCCCGCCCGGCCTGGGCTTCACCGTCGACCAGCCATGGTTCATGGGCGAACTCGCGGGCAGCGGCGCGGCGGGCCACACGGGCTTCACCGGCACGTCACTCGTCCTCGATCCGAGGACGGACACGTTCCTGATCCTGCTGGCGAACACGGTGCATCCACGGCGCGGGGCACCGGACAACGGGCCGAGGGCGGCTCTGGCGACGCATCTGGCCAGGGCGGTGATCTGACCTCACCGGTGCTCCGGGCTGCGCCGTAGAATCACCGGGTGAACGACCCCGTACGCCCAGCGGAGCACCTGCGCGCGGCCCTGGACGACGTCCTCGCCGGACTCCCGCCCAGGCAAGCAGCCGGAGCGGTCGAAAGACTGATCGCCAACTACCGCGGGCAGACCCCCACCGCCGCGCCGATCCTCCGCGACCGTGCCGACGTGGCCGCCTACGCCGCCTACCGCATGCCGGCCACCTTCGAGGCGGTCCACGCGGCGCTGGAGGCGTTCGCCGCGGCCATGCCCGACTGGACGCCCCGCAGCCACACCGACGTCGGCGGTGGCACCGGCGCCGCCACCTGGGCCGTCACCGCGACCTGGCCCGGCGAGCGCGGCGTCACCGTGCTGGACTGGGCCGAGCCCGCCCTCGCCCTCGGCCGGGAGATCGCCGGCGCCAACCCGGACCTGCGGGGCGCCCGCTGGCAGCGCGCCCGGATCGGCGCCGACCTCACCCTGGACGACGCCGATCTCGTCACGGTGTCGTACGTCCTCAACGAACTCGCCGAGCCCGACCGCGCCGCCCTCGTCGACGCCGCTGCCGCCGCCGCGCAGGCCGTGGTGATCGTGGAGGCCGGCACCCCGGCCGGCTACGCCCGGGTGATCGAGGCCCGCGACCGCCTCGTCCGCGCCGGCCTGCACGTCGTCGCCCCCTGCCCGCACAGCGCCGCCTGCCCCATCGAGCCCGGCAAGGACTGGTGCCACTTCTCCGCCCGGGTGAGCCGCTCCTCCCTGCACCGCCAGGTCAAGGGCGGCACCCTGCCGTACGAGGACGAGAAGTTCTCGTACGTCGTCGCCACCCGCCTGCCCGCCGAACCGGCCCCCGCCCGCATCGTCCGGCGCCCGCAGATCCGCAAGGGCCAGGTGCTGCTGGACCTGTGCGAGGCCGACGAACGGCTGGCCCGTAGGACGGTCACCAAACGCCACGGCGACCTGTACAAGGCGGCCCGGGACGCCGAGTGGGGCGACCGGTGGCCGCCGCGGGAGCCGCCCGCGTAGTCACGGTGGCTTGTTAACGTCCCCCCATGGTCAAGAAGCCGGCCCCCGACGCCGCCCGCCGCAGCGAGAAGTCCCGCAGAGCGATCTACGCCGCCGCCCTCGCCCTGGTCGGCGAGATCGGTTACCCGAAGACCACCGTCGAGGGGATCGCCGCACGGGCCGGGGTCGGCAAGCAGACGATCTACCGCTGGTGGTCCTCCAAGGCGGACGTCCTGCTGGAGGCGTTCCTCGACCTCTCCACGCAGGCGGCACAGGAAGCGGGGCAGGCGCCGTACACCATCCCGGACACCGGCGACCTCGCCGCCGACCTCAAGGCGGTGCTGCGGATCACGGTGGACCAGCTCCTCGACCCGCGCTTCGAGGTGCCCGCCCGGTCCCTGGCCGCCGAGGGCGTGGTCAACGAGCCGCTCGGCCGCGAGTTCGTCGGCAAGCTCCTGGAGCCTCAGCTCCAGCTGTACGTCGACCGGCTGCGGGCCGCGCAGGACGCCGGGGCGGTACGGGCCGACGTCGATCCCCGTATCGCCCTGGAGCTGTTCGTCTCACCCCTCGCCCAGCGCTGGCTCCAGCACACGGCCCCGATCACATACGCCTACACGGACACCCTGGTCGACTACGCCCTGTACGGCCTGATCCCCCGCTGATCCATGTGAGGCGGGTCTCGTCCGGTTCCTCCGGATCCGCCCCGCGGCCCCCCGAAGCGCAGGAAGATGGGACGATAAGGCATGCTGTCCGCACACCAGCGAGGCAACCACCGAGGCGAGGCGATAGATGAGCGCGACGTTCGGCGGCCGGTCCGGCCGGCAGGGCAAACTCTCCCAGTGGCTGCTCGGACGCCGTCCGAAGGAAGCCGCCGACGACGGCCGTGAGGCCGAGCTGCTCGCCGCTGCCGCCGCCGGCCTGCCGCTCGCCCCCGCCGCGCACCCCGCCCCCGGCTACCGCTGTTCCTGCGACCGCGTCGGCTGTCCCACCCCGGCCCGGCACCCGGTGTCGTTCGCCTGGCAGACCCAGTCGACCACCGACCGCGCCCAGATCGAGCGCTGGGCCCGGCACCAGCCGCAGGCCAACTTCATCACCGCCACCGGTATGACCCATGACGTCCTGGACGTGCCCCTGGAGGCCGGGCGGGAGGCGCTGGAGCGGCTGCTCGGCAGCGGGGTCGAGGTCGGTCCGGTCGCCGAGAGCGACGACGGCCGCATGCTGTTCTTCACCCTCACCCGCGGTACCCCCGAGGACGAGGACGAGTGGTGGCCGTGTGAGCTGGACTGCCACCCCGAGACCATGGACGAGCACCCTGGGCTGCGCTGGCACTGCCGCGGGTCGTACGTGCTCGTACCGCCGGCCCGGCTGCCCGGCGACGACGGGCGGCGGGTGCGCTGGGTGAGCGGCCGTGGCCCGGAGCTTGCGCTGCCGGATCCGTTGAGCCTGCTGGAGGTGCTCACGGACGCGTGTGGGCGGTATGCCGGTACGACCGCCGAGGGCGCGGTCTGGCCCTTGCGCCACTAGACGCTCAGCGTTCTACTCGCCCTGCGCCGATGTCAGGCCCGGTACCCGGCCCAGTACCGACACCCTGCCGTTGCCCGCCGGGTCCAGGGCGACCTCCGCGGACATGAGTTCCAGGGTCAGGGACTGTTTCACCTCACCCTGTGTCAGGGCCTGGACGTCCTTGTTGGGGATCGGGACGGTGGTTCCGGTGGCTGCGGTCTGCTTCTCGTAGTGGTGTGTGGTGAAGAACACCAGCGCGCCGCCGTCCGCGGTGCGCAGCGCCAGCGGTGCGTAGCCGCCGCTCGTCAGCGGCCGGTCGATGAACTGCGTGACCAGGCCGGGCTTGCGGGCCCGCTTGGCCCGGTCGGCGCGCTCGACGCTGGTGTACTGGCCGTCGGCGAAACCCGGTCCGCCCTTCTTCAGGTACGTCGCGTAGTCCTCGCTCAACTTCCCCGGAGCGACGGCGACTTGGGTGGAGTCGGCCGGCACCGCCTCGGCCCAGCCGTCGTTGTCCGTCCGGAACTGCGGTACGGCGCCGGGCGCCACGAGCGTCACATACGCCACCCGCCAGCGCGCACCGAGGTCGCCCCGGGTGAACACCATCAGCCAGCGCGCGGCACCCGTCTTGTTGCCCTTGGCGTCGGCCACGAACCAGCGCGGCCAGCCGGGCTTCCTGGGGATCGTGATCTTCAGGTCCGACAGCTTCAGCGGCACGTGGTTCGCGTTGCCGGACGGGCTGTTGGTGTGCCCGGCCTTCAGCCGGGCGGCGGTGATGTCGCCGAACGGGCCGGTGAGATAAGGCGCGTCCAGGGAGTTGTCGTAGGCCTTGTCGGCCTTGTTGTACGCGGTCGTGAACGCGGTGACCGCCTGCGCGGCCTCGGCGCGGGTGGCGGAGGGGAGCATCTCCCGCTCCCCGTGCACCACCACGCACCCACTCGCCGTCAGCGACAGCGCGGTCAGCGAGGCCGCCGCGAACGCGTTCCGGCCGCGCCTGCGGAGCAGCGCCTTCCGGTCACGCCTGCGGAGCCTGCGCGGGCTGCGATACCTGCTCATCGGGTCCCTTCACCTTCCCCTTCCCGGAGGCGAACCCTACCGGGGCGAAGAACACCGCGAGTGCCGGGATCAGGTACAGCAGCCACACCGTGACCTGGAGGACGGCCGGGTCGGGCCGGAAGTCGAACACGCATGCCCGGCGGTGGGAGGGTGACCGGCATGGGGAACGCGCGCAGGGAACTGCTGGGGGCCGCCCGGCTGGTGCTGGACATCAGGGACCGGCCTGGCCCGCCGTCACTCCGCTTCGAGACGGCGGACGACGGCAGGATGCTGCTCCTGCGGCAGGCCGGGCGTCCCCTGCTGCTCGGCCGCTCGGTCATCGACGGCGCGCCCTGCTGTCCCGAACTCCGTCTGCACCGCCTCGACGGCTACCGCTCACCGCTGCCACCCCTGCGTACGGCGCGGCAGCGGTCGTCCGTCAACTGGCCGCACGAGTACGCACGCCGGCTGGAGGAGACGACCGGGACACCGCTGAGCGACGGCCGCTGGGAGCTGGCCCTGCGCACCGGATTCCCGCCCGGCATCTGGGAGGAGGACCTGGTGCGGGAGTGGCCCGGCGGCAGCCTCGGGCTGTACTGCGGTGGCGGCTGGCACGGGGTCGTACCGCTGCGCCCGCTCTCGCCCCCCGACTCCGGCCGCGTCAAGGCGTACCGCAAACTCGTCCGTGAGGGCACACTGGCACCCGTCCTGCTGTGGTGGGTGACCTTCCTCGACGGGTGGCTGCTCCTCGACGGCCACGACCGGGCGGTGGCGGCGCTGGCCGAGGGGCGGACCCCGCACTGTGTCGAGCTGACCCGGCTGCCCGCGCCCGACCAGCGGTGGCACGGCGCCGAAAAGATCCACCAGGCCCACGAGTACCACATGGAACGGCTCGCCGCGCTTCCCCCGGGGCCGGGAGCGGAACGCCAACGGGACGCCGTGCAGCGGGCCTACGGTGACACGCTCGCCGAACTGCCGTACGCCGCGGTGCCCACCGCCACCCACCCCCTCCATGGCGGCGCCCCCGCCTGGCGCGCACTCGCCCGTGCCGCGATGTTTCAATTCCCCGGTGACTGACTACGACGTACTGCGCGTCTTCTGCGGACCGGACGGCGGCTACGGCAACGAACTCGGTGTCGTCCGCGACGGATCGGTGCTGCCCGAGCGGAGCGACCGGCAGACGCTGGCGGCCAAACTCGGCTTCAGCGAGACCGTGTTCGTGGACGACCCCGAGCGCGGCGTGATCGACATCTACACCCCCACCCTGCGCCTGCCCTTCGCCGGACACCCCTGCGTCGGCACGGCCTGGCTGCTCGACGTGCCCGAACTGGTCACGCCCGCCGGGGCGGTGGGCGCCCGGCTGGACGGCGAGTTCAGCTGGATCGAGGCCCGGGCGGAGTGGGCCCCGCCGCGCACCCTGCGCCGGTACGGCACCCCCGCCGAGGTCGACGCCCTGGACGTGCCGCCGCCGGGGGAGTGGGTCTACGCCTGGGCCTGGCAGGACGAGGCGGCCGGCCGGATCCGTGCCCGCGCCTTCCCCGGCCGCAACGACGGCATCGACGAGGACGAGGCCACCGGCGCCGCCGCCCTTCTCCTCACCGACCGGCTGGGCCGAGCCCTGAACATAACCCAGGGCAAGGGCTCCCAGATCCTGACCGCCCCGCAACCGCACGGGTGGGTGGAGATCGGGGGGAGGGTGTTTCTGGAGCCCTAGTACCCACCCATCACGCGGTCAGTGGGAACTCCTCGCCCAGGGACCGGAAGACGGCCGTGTTCAGGGCGAACGCGCGCTTGCACTCGGACATGATCCGCTGCTTCTCCAGGTCGTCCACGCCTATCGCGTCCAGCAGCTTCCGGTAACTCCGCTTGAACTCGGCCGGGTTGGCGACGCCCTCGAAGACGTAGAAGCGGACGCCGTCGCCCTTCCTCGCGAAGCCCCACGTCTTCTCCGCCCGGTCGCGGATGATCTGGCCGCCGGACAGATCGCCCAGGTAGCGGGTGTAGTGGTGGGCGACGTAACCGCCGGGCCAGCGCTCGGCGCACGCGCGGACCCGGTCCGCGTACTCCCGGGTCGCGGGCAGGGCGCTCAGCCCCGCCCGCCAGCCGGGACCCCGCAGATGCGCCAGGTCCCGCTCCAGCGCGGTCAGCCGGAGCAGCTCGGGCCGGATGAACGGCCCCGCCACCGGGTCCGCCGCCAGCGGCCCGGTGTCGCTCTCCAGGGCCTCGTACACGAACCACAGTTGCTCGGTGTAGCGCGCGTACGCGGCCACGCCCAGCCGGCCGCCGAGCAGGTCGCTCATGAACGTCGATGTCTCCGCCTCCACATGCTGCTCGTGGGACGCGGTGCGGATGAGGGTCGAGAAGGAGTCCATGCGGCTGTCTCCTGCCCATCTTGCCGACATCATGTCGGTAAAAGTCTACAAGAGAAAGCCCGCCCTCGCTCAGGGCGGGCTGTGCGGCCGTGGCCGGGGCGAGCGCGGCGCTACGGCAGGGTCAGGATGTCCGCGCCGGTCTCCGTCACCACCAGCGTGTGCTCGAACTGGGCCGTCCGCCTGCGGTCCTTCGTCACGACCGTCCAGCCGTCGTCCCACATGTCGTACTCGTGGGTGCCCAGCGTCAGCATCGGCTCGATCGTGAACGTCATGCCGGGCTGCATGACCGTCGTCGCGTGCGGGCTGTCGTAGTGCGGGATGATCAGGCCGGAGTGGAACGACGAGTTGATGCCGTGCCCGGTGAAGTCACGCACCACGCCGTACCCGAAGCGCTTGGCGTACGACTCGATGACCCGGCCGATGACGTTGATCTGCCGGCCCGGCCTGACCGCCTTGATCGCGCGGTCCAGGGACTCACGGGTCCGCTCCACCAGCAGCCGCGACTCCTCGTCCACGTCCCCGACCAGGTATGTGGCGTTGTTGTCGCCGTGCACCCCGCCGATGTACGCGGTCACGTCCAGATTGACGATGTCGCCGTCCCTGAGGACCGTCGAGTCCGGGATGCCGTGGCAGATGACTTCGTTGACCGAGGTGCACAGGGACTTGGGGAAGCCGCGGTAGCCGAGCGTGGACGGGTAGGCGCCGTGGTCGCACATGTACGCGTGGGCGACCTTGTCCAGCTGGTCCGTGGTGACCCCGGGCGCGATGATCCGCGCGGCCTCCGCCATCGCCTGCGCGGCGATACGGCCGGCGGTCCGCATCGCCTCGATGGTCTCCGGGGTCTGCACCTCCGGCCCGGTGTACGGCGTCGGCGCGGGCTTGCCGACGTACTCGGGGCGGCGGATGTTTCCGGGGACCGAACGGGTGGGGGACAGCTCCCCCGGTACGAGCAGTGACTGGCCAGACATGCCAGCGAGTCTATCGAGCCGGCATGGGGGAACATGTCGGTGGCGAGAGGAGCTGTTCATGGCCCTGTTCAAGAAGCGCACCGTCGGCAAGCCGGGCGAGTGGTACTACTGCCTGGTGCACGGCAAGGTCGAGGAGGGGCCGGAGTGCCCGGCCAAGGACCGTTTCGGGCCGTACGCCAGCCGTGCGGAGGCCGAGCACGCGATGGAGACGGCCCGCGAGCGCAACCTCGAATGGGAGACCGACCCGCGCTGGCACGACAAGGCTCAGCAGGGGGACGCCGACGAGGGGTGATCAGCCGGCAGCCGGGGTGGTGGCGGCGCGCTGCTCCCTCATCCGTACGGCGTGTTCGTTCGTCCGGGCGTCGTACGTCATGAGGCGCGGCAGGCAGAGCGCGAGCAGGCCCATGGCGCCCGCGCACGCCAGCCCGCCGGAGACGACGGAGGTCCGCACGCCCGCCCAGGCGGCGAGGCCACCCGCCCGGACCTGGCCGAGCTGCGGGCCGACCGAGTAGGACAGCAGCTCGATCCCGGCGAGCCGGCCGCGCAGCTCGTCGGGGATGGTCTGGTTCCACATGGCGGCCCGGAAGATCCCGCTGACCATGTCGAAGCCGCCACCGACGGTCAGGAGGACCAGGACCAGCCACACGTTCCCGCACAGGCCGGCCGCCGCCACCGCGAGGCCCCATCCGGTGGCCGCCAGCACCACCATCAGCCCGTGCCGGTGGATCCGGGAGGCCCAGCCGCTGGTCAGGCTCACCAGCAGGGAGCCGGCCGGGAGGGCGGCGTACATCAGCCCGAGCGACCAGTCTGCGTGCAGTTCGTCGGCGAGGAACGGCAGTACGGCGAGGGGCATGGCCAGGGACATCGCCGCGAGGTCGACGACGTAGGTGCCGAGGAGTTCCTTGCGGCTCAAGGCGTACCGGGCGCCTTCCGCGATGGCCCCGAGCGACGGCTTCGCGGCCTCGTGGGAGGCGGGGGAGGGAGCGATCCGGACGATGTACGCCACGGAGACCGCGAAGGTCAGCAGGTCGGCGGCGTAGGCCCAGCCGAGGCCCGCGTAGGCGACGACCACGCCGGCGAGCGCCGGGCCGGCGACTCCGCCGACGGTCCAGCGCAGCGAGTTCAGCGAGGCCGCGGCGGGGATGTCGGCGTGGGCGACGATCCGGGGCCACAGGGAGTCGAGTGCCGGGCGCTGCAGCGAGCCCAGGGCGGAGGAGAGGGCGGCGACGGCGTACAGGGGCCAGACCGTGGGCCGCGGGAGCAGGGCGTTGAGCAGCAGCGCCGCGCTGAGCAGGCCCTGACCCGCTTCCGTCCACCCGATGAGCTTCCGCTTGTCCAGCGCGTCGGCGAGGGCACCGCCGTACAGTCCGCAGACGATGAGGGGGAGCAGCTCCACGGCGCCGATCGCGCCGACCGCCGCGGTGGACTCCGTCAGGTCCTTCAGCTGGACGGGCAGCGCGACGAGGGTGAGGAAGCTGCCGAAGTTGCTGATCAGCCCGGACTTCCAGAGCCGACGGAAATCTACGGAGGTCTGCCAGGGGGAGAGGTCGGGGAGCAGAGCGCGGATCACCGGGAAATGCTCGACCGGTCCGGACCTCTGGGCAACCGGTTTTCACCAGGGGGCAGGGGGCGGTGCCGTCAGAATTTCCGCCAGCCTCGACAGGCGGTCGCGGAAACCCCGCCGAACCCTCGGGGAGCTTCCGTTTTCGCCCGCACCCGCGCTGACCAGGTGCTGCACCGTGTCCAGGTCCAGTTCCGAGCCCTCCGGCGCCGCCAGCGACTCGTGGGCCATCGCGGCCAGCTCGCCTCCGCCGGCGCCCAGGGCCAGTACCGTCACCCCGGCCCGCCGGGCCGAGTGCACACGTTCCAGCAGCGGCGCCGGCTCCTCGGGCGCCACGACGAGCAGGGTCTCCCCGCGTCGCGCCGCCGCGATCCGCCCGGGTCCGACGGCGAGGTGGGGCGGGTCGAAGGGGCGCGCGTCATGTCGTACGAGCGTCGGCGCCAGCTCGGGGGTGCCGGACCAGGCCGCCTCGTCCACCAGGTGCGCGGCCAGATGCCAGGGTTCGTACTCCGGCGTGCCCACCAGCAGCAGCCCGCCCCCGTGGGCCACCACCGACCCGCGCAGCACCCCCGCGAATCTCCGGGTGGCCCCCAGCCACTCGGTCCCGGCGAGCACTTCGCGCAGCAGCGCGACCCGTACGGCGTCCATGCGCCCGCATCCTGCCGCAACCGGTCACTCGTGACACGGAGTTCACCCGGAATTCGCCCGCCCCGGGGACAAGCACCGGTCCCGTACGATCCGGTCCCGTACGACCCGAGGAGCCGCCCGATGACCGAGGTCACCGTCCCCTTCCGCGCCGGACAGGAGGGCTACGCCAGCTTCCGGATCCCGGCGGTCGTGGTCACCGGCGCCGGGACCCTCCTCGCCTTCTGCGAGGGCCGGTCCGGCTCCGCCGCCGACCACGGGCAGATCGACATCGTGCTCAGGCGGTCCGCGGACGGCGGCCGTAGCTGGGGGCCGCTCCAGGTCGCCGCGAGCAACGGCGACCACCTCGCCGGCAACCCCGCCCCCGTCGTCCTCGACACCGGCCGGATCCTGCTCGTGCACATCCGGGCCGCCGCCTCCGCCACCGAGGACGCCATCCTGCGCGGCCGGGTCGAGGACGCCGACGGGCGCCGGGTGTGGGTGCGGCACAGTGATGACGACGGGATGTCCTGGTCCGCGCCGAAGGAGATCACCGCGCAGGTGAAGCGGCCCGGCTGGCGCTGGTACGCCACCACCCCCGGGCACGCCCTCCAGCTCACCGGCGGGCGCGTACTCGTCCCGGCCAACCACACCCTGCCGCCCACCGGCGGCGACATCGGCACCGAGGCGAAGTACCACAGCGGCCACTGCCTGCTCAGCGACGACCGGGGCGAGAGCTGGCACCTCGGATACGTCGACGAGAACACCGGCGGCTACATCAACGTCAACGAGACCACCGCCGCCGCACTCCCCGACGGACGCGTCTACTTCAACACCCGCAACGACTCGCGCTCGCCCGGCAACCGCGCCGACGCCCACTCGACGGACGGCGGGCAGACCCTGGTCAGGCCGTTCAGGCCGCAGGCAGGGCTGACCGCCCCCGTCTGCCAGGCCTCCGTCCTGCAACTCCGCGACCCCGATCTGCTCCTCTACTCCGGCCCGGCCGACCCCGCCTTCCGCGCCCTGATGACGCTCCGCGCCTCCACCGACGGCGGCACCACCTGGCGCACCGCGTACACCGTCGACGGGCTGCCGGCCGCCTACTCGGACCTGGTCCGCGTCGATACGGACACGGTCGGACTCCTCTACGAGACCGGCGACTTCAGCGCCTACGAGACCCTCACCTTCCGCCGGGTACCGGTGCACCGGCTCACCTGAACCGGTGCCGTGCCCGGCACGGACGTAGAGTCGCCCCCATGACCTCTACGACCTCTTCCGACAGCGCACAGACCCCTGGCAAGGCCCCTGCCAAGGACCCCTGGGACCTGCCCGACGTCTCCGGGTACGTCGTCGGCGTGCTCGGCGGCACCGGACCGCAGGGCAAGGGCCTCGCCTACCGGCTCGCCCAGGCCGGCCAGAAGGTGATCATCGGCTCCCGCGCCGCCGAGCGCGCCCAGGCCGCCGCCCAGGAGCTGGGTCACGGCGTCGAGGGCGCCGACAACGCCGAGACCGCGCGCCGCAGCGACATCGTGATCGTCGCCGTACCCTGGGAGGGCCACGGCGACACCCTGAAGGCGCTGCGCGACGCACTGGCCGGCAAGCTCGTCGTGGACTGCGTCAACCCGCTCGGCTTCGACAAGAAGGGCGCCTACGCCCTCAGGCCCGAGGAGGGCAGCGCCGCCGAGCAGGCCGCCGCCCTGCTGCCGGACTCCCGTGTCACCGCGGCCTTCCACCATCTGTCGGCCGTCCTGCTCCAGGACCCGGAGACCGAGCAGATCGACACCGATGTGATGGTGCTCGGCGAGGAGCGGGCCGACGTGGAGATCGTGCAGGCGCTGGCCGGGCGCATCCCCGGTATGCGCGGCGTCTTCGCCGGCCGGCTGCGCAACGCCCACCAGGTGGAGTCGCTGGTCGCGAACCTGATCTCGGTCAACCGCCGCTACAAGGCACACGCCGGCCTCCGCGTCACGGACGTATGACCCCATGGGGGACACTGGTCGGCGAAGCAGTGTCCCCCGCAAGGAGCCGAGCCCCATGCCCCCTGTTCCCCCGCCCGCCCAGACCCGGCGACTCGCCCTCTACGCCCTCGTCGTCTGCGTCCTTTCCGTGGCCGCCGCCGTCGTCTCCTTCACCCGGGGCAGCTGGCTGGGGATCGTCTGGGTGCTGCTGGCGGGTCTGACGTCCAACATGACCTGGTACTACGTCAAGCGCGGCCGGGCCGCCGCGGCGCAGGGCAAGTCCGTCACGGGTTGATCCGGCAGATCTCGGGGTTGCCCTGCCACCAGCGGTACAGCTCCTGGCCGCAGTAACGCGGGAAGTCTCCTACGCCGAGGCCGCGCAGGATGGCGTCGATCAGGTCGAAGAACACGCTGTTGATCGACGGCACCCACAGCAGCGCGAACACGAACAGCAGACCGAACTGCGCGAACGGCTCCACCTGGCGCTTCACCTTGTACGACAGCCAGGGCTCGATGACGCCGTAGCCGTCGAGGCCGGGCACCGGCAGGAAGTTCAGGATCGACGCCGTCACCTGCAGCAGGGCGAGGAACGCCAGCGCGTACTGGAAGTCGGCGGGCACGCCGTCAAGGGCGTGCAGCCAGAACGGCGCCGTGCACACGGCCGCGAACAGGACGTTCGTCAGCGGCCCCGCCGCCGAGACCAGGCTGTGCTTCCAGCGGCCCCGGATCCGTCCGCGCTCGATGAACACCGCGCCGCCGGGCAGCCCGATCCCGCCCATGATCAGGAATATCACCGGGAGCACGATGCTCAGCAGCGCGTGTGTGTACTTCAGCGGGTTCAGCGTGAGGTAGCCCTTCGCGCCCACCGTGATGTCCCCGCCGTGCAGGGCCGTGCGCGCGTGCGCGTACTCGTGCAGGCACAGGGAGACGATCCAGGCCGCCGTCACGAACAGGAAGATCGCCACGCCCGGCTGGGCGGCATACCCGGTCCAGGTGGCCCATCCGGTCACCGCCGTCACGGCCAGGATCCCGAGGAACACGGGACTGACCCGGCGGTCGCCGCGGCGGGTGGTGGCGGTGGTCATGGGCGGGCTCCTGGTCATGGGTCGGGCGGGGCGGGGTCGACCGTACCGGTGATGTGGGGGGAACGTCCCGCGGACGGCCAGAGGTTCCTGCTGAGCCCTACGCTGATTTCGAGTCGACTGAGGAGGTGGCCATGACGGTTGCCGAGGGCTGGGTCGAGTTGGTTCAGGGCCGGATCGAGGTGCCCAGGAGTGCCCGCCTCCGGCTGACCAGGAACGGGCTCACTTCGGTACCGGTCACCCACGCGCACACGACGACTGCTCGGCGTATCGCCAACCAGATCGAGGAACGGCTGCCAGGCGTCGTCGAGGTCGTCTCGCCCGAGAACAAGAACCGCGACTACAAAACCAAGCCTGAGCACTACGCGCTGCGAGGAATCCCGGCGTATCTGATCGTCGACGTCCGCACAGCCACCTGGACGCTCCTGACCCAGCCGGAGAACGGTGCCTACCAGTTCATGCGCATCTGAAACCCGCAAGCGGCGTACGGCCGTCCCCGGAGACAATGGACCCCGTGCGCTATCGCCTGCTCGGCACCACCCAGGTACTCCGCCCCGACGGTACGGCCGTCCCGGTCGGCGGGGCGCGGCTGCGTGCCCTGCTGGGCGTCCTCGCGCTGCGCGCCGGACGGACCGTGCCCGCCGCCGTGCTGGTCGACGAGGTGTGGGGCGCCGACCCGCCCGCCGACGCCGCCGGGGCGCTGCAGGCGCTGGTCGGCCGGCTGCGCCGTACGCTCGGCGCGGACGCCGTCGCCTCCGCCGAGGGCGGCTACCGGCTCACCGCCGCCCCCGACGACGTCGACCTCACCCGTTTCGAGCGGCTGACCGGCGACGGCCTCGCGGCCCTCGCCGACGGCGACCCGGCCAAGGCCGCCGCCGTCCTGGACGACGCGCTCGCCCTGTGGCGCGGCCCCGCGCTCGCCGACCTGCCCGACCACACCGCCGAGGCGGCCCGCTGGGAGACCCGTCGGCTCGACGCCCTGCGTGCCCGGCACACCGCCGCCCTCGCCCTCGGCCACGCCGTGCAGTCCCTGCCCGAGCTGACCGCGCTGTGCGACGACCACCCGCTGGACGAGCCGCTGCAGGCGCTGCGGCTGCGCTCCCTGCGCGGCGCCGGCCGCCCGGCCCAGGCCCTCGCCGCCTACGAGGACGTACGACGGCTGCTCGCGGACCGGCTCGGCTCCGACCCCGGCCCCGAACTGCGCGCCCTGCACACCGAGTTGCTGACAGAAGCTCCTGGGGAGCCGGAGCGCCGGGTCCTCGGCAACCTGCCCGCCCGGCTCACCTCCTTCGTCGGCCGGGAGTCCGACATCGAGGCCATCGGCGCCGATCTCACCACCGCCCGCCTGGTCACGCTGCTCGGGCCCGGCGGCGCCGGCAAGACCCGGCTGTCCCAGGAGGCCGCCGACGCGGTACGGCACACCGCCCGGGACGGGGTGTGGCTGGCCGAACTCGCGCCCGTGGACGACCCCGAGGCCGTACCGCAGGCCGTGCTCACCGCGATCGGCGCCCGCGAGACCGTGCTGCACGGCGCGGGGGCCGAGAGCATACGCGCGGTCGCCGACCGCTACGACGACCCCCTCGAACGGATCGTGGAGCACTGCGCCCGGCGCCGGATGCTGATCGTCCTGGACAACTGCGAGCACGTCATCGAGGCGGCCGCCCACCTCACCGAGCGCCTGCTGGCCCGCTGCCCGGAGCTGACCGTCCTCGCCACCAGCCGCGAACCCCTCGGCGTGCCGGGGGAGTTGGTGCGGCCTGTGGAGCCGCTGCCCGAGCCGGTCGCACTGCGGCTGCTCGCCGACCGCGGCGCGGCCGCCCGGCCCGGATTCCGTGTCGAGGACGATCCCGGGGCCTGCGCCGAGATCTGCCGGCGACTCGACGGCCTGCCGCTCGCCATCGAGCTGGCCGCGGCGCGCCTGCGGATGCTGACCCCGCGGCAGATAGCCGACCGGCTCGACGACCGCTTCCGGCTGCTCACCTCCGGCAGCCGCACCGTGCTGCCCCGCCAGCAGACGCTGCGGGCCGTCGTGGACTGGTCCTGGGATCTGCTGGACGCGGACGAACGGGACGTCCTCGCCCGGCTGTCCGTCTTCGCGGGCGGCTGCGACCTGGCCGCCGCCGAGGCCGTGTGCGGCCCGGCCGCCCTGGACGCGCTCGGCTCGCTGGTGGACAAGTCCCTTGTGGTGGCCGCTCCTTCGGCCGATGCGGCCATGCGCTACCGGCTGCTGGAGACCGTGGCCGAGTACGCCGGCGAACGGCTGGACGAGGCAGGCCGGCGCGCCGGCGCCGAGCGCGCGCACCTCGCGTACTACCGAGAACTCGGCCGCACCACCGACTCGTTGCTGCGCGGCCCCGAACAGCGCACCGCCATCGACCGGTTCCAGCTGGAGTACGAGAACCTGCGCACCGCCCTGCGGCACGCCGTCGCCGCCGGGGACGAGCAGGAGGCGCTGTGCCTGACGCTGTCCCTGGTGTGGTTCTGGCAGATGCGCGACCAGCGCATCGAGACCCGCACCAGGTGCCAGGAGGTCATGGCGCTCGGCCCCGACCCGTTCGCCGAACCGGTCCGCCCCGCCCACCCGGTGTGGCGGCCGTGCACCGACACCCCGCCCCCGTACACCGGCGAGGTCCTCCTGGAGGCCCGCCGCGGCGTCCATCTGGCCCATCTCGCCTGCATGGACACCGAGCTGGACTCCTGGCAGACCGCTCAGGCGCAGGCCAAGCTGCGCGCCATCACCCGGGTCTACCAGCCCGGGCTGCCGCAGACCTGCCGCGCGCCCGGCATCCTGTGGTTCTACGCGGTGATGCTGACCGGCGGTCTGGACGCGCTGCGGACCGTCACGGACGCCTGTGTCCGGACCTGCCGGGAGACCCCCGGCTTCGAGTGGGAACTGGCCGCGACCCTGCAGATGCGCGCCAACACCCTCGCCAACCGCTCCGCCTGGGCGGGCGACGCCACCCGCGACGCCGATGAGGCGCTGGAGATCTTCCGCCGCCTGGGTGACGCCTGGGGCACCGCCGAGGCACTGTCGGCCCGCGGCGAGGCCCATGAACGCCAGGGCGCCTACCGGGAGGCCGCGGCCGACTACGAGGCGGCCGTCGAACACGCCGAACGCCTCGGTGCCCGCGGGCAGATGGCCATCCTCCGCGCCCGCCTCGGCAGCGTGCTCATGGAGAGCGGCGACGCCGAGCGCGGCGAGCGACTGCTCCGGGACGTCATCGCGAGCCAGGACGGCGTCCACAACGAGGCGATGCCCGCCGCCCGGCTGTTCCTCGCGGCCCAGCTCGGCCTGACCGGGCGCATCGCGGAGGCCCGTGAGCAACTGCTGCTGCTGCGCGAGGAGTTCAGCATCGCGCACTTCGTCGTCTTCGACTCGGTCATCCTCACCCAGGAGGCCTGGCTGGACGCCCTTGAGGGCCGTGCCGAGGACGCCCTGGACCGGACCTCGCAGGCGCTGGGGCTCGCCGGTGACCCCCTGGCCCAGGTCATCACCCCGCACCTGTACTCCGTCTGCCTCACCACCGCGGCGATGGCCCTCGCCCGCGTCGACGGCGGCGGCCGCGCCGCCGACGCCGCCCGCTGCCTGGGTGCCGCCGACGCCATGATGCCGCCCGGGCACGTCGCCTCCGGGACCGAGCTCCAGGTCCGGAACCTGACCGAGGCCCGGATCCGGGAGGCCCTGGACGAGCCGGTCTACCGGGCCGCGTACGCCGAGGGCGGTGGCCTCTCCCTCGTGGAGGCCACCGCCCTGCTCTGAGCCGCACTCTTCCTGGCGGGCGAACGTCAGTTCTTCGTGCGGAACTTGTGGATCGCGACCGGTCCCATGACGGCCGTGATCGCCACCGACCAGGCCACGGTCACCCACACGTCGTGCGCCACCGGGCCGCCCACCATCAGCCCGCGGGCCGCGTCCGCGAGCGTGGACAGCGGGTTGTAGTCGGTGAAGTGCCGCAGCCAGCCCGGCATCGACCTGGTCGGCGCGAAGATCGAGGACCCGAACTGCAGCGGGAACAGGACCAGGAAGCCCACCCCCTGCACGGACTGCGCGCTCTTCAGCATCACGCCGAGGGTGAGGAACACCCACATGATCGACGAGGCGAACAGCGCGGACAGACCGACGGTGGCGAACAGGCCCGTCCAGTGCGTGATGTGGAAACCGACCAGGACGGCCACGACCATCAGGATGACCGTCGCGAACAGCATCCTCCCCAGCTCGACGGCGATCTTCGCGAACAGCACGGATCCGCGGCCGATCGGCAGCGTGCGGAACCGGTCCATGACCCCGCTGTTGAAGTCCTGGCTGAATCCGGTGCCGACACCCTGCGAGAGCGTCATGCTCATCATCGCGATCATGCCGGGGATGACGTACTGCACGTACTGGCCCTGGCCGCCGCCCAGCGCCTGGCCGATCGAGCCGCCGAAGACGTACACGAACAGCAGCGTGAAGACGACGGGCATCAGCAGCGCGTCGAACATCGACTCCGGGTCCTGGCGTATCCACAGCAGATTGCGCCGGATGAGCGCGCCGGTGTGCCGCAGATGCCCGCGCAGCGGGATACGGACGTCGACGTCGGCGACGGGAGTGGCTGCGGTGGCGGTCATACGGCGACCTCCTGGCGGTCGTCGGCGGGCGTGGCGTCCTGCGGGGCACCGGCACGGTGGCCGGTGAGGGACAGGAACACCTCGTCCAGGCTGGGCAGTTCGGTGGTGATGGAGGACATCGTGATGCCGCGCGCGGTGACCGCGCCGACCACGGCGGTCAGCTGCTCGTCGCTGAGGACCGGCACCAGCAGCGTCCCGGACTCGGGGTCCACGGTGCTGCTCGCGAGCCCGGTGATGCCCAGCTCGTCCAGCATGGCGGCGAGCGGGCGCAGCTGCAGCGGGTCGACGGGCCGCACGCGGAGGGTACGGCCGCCGACCTTGGCCTTCAGCTCCTCGATCCTGCCGTTCGCGATGACCTTGCCGCGGTCGACCACGGTCAGCTCGGAGGCGAGCTGTTCGGCCTCCTCCATGTACTGGGTGGTCAGCAGCACCGTGACGCCGTCGCCGACCATCGCCTTGACCTCGTCCCAGACCTCGTTACGGGTACGGGGGTCGAGCCCGGTGGTGGGCTCGTCGAGGTAGAGGACGGCCGGGCGGCCGATCATAGAGGCGGCGAGATCCAGCCGCCGCCGCATACCGCCGGAGTACGTACTGGCAGGCCGCTTGGCCGCGTCCGTGAGGGAGAACCGCTCCAGCAGCTCGTCGGCGCGGGCGCGGGCGTCCTTGCGGGACAGGTCCAGCAGCCGGCCGATCATGTACAGGTTCTCCCAGCCGGGCAGCTTCTCGTCCACCGAGGCGTACTGTCCGGTCAGTCCGATCACCCGGCGCAGCTGCCGCGGCTGCCGTACGACGTCGTAGCCGGCCACGGTGGCCTGTCCGGCGTCCGGGGTGATCAGGGTGGACAGGATCCGTACGAGGGTGGTCTTGCCGGCGCCGTTCGGCCCGAGCACACCCATCACGGTGCCCTCGCGCACGTCCAGGTCGACACCGTCCAGCGCCTTGGTCTCGCCGTAGTGCTTGACCAGTCCCCGTACCGTCACTGCGTGGCTCGCGCCGACGGGGTTGTGTTCGATTCGCGTCATGCGTCAGACAGTGCCAGCGCCCACCGACAAACCACCGACAGGCCGCCTACAGCCACCGACAACGTCCGGACGCAAAAGGGGGCAGCCCCGCTGACGGGGGAAGATCAGCGGGGCTGCCGGGGTGTTGCCGCAGTGGCTCAGTGGACGGAGTGTTCCTCCAGGGGGAACGTTCCGGTGACGACGTCCTCCGCGAACGACTTCGCCGCGTTGCCCATGACCTCACGCAGGTCGGCGTACTTCTTGACGAACTTCGGGACCCGGCCGGAGGTCAGGCCGAGCATGTCCGTCCAGACCAGGACCTGCGCGTCCGTCTCGGGGCCGGCACCGATGCCGACCGTCGGGATGTGCAGCACCCGCGTCACCTCGGCCGCCAGCTCCGCCGGGACGAGTTCCAGGACGACCGCGAACGCGCCCGCGTCCTGGACCGCCTTCGCGTCCCGCAGCAACTGCTGCGCCGCCTCCTCGCCGCGCCCCTGCACGCGATAGCCCATCGCGTTGACGGACTGCGGGGTCAGCCCGATGTGGGCCATGACCGGGATGCCGGACTCGACCAGCAGCCGGATCTGCTCGTGCGACCGCTCGCCGCCCTCCAGCTTGACCGCCCCGACCCCGGCCTCCTTCACCAGCCGGGTCGCCGAGCGCAGCGCCTGCACCGGACCCTCCTGGTAGGAGCCGAACGGGAGGTCGCCGACGATCAGGGCGCGCCGCGTGCCGCGGACCACGGCCGCCGACAGCATCGTCATCTCGTCGAGGGTGACGGGTACGGTCGTCTCGTACCCGAGGTGACAGTTGCCCGCCGAGTCGCCGACCAGCATCACCGGGATCCCGGACTCGTCGAAGACGGACGCGGTCATCGCGTCGTAGGCGGTGAGCATGGGCCACTTCTCGCCGCGTTCCTTGGCGAGGGTGATGTCGCGGACGGTGATGCGTCGGGTGCTCTTCCCTCCGTACAGCGCCTTGCTGCCGTCGGAGGATGCGGAATGCGCGCTCTGCGCGTTCTGGGCAGCCGAAAGCTGCGTCATGGCAACGGCTCCTTCAGTCATCTCGAGGCGCCCTGACGGCGTCCCCGGATCGGTTCCATGGTGGCACCTCGTGCCAGTCAGGACCAGGGGCGCCCCCTGTGATCCCTGTCCGTGGCCGGAAGCGAGCGGTGGCCGGAAGCGAGCGGTGTAAGTCCTTGGTAAAGAAGTAAGATACGAGACCGTTCCGTATCGAAATGGTCGTAGGCTCGAACGCATGACAAGTCCCGTCCCTGCCCCTGCCTCCCGGATACCGGAAGCGGTGCACCGGCGCCGATGGGCCATCCTCGGCGTGCTGATGCTGAGCCTGCTCATCGTGGTGCTCGACAACTCGATCCTGAACGTCGCCATCAAGACCATCTCCAGCCCCGCGCCGACCGGCCTCGGCGCCTCCCAGGGCCAGATCGAGTGGGCGATCAACGCCTATACCCTCGTCTTCGCCGGCCTGCTGTTCACCGCCGGCCTCGTCGGCGACCGCCTCGGCCGCAAGAAGGTGCTGCTCGGCGGCATCGCCGTGTTCGGCATCGGTTCCGCCCTCGCCGCAGAGTCCGGCTCGCCCGGCCAGCTGATCGCCTACCGCGCGCTGATGGCCCTCGGTGCCGCCTTTGTCATGCCGGCCACCCTCGCCGTCCTGATGAACGTCTTCGAGCGCGAGGAGCAGCCGAAGGCCATCGGTATCTGGGCGGGCGGTGTGGGCCTCGCGATCGCCATCGGGCCGATCACCGGCGGTGCCCTTCTCGACCACTTCTGGTGGGGTTCGGTCTTCTTCGTCAACGTGCCGATCGTGATCGTCGCGCTGGTCCTCATGACCGTGCTGGTGCCCGACTCCCGTGACCCGAGGCCCGGCCGCCTCGACCCCGTCGGCGTCGTCCTGTCCGTCGTCGGCCTCGTCCTGCTGGTCTACGGCATCATCAAGGGCGGCGAGCTGGCCGACTTCACCGACGCGAAGGTGCTGGCGACCATCATCGCCGGTCTCCTCGTCCTCACCGGCTTCGTCGTCTTCGAGCGGCGCAGCGACCACCCGTCGCTCGACGTCACCTACTTCAAGAACAAGGTCTTCTCGGCCGCCATGAGCGCCATCGCGCTGGTCTTCTTCGCGCTGATGGGCGTCACGTTCTTCGGTGTCTTCTACACCCAGAGCGTGCGCGGCTACTCGCCGCTGGAGTCCGGCGTGCTGATGCTGCCGCTCGCCCTCGCCCAGCTGATCTTCGCGCCGCGCGCCCGGCTGCTGGTCGACCGGTTCGGCAACCGGGCCACCACCACCGCCGGCCTGGTGCTGATCGCGGCGACGCTGGCCATGTTCGCCACCTTCGAGGCCGACACACCGATCTGGCTGCTTGAGGTCGTCTTCTTCCTGATGGGCACCGGCATGGCGCACATCATGACGCCGACCTCGGTCGTCATCATGCAGGCCCTGCCGCGCGAGAAGGCCGGCTCGGCCTCCGCGCTCAGCAACACCTTCCGCCAGGTCGGCGGCGCGCTCGGCATCGCCGTGCTCGGCTCGGTGCTCGCCACCTCGTACCGCAACGGCATCGAGGGCAAGCTGGGCATGCTGCCGCCGGCCCTGCGCGACAAGGCCGCCGAGTCCATCGAGGCCACCCTCGGCATCGCCGGCAAGCTCGGCCCGCAGGGCAAGGCCCTGGTCACCCCCGCCGACGACGCGTTCCTGCACGCCATGCACGTCACCGCCCTGTGCGGGGTGGGCGTCGCGCTGATCGGCGCCGTGGTGACGGCCCTGTTCCTGCCGGGCAAGGCGCCGGCCGCTCAGCAGGGCGAGCAGGAAACGGAGTTGGTCTCGGCCGCGGAGTGACGCGGGGCACGGGCTTTCACGGGGGAAGGAGGCGGCTGCGGGACAATGCCCGCAGCACAGGGAGAGGACGGATCGACGTGAGCCTTGCCGGCAGCCGGCCGCGACCGGACGGGCCCGTGCGGGGACGCCCCCGCAGCGAGGCCGCGGAACGGGCCATCCTGGAAGGCGTGATGAAGCTCCTGGAGGACGGCGTACCACTCGCCGAACTCTCCATGGAGCGCGTGGCGCGCACGGCCGGCGTCGGCAAGGCCACCATCTACCGCCGCTGGCGCGGCAAGGAAGAGCTGTTCGTCGACGTCGTACGCGCCGCGGAGCCCCCCGACCCCGAACTTCCCGGCACCTGTCTGCGCGACGACCTCGTCGTGCTGCTGGAGTCCCTGCGCCGCCGCGGCCTCGCCAGCCGCTCCTCGGCGATCCTGCACAACGTGTACGCGCAGATGAAGTCCAGCCCCAGGATCTGGTCGGAGTACCACGCCACCGTCGTCGCACCCCGTCGCGCCCTCGCCATGGAGGTGCTGCGCCGGGCGCGCGAGAACGGCGAACTGCGGCCGGACGTCGACCTGGAACTGGCCAACGACATGTTCGTCGGCCCCATGCTGGTGCGCGCCATCATGCGCCCCGACGCCGAGCTGCCCGAGGGGCTGGCGGAGGAGATCGTCGACCGGGTCCTGGACGGCCTACGGCCTGTCAGCTCGACAGCCTCGTAGCACTCATGTGCGCGTTTTGTCACAGCCCCCCGCGTTTCTGGGGCAGCTGGAACTCGCCGCCTCGCCCCGTTCGTCCTCGTCTTCCGTACGGCCGTCATGGGACGGCGGGTCCGGAGCCGATCATCCCCTAGGGTCGGAAGAACACACGGGGGAACGACGGTGTGCACGGCAGGCAGTGAGGCAGACGGTATGGCGCAGCAGGCGTACATGACGGAGACGGCGGACGGCGGCTCGGGGCCCGAGCGACCGGGATCCCGGCTTCGGCGCCTGATGCGTCGGCTCTTCTCAGGATGGCGTGGCGATCCACGCATCTGGCGCCGCGGCATCGTCCTCGCGGTGCTGGCCCTGCTCCTCGCCCTGGTGATGCTGCTGCACTCGCACATCTCGAACAAGGTGGGCAACCTCGGCAGCCTGACGGAGACGTTTCTGCCCTGGCTGGGCCTCGCCGTCCCGGTGCTGCTGCTGCTCGGCCTGATCCGGAAGTCGGCGACCGCGCTGATCGCCGTACTCCTCCCGGCGATCGTGTGGCTGAACCTCTTCGGCGGGCTGCTCACCGACAAGTCGGGCTCGGGCGGCGACCTGATGGTGGCGACGCACAACGTCAACGCGGAGAACCCCGACCCCCCGGCGACCGCCCGCTCCGTGGCCTCCTCCGGTGCCGAGATCCTGGCCCTGGAGGAGGTCCCCGGCAGCGAGGTGCCCGTGTACGAGAAGGCGCTCGCGCCGACGTACCAGCACCACGCGGTCGTCGGCACGGTCGGCCTGTGGAGCAAGTACCCGATGACCGACGTGCAGGCCGTCGACATCAAGCTGGGCTGGGAGCGTGCGATGCGTGCCACCGTGTCGACGCCCAAGGGGCAGGTCGCGGTGTACGTCGCCCACATGCCCTCGGTCCGGGTGAAGGTGGAGGCCGGCTTCACCGCCCGGCAGCGCGACACCAGCGCCGACGCGCTCGGCGAGGCCATCGCCGAGGAGCCGCTGAAGCGGGTGGTCCTGCTCGGCGATCTGAACGGCACGATGAACGACCGCTCGCTCAACGGGGTCACCTCGCAGATGCGCTCCACGCAGGGTGCGGCGGGCAGTGGCTTCGGGTTCAGCTGGCCGGCGTCGTTCCCGATGGCGCGGATCGACCAGATCATGGTCAGGGGAGTGGAGCCGGAGAGCTCCTGGACGCTGCCGCGCACCGGCAGCGATCACCTTCCGGTGGCCGCCCGTGTGAAGCTGGACACGTCCTCGTAACCGGTGGGAATACTGGGCCTGAGAGACTTTGTTCCGCTGCTGAACTTAAAACGCACGGAACTCCGCTCCCTGACTTCGAAAGGCACAGGCCCTTCATGCCCCTGGCCCTGCTCGCTCTGGCCGTCGGCGCTTTCGGAATAGGTACGACCGAGTTCGTGATGATGGGCCTGCTGCCCGACGTCGCGGACGACCTGCGCATCTCGATCCCCACCGCAGGACACCTGGTCTCGGCGTACGCGCTGGGCGTCGTCATCGGCGCCCCGCTGCTCGCCGCGCTCACGGCCCGTATGTCCCGCCGCACGGTCCTGATCGCCCTGATGGCACTGTTCGTCGCGGGCAACGCCCTGTCGGCGTTCGCCCCCGGCAATGGCTCCCTGCTCGCCGCCCGCTTCCTCAGCGGCCTGCCGCACGGCGCCTTCTTCGGCGTGGGCGCGGTCGTGGCGACGTCGCTGGTCCCGCCGGAGCGCAAGGCCCGCTCGGTGTCGCTGATGTTCCTCGGCCTGACCGTCGCCAACATCGCGGGCGTGCCGGTGGCGACGCTGATGGGCCAGCACCTGGGCTGGCGGTCGACGTTCCTGGCCGTGAGCGCGATCGGCCTGGCCGCGATCGCCTCGCTGGCCCTGCTGATCCCGCAGGACAGGGGGCATGCCGCCGCGCCGGCAGGGCTGCGCGACGAACTGGCCGCGCTGAAGTCCCTGCCGGTGTGGCTGGCCCTCGGTACGACGGTGGCGGGCTTCGGGGCGCTGTTCGCGGCGTACAGCTATGTGACCCCGATGCTGACGGGCACCGCCGGGTACGCCGAGGGCAGCGTCACTCTGCTGCTGGCGCTCTTCGGCGTCGGTGCGACGGCGGGCAACCTGCTGGGCGGCCGCCTGGCGGACCACTCACTGCGGGGGACGCTGTTCGGCGGGCTGGCCTCCCTCGGTACGGTGCTGCTGCTGTTCCCGCTGCTGATGCGGGCGGAGTGGAGTGCGGCGGTGGGCGTGACCCTGCTGGGTATGGCTGCGTTCGTCACGGGTACGCCGCTCCAGTTGATGGTGATGGAGAAGGCAGCCGGAGCCCCCTCCCTGGCCTCCTCCGCCAACCAGGCCGCCTTCAATCTGGCGAATGCCGGCGGCGCCTGGATCGGCGGACTGGCCCTCGCGGCGCACTTCGGTACGACCTCGCCCGCGCTGGCGGGTGCGATGCTCGCCGTGCTGGGGCTTGGTGTGGCGGCGGTGGCGTACGCCGTCGACCGGCGTCGGACCCCGTCGGTGGGGCGGGAGAGGTTGGTCGCCTCCCACCTGCCCGAGGAGCCGGCGGCGCTGCGCCACTGATGTCAGCTGCTGTGGGCCCAGCCTGCGGGTAGCACGCGTGAGCCGTTGCCGCCGGGTGTTGGGCGGAATCTGCGGCTGAAGTCCAGGGGGATGTCCAGGGCCAGGAAGTTCTTTCCGTTCCCTGTCCGTGCGCGCAGCCGGATCCGGTGCTGGGCCACGGGCACCGTCTCGGGAAGCCGGAGGTGCCACACCTGCTTCCACGGCCCGGCGGGCAGCCTCGGGTCACCCTGCAGTCTCGCGCCCATGCGCGCCAGCAGATCGGGCAGCCGGTAGCTCCTGTCCAGCATCTTCACCGGACCGAACTTCATGATCACATTGCAGGTGACCCGGGTCAGATCGACGGCTTCCTTGAGGAGGCCGCCCATCTCCCAGCGGACCTGGTGCCCGAGCCACGGCAATGCGGGAGTCAATGTGATGTCGAAGATGTCCAGGACATAGGTGTCGTCGCTCGCGTCCTCCACCAGGCGCATACTCACCTCGCTCACCCCGCGGTGTCGCGGATACGGATGTTGCCACCGGGGCACGTGCACGGCCCGGCGGCGACCATCACGCCATGCACGCCGCCGGACTGCCGCTCGCGCCCTTCGTCACCCGCTCGGGCGTGGGGAAACGCCGGCAGAAGGCCGGCGGCCATGCCACGGGGGGCATACGCCAACGGGAGGTGTTCGGGCGGACATCACCGGGCGGATCGGCCGGTGAAGGCAAGGACGGCTGCCGGGACACCGGGCTGCGGTGCCTGGCGTCCGGGTCGGGCAGGGTGTGCACGGCGCGAGGGTGTCGGACAATGGTCGGGACCGGAGCCCCGGCCCGATTCCGGCGGGCCGGGGCTCCACATCGTGCAGCCGACTCAGGATCAGTCCTCGTGGTGGCGAACCACGCGGAAGCTGGCGATCACTCCGTTTTCGACCTCGATGCCCTCGGGCGGGCAGGCGCGCACGCCGAAGCTGTCGCTGTGGGGTCCGACGGTGGCGATGGGACCGCCGTTGTCGCAGACCGCGCCGCGGAACACCTCGACGGTCTTGTGGCTGTCGTTGCGGATGTTGAGGGTCTTGGCGCCCAGGCCGCTGACGACGGTGATGCAGTCGCCAGGGTGGGAGGAGTAGGAGCGCTCGTTGATCTGGATGCGGCCTTCCCGGCCTTCCCGGCCGCCCCGGCCTTCCTCCTCGCGGCCACCCTCGTTGCCCTTGCTCTGCGTGCCGCCGTCCCGGGGCGCGCTGGCGGCAGCCATCGGAGCTGCGGCAGGCGCCGGGTCGGAGGCGGCAGAAGCGTAGGTGATGCCTGTCGCGACAAGAGCTGCGGCTGCGCCTACGGCAGCCGCCACCATGTTCGTACGGGCGAGATTCATGTCTTTCTCCTGTCTTGTGTCTCAGATGCCAGCTCGTCAGCCGGCTCGAGATCAAAAGTACTTAGAGATGTCATATCGGCAATATCGGAAGATTGCTGACATGGTGCCGTTTGGGGTATCTCTGGCCCGGATCGGCGCGTCGACAGAAGGTCAAGTCACCATAGAAAATGTGGGATTGACATACTATTAGGCCTTTAGGGTGATCTCCTGACTCCCGCTCACCCACTCGTGCTGGCGTGTCGGTGCACGCGTGGCGAGGTGAGGCGTGCTAAATGGCGCGCGGACCGGGGTCGGTCACCTCGATGCAGGTGCGGCCGTGAGCCGCCGACGTGGTCGATGACGTCCGCCGGTAACTCCGTTGTGCGGGGCCGGACTTCGAAGCCGCAGAACGCGAAAGGGGCGTGAGGTCGGCAAGACCCCACGCCCCTCCGCTCAGCGCGTCAGCGCGTCAGTTGTGTCAGCGGCTCAGTGCTTCTTCGCCGCGTACGACTGGACGTAACCGTCCGCGGGCGAGCCCACGCCCGTCACGTCGTCGTAGCCCTTCGTCGCGGACAGCGAGCTGTCCTTGCCGAGGCTGCGGACCGAGTACAGCAGGCCGCCCTTGGCGTCCAGGCCGTTGGCGAAGTCCACGCGGGCGACCGCCAGGCCGGAGCCCGTCGGGTTGTCCGTGACGTCGTGGAAGACGCCCTTCTTGCCGTACTTGGCGTAGATCGTCGGGTTGGCGAAGCCGATCGCGTTTCCGCCGCCCGCCTCCTGGGCCAGCGCCTGGACCGCCGCGATCACCGGAGCGGCGAGCGAGGTGCCGCCGATGCGGTACTCGCTGTACTGCTGCGATCCGTCCGGGAAGGTCTGGGTCTGGCCGACCAGGAAGCCGGTGTTCGGGTCGGCGATGGCCGCGATGTCCGGGACGACGCGGTTGCCGGAGGCGCTGTTGGCCTGCGCCAGCGCGTCCGGGACCACGCCCTTCTGGTAGTACGGCTCGGCGACCGTCTTGCTGGTGCCGCCGCCCGCGCCCGAGGTGAAGGCGCCGGGGAAGTTCGTCCAGCTCTTGCCGTCGGCCGACAGGGTCGCCTTCTCGGTGCCCCAGCCGGTCTCCCACTGGTACGTGTCGCCCTTGCCGACCGCCAGCGACGTACCGCCGACCGCGGTCACCCATGCCGAGTTGGCCGGGGTGTCGACCTGCTTGGTCTTGGTGTGGGCGACCTCGTCGCCGTTGTCACCGGAGGAGAAGTAGAAGCCGATGCCCTGCACCGCGCCCAGCTGGAAGACCTGGTCGTAGGCGGCCGCGAGGTCCGGGGTCTGGCTGGCCTCGACGTCGCCCCAGGAGTTGGAGACGATGTCGGCCAGGTGGTTGTCGACGACCTTGCTGAGGGAGGCCAGCAGGTCGTCGTCGTAGCAGGAGGCCGCGCCGACGTAGGTGACGTCGGCGTTGGGCGCGACGGCGTGCACGGCCTCGACGTCCAGGGTCTCCTCGCCGTACCAGCCGGCCGCCTTGCACTCGCTGATCCTGGTGTAGGCGGCCGGCAGCGACTGGTGCAGCTGGCTGGTCCTCCAGGCCTGGTCGCCGTTCTTCACCGCGTACGTGCCGGCGTCGAAGGCGAGGGTCGGCGAGGCGTAGGCGTCGGTGATGGCGATGCGGACGCCCTTGCCGGTGTACTTGCCGGCGCCGTAGGCGGCGCGCAGCTGCTTGCCGGTGTAGCCCTTGATCGCGTACGGGACCTTCTGGCCGTACGCGTCCGGCAGCGTGCTCGCGATCTTCGAACCGTAGTACGAGGAGAACGGCCCGGCGTTCTTGAACACGGCGTCCGGCGGCGGCAGCGTGTCGTCGTGGTTCGCCATGTGCGGGGCGTTGTCCAGGCCGGTGACGGTCAGGACGGCGTCCTTCAGGCCGGCCGGCACGGAGGCCGTCTGCGCGGGGGCGCGGTAAGTGGCCGATCCCTTGGCGTAGTTGTGCAGCTGGGTGCCGAACGCCTTCTCGGCGGCGGCCACGTCACCGGAGACGGCGACGTAGTGCTGGGTGACCTCGGTGACCTTCAGACCGGCCGACGTCAGCCAGGACTTGACGGCGGTCACCTGGGCCTTGGTGGCCCCGAAGCGGGCCTGCGCCTTCTTGGCGCTCAGGTACTTGCCGTACAGCGGCGAGCTGGGGTCGGACACGGCCTTGGCGTAGGCGGCGAGTCCGGCCGCGTCCTTGCCGGCCAGGTAGACCCGGGCGTTGACCTGGGCGCTGTTCGAGGTCGCGCCCTTGTCCGCCTTGGCCGTGGCCCAGAGAGGCTTGGTGCCCTTCAGTGCGTCACGAGCGGGGCTGTCCGCGGCGTGCGCCGCGGGTATGCCCAGCGCCAGCGCGCCTGCGACCATGGGCAGTGTCGCTGCCAGGCTCACGGCGCGCAGTTTGGCGCGGTTGGATCTCATAGAACCCCCTGCGATGCGGTTCGCATGCATGTAGTGGTCGGTACGTCATGCGTCCATGCGACGGCCCGCGGCGGTTCGGCCGGTCGGGTGGATCACATGATGGGGGTCACTCTTTCGATGAACCGTTCATGCCAGGGGAATGGAAAGGTCAAGAGAGACTCAAGCAACCGTCAGCTGGGGCGATTTGGGCCGTTTATCCTTACGGCTGTGTTACGGATGAGGTTGCCCCCTGTTCAAGAACGCGGTTTCGCTCCCCGCTCCTTGAGCATCTGGGCCATCATCTGAAGCTCCGACTGCTGCGCGTCGACCATGCCCTGCGCGAGCCGCTTCTCCACATCGACGGTGCACTTGGCCACACAGCCCTCGGCCATGTGGATGCCGCCCTTGTGATGGTCCGTCATCAGCTGCAGATAGAGGACCTCGGCCTGCTTGCCGTCCAGCGACCGGAGCTTGTTCAGCTCGGTGTTCGTCGCCATACCCGGCATCAGCGAGCCGTCCCCGCGCTCGGGCATGTCGCCCATGCCCATCCAGGCCATCGGCGGCTTCGCCGACACCTTCGGCAGCCCCCACAGATCCAGCCAGCCCAGCAGCATGCCGCGCTGGTTGGCCTGCGTCTGCGCGATGTCGTAGGCGAGGCGCCGCACTTCCTCGTTCTTCGTGTGGTCCCGCACGATGTACGACATCTCGACGGCCTGCTGGTGGTGCACGGCCATGTCCCGCGCGAATCCGGCGTCCGCCGACTCCGCGCCCGGCGTCCTCGGGCCCGCGTCCCCGGAGTCCTCGGCGACCGCATAGGTGACCGCGCCGGCCGCGACGAGTACCGCCGCCGCGGCCCCCGCGATCCAGCCGATGTGCCGCCGCCTCACTACATCGCCCCGTTGGTGCAGGCGGCGCCCGGCTCGGGTGTCTGCTGCCCCTGCACATAGGCCGCGAAGAACTTGTCCACTTCCGGATCGCTCGCGCTCTTCACCGTCACCTGGTGGCCCCACGCCGACAGGATCAGCGGCGCCGTCTGGTTCGCGTACGGGCTCATCAGCGAGTACGGCGTCTTCTTCACCTTCGCCGCGAGCGCGTCGATGTCGGCCTTGTTCGCCTTGTCGGAGTACGTCACCCAGACCGCGCCGTGCTCCAGCGAGTGCACCGCGTTCTCGTCCTGCAGGGGCTTGGTGTAGACGGTGCCGTTGCAGGTCGCCCAGACCGGGTTGTGGTTGCCGCCGACCGGCGGGTGCATCGGGTACGACACCTTGGCCGTCACATGCGTCCGCGCCAGCTTGCCGGACCAGGTCTGCACGCCGTCCTTGCCGGCGACCCAGTGCCCGGAGTCACCGGAGGAGCCGCCCTTGGTGTCGCTCGCGGTGTCCTTCTTGGCGTCGGACCGGGAGTTCACGAGGACCACACCGCCGACGACGAGGCCGGCGACGACCACCACGCTCGCGGCGATCGTGAGTATGCGGTTGCGGCGCTCGCGCGCCCGCTCGGCGCGGCGCATCTCCTCTATGCGCGCCTTGCGCGCCGCGCTGCTGTTCTTGGCGGAACCCATGAGGTGTCCTTCTGGGTGAAAGAGACGGCAACAGGAAGTGGGGCCCGCTGATCGTAGTAGGGGAGGGGCCGCCTTCCGTAGGGAGGGCACCGCAAAGGAACGACCGGGGTGGTGCGCAAAAAGGGTGAAGGCGGGTGACGGCGTACGGCGGCGGGATAATTTGAACCCGGGATGCGTATTACCTACGCTCGCGGTATGCGGCTCCTGCGCTCCACCGACCTGGCCCTGCGCGTCCTGATGCGACTGGCCGTGGCCACCGACGCCACGCCCACGACCCGCCAGGTCGCGGTGGACATGGACGTGCCCTACACCCATGCCGCGAAGGTCGTCGCCGAACTCCAGCACCTCGGGCTCGTCGACGCCCGGCGCGGCCGCGGCGGCGGCCTCACCCTGACCGAGAAGGGCCGTACGGCGTCGGTGGGCGCGCTGGTGCGGGTTTTCGAGGGCGACGGTGACGTGGTCGAGTGCGAGGGGGCGACCCCGTGCCCCCTGAACTCCGGCTGTCGCCTGCGGGGCGCCCTGCGGCGGGCTCAGGAGGCGTTCTTCGCTTCGCTGGATCCGGTCACGGTCGCGGAGATCGTGGCCGAGCCCACGGGGCCTTTGCTCTTGGGTATCTCTCGGGGGCCGGGGGCGGTATAGGCGCCCAGGGGTGCCGGGACCTGTCGTCCTGCGGCTGCCGCGCCGTCGGGGCTGGTCGTTTCCCCGGGTTCTCGCCCCTCAGGGTGCCGGCGCTCAGCCTTGTGCCAGCCAGAGGTCGGGGCCGAAGACCTCGTAGTGGATGTCGGCCGGGAGCGTGCCCTTCTCGATCAGCCGGGTGCGCAGGGCGCGCATGAAGGGGAGCGGGCCGCACAGGTACGCGTGCGTGCCGGGGCGTACCGGGACGTCGGAGAGATCGACCAGGCCGGTGTGGGTGCCCGGGGCGGCGTCTCGCTCGTAGAAGAAGTGGACGGATGTGTCCGGGAGCTTTTCGGCGTACGTCTCGTGGTCGGTGCGCAGGGCGTGGTCGGCGGGGGAGCGGTCGCCGTGGAGGACGGTGACCGGGCCGCGGTGGCCGGTCGCCGCGAGGTCGGCCAACATCGCGATCACCGGGGTCACGCCGATGCCCGCGGAGGCGAGCAGCAGGGGCGTGTCCGGGCCGGCGGAGTCCAGGACCAGGTCGCCGTACGGTTCGGACAGTTCGAGGCGGTCGCCGACGCGCACGCGCGCGTGGAGGTGGTTCGAGACCTCGCCGTCGGGCGTCACGGCGTCGCCCCGCACCCGCTTGACGCTGAACTGCCGTACCGCCTCGCCCGGCGCCCCGGACAGGCTGTACTGGCGTATCTGCCGGGCTCCGTCGGGCAGGGGCACGCGCACGGAGACGTACTGGCCGGCCCGGAAGTCCCGCACCGCCCCGCCGTCGGCCGGGCGCAGCCGGAGGGAGACGACGTCCGCGGTCTCCGTGACCCGTTCGACGACCTCCCACTCCCGCAGGCCCCGGCCGCCGCTCTCCTCGTGGAGCCGCTTCTCGATGGCGATGAGCGCGTTCGCCATCAGCCAGTAGACCTCGTCCCAGGCGGCGGCGACCTCGGGCGTGACGGCGTCGCCGAGAACCTCGGCGATGGCGGCGAAGAGGTGCTCGTGGACGACGGCGTACTGCCCGGGCGCGACGCCGAGCGAGGCGTGCTTGTGGGCGATACGGCCGAGGAGGGCGTCGGGCCGGGTGTCCGGGTGGTCCAGCAGATGCGTGGCGAAGGCGGCGATGGAGCCCGCGAGGGCCTGCTTCTGGGCGCCGGAGGCCTGGTTGCCGCGGTTGAACAGGTCCCGCAGCAGTTCGGGGTGGGCGGCGAAGAGACGCGCGTAGAAGCGCTCGGTGATCTCGCCGATGGCCGCGCCGACGGCGGGAAGGGTGGCGCGGACGGTGGCTGCGGACGGCTCGGACAGCATCGGGACTCCTCACGACTCGACTGAGCGGCACGCTATGAAAACTTGCATCTGAGATGCAAATTAAAGGAACGTGGTTTCGCTCACTCGTCGCATGGGTTCGGCCATTACGGATGTCAGTCCGAGCAGGCAAGATGGGCGACAGAGCAGTACACCTGCCGTATGAGAGGCGTTCAGGCCGAGGACGCTCGGGCGATCAAGGTCCGCAACGCGCACGAAATGGTGTTGTGGTGTGATGCTCAGGTGCCCGACCGCCGTCCGGTGGTACCCGGGAAAGGCGGCCTGACCAGCAAGGATGGGGAAGCGGAAGATGGACAAGCAGCAGGAGTTCGTGCTCCGGACCTTGGAGGAGCGCGACATCCGGTTCGTACGCCTGTGGTTCACGGACGTGCTGGGCTTCCTCAAGTCCGTCGCCGTGGCCCCCGCCGAACTGGAGCAGGCCTTCGACGAGGGCATCGGCTTCGACGGCTCCGCCATCGAGGGCTTCGCCCGGGTGTACGAGTCCGACATGATCGCCAAGCCGGACCCCTCCACCTTCCAGGTCCTGCCGTGGCGCGCGGAGACCCCGGGCACGGCCCGGATGTTCTGCGACATCCTCATGCCGGACGGCTCCCCGTCCTTCGCGGACCCGCGCTACGTCCTGAAGCGTGCCCTGGCCCGCACCTCCGACCTGGGCTTCACCTTCTACACCCACCCCGAGATCGAGTTCTTCCTGCTGAAGGACCGCCCGCTGGACGGCTCCCGTCCCACCCCGGCCGACAACTCGGGCTACTTCGACCACACGCCCACCAACGTCGGCATGGACTTCCGCCGCCAGGCGATCACCATGCTGGAGTCGATGGGCATCTCGGTGGAGTTCTCCCACCACGAGGGCGCCCCGGGCCAGCAGGAGATCGACCTCCGCTACGCCGACGCGCTGTCGACGGCCGACAACATCATGACGTTCCGCCTGGTCATGAAGCAGGTCGCGCTGGAGCAGGGCGTCCAGGCGACCTTCATGCCGAAGCCCTTCTCGGAGCACCCCGGCAGCGGCATGCACACCCACCTCTCCCTCTTCGAGGGCGACCGCAACGCGTTCTACGAGTCGGGCGCGGAATACCAGCTCTCCAAGGTCGGCCGCTCCTTCATCGCGGGCCTGCTCAAGCACGCGGCGGAGATCTCGGCGGTCACCAACCAGTGGGTGAACTCCTACAAGCGCATCTGGGGCGGCTCCGAGCGCACCGCGGGCGCCGGCGGCGAGGCCCCGTCGTACATCTGCTGGGGCCACAACAACCGCAGCGCCCTGGTCCGCGTCCCGATGTACAAGCCCGGCAAGACCGGCTCCGCGCGCGTCGAGGTCCGCTCCATCGACTCCGGAGCCAACCCGTACCTGGCCTACGCCCTCCTGCTGGCCGCCGGCCTGAAGGGCATCGAGGAGGGCTACGAGCTCCCGCCGGGCGCCGAGGACGACGTCTGGGCCCTCTCCGACGCCGAGCGCCGCGCGATGGGCATCGAACCCCTCCCGCAGAACCTCGGCGAGGCCCTCGCCCTGATGGAACGCAGCGACCTGGTCGCCGAGACCCTCGGCGAGCACGTCTTCGACTTCTTCCTGCGCAACAAGCAGGCGGAGTGGCACGAGTACCGCTCGGAGGTCACGGCGTTCGAGCTGCGGAAGAACCTGCCGGTGCTGTAGGCGGGGCGGGAGCTGCTCGGTCCGTGAGGAGGACCGGACCGGCCCGTGGACAACGGGCCGGTCGTGCTCCCGGCTCGGCGAATCCGGCCGTCCGTGCTGATCGGCGGCCTGCCGGAGACGCAGGCGAACCGGCTCGCCGCCTTCGCCAACCCCGGCTGGAGATGCTGCGCTGCCGCGCCTGACGGCCGGCCCTCCGCCGGCTGATCGCTCCCGCTACCGGTCGTTCCGGTCCTTCCCGGGGGCCGGCTGGGCGGCGGTCGCCGTCGTCCGTTCGTTGTGGGCGTGCAAGACGCGCGCCCCCTGCTCGTCGTCGGCGGCGAGTTCGGTGGCCGTCCACGCCGGCGCGGTCGCGGCGTCCAGCAGGGCCGACCCTGCGGCCTCAGGCCTCGGCCCGGGCCACGGCGCCAGCGGTGTCGTCGGCGCCGGGTCGCGGGACCCGGAAGACGACAACGCCGCCGAGTACCAGCAGGACACCGCAGATCAGCCACACCGTCTGATAGGCCCCTTCCGAGGGAGCCGCCCCGCCCGCCGTCGTCCGCGCCGCGAGCACCGCGGCGAAGACGGCACCGGCGATGCTGCCGCCGATGTTGCGGGAGACCTGGTAGATCCCGCCGGCGATACCGGTGTCGTCCTTCGGCGCCGCGCGGACGAGCACCGCCGGCAGCCCCGCGATGACGGCGCCGACACCGACGCCCGTGACGACGTTGGCGGCCACCACCTCCCACACCTCGGCATGCGCCCAGGTCAGCAGGAGATAGCCGACGGCGGCGAGACCGAAGCCCGCGGCGATCGCGCGGGGCCCGCCGGCGCGGCGGGCGGCCGAGGTGTAGACGTTGGCCCCGGCGAACTGGGAGACACCCACCGGCAGCGTCACCAGCGCCACGCCGAGAGTGGCGTACCCGAAGCCGTATCCGAGGTGCGGGTCGGCGGCGGTGAACGTGGCGAGCGCGGACTGGGTGCCGAACAGAGCCGCGCCGACCGTGACCGCCGCCGCGTAGAGCGGGAGCACGTCCCGGCGCACGGTGAACCGCAGATCCACCATCGGCCGTGCGCACCGCAGTTCCGCCACCGCCCACAGCCCGAGAAGTACGACCGCCCCCGTCATCAGCGCGGCGAACGCCGGGGACGTCCACCCCAGCCGCCCGCCCTGGGAGAGCCCGACGAGCAGTGCGCCGAGACCGAGGGTGAGCAGCACCGCGCCCCGGACGTCCGCGTGCTCCCGAGCGCGGTTGACGGATTCGGGCACCAGGAACCCCACGACCGGCAGACAGACCAGGGTGAGCACGGCCGGCACCGCCAGGACGATCCGCGGATCCGGGTTGATCCGGGCCACCAGCCCGGCGAGGAGCGTGCCCAGGGAGACACCGAGGGTCAGTCCTCCGGTGAGCCTGGCGATCGCGGCGGCGACGCGCTCGCGGGGCAGCCGGTCCCGGACGATGGCGAACTCCAGCGGCAGCCACACCGCCAGCAGCCCTTCGAGGGCCCGGCCGGCCAGCAGGACGGGGTAGTCGGGGGCGAGGGCGACCAGCACGGTGCCGACGGCGACGCAGACCAGGGTCACCCACAGCAGCCGCCGGTGTCCGTACATGTCACCGAGTCGCGCCAGCGCCGGGACGCATACCGCCGAGGACAGCAGCTGGCAGATGTTCACCCAGTTCAGACCGGCCGGATCGACTCCGAGCCGCTCGCCCAGCACGGGCAGCATCGGCGAGATGGAGCCCTGGACGACACCGCTGCTGATCTCCACGTACACCAGCAGGGCGACCAGGAGTCCGGCGGTCGGGACGGGGGAGCGGCTCGACGACCCTGTCTCGTCCCCGGCAGTGTTCGGCACGGCTTCTCCTGGTCGAGTGAAGCACCGCCCGCCCGTCCTGTGCGGCTCCGGAGATGCGGATGGCGTCCCATTGTCCCGGCACCGCAGCTCACCGCACGGACGGAATCCCGCCTTCCTCAGACCGGCCCTTCCTCAGACCGGCCCTTCCTCAGACCGGCCCTTCCTCGGCCCGGTGGGCCGTCACCCCGCGTCGGCTTCGGAGTTGGTCTCCTGGAACTGCTGTACGTGACCACGCTGGGGCTGGGGCTGGGGCTGTACACGACCGTCGTGGTCGCGGTTGTTGCAGGCGTCGTACACCGGCTGGCTGGTCCCCGGCACGACGAAGGGAACCAGCCCGAGGGCCTGCTGGCAGATCTTGTTGCCGGACAGGGTCCGGCCGGCGATGTTGATGCGGCCGTGGTCGCCGTCGTGGGCGTGGGCCGGAGCGGCGAGCCCGAGACCGGCAGCGGTGAGCGCGGCGAGAGCGGTGATCTTCTTCATAGCCTGGTCAACGACTTCGGATCGGAGCAGGTCACGCGGCCGGGACCGGTGTGGCTATCCGATGTACGCCGGTGACACGGCGGCCGTACTGATCCGCCGAGGAGCCCCCGACCCATCGGCCGGAACCTGGTACAGATCGGCGCCGTAGTTCCCCGGCAGCGCGTACACGACCGTACGCGCGTCCCGCCACACCGCCTGGTCGTCCACGCTCCTCCGCTCGGCCAGCGGGGTCTCCCGCAGGGTGCGCAGGTCGAGGACGTACAGATGCCAAGGGGCGTCCTTCGGCAGGCCCTTGACCCGCTTCTTGTAGGCGATCCGCGTGCCGTCGGGCGAGAGCGAGGGACACTCGACGTCGGCGTGCAGGGTCGTGACGGTACGGGCCCGCAGATCGCCCCGCACCAGATAGGTGCTGCCCTGGGTGGCGAGCGTCGCGTAGAAGGTGCGGTCGTCGCGGGCGAACGTCACGCCCCAGAAGTTGGTGTCCGCAGCCCGGTACGGATGCCCGTCCTTGACGATCTTGAAGTCCTCCAGCGTCGGGATCAGCTCACCACTGCGGGTGTCCACGATCGCCGCGCGCGTCGAGAAGTTCGTACCGGCGTAGCTGTCACCGCCCACGAACGCCGTCCAGGCGGCGAAGTGCCCGGTGGGGGAGACCCGGGCGCGGGAGGGGATGCCCGGCACGTCGTACTTGTGCACGGTCCGCAACCGGTCATCCAGAATCAGCGCCCGATACGTGTCCGAAACCGGCCCGTGCACCGCTTGCAGACACACACCCGTCCCCGAAGCGGCGTAGAACCGCAGGCACTTGACGCCGGAGGCGGTACGCGGCCCCGACGGATCGCCGGCCGGAACGCTGACGACCTCGTCCCGATGCGGCCCCCACGCCATGTTCCGGAAGACCATCGACCCCTGCCCCGTCAGCGTCACCGGGCCCGGCGTGACCCGCGGACCGCCCGCCTGGGTGTGGTTGCGCCGGTCGGCCCGGGCCGAGGCATGCAGCACAGCCGCGACCCCGACCGCCGCCAGCACGGCGACGGCCGAGACCAGGATCAGGATGCGGTTGCGTACGGTCATGCGGGCACCGCCGCCTTCGGGCGCAGGGTGAGGGAGAACAGGGCACACGCGGCCAGTGCCACGGCCGCCCCCGCCAGCGCCGCCCGGTCGCCCCACACCGTCCAGGCCGCGCCGAACAGCAGTGAGCAGGCGAACCGGGCGAGCGCCTGGCCGGTCTGCACGAGGGCCAGCCCGGACGAGCGCAGCGCCTCCGGCACCCCGTCCGAGGCCGCCGCCATCAGCACCCCGTCGGTGGCCGCGTAGAAGGCGCCGTGCAGGGTCAGGACGACGTACGGCAGAGCGGATCCGCGCCACGCCGTGAGCAGCAGCGTGTACGCGACGAGCAGGGCACCGTGCCCGGCCACGAACACGGCCCACCGGCCCACCCGGTCCGCGAGCCGCCCGAGCGGCACCGCGAGCAGCAGGAACGAGGCGGCCGTACCGAGCGGCAGCAAGGCGAACCACCGGTCCGGCACACCCAGCCGACGCTGAAGCAGCAGATAGACGAACGAGTCACTCACCGTGGCAAGCCCCAGCAACAGCGCGCACACGGCGATCCGCCGCAGCCCCCGCCGCCGCAACAGGCCCACCGCACCCCGCAGGGTGGGCCGCTCGACCGCGACCGCACCACCCCGCCCGCCCGGCACGAAGAGCACCAGCACGAGGACACCGGCCACCGCGACACAGAAGCTGACGGTGAACACGGCGTCGTACCCGTCGACCGTCGCCCGCAGGATCAGAAAGGCGACCAGCGGCCCGAGCAGCGCCCCGGCCGTGTCCATGGCCCGGTGCACCCCGAAGGCACGCCCCCGGGACTCGGCCGTACTCGACAACGAGATGAGGGCATCGCGCGGAGCGGTCCGCAGCCCTTTCCCCGTACGGTCGGCGGCAAGAACCAGCCCGATCGGAGTCAGCGAATGAGCGACCAGCAGCAACGGCTTGCACACGGCGGAGATGCCGTACCCGAACCCGGCGACCCACTTGTGCCGCCCACCGCCCCGATCGGCGAGATGCCCGCCCACGAGCCGGACAAGGGCCGAGAACCCGTTGTAGACCCCGTCGAGCAGACCGAACCCCAACGGCGACAGGCCGAGCCCGGTGACCAGGTACAACGGCAGCACGGCGGTGACCATCTCGCTCGACACGTCCGTCACCAGACTGACCGTTCCGAGCGCGAACACGGTCGGGGCGATCGCGGCACGGCGCCGCCCGGCCACTGGCCGGACGGCACCGTCCGCGGACGCCGGCGTGCCCGCGCGGCTGTCCGCTACGTACACGTCAGGACGCCCAGATACCGGTGATGTCCTGCGCGGAGGCCGCGTTGCCCGCGTGCGTGGTCAGACCCTGCGTGTCCTCCAGGGTGCGCAGCAGGTCGTAGTGGTTGTACGTGGTCGAGCTGGACGACCCGGCAGTGACCGGCTGCCCGTACAGCACGGTCGGGATCCGGTTCCCGCTCAGCCGGTTGTCCTCGTCGAAGGTGACGACGAGCAGGCTGTTGTGGGTCTTGGCCCAACTCGCATAGCCGCCCAGGTTGTTCTTCAGCCAGGTGTCACCGGTGGACACCGAGCAGTCGTGCATGTCGCTGCACAGGTTGGGGACCACGTACGACATCTGGGGCAGCGTCGAGTAGTCCGTCGGGAACTGGTCGAACGTCATGGCGCTCGACGTCGGCACGTTGCTGAACCCGAACCACGGGTTGTGCTTCTGGGCGTAGTCGCCGCTGCTGCACGAGGTGTCGCCCTGACCGGGCAGGTCCTCGTTGTAGCTGGCCCAGGTGCGGCCGGCGTCGGTCACCTCGGACGCCAGGTTGGGCGCCGAGGAGAAACCGGGCGTGACACAACTGTCGTCCGTGATGCCCTGGGTGTCGCCGGAGAACATCGCGTAGTAGTTCGGCTGGCTCGGGTGGGTCTCGGCGTACGACTGCGTCAGGTTGGCACCTCCCGACTTCAGCGAGTTGATGTACGGGGCGTTGGAGGAGCCGATGACCTGGCTGTACGCGTGGTTCTCGAAGACCACGACGACCACGTGATCCGGAGTCGGCACGGCGCCCGCGGCGTGCGCGGACCCTTCTCCGATCCCGGTCCACAGCCCGATCGCGGCCGCGGCGAGGGCCGTTGAGGACGCCACGACGGTACGGGCACGGCGGTACACGGAACTGCCGGACACATCAACCTCCGGGTAGGGGACGGGGCTGGCGGTGCGGACAGAGCATGCACACGCCAATATTCCCTCGCCTCACGGCACCCAACCGAATTGGTGAAGAGCGGATGAACTGCTGCCGTCGGCGGCCTCCAGCCGCGGCACCGCCCCTCACCCACCGCAGGCGCGTCACAAGCCACGACGCACCCGCGCCCGGCCCCGGAGCCCCAGCCCCCGTCCCCCTGCCGGATAGGCTCTGGCCAGGACGACCACACCCGAGGGGAGGCCACGGAGATGACGCCGGGCCGCAGAAGCAGCACCTTCACCCGTCTGCTCCGACACGGCTTCACCGACCCCTCCGCCGCTGAGCGCCTCCTGGACGGCCCGGAACTCGCCCCCGTCCGTGACGACCCGGTCCTCCTGGAAGCCCTCGGCGCCACCGCCGACCCCGACCTGGCCCTGCACGGCCTCGTCCGCCTCCTGGAGGCCCAGGACGGCCCCACCGCCCACCGCGAACTGCTGGACACCCTCATCGCGGCCAAACCCCTGCGTGACCGGCTCCTGGGTGTCCTCGGCGCCTCCGCCGCCCTCACCGACCACCTGGCCCGCCACCCGGCGGACTGGCAGGCCCTGGTCATGTACGAGCCGCAGGACCTGCACCCGGGCCTCATGGAGTTCGAGCGCGGCCTGGCCGGCGCCACCGACCCCGTGTCCCTGCGGGTGGCCTACCGCCGCTGCCTCCTCTCCATCGCCGCCAGGGACGTCTGCGGCACGACCGACGTCGCCGAGACAGCCGCCGAACTGGCGGACCTCGCCACCGCCACCCTCCGCACGGCCCTGGCCATAGCGCAGGCGCACGCCCCCGAGGACGCCGCCGCCTGCCGCCTCGCGGTGATCGCGATGGGCAAGTGCGGCGGCCACGAACTGAACTACGTCTCCGACGTGGACGTGATCTTCGTGGCGGAGGCGACCGGCACCATCACCGAGGCCAAGGCACTCACCTCCGCCACCCGCCTCGCCTCACACCTGATGCGGATCTGCTCGGAGACGACCGTCGAGGGCTCCATCTGGCCGGTGGACGCCAACCTCCGCCCCGAGGGCCGCAACGGCCCCCTCGTCCGTACCCTCTCCTCCCACCTCGCCTACTACCAGCGCTGGGCGAAGACCTGGGAGTTCCAAGCCCTGCTCAAGGCCCGCCCGGTGGCCGGCGACGCGGACCTGGGCCAGGCGTACGTCGACGCACTGGAACCCATGGTCTGGACGGCGGCGGAACGCGAGAACTTCGTACCGGACGTCCAGAAAATGCGCCGCAGGGTCGTGGAGAACATCCCTGCGTCCGAGATCGAAAGAGAACTCAAACTGGGCCCCGGCGGCCTCCGCGACGTCGAATTCGCCGTCCAGCTCCTCCAGTTGGTCCACGGCCGCACCGACCCCGCCCTGCGCAGCGGCACCACCCTGGACGCCCTCCAGGCCCTGGCCGCCGGAGGCTACGTGGGCCGCGAGGACGCCGCCCGCCTCGACGAGGCGTACCGCTTCCTGCGCTGCATGGAGCACCGCATCCAGCTCTACCGGCTGCGCCGCACCCACCTGGTCCCCGTGGCCGAGGAGGACCAGCGGCGCCTGGGCCGCTCCCTGGGCCTGCGCACGGACCCGGCGGCGGAGCTGATCCGAGAATGGAAGCGGCACACGGGCGTCGTACGCAGACTCCACGAAAAGCTCTTCTACCGCCCGCTCCTGGACGCCGTCGCCCAACTCGCCCCCGGCGAGGCCCGCCTGAGCCTGGAAGCGGCCCGCACACGCCTGATCGCCCTCGGCTACGCCGACCCGGCAGCGGCCCTGCGCCACCTGGAGGCCCTGGCCGCCGGCGTGACCCGCAAGGCGGCCATCCAGCGCACCCTCCTCCCCGTCCTCCTCGGCTGGTTCGCCGACTCGGCGGACCCGGACGCGGGCCTGCTGAACTTCCGCAAGGTCTCGGACGCGCTCGGCAAGACCCCCTGGTACCTGCGCCTGCTCCGCGACGAGGGCGCCGCGGCGGAGAACCTGGCCCGCGTCCTCTCGGCGGGCCGACTCGCCCCCGACCTCCTCATGCGCGCCCCCGAGGCGGTGGCCCTGCTGGGCGACGGCGACGGCGGCGGTCTGGAGCCCCGCGAGCGCACGCCGCTGGAGCAGGAGATCCTGGCCGCGGTGGGCCGGGCGGAGAACGCCGAGCAGGGGGTCACGGCGGCTCGCGGCGTACGCCGCCGCGAACTGTTCCGCACCGCCGCCGGTGACATCGTCGACTCCTACGGCACGGAGAACAACCCCGCCGAGGCCGACCAGGGCGCCCTGGTGGACCGGGTCGGCGCGGCGGTCTCCGACCTCACCGCCGCCACCCTGGCGGGCACGCTGCGCGCGGTGGTCCGGGAGGGCTGGGGCGACACGCTCCCCACCCGCTTCGCGATGATAGGGATGGGCCGGTTCGGCGGCCACGAGCTGGGCTACGGCTCCGACGCGGACGTCGTCTTCGTACACGAACCGCAGGACGGCGTGGACGAGCACGAGGCTGCCGCCGCCGCGAACAAGGTCGTCGCCGAGATGCGCCGCCTGCTCCAGTTGCCCAGCGCAGATCCGCCGCTGCTCATCGACGCCGACCTGCGCCCGGAGGGCAAGTCGGGCCCGCTGGTGCGGACCCTGAAGGCGTACGAGGCGTACTACCGCCGCTGGTCCCTGATCTGGGAGTCCCAGGCGCTGCTGCGGGCGGAACCGGTGGCCGGGGACGAGGACCTGGGCCGCCGCTTCACGGCACTGATCGACCCGCTGCGCTATCCGCGGCACGGCCTGACGGAGGACGCCGTCCGTGAGATCCGCCGGCTGAAGGCCCGTATGGAGTCCGAGCGCCTTCCGCGCGGCGCCGATCCCAAGCTGCACACCAAGCTGGGTCCGGGCGGCCTGTCCGACGTCGAGTGGACCGTCCAGCTCTTCCAGCTCCGGCACGGCTGGGACCACCCCGGCCTGCGCACCACGCGCACCCGCGAGGCGCTGGCCGCCGCCCGCGAGGCCGGGCTGCTGTCGGCCGAGGAGGCGGAGATCCTGGACGAGGCCTGGGTACTGGCCACCCGGGTGCGCAACGCGGTGATGCTGGTACGCGGCCGGGCCGGGGACACCTTCCCCACCGAGCCCCGCGAGCTGGCCGCCGTGGGCCGCTACCTGGGCTATGGCGCAGGTCACGCGGGAGACATGCTGGACGCGTACCGCCGCACCACGCGTAGGGCGCGCACGGTGGTGGAGGAACTGTTCTACGGTGACGGAGCGTGACGTAACCCTTGGAGCCGGTGTCACATCCCCGGCCGGATCAGCGCGCGGCGTCCAGGGGCCCGCGTGCCAGGCGTCCGGCGCCCGGCCGGGGGTGTGACGCAGCCTCTCAGACGCAGGACGCCGCGGCCGGCTCGGGCTCGGGCGCCCGGGCCGGTACGACCCGCGGCAGCCGGTACGGCAGCGCGCCGTACCACGCCCGGGCCACCGTGAAACCGAACGCCAGGCACAGCACACCGCCCACCGCGTCCAGCCAGAAGTGGTTGGCGGTGGCAACGATGACCAGCAGGGTGGTCGCCGGGTACAACAGGCCCAGCACCCGCGCCCACGGCACCGACGCCAGCGCGAAGATCGTCAGCCCGCACCACAGCGACCAGCCGATGTGCATCGACGGCATCGCGGCGTACTGGTTCGACATGTGCTTGAGGTCGCCGGAGGCCATCGAGCCCCAGGTGTGGTGCACCATGACCGTGTCCACGAAGTTCCCGTCGCTCATCAGCCGGGGCGGGGCGAGCGGAAACAGGTAGTAACCGAGCAGGGCCACACCCGTCGTCGCGAACAGCACCAGCCGGCCCGCCGCATAGCGGCCGGGATGCCACCGGTACAGCCACACCAGGACACCGATCGTGATGATGAAGTGCAGTGTGGCGTAGTAGTAGTTCATCCCGATGATCAACCAAGTCACCGAGTTCAGGGCGTGGTTGATCGACTGCTCGACGTCGATGCCCAGATGGTGCTCGATCCACCAGATCAAGTCCGCGTTGCGCAGCGCCTCGGCCTTCTGTTCCGGGACCGCGTTGCGGATCAGCGAGTACGTCCAGTAACTCACCGCGATCAGAAGGATCTCGAACCAGAACCTGGGCCGCCGCGGAGAGCGCAGCCGGCTCAGCACACCCGGCAGCGCACCGCGGTCGTGCTCACCCGTGACGGGCCGCGGAACGGCCACCTCCTCGCGACCTTCCTGCTCTGTCACGGACGAGTCACTCATAGGCACAGAGTCTGCCAGAAAAGCCTTCCTCGCCAGATCATCCCAAGGTCGGGTCCGCCCCGCACGTTCTACGACGTACGGACGACATTCGGGGCCGAAGCGGTCGAACCGCGCACCACCAACTCCGGCATGAACACGAACTCACTGTGCGGCGCGGGCGTCCCGCCGATCTCCTCCAGCAACGTACGCACCGCGGCCTGCCCCATCGCCGGCACCGGCTTGCGGACCGTGGTCAGCGGCGGATCGGTGAAGGCGATCAGCGGGGAGTCGTCGAAGCCGACCACCGACACGTCCCGGGGCACCTCCAGCCCCCGCTGCCGGGCCGCCCTTATCGCACCGAGCGCCATCATGTCGCTGGCACACACCACGGCCGTACAGCGCCGCTCGATCAGCGCCGTGGCCGCTGCCTGGCCGCCCTCCAGCGTGTACAGCGAGTGCTGGATCAGCTCGGTCTCGATCGTCTCGGCGGCGAGCCCCAACTGGTCCTGCATGGCCCGCACGAAGCCCTCGATCTTGCGCTGCACCGGCACGAAACGCTTCGGCCCGAGCGCGAGCCCGATCCGGGTGTGCCCCAGCGACGCCAGGTGGGTCACCGCGAGCGTCATCGCGGCCCGGTCGTCGGGGGAGATGAACGGCGCCTGCACCTTCGGCGAGAACCCGTCCACCAGCACGAACGGCACGCCCTGCGCCCGCAGCCGCTCATAGCGCTGCATGTCGGCGGTGGTGTCCGCGTGCAGCCCGGAGACATAGATGATCCCCGCGACCCCGCGGTCCACGAGCATCTCGGTCAGCTCGTCCTCGGTCGACCCGCCCGGCGTCTGTGTGGCGAGCACCGGCGTATAGCCCTGGCGGGTGAGCGCCTGGCCGATGACCTGGGCCAGTGCCGGGAATATCGGGTTCTCCAGCTCCGGCGTGATCAGCCCGACCAGGCCCTCGCTGCGCTGCCGCAGCCGCACCGGGCGCTCGTAGCCGAGGACGTCCAGCGCGGCGAGCACGGACTGGCGGGTGGTGGCGGCGACGCCCGGCTTCCCGTTGAGGACCCGGCTGACGGTCGCTTCGCTCACCCCCGCCTGCGCAGCGATGTCGGCAAGCCGTGTGGTCACGGCACTGGACTGTACCGGTCGTATGCCGCCTTGCACACCGATGGGACGCCGTGCACGAGCGGCCGGACGGCCCGCCCTGGGTTGCTGCCTCATCGGGCTCCCTCGAAATTGATGGCGGCAAGAGCTTGCAGAGTCTTGCACAAGTGTCTTCTGTCCGCTGAGCGGTAACGACAGGGTAACCATCGTGTTCCCTTGCACTTTTTTTCTGCAAGGTCTTTCGCAACGCTTACAACGCTGTTACGTTCCTGGTCGCCCGGCGGCCGCGACGGCGCAGTCGGCATCACACGGGCTTTCACCCTCAAGGAGAACTCATGCGGCGTGGCATAGCGGCCTCCGCGCTGGTGGCGTCCCTCGCCCTCGCGGCGACGGCCTGCGGCGGCGGGAGCAGTGACAGCGGCAAGGCCGGCGGCCCGGTCACCATCACCTGGTGGGACACCTCCAACGCCACGAATGAGGCGCCGACGTACCAGGCCCTGGTCAAGCAGTTCGAGGCGGCCAACAAGAACATCAAGGTCAACTACGTCAACGTGCCCTTCGACCAGGCGCAGAACAAGTTCGACACCGCGGCCGGCTCCAAGGGCGCGCCGGACATCCTGCGCTCCGAGGTCGGCTGGACCCCGGCCTTCGCCAAGAAGGGCTACTTCCTGCCGCTGGACGGCACCGAGGCCCTCGCCGACCAGGCCAAGTTCCAGCCCAGCCTGATCAAGCAGGCCCAGTACCAGGGCAAGACCTACGGCGCCCCGCTGGTCACCGACACCCTCGCCCTCGTCTACAACAAGGCCCTGTTCAAGAAGGCCGGCATCACCGACGCCCCCAAGACCTGGGACGAGCTGAAGTCCGACGCCGCCAAGATCGACTCCAAGGACAAGGTGTACGGCTACTGGGGCTCCACCCAGGCCTACTACGCCCAGACCTTCCTCTACGGCGAGGGCACCGACACCGTCGACGCCACCGCCAAGAAGATCACCGTCGACTCGGCCGCCGCGAAGAAGGCCTACGGCACCTGGCTGAGCCTGTTCTCCGGGCAGGGCCTGCACAAGGCCGACACCACCGCCGACGCCTACGCCCACATCCAGGACGCGTTCGTCAACGGCAAGGTCGCCGCGATCGTCCAGGGACCCTGGGAGATCACGAACATCTACAAGGGCAGCGCCTTCAAGGACAAGTCCAACCTCGGTATCGCCGTGGTCCCGGCCGGCTCCGGCGGGAAGGCGGGCGCCCCGACCGGCGGCCACAACCTCTCCGTCTACGCCGGCTCCGACAAGGCCCACCAGGACGCGGCCCTGAAGTTCGTGAAGTTCATGACCTCGGCGACCTCCCAGGAGACCATCGCCCTGAAGAACTCCACCCTGCCCACCCGCTCCGACGCCTACACCGCGCAGGTCAAGGCCGACCCCGGCATCGCCGGCTTCCAGAGCGTCCTGACCGCCGCGCAGCCCCGCCCTGAACTGCCCGAGTACAGCTCCCTGTGGGTTCCGCTCGACACCGAGCTGTCGAAGATCGCCGGTGGCAAGGAGCCGCTGGACCAGGGCCTGAGCAACGCCGAGGTCGCCATCGCCAAGCTGGTGCCCGACTTCAGCAAGTGAGCCCGCGTGGCCGTCGGATCCTCCCGGTGCACAACGGGGGGGAAGGATCCGGCGGTCACCGCCCTGTGCCCGGCCCAACCCCTGATCGTTTTGAAGGTGTCGAACCATGACAGTCGCCATCGACCGCGCGACCGGCAAGCGCCGCGGTGACCGCGCACCTCGGCCCGGGCTGCGGCAGCGCATCAGAAACGGCTACCAGAAGTACTGGTACGCCTACGCGATGATCGCCCCGGTGGTCCTCGTGCTCGCCGTCATCGTGGCCTATCCGCTGATCCGCGGTGTCTACCTGACGCTGACGGATGCCAACAGCCTCAACTCGGCGCGCACGATCGGCGTCAACCACATCGCGGCCACGTACAGGTTCATCGGGCTCGGCAACTACAAGGACATCCTGTTCGGCCCGCTGTCGTACGACCGGTTCTGGTCGCACTTCCTGTGGACCGTCGTCTGGACGGTCGCGTGCGTGGCCCTGCACTACACGCTCGGCCTGGGCCTCGCGCTGATGCTCAACGAGAAGCTGCGCGGACGCACCCTCTACCGGCTGCTGCTGGTCGTGCCCTGGGCCGTGCCGACGTTCGTCACCGTCTTCTCCTGGCGGATCATGCTCTCCGACTCGGGAGTGATGAACCAGGTCCTGCACACGCTGCATCTGCCCCAGCCGCAGTGGCTGGAGGACACCTTCTGGCAGCGGTTCGCCGCCATCATGGTCAACACCTGGTGCGGTGTGCCGTTCATGATGCTCTCGCTGCTCGGCGGCCTGCAGTCCATCGACTCCTCGCTCTACGAGGCCGCCGAGATGGACGGCGCGAACGCCTGGCAGCGCTTCCGGCACGTCACCCTGCCGGGGCTGCGGTCCGTCAGCTCCACCGTCGTACTCCTCGGCATCATCTGGACCTTCAACCAGTTCGCCATCATCTTCCTGCTGTTCGGCCCGACCAGCGCCCCGGACGCCCAGATCCTCGTCACCTGGGCCTACTACCTGGGCTTCGGCCAGCAGCCGCGCGACTTCGCCCAGTCCGCCGCGTACGGCGTTCTGCTGCTGTCGATCGTCACCGTCTTCACCTCCTTCTACTTCCGCTGGCTGAAGCGCAATGACCAGCTCGCCGTCTGACGCCGCAGGAGCCGCCGCCATGAGCACCCCGACCCTTGAGAAGACAGCGGCCGCAGCGGCCCCCGCCACCCAGCCCTCGCGCCGGACCCGCCGGCGCGACGGGCGCGGCCCGGCCGGCACCGCCCTGCTGCACGGCGGCCTCGTCGTGGCGAGCCTGATCGCGCTCGCCCCGGTGGCCTGGCTGGTCTTCCTGTCCCTCGGCCCCGAGAAGGACGACTATCTGCACCCGGGCAAGATCCTGGGCAAGCTCACCTTCTCCAACTACAGCTTCGTGCTGCAGCACACCGGCTTCTTCGACTGGTTCAAGTCGACGATGATCGTGGCGTGCGGCACCACCCTGATCGGTGTCTTCGTCGCCGCCACCACCGGCTACGCGGTCTCCCGGATGCGCTTTCCCGGCTACAAGCAGCTGATGTGGGTCCTGCTGCTGACCCAGGCCTTCCCGATCGCCATCCTGATCGTGCCGATGTACGAGATCTTCAGCGAACTGGATCTCATCGACACCTACTGGGCGCTGATCGTCATCAACTGCACCACGGCCGTGCCGTACAGCGCCTGGCTGCTCAAGGGATACTTCGACACCATCCCCTTCGAGATAGACGAGGCGGGGCGCGTGGACGGACTGACCCCCTTCGGCACCTTCTTCCGGCTGATCCTGCCGCTGGCCCGCCCGGGCCTGGCCGTGGCCGCCTTCTACAACTTCATCACCGCCGTCGGCGAGGTCGCCTTCGCGACGACCTTCATGCTGGACGACTCGAAGTACACCTTCGCCGTCGGTCTGCAGACCTTCGTCAGCGAGCACGACGCCCAGTGGAACTACATGGCCGCCACCGCGGTGCTGATCGCGATACCCGTGTCGGTGTTCTTCTACCTCGTCCAGAAGAACCTCGTCACCGGCCTGACCGCGGGCGGCACGAAGGGCTGACGGCCCCCGAAAAGAGACTCCCGCGCCCTTCAGCCGGCGCGGGTGGGCGGCCGCGGTACCCATCCGACCCCGCTGTCACCGCGGCCGCCTCGCACACCCCCGATCCGCCTCCGCCGCCCCACCCACGCGCCCTCCCCCAGCTCTCGGCTGCGCTCGAGCCGGGAGGTGCCCCAGCCAGAACTCCCTTAACGATCAAGGACGCCATGAGCCAGCAGCACCCTGCCGCACCGGCCCCCCACTCCGCCGCAGCCGCCGTAGCCGACCGTCGCCGCGACTGGTGGCGGGACGCGGTCATCTACCAGGTCTATCCACGCAGCTTCGCCGACAGCAACGGCGACGGCATGGGTGATCTGGAAGGCGTTCGCTCCCGCCTGCCGTATCTGCGCGACCTCGGCGTGGACGCCGTGTGGCTCAGCCCCTTCTACGCCTCGCCGCAGGCCGACGCCGGCTACGACGTCGCCGACTACCGCGCCGTCGACCCGATGTTCGGCAACCTGCTGGACGCCGACGCGCTGATCCGCGACGCCCATGACCACGGCCTGCGCATCATCGTGGACCTGGTGCCCAACCACTCCTCCGACCAGCACGAGTGGTTCAAGCGCGCCCTCGCCGAGGGCCCCGGCTCCCCGCTGCGGGAGCGCTACCACTTCCGCCCCGGTAAGGGGAAGAACGGCGAACTCCCGCCCAACGACTGGGAGTCCATCTTCGGCGGCCCGGCGTGGACGCGGGTCACCGAACCCGACGGCACGGCCGGCGAGTGGTATCTGCACCTCTTCGCGCCCGAGCAGCCCGACTTCAACTGGGAACACCCGGCCGTGGGCGACGAGTTCCGCTCGATCCTGCGCTTCTGGCTGGACATGGGCGTGGACGGTTTCCGCATCGACGTGGCCCACGGCCTGGTGAAGGCCGACGGCCTGCCCGACCTCGGCTCGCACGACCAGCTCAAACTGCTGGGCAACGATGCCATGCCGTTCTTCGACCAGGACGGTGTCCACGCGATCTACCGCCAGTGGCGCCACATCCTGGACGAGTACGCGGGCGAGCGCATTTTCGTCGCCGAGGCCTGGACCCCGACCGTCGAGCGCACCGCCAACTACGTCCGCCCGGACGAACTCCACCAGGCCTTCAACTTCCAGTACCTGAGCACCGAGTGGGACGCGAAGGAACTCCGTACGGTCATCGACTGCACCCTGGAGGCGATGCGCCCGGTCGGCGCCCCCGCCACCTGGGTCCTGTCCAACCACGACGTCACCCGGCACGCCACCCGCTTCGCCAACCCGCCCGGCCTGGGCACCCAGATCCGCACGGCGGGCGACCGTGCACTGGGCCTGCGCCGCGCCCGCGCCGCCACCCTCCTCATGCTGGCCCTGCCCGGCTCGGCCTACATCTACCAGGGCGAGGAACTGGGCCTCCCGGACGTCGTGGACCTTCCCGACGAGGTGCGCCAGGACCCGGCGTACTTCCGCGGCGCGGGCCAGGACGGCTTCCGCGACGGCTGCCGCGTCCCGATCCCGTGGACCCGTGCGGGCTCCTCGTACGGCTTCGGCACCGGCGGCAGCTGGCTCCCGCAGCCGGAGACCTGGGCCGACCTGAGCGTGGAGGCGCAGACGGGCGCCCCCGGCTCGACCCTGGAGCTGTACCGCGCGGCCCTTGCCGCCCGCCGCGCCGAGCCCGACCTCGGCGCGGGCGACACCGTGCAGTGGCTGCGCGCCCCCGAGGGCGTCCTGACCTTCCGCCGCGGTGAGTTCGTGTGCGTGGCGAACACCACGGGGGAGCCGGTGACGACCCCGGCGTACGGCCGCGTCCTGCTGGCGAGCGGTGAGGTGACCGAGGGGGACGGCGCGACGGAGGTGCCCGCCGACACGACGGTGTGGTTCACGGCGGCCTGACGACCCGTCGAGAAGTTTTTGCATCAACTTCACAACGGCCCGCTGCCTTTCAGGGCAGCGGGCCTTTAACATCTGCGTCACCGCAAGTTTGCTGAAAGATTGCAGCAAGCGTCTTCAGCGGGCTCCCCAAGCCTTCAACGTCGAAGGAACCCCCACATGGCACGCAGAACCCTCTCCGGGGCGGTCGCCCTCACGGCGGCCGCCCTTGTCATGACCCCATCCACCGCCGATGCCTCTCCGCCCGGCACCAAGGACGTCACCGCCGTCCTCTTCGAGTGGAATTACGCCTCGGTGGCCCGTGAGTGCACCAGCACCCTCGGCCCGGCCGGCTACGGCTATGTCCAGGTCTCCCCGCCCGCCGAGCACATACAGGGCTCGCAGTGGTGGACCTCGTACCAGCCGGTGTCGTACAAGATCGCGGGCCGGCTGGGTGACCGTACCGCCTTCAAGAACATGATCGACACCTGTCACGCGGCCGGTCTGAAGGTCGTCGTCGACACCGTCATCAACCACATGTCGGCGGGCAGCGGCACCGGAACCGGCGGCTCGACGTATACGAAGTACAACTACCCGGGCCTGTACTCGTACGCCGACCTCGACGACTGCACCTCGCCGGTCACCAACTACCAGGACCGCTGGAACGTCCAGCACTGCGAACTCGTCGGCCTGGCCGACCTGGACACCGGCGAGGAGTACGTCCGCAAGACGATCGCCGGCTATATGAACGACCTGCTCTCCCTGGGCGCCGACGGCTTCCGCATCGACGCGGCCAAGCACATCCCGGCGGAGGACCTGGCGAACATCAAGTCCCGCCTGACGAATCCTTCCGCCTACTGGAAGCAGGAGGTCATCTACGGCGCGAACGAGGCCGTCCAGCCCTCCGAGTACACCGGCAACGGAGACGTCCAGGAGTTCCGCTACGCCTTCGACCTCAAGCGCGTCTTCAACTCCGAGAAGCTGGCGTACCTGAACAACTTCGGCGAGGGCTGGGGCTACCTCGGCAGCTCCGTGGCCGGCGTGTTCGTCGACAACCACGACACCGAGCGCAACGGCAGCACCCTCAACTACAAGGACGGCGCCAACTACACCCTGGCGAATGTCTTCATGCTCGCCTGGCCGTACGGCGCCCCCGACATCAACTCCGGCTACGAATGGTCCGACGCGGACGCCGGCCCGCCCAACAACGGCCAGGTCAACGCCTGCTGGCAGGACGGCTGGAAGTGCCAGCACGCCTGGCCGGAGATCAAGTCCATGGTCGCGTTCCGCAATGCGACGACGGGCCAGGCCGTCTCCGGCTGGTGGGACGACGGCAACAACGCGATCGGGTTCGGGCGGGGGAGCAAGGGCTACGTGGCGATCAACCACGAGGCCGGCAGCCTCGACAGGACCTTCCAGACGTCCCTGCCCGCCGGGACCTACTGCAACGTCCAGAACAACACGACGGTGACGGTGAACTCCAGTGGGCAGTTCACCGCCACCTTGGGCTCGAACACGGCGCTCGCGATCTACGCCGGGAAGTCGAGCTGCTGAGCCGGGAGCACTACTTCCAGGTGTCGCTCGTCGTGTAGCCCGACGAACTGCCCGTCGTGTACGAGCGGTTCGTCCCGGACTCCCAGGTCACGTTCCCGGAGCCGTCCTTCTTCAGATACTTGTACGTGAAGGACGTGCTCTTGGGGACGATGACCAGCCTGCTCCAGTTCGGGTACGAAGCCGAGGAGAGCGGGATGGCGTCGGCCGTGTTCCAGGAGCCCAGGGACGGGACGGAGCCCGTGACGTAGACGTTGGTGCCCCAGTCGGTCGTCGCGTTCTCGTTGAAGGTGACGTCGGTGGCGTCCGCGTCCGCCACGTTCCAGGAGTTGTTCAGGGACAGGGCCGATGTGGTGGTGGCCGTTGATCTGTTGGCGTTCGACTCCCACGTCACATTGCCCGAGCTGTCCTTCTTGATGAACTTGTAGGTGAACGACGTGTTCACCGGCACGCTCACCTCACCCGACCAGATCGGGTAGCCGGACGAGGACAGCTGGATCGCCTTCGACGTGTCCCAGCCGCCCAGAGCCGCGATGGACCCGACCACGTACACGTTGGTGCCGGACGTGGTCGACGCGTACTCGTTGAAGGTTGCGTTCACCGTGTCGCCCGAGCCGCCGCCCGCGTCGGAGCAGCCGACCGTGCAGGTGTAGGACGAGTTGTAGAAGGCGACCGCGCTCTTCGCCGGGACGGTGATCGACGCGCTGCCGCCCGACACGGTCACCGTCGTCCTGCCGCCGTCGATGACGTTCGCGTACGTGCCGTCGGCCATGCCCGTCGTGAACGTGTAGGTCGCGCTGCTCGTGCCGTTGTTCAGCGCGAAGAAGCCCTTGCCGCTGCGGCCGAAGCCGATCACGCTGGACGACATGGTCTGCCAGTCGGAGACCGCGGCGGTGTCGGTCGCGTTGTGCCAGGCCACCATGCCGACCACGGCCGTGTCGCGGTCCAGGCAGTACCAGGCGCCGCCGGCGCAGTCCGTGTTGGTGACGAAGCCCGAGGAGTTCGGCGGGGCCTGGTCGCTCTGCGTCCATTCCCAGCTGGCGTACACCGTGGGTGTGGACCACTTGTAGGCGAGCTGGAAGAGGTTGGCGAGCTTGTAGGTGTCGCCGTCCTTGTACGACATGTCCGTGCCGTTGCGCTCGGTGTCGTGGTTGGTCACGAAGGACACCGAGTCGGCGGCGGGGAGGATGCCGGACGACGACAGCGAGGCCAGATCACTCACGTTCCCCTGGAACGCCGACTTCATCTTGCCGGCGTAGCTGAAGTCCAGGACGTCACCGGTGCCGTAGTAGTCGCTCGGCTGGGGGGTCGCGCCGGGGTAGATCTCCTGGAAGACGTACGGCGCCGAGCCTGCCGTGGTGTTCGTCAGCTTGCCCTCGATCGCCGCGATGTCGGTCTCGGGGATGTGCTTGGCCGCGTCGATCCGGAAGCCGTCCACACCCAGCGCCAGCTGGGAGTTGAGGTAGTTCGCGAGGCCGGCGCGGACGGTGTCCGACTCGGTCTTGAGGTCGGGCAGGCCGAGCAGTTCGCAGTTCTGGACCTGGGTCAGGTTCGAGTAGTCCTGGATGGTCAGGTCCGAGGTCGGGCACTCGCTGGAGTCGTGATAGTCGGTCCGGCTCCAGTCGGGGGTGGAGTACTTGCTGGTGATCGTCGTGCCGTCGTAGCCCGTGCCGGTCTGCGCGGCGGTGTGGTTGATCACCGCGTCCGTGTAGACCTTCACGCCCGCCTTGTGGCACGCGGTGATCATGGCGCTGAACTTCGCCTGGCTGCCGAAGCGGCTGTTCAGGCTGTACGAGTACGGCTGGTAGACGTCCCACCAGTAGTACGACGACTGCTTCAGAGACTCCTCCGGCGGTGCCACCTGGACCGCGCCGTATCCGGCCGGTCCGAGGACGCTGGTGCACTCGGCGGCGACCGAGTCCCAGTTCCACTCCCAGAGGTTGGCGATCACATCGCCCTTGGCGGTGGTGTCCGCCTGTGCGGCCGGAGCGGGAAGCGCGATGGCTCCGGCCAGTGCGAGGGCGCCTGCGGCCGCGGCGGTCGCGGTGCGGCGGAGGACACCCGGGGGTCGGTGTCTGCTCATGTGCGGCTCCGAAAGAGAGGTTGCAGAATGATCGGATTTCAACAACCGGTGAGCGTGCGGCAGTTGAGAAGGGCACGTCAAGGTTGACGTTGAAACTTCTTGCTATGAGTTTCAAGACTCTTGCTGTAAAGCTTTCGTTGGGGATACGGTCACGCGGGGTCGGACCCAAGAGAGCCGCATTCGCTAGGAGTTACCGCGTGATACGCAGAGCGAGACGGGCCGCGGCCGTCACCGCCGCAGCCCTCGCCGCCGCACTGATCCAGCCACTGGCGGCACACGCCGCACCCGCGCCGCCCGCGCCCCCCTCGGACGCGGCCCTCGCAGCCCAGCCCACCCGGCACGACGACACCCGCGAGCAGTTCTACTTCGTCATGCCGGACCGTTTCGCCAACGGGGACACCGGCAATGACAAGGGCGGCCTCACCGGCTCCCGCCTCTCCACCGGCTACGACCCCACCGACAAGGGCTTCTACCAGGGCGGCGACCTCAAGGGCCTGACGAATCGGCTCGACTACATCAAGGGGCTGGGGACCACCGCCATCTGGATGGCCCCGATCTTCAAGAACAAGCCCGTGCAGGGTACGGGCGCCAACGCGTCCGCCGGCTATCACGGCTACTGGATCACCGACTTCACTCAGGTCGACCCGCACTTCGGGACGAACCAGGACCTCAAGACCCTCATCTCCAAGGCCCACGCCAAGGGCATGAAGGTCTTCTTCGACGTCATCACCAACCACACAGCGGACCTGGTCAACTACGAGGAGAAGTCCTCCGGCTACCTCTCCAAGGGCGCCTTCCCCTACCTGACCAAGGACGGCAGGCCCTTCGACGACGCCGACTACGCCGACGGCGGCAGGAAGTTCCCGGCCGTCTCCCGCGCCTCCTTCCCCTACACCCCGGTGGTCACCAGCGACAGCAAGGTCCCGGCCTGGCTCAACGACCCGACGATGTACCACAACCGGGGCGACTCGACGTTCGCCGGTGAGTCCACCACCTACGGCGACTTCTCCGGCCTGGACGACCTGTGGACCGAGCGTCCCGAGGTCGTCCACGGCATGGAACAGATCTACGAGCGCTGGGTGAAGGACTTCGCCATCGACGGCTTCCGGATCGACACCGTCAAGCACGTCGACCTGCCGTTCTGGACGCAGTGGGCGACCGCGCTCGACACCTACGCCGCCCAGCACGGCCGTAAGAACTTCTTCATGTTCGGCGAGGTCTACTCCGCCGACACCTCCATCACCTCCCCGTACGTCACCCAGGGCCGCCTCGACGCCACCCTCGACTTCCCGTTCCAGGACGCGGCCCGCGCCTATGCCTCCCAGGGCGGCAGCGCCCAGCGGCTCGCGAGCGTCTTCGGCGACGACTGGAAGTACACGACCGACAAGGCCAACGCGTACGAGCAGGTCACGTTCCTCGGCAACCACGACATGGGCCGGATCGGGTACTTCCTGCAGCAGGACAACCCGAGGGCGACGGACGCCGAGATCCTGCGGAAGGACAAGCTCGCCAACGAGCTGATGTTCCTCAGCCGGGGCAACCCGGTCGTCTACTACGGCGACGAGCAGGGCTTCACCGGCTCCGGCGGCGACAAGGACGCCCGCCAGACCATGTTCGCCTCCAAGGTCCCCGACTACCTCAAAGACGACGAGATCGGCACCGACCGCACCCACGCCAGCGACTCCTACGACACCGGCGCCCCGTTGTACCGGGACATCGCCGGCCTCTCCAGGCTCCGCAAGGCCGACCCGGCCCTGACCGACGGTGTCCAGACCGAGCGGTACGCGGCCGACGGCGCCGGGATCTACGCGTTCACCCGCACCGACGCCAAGACCGGGCAGGAGTACGTCGTCGCCCTCAACAACGCCGGCACGGCGAGGACGGCGACCTTCGCGACCGGCTCCGCCGACATGGCGTACCGGGGCGTCTACGGCGCCACGGACGCGGTGAAGACCGACGCCGACCGCAAGGTCACCGTCACCGTCCCGGCCGAATCCGCCGTCGTCTACAAGGCGGCCGGCGCCCTCGCCCCGCCCGCCGCCGAGCCGGCGATCACCCTGAAGGCCCCGGCCGCCGGAGCCACCGGCACGGTCGAGCTCACCGCCGCCGACGGGGGCGGACAGCTCGACCGGGTCGTCTTCGCCGCGCAGGTCGGCAACGCCAAGTGGCAGGTGCTCGGCACCGCCGACCACGCCCCCTACAAGGTCACCCAGACCCTCGGCAAGGCCGTGCCCGCCGGGACCGCCCTGCGCTACAAGGCCGTCGTCGTCGACTCGGCCGGGCACACCGCGAGCGCCGTGGCGAGCAGCACCAGTGGCACCCCGCCCGCGCCCGAGGTCCCCACGGCCTCCTCCCGGGACTACGCGGTCGTCCACTACAAGCGCACCGACGGCGACTACGACAACTGGGGCCTGTACGCCTGGGGCGACCTCGCCGACGGCGAGGCGACCACCTGGCCGGCCGGCCATCCCTTCGTCGGCCGGGACGCCTGGGGTGCCTTCGCGTACGTCAAGCTCAAGCCGGGTGCCTCGAACGTCGGTTTCCTGGTCGTCGACAAGAACGGCACCAAGGACGTCTCCGCCGACCGGAGCATCGACGTCACCAGGACGGGGGAGGTCTGGGTCGAGCAGGGGAAGCCGGACGTACTGACGGAGAAGCCCGCCTATCCCGCGCAGGACACGGCCAAGGCGGTCATCCACTACCACCGCGCCGACGGGAACTACGACGGCTGGGGCCTGCACGTCTGGACGGGTGCCGCGAACCCCACCGACTGGTCGAAGCCGCTGCGGCCGGTGAAGACTGATGCGTATGGCGCGGTCTTCGAGGTGCCGCTCACCGCGGGTGCCACCAGTCTCAGCTACATCGTCCACAAGGGCGACGACAAGGATCTGCCGGCCGACCAGTCCCTGGACCTCAAGGCCGACGGCTACGAGGTGTGGCTGTTGAACGGGCAGGAGAAGCATCTGCTGCCCCAGCCGGCGGGCAGCGCGGCCGCCCTCGATCTGAGCACCTCCAAGGCGGTCTGGATCGACCGGAACACCCTCGCCTGGAACGGTGTGGACGGCGCCGCCTCCACTCAGCTGCTCTCCTCCCCGGGCGGCTCGATCACCGTCAAGGACGGGACGCTGACCAGCGACGACGAGCGCTGGATCCGGCTGGAGAAGACCACCCTCACCGATGCCCAGAAGGCGAGGTTCCCGTATCTGAAGGACTACGCGGCCTGGTCCGTGGACCCGCGCGACCGGGACCGGGTGCGCGACGCGCTGACGGGCCAGCTGGTCGCTTCCCAGCGGGCCGCGAACGGCGCCGTCCTGGCCGCGACCGGGGTTCAGATCGCAGGGGTGCTTGACGACCTCTACCCCGGTGCCACGAAGGCCGCGCTCGGGCCGGTCTTCCGTGACGGCAAGCCGACCCTCTCGGTGTGGGCGCCCACGGCACAGAGCGTCTCACTGGAGCTGGACGGCTCTGTCAAGACCATGCACCGCGACGACACCACGGGTGTCTGGTCCGTCACCGGACCCGCGTCCTGGAAGGGCAAGCCCTACCGGTACGTCGTGAAGGTCTGGGCGCCCAGCGTCCGCAAGCTGGTCGTCAACAAGGTCACCGACCCCTACTCGGTCGCCCTCGCCGCCGACTCCGAGCGCAGTCTCGTCGTCGACCTGGACGACAGGTCCCTTGCCCCGAGCGGCTGGTCGGGCCTGCACAAGCCCCGGGCCGTACCGCTGAAGGACGCGCAGATCCAGGAGCTGCACATCCGGGACTTCTCGGTCGCCGACCAGACCGTCCCGGCTGATCACCAGGGCACCTACCTGGCCTTCACCGACAAGAACAGCGACGGGTCCAGGCACCTGCGCGCGCTGGCCAAGGCCGGCACGTCGTATGTGCATCTGCTGCCCGCCTTCGACTTCGCCACCGTCCCCGAGAAGAAGGCCGACCAGGCGAAGCCCGACTGCGGCCTGGCCTCCTACCCGGCCGACTCCGACCAGCAGCAGGCGTGCGTGGCGAAGACCGCCGCGAAGGACGCCTACAACTGGGGCTACGACCCGTACCACTACACGGTCCCCGAGGGCTCGTACGCCACCGACCCGGACGGCACCGCCCGTACGGTCCAGTTCCGCAGGATGGTCCAGTCCCTCAACCAGGACGGCCTGCGGGTCGTCATGGACGTCGTCTACAACCACACCGCCGCGAGCGGCCAGGCGGACACCTCCGTGCTCGACAAGGTCGTGCCCGGCTACTACCAGCGGCTCCTCGCCGACGGAAGCGTGGCCAACAGCACCTGCTGTGCCAACACCGCGCCCGAGAACGCCATGATGGGCAAGCTGGTCGTGGACTCGATCGTCACCTGGGCGAAGGAGTACAAGGTCGACGGGTTCCGCTTCGACCTCATGGGCCATCACCCGAAGGCCAACATCCTGGCGGTCAGGAAGGCGCTGGACGCGCTGACCGCCGCCAAGGACGGTGTCGACGGCAAGAAGATCATCCTGTACGGCGAGGGCTGGAACTTCGGCGAGGTCGCGAACGACGCCCGGTTCGTGCAGGCCACGCAGGCGAACATGGCCGGCACCGGCATCGCCACCTTCTCCGACCGGGCCCGGGACGCGGTGCGCGGCGGCAGTCCCTTCGACTCCGACCCCGGCGTCCAGGGTTTCGCCTCCGGTCTCTACACCGACCCCAACTCCTCGTCTGCCAACGGCACTTCGGCCGAGCAGAAGGCCCGGCTGCTGCACTACCAGGACCTGATCAAGGTCGGTCTGAGCGGCAATCTGAAGTCATTCACCTTCACCGACACCGACGGCAAGGAGGCCAAGGGCTCCGAGATCGACTACAACGGCTCGCCCGCCGGTTACGCGGACGCGCCCGGCGACGCCGTCGCCTATGCGGACGCGCACGACAACGAGTCGCTGTTCGACGCGCTGGCCTACAAGCTGCCCGCGAGGACCAGCGCGGCCGACCGGGCCCGGATGCAGGTCCTGGCGATGGCCACGGCCGGGCTCTCGCAGGGGCCGGCCCTGTCCCAGGCGGGCACCGACCTGCTGCGCTCGAAGTCGCTGGACCGCAACTCCTTCGACAGCGGTGACTGGTTCAACGCCATCCACTGGAACTGCGCCGACGGCAACGGCTTCGGACGTGGGCTGCCGATGGCGGCCGACAACCAGTCCAAGTGGCCGTTCGCCAAGCCGCTGCTGAGCACGGTCAAGGTGGGCTGCGACCAGATCACCGGCGCCTCGGCCGCCTACCAGGACCTGCTGAGGATCCGTACGACGGAGAAGGCGTTCTCGCTCTCGACGGCCGCGCAGGTGCGGGACGAGCTGTCCTTCCCGCTCTCGGGAAAGGGTGAGACGCCTGGTGTGATCACCATGCGGCTCGGTGACCTGGTCGTCGTCTTCAACGCGACACCGGAGCGGCAGGAGCAGAAGATCGGCAGCCTGGCCGGGACCCCGTACCGGCTGCATCCGGTGCAGGCCGCAGGCGCCGACCCGGTGGTGAGGACCGCCGCATACGCCTCCGACTCCGGCACGTTCACCGTCCCGGCGCGGACCGTGGCGGTGTTCAAGAAGTCCGACCGGTAACCGTCCCTAGAAACCCAGGGAGATGAGCCGGCCGACGAGGTCCGCCAAGTGGCCGTCGGCCGGCTCGTCCTTGACCATCTTCTTCAGCAGGCCCGCCATGTCCTCGTCGTAGGCGGCGCTGACGGCGGCCAGCGCGGCGAAGTCGTGCACCAGCTGGATCTCCAGCTCCCTGCGCGGAATACGCCTGCCGTCCAGCCAGATCAGCGCCGTGGACTCGGCGAGGGAGATCCAGGAGCGCACGACCAGTTCCAGGCGCGGGGGGACCGCGGTGATGTCGAGGTGCGCCAGCATGTGCTCGTAGGCGGCCTGGCGCACGGAGTCGATGAGGGCGTTGGTCGCGGAGGAGCCCACGGCCGGTCCGCCGCGCATCAGCGCCGAGAAACCGGGGCCGTGCTCCTCCACGAAGTCGAAGTAGCGGCGCATCACGCGCAGCAGCCGGGCGCCGAGCGGGCCCTGGCGCGGCTCGGCGAAGCGGTCCGCGAGATCCTGCGCGGCACGCTTCAACGCGGCTTCGTACAGGCTGAGTTTGCCGGGGAAGTAGTGGTACACCAGCGGGCGTGAGATGCCTGCCGCCGTCGCTATCTCATCGATGGAGACCTCGTCGGGCGAGCGCTGGCTGAACAGGTCGAGAGCGACGCCGATCAGCTGCTGCCGCCGCTCCTCGACGCCCATCCTGCGGCGAACCTCGGTACTCATGCGAACACCTTACCGATCGGTTCCGGCCGCAGGTGTTCACATGTCGAGCGCCAAACGATCGCTCCGGGACCGCGACACACAGATCAGCATCGAGTCGGCGCGCTCCTCGTCCGTCAGCAGCTCGTCCCGGTGGTCGATCTCCCCTTCCAGCACCCGCTGTTGACAGGTCCCGCAGAACCCCTGCTCACAGGAGTAGGCGGTGTCCGGCAGTTCCCGGCGTACGGCGGCCAGCACGGTGGAGTCGGCCGGTACGGTCAAGGTCCGCCCGCTGCGCCGGAGTTCGACCTCGAACTCCGTGTTGCCCTCGGACGACGTACGGGGCGTGAAGCGTTCGAGACGGACGTCCGGGAAGCGTGCCGTGGCGGCCGCCATGAGCCCCTCGGGACCGCAGGCGTAGACGGTGGCCCCTTCGCTCACCTCCAGCGCGTCGAGGTCCGGCCGCCCCTCCACGACGGTCACCTGGTCGCGGCCCAGCTTCTCGACCTCCTCCAGGAAGGGCATCGAGGCCCTGTCGCGCCCCGCGTACAGCAGCCGCCACTCGGCGTTCTCCGGGAGTGCCCGCAGCATCGGCAGCAGTGGGGTGATCCCGATCCCGCCGGCGACGAAGACGTACGACTCGGCCTCGACCAGCGGAAAACGGTTCCGGGGCCCCCGCACCTCCAGTTCCATGCCCTCCGTCACCTGCTCGTGGACCTCGCGCGAGCCGCCCCGCCCGTTCTCGACCAGCCGGGTCGCGACGGTGTACGAGGAGGTGTCCTCGGGGTCACCGCACAGCGAGTACTGCCGGACGAGCCCCGACGGCAGGACGAGGTCGAGATGCGCGCCGGGCTCCCAGCGGGGCAGGTCCGGCCCTTCGAGACGGAGCTGAACGACCCCGTCGGCCACGGTCTCGTGCGAGGTCACCAGCAGCCGCAGCGCCCGCGAGCGCGGACGGCCCGAAATGGGCTCCTCCAGCGCGGGCATCGGCCACAGCGGCGAGACCTGGATACGGCGGCGCAGGGCCTGCCGGGTCAGCAGGGCGGCGCCCGCGAGGAGCGCGACAGTACGCAGCCTGGGCATCAGGCGGCCCTCTTCTCCGCCGCCGTGGCCGCGGGGGAGGAGGCCAGATAGGCGACGGCCTGCTCGGTGTCGCCCTCCTGCGAGGGGTGGTAACCGCGGCTCAGATAGCGGGGGATGGACCGGACCATGTCCCCGGTGCCGGGGAGCAGACCGCGCCTGCCGCGGACGTAGAAGTCCTTGAAGCTCGCCCTGCCGTCGATGAGGGTCGGGTCGTTCTCCATGAAGAAGCGCGCCCCGCGCTGCCACAGGAACACCAGCGCCGAGAAGGCCGTCGCCCAGGTCCGTACCCGTCGGCTGTAGCTGCCGTCGACGTGCGTGAACAGCTCGAAGGCGACGGAGCGGTGCTCGACCTCCTCCGCGCCGTGCCAGCGCAGCAGGTCCAGCATGGTCGGGTCGGCGCCGCGCCGGTCGAGTTCCTCGGCGTTGAGCACCCAGTTGCCGAGGAACGCGGTGTAGTGCTCGATCGCGGCGATGAGCGCGACCCGCTCCATCAGCCACCACCGGCGCGGCCGGCCCGGCGGCAGTGTCCGGTCACCGAGCAGCTTCTCGAAGAACCAGTCGACCTGCGCGGTGTACGGCGTCGGGTCGAGGCCCTGCTCGCGCAGGTGTGGCAGCACCTCGTCATGGGCCTGGGAGTGCATCGCCTCCTGGCCGATGAACCCGATGACGTCCTCGCGGAGCCGTTCGTCGCGTATGTACGGCAGCACCTGCTTGTACACGTGCACGAACCATCGCTCACCGGCGGGCAGCAGCAGGTGCAGCACGTTGATGGTGTGCGTGGTGAACGGATCCCCCGGCACCCAGTGCAGCGGCGTGCCGTCCCAGGAGAAGGACACCTTGCGTGCCTTGAGCGGCACCCGGGCCTGCGTGTTAGACATGGCGTCAATGTACTGGCGGGTAGGCCTGCTGAGAACCCCCGTGGCAGAGCTTGTTTACACGGATGTCAGCAACGTCCTACTGCAACCCGTTGATCGCCTGACCGTTCTCCAGTGTGCCCTTCAGCGTGGCCCGGGCCCCCTGCTTGGCCCGGGCAACCAGGAACTGGCCCTGTCCGGCGGCGGTGACCCCGCCCCCCGCATGGATCGACGCCGTGTCCTTGTCGCCCGCCGCCAGCAGGTACCAGTGCCCGGACGCGGACTTCCACTTCACGCCGGCGAGCACATGGGGATCACGCGGCCCGCAGGACAGCGCATCCGTGCCCTTGGCGACCACCGCCGCCGACCGTCCGCCCGGCGTGCGGAACTGGGCGAGCGCGCCCGTACCGTCGCCGCGCCAGGTCTCGGCCCTGGTGCACATCCACTCGGCCGCCCCGCTGCCGTCGGGCAGCGGCTGGTCGGCGTACGACCAGGCGTTGACGCTGCGCACCCCGACCGAGCGCTCCGCCGCCAGCGAGCAGGCGAACGGTGCCCAGGCGGCGCGCCCTGCGGCGTCGGACACCTCGCCGGGTGAGCCGGGCCTGCCGACGGTGAGGTGGGCGGGCACCAGCTCGCCCAGGTCGGTGGTGACAGCGGTGCCGGAGGCGTCGGTCAGCTGGAGCACCGTCCAGGAGGTGCAGTTGCCGGGGCGCAGCGCGGGGCTGGCCAGCGGTGCCGTGACACCGTTGGTGACCTTCAGCGAGGTTGCGGACGAGTCCGGCTTCATCAGGTTCCGGGAGGCCGCCTTCTGCACCCAGGGCGCGGTCAGATACTGCACGTTGCCGTCGGAACGGCCCAGCACCAGCGCGCTCGCCTCGGCGCCGGTCGCGCCGTCGGCACGGGCGAAGTCGAGGGCCGCGCCCTGGGTGCCGTCGACCGGCTCGGCGTACCGGGCGATGCGCAGACCGTCGTAGAACACGACCACGCGGGCGTTGTCCACCTGGCCCGCGTACAGCAGCTGGGGCGGGCCGGCCGGGCCGCCGGGCTCGGTGCCGACCGTCGCCGAGACATGGACCGTCGCGCCGGGGCGGGCCCATACGGCGAGGGCGCGGCGCAGCAGCCCGGAGTCTCCGGTGAGCTGGCCGCGCGCGGGCCACACCGAGAAGTCGGTGCGGGCGGCGGACTCCCAGGCGGTGGGGGTGACCCGGATCAGCCGGGCCGGGTCGAGGGCGGCCTCGGCGGCCGGGTTCCCGGCGTAGACGGGCGCGGCGGCGCCGTCGGGGCCCCAGCCGTCGCCGGGCAGGGAGATCAGCGCCCCGCACACCGCGAGCGCCGCGGCGGCGGCGAGCGCGGCCTTGGAGTGCTGGCGGCGGCGCATCAGATCCGTGGGCCGGGCCTGCAGTAGACAGGGGTCGAACTCGGCGGAGGCCAGCAGCGCGGGCTGGGTGGGCACGCCGTTGGCCTGCGCCAGCGCGCCGCCCGGGTCGTCGACCCCGGCGGCCGTCAGCAGGTCCCGGATCTCGGCGTCCGACAGCTGCTCCAGGCCGCGCAGCACATAGGCGGCGCGGGCCGGGCCGGACAGGGCGGACAGCCGCTGGTCCAGGGCGAGTTCGTCGGCGCCGCCGGAGCGCGGGAACAGCTTGAGGCCCCACACCTGGGGCAGCAGCGGCGGCAGCTGGGAGAGCCGGGGCAGGCCCTTGCGGGGCCGGGCCGCCTCCAGGGCCGTGGTCAGGACGCGCTCGCGCAGGAAGGCGTACCCGGGGTCGCCGTCCTCGCCCGAGGCCTGCGCCGGGATCACGGGCTGCTGCCCCCGGCCGCTGGGCAGGGAGCGCTGGGCGAGGGAGTGCGCGGTCAGCACCCGGCGGCTGCGGCCGAGTCCGGGTGGCAGCACCAGGTAGGCGATCCGGACCAGCCGTGGATAGTGCTCGACGAGCGCGGCCTCGGCCTGCTCGACGTCGACCGGTCCGGGCTGTCCGGCGGAGGCGGGGGCGTGACGCTGGGCTACATCCTGTGACTGCACGTCCGGGAAAACGAGCGAGCCGGACGTTGGTCACCCCGGACGGGTGATTCCGCCCTTTCGGCCGTCACCTTTGAGCAGGCGGTGGCCGGGAGCCGTATCCGAAGGAGCTGAGGCATGCTGGGCCCACAGGACCGGAGGAACAGATGAGGGTGACACGACTGCTGCCGGCCACCGCGGCCGTACTGGCGCTGGCGGGCTGCGGTGCGGGTGGAGAGACCAAGGCGGTCCCGGCCACCGCGACCGGCAGCCTGGAGAGCCTGGCCGCCGAGGTGAAGTGCCGGCCGAACATGCAGACCGACGCCGATGAACTCCGGCAGGCCATCTGCACGAACAGCGACGGCAGGTTCATCCTCGCCACCTTCGCCACCGACCGCGGCCAGCGCGAGTGGATCAACGATGCGAAGGACTACGGCGGTTACTACCTCGTCGGCCGCAAGTGGGTCGCGGTCGGCGACGACGGCGTCGTCAAGGCGCTGCGCGGCACGCTGGGCGGGGACGTGGAGATGGGTACCAATCACTCCTCCCATTCCATGCACGGCGGCTGAAACACACGGAAAGGCCGGTGACGGGAGGGGGGTCCGTCACCGGCCTCGTCTCGTGGCCCGCGTCAGGTGATCAGGCGCACCTGCGACCGCTGTTGATGCAGTTCGCGATCTTGTTGGCCAGACCGCCGGTCGTGACGCTGATGAAGTCGTCGTGATCGGTGATCGGCTTGTGCAGCTCCTCCGGGAAGCCGTCCACCGCGTAGGCGTTCTTCACCGTGCCGTCCGCCTGGACGACGGGCTGCGGCACGTTGTACACGAGGCGCATCGTCAGCTGCGGGATCGCCTTGAAGCCGTTCGGGCAGACCCCGCTCGCGGGGTCGGCGAAGGCCACGTGCGTGCGGTGGTTGGCGCTGTCGATGTTCACGCCGTCCCAGCAGCTCTGGAAGGCGAACGAGCGCACCACCTGGCTGCCCTGCGGACAGATCGGGTACTTGTCCGTCAGCTGCACCTTGTTCTCGAAGCCGGTGCAGCTCCAGTGCGCGTTGGCGTTGCCCGGGCCGTTGACGAAGGCCTTGGCGTCACCGGTGATGATCCGCAGGAACTGCGGCATCGCGACGACCTTGCTCGCCGGGCTGCCGACGTACTTGATCTGCGCCTGCTGGGCGACCAGGATCTTGCCGACGTTGAGGTCCTTGCCACCGCCGTCCGCGTTCGCGTCCTTCTCCTGGGTGCCGTCCTGCTCGCGGATGACCGGCCAGTAGTACGCCGACAGGTCGTTGCGGTTCTGGCAGCTGGTGCCGCCCTGCAGGAACGTCTGGTTGCTGGAGAACGCGTTGACCTTCTGGTTGCCGACGTAGTCGTGCACGTGGTGGGCACCGTTGGTCACACCGGGGGCGACGATCACGTTGTCGCTGTTGTGGTTCTGGTTCGCGTTCACGCCGCAGCGCGTGATGAACGTGCCGGTCGAGGCGTTCTGCTGATTCTGCGGCTTGCCCTGGACGTTCGGGGCGACCTTCGTGATGTCCACGAAGTCCGCCGCGGCCGGGCCGTCACCGCCCTGGCCACCGTTGTTGCCCTGCTGCTGGCCACCCTGCTGCTGACCGCCGTTGTTCTGCTGCTGTCCGCCGTTGTTCTGCTGTTGACCACCGTTGTTCTGCTGCTGCCCCCCGGCGGTGGTCTGGTTGGCGGTCTGGGTCGTACAGGCGGCGAGCTGGGACAGCCAGCCGTTGACCGACCCGCCGACCCGCTGGATGTCGATGCGAATCCGGTCGATCGTCGCGGCCCGCTTGTCCTTGAGAGGGCCGACGATCGCGTTCTGCACGAAGCTCGGGTCCTTGGACTGCGCGTCCCGGGTGGAGGCGAGCCGGGTGTAGGCCTCGGTGATCTGCTTGTCGAGGTTGGCCAGCTCGGTCGCCACGCCCTGGCGGGCCCGCCAGGGCACGTTGGTCAGCTTCTGCTGGACGTCCGGGCATGAGATCGTCGCGACCTGCGCCGTCGCGGCCTTCGTCTGGTTGCCTCCCCACGTCTGGTTGTTCGACTCGTGCGCGGAGGCATAGAAGTTCGCCCAGATCAGCCCGCCCCCACCGAGCGCTAGGGCCGCCGATGCGGCTATGGCCTTGGTGGCCAGCGGCGTACGGCGTTTTCGTGTGTTGCGTCCCATGGAACTCCTCTGACTTCCTTGCGAGCGGGGCAGCATCGGGGCGCCCGACAGGAGTGAAGCGGCGCCCTTCCATACGGACACCGCCTCAGAGTTGTTCACCGGTCTCACAAATTACTCGCAGAAACAGGGGAGTTGGCAGGTCACGCCGATTCCGGTCACCGGTCCCGGTCGAGGTGGGCGAGGACCGCCAGGACACGCCGGTTGTCGTCGTCCGACACCTCCAGGCCCAGCTTGGCGAAGATGTTGGAGGTGTGCTTGGCGATGGCCCGCTCCGTCACCACCAGCTGGGCCGCGATGCCCGCGTTCGACCGGCCCTGCGCCATCAGCTCCAGTACCTCCAGCTCGCGCGGGGTCAGGCCCGCGAGCGGCCGGTCGTCGGCCGCGCGCCGGGCAAGCAGCTGCTGGATGACCTGCGGGTCCATCGCCGTACCACCGGCCGCGACCCGCCGTACGGCGTCGATGAACTGCTCGGCGTCGAAGACCCGGTCCTTCAGCAGATAGCCGATCCCGCCGGTGCCGTCCGCGAGCAGCTCGCGCGCGTACAGCTGCTCCACGTGCTGGGAGAGCACCAGCACCGGCAGCCCCGGCCGCGCCTTGCGGGCCGCGAGCGCGCACTGCAGGCCCTCGTCGGTGTGCGTGGGCGGTAGCCGCACGTCGACCACGGCCACGTCCGGCTCCGACTCGGCCAGTGCCCGGGTGAGTTCGGGGCCGGACTCGACGGCGGCGGCGATCTCGAAGCCGAAGGCCTGAAGCATCCGGACCAGCCCGTCGCGCAGCAGGAAGAGGTCTTCGGCTAGGACAACGCGCACGGGATCTCCATCGTCACCAGGGTGGGACCGCCGGTGGGGCTGCTGACGGCCAGGACGCCGTCGAATGTACCGAGCCGGCGCTCGACCCCGGCGAGCCCCGACCCGGCGCCGATCGCCGCGCCGCCCTTGCCGTTGTCGGTGACCGTGATCCGCAGCCGCCCGTCGGTGTGGTGCACGTCGACCCAGATCCGGTCGGCGCCGGAGTGCTTGACGGCGTTGGTGAGCACCTCGCTGACCGCGAAGTAGGCCGCCGACTCGACCGGCGCGTCCGCGCGGCCCGCCAGCTCCACGCTCACCTCGGCCGGCAGCGGCAGCCGCAGTGCCAGCGCCCGTACGGCGTCGCCAAGCCCCCGTTCGGCGAGGACCGGCGGATGGATGCCGCGCACCAGGTCGCGCAGCTCCTCCAGGGCCTCGGCGGAGTTCCGGCGGGCCTGGGCGAGCAGCCGCTTGGCCTGCGCCGGGTCGTGTTCCACCAGCATCTCGATGGTGCCCAGGTCCATGCCCATGGCGACCAGCCGGGCCTGCGCCCCGTCGTGCAGGTCCCGCTCGATGCGGCGCAGTTCGGCGGCGGAGGTGTCCACGGCGTCCCGCCGGGTCTCGGTCAGCACCCGGACCCGCTCGGCGAGTTCCGCGTCGCCGCCGAGCACGGCGCGGGTGAGCTGGAAGTGCGTGGTCAGCAGCCGCGGGGTGAGGCGCCGGCCGGCGGCCAGGATCACGGCGCCGAGCGCGGCCGCGCCGAAGGCGCTCGCCTGGCCGGTCACCGGCACGAAGGCGTACCAGTAGGTGTCGTGCGGACCGTGCACGTACGCCCGCCACAGCCCGGCTGCCAGCAGGAACCCCTCGACCGGGAAGAACACCAGCACGGCGGGCAGCAGCGCGGTGACGAAGCCCGCGGTCATGTCCGCCGGCAGCCAGAGCAGGTCCCGCCGCACCTGCGGGTCCCGGAGCAGGGCGACCGTGCGCGTCCACGGGCCGGCGGTCTTCGGGAGCGGCTGGTACACCGCCGGTATCCGGATCCCGCACCACTCCGCCGCGAGCCTCCTGCGGGCGTCCGCGAGAGCCCGTACACCAGTGAGGACCGCCGGAGTGGTGACGAGCCCGATGCCGAGCGGGACGAGCGCGACGGAGACGAGGGTCAGGACGAGAAACGCCACACCGCACGGCAGCACCACGAGTGCCAGCACCAGTCCCCGCACGGCGGCCAGCAGCGTCTCCCCGGCCAGGGTGCGGAAGCCGTCTCTCTTCGTGTCGATGTTCATGCGGCCAGTCTTGCCGACGGCCCTGTACGCGTCAGTCGTCCGAAGTCGCCTCTTCCGGGGTGGTGCCAGGTACACCCCCGGCCCCGGCCAGCACCTCCGTTTCCGTCTCGGGGTCGAGGCCGACGGGCGGGCGGTCCGGGCGTCGGGGCGGCTCGCCGCCGATCCCGGTCAGCCAGTGCCAGGTGTCGGCGACGGTCTCCGCGGCGGGCCGGCACACCAGGCCGGTGGCCAGCGCCCGGGAGACGTCCGTGCGGTGGGCGGCGGCGTACAGCTCGTCGTCCGGCGGTACCCACACCGGCAGCTGGGTCCAGGGCTGGATCCCGGCGGCCAGTATCATCTCCGGGCCGGTCCAGCGCAGTTCGGCGCCGGCGCCAGTGACCCGGACACAGGTGTCGAGCAGCTCACCCATGGTGGTGTGCCCCGGCGGGCCGACCAGGTCGTACGGCCCGCTCAGCGACCGCTCGACCGCCCCGAGCAGCCAGCCGGCCAGGTCGCGGGCGTCGATGAACTGCACCGGCAGCTCACGCGGGCCCGGGGCGAGGACCGGGCCGCCCCGGGCGATCCGGTTCAGCCACCAGGGCAGCCGGCCCACGTTCTCGTACGGGCCGAGGATCAGCCCGGCCCGCACCAGCAGCGAGTTCCGCTCGCCGAAGGCCTCGACGGCGGCCAGCTCGCCGCCCCGCTTGTCGCGGGCGTAGTCCGTCGGCCCCGCGTCGGCGGCGGCGCCCTCCACCACCGCCCCGGCCTCGGCGGGCCCGCCCTCGCTGGGCCAGGGCCAGGCGTACACCGACCGGCTGGAGACGTACACGTACCGCCCGGCACGGCCCCGCAGCAGCCGTGCCGCGGCGAGCACCGCGCGCGGCTCGGCCGACCAGGTGTCGATCACGGCGTCCCAGCCGCCCGGGTCGGCGGCGAGGGCGGCCAGGCCGTCCGGAGCGGTGCGGTCACCGTGCAACGACCGCACCCCGGACGGGGGTTGGTGCCGTCCCCGGTGGAAGACGGTCACCTCCCAGCCGCGCGCCACCGCGGCCTCGGCGACCGCCCGTCCCACGAACTCCGTACCGCCCAGCACCAGAAGTCTCATGCCGGCGATCGTGCCCGCTCGGGGCGCGCGGCGGTACGGGACTCTGCCGAGGGCAGAACGGGAGGTCAGCGGCCGGTCGGCGGAGTGTACTTGTAACCGACCCGGCGCACCGTCTGGATCGCGTGGCGGTACTCGGCGCCCAGCTTGCGGCGCAGCCGGGCGATGTGCACGTCGACGGTGCGGCCGTCGCCGACATGGCCGTAGCCCCACACCGTGGTGACCAGCTGGTCGCGGGTGTGCACCCGGTGCGGATGCGCCACCAGGTGGGCGAGCAGCTCGAACTCCAGGTAGGTGAGGTCGAGTTCACGGCCGTCGATGCCGGCGGTGCGCCGTACGGTGTCGATCCGCACCAGCGGTTCGGCGCCCGTGCCGGCGCCCGCGCCGGGGGCCGTCTCCGGCTGGTCCGGTACCGCGACCGGCAGGAACGGCGGCCGCTGGTCGGCCGGGACCAGCACCAGATAGCCGACCATCGGCGGCTGTCCGGGGAGGGTGGGCAGGGTGTGCTGCGGGGCGGGCAGCCAGGTGGCGCCCGGCGGCAGGAAGTCCGCGACGTCGACCACCTCGTCCCGGTCCACGGCGCGCAGCCGGTGCCGGGCGGGGGTGGTCAGAGTGGAGGCGGAGGAGAGAGAACGAGAGGTCGCCATGAGAGGTCAGCTCTTTCGCGCGAGAAGTTCGTCGGACGGGGCGACGGCCGCGATTCGTGGTCGGGGCGCGCCGGAGGACGTACGTCGCTTCGCGCTGGCCGAAGGCCGGGGGTTACGGCTTTAGAGGGCCCGCGCGTTCGTCGCGCGGCAACACACCCGGTCGAAGTCGTGGTGCTGACGGGAAGGCCAGAAGGGCTCAAGGTCATGGCGACCCGTCGCGGTGATCTTCTGGAAGCTGGCCATGCGCCCATTGAAGCAGACACCGGCGCCGGGCAGGACCCTCCTCTCACTGCTTGGACGCTTCCTTGGCGTGAAGTTGACGTGGCGAGTCCGTCGCGGGCGCGCACCAGGCCCTGATCAGTGGCTTCCCGCCCGCCGACCGGTCCGGAACCCTGTCTCGGCATCCGGACGGGCGGGCCGTACGACACGCGGAAGGGGGCGCCCACCATCGCGGTGGACGCCCCCTTCCGGGAGGCGGGTCAGACCTGGCCGGCCTTCTCCAGGGCGGAGCAGCAGGTGTCGACCAGCAGGCGGGTCACCACGTACGGGTCGACGTTGGCGTTCGGACGGCGGTCCTCGATGTAGCCCTTGCCGTCCTTCTCGACCTGCCACGGGATACGGACCGAGGCACCGCGGTCGGAGACGCCGTAGGAGAACTTGTCCCACGGGGCGGTCTCGTGCAGGCCCGTCAGACGCTCGTCGATGCCGGCGCCGTAGTGCTTGACGTGGTCCAGCGGCTTGGAGCCCTCGCCCAGCGACTCGCAGGCGGTGATGATCGCGTCGTAGCCCTCACGCATCGCCTTGGTGGAGAAGTTGGTGTGCGCGCCCGCGCCGTTCCAGTCGCCCTTGACCGGCTTCGGGTCGAGGGTCGCGGAGACGCCGAAGTCCTCGGCGGTGCGGTACAGCAGCCAGCGGGCCACCCACATCTGGTCGGAGACCTCCAGCGGGGCGAGCGGGCCGACCTGGAACTCCCACTGGCCGGGCATGACCTCGGCGTTGATGCCGGAGAGGCCGAGACCCGCCTTGAGGCAGTTCTCCAGGTGGGCCTCGACGATGTCACGGCCGAAGATCTCGTCGGCGCCGACACCGCAGTAGTAGCCGCCCTGCGGGGCCGGGAAGCCGCCCTCGGGGAAGCCGAGCGGACGGGCGCCGTCGAAGAAGGTGTACTCCTGCTCGATGCCGAAGACCGGCTCCTGCGCGGCGAACCGCTCGGCGACCTCGGCCAGCGCGGCACGGGTGTTGGAGGTGTGCGGGGTCATGTCCGTGTTGAGGACCTCGCACAGCACCAGGATGTCGTCGCCGCCGCGGATCGGGTCCGGGCAGGTGAAGACCGGCTTGAGCACACGGTCGGAGGCATGGCCCTCGGCCTGGTTGGTGGAGGAGCCGTCGAAGCCCCAGATCGGCAGCGCGTCGAGACCGGCCGGGGCGCCCGTGATGATCTTCGTCTTCGAACGGAGCTTGGCCGTCGGCGCGGTGCCGTCGATCCAGATGTACTCGGCCTTGAAGGTCACGGGGCCACTTCCTTCGGGGGTGTGTCGGGCGCACGTCGGTGCGGGTGCTGCGGATGCTGCGGCGCTACGGCACCGGGGCGCCGCGTCGATCTGCCCGGCAGCCTGTCAACAGGCGATTTCTCGACCGTTGCCCGTATGTGAACCCCGTGTTACCTGGTGGTTCTGTGTCACGGCTCATGTTGTGAGGTTCCGGGGGGCGGGGTATGGGTGCCCTCCGCCGCGGCCTGCCGCACCCCGTCGAGGAAGTCCCGGACGGCGGCTCGCTGGTGGTCGTCGTAGCCGCGCAGCAGTTCCGCCGACCGCTCGATCAGCGGCCCGAAGAAGGACGTGCCGAGGTCCACGGCGTCGTCCGTCACCTCCACGACGACTTTCCGCCGGTCGCTCCCCCCGCGCACCCGTCGCACATGCCCCGCACGCTCCAGCCGGTCCAGCAGGGCCGTGGTGCCCGCCGAGTTGAGTCCGAGCCCGGCCCCGAGCCGCCCGGCGCTCATCTCCTCACCCGCCCGCCGCGCGTCCATGAGCGCGATCAGCGCGCGTACGTCCGTCGGGTGCATGCCGTTCCGCTGCGCGAACCTGGCGCTGTGCAGGCCGAGTTCGACGGCGACGGCACGCAGCAGGTGAACGATCTCCATTTCGGGCTGCACAGGGCCTCCGGCGCTATTATCTCGCTCAGCGAATATCTTGCTGAGCGAGATAATAGGGGGCGGTCCCATGGCCGGGTACGACGGCGAGGTCTTCCGGGTTGCGTACGACAAGGTCCTGGCGAAGTGGCCCGCCGAGCGGGAGGCGCTGACGGTTGCCACGCCCTTCGGCGCCACCCGCGTCAACGCCTGCGGCCCCCGCGACGCGCCACCGCTGCTCCTGCTGCCGGGCGGCGGCGGAGCCACCTCCGTCTCCTGGTACGCCCAGATCGCGGAACTGGCCCGGATCCGCCGGGTCTACGCGGTCGATGTGATCGGCGCCCCGGGACTGAGCGGCCCGGCCGGCGACCGCCACCCCCGTACGGTCGCCGACCTGACACGCTGGCTGGACGTGCTTCTGGACGGCCTGGGCGCCGCATCGGCCGACCTGGGCGGCCACTCGTACGGCGGCTGGATCGCCCTGCACTACGCCCTGCACGCCCCGGCCCGGATGCGCCGCCTGTTCCTCCTGGACCCGACCCAGTGCTTCGCCGGGTTCAAGGCGGCGTATCTGCTCCGTGCCCTGCCGGTGCTGCTGCGGCCCACGCCCCGCCGCATCCGCGCCTTCCTGGAGTGGGAGACCGGGATGGTGGTCCCTCCCGCCAGAGCGCAGCCGAGAGTGGGGGAGGACCTGGATCCCGACTGGCTCGCCCTCCAGGAGGCGGCCGCCGGTTACCCGGCCGCGAAGCCGGTGACGGGCCCGCGCCCCGCGCCGGACGCGCTGCGGGCCCTGGACACACGGGTCCTGCTGCTCGTGGCGGCGAACAGCAGGACCCATGACCCCCGCGAGGTGGTGGCCAAGGCGGCGGTGCTGCTGCCGCACGTGGAGACCGCCGTACTGCCGGACGTGTCCCATCACGCGCTGCCGCACGCGGCACCGGCGGCCCTGGCCGGCCGCCTCACCAGCTTCCTGTCGGGCCGCTGAGCCTCACCCCACCTTCTCGATCAGGGCGCGGCGGATGAGGAACTTTCCGGGCTGCCGGACTTGCTCGAAGGCCGCGTTGTTGAGGAGTACACAGCTGCCGGAGACCGAGGTGACCTTCACCGTCGTGGACTTGTTGTTGTCCAGGTTGGTGACCTTCAGGGTCGTACCCGCCGGGAACTGGTCGCTGGACGCGGCCGGTGCGCCGGCCTCGCCGGAGAGCGTGACGGTCGAGCCCTTGCACACCTGCTGACCGGAGGCCGCGGCGGCGCCACCGCCGCTGTTCCCTGCGGCGGCGGACTGCGAGGGCTGCGCGCTCTGCTGACCGGCGCCTTGCTGACCGGAGCCCTGCTGACCGCCCTGCGCCTGCTGCCCGGCCTGGGAGCCCTGAGCCGACTCCCCAACCGTGCAACCTGCCGCCTTCTGCTGGACCTCGATCTGTTTGATGACCGCCTGCCGGTTGGCGATCCGGGCCGCCGACTGGGCGTCCGGGTTCGCCTGCTGCCCGGCGATGAACCGCTCGTTGTTGCCCAGGGCGGTGGCGAGCCCCTGGCAGGCGGTCGACGAGTCCGCGGCGGACAGGGTCTTCGCGTTGTTCGCCGGCTGGGCGGCGTTGGACGTCGTGGCCAGCGCGAAGGCCCCGCCGCCCGCCACCGCCGCGGCACTGACGAGAAGCGCGAGCTTCTTCTTCGTACTGAGGGTGCGCCTGCGCGACATGCGCGCCTCCTGAAGAGGTAGGGGAGCGTACGCCGCTATGTACGAGATACCGAACGGGGTTGCTCAGTGCTCGCGGGAGTCGATGAAGTGGCCTGCGTCACAGGAGAGTTGAGCGAAGCTCAGCCCTTGTTGTGCGCGAGGGCCTCGCGTACCGCTTCCTCGGAGCGGGCCACCAGGGCCGTCCCGTCGTCGGCGGTGATGATCGGCCGCTGGATGAGCTTGGGGTACTCGGCGAGCGCGGCGATCCACCGCTCCCGGGAACCCTCCTCCCGCGGCCAGTCCTTGAGCCCCAGCTCCTTGGCCGCGGTCTCCTGGGTGCGGGTGATGTCCCACGGTTCGAGGTGCAGCCGGTCGAGTACGGCCCTGATCTCGTCCTCGCTCGGCACGTCGTCCAGATAGCGGCGGACGGTGTACTCGGCCCCCTCGGCGTCGAGCAGGCTGATGGCACTGCGGCACTTGGAGCAGGCCGGATTGATCCAGATTTCCATGCCGCACACGGTATGCGAGAACCGGTTCCCACCGGTGGGGGAGTCGGGTGTCACTGTGCGCGGGTCCGTGTTGCACCGCGGTCATGCCCGGCACGGCAAGCCGGTCCGCCGCCGAGGCATGCGCGCTCGTGGCGGAGAAGCTCGCCCCGGCGCACCGGCCGACCACGGTCTGGTGGACGGAGCGCCTGCCTCTCACCGGCAACGGCAAAGTGGACAAAGGCGCGTTGCGGGCCATGGCCGCGGAGACGGACGCAGACCCCGGCCGACCCCCCTTGCCGACACCATTTGTTCGAATTCGAAGCCACCCCACGGGCATCATGCAAACCTGCTGTGACAGGCCGTCAATTACCCTTTCCACCTGGACGTTTGCCGGACGCTGCGGACTCCCTCGATGTCAGTGCGGGGCAGTAGACTGGAGGCAGTGTTCGAGGGTATCGCCGGGCCGTCCGGCCGGTGCCCTGACCACGACAGGAGGATGCCTGTGCCCGCTGCCGTCTTGAAGCCGAAACCGCTGCCCACCCAGTCCACCGTCCAGCGCCCCGTGCTGTTCGACTCGCCCTATGAGCCCGTGACAAAGCGCCCGCTGCCGGCCGGACGCCCGCGCGAGTGGTACGTCACCCACAACCGCCGTCTGAAGGCCATGCGCCTCGCCATAGCCCTGCTCGACTCGGGGATCTACCTCCCGGCCCAGGCCCGCGACGAGAACATCCGCAGCAAGGCGGAGGAAATCGGCATGCGCCCGCCCTCCGACACCACCTGCCACATGGTCCGCGCCTTCATGCGCTACAACCGCTGACACCGACACCGACACCGTCGCCGATGCCGGGTGCCCCGCGTCCTGGGGCACCCGGCGCGCCTGCCTGGAGTACTAGGGCCGTGGCCGGGCCGACGTGGCGGTCAGCGGCTCGTGTCCGGGTGAGCCGTCCAGCAGACGGATCACGAACTCCCGCCGGTCCTCGGCGTGGTCACGGAACCAGAGGCCCAACCGGTGCTGTGCCTCGGGGAGTTCGAAGCGGGTGTACCGGGACCGCGCCGACAGCGCGTCCTGTACGGCCTCGGTCACGGCCGGCGGGATGACCGCGTCGGTGCCGGGGACCGCCAGCACCGCCCGGCCCTCGTACGCCCGGAGCGCCTCCAGGGCCCGCGAACTCCGCCAGCCGTCCGGCGTACGGATGATCTCGCTGAACCGGCCCTGGCGGTTCTCGAACGGCACCTCCCAGGCCTCGGGGGCGTAGACGGCGGGCGAGCACAGCCCGACGGCCGCGACCCGGGGGCCGTAGTGCCGTACGAGATCGGCGACCGTCTGCCCGCTCATGCTGAAGCCGACCAGGATCAGCGGTACGCCCGCCGGGGCGTGTGCGTCGAGTACCGCCACCGCCTGCTCGAAGCGGCGGCGCAGACTCAGCTCCCCGAGCGATCCCGTGCTCTCGCCGTGCCCCGAGAAGTCGAAGGCCAGGGTGTGGCAGCCGTGCTCGGCGAACTCGGTGAGCAGGGGGAGGAGGCGGTCCTTGCTGCCGTTTCCGGCGCCGTGCAGCAGTACCGCCGTGGCCCGGCCCGGTGGGCCGGCGGTCACTCCGCTGAGCCGTTCGCCGTCGAAGTCGTGGGTGAAACCGGAGAGTTCGCTCATGGGGCCATTCACTCACGGCGGCCCCGCCCGGGCGGAAAACGGGATGCGGTCCTCCTCTCGTCGTCCCTACGCTGAACAAACGGCACGAAGCCGACACACTCCACCCCAGCCACCCTCATCCCACGGAGGAGGTCCGTCATGCGTGGCATCGTCGTGTCCGGGACCGTCGTCCTGGTGATCCTCGGAATCGGAAACCATCTGTGGTGGCTCGCTGCCGTCGCGCTGCTGTATCTGTACGCGACGCACGGTCGTGGTTCCCCCGGCACACCACCGGCCACCGGCACCGGCACCGGCGCGGGCACCCCGCCCCCGCCCGACAGCTACCGCACCTACCGCGAGCGCCGGGACCGGCAGGCCAGGTGGGAGCGCCGCTACCGCCGTGAGCGCCCCTTCGAGTCCCGCCGGCAGGAGCGCGAGAAGAGCAGGTGAGCGACGGCGTCCCCGGTCACAGACCGGGGGCGCCCCACACCGGGAACCAGCGGCCCAGGTCCTGCTCGATCCGCAGATCGTTCGCGAGGGCCGCCTTCACCTGGAGTTCGAGCGCGCTGTCCCGCCGCTCCCCGCTGCCGGACAGCGGGGCGAAGGGGTAGAACGCGGCGCGCTTGTAGAGATAGACCAGCGCCAGCCTGCGGCCGCCGTCGTCCGTGAACGCGGCCAGCGAGCACAGCAGTTGCGGTCCGAAGCCGTTGACCTCCATCGCGCTGTTCACCGCGTGCAGATCGTTGACCAGCTCCGGCAGCTGCTCCGGGCTGCGCGCGGAGACCAGCCAGGAGTAGCCGTAGTCGTCCCGCCGCAGCTCCACCGGCGGGCCGCTGCGGTCGGTGTCCGCGTCCAGCAGCGCCTGCACCTCCCGGTGGGTCTGTTCGAAGGCCGCCCCCTCGACCGTGGCGAAGCACACCGCCCCCGTCCCGGTCGGGGTGAAACCGGCCGCGGCCTGGAGGGTCACGGCCGCCGAGGGCAGCGCGAAGAGCTGGTCGAGATCGGGCGCGACCGGTTTCGTACGGCCCAGCAGGATGTCCAGCAGCCCCAACGCTCAGCCCGCCTTCCGCAGTGCCATGTGTTCAGCCCGCCCCGGGAGTGGCGGCCTCGCCCAGCTCCGCCGAGATCCGGCCCAGCTGCTCCAGCCGCTGCTCCAGGGTCGGGTGCGTGGAGAAGAACCGCTCGACACCGGGCTCCTTCCCGGTCGCCGGGGTGAAGTAGAAGGCGTTGAAGGCCTGGGCGGTGCGCAGGTCCTTGGTCGGGATCCGGGCGATGTCCCCGGAGACCTTGGTGAGCGCCGACGCCAGCGCCGAGGGCCGCCCGGTCAGATGCGCCGCCGCCCGGTCGGCCGCCAGCTCCCGGTACCGGGACAGCGCCCTGATCAGCAGGAAGCTGATCGCGTACACCGCTGCGGAGACGCCCATGATCGTGGCGAAGACGACTGCCGTGTTCTGGTCCCTGCGGCCTCCGCCGAAGACCTGAGAGTAGAAGGCGAACCGCACGATCAGGCCCGCCAGCACCCCGAGGAAGGACGCGACCGTGATCACGGCGACGTCCTTGTGCGCGACGTGCGACAGCTCGTGCGCCAGCACGCCCTCCAGCTCGGCCGGCTCCAGCCGCCGTAGCAGGCCTGTGGTCACGCAGACCACGGCGTGGTCGGGATTGCGGCCGGTCGCGAAGGCGTTCGGCATGTCCATGTCGGACACCGCGACCACCGGCTTGGGCATGTCGGCGATCGCGCACAGCCGGTCCACCACCGCGTGCAGCTCGGGATACTCCTCGCGCTCCACGACCCGGCCGTGCATCGCGAACATGGCGATCCGGTCGGAGAACCAGAACTGTGCCACGAACATCGCTCCGACCAGCACGACGACCAGCACCCAGGACCTCAGCAGCGTGATCAACGCTGCGATGAAGCCCACGTACAGCAGACCGAGCAGGAACAGCGTGAGCCCCATGCGCACGGTCAGCCGTCGATCGCTCCGGAAGCGGCTCTGCATCTTGCATCACCCCGCAGTCAGGCACTCGTCCCGCTGTCCAGTGTGCACCTGCCGACTCCCATGAAGTGGTTGAGAACGGCCCTAGGAGCAGCAAAGCGTACCTGTCAGTCGCCGGCGGTCGCTGTACGTCCCCTGTCCGTCCCTCGCCGCCCGCTACGACGGGCTAGCGCGCCGAGCCGAACTGCACCAGCCCGATCAGCACCATGACCGCGATCACACAGCCGAAGACCATGGCCGTGGACGCCCACGACGACCGGCGCCGCGCCGGATCGGGGTCGGCGCGGAAGGGCGCCGGATTCGGCGGGTTGTCCTTCCAGCGCGCGGCGAGCATCCGGGCCCGGGCGGAGGGCTCCTTGTGCTCGGCGGAATTCGCCCAACGGTGATCGAATTCCCGCTCCCAGTCGTCCTGTTCCGTCATCCCCGTTAAACCTCTCTAGTCCGGCAGGGTCAGGAGGGATGATCCCCCGAGAGTAGGAAGCCTGGGAAGCGGGAAAGGTTGCCCGCCCCGGGGCCGGGGCGGGCGGATTTCAGCCGAGAGCCGCCGCGGACGGGACGACGACGCCCCACAGGTCCTCGATCGTCGCGAGCGCGCCGTGGTGGAGCTGCTCGGCGGACACCTCGGCGACGGCGGCGCCCAGCGGCCGGGTCGCACAGGCGTCGGCGACGACGGTGGGCCGGTTGCCGCGCAGGAACGCGCCCTGAGCGGTGAAGACGACGCACATGTGCGTCATGAAGCCCGCGATGATCACGTCCTTGTGCCCGGCGGCGTCCACGTGCGCGGCCAGATCCGTGTCGAGGAACGCGTTCGGCACCTGCTTGACGACCACCGCCTCGCCCTCGGCCGGCGCGACCCGCGGATGGATCCGCCCGATCTCCTCGCGGATGTCGTACGGCGTGCCCGCGCCGCCGTCGTTGACGACGTGGACGACCGTCGCGCCCGCGGTCCGCGCCCGGGCCAGCAGGCCGGCGCCCGCGTCGAGGGCGGCCTGCCAGCCCGCCAGTTCCATCACGCCGCGGGTGTAGGTGTTCTGGTAGTCGATGAGGATCAGGGTCGAGCCGGCGAGCGAGGCCGGGGTCTGATCGAAGCCGTTGAGATCACGCAGAGTCGTCGTAGCCATGGTCATCACGCTATGAGTGGCCTCCCCGTGGCGGCAATGTCATGTAACTTGCAGATCCGGACATCAGTGGGACGGGAGATCGGGGCCCTCGTGAGCAGCGTGGAACGGTTCGTCGTCGTCCTTCTCTTCGACGGCGTCGACCTGCTCGACGTCACCGGCCCGCCCGAGGTGTTCGCGCTGCTGCGCCGGGAGACCGACGACGCGGCAGGCTGCCGGGTCGTCCTGGCCGCCGAGACCATGGACCCGGTCACCACCGCGGCCGGGGTGCGCGTCCTGCCCGACGTCACCTTCGCCGAGGCCACCCGGCGCACCATCGACACCCTGCTGGTGCCCGGCGCGGTCGAGGTCGACGAACGGCGCCGGGTACGCGCCGTGACCGACGAGGGCCTGGTCCGCTGGGTGCGCACCCTTGCCGGCCGGGCCCGGCGCGTCGCCTCCGTGTGTGTGGGAGCGCATCTGCTCGCCGCAGCCGGGCTGCTCGACGGCAGGCGTGCCACGACCCACTGGTCGACCGCGCCGCAGCTGGCCGCCGAGCACCCCGCCGTCGAGGTCGACGCCGACCCGATCTTCATCCGCGACGGCAAGGTGTGGACCGGCGCCGGCATCACCGCCTGCCTCGATCTGTCGCTCGCCCTCGTCGCCGAGGACTTCGGCGAGGCCGTCGCGCTGCGCGTGGCCCGGCAGCTGGTGATGTACCTGAAGCGACCGGGCGGCCAGAGCCAGTTCAGCGTCCCCATCGAGCCCGTCTCGACCACCCGGCGCATGGACGACCTGCGCCGGCACATCGCCCAGCACGTCAACAGCCGCCTCACCGTCGCCGACCTCGCCGCCCACGCCCATGTCAGCGAACGCCAGCTGACCCGGCTGTTCCGGACCGAACTGGGGACGACCCCCGCGTCGTACATCGAGTCCGCCCGGGTCGAGGCGGCCCGCAGCCGGCTGGAGACCACCGACGACACCCTCGACCGGGTGGCCGCGACCTGCGGCTTCCACACCGTCGACACCCTGATCCGCGCCTTCCGCCGCCAGCTGGATGCGACCCCGACGGAGTACCGCCGCCGCTTCCGGCACACGGCCTGAACACGCCGAAGGCCCCCCGGCTGAGCCGAGGGGCCTTCCGAACCCGGGGGATCCGGGAGTCGGACGTCTGTCACACGTCGAAGTACAGCTCGAACTCGTGCGGGTGCGGACGCAGCTGGAGCGGTGCGATCTCGTTGGTGCGCTTGAAGTCGATCCACGTCTCGATCAGGTCCGGCGTGAAGACGTCGCCCTGGAGGAGGAACTCGTGGTCGGCCTCCAGCGAGTCGAGGACGGCCGGCAGCGAGGTCGGGACCTGGGCGACGTTCGCGTGCTCCTCGGGAGCCAGCTCGTACAGGTCCTTGTCGATCGGCTCGGCCGGCTCGATCTTGTTCTTGATGCCGTCCAGACCCGCGAGGAGCAGGGCCGAGAAGGCCAGGTACGGGTTGCCGGAGGAGTCCGGGGCGCGGAACTCGACGCGCTTGGCCTTCGGGTTGGAGCCGGTGATCGGGATACGCATGGCCGCGGAGCGGTTGCGCTGCGAGTACACCAGGTTGATCGGCGCCTCGAAGCCCGGCACCAGACGGTGGTACGAGTTCACCGTCGGGTTCGTGAAGGCCAGCAGCGACGGGGCGTGCTTGAGGATGCCGCCGATGTAGTAACGGGCGGTGTCCGACAGGCCCGCGTAACCGGCCTCGTCGTAGAACAGCGGGTCGCCGTTGCTCCACAGCGACTGGTGCACGTGCATGCCCGAGCCGTTGTCACCGAAGATCGGCTTCGGCATGAAGGTCGCGGTCTTGCCGTTGCGCCAGGCCACGTTCTTCACGATGTACTTGAAGAGCTGCAGGTCGTCGGCGGCCGCGAGCAGCGTGTTGAACTTGTAGTTGATCTCCGCCTGACCGGCGGTGCCCACCTCGTGGTGCTGGCGCTCGACCTTCAGGCCGTTCTTCTCCAGCTCCAGGGAGATCTCGGCGCGCAGGTCGGCGAAGTGGTCGACCGGCGGGACCGGGAAGTAGCCGCCCTTGTAGCGGACCTTGTAACCACGGTTGTCCTCGACGGCACCGGTGTTCCAGGCACCCGCTTCGGAGTCGATGTGGTAGAAGGACTCGTTCGCGGTGGTGGCGAAGCGGACGCTGTCGAAGACGTAGAACTCGGCCTCGGGGCCGAAGTACGCGGTGTCGGCGATACCGGTCGACGCCAGGTACGCCTCCGCCTTCTTCGCCACGTTGCGCGGGTCACGGGAGTACTGCTCGCCCGTGATCGGGTCGTGGATGAAGAAGTTGATGTTGAGCGTCTTGTCCCGGCGGAACGGGTCCACCCGGGCCGTGGAGAGGTCGGCGCGCAGCGCCATGTCGGACTCGTGGATGGCCTGGAAGCCGCGGATCGACGATCCGTCGAAGGCCAGCTCCTCGTCCGGGTCGAACGCCTCAACGGGCACCGTGAAGTGCTGCATGACGCCCGGCAGGTCGCAGAACCGGACGTCGACGAACTTGACGTCCTCGTCCGCGATGAACTTCTTGGCCTCGTCGGCGTTCTGGAACATCCAGCTCCTCCTACTCCCGACCGTCCTCGCCGGGGTGGTAGATCGTTCGTGCGGCCAGTGCGGTGGCACACGCTGGTCTCGACCCTAGGGACGGGTGATTTCTCGGGCGTGACCCATTTGTTTCGCAGAAGTTAACCGGTCACCTGTCCACCGTAGCCCCGACACACCCCTCGGCGTAGTGCCCGAAACCGGGCACAGTACCGTGGACGCGTGGACAACAGGCAAGCACTCGGATCGTGGCTCTCCGGGCCCCGCGCGGCCATGGAAGAGGCCGGTGCGGACTTCGGCTACCGGGGTGAGCAGCTGGGCCTCCCGGAGGAGGGGCCGAACTCCGTGGCCCGCCCGGGCCGACGGCTCGGCGCGCTCGCGGTGGACTGGGGTCTGAGTGTCCTGATCGCATACGGGCTGATCACCCATGGCTACAGCCCCGCTACCAGCAACTGGGCACTCGGCGTCTTCTTCGTCATGAGCGCCCTGACCGTCGGCACGATCGGTTTCACACCGGGCAAGCGTCTCTTCGGCATCAGGGTGGTGGCCCTGCGGACCGGCACGGTGAACCCGGGGCGCGCGCTGGTCCGTACGGTGCTGCTGTGCCTCGCGATTCCGGCGCTGATCTGGGACCGCGACGGGCGTGGCATGCATGACCGGCTGGCGCAGACCGTCGAAGTGCGGATCTGAGGGCGCCGGACCCGGCTGATCGCGGTTGAGGGGCCTCTGATCGCCGTTGAGGGGCCTCGCCATTGCCGGGCGCGGGCCCGATGGTGGGTCGTGAGAAGCCACGACGCACCCGCACCCGGCAACGCTCCGTAACCCATTCCTTCGGTTGCCCGCTCCCCACACCGACGGCATAGTCGTGATCGATGGCCGTGACGGCCCGGACACGGACTGTCGTCGGCCTGCCCAGGGCCGACGCAGGCCGGACTTCGGGACGGGTGGTACGCGGTATGACCGATGCTCAGGATGTGATGGCGCCCGAGGTGACGCCGGAGGAGTTCCGGGACGCCATGGCGCGCTTTCCGTCGGGCGTGGTGGTGGTGACCGCCCGCTGCGAGGACGGCACCCCGCGCGGCTTCACGGCCAGCTCCTTCTGTTCCGTCTCCCTGGAGCCACCACTGGTCCTGGTGTGCCTCGCGGAGGCGGCCGACTCGGCGGCGGTCTTCGCCCGGTGCGACCACTTCGCGGTGAGCGTGCTGGCCCCGGAGCATCAGCCGCTGGCCCTGCTGTTCGCCACCAAGGGCGCGGACAAGTTCTCCGACGCCCTGCTCCAGCCGAGCCCCACCGGGCTGCCGGCGGTGCAGCGGGCGCCGGTGCAGCTGGACTGTGCCGCATACGCGCGTTACCCGGCCGGGGATCACACGATCCTGATCGGCCGGGTAACGGGGGTACGGCTGGGCGAGGGCGCCCCGATGGTCTACTGCGGGCGGGAGTTCCGGACGCTGTCCTGACGGCCGCGCCTCAAGGAACCCCGGGGGGTTACGAGGCTCAGCGGCCCTTCGGCATCCGCATGCCTTTGGGCATGGGCCCCTTTGGCAGCGGCATGTTGCTCATCAGGTCGCCCATGGCCCGCAGCCGGTCGTTGGTGGCCGTCACCTGGGGGCCGGTGAGCACGCGCGGGAACTTCAGCATGGTCGTGCGCAGCTTCTTCAGCTCGACCTGGTCCTCGCCGGTGCCGACGATCACGTCGTGCACGGGGACGTCCGCGACGATGCGGTTCATCTTCTTCTTCTCGGCGGCCAGCAGGCTCTTCACCCGGTTCGGGTTGCCCTCGGCGACCAGCACGATGCCGGCCTTCCCCACGGCCCGGTGCACCACGTCCTGGCTGCGGTTCATCGCCACCGCCGGAGTCGTCGTCCAGCCCCGGCCGATGTTGTCCAGCACGGCGGCCGCGGCGCCCGGCTGGCCCTCCATCTGGCCGAAGGCGGCCCGCTCGGCCCGCCGGCCGAACACGATCGCCGTCGCCAGTACGGCGATCAGCAGGCCGAAGATGCCCAGATAGACGGGGTGGCCGAGAAGAAAGCCGATCGCGAGAAAGACCGCGAAGGTGCCGATGCCGACGGCCCCGAGGACAAGACCGATCTTCTTGTCGGCCTTGCGGGTCATCTTGTATGTGAGAGCGATCTGCTTCAGTCGCCCTGCGTTCGCGGCGTCCGCCGCGGGTTCCTTCCTCGCCATGCCACGAAGTCTACGTGGCCCCGGGAGTGCGGACGACGGCAGTGCCCGGAGGGAACGGAGGGAAGGAGCGGGGAAGAGACGGGGGGAGGGGTCAGGAGCGGCCCGTGGCCTGCTCCAGGACACGCTGCGCCTCGACCCGGTCCTTGGCGCGCCGGCGGTCCTCCAGCACGGAGGTCCACGCGTTACGGCGGGCGGTGCGCTGACCGCCGCTCATGAGCAGGGACTCGACGGCGCGGAGAGCGTCGGTGAAGGACGGGATGGCGGTGGCGCGTACGGGCGCGGCCTGCATGATCGAGGTCCCCCCTCGGAGCGGGTGGTGTACGAGGCGTGATACCAGAGTCACTGATTGGTGTTACCAGGGCGTGTCCGACCGGTCAAACACCAATGAAGCCTTGATACAGAGCACTGAAACGCTGACGCGGCCCTGATGTCCGCCCTCATCAGCGAGGACGGTCAGAGCCGCGTCGACTCGGCCATTACTGGCCGGTAATTGCTTGTGCGCGAATTCACACGCGCCGCTCACACCGCCTGTGCGGCGATGTGCGAACCGCCCCGCTGCGGAGCAGCTGACTCGCGCTGTTCGACCGCCATCCGGTAGAGGCGCCCGGCGCGGTACGACGACCGCACCAGCGGACCCGACATCACGCCGGAGAAGCCGATCTGCTCGGCCTCCTCCTTCAGCTCGACGAACTCCTGCGGCTTCACCCAGCGCTCGACGGGGTGGTGCCGGACGGAGGGGCGCAGGTACTGGGTGATGGTGACCAGCTCGCAGCCCGCCTCGTGCAGCTGCTTCAGCGCCTCGCTGATCTCCTCGCGGGTCTCGCCCATGCCGAGGATCAGATTGGACTTGGTCACCAGGCCGTAGTCGCGGGCCTCGGTGATGACCTTCAGGGAGCGCTCGTAGCGGAAGCCGGGGCGGATCCGCTTGAAGATCCGCGGGACGGTCTCGACGTTGTGCGCGAAGACCTCGGGGCGGGCGGAGAAGACCTCGGCGAGCTGCTCGGGGATCGCGTTGAAGTCGGGGGCCAGCAGTTCGACCTTCGTACGGCCGCCCTCGCGGTCCGCGGTCTGCGCGTGGATCTGGCGCACGGTCTCGGCGTACAGCCAGGCGCCGCCGTCCTCCAGGTCGTCGCGGGCGACGCCGGTGATGGTGGCGTAGTTCAGGTCCATCGTGACCACGGACTCGCCGACTCGGCGCGGCTCGTCCCGGTCCAGGGCCTCGGGCTTGCCGGTGTCGATCTGGCAGAAGTCACAGCGCCGGGTGCACTGGTCGCCGCCGATGAGGAAGGTCGCCTCGCGGTCCTCCCAGCACTCGTAGATGTTCGGGCAGCCGGCTTCCTGGCAGACCGTGTGCAGGCCCTCGCTCTTCACGAGGTTCTGCATCTTCGTGTACTCGGGACCCATTTTCGCCCGGGTCTTGATCCACTCGGGCTTGCGCTCGATGGGGGTCTGGCTGTTGCGGACCTCCAGGCGCAGCATCTTGCGTCCGTCGGGTGCGACTGCGGACACGACCGGCTCCCTGCTGTTTGACTTGCGTGAATCTTCGATTCTTCGGCGCACTCCAGCGTACGCCCGTGCTCATTGCGCCCTGCCGCTGAGGCCAACCCCGCAACCGCAGGGTGCATTCCCCCCGCGAGCGGGGCGCGATATCAGGCGGAGGTCTTCTCGGTCACCCGCGGTTTCAGCTCAGCGTGCTCCAGGATGTCCGTCAGGTGCCGCTCGACCACCGGCAGGACCTCCTCGATGGTGACGTCCCGGCCCAGCTCGCCCGCGAGCGAGGCCACGCCCGCGTCCCGGATCCCGCACGGGATGATCCGGTCGAACCACTTGTTGTCGGGGTTCACGTTGAGCGCGAAGCCGTGCATGGTGACGCCCTTGGCCACCCGGATGCCGATCGCGGCGATCTTGCGGTCCTCGCGCCGCTGGCCCGCGTTGGAGGGGGCGTACTCGGGGCCGTTGAGGCGGGGGTCGAACTCCTCGTCCTGCAGCCGCGGGTCGAAGTCCAGGGACAGCCCGCCGAGCGCCGGCCGCCGCTCGACCGGGTCGCCGAGCACCCACACGCCGCTCCGGCCCTCGACCCGGGTGGTCTCCAGGCCGAACTCGGCGCAGGTGCGGATGAGCGCCTCCTCCAGGCGCCGTACGTGCGCGACGACGTCCACCGGGCGCGGGAGCTTCTGGATCGGGTAGCCCACCAGCTGGCCCGGGCCGTGCCAGGTGATCTTGCCGCCGCGGTCCACGTCGATGACCGGGGTGCCGTCCAGCGGGCGCTCGCCGTCCTCGGTGCGGCGGCCCGCCGTGTAGACCGGCGGGTGCTCCAGGAGGATCACGGTGTCCGGGACCTCGTCGGCGAACCGGGCCGCGTGCACCCGGCGCTGCTCGTCCCAGGCCTCCTGGTAATCGACGGCATCCGCACCGAACCCCATGCGGACGAACCGCAACTCACTCACGGCAAGCGCCTCCCTCAGCGACCGAGCGACCGGTGTGTCAGGCACGTAACGCGCCCACGCCACTGTACGTCCGACCCGTGTACGTCAGCCCTGCGGGCGTTCCTCACACGATCGGATGAATGCCCTGCGGAATGTGCGATCGCCTGCTCACTCTCCGCTACATTCGCGCCGTTCGTGCGGCCATAAAGGCTGCTCAAAGGGAAACCGGGCACTTCAGAAGCACGGAAGGCAGGAGACCGCACCGCAGATGACGGATCGACCCGCGCAGCGCACCCCCAACCGCCAACTCGCCGCGCTCATCGCAGAAGCGGGGTTCTCCAACGCGGGTCTGGCCCGTCGCGTCGACCAGCTCGGCCTGGAGCACGGGCTGGACCTCAGATACGACAAGACCTCCGTCACCCGCTGGCTGCGCGGACAGCAGCCGCGGGGCACGACGCCCGCCCTCATCGCCGAGGTCTTCACCCGCCGGCTCGGGCGCCGCCTCACGGCCCAGGACCTCGGGCTGGACGCCTGCGCCCCGGTGTACGCCGGGCTGGAGTTCGCGGCCACCCCCGACGAGGCCGTCGACATCGTCAGCGGGCTGTGGCGCAAGGACTCCGGCAGCCACGCCGAGCTGCGCAAGATCGCGTTCACCCCGGCGGGGCTCGTGGTGCCCAGCCGGGACTGGCTGATCGGCAAGCCCGACGACAAGGTGGCCCGCGAACCGGCGGCCCGCGTGCCCCCGCAGGGCCGCCCGGCCCCGGCCAAGCCCCAGGGCCGGCCGGCGCTGGTGATCCCGCCCCGGGCGCGCGGGCAGGCCGAGCGGGCCCCCGGCCATCGGGTCACCAACGGCGACATCAACGCGCTGCGCTCGGTCGGCGAACTGTTCCGCACCCTCGACGACCGCTTCGGCGGCGGTCACGCCCGGCAGGCCCTGGTGCGCTATCTGGAGCACGAGTGCGAGCCGATGCTCCGCGGCAGCTACGACGAGCAGACCGGCCGCCGGCTCTTCGGCGCCGCGGCCGACCTGACCCGGCTCGCGGGCTGGACGTCGTACGACATCGCCGCGCACGGACTTGCCCAGCGGTACTTCGTGCAGGCCCTGCGGCTCGCCCAGGCGGCCGGCGACCGGGCGTACGGCTCCTATGTGCTGGTCACCATGAGCCGCCAGGCCGTCTATCTCGGCCACGGCCGGGAGGCCATGCAGCTGGCCCGTGTCGCCCAGCAGGGTATGGGGACCGGCGGCCCGCCGGTTGTGCAGGCGCTGCTGCACGCCTGCGAGGCACGGGCGCACGGCGTGCTCGGTGAGGTGCGGGCGTGCACGGCGGCGCTCGTGCGGGCCGAGCGCGCCCTGGAGGCGGCCCGGCCCGGGGACGAGGTGCCGTACTGGGCCAAGTTCTTCGACGAGGCGCAGCTCGCCGACGAGTTCGGGCACTGCCACCGGGATCTGCAGCAGTTCCGGGCGGCCGCGCAGCACGCCGAGCGCGCCCTCCAGCTGCGCGCGCCCTCCTATGCCCGCAGCCGTCTCTTCTGCCGCGTCGTCCTCGCCACGGCCCGCCTCGGCCTCGGTGAACTGGACCAGGCGTGTGTGCTCGCCGCGGAGGCCGCCGGCCAGGCCGCGGAGATGCGGTCCGCTCGCGCGATCGAGTACGTGCGGGACTTCGAACGCCGGCTGGAGCCGTATCGCGATGCGGCACCGGTGCGGGGGTACCGGGAGAAGGTGGCGGCGTTGGGCTAGTGCTTCAACAGGCAACGTTCGCCGCGTCAAGGTCCGGTACGCCCTCTCGGCAGGGACCGGACGCCGCTCCTTGACGGGCGAACGTTGTCTGCCGGGGCACCAGCCAGGGTGTCACGCCGCCCTTGGCAGGGTCGGGGCCGGGTCCGCGCGGTGCATCGATCCCGCCATGCCCAGGTCCGCCAGCATCGCGGCAGCGGCTCGGTGGGCCGAGTGCAGCGCGCCCTGGACCGTACTGGTGTCGCGGTGGTCGCCGCAGACGTACAGGCCGGCCAGGAGGCGTACCGGGCGACGGAGGTCGTGGGGTGGGCGCATGGTCGGGACCGCCTGCGGTGTGTGGTGCACGGCCAGGGTCTCCCAGCGGCGCGTCGAGGTGCGGTACAGGCGGGAGAGGTGGATGCGGACCGCGGTGTCGACCCCTTCGGGCGGTGTGCCGAGGACCGTCGAGGAGATCAGCACCCGGCCGACCGGCGCCCGGCTCGGGTCCACGTTGCTGAGCACCGCGGTGTGGGCCACCGGTCCGCCGCGGTCGGCGTCGAGCAGCAGCGAGGTGCCCGTCGCGAAGGCCGCCGCCGGGTCGTCGGTGGTGTGGTGGACCACGGTCACCGGGTGGAAGTCCGGCACTCTGAGGCCCGGCAGCAGCTCCGCCGCGGCCCGCGCGTCCGTCGCGAGCAGTACCGCACGACAGCGGATCTCGCCGTGCTCGGCGGTGGTCACCGAGGTGGTGCACACCGAAGTCACGCGCACGCCGGTGCGCACGGTGCCGGGCGGCAGCCCCCGCGCCAGCAGCTCGGGCAGCACATCGGCGCCGCCCTCCGGGACGCAGAGCCGGCCGCTCGCGAAGGAGCGCAGCGCGAGGTCGGCGCACCTGCTGGAGGTGGTCAGCTCCGGGTCGCACAGCAGCGTGGCGAGCAGCGGGCGCAGGAAGCCGTCGATGGTGCGCGGCGGCATCCCGCGCTGGGCCAGGGCCTGGCCGGCGGGCATCTCCGGGCGAGCCAGGATGCGTTCGACGGGCGTGGCGGCGATCCGGCTGAGCGCGGCGCCGAGCCGGGCCTGGTCGACGGCGCCGCCCACCGGCGCGCCGACCCGCCCGGGGGCGGCCGCCGGCCCCCTGGGGGCGCTCGCGAGGGCGCGCACGACGTGCAGTGCGCCCCGTGCGCTCCCGCCGGTCGCCGGTGCGCCCGCGCGCTGGGTGCGTCCGTCGCGGTGCAGCAGGACGCCGGGCGCGAAGGTGCGCAGGATCAGGGAGTCCAGGCCGGGGGTGGTGCGCAGTTCGGGGTAGGACGTGGACAGCAGCTGTCCGATGCGGTCGAGCCGGAAGCCGTCGACCTTCTCCGTCGACATACGGCCGCCGACGTACGGGGCCGCCTCAAGGACTGCGGTCGAGATTCCTGCGCTGGTCAGCCGATGGGCCGCCGAGAGTCCGGCGATTCCGGCTCCCACGATGACGACGTCCACCTGGTACGCGGGCTCAAGCACGAGGCCCCTCCTGTGGTTGCGCGGCCGGTGGAGACGTCATGCCCCCAACAGGCTCCGGGGATACCCGAGTTCGGGTCGAGGTTAGGTCTGTGAACGGTCACAAACAGTCGCGCATGGGCAGAGCACGGTCGCATGGAGGTCGCATACGGTCACAAGAGGTCACAGGAGGTCGCAGGACATCCCTGGCGTACGTCGGGCCGCCGGGATCGGGTCCGTCACGCCGCCCGGATCGCCTCCTCGATCCCCGGGAACGCGAACCGGAACCCCGACTCCAACAGCCGCTTCGGCACCACCCGTTGGCTGCCCAGCACATCCCCGGCCATCTCGCCCAGCACCGCCCGCAGCACCGGCGCCGGTACCGCGAACGGGGCCGGACGGTGCAGCACGCGCCCCATCGCCGCCGTGATCTCACGGTTCGTCAGCGGCTCGGGAGCCGTCAGGTTGAACGGCCCGGACAGTGTGTCGCCGTCGATGAGAAACCGGAGCGCGGCGACCTCGTCGTGCAGCGCGATGTACGACCAGTACTGCCGCCCGTCGCCCAGCCGCCCCCCGAGCCCCGCGCGGAACAGCGGGAACAGCCGTCCCCACGCCCCGCCGTCCCGGGCCACCACCAGCCCCGTACGCGCGAACACGGTGCGCACGCCCGCCTCCTGCGCGGGCGCCGCCGCCTCCTCCCACTCCACGCACAGCGAGGGCAGAAAGCCGTCACCCGGCGGCGCCTGCTCGTCCACGGCCCGGTCGCCGGTGTCGCCGTAGATGCCGATCGCGCTGCCGTTGACGAAGACCCGCGGTGGCTCGGCCAGCGTGGCGACCGCCTCCGCCAGCGTGGCCGTGCCCAGCACCCGGCTGTCCCGCAGCAGCCGCTTGTACGACGGCGTCCAGCGCCGGTCGCCGATCCCGGCCCCGGCCAGATTGACCACCGCGGTACAGCCGGTCAGCCCGGCCGCGGTCGCATTGACGGACCGCCCCGCCGGGTCCCAGGAGACCTCGCCCGGGCCCGCGGCCGACCGGCGCACCAGCCGGACCACCTCGTGCCCGTCCGCCGTCAGGGACCTGACCAGGGCGCTGCCGATGAGCCCGGACGCGCCGGCCACCGCGATACGGAGACGTTCCATGGCTCCAGCATGCCCGGGCCGAAACCCCGGGAGGTGCTGCGGACACCCGTCGTAAGGTGATCGCCATGCCGGAGCCATCCATACGCGTCGCCGTCGCCGGGGACGAGGAGGCACTCGCCCTCCTCGACCGCGCCACCTGGTCCACCCTGCACGCCGTCTCGCCGCCACCGGAGGGGCCGTTCTTCGACGAGCGGCACGTCCCGCGGGACTACCTGGTCGCCGAGGCCGACGGCCGCGTCGTCGGCTACATCCGCATCGCCCGCCCCACCCCGCTCGCCTCGAACGCACACGTGCTCCAGATCCAGGGCCTCGCCGTCGCCGACGAGGCACGCGGGCAGGGCCTCGGGCGCGCGCTGATCCGGGCCGCCGCCGGGGAGGCGCGCAGCCGCGGTGCGCGGCGGCTGACCCTGCGCGTGCTCGGGCACAACGCCCCGGCCCGCGCGCTGTACGAGTCCGAGGGGTTCGCCGTAGAGGGCGTGCAGCCGGAGGAGTTCCTCCTCGACGGCGCCTACGTCGACGACGTACTCATGGGCCGGAAACTGTGACGGCCAGGGCCTGTCCTAGGAGCTGACCAGCTGGCCCGTGTCCACCGGCACCGTCGCCGTGGCCGCGCGCCGTGCGTCGCCCGACACCTCGTCCGCCGTCAGCACGTACCCCGTCTCGGCGTCCGAGGTGGAGCGGGCGAAGACCACCCCGAACACCTTGCCGTGTGTGGTCAGCAGCGGGCCGCCGGAGTTGCCCGGGCGGACCGTGGAGCGGATCGAGTAGATGTCCCGGGTGACCGTGGCGTCGTTGTAGATGTTCTGGCCGGTGGCCTGGACCCGGCTCGCCACCGTCGCCGCCTGGAGGTTCAGGCCGCCGTCCTGCGGATAGCCCGCGACCACCGCCGAGTCACCGCGCGCCGCGGTCGTGTCGAAGCGCAGCACCGGGGCGTGCAGGCCCGGCACATAGAGCACCGCCACGTCCCGGTCGGGATCGAAGAGCACCACCCGGGCCTCGTACGACCGCCCGACTCCGCCCACGCGCACGCTCGGCTGGTCGATGCCCGCCACCACATGGGCGTTGGTCATCACATGGTGTGCGGCGTAGACGAAACCGCTGCCCTCGCGGCCCTCGTTGCCCGACACGCCCTCGATCTTGACCGTGCTCAGCTTCGCGGCGCTCGTCGCCGCCGGTGTGACGCTGTCGCCGGAGGGGCGGGCAACCCGGGCCGTCGACTCGTTCTCGAACGGGTTGAAGACCTGCGGGAAACCCGCCTCGGTCAGCGCCGACGTGGCCCGTGAGAACCACGCGGGCGTGGTGTCCGGCATCGCCTGTTGCACCGCGCCCAGCAGCGTCGAGTTCCGTATCGCCGTCGCCAGCGTCTGGGACGGGGCCGCGCCCAGCACGCTCGCCACCACCCAGGCCACGATCAGCACGGCGACCGAGTTCGCCGCCGCGCCCCCTATCCCGTCCACGACCCGCAGCGGGCCCCGGTCCAGCTCCCCGCGTAGCCGCAGCGCCAGCCGGCCCGCCAGCTCGTGGCCCACCACCGCCGGCACCAGGACCGTCACCACCGCGAGCACCGTCGCCTGTGCCGTGCCGCGCTCCGCCAGACGGGTCACCCAGGGCAGCACCCACACACCGATGACGGCGCCGCCGACGAACCCGGCAAGCGAGACACAGCCGGCCACCAGGCCGCGCCGGTATCCGGACGCCGCGTAGACGAGGATCACCAGCACAAGCACCAGGTCGAGCAGGTCCACGGAGCCGCCTTTCTCTCGGACCCCTCAGTACGGACGGGACGGGCCCGGTGATCAGTCACCCACCCATACGCGAGAACGGCCACCGGGCGGCGAACCGGCCACGTATGTGTGTACCCCCAGAAACGTCCCGGACCGGGACGATGGTTCCGCCAGGTGGCACAGCGCACATCGCGGGCGGGGCCCGGCGGCCGGAGAGTGGGATCATGTTCGCCCTCCGAAGAACGCTGGAGAAGCCCGGAACCTCCCCGATACCGGGGACACCGGGCACTGACACCTCCGGGACCCCGCAGACACCGGGGACACCGGAGAACGAGACGCCGGAGCCACCGGGGCCGACGGAGAGACCCGAGCCACCGGGGCCGGCGGACAGACCGAACCCGTCCGAGCGTCCCGAGCCACCGGGTATACCGGACCTGCCCGGGACCCCGCGGACGCCCGAGGCGCCGGAGACACCGGGCGCGCCGGGGATACGGAGCCTGTTCCGTCGGCGCATACCCGGTCCCCTGCTGGTGCTGCTCGGCGGTCTGCCCTGCCTGCTGGCGGTCGTCGCGCTCGCCCTGTGCGCCCGTGGCTTCGAGCGGACCACCGTGGTCGGCCTCGACGAGGACGAGCCGGTACCGGCCCGCGCCCCGGCCGCGGGCCACCGCGCCGCCCGGCCGCACATCGTGCCCCGCTCCGTCTGGCTGGGCCCCACCGGACACACCCAGCCGCCCCCGCGTTACGACGACAAGGTGGTCGCCGTCTTCCTCCACCACACCGACTCGCCGGGCGGCTACGACTGCGACGACGTGCCGAAGATCATCCGCCACCTGTACGCCGGCCAGACCGGTGACCGTCGCTGGGACGACATCGGCTACAACTTCCTCGTCGACCGCTGCGGCACCATCTACGAAGGCCGCGCCGGAGGCGCCGAGCGGGCCGTCATCGGCGCCCACACCATGGGCTTCAACCGTCGCACCGCCGGTATCGCCGCGATCGGCACCTTCACCGCCGGGGTCCCCGTGCCCAAGGCCATGACCGACGCGATCGCGGCCCTGGCCGCCTGGAAGCTCGGCCTCGCCGACATCGACCCGCGCACGAGCGTCAGCCTGGTCTCGAGCAACAGCCTCAGCCGCTTCAAGGTCGGCGCCTCCGTCACCCTGCCCGCCCTGGCCGGCCACAAGGACGGCTACATGACCGACTGCCCCGGCGCCGCCCTCACCGCCCGCCTCCCCGAGATCAGGGACCAGGCCGCCCGTCTCCAGGGCCGCACCACCCCGGCTCTGCCCAGCCGGATCATTCCGGTTCTTCCGGGCCGGGCCGGGCCCGCCTTCCCCGGCTGGACCGCCCCTGTTCTCCCGGGCCGGACGGCCCCCGCGCCGCTCACAGGAATCCCCTAGACGCCACGCAGCCTTCTCCGAGCCCCGCGCCGTACGGTCGGGGACGACATCAGCCGACCCGAGGTGGTCATGAAGGTGGGGGTCATGAACAGCACTCGTACGCACGACGGGACCACGGAGCGGACCCGTCGTGCACCGGTCACGCGCGGCACCTGGGCGGCGCTCTGCGCGGCCGCCGCCGTCGTCCTCGGCCCGGCCGCGGCCACCGCGTCCGCCCTCGGCCGCGCCAACGCCGCGCCGCTGCATCACGCGGTACGGACCGACCGGAGCCAGGCCCTTCTGCCGGCCGGCGCCACCCGCGGGCGCACGGCCGGCTGAGCCGGGTCCGGCTACTCCCGGAAGCGGTCCCACAGCCGCGGAAACCGTTCGGCGAGGGCCCGCTCGTTCTCGAAGTCCACCGGCGTGCCCTCGGGCTCGGCGGGCGCCGGGGCGATGCCCAGGTCCGGTGCGACGGTGCCGGTCAGCTGCTCGTAGGCCTCGTCGGCCGCGTAGCCCAGCTCCTCGCCGTCGCCGTCGATCTCCTCGTCGAACTCGCCCAGCAGCTCGGCCAGCGAGTCCGGCTCGTGCAGGGCGCCCTCGTAGACCTCCCGGCCCTGGCCGATCAGCCAGCAGCGGAAAAAGTCGAACGCGTCGTCGCTGGCCCCGTCCAGCAACACGCAGGCGGCGCCCCACAGGTCCCAGTGGTAGGCGCGGTTGTAACGCGCCTCGAAGTGACGGGCGAAGTCCAGGACCAGCTCGGGGTCCAGCTGGAGCAGCCGGTCCACGAGCGCGTCGGCCTGTTCCTCGGGATCGCCCTCGGCACTCTCGCGGGTGGCGTCGATCAGCTCCCAGAACTCCGTCTCGTCCATCACGGCACCAGCATCGGGCCTCCACCCGTGGGACGCACGCGGAGTAAGGCGGATCGTTATCCCGTGCCGGTACGGCCGTAGAGCGCCGCCAGCCGGACCGCGTCCGCCGCCAGCCGTTCCCGCAGGCTCTGCGGAGCCAGCACCTCGGCCTCCGCCCCGAGCGCCGTCAGCTGCGTGTACGCGACCTCCTCGGACTCCACCGGCAGCGTCACCGTCACCCAGCCCGCCCCGTCCGGCTCGCCCGGCCCGCTCAGCGCCGCGCGCGCCGCCACCGGCTCGACGGCGTACCGGAGCCTGCGCACGCCCAGCGGGGACAGCCGTACGACGGCCTCGGCGCGCAGGATCGAGCGCGCGAACCGCTCGGCCTGCTCGGCCCAGTATCCGGGCAGGCCGAACTCCGGATCACGGGCGAACCGTTCCTCCAGAGGATCCACGGCGCTGAACCGGTCGATCCGGTAGGTCCGGTACGTACGGGAGGCGCCGTCGCCCGAGGAGTCGCCGTCCGCCACCCGCGCGCACAGGTACCAGACGCCCGCCTTCAGAACGAGCCCGTACGGCTCCAGCAGCCGCTCCACCTCGTCCGCACCCCGCCGGTACCGGGCGGTGACCCGGCGGTCGTCCCACACCGCCTCCGCGACCACCGACAGCAGCGCGGGCGTCTCCGGCTCCTGGAACCAGGCCGGCGCGTCCAGATGGAACCGCTGGGCGGCGCTGTCCGGGGCGTCCCGCAGCGAGGGCAGCAGCGCCGCGGAGACCTTCAGCCGGGCCGCGGAGGCGGCGTCCTCCAGGCCCATCTCCCTGAGCGCCCCCGGCACCCCGCTCAGGAACAGCGCCTCCGCCTCGCTCCTGGCCAGGCCCGTCAGCCGCGTCCGGTAGCCGCCGACCAGCCGGTACCCGCCGGCCCGCCCCCGGTCCGCGTACACCGGCACCCCCGCCTCCGACAGCGCCTGCGCGTCCCGGGTGACCGTCCGCTCCGACACCTCCAGCTCCCGCGCGAGTTCGGCGGCGGTCATGGAGGGCCGGGACTGCAGGAGGAGCACCATCTTGATGAGCCGGGCCGCACGCATGCGGCCAGCCTGCCACGAAGCCTGCCGGCCCGGCGGCGATCGCCCAGAGCCCGTCCGGCCATTCCCTCTCCCACGGCCTCAAGGCGTGGGAGGTGCCCCCCAGCCCGGCGACACCTGGCACGCACCCCCCGGCAGCAGAAGGCGGAGAGGCGGCTGACGGAGATCGAGGAGCATGCCGAGGAACTGCGCCTGGAGGCCGGGCGGCTCCGCGGGGACGCCGAGCGCCGGGCCCGGCAGACGGTGCAGGCGGCCGAACGGCAGGCCGAGTCCGTCGTCGCCGAGGCCGGGGGCAGGGCAGGCCGGATCCTCTCGGAGGGCGCGTTGACCGGACTGCGCGACACCGTGGCCGCGGTCACCGCCGACAGCAGACTCACCCCGGTCGGCGGACTGGTCGAAAACGCGCAGGCATCCGCGCCGGCTGACCGAACCGCACGAGGCGCTGACACGCTCCGACGAAACGCCGGGCGGCGGACAGAGGGCGTCGCCATCCTCCGTCCGCCGCAACGGCGCTCAGTTGTGCCGGCTCCTACAGCCCGTACTTCTCCCGGGCCTCCTTGACCGCCGTGGCCTTCACCTCGCCGCGCCTGGCGAGCTGGGCCAGGGCCGCGACGACGATCGACTGGGCGTCGATGCCGAAGTGGCGGCGGGCGGCCTCACGGGTGTCCGACAGACCGAAGCCGTCGGCGCCCAGCGAGGAGTAGTCTTGCTCGACCCACTGCGCGATCTGGTCCGGGACCTGGCGCATGTAGTCGGAGACGGCGAGGACCGGGCCCTCGGCGCCCTGCAGCGCCTGGCGGACGTACGGCACGCGCTCCTCGCCGCGCAGCAGGGCCGCGTCGGCCTCCATCGCGTCCCGGCGCAGCTCCGACCAGGAGGTCGCGGACCACACGTCGGCGGCCACACCCCACTCCTCGGCCAGCAGCTTCTGCGCCTGAAGGGCCCAGTGGATCGCCGTACCGGAGCCCAGCAGCTGGATACGCGGGGCGTTGGCGGCCGGGGACAGGCCCGCGGACTCGACCGTGTTGAAGCGGTACAGGCCCTTGACGATGCCCTCGTCGATGCCGAGGCCGGCCGGCTTGGCGGGCTGCGGCAGCGGCTCGTTGTAGACCGTCAGGTAGTAGAAGACGTTCTGGTCCTCGCCCGGCTTGGCCTCGCCGTACATCCGGCGCAGACCGTCACGGACGATCACCGCGATCTCGTAGGCGAACGCGGGGTCGTACGTCAGCGCGGCCGGGTTGGTGGCGGCGATGACCGGCGAGTGGCCGTCGGCGTGCTGCAGGCCCTCACCGGTGAGGGTCGTACGGCCGGCCGTCGCGCCGACGAGGAAGCCGCGGCCGAGCTGGTCGCCGAGCTGCCACATCTGGTCGGCCGTGCGCTGCCAGCCGAACATCGAGTAGAAGATGTAGAAGGGGATCATCGCCTCGCCGTGCGTCGCGTACGCGGTGGACGCGGCGATGAAGTCGGCCATCGAACCGGCCTCGGTGATCCCCTCGTTGAGGATCTGGCCGTTCTTGGCCTCCTTGTAGTACATCAGCTGGTCGCGGTCGACCGGCTCGTACGTCTGGCCCTTGGGCGAGTAGATCCCGAGGGACGGGAAGAGGCTCTCCATGCCGAAGGTGCGCGCCTCGTCGGGGACGATCGGCACCCAGCGCTTACCGGTCTCCTTGTCGCGGACCAGGTCCTTGACCAGGCGGACGAAGGCCATCGTGGTGGCCACGTTCTGCGAGCCGGAGCCCTTGTCGAAGGAGGCGAACGCCTTCTCGGCGGGGGCGGGGAGAGGGGCGAGGGCGTGCGTACGACGGGCGGGGGCCGGGCCGCCGAGGGCCGCGCGGCGCTCGTGGAGGTAGCGGACCTCGGGGGAGTCGGCGCCCGGGTGACCGTAGGGCACCACACCGTCGACGAACTGGCTGTCGGAGATGGGGAGTTCAAGAAGATCGCGCATCGTCTTGAACTCGTCCACCGTCAGCTTCTTCATCTGGTGGTTGGCGTTCTTCGACGCGAAGCCGTCGCCGAGGGTGTGGCCCTTGACCGTCTGGGCCAGGATCACGGTCGGCGCGCCCTTGTGCTCGACGGCGGCCTTGTACGCGGCGTAGACCTTGCGGGCCTCGTGACCACCGCGAGAGAGGTGGAACACCTCAAGAATCTTGTCGTCGCTCAGCAGCTTCGCCATCTCGGCGAGCGCCGGGTCCTTGCCGAAGAAGTCCGCGCGGATGTAGGCGGCGTCACGGGTCTGGTACGTCTGGATCTGCGCGTCCGGTACCTCACGCAGGCGGCGTACGAGCGCGCCAGTCGTGTCGAGGGCGAACAGCTCGTCCCAGGCGGTGCCCCAGAGCGTCTTGACGACGTTCCAGCCGGCGCCGCGGAACTGGGCCTCCAGCTCCTGCACGATCTTGAAGTTGGCGCGCACCGGGCCGTCGAGGCGCTGCAGGTTGCAGTTGATGACGAAGGTGAGGTTGTCCAGCTCCTCGCGGGCGGCGAGCGCGAGGGCCGCCGTCGACTCCGGCTCGTCCATCTCGCCGTCGCCGAGGAACGCCCACACGTGCGAGGACGAGACGTCCTTGATGCCGCGGTTGGTGAGGTAGCGGTTGAAGCGCGCCTGGTAGATGGCGGACAGCGGGCCGAGGCCCATCGACACCGTCGGGAACTCCCACAGCCAGGGCAGACGGCGCGGGTGCGGGTACGACGGCAGGCCGTTGCCGCCTGCCTCCTGGCGGAAGTTGTCCAGGTGGTGCTCGTTCAGCCGGCCGTCGAGGAAGGCGCGGGCGTAGATACCGGGGGAGGCGTGGCCCTGGATGTACAGCTGGTCGCCGGAGCCGGCGGCCTCCTGGGATTCCTTGCCCTTGAAGAAGTGGTTGAAGCCGGTCTCGTACAGCCAGGCGGCGGAGGCGAAGGTGGCGATGTGGCCGCCGACGCCGTGTTTCGAGCCACGGGTCACCATCGCGGCCGCGTTCCAGCGGTTCCACGCGGTGATGCGGGCCTCCATCTCCGGGTCACCGGGCAGGCCCGGCTCGGCGGAGGTGGGGATGGTGTTGACGTAGTCGGTCTCGAGGAGCTTCGGCAGCGCGATGCCGCCCGCCTCGGCGCGCTCCAGCGTGCGCCGCATCAGGTACGCGGCGCGGTGCGGCCCGGCCTCCCGGGCGACGGCGTCGAGGGAGGCCTGCCATTCGGCGGTCTCCTCCGGGTCGCGGTCGGGGAGCTGGTCGAGCGCGCTCGGCTGGATGGCGTTGGGGTCGGTCATGTCGCCGCCTTCCTCAGTCGAAGGGGGTTCCCTCATCGGTAAGGGCTCGGGGGTGCCCTTGGTCTTTGGCAGGACAGGGCTGGACTTCGGTGGAAGTCCGTCGGCGACTTTAACTCCCTGATCGATGATCGATCAAAGGGTTGAGGGGCAAAACCTCTCGATTCCGAGAAAGTCGGCACGGGGTGCCTTCGACGGGGGCACCCCGTGCCGTTGTTGGGTGGTGTTTTCGCAGGTGAGCGGGGTTGTGCTCGCGTGGTCGAGATCGCGCAGAACGGGGCTAGGCCCTCGGGGCGCAGCCCAGTACATGGGCCTTCACGATCTCCGCGATACGGGGGTCCCGGCGCTTGAAGGCGGCCACCAGCTCCTCGTGCTCCTCCGCGTACGACTGCTGGACCGTGCCCAGCCAGCGGATGGACAGCGCCGTGAAGACCTCGATGCCGAGCCCTTCCCAGGTGTGCAGGAGCACCGAGTTGTGCGCGGCGCGCACGAGCTCGCGGTGGAAGCCGACCGTGTGACGGACCTGGGCGGTGCCGTCGGCCTCGCGGTCGGCCTCGTACAGGGCCAGGACGTGCGGTTCCAGGGCCGAGCAGTCCTCGGCCAGACGGTCGGCCGCCAGCTCCGCCGCGATGGCTTCCAGCCCGGCCCGCACCGGGTAGCTCTCCTCCAGGTCGGCCGCGGTCAGGTTCCGCACCCGCACGCCCTTGTTCGGCGCGGACTCGATCAGGCGGAGGGACTCCAGCTCGCGCAGGGCCTCACGGACCGGGGTCTGGCTGACCTCCAGCTCGGTGGCGATACGGCGCTCCACGATGCGCTCACCCGGCTGCCAGCGCCCGCTGACGATTCCTTCCACGATGTGCTCGCGGATCTGTTCGCGCAGCGAGTGGACGACGGGCGCGGTCATGGAGGCTCCTTAGGGAGGGCTGACGTTTAGACAATACGGCGGGTTCGCTCCGTGGGTGGGGCACGTGGGGGTGCTTTTGCGCAGGTGAGACGAGGCTTACACGCAACGCGCGCCGACAAACACGAACACCCCGCCCGGAAAGCTCCGGACGGGGTGCCGCACAGGCGAAGAGCCCAGTGGGCTTACAGGCCCAGCTCGACCTCGAACTCGCCCGCCTCCAGGATCGCCTTGACCGCCGTCAGGTAACGGGCCGCGTCGGCGCCGTCCACCAGGCGGTGGTCGTAGGAGAGGGTCAGGTAGGTCATGTCGCGGACGCCGATGACCGTGCCCTCCTCGGTCTCGATGACGGCCGGACGCTTGACCGTGGCACCGATGCCGAGGATCGCGACCTGGCCCGGCGGCACGATGATCGTGTCGAACAGGGCGCCGCGCGAACCGGTGTTGGAGATGGTGAAGGTCGCGCCGGACAGCTCGTCCGGGGTGATCTTGTTGGCGCGGACCTTGCCGGCCAGCTCCGCCGTGGCCTTGGCGATGCCCGCGATGTTGAGGTCGCCGGCGTGCTTGATGACCGGGGTCATCAGGCCCTTCTCGGAGTCCACCGCGATACCGACGTTCTCGGAGTCGAAGTAGGTGATCGTGCCCTCGGCCTCGTTGATTTTGGCGTTGATGACCGGGTGGGCCTTCAGCGCCTGGGCCGCCGCCTTCACGAAGAACGGCATCGGGGAGAGCTTGACGCCCTCGCGCGCGGCGAAGGAGTCCTTGGCCTGGGCGCGCAGCCTCATCAGGCGGGTCACGTCGACCTCGACGACCGACGACAGCTGGGCCTGCTCGTGCAGCGCCTTGACCATGTTGTCGCCGATGACCTTGCGGATGCGGGGCATCTTGACGGTCTGGCCGCGCAGCGGGGAGACCTCCAGCGCCGGGGCCTTCTTCGCCGCTCCGGCGGCCGGAGCGGCGGCGGCCGGAGCCGGGGCGGCGGCTGCGGCCTTCGCGGCCTCGGCGGCGGCGATGACGTCCTGCTTGCGGATACGGCCGCCGACGCCGGTGCCCTTGACGGCGGCCAGGTCGACGCCGTTCTCGGCGGCGAGCTTGCGCACCAGCGGGGTGACGTAGGCGCCCTCGTCGGTCGCCTGGGTGGCGGTCGGGGAGGTCGGCGCGGTGGCCGGGGTGACCGGAGCCGGGGCGGGCGCCGGAGCCGCGGGGGCGACCGGGGCCGGGGCGGCAGCAGCGGGAGCCGGAGCCGGAGCGGCCGGGGCCGGGGCCGGAGCGGCCGGGGCAGCCGGGGCCGCGGGGGCAGCGGCGGCGGGGGCCGGGGCGGCCGGAGCCGGGGCAGCCGCCGGAGCGGCACCGGGGGCGCCGATGACGGCGAGCTTGGCGCCGACCTCGGCGGTCTCGTCCTCGTTCACCACGATCTCGAGCAGCACGCCGGAGGCGGGCGCCGGGATCTCGGTGTCGACCTTGTCCGTGGAGACCTCGAGCAGCGGCTCGTCGGCGTCGACGGAGTCGCCGACCGACTTCAGCCAGCGGGTGACGGTGCCCTCGGTGACGGACTCACCGAGCGCGGGCAGGACCACGTCCGTGCCCTGGGCGCCACCGGCCGGAGCGGCGGGGGCGGCCGGGGCCTCGGGGGCCGGGGCGGGGGCCGGGGCCTCGGGGGCCGGGGCGGGGGCCGGGGCCTCAGCCACCGGAGCGGCCGGGGCCGGAGCCGGGGCCTCGGCGGCGGCGGGGGCCGGGGCGGCAGCGGGGGCACCCGTGCCGTCGTCGATCACGGCCAGCTCGGCGCCGACCTCGACGGTCTCGTCCTCGGCGACCTTGATGGAGGACAGGACACCGGAGACGGGCGAGGGGATCTCGGTGTCGACCTTGTCGGTCGACACCTCCAGCAGCGGCTCGTCGGCCTCGACGCGCTCGCCCTCGGCCTTCAGCCAGCGGGTGACAGTGCCCTCGGTGACGCTCTCACCGAGCGCCGGAAGGGTTACGGAAACCGCCATGGTTTCGGTTGCTCCTAACGAATTGCGGAAGTCTGTGTCGTCGCGCCCGTTGACCGAAGGCTCAGTCGTGGGAGTGCAGCGGCTTGCCGGCGAGCGCCAGGTGCGCCTCGCCGAGCGCCTCGTTCTGCGTCGGGTGGGCGTGGATGAGCTGGGCGACCTCGGCCGGCAGCGCCTCCCAGTTGTAGATCAGCTGGGCCTCGCCGACCTGCTCGCCCATACGGTCGCCGACCATGTGGACGCCGACCACGGCACCGTCCTTGACCTGGACGAGCTTGATCTCGCCCGCGGTCTTCAGGATCTTGCTCTTGCCGTTGCCCGCCAGGTTGTACTTCAGAGCGACGACCTTGTCCGCGCCGTAGATCTCCTTGGCCTTGGCCTCGGTGATACCGACGGAGGCGACCTCCGGGTGGCAGTACGTCACCCGCGGGACACCGTCGTAGTCGACCGGAACGACCTTCAGACCGGCCAGACGCTCCGCCACCAGGATGCCCTCGGCGAAGCCGACGTGCGCGAGCTGGAGCGTCGGGACCAGGTCACCGACGGCGGAGATGGTCGGGACGTTGGTGCGCATGTACTCGTCGACGAGGACGTAACCGCGGTCCATGGCGACCCCGGCCTCCTCGTAGCCCAGGCCCTGCGAGACCGGGCCGCGGCCGACGGCGACGAGGAGGACCTCGGCCTCGAACTCCTTGCCGTCCGCCAGGGTGACCTTCACGCCGTCCTGCGTGTACTCGGCCTTCTGGAAGAAGGTGCCGAGGTTGAACTTGATGCCGCGCTTGCGGAACGCGCGCTCAAGCAGCTTCGAAGAGTTCTCGTCCTCGACCGGGACGAGGTGCTTCAGGCCCTCGATGACCGTGACGTCGGAACCGAAGGACTTCCACGCCGAGGCGAACTCGACGCCGATGACACCGCCGCCCAGGATGATCGCGGACTGCGGCACGCGGTCCAGGACGAGGGCGTGGTCGGAGGAGATGATCCGGTTGCCGTCGATCTCCAGGCCCGGCAGCGACTTCGGCACGGAGCCGGTCGCGAGCAGCACGTGGCGGCCCTGGATGCGCCGGCCGTTCACGTCGACCGAGGTGGGGGAGGACAGACGCCCCTCACCCTCGATGTAGGTGACCTTGCGGGAGGCGATGAGCCCCTGCAGACCCTTGTACAGGCCCGAGATCACATCGTCCTTGTACTTGTGGACGGCCGGGACGTCGATGCCCTCGAAGGTCGCCTTCACACCGAACTGCTCGCTCTCGCGGGCCTGGTCGGCGATCTCGCCCGCGTGCAGCAGGGCCTTGGTGGGGATGCAACCCCGGTGCAGGCAGGTGCCGCCGACCTTGTCCTTCTCGATCAGGGCGACGTCCAGGCCCAGCTGCGCCCCGCGCAGGGCCGCGGCGTAACCACCGCTACCACCGCCGAGGATCACTAGGTCGAAAACGGTGCTGGCGTCGTTCGCCACGTCACGTCCTCCATGCATGTGCGCCTTGCGCCGGTCTTCGATGACCGGCGGGCGGCTGGTGTCCGGCCGCTTGATGCTTCGGCCCTTCGGTGGGGGCCCTGTCCTGCCGGGCTCCATCTTTGCACTTGTTCGAGGCGGACGAGACGCCGGGCCGGGGTGTGAGACACCCCACGTACAGCTGAAAACGAGGGTGCGCACGAGCAGGGGCGCGGGGCTGTGCCGATTTGCGGCTCCGCCGCGTGGGCGCGAACCCCCACGCCCCTGCAGTCGCCGTACTACGGAATGGACCGAGCGCTCAGGCGATTCAGCCCAGGTCGCCGGAGGCGGTGAGCTCCGCGAGCCGCACCAGCGTCCGCACGGCGGAACCCGTGCCGCCCTTCGGCGTGTACCCGAACGGCCCGGCCTCGTTGAACGCCGGACCGGCGATGTCGAGGTGTGCCCAGGTGATCCCCTCCGCCACGAACTCGCGCAGGAAGAGACCGGCGACCAGCCCGCCACCCATCCGCTCACCCATGTTCGCGAGGTCCGCGACCTGGGACTCCATGCCCTTGCGCAGGTGTTCCGGCAGCGGCATCGGCCAGGCCGGCTCGCCGACCTCCTCCGCCGCCTCGTGCACCGCGGAGCGGAACGCGTCGTCGTTGGCCATGACCCCGAACGTCCGGCTGCCCAGCGCCAGCATCATCGCGCCGGTGAGGGTCGCGACGTCCACGATCGCGTCCGGCTTCTCCTGCGAGGCCGCCCACAGCGCGTCGGCGAGCACCAGCCGGCCCTCGGCGTCGGTGTTGAGCACCTCCACCGTCTTGCCGCTGTACATGCGCAGCACGTCACCCGGGCGCACGGCGGAGCCCGACGGCATGTTCTCGGCCAGCGCCAGCCAGCCGGTGACGTTGGCCTCCAGGCCGAGGCGCGCGGCGGCGACGACCGAGGCGAACACGGCGGCGGCACCACTCATGTCGCACTTCATCGTCTCGTTGTGACCGGCCGGCTTCAGCGAGATGCCGCCCGAGTCGTAGGTGATGCCCTTGCCGACGAAGGCGAGGTGCTTCTCCGCCTTCGGGTGGGTGTACGTCAGCTTGACCAGGCGCGGGGTCGCCGCCGAGCCGCCGCCGACCCCGAGGATGCCGCCGTAGCCGCCCTTGACCAGGGCCTTGTCGTCGAGCACCTGCACCTTGATGCCGTGCTCCTTGGCCGCGGCCTGCGCGACCGCGGCGAACGCCTCGGGCGTGAGGTCGTTCGGCGGGGTGTTGATCAGGTCCCGGGCGCGGTTCAGCTCCTCGCAGACCGCGACGGCGCGGGCGACGGCACCCTTGTGGGCGGCGTCGCGCGGCTTGCCGCCGAGCAGCGCGGCCTCGGCCAGCGGCGCCTTGCCGTTCTTGGCCTTGGCGTCCTTGGCGTTGTCCTTGTAGACGTCGAAGGAGTACGCGCCGAGCAGCACGCCCTCGCCGATCGCGCCGACGGCACCCGGGCCGTCGACCGGCAGCGCGAACGCCGCCTTCTTCGAGCCGGCGAGCGCCCGGGCGGCCACGCCGGCGGCCTTGCGCAGGGCCTCGGCGCCGTAGGCCTCGTCGCCCTCGTTCTCGCTCTTGGCGTCCGGCCCCGCGCCCAGGCCGACCGCCACGACGATCGGGGCCTTGAAGCCGGCCGGTGCGGGCAGCTTCGTCAGCTCGCCCTCGGCACCCGAGGCACCGAGGGCCTCCAGGACGCCGGCCAGCTTGCCGTCGTACGCCTTGTCCACGGCCTCGGCGCCCGGCGCTACGACGGGGCCTTTGGTGCCCTTGGCGACACCGATCACGATCGCGTCGGCCCGCAGGCCGGGCGCCGCTGCGGTGCTGAGAGTCAGAGCAGTCACGGTGGTGAGTTCTCGCTTCCGATGTGAAGTTGCTGTGGCCGAAGTGGGGTGGGTCGACCGGGCCCGAGAGCCGACCTTAGGTCCAGACCTGGGCGCAGGTGGCAACCGGGGCCTTCACCCTGTCGGCGAACACCCGGAACGAGACTACGCGCGTGTGCGCCCTCGCTCATTCCTGCGCATGTTCACCTGTGCGTGGCGTCGTGGCCATCTCCGCCTCCCGCGCACCCGCGAACGAGCCACGGCCATCGGTGCCCGTAAGGCCCTGGGACCGCTGGAACGCACCCACGACGGAGGTGCCGGCCAGCCGGTCGGCGAGGGAGCGGCGGCCGGGGAAGAGCACCGTCAGGGCGTTGACCAGGAACAGCACCACCGCGACGGCCCACACCAGCACCGACAGCGCGAACTGCTGCTCGATCAGCAGGACACAGGCCAGCGCGTACACCGCGACGTCGGCGGCGGTGGTGACGGCGGCCCGGCGCAGGGCGTGCCGGGACACCCGCGGGGTGACGCGCAGACCGAGCATGCCCTTGCCGAGGGTGCGGCCGAGCAGTGTGAGACAGGCCCACTGGTAGAGGAACGTGACGACGACGAGCGCGCCGAGGGCCTCCTCCACGTCCAGCACGATCCCGTCCCACAGGGACAGGCCGAGCTGCTCGGAGGCGCCGATGACGTCACCGCGCGAAGTGACCAGGTCGAGGCCGCCCTTCGCGGCCAGCGAGGGCACGTCGGTCACCAGCGCGCTGATTCTGTGGAAGGTGAGGATCGCGAACAGAGCGGCTGCCGCCGCCACCAACGCGAAATCCATGAACCAGGCGATGGCGCGGCGCAGCCTCAGCACGGAAGTCCCCCGAATCACAACTCTCTGTCCGTGTACGGGCAAAGATCCTAGCGGCCGACAGCAGGCCCTAGGGGCCGAAGGCCAGGACCACGAGCGCGGCCGTTGCCGCCGTTTCCTCCAGTGCGCCGAAGACATCCCCCGTCACCCCGCCGAACCGGCGCACGCAGCGGCGGAGCAGGAGTTCGGCCGTGGCCAGGGACAGCGGTACCGCGGCCGCCGCGCGCAGCGCACCGTACGGGCCGAGGGCCGCGCCCCACGCGGCCGCACCGATCGTGACGGCGGCCGCCATGGCGAGGGCGCCAGGCAGCGGCACCACACCGGCCACCGCCGCCCCCAGCCCCTCCGGCCGGGCGGCCGGCACTCCGGTGCGGGCGGCCAGCGTGAGCGCGAGCCTGGCCGCTGCGGCCGAGACGACGGCCGCCAGTGCTCCCCGCCCCCAGGAGTCGCCGTAGAGCTGTGCCAGTACCGCGACCTGGGCCAGCAGCACCAGGACCAGGGTGATGACGCCGAACGGGCCGATGTCCGACTGCTTCATGATCCGTAGCGCGTCCTCCGCGGGCTTGCCGCTGCCCAGCCCGTCGGCGGTGTCGGCGAGCCCGTCGAGATGCAGCCCGCGGGTCAGGGCGGCGGGTACGGCCACGGAGCCGACCGCGGCGAGCAGCGGGCCGGCGCCCAGCAGGAGCAGGAGCAGCCCGAGTCCGGCCGCGCAGACGCCGACGACCAGCCCGGCCACGGGGGCGGTCAGCATCCCTGCGCGTGCGGCCCCCCGGTCCCAGCGGCGCACCCGGACGGGCAGCACGGTGAGGGTGCCGAAGGCGAAGCGCAGGCCGTCGTGAGGGGAGGACTTGAGCACCGGCGAAGGTTACCCGGCGGTCGCGGAGCCGCCCGCCGCACCCGGGGATAAGGTGCGCATATGGGGCACTGGTGGGTACGGAACATCGTCGAACCGGGCAAGCTCCCGCTGTTGCTCGCCCTCACCTCCTTCGTGCTCACCTTCGTCGTCACGCGCGTGATCACCCGCCTGATCCGGGCCGGCAAGGGCCCGTTCGGCAACGTCAAGGCGGGCGGGCTGCACATCCACCACGTCGTGCCCGGCGTCGTCCTCACCGTCGTCGGCGGATTCGGCGCCGTGGCCAGCGACCGGCACGGCGCGGGCGGGGCCGTCGCCGCCGTCGTGTTCGGCATCGGTGCCGGGCTGGTGCTGGACGAGTTCGCGCTGATCCTGCACCTGGACGACGTCTACTGGAGCGAGGAGGGCCGCAAGAGCGTCGAGGTCGTCGTGCTCACCGCCGCGCTCGTCGGGCTGCTGCTCGCCGGATTCTCCCCGTTCGGCGTCAACGACCTGTCCCCGGAGGAACTTCAGGACCGCGGCGGTGCCCTCACCACCATCGGCGTGAACTTCCTCTTCGCGCTCGTCGCCCTGAGCAAGGGCAAGACGCGCATCGCGGTCTTCGGCGCGGTCGTGCCGCTGGTCGCGCTGGTCGGCGCCGTCCGGCTGGCCCGCCCCGACTCCCCGTGGGCCCGCCGCTTCTACGGCCGCCGCCCGCGCGCCCGCGCCAAGGCCGCCCTGCGCGCCTACCACCACGACCGCCGCTGGGCCAAGCCGCGCCGCGCCCTTCACGACTTGATCGGCGGCAAACCCGACCCGCGTCCGGTCCGGCTGCCCGACCGCCGCTGACCGCGCCGCGTCAGCCGGCCGTATCCGCGCCGCATCCGGAGCCGCAGCCCGTGCCCGCGGCGGTGCCGCACGGCCACGATCAGGCACAGCAGCCCCACCGCCATCAGCGCGGCGAGATGTTCCTTGCCCGCCAGGTTCTCCTTGATCAGCACCTCGGCCACCATGGCCAAGGTCACCGCGCCCGCCGTCATATAGGCGCCGTACCGCCAGGCCACGAACACGGCGAGCCCCACCACGGCCGCCGACGGGCCGGTGTCGACCACCTGCGCGTCCGTCCACGGCAGCCCGAACGGGGCGTGTGCGCCGAGCGAGATGCCGACGCGCGCGTACAGGGTGCCGGCGAGCGTGGCGACGTAGGCGATGACCAGCGTCCGCCACCAGCCGATGGCCACCTCGGCGATCCCGAACACCAGCAGGATCTGCGCCAGCGCGCCCCACACCGGCAGATCCAGCGCCGGCACGTACAGCGACAGGGGAGTGCGGAGCAGGGCCAGTCCCAGCGGGTCCTCGGCCCGTACGGCGCCCACGTTCTGCACGAACTGGTAGCCCCACTCCCGGTTCTGCACATACTGCAGAAGGGACGTCAGGCACACCGCCCCGAGCGTCATCGGCACCGCCCGCAGGCGCCGCTTCAGCAGGGCTTCCCGTACGGTGACGTACAGCAGCCCCCACTCCTCACGGGCCCAGCGGGCGAGCGTTCTCATCGGATGTTCCTCATCGGTGCGTGTCCAGGTGCCTGCGGTGCAGCCACTTCGGCAGTCCCGGCGCCTCCAGGAAGCCTTCGGCACGGGCCGCGGCGAGGCCGATGCGCAGCAGGTCCGCGCTCTTCTCGAAGAGCAGGAACCGCGGCTCCCAGATGGGCCGGTACTTGGCGTTGGCGCGGTACAGCGACTCGATCTGCCACCAGCGGGAGAAGAAGCTGAGCAGCGACCGCCACAGCCTCAGCACCGGACCGGCACCGAGGCGCGCACCACGTTCGAAGACCGACCTGAACATCGCGAAGTTGAGTGAGACCTGCGTGATCCCGATCTCGCCGGCCCGCCGCAGCAGTTCGATGACCATGAACTCCATCAGCCCGTTGTCGGAGTCCCGGTCACGGCGCATCAGGTCCAGGGACAGCCCGTGCGGCCCCCACGGCACGAACGACAGCAGGGCGCGCAGCCGGCCCTCGGCGTCCGTGCACTCCAGCATCACGCACTGCCCGTCCTCGGGGTCCCCGAGCCGGCCGAGCGCCATGCTGAAGCCGCGCTCGGTCGCCCCGTCCCGCCAGTCGTCCGCCCGCTCGACGAGATACGCCATCTCGTCCGCCGAGTCCGCCGAGTCCGCCGAGTCCGCCGAGTCCGCTGGGACGGCCGTGACATCTGGGATGTCTGGGATGTCTTCGTGTCGCCGGATCCGCACCTGGTACCCGGCCCGCCTCACCCGGTTGTAGGCCTGGCGGACCGTTCGCATCGCCCGGCCCTCCAGCGTGAAGTCGGCGACCTCCACGATCGCCTCGTCGCCGAGTTCCAGGGCGCCCAGACCGTGCCGGGCGTAGATCGTGCCCGCCTCCTCGCTCGCCCCCATCACCGCCGGGATCCACCCGTGCGCCCGCGCCTCGGCCAGCCACGGCGCGATCGCGCCCGGCCACGCCTCCGGATCGCCGAGCGGATCCCCGGACGCCAGGCTCACCCCGCCGACCACCCGGTAGGCGACGGCCGCCTTCCCGGTCGGCGACCACACCACGCTCTTCTCCCGGCGCAGGGCGAAGTAGCCCAGCGAGTCCCGCTCGCCGTGCCGCTCCAGCAGGGCCCGCAGCTGTTTCTCGTCGTCCTCGGTGAGCGGGTCGACGGCGCGCCGGGAGCGGAAGGCGGCGTAGAGCACGGCGAGGACGAGGGCCGTACTGAGCACGTTGATCGTGACGTTGGTCCAGTTCGGCGGGTCGATGCCCGGGAAGCGGGACTCGTCGGCCGCCACCGACACGAGCCGCAGGGTGCCGTAGTGCCAGCGCTCCAGGAAGGTCGAACTGGCCGCGTCCGGCGCCTGGTTGGTGACCGTCACGAGCAGCCCGGCCAGCAGGCTCGCGGTGAGCCCGCCGCAGACCGCGACCGTGGCCGCGAGCCGGGGGTTGGACCGGTCGCCCTTGGCGTAGAACTCGCGCCGGCCCACGACCAGCGCGCCGACGAAGGCGGCCGTGAGCCCCAGCGAGATCCAGTTCTGTGCGTACCGGCGCAGCTCCGGGAAGACCATGGCGAACGCGAACAGAACGAGGAAGGGCCCGCTGAGCACGAGGTTGAGGATCCAGGCGGCGCGCTTTCTGCGCCGCATGGTGATCGCCAGGAACGTGGTGAAGACACCCGAGGCGAAGCCGGCCGTCAGCAGATACGGCGTGAAGAAGTCGTCCTGGTTGTGCCGGCGCACGTCCTGGCCGAGCGAGACCCAGACCGCGCTCAGGAAGTTGATGAAGGCGATGGTCCGCAGATACCAGACGGCGACTGCGGCGGCCCGCCGGGAGGCCCCGGCCGACCGCCGCCCCTCCTCAACCGGGCGCCCCGGCTCGGCTTGTGACGGCGCGGCATTTCGGGCATCTCCCATGGGTCAGGATCATATGGGCGCTGCCCTGACGAACCGCACTTTTCCGCCGGGGCGCCCTCTGTCCCCTGGGGCTCCGCCCGTGGCTTCCGCCGGTCCTCCCGCACCCTTGAGACAGTGGGGGGTGCCGAACCGGCCGAAACCCGACTACTCGCTCTCCCTCTCCTCCGGCTCCTTCTCCTCCGGCTCCTTCTCGGCCTCCGGCTTCTCGGGAAGCTCGGCAGCCAGCGCGGCAGCGCTCCGTACCAGGGGAAGCGCCAGCAGGGCTCCCGTGCCCTCGCCGACCTTCACGCCCTGCTCCAGCAGCGGCTCCAGGGCCATCCGGTCCAGGGCCTTCGCCTGCCCCGGCTCCCCGCTGTCGTGCCCGGCCAGCCACCAGTCCGGCGCCCGGAAGGCGATGCGCTGCCCGACCAGCGCGCAGGCGGCGGCCACGACGCCGTCCAGGATCACCGGCAGCTTCCGCACCGCGCACTGCAGCAGGAAGCCGGTCATCGCCGCGAGGTCGGCCCCGCCCACGGTCGCCAGCAGCTGCAACTGGTCCCCGAGCACCGGCCGTGCCCGCCTGAGCGCGTCCCGGATCGCCGCGCACTTGCGCATCCACGCCAGGTCGTCGATCGCGAACCCGCCCCGCCCGGTCACCACCGACGCGTCGGTCCCGCACAGCGCGGCGATCAGCACCGCCGCGGCCGTGGTCCCGCCCACGCTGACGTCCCCGAGCACCACCAGGTCCGTACCCGAGTCGGCCTCCTCGTCGGCGACCGCGACACCCGCGCGCAGCGCCGCCTCGGCCTCGTCCAGGGTGAGCGCGTCCTCGATGTCGATACGGCCGCTGCCGCGCCGCACCCGGTGCCGTGCGACGTCCTCCGGGAAGGCGTCCGGTGCGCAGTCCAGGGCCATGTCCACGATCCGCACGGGCACCTCCTGCCGGCGTGCGAGCACGGACACCGGGCTCGCACCCTCCAGCACCGCCCGGACCAGCTGCTCCGCGCCGCCCGCGGGCCGTGCCGAGACACCCAGTTCGGCGATGCCGTGGTCACCGGCGAAGAGGATCACCCGCGGCCGCTCGATGGGCCGTACCGGTACGGCGCTCTGTGCGGCGGCCAGCCACTCGCCCAGCTCGTCGAGGCGGCCCAGCGCCCCGCCCGGCACGATCTGGCGCTCCCGTCGGGCCTCGGCGTCACGGCGCACGCCCCCGTCCGGGCGCTCGATCAGATCGGTGAAGTCGTCCAGATTAAGCCTGCTCATTCGCCGAACAGTACCGCCAGAGAACGAACGCTTCCGCGCCACATGGCCACCACACCCCTACGACGTCATTGCACCCAAGATCTGGATCCCATACTTTCCGTTTTGTCGTGGAATGTCGCTCAGGGAGCAGCCCATGCCGACCTCGCCCGTCACCCCGAAGACCCTCGCGCGGTCCTTTGACCCGTTCCTGGAACCGCGCCGCGAGAACTGCCCCTGGTGCGGCTCCGCACGGCTGCGCACCCGGGTGCGGGCCGGCGACCCGCTGCGCCACCGGCCGGGCAGGTTCGTCCTCGACCAGTGCCGTGACTGCGGCCACGCCTTCCAGAACCCCCGGCTCACGGCGGAGGGGCTCGCCTTCTACCACCGGGACTTCTACGTACGGCACTTGGAGGAGTTCACCGCCCGGGTGCTGTCCACCCGCGCGGTCCGCCGCCGGCACCGCGCCACCGCCTACAAGCTGTCGGCGCTGGCCGAGGCGGAGAGCTGGCTGGACGTGGGCACGGGCCACGCCGGCTTTCCCGAGGCGGCCAAGGAGTTCTTCCCGTACACGAGCTTCGACGGCCTGGACCCGACGGCCCGGGTGCAGCAGGCGCAGCTGGAGGAGCGGGTCGAGGAGGCCCACCGCGGCTACCTCGCCACCCCCGGGACGGCGGCCCGGCTGCGCGGCCGCTACGACGTGGTCAGCATGTTCCGCCACCTGGAGCACACCCCCGACCCGCGCGCCGAACTCCGCGCGGCCCTGACGGTGCTGCGCCCCGGCGGCCACCTGGTCCTGGAAGTCGCCAACCCACGCAGCGCGTTCGCCGCCCTCCTCGGCAGATGGTGGCTCCCCCACGGCCAGCCCCGCCACCTCCACCTGATGCCCCTGCCCAACCTGCGCGCGGAACTGGAGGCGCTGGGCTGCGCGATCCTCATCACGGACCGCCACGCCCCGCACATCCCCTACGACCTCTCGGGAGCCGTCGCCCTGGCCTCGGCTCCCCACGCCCTGCTGAGGTTTGCCGCAGCACCCTTGCTGGACGTGGCGTCCGCCCTCGACCACGTCCTGGCGCCGTTCGTCCGCCGCACTCCCTTTTCCAACGCGTACAGAATCGTGGCGCGCAAGGCCGTCCGCTGACCGCGAGTGCGTGGTCCCGCCGCGGCACCCGGCGCCGCTCAACCCCGGAGCACCAACGCCTGACCGGCGACCACCAGCACCACCTGCTCGCACTCCGCCCCGAACGCCGTGTTCAGCCGCCCCAGTTCATCCCGGTACCGCCGCCCGGACGCGGTCGCCGGCACGATCCCCGACCCCACCTCGTTCGACACGGCGACAACGGTCCGCCGGGTACCCCGCACGGCGGCCGCCAGCTCCCGCACCCGCTCCCGCAGCGCCTTCTCCCCACCGCCCGCCCACTCCGCGTCGTCCCACGCCCCCACGGAGTCCATGACATCCGTCAGCCACAGCGACAGACAGTCGATCAGCAACGGCGGCCCGTCCTCCCGCAACAGCGGCACCAGATCCGTCGTCTCCGCCGTACGCCACGATCCCGGCCGCCGCTCCCGGTGCACGGCCACCCGCTCCGCCCACTCGCTGTCCCCGCCCCGCGTCCCGCCGGTCGCCACGTACAGCACGTCCGGGAAGGACTCCAGCCGTCGCTCGGCCTCCACCGACTTGCCCGAGCGCGCCCCGCCCAGCACCAGCGTCCGGCGCGGCACGTCCGGTACGTCCTCGTACGCGCCGACCGCCAGCGTCGCACCGTCCGGCACCGCCCGCGCCCCGGCCGCCGCCAGCCGGCGCCGCAACTCCGCGCCCGGCGGCACGTCGTGGTCGAGATGGACGGCGACCACATCCGTCGTCGCACCGGCCGAACCCACCGCCCGCAGCCGGGCCAACGCGTCCGGGCGGCCCACGACGTCCGCGAGGACGAGGTGGTACGACTCCGCCGTCGCCGCCTCCAGACCGGCCGGCGCCCCGCCCGGCGGCAGATACAGCAGCCGCTGTCCGTCCGGCCCGGTCACCGCGTACCCGGTGCCGCCCGCGTCCATCGCCACGGCCCGCACCCGATGCCCCGTCAGCAGCGCCAACTCCCGCCCGTCCGGCACTCGCCCGGGCTGCGGCAGCCCGGCCGGCACCTCCACCGACGGCCCGTCGTGCGGATGCGACAGCAGCACCTGCCGTACGCCGCCCAGCGAATGCCCGGCCCGCGCCGCCGCGAACGCCACGCCCGGTGTCAGGTCGAGCAGCAGCGTCCCGTCCACCAGTACGGCCGTCGCTGCCCGGGCATCCGGCCCCAGCGCGGTCGCGCAGGCGGCGCAGGGGCAGTCGGGCCGGGGCAGTCCGGCCGGGGCACCGGTACCGAGCAGAGTCACTTCCACGGGTCGATTTTCGCCTGTCCGTTCAGGTCTTGCGCTTCCGGCTAGTCTTCCAGCAGGTGTCGGATCGAAGGAGGACCGGATGACGGCATGGACGTGGCGGTTCGAGAAGGCCGACGGGACGGAGGTCCAGCCCGCGGTGCAGCCCGAGGAGTTCACCACGCAGGGGGATGCCGAGTCCTGGATCGGGGAGCACTGGAAGGCGCTGCTGGAGGGCGGGGCCGACCAGGTGCGGCTGTTCGAGGAGGGCACCGAGATCTACGGGCCGATGAGCCTGCACGCCGACGCGGCCTAGGGCTTGTCCGACGGATCCAGACGGGGTGCCGTCGATTTCCTGCGACCTGATCCGCCGGACAGGCGCCAGCCGCCCCGAGGGGTACGGCCCGGGGTCGTACCCCTTCCCGCCTCGCTCCCTCACTGCTCGCCGAGCGTCACCTTCGCCGACTTCTCGGCGCCGGAACGCTGGTAGGTCACCGTTGTCCGCTGGCCCGGCTTGTCCGCCGCCAGCGCCTCCGAGAGCGAGGTGACGGTGGTGATCGGCTCGTTTCCGAGCCTGGTGATGACGTCGCCCGGCGCCAGGCCCGCCTGGTCGGCCGCGCCGCCGCTCTTGACACTGACCACCGCCGCCCCGGCGGGCTGGTAGCGGTCGTCCACGACGGTCCGCGCGGTGATGCCGAGCGCGGCCCGCCCCGAGTCGACGACCTTGCCCTCCCTGACGATCTGCCCGGCGATCGTCTTCACCATCGACGCCGGGATCGCGAACCCGATGCCGGGCGCCGCGCTGCCCCCGAGGGCGGGGTCGGCGGCGGCGAGCGTCGGGATGCCGATGACCTGACCGTCCAGGTTGACCAGGGCGCCGCCGCTGTTGCCGGGGTTGATGGCGGCCGAGGTCTGCACCATGTTCGCGATGGTCGCGCCCGTACCCCCGCCCGCGGTCTCGCTGACGGTCCGCCCGGTCGCCGAGACGATGCCCTGGGTCACGCTGGACGACAGTCCGAGGGGGGAGCCCATGGCCAGCACGATCTGGCCGACATCCACCTTCTCGGAGTCGCCGAACGTCGCCGCCTTCAGCCCGGCCGGCACCTTGTCCAGCTTGATCACGGCCAGGTCCTGCTCGGGGTAGGAGAACACCAGGCGCGCGGTGAGCGGCTCCTCGTTGTTGGCCGCGGTCACCTTGAAGGTCTTCTCCGCCCGGACCACGTGCGCGTTGGTGACGATGTGGCCCTTGTCGTCGTACACCACCCCGGAGCCCAGGTCGTGGCGCGCCTGGATCTGCACGACCGACGGCAGGACCTCCTTGATGACCTTCTGGTACTGGTCCTGCAGATCGTTCGCGGCCATCGGCACGGCCGCCCGCCCGGTCGGCGCTCTGTCGGTGTCCTGTGCGGCCTGATCGGCGGCCGGTGAGCAGCCGACGGCGAGGAGGGCGCAGCACACCAGCGCGGCGGCAGACACGGCCTTGCCCAGGGCAGGGGTACGGGAAGCGTCCATACCCCGAGTCTCACCGCACGGTGATCGACCGGCCCGTGGTGTTCCCCCGAACGGGATCAGCCCCGTACGCCGCACAGGTGGAGCAGCGCCGCCACCCCGCGGTAGGGGTCGGTGCGACCGGCCCGCTCCTCGGCGGCCAGCAGTGTCTCCAGGTCGTCAGGGATCGGCGTGTCGTCCGTGGCCGTGTCCGTGAAGACCCGCACGCCGTACCAGGCGTGCAGCGGGGCCGCGATCCCGGCGAGCGTGGCAGTGAGGCCGGCCAGCCGGTCGGCCCGGACGTCCAGGCCGAGGCGGTTGCGATACGCGGTGGTGTCGAAGGCGGCCAGGGAGCCCGCCCAGTCCCCGGACAGGCCCGGCCGCAGGGCGAGCGCGTCGCCGTTGCGGACCAGCAGGGACAGCAGCCCGCCGGGCGCCAGCATCCGGGCCAGCCCCGCCAGCAGCGGGTCCGGCTCCTCGACGTACATCAGCACACCGTGGCACAGCACCACGTCGAAGCTGCCCGGCAGGAAGTGCACACCGGTGTCGCGCCCGTCGCCCTGCACCAGCCGCACCCGCGCGCGGATGCCCTCCGGCTGCGCGGCCAGCGCCTCACGCGCGGCGGCGATCATCGTCGGGTCCTGCTCGACCCCGGTCACCTGATGGCCGAGCCGGGCCAGCCGCAGCGCCTGCGTGCCCTGGCCCATGCCCACGTCGAGCACCCGCAGCCGCTGCCCGACCGGGAACCGCCCGGCTATCTGCTCGTCGAGCTGCCGGGCCACCAGCTCCTGTCGTACGACATCCCGCAGCCGGCCCAGCTTGTTCAGCCAGGCCTTTGCCGCGCCCCCGGTGAAGGCGTCTGAGCTCAGGGCCGCTCTCCGCGCTTGACCTGCGGCTTCGGCAGCCGGAGCCGGCGCATCTGCAGGGACCGCATCAGGGCGTACGGGACCGCGCCGCGCGTGTTCGCGTCCGGGAACCGTTCCTTCAGCCGCTTCTTCAGCCGGAACCCGCTGATCGCCGCGTCCACCACGATCAGCACGATCACCACCAGCCACATCAGCAGCGCGATCGACTGGATCGCCGGCACCCGCACCACGCTCAGCACGAGGATCACCACGGCGAGCGGCAGGAAGAACTCCGCCACGTTGAACCGCGAGTCCACCCAGTCGCGGGCGAACTTGCGCACCGGGCCCTTGTCCCGGGCGGGCAGATAGCGCTCGTCACCGGTGGCCAGCGCCTGGCGCTGCCGCTGCAGGGCCTGGCGCCGGTCCTCGCGCTGACGCTTGGCGGCCTCCTTGCGGTTGGTCGGCGTGTTGGCCACGCTGCGCCGCTGGGTCTGGGCCTCACTGCGCTTGGGCGTGGGCCTGCCCTTCGGGGCCTGCGGGTCACGGGGCTGCTTGGAGAGGGCTACCGGCGTCTTGTCGGCGGAGGCCTTCTCGTCCTTGGCACGGCTACGGAACACAAAACCCAAGGGTACGGGCTGCACCGGCATGGACCCCAGCCCGGCGGGGAACGATCCGGCAACACCGGACGTCTGTAGGGGGACAGAGGGGACGTTGCAGGCGCTTCACCCGGCGGTCACCGAGGAACCTCGAAAAGGCCCACCCCGAGGACCACCTACTCCTCACGCCGGAGCGATACCGTCCGCAGTCGTCCTTGGGGATGAGCGTATCCGTCCCCGAACAGTGCGGTAATGGAGTCAGGGCCCGTACTGTGGGACCTGTCGCAGGATCTGTGAGCTGGAGTCCGTCAGAAGGGGGCGCGCGAAGCCCATGAGCGGTGTCATGAAGCGTATGGGGATGATCTTCCGCGCGAAGGCGAACAAGGCCCTTGACCGGGCCGAGGACCCGCGCGAGACCCTCGATTACTCGTATCAGAAGCAGCTGGAGCTGCTGCAGAAGGTGCGTCGCGGGGTCGCCGACGTGGCGACCAGCCGCAAGCGCCTGGAACTCCAGCTCAACCAGTTGCAGCAGCAGTCCACCAAGCTGGAGGACCAGGGCCGCAAGGCGCTCGCGCTCGGCCGCGAGGACCTGGCCCGCGAGGCGCTGTCCCGGCGCGCCGCCCTCCAGCAGCAGGTCACCGACCTTGAGACGCAGCACGCCACCCTCCAGGGCGAGGAGGAGAAGCTCACCCTGGCGGCCCAGCGCCTGCAGGCCAAGGTGGACGCGTTCCGTACGAAGAAGGAGACCATCAAGGCCACCTACACCGCCGCCCAGGCCCAGACCCGGATCGGCGAGGCGTTCTCCGGTATCTCCGAGGAGATGGGCGACGTCGGCCTCGCCATCCAGCGTGCCGAGGACAAGACCGCGCAGCTCCAGGCCCGGGCCGGCGCCATCGACGAGCTGCTCGCCTCCGGCGCCCTGGACGACCCGACCGGCATGGCCAAGGACGACATCGCCGCCGAGCTGGACCGCATCTCCGGTGGTACGGATGTAGAGCTGGAGCTGCAGCGCATGAAGGCCGAGCTGGCCGGAGGCTCCCCGCAGCAGGCCATCGAGGGCGGCACCGGCCAGGGGCAGACCCAGCAGCAGCCGCAGGACACCCCGCGCTTCGACAAGCAGTAGTCCGGCACCGGGGCCCGAGCCGAGGAGGCCGACGTGATCGTACGGATCATGGGGGAGGGCCAGTGGGATCTGGCCGACTCCCACTTCGCCGAGCTGAACAAGCTCGACGACGAGCTGCTGGAGGAGGTGGAGGGCGGCGACGAGGCCGGCTTCCGCCACACACTCGGCGCCCTCCTCGACTCCGTCCGCCGCCTCGGCACGCCTCTGCCGGCCGACGCCCTGGAGCCCTCGGAGCTGATCCTTCCGGCACCGGACGCATCGCTGGAGCAGGTCCGGGACATGCTCAGCGACGACGGCCTGATCCCGGGCTGAGCCGGTCTCTGCGAGGGGTTCGGCGGCTGGACGCCTGACAGCCCGGGGCGCGTGGTGCTCCGGCGGCTGCGGGTCCGTCGTGGCTTGCGAGCGCCGGTGAGCGAACCGCACGCCAGTACAGGGCACCGACACGGCACCCGTACTGTTCATAGTCGTGAGCACTCTCGACCGCGCCCGCTGCAGCCTCAAGGCCCACCCCTGGGCCCTGGACGCGGCCATCGCCGCTGGCGTGCTGGTGTGCATGGTCGCCGGATCCTTTGTGACCCCGAGCGGGAACAACGGCGTCACCTGGGGCGTCCGCACACCCGACCCCCAGGGCCTGCTCCTCATGGTCCTCTCCGCGGCCGCCCTCGTCTTCCGCCGCCGCGCCCCGAAGGCGGTCCTCGCCGCCACCGGCACCCTCTCCGTGATCGAGTGCGTCACCGGCGACCCGCGCGCCCCGGTCACGATGTCCGCCGTGATCGCTCTGTACACCGTCGCCTCGACCACCGACCGCACCACCACCTGGCGCGTCGGCCTGCTCACCATGACCGTGCTGACCGCCGCAGCCATGCTCGGCGGCCCCCTGCCCTGGTACGCGCAGGAGAACCTCGGCGTGCTCGCCTGGACCGGCATCGGTGCCACCGCCGGGGACGCCGTACGCAGCCGGCGCGCGGTCGTCCAGGCCATCCGGGAGCGGGCCGAGAGAGCCGAACGCACCCGTGAGGAGGAGGCCCGCCGCCGGGTCGCCGAGGAGCGGCTGCGGATCGCCCGCGATCTGCACGATGTCGTCGCCCACCACATCGCCCTGGTGAACGTGCAGGCCGGGGTGGCCGCGCATGTCATGGACAAGCGGCCCGACCAGGCCAAGGAGGCTCTCGCGCACGTCCGCGAGGCCAGCCGCTCCGCCCTCGACGAGCTGCGCGCCACCGTCGGCCTGCTCCGCCAGTCCGGCGACCCCGAGGCTCCGACCGAGCCCGCCCCCGGCCTGAGCCGCCTGGAGGAGCTGGCGGCCACCTTCCGCAACGCGGGCCTGCCGGTGGCGGTCGCCCGCGCCGACCAGGGCACCGAACTGCCTGCCGCCGTCGACCTGGCCGCGTACCGGATCATCCAGGAAGCCCTGACGAACGCCCAGAAGCACACGGGGCCCGATGCCAAGGCCGAGGTCAGCGTCGTACGCGTGGGACCGAACATCGAGGTCACCGTCCTGGACGACGGCTCGGGCGCGGCCGGGGTGCCCGGGGCCGGCGGCGGGCACGGACTGCTCGGCATGCGCGAGCGGGTCACCGCCCTCGGCGGCACCCTCACCACCGGACCCCGCTACGGCGGCGGCTTCCGCGTCCATGCGATCCTGCCCCTCAAGACCCGTACGACGGCCCCGGGGGAACCCGCATGACGATCCGTGTCCTGCTCGCCGACGACCAGGCACTGCTGCGCAGCGCGTTCCGGGTGCTGGTCGACTCCGAGCCCGACATGGAGGTGGTCGGGGAGGCCTCCGACGGTGCCGAAGCGGTCCGGCTGGCCAAGGAGCAGGGCCCCGACGTCGTCCTCATGGACATCCGGATGCCGGGGACGGACGGGCTTGCCGCGACCCGGATGATCAGCGAGGATCCCTCCCTCGCTCAGGTCCACGTGGTCATCCTGACCACCTTCGAGGTCGACGACTACGTCGTCCAGTCCCTGCGCGCGGGCGCCTCCGGCTTCCTCGGCAAGGGCAGCGAGCCGGAGGAGCTGCTGAACGCCATCCGGGTCGCGGCGGGCGGTGAGGCCCTGCTGTCACCCGCCGCCACCAAGGGGCTGATCGCCCGCTTCCTCGCTCAGGGCGACGGTGACGACGGCCGTGACCCGGCCCGCTCGGAGCGGCTCGGCGCGCTCACCGGCCGCGAGCGCGAGGTGCTGGTCCAGGTCGCCGGCGGGCACTCCAACGATGAGATCGCCGAGCGCCTGGCGGTCAGCCCGCTGACGGTGAAGACGCACGTCAACCGGGCCATGGCCAAGCTGGGCGCGCGCGACCGGGCGCAGCTCGTCGTGATCGCGTACGAGTCCGGGCTGGTGCGTCCGAGGATGGACTGATCTCCACCCGGGCGTACTGCGGGCGCAGTAGGGCCCGGATAAGGAAATGGACCCTGGGCCTACGGTTCGGCTCTCTGTGATGGCTCAGGGTGAGAGGGTCTGCCGCTCCCAGAAGAGAGACCCTCATCCATGTCCTGGCTGTCGAGATTCAGCCTCCGGCAACGGGCCCTGATCGGCCTGATGTCGCTCGTCGCGCTCGTCTTCGGGCTGATCGCGATACCCCAGATCAAGCAGCAGCTGCTGCCCACCATCGACCTGCCCATGGTGTCGGTGATCGCGCCGTACCAGGGTGCCTCGCCCGATGTGGTCGAGAAGCAGGTCGTCGAGCCGATCGAGAACAACCTCCAGGGCGTCTCGGGCGTCAAGGGTGTCACCTCGACCGCCAGTGAGGGCAACGCCGTGATCATGGCGTCCTTCGACTACGGCAACGACACCAAGCAGATCGTCTCCGACGTCCAGCAGGCCGTGAACCGGGCCCGCAACCAGCTCCCGGCGAGCGTCGATCCGCAGGTCGTCTCCGGCTCCACCGACGACATGCCGACCGTGGTCCTCGCCGTCACCTCCGACAAGGACCAGCAGGCCCTCGCCGACCAGCTGGACAAGACCGTCGTACCGACGCTGAAGGACATCTCCGGCGTCGGGCGTGTCCAGGTCACCGGCGTCCGCGACCTGCAGGTCACGGTCACCCCGAATGACGCCGCGCTCTCCCGGGCGGGCCTCACCCCCGCCGCGCTCGGCCAGGCCCTGCAGGCCGGCGGCGCGACCGTCCCGGCCGGCTCCTTCGACGAGAACGGCGCCAACCACGCCGTCCAGGTCGGCGGCGGCTTCACCTCGCTGGGGCAGATCCAGGACCTGATGGTCACCGGCGAGAGCGGCGGCAAGCCCGTCCGCCTCGGTGACGTGGCCACCGTCAAGGAGCAGCCGGCCCCGGCCGACTCCATCACCCGCACCGACGGCCGGCCCAGTCTCGCCGTCAACGTGACGATGGACCACGACGGCAGCGCGGTCACCATCTCCGGCGCGGTCAAGGACAAGCTGGCCGACCTGCGCGAGCAGCTCGGCTCCGGCGCGAAGCTCACGGTCGTCAGCGACCAGGGCCCGGCCGTCTCGAAGTCCATCAAGGGTCTGACCACCGAGGGCGCGCTCGGCCTGCTCTTCGCGGTCATGGTCATCCTGGTCTTCCTCGCGTCGATCCGCTCGACGCTGGTGACGGCCGTGTCCATCCCGCTGTCCGTCGTCCTCGCCCTGATCGTGCTGTGGACGCGCGGCCTGTCGCTGAACATGCTCACGCTCGGCGCGCTGACCATCGCCATCGGCCGCGTCGTCGACGACTCGATCGTGGTCCTGGAGAACATCAAGCGGCACCTCGGCTACGGCGAGGAGCGCAGGGACGCGATCCTGAACGCCGTGCGCGAGGTGGCCGGCGCGGTCACCTCCTCCACCCTCACCACCGTCGCCGTGTTCCTGCCGATCGGCCTGGTCGGCGGCATGGTGGGCGCCCTGTTCGGCTCGTTCAGCATCACGGTGACGGCGGCCCTGCTGGCCTCCCTGCTGGTGTCGCTGACGGTCGTCCCGGTGCTGTCGTGCTGGTTCCTGCGCGCTCCGAAGGGCACCCCCGAGGACACGGCGGAGGCCCGCCGCCGGGCCGAGGAGAAGGAGGCGAACAGCCGCCTCCAGCGCGCCTACGTCCCCGTCCTGCGCTTCGCCACGCGCCGCCGCCTCACCAGCGTGCTCATCGCGATCGTGGTCCTCGTCGTCACGTTCGGCATGGGCGGCCTGCTCAAGACGAACTTCTTCGACCAGGGTGAGCAGGAGGTCCTCACCGTCAAGCAGGAGCTGAAGCCCGGCACCGGCCTCGCCGAGACGGACCGGCAGGCCCAGCGGGTCGAGAAGCTCCTCGCATCCACCGACGGCGTCAAGGACTACCAGGTCACCGTCGGCTCCTCCGGCTTCATGGCGGCCTTCGGCGGCAGCACCGATACCAACCAGGCGTCGTACCAGGTGATGCTGAAGGACTCGAAGTCGTACGACAAGGTGCAGAAGCACATCGAGGACGGCCTGAAGAAGCTCCAGGGCATCGGTACGACCACCGTGTCGGCCGGTGGCGGCTTCGGCAACCAGAACCTGAGCGTGGTGGTCAAGGCGTCCGACCCGCAGGCGCTGAGCACGGCGGCGGAGCAGGTCCGCTCCACGGTCGCCGGCCTGGACGGCGTCACGGACGTCACCAGCGACCTCTCGACCAGCGTGCCGCGGATCTCGGTGAAGGCCAACGCCAAGGCGGCCGCGGCCGGGTTCGACGACCAGAAGCTCGGCGCGGCGGTCGCGCAGGCCGTGCGCGGTACGACGGCGGCGAAGGCGATCCTCGACGACACCGAGCGCGATGTCGTGGTGCGCTCGGCGAAGCCCGCGACCACGCTGGCACAGCTGAAGGCGCTGCGCCTCGGCCCGGTGAAGCTCGGCGACATCGCCACGGTGCAGCTGGTGGACGGCCCGGTGTCGCTGACCCGGATCGACGGGCGGCGTGCCGCGACCATCACGGCCAAGCCGACCGGTGACAACACGGGTGCGATCAGCACCAAGCTCCAGTCGAAGCTCAAGGAGCTGAAGCTTCCGGCCGGTGCGAAGGCCGAGATCGGCGGCGTGACGTCGGACCAGAACGACGCGTTCAAGAACCTGGGCCTGGCCATGCTGGCGGCGATCGCGATCGTCTTCATGCTGCTGGTCGCGACCTTCCGTTCGCTGGCCCAGCCGCTGATCCTGCTGGTCTCCATCCCGTTCGCGGCGACCGGCGCGATCGGCCTGCTGGTCGCCACCGGCACCCCCATGGGCGTCCCGGCGATGATCGGCATGCTGATGCTGATAGGCATCGTGGTGACCAACGCGATCGTGCTGATCGACCTGATCAACCAGTACCGAGGGCAGGGCTACGGCGTGGTCGAGGCCGTGATCGAGGGCGGCCGACACCGTCTCCGCCCGATCCTCATGACGGCCCTGGCGACGATCTTCGCCCTGCTGCCGATGGCGCTGGGCGTCACCGGCGAGGGCGGTTTCATCGCCCAGCCGCTCGCGGTGGTCGTCATCGGCGGCCTGATCACGTCGACCCTGCTGACCCTGCTCCTGGTCCCGACGCTCTACGCGATGCTGGAGCTCCGCAAGGAGCGCCGGGCGAAGAAGCGGACGGCCAAGAAGGAGGCCGAGCAGGAGAAGGCCCTGGAGCCCGCCGGCGTCTGAGCACTCCTGCGAACACCGAGGCTCGGCCCGCGTCCTGCGGGCCGAGCCCCTGCATTCGTGCTGTTGAGCCCTACGGCAGGGCGAGCATCCGCTCCAGCGCCAGCTTGGCGAACGCCTCCGTCTCCTTGTCGACCTCGATCCGGTTGACCAGGCTGCCCTCGGCCAGGGACTCCAGCGCCCAGACCAGATGGGGCAGGTCGATGCGGTTCATGGTCGAGCAGAAGCAGACCGTCTTGTCGAGGAAGACGATCTCCTTGCCCTCGGGTGCGAAACGGTTCGCCAGCCGGCGGACCAGGTTCAGCTCCGTGCCGATGGCCCACTTCGAGCCGGCCGGGGCGGCCTCCAGGGCCTTGATGATGTATTCGGTCGAGCCGACGTAGTCCGCCGCCGCCACGACCTCGTGCTTGCACTCCGGGTGGACCAGGACGTTCACCCCGGGGATGCGGGCGCGCACGTCGTCGACCGATTCGAGGCTGAAGCGGCCGTGCACCGAGCAGTGACCCCGCCACAGGATCATCTTCGCGGCCCGCAGCTGTTCCGCGGTGAGTCCGCCGTTGGGCTTGTGCGGGTTGTAGACCACGCAGTCGTCCAGGGACATGCCCATGTCCCGGACCGCGGTGTTACGGCCGAGGTGCTGGTCGGGCAGGAACAGCACCTTCGTTGTCGAGGGCTCGCCCTGCTCGAAGGCCCAGTCGAGGGCGCGCTTGGCGTTCGACGAGGTGCAGATCGTGCCGCCGTGCTTGCCGGTGAACGCCTTGATGTCGGCGGAGGAGTTCATGTACGAGACGGGGACCACCTGCTCGGCGATCCCGGCCTCGGTCAGGACGTCCCAGCACTCGGCGACCTGCTCGGCCGTCGCCATGTCGGCCATCGAGCAGCCGGCAGCGAGGTCGGGCAGGACGACCTTCTGGTCGTCGGAGGTGAGGATGTCGGCCGACTCGGCCATGAAGTGCACACCGCAGAAGACGATGTACTCGGCCTCCGGGCGCGCGGCCGCGTCCCGGGCCAGCTTGAAGGAGTCGCCTGTGACGTCCGCGAACTGGATGACCTCGTCGCGCTGGTAGTGGTGGCCGAGCACGAAGACCTTGTCGCCGAGCTTCTCCTTGGCCGCGCGGGCGCGCGCGACCAGGTCCGGGTCGGACGGCGAAGGCAGGTCGCCGGGGCACTCGACGCCCCGCTCGCTCTTCGGGTCGGCCTCACGGCCGAGCAGCAGCAGGGCGAGCGGAGTCGGCTGCACGTCGAGCTCCGGGGTCTGGGCGGTGGTCACGACACGCACCCTTTCTACTTTTCGTCTAACTGACGCTATCTATCATAACTGGTTCACGTCACTTTGACGATGGCCATAACGTCGATGTGACGTGAATCCCGCTCAGGTCCCTCCACAGGCCGCTGCCGACGCCGTGGGGCATGTGCGAGCATGAAAGCGGAAGCAAAAACGCGACAACGCGACTGCCCGGCCCGGAATGAATCCGCGGAAGCGCCGGTTGCACTCGTCGGCAAGCAGTCTCCGTACAACCCGGGAGAGATGTAGATGTCCGTATCGGACGAGACCAGCACCGTCACCGACGGCATCATCCTGACCGACGCCGCCGCGGCCAAGGTCAAGGCCCTGCTCGACCAGGAAGGCCGCGACGACCTCGCGCTGCGTGTCGCCGTCCAGCCCGGCGGCTGCTCCGGCCTGCGCTACCAGCTCTTCTTCGACGAGCGCTCGCTCGACGGCGACGTGGAGAAGGACTTCGGCGGGGTCAAGGTCGTCACGGACCGGATGAGCGCTCCGTACCTGGGCGGCGCCACCGTCGACTTCGTGGACACCATCGAGAAGCAGGGCTTCACGATCGACAACCCGAACGCGACCGGCTCCTGCGCCTGCGGCGACTCCTTCAGCTGAGCCGGGGGACCGGTGGCCACGGGCCACTGTCCGACGGTCTGACGAAGGCGGCGGCCCCCTGCACGGGGGCCGCCGCCTTCGTCGGACGCCTGGAGGCTAACGAGCCTGTGCCGACGTATCCGGGCGCAGCGAGCCCGGCTTGGCCTGGGGGATGCGGGCGCCGTCGTCGCCGACCACTGTCCGTCCGCCGAGCGGCGCGGCCAGCCGTACGGTCTTCACGTACTCCTTGGCGATCAGTACGCACACCTTGTCCGGCCAGGGCCGCTCGATGACGGTCACGGTCACCCGGTCGCCGCTCACCTTCGCCGAGGCCTTGTAGTCGGCGCACACCCCGCCGTAGAAGCTCACGTTCAGCTCCCGGTCGTCGGCTGTGTAGCCGGTGACCCGCACACCGTGCGGCTTCGGCGCCGTGCTCGGCCCGCCGGAGGGAGCCGTCGCCGAGGCCACGTACCGGGGATCGACCGCCGGATACGTCACCGTGGACGTGCCCTGGCCCGCCGGCTCCCGCACCTCGAACAGCCAGGACGGCACCAGCGTCTGCCGCCCGGCGACGGAGTGCGCGGCCAGCCCGAACACCGCCTTCGCCACGGTGACCCGGTCCGCTCCCTGCTTGGGCACCCCGGTGGAGCCGGTGCAGGGCTGCTCCAGCCGGTCCTTCGGTGACACGGCACTGGTACAGCCGCCGATCCCCATCCGGTGGTCGTCCTTCGGCGCCGCGTCCATCAGCTTCAGCGTCTTCACGGCGCTCAGCACGGGATACGTGTCGCCCTTCACGGGCGCCCCGAGCAGCCCGTGCCCGCCGACGAGCTCGCCCTGCTTGTCCACGGTCAGGCCGGTCGTCCAGCCGTACGTCGGCAGCCCGCCGACCACCGGCTCGGCGTTGACCACCCGCTGGGCGCCCATGACCTGGCTCGCGTCGGTCTTCGCGTCGTCCAGCCCGGCCGCCTTCAGCACCGGAGAGGCGGCCGCGGTCGCCTTCGCCACGCTCACCGGGGCACCGGTGGGGGCCATCGGGTCGTGCGTACAGAGGTCACCCTTCCTGCAGTCGTCGGTGCCCGGCGCATACCGGCTGAAGGTCCAGCTGCCCGGCGCGTCCCGGTTCACCTGCAGGCTCGGCCCGGAGCCGTCCCTGCCGCCGACCCGCCAGACCGGTCCCTCGGCCACCGGCGTGCCGTCGACACCGAGCGCCCTGGCCAGCCGGGCCACCGCGTCCTTGCCGACCTCGCCCTTCGGCGCGTACACCGGGGCGGAGCCGGGACCGGCCGGCAGCTCACCGGCGGCCACATAGGTGGCGCCGTACGGGTCCGGTTCGCCCGGAGCGATGCCGCCCGTGCCGCCGCTGAAGCCGTCCAGGGCGAGCGGTGGGGGAGTGGCACCGCCGCCCGCCGTACCGGGGCCGCCCGTACGACCGCCCGCGCCGCTGCCCGCCGCGAGGTAGGCACCACCACCGCCGACCAGCAGTACGGCCGCGGCGACGGAGACAACGGCGAACCTCGACCGGCGCCGCCCACCCGGCAGGTCCGCCGCACCCTCCTGGCTCGCGGCGCTCTCCGCATGCCCGGAGCCGTCGGGGTGCTCGCGGTTCTCGGATCCCTCGGTGTTCACCGCATCGCTCCTCGCTGGTCGTATCCCGCATCCCCCGCGTGGGGGACGGCGATGGGACGCGGGAGGGGAGCGTGCGGTTCCCTGCGAAACGCGCCCGCGCGTCAGTCGCCGTAGTCGGACATCGCGTCCAGCAGCCGCGCGGACTTCGCCGGCACGGTCACCCCGTGGATCAGGGACGGCGGCACCGGCCGGGACTCGGAGTGCTCGGGGACCGTCCAGTGCGGAGCCATCCGGGCGCAGTCACCGCGCAGCGCGGCGAGATCGCCCTCGAACTCGGCCAGGTCGGCGGAACGGAATCTGAGATTCGTCATGAACGCACCGTAGGCCTGCTCAAGGCCGCGAAGAAAGATCTACTATCGGGTAGTTTCGCCGCCTACAGTGCCGACGCCCGACCGGGTAGCGTGAACTGTCAATCCAGCCTCCCGCAGGAGATTTCCCGTCGTGCGCATCGCAGTCACCGGCTCCATCGCCACCGACCACCTCATGACCTTCCCCGGCCGTTTCGCCGACCAACTCGTCGCGGACCAGCTGCACACGGTTTCGCTCTCCTTCCTGGTCGACAATCTGGACGTGCGCCGCGGCGGCGTCGCCGCGAACATCGCCTTCGGCATGGGCCAGCTCGGCACCCGGCCGATCCTGGTCGGCGCGGCCGGCTCCGACTTCGACGAGTACCGGTCCTGGCTCGACCGGCACGGTGTGGACACCGAGTCGGTCCGGATCTCCGAGACCCTGCACACCGCCCGCTTCGTGTGCACCACCGACGCCGACCACAACCAGATCGGCTCGTTCTACACCGGCGCGATGAGCGAGGCCCGCCTCATCGAGCTGAAGACCGTCGCCGACCGGGTGGGCGGCCTCGACCTCGTCCTCATCGGCGCCGACGACCCGGAGGCGATGCTCCGCCACACGGAGGAGTGCCGCTCCCGCGAGATCCCCTTCGCCGCCGACTTCTCCCAGCAGATCGCCCGGATGGACGGCGACGAGATCCGCGTCCTGCTGGACGGCGCGACGTACCTGTTCTCCAACGAGTACGAGAAGGGCCTCATCGAGACCAAGACCGGCTGGAGCGACGCCGAGATCCTGGGCAGGGTCGGCCACCGCGTCACCACGCTGGGCTCGCGCGGCGTACGCGTCGAGCGGGCCGGCGAGGACCCGGTCGAGGTCGGCTGCGCCGAGGAGGAGCGCAAGGCCGACCCCACGGGTGTCGGCGACGCCTTCCGCGCCGGGTTCCTGTCGGGACTGGCGTGGGGTGTCTCGCTGGAGCGCGCCGCTCAGGTGGGCTGCATGCTCGCGACGCTGGTCATCGAGACCGTGGGGACGCAGGAGTACCGGTTGCGGCGGGCGCACTTCATGGAGCGGTTCACCAAGGCGTACGGGGATGACGCCGCCCAGGAGGTTCAGGCCCACCTGGGCTGAGCGCCCCTGAGGCCGGTCACCTCACCCGGCGGACCAGGTATGCCGTTCCCTTGTCCGCCGGTTCCTCCCTGACGTACTCCTGCCCCCGCATCTCGCACCACGCCGGGATGTCCAGACGGGCGGCCTCGTCGTCGGAGAGGACCCGGACCGTGCCGCCCACCGGTACGTCACCGAACACCTTGGCCAGTTCGATGACCGGGATCGGGCAGCGCTTGCCGAGAGAGTCGACGACGAGCTCCTCGGCTTGTACGACCGTCTCGGGGGCCGGTGCGCCCAGTTTCTCGCGGACGCCCGCCACGGTCCCCGGGAGCACTTCCAGGAACCGCTCCACATCCTCCTCGGCGGCCCCCATCGGCAGGGACACCCGGACGTTGCCCTCGCTCAGCACACCCATCGCCTTCAGGACGTGGCTGGGCGTCAGCGTGCTGCTCGTACACGAGGAGCCGGAGGAGACCGAGAAGCCCTCGCGGTCCAGTTCGTGCAGCAGCGCCTCGCCGTCGACGTAGAGACAGGAGAAGGTGACGATCCCGGGCAACCGCCGCTCGGGGTCGCCGACGACCTCCACATCCGGCACCAGCCGCGGCACCCGAGCCCGGATCCGCTCCGTCAGCTCCCGCAGCCGTACCGACTCCTGGGCCGCCTCGGCCCGCACCGCGCGCAGCGAGGCGACGGCCGCCACGATGGCCGGGATGTTCTCGAACCCCGGCGCCCGCCCCGACTCCCGCTCGTCGGCCGGGCCTTGGGCGGCGAACCGCACCCCCTTGCGCACGACGAGCAGCCCGACCCCGGACGGCCCGCCCCACTTGTGCGCGCTGGCCGTCAGCAGCGACCAGGCGCCCTCGACCGGCCCCCACCCCAGCGACTGCGCCGCGTCCACCAGCAGCGGCACGCCGGCGGCCTGGCACACCTCGGCCACCTCGGCCACCGGCTGTACGGTCCCCACCTCGTGGTTGGCCGACTGCAGGACGGCCAGCGCGGTGTCCGTACGGAGGGCAGCCGCATAGCCCGACGGGTCCACGGCACCGCCCCGGTTCACCGGCACCCGGGTCACCGTCCCCCCGTCCGCCTCGAACGCCTCCGCCGAATGAAGTACGGAGGAGTGTTCGACCGCCGACACGATCAGGTGGCACCCCACCCGCCGCCTCCCGGCCAACGCGCCCCCGATTCCACTGTGTACGGCCCGCGTCCCCGAGGCCGTGAACACCACCTCGTCCGCCCGGCAGCCGACAGCCTCGGCAGCCGCCTCCCGAGCAGCGTCGAGCAGCATCCGCGCCTTGCGTCCTTCCCGGTACAGACGGGCAGGATCGGCCCACCCTTCGTCGAGGGAGGCCATCAGTGCCTGATGGGCGACGGGATGCAGGGGAGCGCCGGACGCAGCGTCAAAGTAGGACACACAGCAACGTTAGAACGCCGACGCGATTCCAGGGGCGCGGGGCTGTGCCCGATATGCGGGCTCCGCCGCGGCGGGAGTCCCCCGGGTTCGGGCGAAGCCGGGAACTTGGGGGAGCGACCAGCCACAACGCGACCCGCACCCGCCCATCAAACCCCCACAACCCGAGCTATTGGGCACCCATCCCAACCCCAACAGAGTGACAGGCGACGCGTATGCCCCCCTCCCCGCGAACCCTCGGAGAGCGTCGGCTAGGGTTTGGTCCGCATAAACATCCAAACCCCTGCCCGACGCAGGGCGGCGACCGACCAGCGAGAAGGCCGCAGCCGACCGCGCGGGCGAGACTCTCGGGAAGGCGCTACGTGAGTCCCAACGGCTCCGACCGCTCGCCGCGGCGCCCGATGCGGCGGAAGCTGCTGCAGGCACTGACCGCGGGCCTGGTCCTGGCGACCGCTACCGGTTGCACATACAAGGACTTCCCCCGCCTTGGTATGCCCACCCCGACCACGGAAGAGGCTCCGCGGATCCTCTCCCTGTGGCAGGGCTCCTGGGCTGCTGCGCTGGCCACCGGCGTGCTGGTGTGGGGCCTGATCCTGTGGAGCGCCATGTTCCACCGGCGCAGCCGCACCAAGGTCGAGGTACCTCCGCAGACCCGGTACAACATGCCGATCGAGGCCCTGTACACGGTGGTCCCGATCATCATCATCTCGGTGCTGTTCTACTTCACCGCCCGGGACGAGTCGAAGCTCCTGGACCTTTCCAAGAAGCCGGACGTCACGGTCAACGTGGTCGGCTTCCAGTGGAGCTGGGGCTTCAACTACGTCGAGAACGTCCCCGGTGTCCCCGGCGACGCGAAGACCGACAAGAACCTGGACGCCATTCCAGACCGGTTCAAGAAGGACTTCCCGGCGAACGCCGGCGGTGTCTACGACGTCGGTACGCCCGCCACGCGGAACCCGCAGACGGGCAACCCCGGTCCGACGCTCTGGCTCCCCAAGGGCAAGACGGTCCGCTTCGTCCTCACCTCTCGTGACGTCATCCACTCCTTCTGGGTGGTGCCGTTCCTGATGAAGATGGACGTGATCCCGGGCCACACCAACTCGTTCCAGGTGACCCCCAACCATGAGGGCACCTTCCTCGGCAAGTGCGCCGAGCTCTGCGGCGTCGACCACTCCCGGATGCTGTTCAACGTGAAGGTCGTCTCCCCGGCCGCGTACGAGCAGCACCTCAAGGACCTCGCCAAGAAGGGGCAGACCGGTTACGTTCCCGCCGGCATCGCGCAGACGAGCCACGAGAAGAACCGGGAGACGAACAACCTGTGAGCATCCTCAACGAACCCCAGGGTGCCGCGGCGGCTGAAGGCTCGTACGCGGACGAGCTGCCGGTCAGGCGCAAGCAGCCCGGCAATGTCGTGGTCAAGTGGATGACGACCACCGACCACAAGACGATCGNNGGATCATGCCGCTGCAGATCGGCGCGCCCGACGTGGCGTTCCCGCGGCTGAACATGTTCGCCTACTGGCTGTACCTGTTCGGCTCGACCATCGCGGTGGGCGGCTTCCTCACCCCGGAGGGCGCGGCCGACTTCGGCTGGTTCGCCTACTCGCCGCTGTCCGACGCGGTCCGTTCGCCGGGCGTCGGCGCCGACATGTGGATCATGGGTCTGGCCTTCTCCGGCTTCGGCACCATCCTCGGCTCGGTCAACTTCATCACCACGATCATCTGCAT
>NZ_MQUS01000039.1 GCF_001953885.1 Streptomyces sp. IMTB 2501 | reverse complement strand
CGCAACATGCCAGAACCGATATCAACCTGACCAAGCACTACTAGTGCTGTGACCGCGTTGGTTCGCCGGGTGGGATCCGGCAGGATCTCGTGCATGTTCGAAGAGAAGCTCGACGCGCTCTCGCAGATGTTGGCCGAGCACATAGCCATGCCGTTCCCGCCAGGCTTCCGCAGCCTGGACATCGAGGACCAAGACATGGTGATGCTTGATGCGAACGCCTACGGCTACGCCTTGGGCGTTCGCAAAGGCCCGCTCGACGAACAGCGCGGTGAAGGCTTGATCCGGCTGACGGCGGTGTTCGAGAACGTTCTCCCGGCGATCGACGACGAGTACGCGACCAGGTACTACACGCACGTACGCGACATGGCTGTGCTGGCAGCCGAAGTCGAGACTCTGCGCGGGAGGTAGCCCTCGGACCGGGAAGGTTCGCCCGGCTCGTGGTCGCGGCGGTTGGATGTGCTGTGACGTCCGATCCGACCGTTGGAGGCGCGGTGGCCGAGCCTGTCATTGTGCGCAGGTCGACCGACCAGGAGGGTCAGAGGCTGCAGCAGATCGGGCGCCGGGCAGCACCAGCGAGCGACGTGTTCACGCATCCCCATGAGTGGCCGTGTCGTCGCGGGGCGCAGGGCGATGCAAGGACAGGTCGGGGGCGTTCACCCGAAAGGATGACTCGGATGGCCTGCTCCGGTAGGTAGTGATGCGCTGGTCAGGACGCCGTACCCGCACCGACGGGCGTCATGGGGGCGAGCGACCGGAGGTCACCAGTGGGCACAGTTCAGTACCACGGCTACTACCCTCAGTGGGCGATCTACGCCCGTAAGTTCTTCCTGCGCGACCTGCATGCGAACGGCACGGCGGAGCGGCTGACGATCCTCAACTACGCCTTCGCCAACATCTCCTCCGACACCCCGATCCATTCTGGCTACCGGGCCTTCGCCGCGACCGTGCCGAACAAGAACCCAGGCCACGCGGACGGCAGCAAGGACGTCGGGGACGCCGACGCCGACTGGGTGAGGCCGTTCCTGGCCGAGGAGTCCGTCGACGGCAAGGCCGATCCCGACTGGAACAGCCCCAACCACCTCAAGGGCAACTTCAACCAGCTGAGGAAGCTCAAGGCCAAGTACCCCAAGCTGAAGGTGCTGATCTCGTTCGGCGGCTGGACGTACTCCCGGAACTTCTCGCAGGCGGCCAGGCCCGAGCACCGCAGGGAGTTCGTCAAGTCCTGCATCGACCTCTACATCCGGGGCAACCTGCCGCCCAAGATCTGGACGGACACCGAGACCATCCGGGGAAAGTGGCGGGACGTCTACGGAGGCGACGGGGTAGCCGCCGGGATCTTCGACGGCATCGACATCGACTGGGAGTGGCCGGGCACCACCAAGGGTCTGCCAGGCAACCTCCACAGCAAGGACGACAAGAAGAACCTCCCGCTGCTGCTGAAGGAGTTCCGCGAACAGCTCGACGCCTTGCCTCCGCGGCAGGACGGCGGCAAGTACCTGCTGACCGCCTTCCTGCCGGCCGACCCCGAGGTCATCGAGGCGGGCTGGGACGTGCCGGAGGTCATGAAGTACCTCGACTACGGCAATCTGCAGGGCTACGACCTGCATGGCGCGTTCGAGTGCCCGGACAGCTGCTTCACCAACCACCAGTCCGCGCTGCACCCGATCGACGGTGACCCGAGCCCCGGGAAGCTGTCGGTGGAGGCGGCGGTCGACGCCTGGGTGAAGGCAGGGGCGCCCAAGAACAAGATCGTGCTGGGCATCCCCTTCTACGGGCGGGGCTGGGAAGGCGTGCAGAGCGACGCCAAGGGCGGGCTGTTCCAGAAGGCGAAGGGCGCGGTCCCCACCCCGAAGGCCAAGTACGAGCCCGGCGTCAACGAGTACCGGGACCTCGCTGGGCTCGTCGGCAGCGGCTACACCCTGCACCGCGACGACACCAACGCCGTCGCCTGGCTGCACAGCCCGGCGGAGAAGATCTTCTGGACCTTCGACGACCCCACGGCCGTCTACAGGAAGGCGCAGTTCGCCAAGAGCAAGGGCCTCGCCGGAGCCATGGCGTACTCCCTCGACGGCGACGAGAAGACAACCGGCATCCTCTCCAAATACATCCGCGCCGCGCTGGACGGCCAGGAGCCGCCCAAGAAGGAGCAGCAGAAGAACGCCTGCACGGCACCGGCATGGAACCCGAAACACGTCTACGCCGCGCCCAACGAGGTCACCTACGAGGGCGAGATGTGGCAGTCCACGCAGTGGAGCAAGGGAACGGCTCCTGGCGCCAAGAACAACGAGGGCAATCAAGTCTGGAAGAAGCTCAAAGCCTGCACGCTGCCCATCCGGCTCAAGCTGCCGACCGGCGCCAAGCCCTGGGACAACTCGGTGGCGTACAAGACGGGGGACTACGTCACCCACGAAGGCGAGCTCTACTCGGCCGCCTGGAACATCCAACCTGGGCAGAAGGACAAGCCGGGCGGCAACCCCGACACCTGGCAGCCGCTCGGGAAGTACGAGAAGTAGGCGGAAAAGGAGCAGGGGCCCGCGTGACGCGGGCCCCTGCTGCCGCAATGACTGTCATAACCCGCGCTGCACCCCGACAAGGGCGCAGTACGCCGTACTTCGGTCTCCCACAACCAGGCGAAACTCGGTCGTGTCGCCCACACCTTGGCGGCGGAAGTCCTCCGTAAGCCGGACCGTGGTGGAGCCCAGCAGCGGGCGAAGCACCGGGCTCCGGTGGCGAAAGCTCACGCCACGACGCAGCCTGAGCAAGGGGAACGGAACGCGAGAGACCCCAGGAGCCGCCATGAACACCCGAGCCGACTTCCGCATGATCCGCTTCAATCAGCGCATCGGCGCCCGGACGCCCCCGTCCGGGTTCGTGGCCGGCTCCTCACGGTACGTCGGAACCGAGACGACAGCCGAGGAATTCGAGATCGACACGGCTCCGGTCGGAGACGGCTACCTCGTAATGCAGGTGTATGGCGTGAACTTCACGGGACATCGCGTCCTGATCAACGGCAGGGACCTGCCCGACTTCGACATCGCCGCCGGCCCACAGGGCCAGGTCCTCTGGCAGACCTGGATGGATCCCATCGAGGAAGGCATCCTCAAGCAGGGCAGCAACACCATCCAGATTCAGCACGGCACGACGTCGAGCAGGCGGGTCGACAACTTCATCGTCCGTGACGTCGTCGTGCACTGGCGCGAGGCGGCCGACGGGGGCACCCAGGACGGGGGCGACGCCCAGAACCAGTGGTGATCCTTGCCCGGCGGTCGGTGGTCAGCGGCGACACCAGGGCCTCACCGAGAACCCGTCCAGGATGTGCTTGAGGGCCCCCTGCTCCAGTTCCTCCCCACGGGCGCTCTGAGGGCTGCTCACCACGAAGCCGAACGTGCGGCGTGCGTAACCGCAGATAGGCCAGGACCGTCTCGCCCCTGCCATAACAGACAGACCGCTGGCCGCCTCTCGGGTGGCCACATGGCCAGAACGCATTCAGCACACATGAAGCCGGGAAACCCCGTGAACAAGCGAGAACTACGGAGGGGTGTTTCCCCAGACCAGACACCCCGCAGCTGACGTCTCCGCAGGTCACAGCCCCGCTCAGGGAAAACTCCTAAAGCGGGTGTCGCAGGTTCGAATCCTGCCGGGGGCACCAGTGCAAAGGCCCCGGACCGATCTTGGTCCGGGGCCTTTGACATCTACTTTTGACATCAACGCGGGCGGTCAGCCGCGACCGGGGCGCTTCTTCCTGAGGAGCCGGTCCATGTGGCTCATGGCTTCCCGCTGGGTGTCCTGCACGACGTGCGTGTACACGTCCATGGTGATGCTGATCTGGGAGTGACCGAGGATCTCCATCACAACGCGGGGCGCGACTCCGGCCGCCGTGAGGAGGGTGGCGGTACCGTGGCGGGCGTCGTGGAGGCGGATGACGCGGAGGCCGGCGGAATCAGCGACTCGGGTGAAGGAGCGATAGAGGTTGCGCGGCTCGACGGGCCGACCGTTCCGGGTGGCGAAGACGTAGTCCGACTCCTGCCACTTCTCCCCCGCCTTGGCGCGGGCAGCTGCCTGCCGCATGCGCTGCCATCGCAGGGGCGCGATGCAGAGGGCGGGCAGCGGGACGGCGCGGCGACGGCGGCTCTTGGGGTCGTCGTCGTACAGGATGCCACGGCGGCGCTGGACCTGATGACGGACGTACAGGACGCGGTTGTCGAGGTCGACGTCCGACCAGCGAAGGCCGACGATCTCTCCACGGCGTAGGCCCATGGCAATGGCGAGCACGAAGGCCGCGTAGAGCGGATCCTTTCGGGAGGCGGCGAGGAAGTCGAGCGTCTCGTCCAGGGACCAGGGGTGCAGCTCGGGTGTGTCTGTGCGCGGTGGCTCGACGAGCTTGGCGACGTTGCGCGTGATCAGTTCCTCACGACAGGCGGAGGACAGCGCGGAGCGCAGAACTCGGTGCGCTTCCTTGGCGGTTGCTGCGGTGGTGTCCTTCTCCAGGCGCACGAGGAACCGGCGAACGTCAGCGACGCCGAGGGATTCGAGTCGCTTGGTACCGAGGAGGGGTACCAAATAGAGCCGGACGTGGGCCTCGTACTTGTCGAAGGTGCTGAGCTTTCGCCGGGGCTTGATGACGTTGTCCAGCCAGTACGGCAGCCACTCCGAGAGCTTGGCCGACTTGGTGGGCACGGGTACGCCCTGGTCCACCTTGTCGAGCAGTTCACGGCGCTTGGCGTCGCACTCCGCCCAGGTCTTGCCGTAGGCGAACTTGCGGGCACGGGTGCCGTCCGGCTGGAGCACGTAGACCGCGCACTGGAAGCGGCCGTCCTTGCGCTTGGTGATGGTCCCGGCGCCGTTCGGGTTGCGCTTACGCTGACTGGCCATCAGGCAGCCTCCTCCATCTGGCCGAGGACGAAGTCCCGGACCGCGTCAACGGGGATCCGCCGGGCGCCGTCGATCTTGATCGAGACGAGGCGGTGCGACCGGATCAGGTCATAGACCTTGGAGCGTCCGAGCTTCAGCCGAGTCATGACTTCCGGCACGGTCAGGAGTTCGACGGTGACGGTGGTCATGCTGTGGCTCCTTCGCGAGCAAGCTGGTCGGTCAGGGCATCGCGGGCGGTCTCGCGGTTGAGCTGGAGATCGCGAGCGATGGTCGTGGCAAGGGCGGCTTCGCCCGGGGTGTGGCCGCGGCCGGCGTACTGCCAGTCCGCCAGGACGAGGACGGTGTCCGGCTCGCGGTCGTCGAGGCCGAGGACGGATGCCTCTTGGGCGGCGCGGTAGTCGGCGCGTTCCTGGCGGAGGGCGCCGAGCGTGGTGGAGTAGGCGCGCGACTTGGACGAGAAGTGCCCGCGGAAGCCGAGCATGTGGGCCCAGGCCCAGAGGCGCCGTTCCGGGTAGAGGCTGTCCAGGTCGCGGCACGCCGTGATGAGGCGGCGGGTGTGGTCGGGGACCTGGTGGCGGTCGAGTTCGGCGAGTTCGCCGATGCGGCGGTCGAGGGTGCCGGTGTTCTCGGCGGCCTTGGTGGCGTACTTGGCCACGTATGAGGCGACGGCCTGTTCAGTGATGTCGGAGCCGTTGCCGAAGGCCTTCACGGGCCGGACGTCGAGTTGTCGGCCCCAGCGGAAGGTACGCGCGGGCTGGTCCTCGGCGGCTGGCACCGAGACCGAGGTGTAGGAATGCGCGGCGGCGGCGCGTAGCGCGTCCGTGAGGAGGTCGACCGTGGCCCAGGCGGGCGGGGGCGTCCCGGGCCCCTCTGGGCCGTCGAGGCGTACGACGGCATGGAAGTGCAGGGCGCCGCGCTTCTGGAACTCGGCGACCTTGCCGTACGAGACGCGGAGGTGTTCGGCGAGTTCCCGGCGGGGCAGGCCGGCGCGGGCAGCGAGTTCGCGGCGGAGTCGGGTGGTGAAGCGCTGCCAGAGCTGTCCGGCGTGGTTGTTGAACAGCACGGCGCCCGCGTAGTCGTAGCTGTCCGGGTCCAGGGCGGTGCCCAGCTCCGGGGCATCGGGCGCGTGCGGGGTGCCGCAGCGGCAGGAGTCGTGATCGGGACGGTTGTGGACCGGGCCGAACGAGGGCGCCGTGAGGGTGGCGAAGACGCGCGGGTGATCGCGGACGGTGGCGGGGACGTCGCGGCGATCGTCTCCGGCCAGGCCGGCGCGAATCAGGTGGTACGTGTCGCCCGCGTAGGTCCAGGCGCAGGACGGGCAGCGGGAGGCGCGACGGTTGCCGCAGGCCAGGCGGAGGCGTCCGCCCGGCTCGTTCTCGGTGGAGTAGTGGTGCAGGGTCTCGCCGGTGGTCTTGTCCTTGTGGAGGACCCAGCCGGTGAGGTGGATCGGGTCGGAGCAGCCGCCGGTACGGCGGATCTGATCCTCCCAGCGGGCGTAGTCGGAGGCCGAAGCCACCCGCAGCACGTCCCCCAGGGTGATCGAGTCAAGCAATGTGTCGGGCATGGGCGCACTCGGTGTCGCGGGTGAGGCGCGGTGGGCCATGCTTGGGGTTCCTTCCGGTTACGAGATCGGACAGGGACGCTTGGCGTCGGAGGCGAGAAGCGAGCGCAGGACGACCGCGCAGACGCCGACCGAGGCGCCGGTGATGGCGACCGCCAGGAGCAGGGAGACCAGGACGGCGCCCAGGACCAGGACGACGGCCGTGCCGCCGCCGACGAGGGCGAGCGCGGTGCCAGGGGTGAGCTGGACCGTGGGCCGGGACGGCGCCGGAGTATGCGTAGTGGCCAGCGGGATCTCTGCGTGCCGGGTGACGGTGGTCGGCTCGACGACGGCGGGCGGGGTGGTGAGGCCCGTCGGCATCGGCATGGTGGGGATCTTCGGGCGGAACATCGGTGATCTCCTCTCGCGGGCGGGCTACTTGACGAGGGCGTTGATGGCCGGGGCGAGGACGCTGTCGGCGAGGAGGAAGCCGCCGAGCAGGAGTACGGCGATGAGCCAGGCGGGCGGGCGGATGAGCTTGACGCCGAGGTAGCCGACGACGAGCAGCGCGAACCAGAGCGGGACCTGCATGGCGGTGACCTCTTAGCGGATGCGGCAGCGGTGGGTGCGGGCGGCGAGTTGGGCGGCGGACTGGCTGGAGAAGTCGGAGGACCAGCCGCAGCCGTCGGATGTGCACACGGCGGCGTGCTTGGTCTGGCCGTGGCGGTCGCGGTGCGTGCCGATCTGCACCGGGCCGATGCGCATCACGGAGTGGAAGTGGTCGCGGGCGGGCATGTCAGTCGGTCTCCTCTCGGACCGTGGTCGGGAGGGGGAAGCTGGCGCGGATACCGGCGGCGGTGGCCGGGTCGGCGGTGCACCGGGCGGCCTCCTCGGCGAGCAGGTGGGCGAGGAAAGGCCGGTTTGCGGCGGTCATCTCGCGGGCGCCGTCGAGGTAGTCGGAGGCGGTCAGGTCGGCCGGGTCACGGGTCATCGGTCTTCCTCTCGCGCTGGTCAGGTGAGGTGGGCGGCGATGGCGTCGGCGAGGTGGGGCGGGACACCGAGGCGGGAGCGCAGAGTGTCTGTGTCGATCGGGGATCCGGTGCGGGTGCGGTACTCGTCGGCGACCTTGCGGGCGTGGTCGATCAGCACGGCGGGGACCGAAGGAGCAGGGGTCGGGGAGGAAGCCGGGGCCGGTGAGGCGGGGGCCCGGCCAGGCTCGGGCACGGGCTCCGTGGCCGATGCGCGTTCGGCGTCCGGGACCGGCTGCTCGGCCGGGGCCGTGGCGTCCGCCGTGTCCGCGACAGGTGCCGGCGGAACCGGCTCCGACTCCGCAGCCGACGAGTGCGCGAGGAGCGTTCCGCCGAGGAAGGCGAGCGCGGGCCATCCTGCGATGCCGAGGCGGAGCAGGGCGGGCGGGTCGGCCAGGTCGAGGAACCCCGCCGTGGCGACGTTGGCGCCGAGCGACGCGAACAGCGCGACAACGAACCAGCACCAGGCCAGCCGGGACGGTCCCTCACTGCGCAGCCGCCGCCAAGCCGCGACCATGAGCAGGTCGACACTGACCGGGTAGGCCCACGCCTTCCAGCCGTTCTGTCCGGCAGCGGAGGCGAGATCGTGCAGGTGGGCGAAGGACAGGGCACCAGCGATGACGGCCTGAACCAGGACCGCGTCGACACGGAGGCCGTGACGGGCAGCCATCAGGAGTCACCGGGGTAGGCGGGGCCGCCGTCGGGGTCGTAGCCGTCCGGGAACGAACCGGGCGGCGGCTCGGGCAGCGAGACGGCGAGGGACGCGCCGACAGCTTCCACGAAGTCGAGGTCGGCGCCAACCATGTCGGCGTACAAGGCGAGTTGACCAAGCAGGAGCACGGTCCGGGCGAAGTCCTCGCAGTTCGGGCACACGACGGGTTCTCCGTTCTTTGGGCATGGCGGGGGTAGGGACCTGGCGCGAAGGCGGTCGCGCCGACCGGGGGTGTCCGAGAGAGATCAGCCGGTGGCTGAGGAAGCCTTGGCCAGCGACACGGGAGCTGCGGCCGAGGCGGAGAGGGCAGGCCGGAACGGGGCCAGCTCGGGCAGGTCCGGGGTCCGGTCGGCGTGCCGGTTGCAGATGTTCACGGCCTGGCGGAGCGAGGTATGCGGAGCACGGATGCGGTGCCACCCTCCGGAAGAGTCGCCCGAGATGGCGAGCCCCCGCATCTCGGCCGGGATCTGGATGGCTGCGAGGACGGCGTCCGGGGCGATGTCGCCGAAGGCCATGTTGGCGGATGACTCGTCGTTGACGCGGTGGGCGGTGCGGCCGGTGAGCTGGGCGCGGAGCATGGTGATGCCCTTGCCGAGTTCGGAGCCGAAGCGCTGCCCGCAGATTTCGAGGTAGATGCCGGCCGCGCGGCCGAGCTGGGCGAGGCGGACCAGGGCGGTGACGATGCGGTCCCGGCGCTTTTCCTCCTCCTTGCTGGCATACAGGGCGAGTTCGGCGACCTCGTCGACCAGGACCACGACCGGAACCGGACGCAGGTGATCGGGCAGGTCCCAGATGCCGGCGGCGATCTCTGCATCCGGCACGTCGGCGGTGATCCGCTGCTGAGCCCGGATGACCTGATAGATGCGCTCCATCCGGACCACGAGCGCATCGAGCACCTCGGCGGCGGTGTCGGGATCATCGGCCAGCGCGGAGAACCGGCGGGCCAGCGGGAACAGCTCAACCCCCTGCTTGCAGTCGATGCCGACGAGGGCGACGTCCATCGGGGCGAGTCCGGCGACGAGGTTGCGTTGGTAGACGGACTTGCCGGACTCGGTGGCGCCGAGGGTGAGGGCGTGGGGTATCGCGCGGTAGTCGCGGTAGTGGACCGAGCCGTCCTGCCGCAGAGCGACCGGTACCCGCATCGGCCGGGTGTCGGTCTTGGCCGGCATCTGCACCCGCTTGAGCACGTCGTAGCCGGTCATCCGCACCTCTACGACGCCGGAGCGCAGCTCTCGCGAAGTCACGCCGTACATGGAGAACGAGTGCCGGAGCCGGTCCGAAGCGGCAGCGACATCGAAGGCGTCCTGTCCAGGACGGAGCTTGAGCCGCAAGACCAGGCCAGTACGAGTCGGCCGCAGTCGCAGGATGCGTGGGGCCCGGGACTCCGGTATCGGCCGGTTGGTGGCACGGGCGAGAGCGAGACGCCACCGCGCGGGCGGCACGGTTAACCCGCACGCGTCCATGACGGAGCCGTACCGGACCAGAACCCGCACCACGGCCAGCGTGACCCCGAAGGTCAACCAGTACCAGGCGGGGCGCCGCCACCGCAGGAGACCCACGGCGGCGACGACCAGCACCAGGGCGACCGTGAAACCGGTCATGATCAGGCCGCCTTGGGCCCTGCGGCGGCATCGGCGAGCGAGGTGACCGCGACCGCGCGGAACGCGATGCCGTGCCGCTTCTGGCCGTTGAAGTCGTTCTCCCAGGGCCGGGCAATCAGACCGGTCAGCGCGACCGGCGTGCCCATGGCCAGCTCACCGGTGATCCCGGGCTCCGGGACGGTGATGGAAAGGATCTCCACCTCCTCGTTCGCCGCGAACAGCACGTCCACCGTCATCAGCTTCGCCCCGGTCTCGGTGTCGGTGGCGATCTCGCCGGTACGGCGGTCACGCACCTTGACCTGCGGGGACTTGGCGACCATCACGACCGCACCGGCGGTGTCGACGGGAATCTGACGCACAGAGATCACTCCTCTATAGATGCCGAACTCCGTCACTCATGTACATGAGTGACATGAAGAAGAGTGCCGCACTCCTGTACATGAGTCAACCCGCCGCGAAGAAGAACTCGCGACGGGTTGCAGGAAGTTGAGCGGGCGTCAGTCGGCGGCAGGGATCCTGTACTCGAAAACGAACTGGTCAGCAGCCATGAGCGTGTCGCACACCTCGACCACGAGACCCTCGGTCGTACGAGCCTCCCGGATGAGGTGAACCACCGGCGCACCCGGACTCAGCGCCAGCTCCGAAGCCTCCGCCTTCGAGGCCGGCCGCGCCTGCAGCGTCTCGACGAACTCAGCGAACTCATGCCCGTGGTCTTCGAGTCGGGCGTAGATGCCACCACCGCCGGGGTTCTCGGCGAACAGCTCCGGAATCTCCTTCACGACGTCCCAGGGCAGGTACGACGTCGCCGTCTCGACCGGAGTGCCGTTACGGAAGTAGAGGCGCCGGCGAGCCAGCACCTGCGCACCGACCGGGACGCTCAGGCGCTGGGCGGCATCCTCGGGCGCCTCCATGGGTCCGATGTAGAGAACGCTGACCTTGGCAGCCGCACCGGACTGCGCGGACTCCGCGAGGTACGCCGCCTGCCCACCCTGCCGGAGCGAACGTCGGAAGCGATCGGAGGAGCGGTGCCGCACCGGAGGCCGGCTCTTCACGATCGAGCCCTTGCCGTGCCGGGTCTCGACCAGCCCACTCGCCCGCACCTCGACCATGGCCTTACGAATCGTTCCGCCGGACACGCCATAGCGATCCACCAGCTCAGACTCGCTCGGCACCATGTCACCAGGCTTGAGAACCCCCACCCGGATCTGCTGCACGATCTCGTCCGCGATCTGCACGTACCGAGGCCCGGATCCGACCCCTCCAGCCGCAGTTCCCATAGTCCTTCTCTGCCTCCTATGCTCCTCTACATGAGTCAAGCACAGGAAGCGTCGTCCTCCCCCCTGCACTCCGTGTCCGTGGCCGGAGCAGTGGTGCGCGAGGACGGCCGCCTCCTGGCGATCCGCCGAGCCGACAACGGCACCTGGGAACTCCCCGGCGGCATCCTCGAACTCAACGAGACCCCCGAGGCCGGCGTAGCCCGCGAGGTCCTGGAGGAGACGGGCATCCACGTCGAGGTCGACGAACTCACCGGCGTCTACAAGAACTTGACCCGCGGCATCGTGGCCCTGGTCTTCCGCTGCAAGCCCTCCGGCGGCTCCGAACGCACCTCAAGCGAGTCCACCGCCGTCTCCTGGCTCACGCCCGACGAGGTCAGCGAGCGCATGGCCGAGGTCTTCGCGGTCAGGCTCCTGGACGCCTTGGACGGCAACGGCCCCCACGTACGCAGCCACGACGGCAAGCGCCTCATCCCAGCGGGATAAAACCTTCTCTCCTTCATCAAGGCGGCTCGCTCCGCTCACCGCGCGCGGCCCGGCCCCCGGCCGGGCCTGCGCTCCTGTCTCCGCCCCGCTCCAGCCCGGCCGGCGCCCGTGCCGCGCGCTGGGGCAATCTGCCGCTTGCTGTCAGGGAAGGGGTACGTCGCGGCTGGGGCGGTCGGCTCCACGATTTTAGGCAGCCACTTTGGCGCGAGCCTCGAAGATCATGGCCCCAACGTCGTGCTTCACCGGGCAGGTCCACAGACTGCCCGACGCGCCGGAAGCTTACGGAGCCATGATCACTCGCGCCAAAGCAGCTCCAGCCCAAAATCGCTCCGCCGACCTACGCGACGCACCTGCACTGCCTACGACAGAGAACTCAGGGGCCTCCGCAATCGTCGCACTGTGAACGCAAATCGCTACTTCGGGTGCCCAGCTTTACAGAGCCGTTCGCCACAGCGGCGTTGCCGACCGAACCCTCCAGGCCTACGGTCGAAAGGAGGGGGAGGTAATCGGAGGTGCGTCATCATGCCCGCAACCAAAACCAAGATCCTAGTCATCGTCACCAACGTCGATGAATATCAGAAGGTCGGCATGCGGACGGGGCTCTGGCTCGGGGAGCTGACTCACTTCTGGGACGTCGCCGAGCAGCGCGGATTCACCATGGACATTGCAAGCCCATCGGGCGGCAAGGTTCCCATCGATCCGGAGAGCCTGTCGCACGAGGTCCTAGCGGAGCTAGGGACTGAAAAGCGCTACGCGGACAGAAAGTTCATGGACCTCCTTGAGGACACCAAGAAAATCTCCGAGGTGAATAGCGAGGACTACGACGCCATCTACCTCACCGGTGGCCATGGGGTCATGTTCGACTTCCCGCAGAGCCAAGAGTTGGAAGACCTAATGGCCAGGTTCTACGAGACCGGCCGAGTCGTGTCGACCGTCTGCCACGGCGCCACGGGCCTGCTCAACGTGACTCTGAGCAACGGGGAACCCCTGGTCAAGGACAAGAGGGTCACCGGGTTCTCCTGGCCAGAAGAGGAACTGGCGAACAGGGCACAAGCGGTCCCCTACAACCTGCAAGAGGAGCTGAGAAAGCTCGGCGCCAACTACAGCACGGCCGACGAGCCGTTCGCCACGTATGTAGTCGAGGACGGACGCCTGATTACGGGTCAGAATCCGGGCAGCGCCAGGGCCGTGGCCGAGGCAGTCGTCAAGCAGCTGAGCCCCGCGTGACGGAGAGGTGATCGCAAACCCCAGACGGTGGATCTTCAGCAGAGGTCGTGCCAGACCCGTGCCAGATCGTGCGGGGAACCACGGGGAGCACCGGGGAACCAGTCGGCTCCCCGCCCGCCACCAATGCCGCTCCGCCGCAGGCCAGTCCCGTAGCGAACCCCAGATCACCTGAGCTTCCCAAGCTGAGGGCTCCGACGCCGTGGTCACGCACCGGCAGTCGCGGCTTGCCCTGGTCGACGGCATCGGCAGCGTGGCTGAGCCCGGCGGGGGTACAGCGAGACATACGCGCGCCTGATCGGTCAGCGCACCCGCCATCGTGGCTGACTTTCGTCGGCTGAGGTTTAGACGTGGGACCGCCGAACGCCGGTGCAAGCGATCAGCCTCCCGCCGTCTTCGGTCAGAAACAGCATGAACGTCCAGGAGCCATCGGCAGCCCTGATCTGTCCCAAGCGAACCGGCTGCTGATGCCGGCCGAGCAGCTCCACGGCGCATGCCAAGTTCGTGGTCTCAATGCCCCGGCGGCACATGTGCCGCAGTCGACGTCCATAGATCAAGGCGAGCGGCTCAGAAGCCGTAGTCCCCTCCCAGACCACGTGGGAACCGCCGCAGCGGAGCCCAGCCAGAGCGGCCACGGACGCCTCGTCGTCGCCAACCAGCAGCCGTTCGAGTAGTTCCCGCTCCACGCCGCCACCCCCACCAGGATCCTGCTGTACAGCAGCCGGATACAGCAACCACAGCAACCGACCCCACCCCGCAGCGTCCCCGTGCAGCCGAATCGCGACCTGTATGACCGTCCCTGACCGATCTCGCTAGAGCTACGGATCAGAAGGCGCCCGTGCCCCAACCGCGCCCGAATGTGCGGGGAACCACGGGAAACCACGGTGCCGAGCGGGCACCGCACAACGCGACGGCCCCTGACCGATATGCCTGGTCAGGCGACCTCACACGTGGCGGCGGGTGTGGCATTTGAACCCACGGTGGCTCGCGCCACGACGGTTTTCAAGATTGCCCCGGGGGTGACGCAACCTATTGGGCCTCCACCGGCTGCGCCTTTGCCTGCGGCCTGGTGTTCGTCGCCCCATGCCGGATGCTGGGGACAACGATGACGCCGCAGGCGAGCGGGGCGCTTGGGTGCCTACGCTGTCGGCAGCCTCCGCCTCACGCTCTGCCGCACGGACTCCAACGGACCGGAGCTGTAGTTGACGTCACCTGAATAGAGGGCGGTGACGGTGTGCGTGCCGAGACGCATGAAGCGAATCACGACCATTGTCATGCTGCACGGACCGGTGCCACCGACTGGAAACAGGACCCCTCGGGCGAGCACCATATCGCCCTCTTGGAACGTCACGGTGCCGGTGGGTGTCGGCGACGTGCTGCTTGGGTTCGCCGGGCAGACCCTGTCGACGAATCTGACCAGCTCCCCGTACAGCGAGGGATTCATTGTTGAGACAAGAGTGGTCTGGGCGGGCTGGAGAGCGGCCATGGAATGGGCTGGGGAAGGCACCAAGCCGAGGACCGCGGACAGTGCACCAGTCGTCACTGCGCCGCATTTGATGAGGCCGTGCATGAGCACTCCCTGTCGACGAGAACGGGCAAAGGCGGGAACTGCCCGATCGCGGGCTACCGCCACCACCACATCACCGCACGCTAGCGCAGGTGTCTCGGTGTGGAGGCCAAGTGGGTGATTGCGGGGGCGGGAGTCGGCGGGGTCGGCGGGAACGAGTCCGGGGCCAGGGTCGGAGCTCTCCGCCGGAGGCGTAGGTAAAGGACACTTCTGTACCCTCCCAACTCGTGCCAGCCCCGCGCCAGATAGCGCGGGAACCACGGGGGACACCGAGGACGCAGCCATTGCCCATAGGGCGTCAGCACCATTCCACCGCAGGTCAGCAAGGCTTCTGGCCCTGAATCACCTATGCTGCCCAAGCTGAGAGCAGGCGTTCGCTACGCATCGAGCGGCCACATAGCCTGTGCTTCCAAGGTGCGTTGCCTCCGGTACGTCAGACGCTCGCCGCCGGGCCCCAGCGCTCAGGCCCCACACCGCACCAGTCGATCCACGGCGACTCCGCCACCTCCGCCGGATCGATCTCCAGTCCTGCCCGGCGAAGGAACTCAGCGACGTCGGCCACGTTGTGGGCCAGCCCGAGGATCTCGCCGTCCACGCGCACGCGTCGGCCGGCTCTGGGCGACGGCGGATGCACGATCACGTGAATCGGGCCGGGCATGCCTTGAGGATCATCTGGCACATGCGGCCCCTCATCCCAACACGTCATTGATGAAGCCGTTCACGAACGTCCGCATCTGATCGTCCCAGTTCACGCAGCTCCCACCACGCCACGGGGTTTGGGCGCCGATGCTGCCAGTAGGGATGGAAGAACAGCTGAGCCGACAGCCGGTACAGACGCCGGCGCAGCTCGGTACGGCCGGGCCGCTCGGCGAGCTGCCGGTAGGTGGAACTCCACTCCTGCTGCGCCTGGGCAAGGTCGTCGGGGAACGATCGCATGGCCAGATTCAAGCACGTGTTCGATTTTCTCGGCCATCAATGAGAACTTGTCCGGCCTCATGGTGGACAGACCTGGGGGCACCTCGGGCGGCACGCCTCGCCCCCCAACTCGCACCGAAGTCGAGACCGCGGTGGCGAGCCATCTCTGAGCGCGCACCTGGGCAGGAGCGAGCGCCGGGCCGGTCGCCACCGTCTCAGTTTCCGTCTCATTCACCGCCGTTCGCGGACGTTCAGGCGAGACCAGAGGCAGCCTCCCGCACTCCGGCCATCCGCCCATGAACCCAGGTGAACGCTCCCGCCCGCACCCCAACACCCCACCACCACAGTTGGAAAGCGTGTGGGACAACGGCAGACGGGATGACGTCAGGAAGATCCTTACGGGGTTGTAGAGCGCTCGGTCAGCGTCACCGGCAACTATTGAGGAGTGACATCTACTCCCCTCTGGGTGCCGCTCGTAGTGGCTGGCATAGGCGTGGCAGCCACGCTAGTCGCAGGGACCACAAGCGCCCTGATTACACAGCGCTGGGCGGATCGCCGTGAAACCGTCGCCTGGGCTCGTGAGCGACAACGCGAGCGCGAACGTTGGGCTCGTGAGGACGAGGCCCGGACCTTCGAGCACCGTCGGCGATCGTACGTAGAGTTTTACGAAGCGGTGAAAGCGCTAGCCAGGACCGCTTACGACCATTGTTATGGCTTCACGGACGCACCTGAGTTGCCAGAAGGTTGGCAGTCTCATGCCTTCGCCAAGCTCGCACAACTGGAGTTCTACGCCGATCGCGCCGTGGCGGCTGCAGCTTCCGCTGCCTACGGCGCAGCCTGGTCCTGGGGCCAATTCGGGGAGTATGACGCCCCCGACGACCGCAGCTTCCACGACCGGCAGCAGAAGTACGACGAGGCTGAGCTGAAGATGCTCCTGTTGATGCGCCAGAGCCTCTCGATTCCAGAAGCCGACCTCACACTTCCGCCTCCTGGTTACATCTACATGGAGGACCAGGACGGAGATGAAGGACAGGCCGAAGGGGGCTCGGAATCGTCAGCCGCCCCCTCGGGTCAGGCGTAGAAGGCCCCCACATGCAGCGGCTTCTTCTGCCGTTCCAAACGTGATTGGCCAATCGAGCCCCGTATCTGTGCACCACAACCGCACCAGATCGAGCGGGGAACAGCGGGGAACCACGGTGAATACAACGGGGCCCGACCAGGCTGCACTTCAGTCGATTGCCCAGGTCAGCGCCCGGACCAACGCCAAATGACCGCAGCTTCCCAAGCTGAGAGCTTTGCGAGGCGATCAACTGTGCGCCGTTCCCAAGGCCGGCCCGGCGCGGCTTACTCCCGTCGACGGCACTGCACCGTGGTTGAGGCCAGTGGGGGTGCGGCGAGAAACACGCGCGCCTAGTCTGTCGGCGCACTCTCCGACGTGGCTGGCTGTCGTCGGCTGAGGCCCAGGCGGCCCCGTGAAAATTGCGTCGTCTGTCGACCAAACGGGCCAATCCATAGGGATCAGCCCTGGACTGTCCCTGGGCCGTGCAAGGACACACGACTCCAACCAACAACGACAGAAGCCCGCGGCGTCTGAGCTGGTCAGAGTCGTGGGCTTCGTTAGACCCGCTGGTCAGCGGGACTTGTGGTCAGTAAATCGCTGCTGATCGCAGTCACCAGCGTTTGTCCCAGCCATCGAGAGTCCACCGCTGCGTGAGCGATGGGGACCAGCGTTCCAGCGAGCGCGCGGCCGTGCGGTTGCAAACCTCAAAGAAGTGAGATGTCCTGAGTTTGATCCCTAGTCTCAACTGCTCTGGAGGAGAGTCATGGCACTCCGCCTTTGGGGTTGCTACTCAGTGGCAGATCACCTTGAGAAGCGCGCGTTCGTCGCGGATTTGCTCCTGTACGACCGCCTTGTGGTTCCGGTTCCGTCCAACGACGACCTGGCCCGGTGGGAGGAATGCTGGAATCCCACCCGGCTGATGGAGCTGTTGCAGATCGCTGACCCCTTCGTCGAGCGAGTCGAATGGAACAGCTCCCGCAGAGAGCAGTTCGAGCGCGAGTTCAGCACGGACCCAGAGCAAGATGCACTCGGGGTGACGCGACGAGTGATATTGGATGATATCCGCGACGACATCTCGATCCAGCATCAGGACGTACGTGCCGTCGCGGTATACGCGCAACCAGATCGCTTCGACCGCGAATGGGAGATCGTGAGAACCTTTCCGTTCTTTCACAGGAACACAAAGGTCGAGCCTGGAAAACGACGCGAATTCGCTAGCGTTTCCTCAGCTGAACAGCAACGGCTGGCCAAGCTGGTCGTCACACGCCTTGTCGTACCGGATGACGGAAAAGACGACAAAGAAGTCCTGCAGAGAACAGTCGATATTGTCGCCCATCCGGAGGTTGCAGGTCGCCGAGCCCAGCTCCAGGAGATGATTGCAGGCCTGAGCACTAAAGGGCTCAGCGATGAAACAATTGTCGGAGAAATCGAGGATATCGTTATTGGTCTGAACGAGTCCATCAAGAGACAAACCAAGGCTCGGTTGGCCCGAGGGGCTGTACAGGTGATCACTGCAGCTGAAGGGGCAGTCTCTATCTGGCTTCCCCCGGTCCAACTCGCTACCGGGCCCACCGCAGTCGCTGGTGATGCGGTAATCCAGCGCCGCTGGGGCGGCACGCCATCGCCCGAGGCTTGCGCCGCGAAGCTATTGAACGACGCTCGGCGAGAGCTGGGAGGAAGGACGTGAGGGGCAGGATTGAGGAAGGCTCCGTCCGACGACGGGCGACAACAGCGGTATTCATACGCGCCATAGTGCATCCGACCGCCGTAGCAACGGCCGCAAGGGCGCAGCAGCGTGAGTGTCTAAGTGCGTGACAACGCCGACAGACAGCGGCGGACGAGCGCGGACGCCTACGGACCATTAGCACAGGTGAGGGGCACACCAGCCCAAGGCACGGCCCCCGCCCAAGTTGCTTCGGGACGAAGAGGTCGCCGTGCCACAGATCGACTCACCCCGGAACCTGACGCTACGCCTGGCCGGTCCGGCTGTCGCCGTCGCCACGGAATGAGGGGCAACGGCGGACGATCACCAATACGCGACTGATATCCGCGTTTGACATCGATCAACGGCGTCGGATGGTGCCGGCACGAGCGCCCGTGCTGGCGTGATGTCCGCCGACTCTTCCGAGGAACCGGTGCGCGGCGAGTACAACGGGCGCCACGCCGGCTCCTCCAGTCGTAGGCTTCGGCTCTGGGCCTCTGGAGGAGGTAGGGATGGGCTTTGCTCGACGCATGGTCCGTAAGTCGGTACGCAAGGCGACGCCTCGGTCCGTGCGCCGGGCCATGCATCCCGTGCGGACCGTGAAGAACGCAGTGACACCCCGGCCAACCAAGCAGGTGAGCCGCACCGCGTATGTCGTCACCCATCCAGTCGGGGCAGCCGAGAACAAGATCATCGATGTGGCCCTCGGCAGCGGTGGGCGGCGGCGCACGGCAGGGGTAGGTCGCCGGAGTTCTGCGAGCCAGGCTGCGGCCGGCGTTGGGGTCCGTGCGGCCGAGGCGGCTGCCGCGCTGGAGGAGCTGACTCGACTCATGGCCGTCGGGCACCAGCGATTCACCGAAGCCCAGCGACTGCTGGTCCCCGAGCCCGACCCGGTCGACGCGAAGCCATTCATGGAGAGGGAATGGGCACGCCGCAAGACCGAGGCACGCTGGTGGCAGCGCGGTCGGCAACGAGAGATCCGCAGGGAGGCCCGCGACTACGGGGAGAGGCGTGCAGTAGACACCTACGTCCGCGCACAGCGAGATCAACAGGAACGTCAAAGTCTCGCCGACGCCCAGTGGGACGACCTCTGTCGCGGCGAGCGCTCCGCCGTCACGACTGCCATCTTCGATGTCTTCCGGGACAGCCCATCACAGGTTGTGGCGGTAGATGCCTGCGGCTCCGAGGCAACAATTGGAGTCCTGTTGCCGGGACCGCAGGTGCTTCCCGAGAAGATGCCTCACACCACCCCCACGGGCAGGCTGTCGGCCAAGGCCTGGCCGAAGACCGAGTTCAACGAGGCGTATGCCGGACTGCTGGGGGCGCACCTGGTGGCGGCAAGCCGCAGGACCTGGGCAGCTGCGCCCTCGCTGATGCAATTGCGGATCATAGGTCTACGCGAGGCCGACGTCCGCCGGGAAGTCCTCTTCGATGTTGAGATATGCCGAGCCGACGGCGGATGGAACAGCGACGACTGGGGCGCTTCCGTCCTGGGGGAAGCACGGCGCGGGCTCAATCGGGTAGGCAAGAGCCGAGAGGTCCGGGCGTGGGCGGAGGGTGACTTGTCCCCCGACGTTCCCCTGCTGCTGAGGCGCTCGAAAAGAAGCTGACAGTGTGTTCTGGGAGGAACAGGGATCGGCATAACGCGACGGGAGAGAGAAGCCCGGGATCGCGTCCGGGTTCCTCTCCCTGTCGGGATGGGACGGAAGGTCACCGTCGGCAGTTGCTAAACGCAGTCGCTCACGTCAGGGGCGATGAGGGTCGCTCACTGCCAGGAGGTGGCCGCGACTTGTCGCAACGCGGAGCACGTCTCGCAATGCCCCGGTCAGTTCCTTGGCCAACCGTCGCAGGTCCTCCGGGCCCTGGTCCTGGTCGTCGAGGGTGTCCGAGGCATGTTCCAACAGTTCGGCTGCCGTTCCCAGCTGCACCGCTTCGATGTTGTCCGCCAGGCGGGACATGTAGCCGCCCGTGTCGTCGGTGTTTAGGTAGCAGGGCTTGCCTTCCGGCCCCGGCCAAGGGAGGAGTCGGAGTTCCTTCGGTGCCGTCATCCTTGCGTCTGCCTCTCATCGGTCATGTGGTGGGTGGTGAAGACGGCTTCGACGCGATCCCCCGGGAAGGCCAGAAGGGCGGCCTCTACGACTCGCCCGGTGGTGTCGGTCGCGACGCGTGTGATCGCGAGGACTGTCTTGGAGGAGCCGGTCCGGAGGGCCGATGCTTCGTCCGGTGTTGGTGGGCGGGCACATACCGTCTCCCGGACGGTTGCCGGCTGCGAGCCCAGAACGGCAAGTCGTAGGGCGGTCTCCTGCCAGGAGGGTTCGTCGTCCAGCACTCCGGCCGGGAGCAGGTCGTGCGGGATGTAGATGCGGGCCAGTCCGCGCGGTGACTCTTCCTCGTGGCTGACGCAGAAGAACTCAGTGAGTGGACTGCCCGTCGGCACCTTGAGCAACGTCGTCAGATGGCCGTCTGCCGGAACCGAGGTGGTGCGCACGGTGACACGCAGGGCCGCATCAGCAGCGGTCCACGGGTCTAGCGTCCCCCATCCGCCGACGTACACGATCTTGCGTGGTGGGCGACGAACGAAGTTCCCCTTGCCGTGGATCTTCTCGACGAGACCTTCGCCCTGGAGGACCGCGAGGGCGCTCCGCAGAGTCACCGTGCTGACCTTGTAGCGGTCGGCGAGGTCGGCCTCGGACGGGAGACGTTCGCCGGGCTTGATGCGACCGGTTGTGATCTGCTGCCGGAGATCGTCGGCGATGTCGTGATGGCGTGAAGGCACGGAGCGGGTCACCGCCTTCGCAGCATCCGCACGGCGGCGAGCCGGGTTCGCGTGTGTATGGTCAGCAATTCGCCCGACTCGAAGAGGAGTTGTTTGGCGCCGTTGGGCAGTTGGAAGAGGTTGTCCACGCGGCATGCCCGGCCGCCGACCTGGATGATGTCGCCGCGCCGAACCGTGGTCGCGGTGACCTCGACGTTGGATGCCAGTGCGCCGACGGGGGCAGGGACTCTCACCGCTTCACCTCCGACGGCGCGGACTGGGCAAGCGTGGAATGGCACGGGCAGTCGCACGCCTCGTAGACCACCGGCAGGTCGATCGGTGCCGAGACGGGGGAGGACTCCGCACAGGCAGAGTGCGTACCAATCCGGCATGCGGTCGACCGGTAGGCGGTGGTCGAAGTGTCCGCAATGCGGGGCTGTTGGCGGGAAGGCATCAGCTGACCCCCGCCAAGGCCGACCAGGCTTCCGCCGACAGATGGGAAGCGACGACCACCGCGCGCGGCCGTACTCGCTTCTCCCAGGCCAGCACGTACGGGCGGACGAGCGCGTTGTCCTCGCCCGAGAGCAAGTCCGCGCGGTACTCGGTGTCTGGGGCTTGCCCCAAGGCCGCTGCCAGTCCCTCACCAGGCGCAGAGAGCCCGGCAGTAGCCGTCGGCCAGGAGGAAGTTAAGAGACGACGGTGCCGGCCCTTGGGGGCATACCGCGCTCTGGTGAGCGAGACGGCACGGCGGATACGGTTGAGCACGCTACTCAGCTCCTATCGCTGATGGCTGGTCCCCCGACATCGCCCGTCGTGGGGACCGCTTTGCGTACGACCGCCCAGAGGGTGCGGCCGTTCAGGTTGGTGGCGACGAGACCGAACCGATCGGCTTCCGCCACCGCTTCCAGGACCTCCCGCCATAAATCGGCGGAGAGCGATTCCGGCACCTCCGCTTCGACTGACGTGTACTGGTCGTGCTCCTCCACTCGCGCGACGAGCCCGACGGCGGACAGCCGGGCAGCGATGGCCGCCGCGCTAACTCCCGAAGCGGGCACAGGGCAGCCTCCGTCGCCAGCGAATCACTTTCAGTGAAGCTAGTTAACTAGGTTAGAGCTAGTGGACTAGATTTTCCATATGCCTGAGCAGCCGCCCTATCTCCGTATCGCCGACGAACTCCGGCGGCGGATCGCGGAGCACGTATGGGAGCCGGGGGACCGCCTGCCCTCCCGTGCCCAGATCGGCCAGGAGTGCGGCGTGGGCGAGAACGTGGTCCGCCGGGCGCAGGAACTGCTGATCTCCCAAGGTGTGCTGGAGGGGCGGGCCGGATCGGGCACGTATGTCGCCGAGCCCCGGCAGCGGGTCCGGGTCGTCCGGTCATCGGCCCGGGAGCAGCCCAGCGGTTCGCCGTTTCGCGCAGACATGAAGGCCGTTGGCAAGCAAGGCGATTGGGAGAGCCGGACCGATGCCAAGGTCCCGGCGCCGGCGGCCATCGCGACGCGGCTCGGCATCACCGAGGGCGACCTGTGCGTACGGACGACGTACGAGTTCCTGGCCGACGGCAGGCCGGTGCAGCTGTCCACGAGCTGGGAGCCGTACGACCTCACCGCCGGCACTCTCGTCGTCCTCCCCGAGGGTGGGCCGTACGCCGGGGCGGGTGTCGTGAACCGCATGGCCGCGATCGGCGTCACCGTCAGCCACGCCGTGGAGCAGCCCGAGCCGCGGCAGGCGACCGCCGACGAAGCGTCGATACTCGGCATCCAGAAGGCCGCGCTCGTCACGCATATCCGGCGGACGTACTACAGCGACCAGGGGCGGCCCGTGGAGACAGCGGACATCGTGGTGCCCGCCGCTCATTGCGAGATCGTCTATGAGATCCCGATCAACCGTTAGCCGCTGCTCACAGGACGACTTCTGACATCCACGGCTGACATCAACGAGGCCGGACGGCGGCACACAGCGGCGCCCCTGGGCGACCGTCGGATCAGCCGACGGCGGCACCAGAGGCGGGCGTAGATCGAACTCCTAAAGCGGGTGTCGCAGGTTCGAATCCTGCCGGGGGCACAACGCATTACCGCTCTGACCTGGGGTTTCTTCCCCAGGGAGGGCTCTTACTCGGCCTCGGACTCCTCGTCCGGGGCCGTTTGCGTGAGCGGTGCGTGAGCGGACGGCGCGCCAGGCCCCGAGATTTCTCCGGACGGATCAGCACCGTCCGGCACGTTCGCCTCCGCCGCCTCGGCCTCGCCCTGAGCTTCCGGAGCGGCGTTCTTGGAGGCGGCGCGAGCGCGCGGTACGAGCCGGGCTGCGGCCTCGGCGATAGCCAGATCCGCCTCGGGCAGCAGGCTCGTGTACGTGTCGGCCGTGATGGTGATCGAGGAGTGGCCGAGCATCTCCTGGATGTCCTTCAGGTCGGCACCGGCCGCGTGGGCCAGCGTCGCTGCACCATGGCGGAGGTCGTGGAGCCGGACCGGCGGGAGACCGATCTCCTCGTACAGCTCGACGAACCGCCGTGTGACGTTGGCGGGGTGGAGCATCTCGCCGTTCTCCTTGGTGAAGACGCGGCCGGACTCCACCCAGGCGCTCTCCCACTCCTTGCGGTCCTTGTCCTGCTGGGCGCGGTGCCGCTTCAGCGCCTGGACCGTGTCCGAGTCCAACGCGATGGTGCGGGCGCCGGCGTCCGTCTTGGGGTCGTCTTCATACACCTCCCAGCCGTCCACGACGAGTTGCTTGGCGACGGTGATGAGACCGGCATCGAGGTTGGTGTCGGTCCACTTCTGCCCGCACGCCTCGCCTCGCCGCAGCCCGCGGAAAGCGATCAGGTGGAACAGCGCATACAGTCGGTCCTCCGCGACGTGGTCGAGGAAGACGCCGGTGTGCCCCGGCGTCCAGACCATCACCGGCGAGGGCTTCTCCCCAGTGCGCTTCCAGTGGAGGATGCGCTCGTCCGTCCACACCAGTGCCTTGGGCCGCTTGCCCGCCTCCAGCTCGACGTGGGCCGCTGGGTTGAAGGTGATGAGCTGCTGGGCGATCGCGGCGTTCAACGCGGCCCGCAGGGTGGAACGGACGCGCTGGCGGGTAGCTGGGCCCACGATGCGGCGGTAGGGCTCCATCTCCTCGATGGCCGCCTTCATCACCTTGCGGCGGGCGCGATGCTCCCGGCCCTTCCAGCGGATCTGGGCCAGATCCTCGAACGCCTTACGCCGTGCGGCGTTTCCTTCCGCGATCTCAACGTTGGCCTCGGCGATGGCCTCGAACATCTCCGTGAGGTGGGTGACCCGGAGACGGTCGAGCCGCAGGTGCCCGATCCGCGGTTTGAGGTGCACCCGGATGTTGCTCTCGTCGCGGCTGATGGCGCTCTGCCTCCCCTTCTTGCCCGCCAGCCACATGTCCAGCCATTCACCGACGGTGAGACGGCTGGTCAAGTCCAGGCCGTGACTGAGGCGCCTGCGGGTCGCCTCGATGTCCGGCAGTGGCGCCTTCTCCTCGGCCACCTTCTCCAGCAGCTCCGCGATCTGGGCCAGTCCCTCGGCGTCGTCGACGCCGACGAGGCCGAGCAGGGCGCGGACATGGTCGAGGTCGGCCTGGGCAGCCTTGAGGCTGTCGTAGCCGGCACGGCTGAAGGAGCGGCGGGTGCCGTCCTCGCGGGGCGGCAGCTCCTGGCGTATGGAGTACGAGCCGTGCTTGCGGCTCGTGAGCTTGGGGCACTTCTTGCCGAGCGGCTTGCCGGTGTGGGGGTCACGGCAGTAGCAGCGGCGGTGGGTGGAGCCCTTCAAAGAGTGTCCTCCTCGGTGGTGTTGCCGACGGGCGGGTCGACGTCGGCGAGTTCGGGTGGCAGGTAGGGGAGCAGGCCGCGGTCGCGGCGGATGAAGGAGCGGGCTACGCGGAGGCGTTGTTTGGCCTTGTCGATGCGCTCCAGGCAGGCGGCCTGGTCGCGCAGGGCCTCCGCCCGTTGTGTGGCACGGGTTGCGTGCTGGACGGCGTACTGCGCGTAGCTCTCGCTGGCCATCGCGGCGTTCGCCTCGCTTAGGGCCTCGATGTGCTCGCGCTGGTAGCGGAGCATGTCGCGGTCGGCCAGGGAGCCGCTGTCCTGAGCGATGAACCAGCACATGGCCTCCCACGGAGCAATTCGGTGCTCGTACGGGAGCCGCTGGACCTCGGCGATATAACCGATCGGGTAGATGAGGCAGATCGGATTCGTGCGCAACGCCTTGGCCAGGACCATGACGTCGACCAGGGGCAGGTTGGCGCGGCGGCCGGATTCCATATTGGCGATGACGCTGCGCGGGATCGGGTGGCCGATCTCCTCGCAGCGGTCGGCGAGGTCCTGGGCGCTCATGCGCAACTCCTTCCTTCGGCGTCGGACCTCAGCGGCCACGGTGGCCATGACGTGGTCAGCCCACTCGGGGACGTCGTCCTCGTCCTCGTTGTCGTATCCAGCATCGGATTCATGTTGTGTCATGAAGACACATTAGCTTCGCCATCCTGGTCTTAGTGGCCTGGAGCCGGGAATGATCGTCACGTTCGCCGAGGGCTCAGTCATGGATGGAGTGCGTATGCACGAGACCGAACCCGTCGAGCGGGCGAAGGGCATGAGCAGGGAGGAGCTGCTAGGACTGCCGGTGTCCGTTGACCTGGAGACTGGCAACCGCGCTCTGGGTCTTGGGCGGAGCAAGGGGTACGAGCTGGCCAAGCGTGGCCAGTACCCGTGCAAGGTGCTGCGACTCGGCAACGCATACCGGGTCGTGACCGCCGACCTGCTGAACCTGCTGGGGCTGGCTGCGTGAGAGGTCGGGCCCGTAGCAGACGGTTCTGCGCTGAGCTGACACAGAAACGCTGGACTGTGCCCGAGGGTGGACGTACTGTCCGTGTTCCCTCACGGAACGCACCGGGTGTTCAGCCACGGGATAAAGCGAGCCCCGGCGCTGCAACGCCGGAGGCTCAGCACACTCCTGCCGCCCGTATCCACTGAACGACCCGCGCGCGCTGGGCCGGCATGCCCGGCGCCGCAGTATGAGGAGCTGCCCTGTGCAACACCCCGGAGCCGAGTCCCATTCCGCCCCCGACAAGCCTTCCTGGCCGCCGGTCGCCATCCCCGGCCAGGTCGGCAACGACACCGGCGGAGCCCCTGCCCCCGACAACGACGGCACGCCAGAGGTCTCTTCGCTGGACCAGCCTGCCAAGGAGGAGGTGCCGAATCCCGAGCCGACCGTCGCCTCGGCGCTGCTGGATGATCTGCGGGCGCAGATAGCGAAGTTCGTGATCCTGCCCTCGCAGGAGGCCCTGGACGCGGTCACGCTGTGGGTGGCAGCGACGCATCTGCAGCCTGCCTGGCAGCACGCGCCGCGCCTCGCGGTGGTGGGGCCGGCGAAGCGGTGCGGCAAGTCGCGGCTGCTCGACGTGCTGACCGAGACGGTGCACAACCGCCTGATCACGGTCAACGCCAGCCCAGCGGCGATCTTCCGCTCGATCACCGACGAGGACCCGCCCACCCTTCTGGTGGACGAGGCCGACACCCTCTTCGGCACCGCCAAGGCAGCGGAGAAGAACGAGGACCTGCGCGGCCTGCTCAACGCCGGACATCAGCGCAACCGGCCCACGCTGCGGGTGTCCGGCCCCGAGCACAAGCCGCAGGCGTTCCCCACCTTCGCCATGGCCGCGCTTGCCGGGATCGGCGACCTGCCCGACACGATCATGGACCGGTCCGTGGTCATCCGGATGCGCCGCCGGGCACCGGGCGAGCGGGTGGCAGCCTTCCGTACCGGCCGGGACACCCCCGCCCTGCACGCCGTCCGGAACCGGCTCACCGCCTGGCTCGCGCCGCTGCATGCGCGGGCGATGGAGATGGAACCGGTCATGCCGGTCGAGGACCGTGCGGCGGACACGTGGGAGCCGCTGGTGATCGTGGCCGACCTCGCCGGAGGTGAATGGCCCGCCCTCGCCCGTGCCGCCTGCCGTGCGATGACCGACTACGAGGCGGGGCAGGACGAGGAGGGCGGTCTGCGCACCCGCATCCTCATCGACATCCGCCGGGCCTTCACCGCTGTCGGCGATCCGGCAGTGCTGCGGACGAGCAGCCTGCTGGAGTACCTCAACGGGGACAAGGAGGCGCCGTGGGCCGAGTACGGCGCCAATGGGCTGACCCCGCGCGGCCTGCAGGTGCTGCTGAAGGACTACGGCATCGGCTCGGCCAACCGCCGCTTCCCCGACGGCGTCCAGGCCAAGGGCTTCGCGCGCAACCAATTCCTCGACGCCTGGGCCCGCTACTGCCCCGGACCGAAGCCTCCGGCCGAGCCCGCCCAGCCGATGGCCGACCCCGGCACCGCAGCCTGACCCGACTCCACTCGTCACACTCGTCCCCGCGCAGGTCAGCGCGGGGACGAGTGAGCGGCCCGCAACGAGTCGTCTCGGCATCACCACTTCTCTCGTACCTGCCCTGACCAGGCACGCAACGAGTGGTACGAGTCACCGCACCTCACGGCGGCCACGCCCCCTGTCGCGTGGCCGCCGGCAAATCCCCCTGGAGTGCCTCCGCTTGACCTCCCCGACCGCCACCACCCCCACGCCGATACCGGGCACCGCCGCGATCCGATTCGGCATCGCCCTGCTCGCCGTGTTCGCCTTCGCCCTCTCGTACGACGCCCTGCGGCAGATGGCCGTCGCCATCCACATCCGCGGATTGCTCACCTACGCCTTCCCGCTCGTGATCGACGGGTTCATCGCCATCGGCGTCGGCGCCCTGCTCATGCTCCGCACCGCCCCTACGCGCTCCCGCGCCTACGTGTGGGCCCTCGTCGGCGCCGCCACCGTCACCAGCATCTGGGCCAACGCTCTGCACGCCGTCCGCCTCAACCAGCAGACCCGCCCAGGCAGCGGTCTCCGCCTCGACGACCGCACTGTCGGCGCCCTGTCCGCCATCGCCCCGCTCGCCCTGGCCGGCGCCGTCCACCTCTACATCGTCATCCGGCGCCATCCCGCCGCCCGCCGCCAAGAAGCGGCAGAGCTGACGGCTACCGACGTGGCCCACACCCCCGCCGACGTGGCGCGGGATTCTTCCGATGTGGCTTCGGGCGCCACCAACGTGGCGGAGGTCCCGGAGTCCTCCACCGCAGCGAAAGCCCATACGCCCGACGAGGTCTCCACCGAACGGCTCACTCTCGCCCGCACCGCGCCACTGGGACGCAACGGCCACGCCTCACGCCGCCACATCGAGAGCACCTTCCGCGCGCGGGGCCTGACCATCGGCCGGAAGGAGGCAGACCAACTGAAGGTCGTCATCCAGGCCGAACTCGACGAAGCCGCCTCCCAGTAACACGCAGAGACCAGCGCATCCAACGCCGACGCTGCCTGATCCACGCGGACCAGGCTGACACCCGCCCCAGCCCCAGCTCCGTGTCCCCGTGCTCACCGGCACGGGGACACGCAGGCCCGCACCCCGCCAATCCCTGCGCTCCACGGAGAACCAGCCCATGCACGACCCGCACCGCCCCGACCACACCCTGGACGAGCTGCTGCCTCAGGCGAAGTCCCCTACGCTGATGAACCGTCTGCGGCGCGCGTTCGGACGGGGTGCCCCTGGCGGAGCCAGTAGTACCCCGAGTCCGACTCAAGGCCGGTCTTCGGGGGTCTCCGCCCCGGGGGTGGCGGAGGAAGCCCGGCGCCAGGGGGCGCCGAACCGGGAGGTCGGGGCCGAGGGCGGCCTCGACCTGGACACACTCCATGCCGTCCAGAGCGAAGTCCTCCACCCCGCCCGCACCGCCGAGACCTCCGCCGGCGAGACCGTCGTGCAGAGCGTGCAGCCCGCCATCCGTCGCTTCACCGGCACCAAGCGCGTGGTCCGCGTTGGTCCCCTGCGCTTCACCGGCAACGAACACACCCAGCTTCAGCAGGCAGCCATCGAGCATGGCTATAAAGGTGACTCCGGCTTCGCCGCCGACATCGTCCTCGCCTTCGTCACCGGTCGGTTCACCGCCAACCTGCCCCTGTCCGAGGACCGCCGCCGTACGCACATCTTCCGCGCCCAGGTCCTGCGACAGATCAACCGGATCGGCGTCAACGTCAACCAGATCGCCCGAGCCCTCAACAGCGACCAGACCCCGCCCGACCTCCGCCAGCGCCTGACCGAACTCCACGACCTGCTGGAGCTGATCGCCGAGGCCCTGCGCCAGCCCATCGATCCGGAGACGGAGGCAGCCGCGTGATCGCCGCCATCAAACCAGCCGGGGCCAACACCCGCGGCCTGCTCGCCTACCTCTACGGTCCCGGCCGGCACGACGAGCACACCGACCCGCACATCGTGGCAGGCTTCGCGATGCTCGGCATGCCCGACCCCGGCCGTAACGAGGACGCCACCCTCACCGAACTCGCCCGCTACCTTGACGCGCCCGTTCAACTTCGGAACAGCGAGTTCGGCAAGAAGGTCACCGACCACGTCTGGCACTGCCCTGTTCGCGTCGCTCCCGAGGACCGCTACCTCTCCGACGCCGAGTGGGGCGAGATAGCCCGGCGCATCGTCGAGGCGGCCGGTATTGCCCCGGCCGGTGACGACCTGGCCTGCCGCTGGATTGCCGTACGCCACGCCGACGACCACATCCACATCCTTGCCACCACCGTCCGCGAGGACGGCCGCCGCCCCAAACTCCACGACAGCGGCCTGCGCGTCAGCGATGCCTGCCGCGACATCGAGAGGGACTACGGGCTGCGCAGGCTGAAGAAGGTCGACCGCACCGGCGCCCGCCGACCCACCCAAGCCGAGATGCACAAGGCCGAACGCCTCGGCTGGGAACAGACCAGCCCCGAATGGCTCCAGGACCGCATCCGCGCCGCCATCCCCCACGTGACCAACGCCGAAGAATTCATCGCCTACCTGGAAGCCGACGGTATCGAGGTCAAGGCCCGGCAAGGCCCGTCAGGCGACCTCCTCGGCTACGCCGTCGGCCGCCCCGGCGACCTCAACGACAACCAGGAGCAGATCTTCCACCCCGGAGGCAAGATCGCCCCCGACCTCTCCCTGCCCAAGATCAAGGCCCGCCTCGAATACAGCCAGCCCGAAGAGCACCCCACCGCCCGCCGCAACCGCCCCAGCACCCCCTGGCACCAGGCCACCGACGCGCTCGACACCCTCCACACCGACCTCGCCGACGACACACATGCCCAGGCCCACATCGCAGCCCTCGGCGAACTACTCGAAGCCACCGCCCAGAAGGCACCCGACAATCTGCGCACAGAACTCCAAGCCGCATCCAAGGCGTTCGCCCGAGCCCAGCGCTCCCAGATCCGCGCCGAAGACCGCGCCGCCCACACCGTGCGAAGCGCGGCACGCGACATCGTCCACACCGCCACCGGCCCCGACGGCAGCACGCTCGCCGCCCTGCTCGCAGCCCTCGTCTGGGCAACCATCGTCGCCCGGCGCTGGCACGAAGCGAAGGACCACACCCACCAGACCGACGCCGCCCGCCTAGCAGTCCAGCACCTCCAGACAGCCGCAGACCGCGCCGTCACCCAGACGCTCACCGAACTCGCAGCCCGACCGCCCAGGGACCAATCCCGCCGCGTTCTCGCGAACGACGTACGGGCGGCCGTCCCCGACCACGCCGAGCAGATCCTCGCCGACCCGGCCTGGCCCGCGCTTGCCACCGTCCTCGCCGACGCCGAAGCCCGCGGTCACCAACCCCACCAGCTCCTCAAGGAAGCCGCCGCACAACGCGAGCTGACCACCGCCCGACAACCCGCCCGCGTACTGATCACCCGCATCCAGCACACCAGCCGAAACCCGGCCCCCAACCGCCGCGCCGAAGCCGCCCGCCGACGCTCGACCATCGCAGGCTCGGTCCCCAACCAGCAGAACGGGAGCCCCCCGCTCTCGGCGGTGGCGGCGACCCCCACCAAACAGCAGCATCGAAAGCACCGGTAGGCGCCGTGTGGTTTCACCGTGCGCCCCGCGCTTCTGCGACTGAGAGTCGGTGGGTTCAAGCCAACGTCACACCAAACCTTCCCCGCGCCCTTGACGACCCTTGCCCCCTTCGAAAGCGTCGCACGCAAGAACGCGCAACCGACTTGATCTGGGAGGGCATCGTGGACCTACAGTTCATCGGGATCGACCCCAACACCGGGGGCGAGGGTTCGCCGACGGTGTGGGTGGAAGAGGAGACGGCTGACCTGGTCCTCCAGGGCATCAAGGCCGAGGAAGCGCTGGAGGCACTGGTCAGCGGTACGGAGTGGGTCGCCGGTCACGCGGTGGGAATCCCCGCCCACGAGACGGTGATCCGCATCCCGGCCCGCATGGTGCCGATTCTGAGGGAGGCGTGCGATGTCGCAGAGCGGCGTGCCGAGCTTCGCTGAGCTGCTGGCCGGTACGCGCCGTAGCGCGGTGCATCTGGAGATGCGTGACGCGTACGGCGTCGGTGACGAGGCGGAGGAGTTCGAGGAGTTCAAGCACACTGGCCACGTCGATCTCGATCCGACGGCGCGGTGGTGGCCTGGCTGGCTGGGCGTAGTGCGGGAGGCCGTTGGCCGTGGTGTGGTGATGCGTCGGGCCAGGATCGTTTCCGAGCCCGTGACGGACTACATCCGGTGGGAGCACGCTGCCACCCCGCTGAACGTCGAGGCGGGTGAGCTGGTGCGCTGGCTGCCCCGTCGGCGGGCCGTGGACATCGCCTTGCCTGGAGCCGACTTCTGGCTGTTCGACGACCGCCTGGTGCAGTTCAACATCTTCACCGGGGACGGTGATTGGGCGGATCCGCCCAAGGAATTCAGCGAGGACCCCGCCGTGGCCAAGCTCTGCTCCGACGCCTTCGAGGCCGTATGGGAGCGTGCCGTCGACCACGAGAAGTACACCGTCTGACCCGCACCTCACCCCATGCCCGCCTCTCCTTCGTCCAGCGCTCAGGCAGCCCGTGAAGCGCTCGCCGTACGCCTGACGCACCTTCGCAAGGACGCCGGCCTCACCGGGAAGGAACTCTCCGCCCGGTGCGGCTGGCACCCCGCGAAGACCACCCGCATCCAAAAGGGCGAGGTACAGCCCACCGACGGGGACATCCGCGCCTGGTGTGCTGCCTGCGCCGCCGCTGACCAGGCCGACGACCTGATCGCCACGGCCCGCGCCGTCGACTCGATGTACGTGGAGTGGCGCAGGAGCCACCGGACCGGCATGCGTAAGACGCAGGAGGACATCAACGACCGCTACGCGCAGCGCGGCGTCACTCGCGCGTACGTCTCCAACGTCGTGCCCGGCTTCTTCCAGACTCCCGCATACGCCACGGCCCTGATGGAGGCCATCACCGACTTCCAGGGCACCCCCAACGACATCTCCGAGGCTGTCGCGGCCCGAGTCGCCCGGAGTCGGTTCCTGTACGAGGGCGGACACCGGTTCGTCGTGCTCATGGAGGAGTGCGTCCTGCGCTATCGCGTGGGCGACGCCGAGACGATGGCCGGACAGCTGAGGCATCTGCTGACCGTGATGCCGCTCCCGTCCGTCTCCCTGGGCGTCATTCCCTTCACCGCGCAGAGGACCATGTGGCCGTTGGAGGCGTTCTACCTGCATGACGGCACGCGCAGCGTCGTGGAAACCCTCACGGCCGAGGTCAATGTGGTGCAACCGCGCGAAGTCGCCGACTATCGCAAGGCGTTCGGGGAACTGACGAGGATGGCCGTCCACGGCAACGCCGCCCGCTCCTTGATTAACGCCGCGATCGACTCCCTCGGATGACGTTGCGCAATTCCCCGCAATTTCGTTGAGGCGAAACTCCGGCTCTCCGTACGGTCGTTGGCGTCGCCGGGCAGGCCAGGCTCCCCTCGGCGGCAATGGAGGAGAGTCCCGCTCGTACCCCCGTTGCGAGCGGGACGTCCAGCCCCGAGGAGACGACCCCGTGAGCGTCATGACCAGACCCACCACAGTCGGACCGCCCGGTTACACCGAAACCCTCCCCTGTGAGCCCGAGGCGGCCCGCCGTGCCCGACGACTCGTGTCGGCCGCACTGAACACCTGGGGCATAGGCGAGATGGCCGATGCGGGCACGCTGATCGTCTCCGAGCTGGTGGGCAACGCAGTCCGCCACACTCCATGCCGTTTGATCCGGGTGTCCATCCGGCGCGTCACCAACGACCTCGTGCGTATCGGCGTCACCGACAAATCCCAGGCTCTGCCGAAAATGGGTCCGGTCGATGCCGGCGATGAGGCTGGGCGCGGCCTCGTACTGATCGACGCGCTGTCGCACCGCTGGGGCTACGACAAAAAGCGCTGGGGCAAAACCGTCTGGGCGGAGCTGGCGGTCCCGACGTGCTGACCCTGCGACTGCTGCCCGAAGACGAGTTGGCGGGCGTCGCCGATCCGGAGCAATGCGTGGAGCTGGCCGTACCTCGCCGTATGCAGGGCACGATCACCGTCCGCACCCTGCGCCTGACCCCCGCCGACCTCGTGCGGCTACGCACGGAAACCGATCTGGCGCTGGCAGATATCCGGACCGAAGTCATGCGCGCCGAGGCCGCGTGGCGCGGACGACTCGCGCAGTGGCACGCCGAAGGGCGAGCCGCCGTCGAGGCCACTGAGCTGGACACGGCGCTGCTCTCGCTCGTCCTGGAGGGCCTGCGGGCCTCCCTGTAGCACCCACGACCCCGCCCGGTATACCGAAGGACGGCGCCGGGCGGTACGGCGTCCTCTCGTCTCCCCATGTGGGCGGGCGCCGCTCCAGATGCGCTGTCTGCAACCGGCACAGCGGATCTGGCCAAGACCTCTCGCTCTGGCTGGGTGGGAGGAGGCCGAGAGAAACAGGAGTGCACGATGCCCGAGAACGTCGTCATGCAGCCCGCCGAGGACGGGCTGATCGTCTCCCGGAAGTCCATCGCCGCCGCCCGTGCCCGTGCCGAGCAGCCCTCCGACGGCGGCTCGACCGGTGTCTCCGACACCAACGACTGAGCGGAGCCGACAGAAGTGACCGCCTTCTTGAAGGTGGTCGAACGCCTCGGTGGGGACTTCCCCACTGGGGCCTTCGGCCGCACTTACCGCGTCTGGCGCAGCATCGCGGACTTCTCGTCTGTCCTGACGTGGGACGACCTCAACACCGTCATCGGCCGGGGCCGCCTTGAACCGCCTCGCCTCCGTCTTCACCGCGACGGGGAACTCATCCCCTGGCAGCGCTACGCCAGCGCTGTCACCACCCGCAGGAACGTGGTGTGGCAGCGCGTCCAGCCCTCGCGGCTGCACGGCCAACTCCACGACGGCGCCTCACTGGTCCTGGACTCCGTGGATGAACTCCATCAGCCCGCTGAACGCTTGGCGCAGGCCCTCGAAGCGGTCTTCCGCGGCCGTGTCCAGATCAACGCGTACGCCTCCTGGACTGCGACGGAGGGCTTCGGTACCCACTGGGACGATCACGACGTCATCGTGGTCCAACTCGATGGAGCCAAGCGGTGGCGCCTGTACGGGCCGACCCGGATCAACCCGCTCCACCGTGACACCGAAGCCCCGGAACCTCCGGCAGACGAGTCCATCGAAGAGATCATCCTGGGCGCCGGCGACATGCTGTACCTGCCCCGGGGCTGGTGGCACGCGGTGGCGGCCGCCGAGGGTCGATCCCTGCACCTGACGTGCGGACTCCAGACCACGACCGGCGCCGATCTGCTGGGCTGGCTCTCGGACCGGTTGCGAACGTCGGAAACCGTACGTGCGCACCTGCCCGTCTTCGCCCCGCCGCAGGAACAGGCCGCCTACCTCGAACTCCTCCGCAAGGAAGTCGCGGATGCCCTCCACGACGGAGCGATCGGAGACTTCCTCACCGCGCGGGACGGCATCGAGCCGGGCCGCCCCATGCCGTCACTGCCGTTCCTCGGCACCGTACCGGCGAGGGACGACGTGCATGTCCGGCTCACCACGGCGCGAGCCCAACTAACTGACAACGATCAGGGCCAGGCCGTGCTCCTCGCCGGCGGCGAAGAGTGGACGTTCGCCCCGTCCGTGCGCGCTGTGCTGTCCCTTCTCCTCGACGGCTCCTCGACGCCACTGGGGCACCTCGCGGAAACGAGCGGCCTCACTCTCGGACAGGTCGCCGGGCTCGTCACGGAACTGGTCAACGCAAACGTCGCGGCGGTGAGCGAGCCGTGACCCCCGACCTCGCACTGGGAACATACCGGTGTCGGGACATTCCTCAGGCGGCCGTCCACGCGGTCGCCTGCGGGGCATCCTGGATCGACACCGCCCCCAACTACCACCACGGCCGCGCCCAGACCCGGCTCCAGCCAGTGCTCGTCGGTAACCCGGGTCTGCGTGTGTCGACGAAGGTCGGATTCCTCACCCCCGACATTGCGACAGCTGCCAGCGACGCGGGAGCCGTAACACCGACCGAAGCCGCTTCAGGCCACTGCCTCACACACCGCTACGTCGCCTGGCAGAGCCGCCGCAACGTCGCAGAGCTGGGCCGCGCGCCGGACATCGTCTTCGTCCACAACCCCGAACGAGCCGACCGCCCTCACGACGCCATCACCAGCGCCTTCACCGCTCTCGAAGCCGAGGCCCGCGCTGGACGAATCGGAGGCTACGGCGTCGCCACCTGGACCGGCTTCGACGGCACGTTCAGTGTCGCTGACGTGCTCGACATCGCTACCTGCCGCGGAGGCCCCGGGCATCACCTGGTTGCCATCCAGCTCCCCGTATCGCTGGTCATGCTGAAACCGGTCGCCCACGCCCTGGAGTGCACCGGCCCTCTGGCTGAGGCGACCGCAGCCGGCCTGGACACGTTCATCTCCGCGCCTTTGCACGGCGGAGAACTCCCCGCCTTGGTCACCGCCGAGCTCGCCCGACTCATCGCCCCAGGCGCCACGTCGGCCGAGGCAGCGCTACGCGTCACCGCGTCCACCCCGGGGGTGAACCAGATCCTCCTGGGTTCCGGGCATGCGCAACACTGGGAGGCCGCCCATCGCGTCCTCGCTCTACCTTCGCTCCCGGACAAGACCCTGCATGAGGTGATCGATGTTCTCGGCGCCTGACGACGCCACCGCCCGACGCATGCGTACCGCCAGGGCATTCGTGTGCACCACTCTCACGCTGATCGACCTCGCCGCAGAACCCATCTGGGGTTACGCCGGCCGGACCCTCTCCGGAGCCGTAACCAGCGCGCAGGGCACCGGCTGGCTCCGCGTCGTCTCGGGGCGCCCCGACAAGGCACACGGGAAACTTTGGGACGGCCCGAAGACCGCCCAGGAGCTGCTTCCTCCAGTGATTCCCCGTCCTGTCCTCGACGACGTCCACGACTGGCAGGCCGCCGGCTGGGCGTACCGTGCCGAGCTGTATCAGCACACGGACGCGACCGTCATCGCCCGCTCACCGGTCCTCGAACACGATCCGGCCCTTCCCAAGGCATGGTGGGCGGGGCTCCGGACTGCGCTCGACTCCCTCGCCAAGGTCCACACCGAGCGCATCGCCGTACGCGAGGAGTACATCCGCCGGGCCGTCCCCGAATACACAGGCTGCGATGTCGGTCAGATCGAGTGGTCCACCGCCCATGGCGATTTCCATTGGTCCAATCTCGGCGGTCCCGACCTCACCATCCTGGACTGGGAAGGCTGGGGGCAAGCCCCGGTCGCCTTCGACGCCGCCCAGCTCTACCTCTACTCCCTCCACACCCCCGCCACGGCCGCACGCGTCCGCCAGACCCTCGCCCACATCCTCGACACCCCAGCCGCACGCATGGCAGAACTGACCATCTGCGCCCAGGTACTGCAGGCCGCCGACCGCACACCGTTCTACAAGGAACTGGCGGGCCCGGTGAAGGAGTACCTGGACGCGACACACGAAAGGATGAGGTGAGAGCGGCTCAGCCGACAACCGACGACCAGCCCAAAGCCCTCCCGCCCGCCCTCGAGTCCATGACCCTGCTGGTTGCCGCCGTCATCGTCCACGACAAGGCCACCAACGCAGCCAGAACGCCAAGTTCACCCAAGGCATGTGGGACCTACCTGTCGGCAAGAGCGAGCCTGGCGAGCCCATCGCCCAAACCGCGGTGCGCGAGCTGTACGAGGAGACCGGCCTGACCGTGAAGCCTGCAAGCCCTCAGTGGTCAGCTTCGGAAGTCATTCGGGGGTTGGCTCCGGAGCCGTTGCCGTGTGTGGCGTGCGATTGGGTGAGACACATCGCTGTCGAGCGTAGGAGCTGCGGTTGGGCCGCTTGGCCGTGTCACGCTGAAGCCCATACTCATGGTCCTTGAGGACACCGGGACGCTCTGGTCACGGAAGTGGCTGGCCGGCGATCCACCGGGTCAGCTGCATCATGGTCGCCAAGTCCCTCGTCTCGTCGGTCCGGGCGAGGAGAGGAAGTTCCGCCGCGCACGAGGGTGCTGGAGCCGGTGGAGGGCTCTATTGACGGCATGCGGAGTGAGGGCCTGGACGCGTGCCTTGGGAGGCTGAGGGTTGTGTCGGACGAGGCGGGTTCGACGGGTGCGGAGGACCGTCCGCACGCGTCGGGGGCCTCCGACCGGTTCCCACCCGGCTTCCGCTCGGGGCTGACGGAGGGTACGGATGTCATCGATGTGGTGACGTGGTCGGGCTCGGTGCCGGCGGCGGGCGGGGTGGCGCCGAGGGTGCGCCTGGGCAACCGGTGGTTCAACCTGCTGTGGCTGCTCCCGCTCGGCTTCGTTGTCTTGCTGGTATGCGTCGCCGTGGCCAAGGGGCTGCGGGGCATGCCGTCGGTCCAGCAGTTCATCACCGAGCATCCCGGCACTGGTCCCGTCGCGGCCCATGACGATTACGCGGGCCTTCCGGCGTGGGCCCGCTGGTTGCACTTCTTCAACCTGTTCTTCATCCTGTTCATCCTGCGGTCGGGGCTGCAGATTCTGAGCGACCATCCGCGCCTGTACTGGACCCGGCACTGCACCCCGGGACGGGAATGGTTCCGCATCCAAAAGCCTGTGCCCGCCGACCCGCTGTGGACCGCGAAGCAGGACTCCATCAGCTTGCCCGGCCAGGTCGCGCTGCCCGGAATCCGGCACTCGATCGGCCTGGCCCGGTGGTGGCACCTCGGAGTAAGCACGCTGTGGCTTCTCAACGGACTTGTCTTCTACCTGCTGCTCTTCATCACCCCGCAGTGGAAACGCCTGGTCCCCACGAGCTGGACGGTGTTCCCCGACGCCTTGTCGACAGCCATCCAGTACCTGTCGCTGGACTGGCCGCGGAACGACAGCTGGGTGGCCTACAACGGGCTGCAACAGCTGGCCTACTTCGTCACCGTTTTCGGCGCGGCACCCCTGGCTCTCATCACTGGGCTGGGCATGTCGCCAGCGTTGTCGACCCGGTTCCGGCGGATCAGCCGGGTGCTGAGCATCCAGACCGCACGGTCGCTGCACTTCCTGGTCTTCAGTTGGTTCCTGCTGTTCATCGTGATCCACGTCAGCCTGGTCTTCACCACCGGGCTCCTCACCAACCTCAACCTCATCAGCAGCGGCCGCAACGACAACAGCTGGCTGGGATTTGGGATCTTCGTCGGATGGATGACGGTGGTCGTTGCCGGATGGGTCGTTGCGACACCGTTCACTCTGCGTCATCCGCGGGTCGTACAGCGCGTCGGCTACGCCCTCATCGGCGGTGTGCAACGCTGGTTCGAGCATGTGGACGTCCGTCCCGGCGCCTACACCGCCAAGGACATCTCTCCCTATTTCTGGCACAACGGCCGCTACCCCGACTCCGCCGAGTACAAGGCCCTGCAAGAAGGCGGGTTCGCCGACTACCGGCTGCGCATCGGCGGCCTGGTTGCCCACCCGGCCGAGCTGTCTCTCGACGAGTTGCGGAAACTGCCCGTCCATGAGCAGATCACGCAGCACTTCTGCATTCAGGGATGGTCGGGAGTCGCCAAGTGGACAGGCGTTTCCATGTCCGTGATTCTCGACCTGGTCATGCCCGGCCCGCAGGCCAGGTGGGTGGTGTTCTACTCCTTGGGGGAAGGCGCCGACGGCGGTACCTACTACGACGCCCATCCCATTGAGCACATGCGTAGCAAACTCACCATGCTCGCCTACGGCATGAACGACCGGGCACTGCCGTTCGGTCATGGTGCCCCGCTGCGGCTGCGGAACGAGGTCGAACTTGGCTTCAAGCAGGTCAAGTGGATCAAGGCGATCGAGTTCGTCGCCGACTTCTCCGACATCGGCAGCGGATTCGGCGGCTACAACGAGGACCACGAGTTCTTTGGTTACCGGCAGTCCCTCTGACCCTGATCTCGATAGGCTGCCGGGTGCCGCGACAGCCTGCGATCGGTAAGATCCACTTCTGCTGATCGGCCTGCCTGCCTTGTCCGTTGCCGTTGCCTGCCCGATATCGCCGACGGCCTCGCAGAGGCACCGGCTGAAGAAGATGGCCTATGGCCACAAGACTCCCTACCAAGCCCGGATGCGCGCGCACGTCGTGCCCCACGCGGCCAGAGGCCGCTCCAACGCGCGAGACGGGACTGCACCCGGACACCGGCCGGACCTGGCGGCGCCGGTTCGCCGAGCAGGACATGCCCGGACTGGCCGACCGCCGGCGCCCCGGGCACCCGCCCTCGTTCACCGCGCTGCAGACCGCCCAGGTCAAGGCGCTGGCCTGCCAACTGCCCGCCGAAACCAGCACTCCACTATCCCGCTGGTCGTGTCCGGAAGTGGCCCGTGAAGCCATGGAGAGGGGCATCGCCCCGGCCGTGTCCGCGTCCACCGTGCGCCGCTGGCTGGCTCAGGACGCGCTCAAGCCCTGGCAGCACCGCTCCTGGATCTTCATCCGCGACCCCGATTTCCGCCCCATCGCCGCCCGTGTGCTGGACCTGTACGCCCGCACCTGGCAGGGCGAACCGCTCGGAGTGGACGAATACGTCATCAGCGCCGACGAGAAGACCTCCGTCCAGGCCCGATGCCGATGCCGATGCCGATGCCACCCTGCCACCGGGCCGGGCCCGGGCGATGCGGGTCAACCACACCTACGGACGCGGCGGCCCCCTGGCCTACCTCGCCGCCTACGACGTCCACCACGCTCGGGTGTTCGGCCGCACCGAGCCCAGGACCGGCATCAACCCGTTCATGAACCTGGTCGCCCAGGTCATGAGCCAGGAGCCCTACGCCGGTGCCAAGCGGGTGTTCTGGATCGTGGACAACGGCTCCTCCCACCGCGGGAGGAAGGCCGTCGACCGGTTGGCCAGCGTTTTCCCGAACGCGGTCATGGTCCATACCCCGGTGCACGCCTCCTGGTTAAACCAGGTGGAGATCTACTTCTCCGTCGTCCAGCGGAAGGTCGTCTCACCCAACGACTTCACCGACCCCACCGAGGTCAGGGACCGGCTCCGAGCCTTCGAAGACCGCTACAACGCCACAGCACAGCCGTTCCAGTGGAAGTTCACCACTTCCGACCTGGACGATCTGCTGGCCAGGCTCGACCGGCACACCGCCGATTGCCGGGAAGAATCCTCCGCCGTGCCAGCTACGTGATCAACCCCCGAAGGACTTCCGGAGCCGACCACTTAGTTGCGCACCCGACTACCCTCGAACACCAGGCAGCTTTTGGACTCGGCCGGGGCAGCGTCAAAAGCGGTCCGCCGCATCAGGGGAACATCGGGCCTGATCGTGCCGACCAGATGGCCAGCCATCTCATCTCGGCTGCCAGCGCGGGTCAAGGGGTAGGGCGGCAGTAATGGAAGTGTAGGAAATCCTCTCTTCCCAGCTCGGCTGGCGCCTCACTGTGCCAGGCACTCCCCGTTCCGGTTGCCGACCGGTGGATCCGACTGAAATCCCTTTGCAGCAATCCTACTGAGGTACCAGAAGGTCGCCGCATAGACGATAACTGCGATCCACACATAGAGGTTATTGCAGACCAGCGTGCTCCATTCAGCTTGGGAGGTTCGCTGGATGATTCCCATGGGGGGCGTCCTGTCCGGGAGTTTGGACTTTCCGACGATCCAGGAGAAGAACAGCATTACGAAGGCTGCTACAGAGAAGGCAGCCCACGGCCGATGCCCGTGGACGTGATGGACCCCGATCACCAAGAGCAGGATCGCCCAGACCCAATGGTGGCTCCAGGAAAGGGGAGATGCGAGGCAGCCGGCGATGCCCACAACGCTGATCGCCAGCAGTTCCTCACCGCACCAGTGAGCCAGGGCAGCGAAGGTCAGGGCAATAATTACGGTCAGGCCCGAGAGGGTCACCCAAAGCAGTGTCGGCGGATTAGGGACATGCATTTGTCGGGACAGCAGTCCGGCAATAGACTGATTCCCCACATTGGTGGCCGCACCGATGCGATGCGAGTTAAGAAATACCCCTCCCCAGTATTCTGCCGAATCTCTAGGAATGACAAAGAAGCCGATCGCGATCGTGGACAGAATTGTCAGCACGGACACGAGGGCGGCTTTGAATTGGCGTGTCACCACAAAGTAAAAAACGAAGATACACGGTGTGAGCTTGATAGCGGCTGCGATACCGACCCCCGCTCCTCGCATTCTATAAGAGCCATGGGGCGCACAATCCATCATGATGAGGATCAATAGCAGCAGGTTGACCTGCCCGAGCACTACGGTGGTCTGCACCGGTTCGAGCCAGAGAGCGAAACCTCCGACGAGGAACGTCATGGCAAGCCGACCATGGTTGGGCCTGTAGCCCAAGAAGCCCCACGCCATCCAAGCCACTACCAGCGGCGCAGCAAGATTCACACACGTCACCAGGAAGCGCAGTGAATCCATCGAGAAAAACGTGAGCGGCACAAAACACAGCGCAGCGAATGGGGAATACGTGAATTGCAGCCCATCGTAAACGCTGTGATCGTAAAGTGGCAATGATGCCGTGACCCGTTCCGCCCCGGCGCGGTACACCTCTGCGTCGATAAGCCACCATAGATCTTTGGGCCAAACGGTCCACAAATAACCGATGACAGCAAGTGCAAAAATCGCAACTCCGAACACTGACACTCGAATCCGATCTGGAAATACTCGTTCCAGTTCGGTCGCAGCATTGCGCGGTCTGTAACTCTTCACCTAACCGGCCCCCTTGCGGCGAGATAGCACATGAATGAATTGACCATAGCGAATGGCTGCAGGATTCATTCCGATGACGCCCAGCTGTCGGATGGTTATTGCGAGTTTCTTCACTTTAAATAAGCCGTACGAGTGACACGATGAAGCCTGATTGATCAACCGTGTGACGATTTGGCTATCCGTCAGGCGAATATCATGGACAGCGGGGCGAAGGACACCGAGCCGGTGATGCTGCCGAGCAGGTCGTAGCGGTAGGAATCGAGCGAGGGAAGCCGGTGGAAGAGATCGGCGGCGATCTTGCCGATCGCAGCCATGATCACCGCGGTGAGCAGGAAGATGGCCGGCAGCGTCACCCACTCGGGAAAGCCGGTGGTCTTCACGGCGGTGAAGTAGATGACCTGGCCGCTGCTCTGACGCACCTGCACCGGAAACTCGCGTACCAGGATGACGAGAAGCGCGAGCGGCACCGGTGCCCAGCGTGTGAGCCACTGGCAGGAACGATCCCAGCAGGATGAAGTTCGAGAAGGAGCTGAGGTGGACGACGTTGGCGCCCACCCATCTGGTCAGCGCCAGCTCGACGAAAAGCATGGCGGCGCCGGCCAGCAGCAGCATCCAACGCACCCAGCGGTCGGATTGCCTGGTTTCGGTCTGCTTCACGCGCAATTACGGTGCCAGCTTCAGCGCGGCGAGTCGAGGCGACTTGCCACTTTTTCTGTTGATATCTCCAGATTCAGAGAAGTCTTGCGGAACCGGCAACCATGCCGTGGGCGGCGTTGCCGGTGCGCAGTTGGCAGTCGCCGTCGGCGAAGGTCATATCCCTGATGACGTGATGGGCTTCGATCTGTCGACGTCCGCGAACGAGCCCGGCCTCGTAGCTCTCGCTCATCTCACCCCGACGCGACAGGTGACGTCCGGTTCGGTTTCACCTCCGCCGGCTGCGGCCCGCACGGGCATCGACGCACCCACGCGTGCAGCGGCCAGCCTGTAGGACATGGACGGCCCTGACCTTCGCCTTCGCCGCCCTCGCGCACCCAGCCGCCTACGACGCTCAGTCTGCGTCCGCCGCCAGTGGTCTGCGGCATGGGTTGCCGGTGCCGCAGTGTGGTTGCCGGTTGCACTGTGGTGGCTCTGTTCACGAGAACTTGTGAACTTTCGATTCGTCCAGGGACGTGGACTGCTGCCCAAGCTGATGGAGAGCGGAAGCCCGTCGAGACGTGGCTTCGCCGCAATCGGAGCACGCGCGACGGGCGCCTCGGACGGCGGATCTCCACAGGCGCGTTGATTGGGAGTGATGCCAGGGTGAGGCAGAACACGTTCGCTGGAAGGGGTCTCTACCCGTGCGGATACACAGCCTGCTCCACCTCCCGGTGACTCGCACCGGCAGAGTGCCGCGCCGCCGCCAGGCGGGCCGCCTGTGCGCCGCCGTGTTCGCCACCGCGCTCACTGCGGTGGGAGGCAGCTGCGCCTTCTCACACCAGGTGGACATCACCGGGACTGTTGACACCTCGGACCGGCGGATGCCGTCGGGAGTGACCATGGTGGGCCACACCTACCAGGTGCCCGATCCGCTGCCGGCCGCAGTGCCGGGCTCGCTGATCGCCGCGACGGACCACGGCCCCGATGCGGGACTGGAGGGTGCGCGGCGCTGGACGGTGCTCTATCACTCCACCAACGCCCGTGGCGCGGACATTCCGGTCAGTGGCACGGTGCTGGTGCCACCCGGTGCCGCGCCCAGGGGCGGTCGGCCGGTGGTGTCCTGGGCACACGGAACGACCGGTGTGGCCGACGCCTGCGCGCCCTCCCAATCAGCGAATCTGGGCTCGGACGCCTTCGCTCAGGAGCTTCGCGCGTTCCTTCGCGCCGGGTATGTGGTCGCTGCCTCGGACTACCCCGGGCTGGGCACCCCTGCGGTGCACACCTACCTGGTTGGCGCGGACGAGGGCAACGCCGTCGCCGACATCGTCACCGCGGCCGGCCGGCTCGTGCCCGGCCTGTCGCCGGTGTGGTTCGCGGTGGGGCACTCACAAGGGGGCCAGGCTGCGCTGTTTGCCGCCCACGCCGAGCGTCCGACGGATAAGCAGCGCCTCGGCGCGGTGGTCGCCGTTGCGCCGGCCAGCCACCTGGAGGCGATGCTCGCCGGAGTGAAAACGTCTCACGTGCCCAGCGAGCTGTCCTTCGCGTTCTACTCCCTGGCGGGACTGGCCGCTCTCGACCCCTCGGTGAATCTGCGTTCGCTGTTGGGCTCCGCGGCCGCAGCGACCGCTTCCCACGTCCTCGCCGACTGCGTGACGGACAGCGATCCCGTACTCAACGGCCTGGACACCGAGCGGATGCTGCCGCTGAGCACGGAGCAGATGCGGCAGATGGGCGAGCGGATGGGCGCCTACGGCGACCCGGACCGCTCCGCCGTGCCCGTCCCCGCTCTGGTCGTCCAGGGCCGGGCCGACCAAGACGTGCCGCCCGCCTGGACCGACGCGGTCGTCGCGCACCTTCGTCGCCTGGACTCACCCGCCATCCTCTACCGCACCTACCCCGGTGCGGGCCACAACCAGGTTCTCGGCCAGTCCGTCTGCGACGTCCTGGCCTTCCTCCATGCCCACGGCGGGGCCCGGCCCGACGCATGCACCACCTCGCGTACCGCCGCGAGATGAACCCGTCTGCCGCCACCGGCTCCGGCTTCCGAGGTAAGCCGAAAGCGACCACGATGGTCCGGTACGTCGTACGGCTGGGAAGGCAGTCCATGCACGGATACGACGCCGGCGCCGGCAACAGCGCAGGGCACTCGTGCGAGTCCGCTCTTGCGCGTCAGGCAAGAACCGCAGAACCCCGGGACATGCCCGGGACGCCGGTGGCGGAGCCGACTGATCGGCACCTTCGAATGAGACCAACCCTCTGCATACGCTCGTGGGCGACAACGTCAACAGGGACTCCACAGATGTCCCGTCCCAGCCATCGCTGCATCTGCCCACGTCACAGCCTCGGCCAACGGCAAGATCACATGAGACTGGCCAGATCTCCCTGCTGTGGCGCCCGGCGTCCAGCGACAGGATGCTGAGGAGGAGGTGGTTCTGGTGCACGATCTCTTCCATTCGGCCTGCCCCCGGCGTCCCGTTGCCGCGGCTTGCGTCGCGGGGAGCCTGGCGCTCGTGCTCACGGCGTGCGGTTCCGACGCCCCCCGCACCCCCTCCACACCCAGCATGTCCATGCCGCCCCCAGCGTCAATGCCGAGCGGGGGCCGCCAATCGATGACATCGATGCCCAGCATGAGCGGCATGCCCACCGGGAACGGCCTGGCCGACCGGCAGGACGGCTACACCCTGGCCTCGGACACCAACCGCCTCCCGGCCGGAAAGACGGCCACGTACCGGTTCGCCATCACCAGCTCCAGTGGCAAGCCGGTCACCGTCTTCGCCCTCGACCAGACCAAACGGCTGCACTTCTATGCGATCCGCTCGGATCTGACCGGCTTCCAGCACGTCCATCCGACCATGGCGAGTGACGGCACTTGGACCGCGAGCCTGGCCGCCCTCCAGCCCGGTTCCTGGCGGCTGTTCACCCAGTTCATGCCGGACACCGGACCGGGCAAGGGCCAGGACTTCGTCCTCAGCCGCACTGTGACCGTCCCCGGCTCCGCACCCACCACCGCCCTGCCGGCACCCGCGTCCTCCACCACTTCCGACGGCTACACCCTCACCCTCAGCGGCGATCTGAAAGCGGGCACGGCCAGCCCGCTGACCGTCACGGTCCACAAGGACGGCAAACCGGTCACCGATCTCCAGCCCTACCTCGACACCTACGCCCACCTCACTGCCTTCCACCAAGGCGACGAGGCGTTCGCCCACCTCCACCCGCAGACCAAGGTCAACGGCAGCCACGGCGGCCCCACTCTGGACTTCATGACCGCCCTGCCCGCCTCCGGCAACTGGCGACTGTTTCTGCAGTTCCAGACCGCGGGCACCCTCCACACCGCCGCTGTCACCCTGCACGTCAGCTGAGCAGCCCGTTCACCTGGTACTTGACAAGGAGGCGGCGCTCGTCGCGAGGGCCCGCCCTCATGAACGCCTTCTCGCCGTCAGATGGTGATGACGTTCACCGCCAGTGAGACGAGGGTGGCGAGGGCCCGGGTCTGGGCGTAGCGGCGTGGGTCCGCTGGGAGGCGGACGTCGGCGTACAGGCCGAGGAAGACGTAGGTGAGAACGGGGGCGGCCCAGTCGTTGGCGGAGAAGCCCGGCAGGCCGTCCTTGTTCAGTGGCGTCATGTTCGCGGACATCCGCCACAGGTACACGGAAGCCGCGGACAACACCGCGACCGCGGCCATGTCGGCCCATGCCGATCGGGGAAGCCGCCAGACCGCCACGGCGAGCGCGAGGACGCCGGTGATGGCGGCGGTCAGCCCGATATGGGCGGTGCTGAAGATTTCGGACGACGAGGCGACGGCAAGGACCATGGCTTTTCCTGATGAGCTCGTGCGGATGCTGAATGACTCGTGTGGATGGACGCTCCCCGCAACTCGGATCCCGCAAAACGTAACCATGGCTGCATGGCGTTTGGGACCCATCAAACCGATGCGGCCGACCGTGGCAGTGCCGGGAGGGAGATCCATGCGACTGCGCCGCCGTCGGGGTGGTTGTAGGCGCCGTACTGTCCGCCGGCGGCGCGGGCGATGGCGGCGGTGATGGCCAGGCCGAGGCCAGTGCCGCTCGTGGAACGGGATCGGTCGGCCTGGGTGAAGCGGTCGAAGGCGTGCAGGAGGAAGTCGGGCGGGAAGCCGGGGCCGTGGTCGCGGACCTCCATGCGGACCCGTTCCCCGTCGCAGTGGGCGGTCACTTCGACAGGGGCGCGGCCGTGCTGCTGGGCGTTATGGATCAGGTTCGTCACCGCCCGGTCCAAGCGGTCGACCGGAACAGCGGCGGTCAGTCCGGCAGGGCAGTCGACCGTGATGACCTTGCCGGGCGAGCCGTTGCGCAAGCGGGCCGCCACCCGGTGCAGAACGGGGGCGAGATCGGGTACCGCCGACCCGACGGCAGTGGTGTCACGACGGTCGGTGCGGGCCAGGAGCAGCAGGTCCTCGGCGAGCTGGACGAGCCGTTCGGTCTCCTCGTGCGCGGAAACGAGGGCGGCGTGCAGTTCGGCGGCGTCTCGGGGGTGCCGTAGGGCGAGTTCGATCTCCGTGCGCAGCAGGCTCAGCGGGGTGCGCAGCTCGTGGCTGGCGTCGGCCACGAAGAGCCTCTCGTGGTCCAGGGCGGTCTGGAGCCGGGTGAGCATACCGTTGAGGGTGGTGGCCAGGCGGGCGATCTCGTCGCGGCTGGGCGGTACATCGAGGCGGTACTCGGGCGTGTCCTCGGTGACGGCGGCGGCCTGGGTGCGCATGCGTTCCACCGGGCGCAGAGCCGCGGCGGCCAGCAGGTACGCGCCGATCGTCGCCAGCACGAACACGATGGGCAGCGCGGTGAGCAGCTCGCGCACCAAGTCGTCCGAGGCGGCCTGCTGGGCTTCCCGGGCCACGCCCGTCGCCGTTCCGTATTCGGACTGGGCCTCGCGGAAGCGGCTGAGGGTGAGGTAGCCGGCACCGGCCAGCACCAGGCCCATCACGGCGGCGAAGATTGCGGTGAGGCGGATGCGGAGCGGGATGCGGTTCATGTCGTCCGGGTCGGGGTGGGGCCGCCGTCGGGGCGGATGCGGTAGCCGGTGCAGCGGACGGTCTCCACGGACCGGGCGCCGTAGGGGCGGTCGATCTTGGCGCGGAGGGTCTGGATGTGGCCGTCGATGACGTCGGGACCTGAGCTGGTGCCGGGGTCCCAGCAGTGTTCCACAAGCGTGGAGTGGGTCAGGACGGTGCCGGGGCGGCGCATCAGGGCTTCGAGGAGGGCGTGTTCCTCGGAGGTCAGGGGGATCTCCTCCTGACCGCGGTGTACGGTCCGTGTGGCCGGGTCGAGGGTGAGGTCCCCGGCGGTGAGGACGGTGGGGCGTTCGACGGGACCACGTCGGATCAGGGCTCGCAGCCGGGCCAGCAGTTCGTCGCGGCTGAAGGGCTTGGGGAGGTAGTCGTCGGCTCCGTCGTCCAGGCCATGGACGCGGTCGGTGACAGCATCCGTAGCGGTCAGCATCAGCACAGCCAGCCAGTTGCCGCGTCGCCGGAGGGCGGCGCAGACCTCGAAGCCGTCCAGACCAGACAGCGTTGCGTCCAGCACCATCGCGTCGAAGGTGTCGACGTCGGTCAGAGCTATGGCCTGCAGCCCGTCCACGGCTGTGTCGACGGCGTACCCCTCTTCGGTCAGCGTTCGATGCAACAGGCCCCACGTCTTGGGTTCTTGCTCGGCGACCAGGATCCGCATGTGGCTTCCTCCTGTTTCATTGCGTCGTTTGGGGCTCCCACGGTCCTGGCCATTGATGAAGCTGTCGTGAAGACACCCGGATGGGGGACTCTTCATGCCAGCTTCATCAACGGCGGTTTGTCTGGCCACCCAGGCACCATCGACGACGATCTCGATGAGGAGTGGTCATGTCACCCCGTACACGTATGAAACCGGCCGCCGGGACGGCCGCCGCGCTTCTTCTGGTGGCGGGCGCCGGCCTGCTGACAGGCTGCGGCAGCGACACCGACAACGACAACGACGCAGCCGCCGCTGATACCAGCATGGTGGCGGACCAGACCTCCATGCACGGCCATGCCCAGCAGCCCGTGCAGACCACCGAGGCCGACTGGAAGCCGGTCGCCGACACTCTCGGCCGTACCGGCACCCTGATGAAGGGCACCGTCTACCGCATCCCGCTGCCTCGCAAGGACCTCAAGGTCACCACCGAGGGCGTCACCGTCAAGCCCGGCCTCTCCCTCGGCGGATACCTGGCTTTCGCCAAGTACAAGCACGAGACCATGCTCATGGGCGACCTCGTCATCACCGAGGACGAACTGCCCAAGGTCACCGACGCGCTCCAGGCTGCCGGCATAGAACAGACCGCCCTGCACAAGCACCTGCTCCAGCAGTCCCCGGCGATCTGGTGGACGCACATCCACGCCATGGGCGACCCGGTGAAACTCGCCCAGGGCATCAAGGCAGCCCTGGCCCAGACCTCCATCCCGCCCGCCTCACCGCCCGCGCCCACCCAGCCGCCCATCGACCTGGACACCGCCGGCATCGACAAGGCGCTCGGCCGCAAAGGCACGGCCGACGGCGGCATCTACAAGTTCTCCATCGCCCGCAACCAGACCATCACCGACGGCATGCACGTGCTCCCGCCCGCCCTCGGCATCACCACCGGCATCAACTTCCAGCCGCTGGGCGACAACAAGGCTGCCATCAACGGCGACTTCGTCATGACCGCACCCGAGACTCAGAAGGTCATCCAGGCGCTGCGCAAGGGCAACATCGACATCGTCGAACTCCACAACCACTCCTTCGACGAACAGCCCCGCCTGTTCTACCTGCACTTCTGGGCCACCGCCGACGGCGTCACCCTCGCCAAGGCCCTGCGCCCGGCCCTGGACGCGACCGACCCGGCTCCCGCGTCGTGATCGGCTGGGGTCAGATCGGCTACGGCGCGGCGCTGTCGGCGGTGCTCGCCGCCGCCCTCATCGCCGCCGCCCGGGGCCGCACCCGTGCGGTGGTGATGACCGGTGCGCTCGCCGCGGCCATCGGGCCCCTCGCCTGGAACGCCATTCTGCGGGCCGCTCACGGGGACCAGTTCTTCACCGACGCGCCCCTGGTCGTCTTCCCGGTCAGCTGGCAGGACACTGGCTCCGGGGTCTTCACCCTCGCCGCCGCGTCCCTCGGCTACGGGATAGGTCCACTCGGCGGGCAGCCGACGCGCACCAGCATCCGCTATGCGCTCCTGGCCGCCGTCGCGGCCCTGCTTGTCGACACCTACCTGTACTGAACGGCCCGGTCGTCCCGCCGCCGCTCACCGCTCACGGGCGGCGGCGGACTGTCCCTCGCCGCTGCACCGCCGACCCCGAAAGACCGCACATGATCCGTCGCCTCAGCCCCCGCGCCCTGTTGATGCTGGCCATCGGCCTAGCCCTAGCTGTCGCCGCCGCCGTGGCCGGCGTCCTGCTCACCCGCGGCAGCAACCAACCGCCGCCCAAGGCGGCGCTGCCCCTTCAGCCGGTGAAGGAGATCGCCCTGCCGGGCGACAGCTCCCGCTTCGACTACGCGAGCCTCGACCCCGGCCGCGGCCTGCTGTTCATCGCCCACCTCGGCGCGAGCCAGGTCATCGAGGTCGACATCCACGCGGACCGCGTCGTACGGACCATCGACGACGTGCCCGGCGTCCGTGGTGTCCTCGTCGTCCCCGCCCTGCACCGCGTGTACGCCACCGCCGCCGACGCCAACCAGGTCGTGACCCTGGACGAGACCACGGGTACCGCCCTGCACCGCAGCCCCACCGGCGACGGCCCCGACGGACTGGCCCACGACCCCGTGCACCACACGGTGTGGACCACCAACGAATCCGGCGGCTCGGAAACCGTCGTAGACGCCACCACCGGAGCCGTCCGCGGCACCGTCCCTCTCGGCGGGGAGGCAGGCAACGTCGCCTACGACCCCACCACCCGGCAGATGCTCGTCGACGTCCAGACCCGCAACCAGCTCGCCGTCATAGACCCGACCACCCTCCACATCACCCGCCGCGTCCCGCTCCCCGGCTGCGACCACGACCACGGCCTCACCCTCGCCCCCGCCGACCACGTGGCCTTCGTCGCCTGCGACGGCAACGCCCGCCTGCTCACCGTCAACCTGAGCACCTGGCACGTCACCGGCAACGACCAGGTCGGCCAGGACCCCGACGTCCTCGCCTACGACCCCGCCGCCCACCACCTCTACGTCGCCGCCGAGTCCGGCTGGGTCACCACCGCCGACAACCACAACGGGCACCTGACCGTCACCGGCCGCGCCCACCTCGCCGACGGCGCCCACGTCGTCGCCGTCGACCCCACCACCCACCGCAGCTACTACCCCGTCCCGAACGGACCCGGCGGCCACCCCGCCCTCCTCGTCTACGGGCCCACACCGTGATTCCGCCCCTCAACCCTCTTCGCGCCGCCGCTGCGGGTCTAGGCGTCGCCGCGCAAGGGGGCACAGCCGGGCACCGGGACGCCAGAGTCGCTCTGGCAGGCGTCCAGCCCTACTGACACCATCTATCTGACGTAACCTTGGTTGCATATGGTGATGGGTGGAGGTTGCCCCGTGGAGACAAGCGAGTTCGCCCTCCAAGCGGTCACGGTGCGGCGTGGCACAGCGACCCTGCTGGACGCGGTCACCTGCCACATTCCGGCGTCAACCTGCACTGCGCTGGTCGGGCCCAGCGGCGCGGGCAAGACCACCCTCCTGCGCCTCCTCAACCGGCTCGAAGAACCCACGACCGGAACGGTGACCTTCCAGGGCCGTTCGGTGCCCGACTGGAACGTCCTCACCCTGCGCCGCCACGTGACCCTCGTCGGCCAGCAGCCCGTCCTGCTCACCGACACCGTCCTGGACGACCTGCGCGTGGGCCGCCCCGACCTCGACCGCCACGAGGCGGCGACCCTGCTCGACCGCGTCCACCTGCCGTCCGCGTATCTCGACCGCGCCACCACGAACCTCTCCGGCGGCGAGGCCCAGCGCGTCTGCCTGGCCAGGGCACTGGCTGTCACTCCCCAGGTCCTGCTACTGGACGAACCCACCTCCGCCTTGGACGCGGTCGGCACCGCCGCCGTCGAAGACGTCATACGAGGACTGGTCGCCGACGGCCTGACCGTGGTCCTGGTCAGCCACAACACCGCGCAGGCCCGCCGCGTCTCCGATCACGTACTGGTCCTCGACCACGGCTGTCTCGTCGACCAGGGCGAGGCCCACCGCGTCGACTACCTCAGGGAGCCCGCGTGAACCCCGCCGTCCCCACCTGGGCGGGAGTCGCCGCCTCGGCCGCCCTCATCGCCCTGACGATCGCCGTGGCCTGGCGCGGACGCCTCCGCCTGGCCCGCGACATCACCCTCGCCGCAGTCCGCGCCGCACTTCAACTTGCCGCGGTCGGCGCCCTGTTGCTCCTGGTCTTCCAGCACACCGGACTCGCCGGCGCCATCGGCTGGCTCGCCCTCATGGTCCTGATCGCCGGCCGGGTCGCCGCCCGCCGCACCCCCGTCCTGCCGAGGGTCCTCCCCACGGCGACCGCCGCGATCACCGTCGGCACGGCGGCGACCATGGGCACCCTGCTCGCCCTCGGCGTGATCGCCACCCAGGCCCGCGTCGTCATCCCCGTCGGCGGCATGGTCGTCTCCGGCGCCATGCAGGCCACCGCTCTCGCCCTGACCCGCCTGTACGACGAGGTCCGCACCGCCCGCCCCGCCATCGAGGCTCGCCTCAGCCTCGGCCTCGCCGCCACCGAGGCCTTCGCCCCGCACCAGCGCACCATCGTCCGCACCGCCCTGATCCCCGCCCTCGACTCCACCAAGACCGTCGGCATCATCAGCCTCCCCGGCGCCATGACCGGCCTCATCCTCGCCGGAGTCGACCCCTTCACCGCCATCCGCTACCAGATCGTCGTGATGTACATGCTCCTCGCGGCGGCAGCACTCGCCGCCCTCGTCGCGGTCCGTCTGACGGAGCGAGCCCTCTTCGACGAGACTCACCGTCTGCGCCCCCTCGCCGAACCAATGGCAAGCCACTGACTCTGTCCCTGACCCGGCTCTCCTATTTACCGGAAGTATCCGGTGGCGATGCCGATGGTGCCGGGGCGACGTAATCGAGCACGACTCTCGATACGGACCTGAACCAATACGCGCCCGAGCGGCGTTCATCGGTACGTCGGTGGGGGTTACCGTCCAGGCCGGCACGCTACGGAGGCGCGCTTGGCAAGCCAGCCGAGCAGTCACAACAGGGTCGGCCAGCACGCCCGGCGGCCCAGCTCACGTGACGCATCCGTCTGGGGTGATATCAGTGCAGATAGCATGGAGCCTGCGGCTGCATAGCGCGGCCCCGCTCACATGCAACCCTGTTCGGGCTGTGGACCGCGTCACCCACCCCCAGTCTTCCCGACCGCTCGCAAGGCGGCGCAACCAGGGTTACATTTGGGAAGCAGGCCGGTGGCGTCGGCATGGCGAGCGGTTTGGAGGTATCCGAGGTGGCAGACGAACCGGCCGCGCACGGCACCCACGGCACCTCCCGGCCTACCGATGCGAGCGCCGACCGCCCGGGGCAGTGGGTTCTACTGTCCTACCGAATGCCCCGCGAGCCTTCCACGCCGCGGATCGCGGTCTGGCGCAAGCTCAAGCGCCTGGGTGTAGCGCAGATCTCCGATGGGCTAGTCACTCTCCCCGCCGACGCCCGCACTCGTGAGCAGCTGGAGTGGATTGCCGAAGAGGTCACCGAGGCCGGCGGCACAGCAGGCATCTGGCTTGCCCAGCCCGGCACCCGGGCCCAGGAACGAGACCTGGCCGCCACGATGGCGGCCGCCCGCGCTGAGGAGTACCGGAAGATCGTCGACGAGGCTGACGCGCTGGAGGCTGAACCAGCGGCCGAGCGGGAGCGGGCATCGCGGCGGCTGCGCGCCGAGTTGCGGCGCATAGGCCGACGCGACTTCTTCCCCCCGGCCGAACGCGACGAGGCGCACGCCGCCGTCGACCGCCTCACCGCAGGTACCGGCGCGCCCGGTGTCCGTCGCCGGAAAGCACCGGTAGGGTCGTCGGTCTCGCTGAAGGCTCCAAAGCAGTAGACATACACACCAGCGGAGGTACCTGGTCCATGAGGTGGGCAACCAGGGCGGGAGTCCACATCGACCGCGCCGCCTGCGCGTGGCTGATCCGCCGGTTCCTCGACCAGGACGCCGAGTTCGCGTTCGTCACCGACCCGGCCGCAGTCCCCTCCGACGCCACCCCGTTCGACATGCGCGGAGTGGAGTTGGGCCACCGCGGAGGCGACTGCACCTTCGAGACGATCCTGCGCAGGCACGACCTCACCGACCCCGTGCTCTGGCGGATCGCCGAGATCGTGCACGAAGCCGACCTGGACGACGAACGCTACGACGCACCCGAAGCCTGCGGCCTCGACGTCGCTCTGCGCGGCCTGTCCATGATCTGCACCGACGAACAGACCCTCGCCCTGACAGCACCCCTCTTCGACGGATTGTACGAATACATCAAGCGCGGCCTCCTCCTCGGTCGCGAACCCGCCTGACCCGCCGCGACGTGGCAGTACCGGCTCGCCGGGGCGATTGGCCGGTGCACATGTCTCGCAGAAGGCACTCGCGCCGCAACTGCACACCGTCGGCCGCGCGACGGTGCGCGAGGGCCGAGGACTCAGGGTGATGGCTGTCGGCCGTTTCGGGCTCTGGCGAGCAAGGCGTCCAGGCAGGCGTTCAGCTCGTCCAGGTTGTCGGCGGGCGTGGGGAAGTCCAGCCGAATGTCGTGGTCCCCGCCGGGCAACTCAAGTCTCACGACGATGCCGAGCCGGTCGAGCTGCACTGGCTGTGCCGTCCGCATACCGAGCCGTTGCTCGGGCGGTAGCAGTTGGACAAGCAACTCGATCACATCCCGTCGGTGATCGCTGAGGTAGCACAGAAGCTTGGCCTCCGAGGTGGCAAAAGGGTCGGGCCGAGCGTCTGCGAGCACGGTCGGTTCCACCGTCAGCGTTTGCCCGTCCCTCACCAGCTCCGCGCTCGACGGGTGAAACAGCGCGAACAGTTCGCCGTCGTCAGTGCCGACGCCGACAGGAGCGAGCGACCCCGTGAGCGTGACGCGGCACCTGATCCGGTCACGCACGGGGACGGGCACCAGGTCCGTCACCTCGATCATCGCGAGCTGTTGGCCATCGCTGATGAGTTGGCGGGTCATGCAGTGGTCGGTGGGTAGCTCGACGGCCATACGACCGTCGTCGAGAACCTGGTGCCGCCCAACCAACTCGGCGCGATGGCTCGGGCTGTGCAAAGTCAACGACTGGGCCGAGACCAGCACAGACCGCACCCGCTCAGCCGCCGTGTCGATGCTGACATGGGCGTTCATCGCAGGTGTGCCGGATCGACTGCTGCCGGCGGCGGACTCTGGCGGAGGTCTGTGGTGACCGCTGCAACGAAGTCTCCATTGATGACGTCCCTGTCGGCCCCCATCGACTGGAAGTTGATGCCGGTGGTGATGGGCATGGGCTGCTACTCGGTGCCGTGCGCGGCGGTCTGGGCCACGGCCGCCCGCACACCGCCGAGCGCGGCCGCCGTCCCTGCGACAAGCTTCGTACGCGAACGGGGTGCCACGACTACTCCTCATCCAGACCGTTGTCGATGAAGTTATATGGTCAGACAAGCGGCCGCCGATGAAGTTGTCATGAAGAGCACGCCATTCGGGCGACTGCATACAGCTTCATCAGGTACCAAGACGTGGCGCACCGAGATCGTGCGCGAGGCCGGCTGGGACGCCCAGCACAACCACACGCCAGGGGCACCTGCTTCGACATCGTGCTACGCGGACGAGCCGGTCCTCGCTCGGCCGGGCGCTTTTCGACGGTCTCCTGCGAGCACGCCAACTCGGCCTGCTGCTCGGCCGTGCCCCCGCCTGAACCAGGCTGTAGCGCCGAGTCAGCCGGCGAAGAAGCCGACCTCCCACAGGAACAGCACAATGACGACGGCAATCACGATCCACGGCAGGACCCTCACCCACCGGGGGACGCCCCTGCTGACTGGCCTCCCATCGCGTGGTGATTGCGGCGCTTCCCACGGATTCTTGTGGCCGGACATGAGATCACCTCACCATGAATAACCGTGGCATGCGCGAGCATGCATCAGCCGCTTCCCGCCTGAACCGAGAGCCGGGCGAGGGTCAGTCGCCGAAGAGGTCGAGTTGCGAGAGCAACATCAGAACGACAACGACGACCAGGATCCAGAAGAGGACTATCCCCCACCGCGGGACATGCCTGCCGGCCGCCGGTTTGCCGTTGGAGCCCGGAGGCGCTTGCTCCGCCCAGGGGTGCTTGGGGTCGGACATGAGGTTCACCTCCTCTGGAATCCAGGGTAACGATGGTTTCACCCGAAGGCTGAAGGCCGGGGGCGGAAGGCGGGCGAGCCGTAGCTGGCGGAGCCGTGCCCTTCGGGTCGCCTGATCACCTTGGGGCTGGCCAGGCCCCTATTGAGCCATCGATGCAACCGTGGTTACGGTAAGCCCGTGGACTCCCAGAACGCACACGACGCCTCGAACGATCCTGCGCCCCTCACACCGACCCGGAGGACGACATCTGACGGCACCGGTTTCGGCGCGGTCCTGAGGTACTTCCTGCGTCTGGGCACGCTCGGTTTCGGCGGGCCGATCGCCGTGGTGGGCTACATGCAGCGCGACCTGGTGGAACAGCGCGGCTGGATACGCAAGCAGGACTTCCTCGACGGCGTTGCGCTGGGGCAGACGATGCCGGGCCCGCTCGCCGCGCAGGTGGCGATGTGGGTCGGCTACCTCAAACGCGGCGCGATCGGAGCCGCAGCCACCGCGTTCGCCTTCATCGCGCCGTCGTTCCTGATGGTGATGGCGGTGGCGGCGGTCTACTCGCACTACTCGGGCCTGAGCGTGGTGCAGTCACTGTTCTACGGCATCGCGCCCGCCGTCATGGCGATCATCACCATCGCCGCCTACAAACTGCTCCGGCTCACCAACCACAAGGACTGGCGCGCCTGGGCGATCAGCGCCACCGTCTTCGCGGTCACCGCCACGACGGGCCGAGAGCCGATCTACCTGATCGTCGGTGCCGGGCTGCTCCTCATCCTCCTCGATGCCCGCCCCACCCTCCGCCTGCCCCGCCTCGGCAACCGCGCCCACGGCATCACGCCGGTCCCGTTGGCGCTGGGCGCCCTTGGTACCGGCGGCACACTCGCCTCGCTCGGCCTGTTCTTCCTCAAGACCGGTGCCCTGGTCTTCGGCTCCGGCCTGGCGATTGTCCCGCTGCTCCGCGAGGGCGTGGTCACCCAGCACCACTGGCTCACCCAGGCCCAGTTCCTCGACGCCGTGGCCATGGGGCTGATCACCCCCGGCCCGGTCGTCATCACTGCCGCGTTCATCGGCTACCTGGTCGGCGGCGTCACTGGCGCCCTCGTCGCCACGGTCGCGATCTTCACCCCGATCTATCTCGGCGTGGTCGTCCCCGGCCGCTGGTTCGTCCGCCACCGCGAGAACCGGCAGGTCAAGGCTTTCGTCACCGGGGCCACGGCCGCCGCTGCCGGTGCCCTGGCCGGTGCGGTCGTCGTGCTCACCCGTCAGGCCGTCATCGACATTCCCACCGGCGCCATCGCCCTGGTCACTCTCGGCCTGCTGTGGCGCTTCAAGATTCCCGAGCCTTATGTCGTCCTCGTCGCCGGGGCCCTCGGGCTGATCCTGCACTGACTGGCGGAAGCCACCACCGCCGCGAGGTGGCTAACGGCGATTGGCTGAAGGCCGCATCGCCTGTCCTTGGCCAATGCGCCGACTCTTTCGAGTACACCGTCACCGGTTTTCACGTATGTGGTTCATGGGGTGCGGGTGGCGGCGCGGCCGCCATCCGGGCGGATCCGGTATCCGGCACCGCGGACGGTCTCGACGGCCTGGGTCTCGTAGGGGCGGTCGATCTTTGCGCGCAGCGCCTTGATGTGGGCGTCGACGACGTTGGAGCCGGGACTGGTGCCCAAGTCCCAGCAGTGTTCCACGAGCATGGCGCGGGTCAGGACGGTGCCGGGACGGCGCATGAGTGCTTCGAGGAGGCCGTACTCCTTGCCGGTCAGGGGGATTTCTTCCGCGCCGCGTCGTACGGTCCGGGTCGCCGGATCCAGACGCAGATCGCCGGCGGCGAGGACAGCCGGGCGGTCGAACGGGCCTCGGCGTATCAGCACTCGCAGCCGCGCGAAGAGTTCCTCCAGGCTGAACGGTTTGGTCAGGTAGTCGTCCGCTCCCCCGTCGAGGCCGCGCACGCGGTCGGCGACGGCGTCCTTGGCGGTCAGCATCAGCACCGGTACCCAAGTGCCGCGTCGCCGGATGGCGGCGCAGACCTCGAAGCCGTCCAGGCCGGGCAGCATCACGTCCAGCACCATCGCGTCGAACGCGGCCACATCGGTCAGGGCGATGGCCTGGGGCCCGTCGGCGGCCGTGTCGACGGCGTACCCCTCCTCCGTCAGAGCCCGGCGCAGCAGGTCCCGCATCTTGGGCTCGTCCTCCACCACCAGGATCCGCATCCGTGCCTTCCCTCTCCTTCTGCCGTCGGCTCCCACGCTGTTTGCCTGCCACGATCCTGGCTGCTGATGAAGCTTTCATGAAGCCACCCGAATGGAGGCGCTTGTCCTGCCGGCGTCGCCAGATGCCGTTTGTCTGGCCACACAGGCACCATCGCCGACGAGCCCGAGGAGTGGTGATGTCACCCCGTTCACACATAAAGCCGGTCGTCGGGACGGCGGCCGCGCTCCTTCTGGTGGCAAGCAGCGGCCTGTTAGCCGGCTGCGGAACCGATGCCAAAAGCGACGCTTCGGCGGGCGACACGCACGGGGTCGCGGACCATATGGCCGAGCATGACCAGGCACAGCAGCCCATGCAGACGACCGCGGCGGACTGGAAGCCTGTCGCCGGCACCCTCGGCCGCACCGGCACCCTGATGAAGGGCACCGTCTACCATGTCGTGCTGGCCCGCAAGGACCTCAAGGTCACCACCCAGGGCGTCGCCATCAAGCCGGGCCTGTCGCTCGGCGGGTACGCGAACTTCGCCAAGTACCACGACGGCACCATGCTCATGGGCGACCTGGTCGTCACCGAGACCGAACTGCCCAAGGTCACCGACGCCCTCCAGGCCGCCGGCATCGAACAGACCGCCCTGCACAAGCACCTGCTCCAGCAGACCCCGGCCATCTGGTGGACCCACATCCACGCCATGGGCGACCCGGTGAAGCTCGCCAAGGGCCTGAAGTCCGCGCTGGACGCCACAGCCATCCCGCCGGCCTCGCCGCCCCCTGCCACCCAGCCGCCCATCGCGCTGGACACGACCGGCATCGACAAGGCGCTCGGCCGCAAGGGCGCCGCCGACGGCGGCATCTACAAGTTCACCATCGCCCGCGCGAACACGATCACAGACGGCACGCACGTGCTGCCGCCCGCCCTCGGCCTGACCACCGGCATCAACTTCCAGCCGCTGGGCGGCAACAAGGCAGCCATCAACGGAGACTTCGTCATGACCGCACCCGAGGTGCAGAAGGTCATCCAGGCACTGCGGAAGGGCAACATCGACATCGTCGAACTGCACAACCACGCCCTGAACGACCAGCCCCGCCTGTTCTACCTGCACTACTGGGCCACCGCCGACGGCGTCACCCTCGCCAAGGCGCTCCGCCCGGCCCTGGACGCCACCAACCCGGCCGTACCCACGGCATAGACCCCGCTCACCGCTGCGGGACCGGAGGCCCCGGCCAGGTGGGCTCTCCATCTGGCCGTGTGCCTCCGGCAGACGCCCCGCTCGGCTCCTCACCCAAGCCGTGAGCGCGGCGAGCCCTACATCGCCAAGGGCCGCAGCGGGGGAGGCCGCCTTAACGGAAAACTCCGGTGTGGCCAAGGGAATAGCGCCCCGGCTGCGGGTAGACGCACAGGCCATGGGGCTCAATGCCGACGGGAATCTTCTTGATGAGGTGGCCGTCACTGGTGGCGATTGCGTAGACCGTGTTGTGGTAACGGCCGGACAGCCACAGCACCTTGCCGTCCGCGGAGAGACCGCCCATGTCGGGGCTGCCGCCGCCAGGCAGCCGCCACTTGCCCCGCAGTCGGCCCGACGGGAGGTCGAGCAGGGAGATGGTGCCCTCGCCGCGGTTGGAGATGAACAGGGTGCGCGAGTCGCGGCTGACGTACAAGCCGTGCGCTCCCTTGCCGGTGGGCAACAAATGCGGAGCAGTAAAACGGTCTCCGTCGAGCACCCATACGCCGTCGCGGGTCATGTCGGCGATGTACCAGGTGCGGCCGTCCGGAGAGACTTTCACGTCCTGGGGCATGCTGCGGCCGCCGGGAAGTTTCTGCCGGGCGATCACTCTCATCCGCGCGGTGTCGACCTTGAGCAGGTCGCCGCTGAACTCGCAGGAGACGATGAAGTAGCGGCCGTCGGCGGAGAAGTCGGCGTGGTTGACCCCCGCACAGGCCACCGGCGCCGATTTGACCAGCGCCATCGAATGCGCATCACGGAAGTCCAACCGCTTGAGGTTCGAGGCCATCACCACCGCGTAGCGGCCGTCGGGGGTGAAGTAGAGGTTGTACGGGTCTTCCACCGCCACCCGCTTGCCTGCGTGGCCGGTGGACGGGTCGATCGGGGTGAGCGAGTTGCCCAGGTCGTTGTTGACCCACAGCGTCTTCAGGTCCCAGGAAGGGACAACATGCTGCGGCTCGCGGCCCACAGGGAGGGTGTCTACGACCCGGTAGGTGGCGGGGTCGATCACCGTCACGGTGTTGCTACGCAGGTTCGGCACGTAGATCCGTGCTGGGAAGCCCGTGACCACCTTGGAGAGCAGGCCGGGACGGTCCGCCGCGTAGATGTCGTTCGGGTCCAGCACAGTCGGCATTCCCGGCAGGCCCGCTGCCCGGCTCTTCTGGTCGGTCGTCTGCGCTACTCCCGGGGAGGGCGAATGGGCGCGGGTCGGGGCGTGGCTCGGACCGCTGCAGCCCGCCAGACCGGCCGCTGCCAGCAGCATGGCCACCCAGACCGGCCGCATCACCCGAATCGTGCTGCGCGCCCGCCGTTCCGCCTGCCTGTTCAGGGTCATCCGCGCTCCCCTGGCACTCCGGACGAGCCCGCAGGGCCCGCCAACACACTATGACGCAACCATTGCAGTAGATCTCGCGGCATTCCCGACGCCACGCGGCAACGCCGACCGACTCCGGAACCGTTGATAGTGCATAGAAACCGTGGTTACAGTGAGCCTATGGGTTCCGAGGGCCCGTCGGCGCCCGGCAGCGCACGGAGCAGCGCGTCATGAGCTGGATGGAGCACGAGGTCGCTGTCCGCCGTCAAGAATTGCTGAACCAACGTCCTACCAGGCGCTGCTATTGCAGCCCATTTCCGAGTGCATGTGGGATTTCTGCGCGCCCGGGTCACCCTCGCCGTTGATCGCGTTCCCCAGCACGCCGTTGAGGATCCCGACCTCGCCGAGGACGTCGGCGTCGATGTCGTGCGACCGGCAGTTGGCGCTCTGTAGGACGCTGGCGCCGCCCCCCTCGCCGCCGGCGTAGGCGGTCCCGGAAGCCAGGAGCCCGACGCTGCCGAGGGCCGCGACCAGGGCAGCGGTCTTGCGAAGCTTGTGCATGTCATCTCCATGGTGTGCATTGCGGATGCAGTCGGTGACGGATCGCCCGCTTGCGGTTATGGAGATTAGTGAGAAAATACCCCACTCCAGACATAGGCGCGCCGATAGTGTGATCACATAACCAGAGCACCCCGAGACCACCACGAGCCGGCGCAAGCCCGGTGCCCGGGCGGCAATTCCCGCCCCGACGGACCAGCCGAGCCACCGCCTGCGCCGCATCCACCGGGGCGGCGGGCCACCGTCGAGAGGCGGCATACGGACGAACCGCCACTTCCTCCTCCCGACGCCGGCCGGGGTCAGTCGTGCGGAGCCGTTCCGCTGACCCGGTGGTCGGCGTGGCTGAGCGCTTCCATCACCAGCCGCCGCAGGTGTCCGTCGCTCAGCCGGTAGTGCACGTGCCGGCCCTCGCGGCGCGTCTCCACCAGTCCCGCGAGCCGGAGCTTGGCCAGATGCTGACTGACCGCCGTGCGCGAGGCCGCACACTGCTCGGTCAGGGTGGTGACGTCCGACTCCCCCTGTGCAAGCAGCCACAGCAGATGCAGACGCGTCGCGTCGGACAGCAGCGCGAACACCTCGGTCGCCTCCGCGAGACGCGCACTGTCCGGAGGGCGCAGATGCGCATTTGATGCAGGTGGCAGGGGCTCGCGGGCGGGCATGCACACAGCGTAGTGGCCGGGCAATGCATTCGGGGCAAGCGGCCGCATTGGCGCGAAGTCAACATGTACGCAGATGCGCACCTATGAGTACAGTGGAGGCGGCAACGCTCACACGATTTCTGCCGCCGGGGGACCGCCGTATGTTCACCGTCCTGCGCGACCGCACCTACCGCCGCCTCTTCACCGCCCAGGTCATCGCCCTGATCGGCACCGGCCTGGCCACCGTCGCGCTCGGCCTGCTCGCGTACGACATCGCGGGCGCCGGAGCCGGCTCGGTGCTCGGCACGGCGCTGGCGATCAAGATGGTGGCGTACGTCGGGATCGCCCCGGCGATCGGCGCGGTCGCCGACCGGCTGCCGCGCCGCACGCTGATGGTCGGCGCCGACCTGACCCGGGCCGCGGTCGCCCTGAGCCTGCCCTTCGTGGACCAGGTCTGGCAGGTCTACGTCCTGGTCTTCCTGCTCCAGTCGGCATCGGCGGCCTTCACGCCCACGTTCCAGGCCGTCATCCCCGACGTCCTGCCCGCAGAGCGCGACTACACCCAGGCCCTGTCGCTGTCCCGCCTCGCCTACGACCTGGAGAGCCTGTTCAGCCCGGCACTCGCCGCCGCCCTGCTCTCCGTGATCACGTACAACTGGCTGTTTCTCGGCACGGTGGCCGGCTTCCTCGCCTCCGCCGCCCTCGTGATCTCGACGGTGCTGCCGAAACCGACCGTCCCCGAGACTCCGCGCACCGGCGGCGCATGCGCCAAGGCAACCGCCGGCACCCGCCTGTTCTTCGTCATCCCTCAACTGCGCGCCCTACTCGCGCTCAACCTGGCGGTGGCGGCGGCGAGCGCGATGGTCACCGTCAACAGCGTGGTCTACGTCCGCGACGGGCTGGGCCTCGACGCGGCCGACGTGTCGTTGGCGCTCGGCGCGTACGGCGCCGGCTCGATGATCGTCGCGCTGCTCCTGCCCCGTGTCCTCGACCGGGTCTCCGACCGTGCGGTGATGCTGAGCGGGGCCCTGCTGCTCACGCTCGTCTTCGGCGGACTCGGCGCAGTCACCGCGGCCGGCAGCGGCGGCTGGCGCTGGCCCGCACTCCTGCTCACCTGGGCGGGCTTCGGCGCCGCGTGCTCGATGGTGCTCACACCGACCGGACGGCTGATCCGCCGCTCGGCCCCGCCGGGAGAACGGGCCCAGGCGTTCGCCGCCCAGTTCTCCCTCTCCCACAGCTGCTGGCTGCTGACGTACCCGCTGGCCGGGTGGCTCGGCGCGACAGCCGGCCTCCAGTCGGCGGTAGTCGCGCTCGGCGTGATCACACTGGTCGCCGGACTGCTGGCTGTACGCCTGTGGCCGCCGAAGGAGCAGACGCCCGTCGAGCACGAGCACACCGACCTCCACAACGATCATCCACATCTTGTTGACGCCATACAGGTGCAGGGCGGCTGGCGGCACAGTCATGGCCACCTGGCGGATGGGCTCCACGCTCACCGGTGACCAGCTGGTAGGAGAAGCTGCACCACCTGCAGGCCCGCCCTCCCGGACACGGGCTCCATGCGTGCGCGATGCGTGAGCGGACGGTCCGGCACCGGGCGTCACGAGCGGGATCGAGCATGAAGCCGCGTGGCGCTGATCAGGCGAAACAGCACCGCGTGACAGCGACGAGTACCACCCGGCAAGGATTCGATCCCACTCCTAAAGCGGGTGTCGCAGGTTCGAATCCTGCCGGGGGCACCAGTGCAAAGGCCACCTACGGATCTCCGTAGGTGGCCATTCGCATCCCCGCGTGACATCAACGGGACGGACACCCGCTGATGCGCCAGCACTCACGGGCGGTCCTGTGCGGCAGGCCACGTTCCCTTCCTCCGGGGACGGTCAGGGAGCAGCGGGGCCGCGCCGTGCCTGCCGATACTGCTCGTAGAGCCGGTCCCCGGTCGCGCATACGCCAGTGACCTCGCCGTTGTCGTCCACAGTCCGGCACGCTGAGCATGCCGGGTAGTGCTGCAGCATGCGCAGGTACGCGGCGCGCTCGGGACCGCTCGGGCACTGATGGAACCCGTCCTCATAGTGGTCGCACAGGGCGCGGACGGACCGGGCGAGGCGTTGCGCATGTGCGATGCGGGCGGACAGGTGCCGGCCGGGTTCCGCGCTCAACCGCAGGCGGGCTTCCCCGACGCAGAAGAGCGCGCAGACCCGGGGCACCCCGTCCTCGGGGAGTGCCAGCGCGGCCGTCTCGACCTCGGGAATGGCCACCACGATGTGACCGCGTAGTTGGAGCGTGAGGGTCTCCAGTTCCTCGGGGTGCGGCGCCTCTGTGTCCGTCGCGAGTACGCGCGCCGCGCAGGCGCGCGTCGTCTCAAGGTCCAGCGGCATGGCCTTGAGTGTGGACGCGTTCACGACTCGCCCTCGTCGGTCACGCAGCCACCAGCCATCGCGAGCGCCAGCACGTCGGCCGGCTTGCAAAGGTGGCCTGGACGGGTCATGGGCAGCACCCAATACGAGGCCTGCGTGTGCTCGTCCAACTCAGTGCGGTCCACGCGCGGCACACCCAGGTAGGTGCCCTCGCCCAGGCACTCCGCGACCGGCGTACCCCACGTCTCGGCGGTGTTGGGCGGTACGAGGACGTAGTAGCGGCGGAACCCAGGATCGTGGATGACCGGGCCATCCACTAGATACTGCGCAAGCCGATCAGCTGCCACGCACGAGTCATCGCTGCCGACAGTTCGGTGCACGACGCCGTCGGCAAGGCGGACCGCATCGAAAGCCCTCCCCAGCGGGATCAGCGCGAGCTTCGCGGCGCTGCTCCACTCTCGGCGGACTGTGTCCGGTGACGGGTGGGCGGATGCCAGCCACCTCTCAACCGTCCAGGAAGGGGGCGGACTCACCAAGGATGTCCGGCTCAGTAGGCGGGCCGTAGTCTCTGCCACGTCGACCTGCTCTCTCAGGTTGGCCATGCCCGGGGTCGTTAGCACGACCGCCGGGCTCTGCGAGTCCGTGCCAGGATCTTGTGACGCTTCGTGTCGACTCGATACCGCTCCGGTAATCTCACGGTGGGATGACTTTCCATCCCGTTGTGGATACCGGGGGCCGTGCATGGGGACCGCGCTGGAGCCGATCGAACTGCCTGACTGGGCGTGGGAGCGCGCCGAGGTGCGTCAGGCCCTGCGTGAGCGGGACATAGGCGCTGTGTTCCGGTACGTACAGCAGTACGCCGGAGCCAGCCAGGCCCGCATTGCCACCGCAGCAGGAATGACCCAGGCCCGCGTCAACGAGATCATCAACGGCCGCCGCGAAGTCACAAAACTCGACGTGTACGAACGGATCGCCGACGGCCTGCACATGCCCGACGATGCCCGCCACCTGCTCGGGCTGGCCGTCGGCCGCGAGAAACGGTCAGGCGGTGCAGCGTTCGACCTCGCAGCATTCCCTGAAGTCGTCCGCGTATACGCGACCCAGCACTCCGCAGCCCAGGAGATCCAGCAGCAAGCGCGCGGGGCGCAGGAGCTGGACGTCCTCGCCGTGCGTGGACTTGGCCTGATCGGTCTCAACGACAGCCTCTTGCGCGCCTGCCTGCCACGCGAGCAGGGCGGAAAGGGCCTCCGCGTCCGGGTGGCCCTCCTGGACCCGGACAGCCCCGCCCTGGCTCGGCGCGCGGCCGAGATCGGCGAGTCCTCAGAGTCCCTCGCCGGCGGCGTGCGACTCGCAGAGGCGCGGCTACGAGAGCTCGCAGACACATGCGACATCGCCGTATGGCGCTACCGCATGCTGCCCACCTGGCGGATCATCCGCACAGACTCCACTCTGTTCGTAGGCGCCTTCGACGCAGGCTGGGAAGGCCACGAGTCGGCAACGTACAAGGTGACGGAAACCCCGCACGGCCCCCTATTCCGGGGCTTTCGCCGGATGTTCGAGGCCGTCGTCGACAGTGCCCGGCGCACGATCTGAGGAAAGGAGAACCGGCTCGTGATCGAGGCAGAGTTGAAGGCCCGCGTGCACGCACCCGAGAAAGTCACGCAGCAACTCGACGAACTGGCGACGGCCCGCGTCGAGGTCTACCAAGACACCTACTACGACCGGCCCGACGGCTCCCTGGACAAAGCCGGCGAAGAACTACGCGTACGCACCGTGCACGGCACGGACGGAACCCGCACAGTCCTCACGTACAAGGCCGCCGCAGTCGACGAGGCCTCAGGATCCAAGCCCGAGCACGAGACCCGCGTCGAGGACGCCGAGGCAGCACATGCCATCCTGCGCGGTCTCGGACACGTGCCGTTCATCGCCTTCGAAAAGCGCTGCCGCAACTACGACTTCGATGCCCACGGCCGCAAGATGCTCGCAACCCTCGTCCGCGTCCCCGAGATCGATGGCACGTTCCTCGAAGTCGAAACCCTCGTCGAGGAGGACGACTTGGCCTCCGCCCTGAACGATATCCGCGCCGTCCTCACCAACCTCGGCATCAGCCCCAAGGACCTGACACGCGAGACGTACACCGGAGCAGTCGCAGCACGCCGCTGAGGGCGCACCGGGCGGTCGGCGACTTGAATGGCGGAACCCTGGACGCGACTCCATGACCGCGCGATACCGCTGCTCGACCACGCTCAGCTCCACCAGCACGGCCCCGGCCCTCCCTGCACGCGCCGATCAGACGCGCAAAGCCAAGCCGAGGCAAGCGGTGTCAAGCATCAGGTGAAGCCACTGCGTCAAGCATCAACCGAGACAAGACAGCCACACGCGGCCGTCTAAAACTGACGATCATCGTTGACACCTGGGTCTCCGATCACTACGGAGATCCACATGCCGAAGTCCACTCTCACCACACCGCCGCTTGACCGTGCCGCGCACAGCAATCAGCCGCCTGACGTCAGAGAAGGGATACGTCGTGGCCGGGGCGGTCGGCGGAGTGAGCACGAGGCCGACGGTTCGGTCGGGATCGATGAGGCGCAAGAGCGCCTGATCGGTCGGCGAGCCGGTCAGCCGCTTGCAGGCGTTCGGGGCACTGCCGGCTCGGTGCCGCCGGCGTCGATCCGCAGGGGCGGATACTCGTCCGTCATCAGCGCCACGTAGGCCAGCAGGCGCAGTATCCAGCGGCCGAAGCCGACGATCGGGCCGAAGAGACGTCTGGGGTAGTGGCCTGTGAACAGCAGGATGGCCGCAGGCCCGAGAAAGCACGAGACCACGACGGCGCACACCACCAGCAGCCAGAGGAGGCCGCCCCACCACTGGGCCGCGAGGAAGACCAGCGCGGAGAGACCCAGGAGGAGGAAGTGCGGCAGGGGCAGCAACCACGACTTCACCAGCACCAGGCCGCGTGACAGCCGCTCGGGATAGGCGATCTCCACCCGTGCCGGGTACCCGGGCACGGCCCCCAGGCTGAACGGCGGATAACGATCGGTGGCGAGCGTCCCGGAGAAGTAGTACGCCACACGCCACGTCCAGCGCAGCACTCCTGTGGTGAAGGCGAACAGCACGCGCGGGTAGCGCCCGGTGAACAGGATCGCGATGAAGGCGATCGCGCTTGCCGCGACGAACAGCAACCAGAGTGCCGTCAACGCTATGTGGTGGGGGACGAGCAGGACCGGCTTCACCAGCCACAGCCAGCGCGACAGGGGCTCGTCCAGTTCGGCCTCGACCGTCACCGAGCGGTAGGGTCTCTGGTTCGCCGCCCGGGCCGGCAGGTGCCGCCGAGTCCGCATACCTCCAGTGTCACGCTCCCGGTCCCGTCCGGCACGGCGTGCTGGAGAGCACTTCACCCCGCGTACCCGAACCGCCGTGCTGATGTCACGCGGCCGACACGCGTTGGTCGTCATGGGTAAACCCTCGCGGCTTGCTGTGGTCGACGGTAAGCCCGATAGCGTGGCTAAGGCCGGTGGGGGTGCAGCGAGACACACGCGCGCCTGATCAGTCGGCTCACCCGCCGTCGTGGCTGACTTTCGTGGGCTCAGGCACAGACAGGCTTGGTATCGAACCTTGGTCACTTCGCAGATGCAGGGTGATGCTTACCCCGCTGCTCAGGGGATGCGGTACAGCAACGAAGTACAGCAACCACAGCAACCGATCACGTCCGACAGTGCCCTTGTAGGACCATGACGAGACCCCTATGACCGTCAGCGACCGATCTCTGTAGAGCTACGCATCAGAAGGTGATGGCTCCGGCGCAACACGCCCAGGACATCACGTCTCCGGACCCCAGCGCTCCGGCCCTACCCCGCGCCAGTCGATCCACGGGGCCCTTGCTACCTCCGCCGGGTCGATCTCCAGCCCGGCCCGGCGCAGGAACTCCGCGACGTCGACCACGCTGTGGGCCAGCCCGAGGATCTCGCCGTCCACGCGTACGCGCCGGCCACCCGTGGGCGACGGCGGATGCACGATCACGCGAATCGGTCCGGACATGCGTTCAGGATCGTCCGTGACATGCGGCCCCGCATTCCAGCGTGTCATCGATGAAGCCGCTCACTCACGTCCCCGTCCGAGCGTCCCAGATCACGCAGTTCCCGCCAGGCTGCAGGGCTCGGGCGCTGCTGCTGCCAGTAGGGATGAAAGAACAGCTGAGCCGACAGCCGGTACAGACGCCGACGCAACTCGGTACAGCCATGCCGCTCGGCAAGCTGCCGGTAGGTGGCACTCCACTCCTGCTGCGACTGGGCAAGGTGGTCGGGTAACGGTCGCATGGCCGAATTCAAGCATGTGTTCGATTTTTCAGGCCAGCAAAGAGACCGTGCCGGGTGGCGGAGGACAGTGTCCTGTGACAGCGAACCTTGATCATTGCCATCGAAGATTGACCATTCGCCGGTGCGTGCCATTGATGGTTAAGCGGCCTGGTCAGGGGGTTCCTCTGGTCGGGTCTGGGGAGTGGGGACCGGCCCTCGGGGAGGATCCGATCGAGTCTTGGCGGCAGATAGCCGCGCCCTCCAGCACCTGGATGGCTGGAGATCGTTGGCAGGGCATGAAGAAAACCTTCCCTGTTACTGCGGCCGCGGCTGTCGTGTCCCTGTGGACCCTCGCCGTCGCTGCCCACGCTGCACCCGCTCCCGTGACCCAGACCTACGACCGACCCGGGTCGTACACCTTCACCGTGCCCGAAGGCGTCAAGCGGGTCACGCTGTTGGTCGTCGGCGCGGGCGGAGGCGGCGGAGGCGGCGGAGGTAACAACAACGGGGCGCTGACCGGCGGGGGAGGCGGCGGCGGTGCCAGCGGCAGCCAGGCCACCTGCTCGATGGGGGTCCGCCCCCACATGACGCTGACCATGACCGTCGGCAAGGGCGGCGCCGCAGGCACGGCCGGAGCCACGAACACCGACGGCGGCGATGGCGGGGCCGGCGGCGACAGTTCCACGTACATCGAAGACCAACTCGTCGCGCGCGCCGGCGGAGGCGGAGGCGGCTTCGCGGGGCACCACTCCGGCACCTTCAGCTCCGGCACCGGCGGCGCCGCCGGGCAGGCTCAGCCCCACGGCGACGGCTCCTGCTTCAACGGCCGGACGACGAGCTCCGCTCCCGCTGACCCGGGCAAGAAGGGTGCGGACGGCTCCCGCAACAATCAGGGCATGGCCGGCTGGGGCGGCAAACCTTCCCCCTTCCACGACCAGCACGGGGACGGCGGACGTGGCGGTAACGGAGCGGGCATCGTCGGCGGCGGAAGCAACCACCGCGGCGACCACAAGGACGCCGCCCCCGGCTCCCAGGGCAACGAAGGACTGATCACGCTCACCTACACCCCGCAGGGGTAGCTCGGGAGCGGGAACGACATCTGGTATTGGACCCAGCTCGACAACGGAGCGTGGGGGGACGTCCCGGCAGCGGACGTCAGCACCGGCCAGGCCCCTGCCCCGGCCTCCGCGAATGCTGATGAACAGGTAGGTGCCCTGGTTGGCCGGCATGGCCAGCCAGGGCGATCAGCTCAGAGTCGGGCCTCGCCCCACCATTGCCCCAGGAACGCCGGTCGCTCAGACTTCGATGGCACACGCTCAAGGTGCGCTGTCACAGGACAGACAGGCCTGGGCACACCTTGGACGGTACGGCTGGCCCCACCGCCGAAGCCGAGACCGCGGTGGCGAGTTACTTTCGAGCGCTCACCTGGGCAGGGTCAGGTACCCGGACGGTCGCCACCGTCTCAGTTTCCGTCTCATTCATTGCCGTTCGCGGACGTTCAGGCGAGACCAGAGGCCCACTCCCGCGCTCCGGCCATCCCCCATGAACCCAGGTGAACGCTCCCGCACGCACCCCAACACCCCACCACCACAGTTGGAAAGCGTGCGCCTACACGCGTCAGATCCCTAGCCGCAGGCGGCCTTGCGCTTAGCTGATGAAGCGCTTGTTGGCGGCAGCGTCGGCGACCAGGGCGTCGCCGTTGTGGACAGGCTCGATGGTGAGTGCCATCAGATTTGCTCCGTATCGGACGATAAGGATCGGCTCGGCAACGGTGACGCCAGTGCCGCCGGCGAGAAGTTCTGCGCTTTGATCGCCGTAGTGCGGAGCAGGCACCCGGGTCAAAGTCATTGTCGCCGGGGGCGTCGGTGAGGTGACGGTCGCGGTAGGGCAAGTGGCTGCGTCGGCCAGCAGGTTGTTTGTCGCCTGCTCGGCCTGGGCCGGGCTGGAGAAGGAGCCCACCCATTCATTCAGGCCTGCCCGGGTCGTGGGATTTGCCAGTGTGCGGGCGGCGAACTGCTTAGCCGAGAGCCTGCCAACCCGGGGATTCATTGCGAAGGAGCCCATAGCGTCGGTACAAGCGACCGATCCAGGCTTGAGCGTATGGAAGCCTGGCGGCTGGTCCACTCCCGTCTGGTTGTCACCAAAGGACTTGTAGCCGAGGCCGAGTTCTTCGGGAGTGATTAGCCTTTTGATGAGCTGAGCCGTGGTCAACGCGGGCATGCCCGAGCCCGCAGGCGCGGCAGCAGGCTTGGCGGAGGTCGGCTGGGCACTGGAGCCAAGATGGCCAGTGCTGCTCGCGGCTTTTGCACTGCAGCTGCCCAGGAGCAGGCTGCTCAGTATCGCGGCCATGGCACCCACGGTGCGGACGTGTCTTCGTGGAAGAGCGATCACCCGCTCATCCAAGCCGTTCCGCGGAGTCTTGACCAGGGCTTTCGTCGCACGCACCCTGACATCCACGAGTGACATCAACGACCCCATACACCAATACACGGCTACGGCTCCGCTCGACCGAGGCGACCACGCAGCTCCGCCGCAGAGCCGAGCTGCAATCGAACTCCTAAAGCGGGTGTCGCAGGTTCGAATCCTGCCGGGGGCACCATGCAGTAACGCGCTGACCTGGGGTTTCTCCCCAGAGGGGCGCTCCATTCGGCCTCGGACTCCTCTTGAGTTCTAGTGATCGTCGCAACACCCCAGCTCAGGGGATG
>NZ_MQUS01000036.1 GCF_001953885.1 Streptomyces sp. IMTB 2501 | reverse complement strand
TAGGGGTCGGTGGGCGGGTAGGTCCGTCCCACGAAGGACTGGTCCACCGCGCCTGCCATCGCCACACCCCCTCCGACCGCCGCTCTCCGACTCTCAGACTCTGTGTCGACCTTGCCGCCGAAGGCCGCGACCCACGGCGGATATGGGAAGAACGGGCGACAGTCACGGAGAGTTCCTGGCGGACACGGAGAGTTTCATTGCTGATCCACCCAGGGCTCAGCGCGCACCCGCCCAGGCAGAAGGGGAAGCCCGGGCCCGCGCAGCGGGAAGCACGGCCGGAGGAGACCGACTCTGGTCTGTGTCCCCGGACCCGTCAGAGCCGCGTCGGCACCCACTCCGGCAGCGCCTCGGTGCGTTGCGTCCACTCGGCGGGTGGGGCCCCCGCCTTGCCGGAGGCGAGCACACCTCCTGTGATCGCGCAGGTGGTGTCCATGTCGCCGCCCACGCCGGCCGTCGTCCAGAACGCCGTCTCGTAGTCACCGAGGCTCCGGGCGGCGGACCAGAGAGCGAAGGGAACGGTGTCATGGGCGGTCGTACGCCGGCCGCAGCCCAGCACCGCCGCGACGGTGCCCGCGTCGCCGTAGTCGAGCATGTCCCGGGCGCGTCGGAGTCCCTGGCCGACCGCGCTCTTGGGCACCAGGGCGATGACTCCGTCGAGGAGTGCCTCGGGGCCGGGCCGGCCGTCCGGGGAGCCGGCCAGTGCCGCCGCGGCGGCCACGGCCATGGTGCCGACGACGGCCTCACGGTGCTGATGGGTGGGGTAGGCCGAGATCTCCGCCTGGTGGGTCGCCTGCTCCGGGTCGTCCGCATACCAGGCGCCCAGGGGGGCGGTCCGCATCGCCGCTCCGTTGCCCCAGGACCCCCGGCCGTTGAACAGCCCGGCGGCCAGCTCACGCCAGTCCTCGCCCTCCCGGACGAGTCTCAGCAGGCGGTCGACGGCAGGGCCGTACCCCCGGTCGAGATCGTGGTGCTCGGCGAAGGACCGGGCCAGCTCATCCTGCTCGATGCGCCGGTGGGCGGCGAGGACAGCGACCACGGAGGAGGCCATCTCGGTGTCGTCCGTCCACTGCCAGGGCCCGGCGGGCAGCTCGCGTCGCTTCAGCAGGGGGTAGTTCGCCGGAACGAAGAACTGGGAGCCCAGGGCGTCCCCCACGGCCAGTCCGCGCAGGCTCGCCAGCGCGCGCTCCAGGCGCCCGGCGGAAGAGGAGTCAGCGGTCATCTCTCTGTCACTCTATCCGTTCGCCCAGTACGGCACCGGTTCCCGCCAGCGCTCGAAGGGCCGGTCGAGCGTGTACTTGCCGTCCTCCCCGAGAACGAGCATCCGCATCTCGGCGTTCCCGGGGTTCGACAGCGACTCGAATTCCGCGACCGTCCAGTGGAACCAGCGCATGCAGAACAGCCGCATCGCGAGTCCGTGTGTCACCAGCAGGACGTTCGGTGGATGGTCGGGTGCCTCGAAGCTGCGGAACAGGCTCTCCAGGAAGCCGCCGACCCGGTCGTACACATCGGCTCCGGACTCGCCCTGCGGGAACCGGAAGAAGAAGTGACCGTACGCGTCGCGGTAGGCCTTCTGCAGTCGTACGTCGTCGCGGTCCTGCCAGTTGCCCCAGTCCTGTTCGCGAAGGCGGGGCTCCTCCCGGACGCGTATGAGATCCGGGTCGAGGTGGAAGGCGCGGAGCGTCTCGTGCGTCCGGCGGTACGGCGAGATGTACACGCTCACGCGTTCCCGGCGGAAGAGTTCCCTGATCTCCTTCCCGGTCTCCTCTGCCTGTCTCCAGCCGCGCTCGGTCAGCGCGAGAGCGTGGTCGGGCTCGCGCTCGTACACGGAGTCGTCGACGTTGCCCGTGGACTCGCCGTGCCGGACAAGGACGATGCGCCGTGGTCGTGCCATGCCAAAACCCTAGATCGTACGAGGGTGAGTCGAGGACTCGGACGGGCCCCATACGGCGTAGGTCACACAAAACCGGCGCCCCGAGCCGCTCCCGCACACCCCTTTCGACACTCAGTACGACCCCGGTGCGACACCCGCAGGAGCTGGTTTGATATTCAAACCCTCAGCGACGGCGTCAGACCGTCCAGGACGGCTCCATGTCCACGATGTCACCGGAGAGCGCCGCCACGTCGGCCGCGGTCTGGGCGCGCAGCGCGAGACGCTCCACCCGCTCGGTGCGGTACTTGCCGTGCTCGGCCGCCGACCGCCACATCGACAGGATCAGGAACTCCTGCTCGGGCGCCTCGGCGAACATGCCGCGGATCATGCCGGGCGAACCGGCCATCGCGGGGTTCCACACCTTCTCCTGCATGAGGGTGAAGTGCTCGACGCGCTCCTCGTGGATCCGGCACAGGGCCACGCGGATCAGATCGGCGTCGGTGAACCGCGGCTCGAAGCCCGTCTTCACATCGAAGCGGTACTCGAACAGCTTGACCTGCGCATCCTTGAACGTGCCGGACTGGGCGGACGCCAGGCGGTCGTGCGAGCGGGCCATGAAGGAGTCGTAGAAGGCGCGGCTCTCCCAGAAGGCGAAGATGTGCGCCACGCCCGACCGCTGCCGGCTCCAGCCGCCTCCCTGCCCCCGAAATCCCGGCTCCCCCAGAAGCCCCGCCCATTTTCGCTGCCCCCGCTCGAAGCCGCGGCGGTCCACCACGGTGCAGCGAATCCACTTGACCAGCACCGCGCCATCGTAAGGCCACCGGGCGTGGCGTCGGTCACGCTCCGGCGGAGATCACCCGCGCATGCGCCCGCGCACGCGTGGCACGATGGACAAGAAGCCCCGACACCAGCGGAGTTGGGGGACGAGGCAACCACCAGGGGGGAAGGGGAAGCCTGTTGACCGGGTTCAGCAAGGGAATCCGCAAGGTCGAGGTCGGGCTCAAGTGGGACCCCAGCCCGACGGGTCAGCCGCCCACCGATCTCGACATCATCGCCGCGACGTTCCTCTCGGGCGACGCGTACGGGACGCCAGCCTATCTGGTCCACTTCGACAGCCGTTCGCCCGACGGCACGATCTTCCTCAACCGGGACAGCACCGACGGCAAGGGCTTCGGCTGGGACGAGGTCATGACGCTGGAGCTCGACCGGCTCGACGGCCGGTACGCGCGCGTGGTGGTCGGTGTCGTCATCCAGCAAGGGCCCGGACAAAAGACGTTCGTCAACGTGCTGAATCCGGCCATGCGTGTCCGGGAGGGCTACACCGTGCTCGCTGAGAACGACTTCGGCTCGGTGCTCGGGGCAACGGCGGCCACGATCGCCGAGTTCGCACGTGACGACTCCGGGGAATGGAGGTTCCGGCCCGGCGTGCACGGCTTCGACGAGGACCCGGCGACCTTCACCCGGGTCATGGGCAGGGCCCAGCAGTCGTAACAGGGCTCAGTCAGTGACAGGGCTCAGCAGAGGTAAGGGGCGCCCGCCATGGCCGGCGCTCCTTACCTCACTTCACGCGTCGAGGAACGGCCACGCCACGACACCACAGCAGCCGGCACACCGACGGCGATCAGCACGACCGGCGGCCTTGGCCGCTTCCGCGAGGAGCCTGTCCAGCCGCTCCCGGGCCGGCAGCGTGTCGGACGCTTCCACCCCGTCGATGACCGCCGTGGTGCACCTGGCCTCGAAGTGGTCGAGCAGCCGGGTCCGGTACTTCGGCGTCGATCCGAGGTAGTGATGGAAGGCGCCGACATGCCCATGCGCTCGCACAGTCGCTCCAGGGTGACCGCCGGGGCACCCCCCCCTTGCCGGGGATCGGGGCGGATGGAGCTCACACAGCGAAGGGGTGCCGAGCCAGGACTCGGCACCCCTCTTGAGGTGCTGATCAGGCGGATCAGCTACACCTGCATATTGCGGCAGGTGTAGCTCCGCCCGGTTTCAGCTGCAGCCGCTGGTCGAGCCGCAGCCCTCGCAGATGTAGCAGGAACCGGCCCGCTGCATCTTCGTACCGCAGGAGAAGCACAGCGGGGCGTCGGCCTGGATGCCCAGCTGCATCTCCACCAGCTCGGCGCTGGTGTGAGCCTGCTTCGGGGCGGGCTCGGCCGCCTCGGACACCGACTTCCGCGTGGCGACCGCCTTCAGCTCCTGGGCGCGCGGCGCCGACTGGGCCAGGCCCTCGACGTCGACCTCGTCGTCGGCCGGCTCGTAGGAACCGGTCTCCAGGTGCCGCTGGCGCTCCTCGGCGGAGTGGATGCCGAGCGCGGAGCGGGTCTCGAAGGGCAGGAAGTCCAGCGCCAGGCGGCGGAAGATGTAGTCGACGATCGACTGCGCCATCCGCACGTCCGGGTCGTCCGTCATGCCGGCCGGCTCGAAGCGCATGTTGGTGAACTTCGAGACGTACGTCTCCAGCGGCACGCCGTACTGGAGGCCGACGGAGACCGCGATGGAGAAGGCGTCCATCATGCCCGCGAGGGTCGAGCCCTGCTTGGACATCTTCAGGAAGACCTCGCCCAGGCCGTCGTCCGGGTAGGAGTTGGCGGTCATGTAGCCCTCGGCGCCGCCGACGGTGAAGGATGTGGTGATGCCGGGACGACCCTTCGGGAGGCGCTTGCGGACCGGGCGGTACTCGATGACCTTCTCGACCGTCTCGCGGATGGTCGCCTCGGCCTTCTCCGCGACCTCCTCCTTCTCCTTCTCCTTGGTCTTGGCGGAGAGCGGCTGACCCACCTTGCAGTTGTCGCGGTAGATCGCGAGCGCCTTGACGCCCAGCTTCCAGGCCTCGAAGTAGATCTCCTCGACCTCCTCGACGGTCGCCGTCTCCGGCATGTTGACCGTCTTGGAGATGGCACCGGAGATCCACGGCTGGATCGCGGCCATCATGCGGACGTGGCCCATCGGGGAGATGGCGCGCTCGCCCATGGCGCAGTCGAACACCTCGTAGTGCTCGTGCCTCAGGCCGGGGGCGTCGATCACATTGCCGTGCTCGGCGATGTGGGCGACGATCGCCTCGATCTGCTCCTCCTGGTAGCCCAGGCGGCGCAGGGCCTGCGGGACGGTGCCGTTGACGATCTGCATCGAGCCGCCGCCGACCAGCTTCTTGAACTTCACGAGAGCCAGGTCGGGTTCGACACCGGTGGTGTCGCAGGACATCGCGAGACCGATGGTGCCGGTCGGGGCGAGCACGGACGCCTGAGAGTTACGGAAACCGTTCTTCTCACCGAGACGCTGCACGTCCTGCCAGGCCTCCGTGGCGGCGGCCCACACCGGGGTGTCCAGGTCGTCCATGCGGACGGCCTTGCCGTTGGCGTCGGCGTGCTGCGCCATCACGCGCTTGTGGGCGTCGGCGTTGCGGGCGTAGCCGTCGTACGTCCCTACGACCGCGGCCAGCTCGGCGGAACGGCGGTAGGCCGTACCCGTCATCAGGGAGGTGATGGCGCCGGCGAGGGCGCGGCCGCCGTCGGAGTCGTAGGCGTGGCCGGTGGCCATCAGCAGGGCGCCGAGGTTGGCGTAGCCGATGCCGAGCTGGCGGAACGCGCGCGTGTTCTCGCCGATCTTCTGGGTCGGGAAGTCCGCGAAGCAGATCGAGATGTCCATCGCGGTGATGACCAGCTCGACGACCTTCTGGAAGCGCTCGGTCTCGAAGGACTGGTTGCCCTTGCCGTCGTCCTTCAGGAACTTCATCAGGTTCAGCGAGGCCAGGTTGCAGGACGTGTTGTCCAGGTGCATGTACTCGCTGCACGGGTTCGACGCGGTGATCCGGCCGGACTCGGGGCAGGTGTGCCAGTTGTTGATGGTGTCGTCGTACTGGATGCCCGGGTCGGCGCAGGCCCAGGCGGCCTCGGCGATCTTGCGGAAGAGCGCCTTGGCGTCGACCTCTTCGAGGACCTCACCGGTCATCCGGGCGCGCAGGCCGAAGTTGCCGCCGTCCTCGACCGCCTTCATGAACTCGTCGTTCACGCGGACCGAGTTGTTGGCGTTCTGGTACTGGACGGAGGTGATGTCGTCGCCGCCCAGGTCCATGTCGAAGCCCGCGTCGCGCAGGACGCGGATCTTCTCCTCCTCCTTGACCTTGGTCTCGATGAAGTCCTCGATGTCGGGGTGGTCGACGTCGAGCACGACCATCTTGGCGGCGCGGCGGGTGGCACCGCCGGACTTGATGGTGCCGGCGGAGGCGTCGGCGCCGCGCATGAAGGAGACCGGACCGGAGGCGTTGCCGCCCGAGGACAGCAGCTCCTTGGAGGAGCGGATGCGGGAGAGGTTCAGGCCGGCGCCGGAGCCGCCCTTGAAGATCATGCCCTCTTCCTTGTACCAGTCGAGGATCGACTCCATGGAGTCGTCGACGGAGAGGATGAAGCAGGCGGAGACCTGCTGGGGCTGCGCGGTGCCCACGTTGAACCACACGGGGCTGTTGAAGCTGAAGATCTGGTGCAGGAGGGCGTACGCCAGCTCGTGCTCGAAGATCTCGGCGTCGGCGGCCGAGGCGAAGTACTTGTAGTCCTCACCGGCCTTGCGGTACGTCTTCACGATGCGGTCGATCAGCTGCTTGAGGCTGGTCTCGCGCTGCGGGGTGCCGACGGCACCGCGGAAGTACTTGCTGGTGACGATGTTGACCGCGTTCACCGACCAGAAGTCGGGGAACTCGACGCCACGCTGCTCGAAGTTGACCGAGCCGTCGCGCCAGTTGGTCATGACGACGTCACGGCTCACCCACTCGACCTCGTCGTACGGGTGTACGCCGGGGGTGGTGTGGATGCGCTCGATACGCAGCCCCTTGGTGGCCTTGGCGCCCTTGGCTCGGGAACCTCGTGCCGGACCGCTCGCCGTCTCTGTCATGCCGCCTCCCTCTACGGGCAAAAACGCCCTGAAGTGCCCCGTTTGTTCCCGTGGCACGGTGTTCTGTCTTGTGTTGCGGGCACCCTCAGCTGCCACCCGCAACAGGTCTTGGTCGCCGCCTTCCGGCCGGAACCCGGACCTCCTCCCGGTTTCCGGCCCGCCGGTCAGTCGGCGGCGTGGGCGGGCACGGGAACCTGAGTGGTCCCGCCGGGCCCGCGTTCGTCTTCCTGGCTCCCCGCTCCCGCGTCTTCGTCGCCCGCGGCGGGGCCCCTCGCCGTCTCCCTCAGCTCCGCGATGGCGGCCTCGAAGTCCTCGAGCGAGTCGAACGCCCGGTAGACGGAGGCGAATCGCAGATAGGCGACGAGGTCGAGCTCCTGCAACGGGCCGAGTATGGCCAGCCCCACATCGTGGGTGGACAGCTCGGCGCTTCCGGTGGCCCGCAGCGCCTCCTCGACCCGCTGGCCGAGCTGGGCGAGTGCGTCCTCGGTGACAGGCCGTCCCTGGCACGCCTTGCGCACACCGTTGATGACCTTGGTACGACTGAAAGGCTCGGTGACCCCGGACCGCTTGATCACCATGAGCGAGCACGTCTCCACGGTCGTGAAACGACGGGAGCAGTCGGGGCACTGGCGGCGCCTGCGGATGGATGTGCCGTCGTCGGTCGTACGACTGTCGACCACGCGGCTGTCGGGGTGCCTGCAGAAGGGGCAGTGCATGATCTCCAACCCTCCTCACAGCAGACTCAACAACCTCACCGGGCCCATGGGCCCCGCGAAGCAGCCCTAAGCATAGGCGATCTCGGAGCTGCTTCAGACCCGGGGGACCACAACTTGTGGGCTGCTGTAGCCATCCAACCACTAGATGTGGGGATTGGCTCATACACCCAGGCAGCCACGCGTGTCGCAACAGACAGTCAAGTGCACCGCAGCAGACAGTCACGAACGTCGCGACTGAAGAGCCGTGGACGCCCGACATGCAGGCGGCCCGGCCGAGGACACGCGGGCGCAGAGCCGTATCACTGTGGCACTTACGGAGATACCGTGGGCGCCGCACGGAGGACACGTAGGACTCCGGCACAGAAGGGACCCGGAGCCCGGATGCGCGGATTCCGGATGGCAGACTGGGGCGACGACCCACGAGGTCGGCAACCCCGGCGGTGAAGAGTACAACAATGGGCGCTTTTGTCCGCCAGGTGGGGCGTTAGCAATACACCCAGACACATGATCGCGTCAGGTGAATCGCACTTTTTCACTCGAACGTGTGTTTGGCGCAACCTTTCGAAAGCAACTACCGTTGTCCAGCAGGGAGACCATCGAGAGGGGCCGACGTGACCACCACCGCAGACAGTGCCACCATCACCGCCCAGGACCGCTCCCAGGGCCGAGTCGAGCCGGTACACGTGATGAACGAAGCCACGAATCCCGAGGGACACAAGCGCTCCCTGCCGGGCCGACCTCCAGGAATCCGGGCGGACAGCTCCGGGCTCACCGACCGGCAGCGCCGCGTGATCGAAGTCATCCGCGACTCGGTGCAGCGGCGCGGCTATCCGCCGTCGATGCGCGAGATCGGCCAGGCCGTCGGTCTCTCGAGCACCTCCTCGGTCGCGCATCAGCTGATGGCGCTGGAGCGCAAGGGCTTCCTGCGCCGCGACCCGCACCGCCCGCGCGCATACGAGGTGCGCGGCTCGGACCAGGCCGTGTCCGTGCAGCCCACGGACACCGCCGGCAAGCCCGCCGCGTCGTACGTCCCACTGGTCGGCCGGATCGCCGCCGGTGGCCCGATCCTCGCGGAGGAGTCCGTCGAGGACGTCTTCCCTCTCCCCCGTCAGCTCGTCGGTGACGGTGAGCTGTTCGTCCTCAAGGTCGTCGGTGACTCCATGATCGAGGCCGCGATCTGCGACGGCGACTGGGTCACCGTGCGCCGTCAGCCCGTCGCCGAGAACGGCGACATCGTGGCGGCCATGCTCGACGGCGAAGCCACCGTCAAGCGCTTCAAGCGCGAGGACGGCCACGTCTGGCTCCTCCCGCACAACGCGGCCTACGAACCGATCCCCGGCGACGACGCAACCATCCTCGGCAAGGTCGTCGCGGTGCTGCGGCGCGTGTGACCCCGCGGCGGGCGGGCCCCGTACGGCTGCTCGCTCCCTGACCGGGCCCCGGAACCCCTGCGCCGGTTCCGGGGTCCTGCTGTGTCCGGGCCCGGGACCCTGCCAGGCCGAGGGTGGGCCCCAGGCGCTTTCGCATCGCTGGGTAGCCTGACCGGCGCCGGTCAGGCTACCCAGCGATCACTCCGCCCCGGTCGGCTGCGCTTCCGTCACCTTTGCCGCAGCGTCGATCGCGGCGAGCGACTTGCGGACCTGGTTACGGTCCGTGGTGTACCAGAACTCCGGAAGCGACGTCTTCAGGTAGCCGCCGTAGCGCGCGGTGGCCAGCCGCTGATCCAGTACGGCGACCACGCCCCGGTCGCCCGACGCGCGGACGAGTCGGCCGGCGCCCTGGGCCATGAGCAGCGCCGCGTGTGTGGCGGCCACCGCCATGAAGCCGTTGCCGCCGGCGTCCTCCACCGCCTTCTGCCGGGCGCTCATCAACGGATCGTCGGGACGCGGGAACGGGATCTTGTCCATGACGACCAACTGGCAGCTGGGACCCGGGACGTCCACGCCCTGCCACAGGGACAGTGTGCCGAACAGGCAGGTCTTCGGATCGGCCGCGAAGTTCTTGATCAGTTCGCCGAGGGTCTCCTCGCCCTGGAGCAGGATCGGGAACTCGGGGATCCGGGAGCGCAGTTCCTCCGCCGCGAGCTGTGCGGCCCGCATGGACGAGAAGAGCCCGAGGGTGCGGCCTCCTGCCGCCTGGATGAGTTCGCTCAGCTCGTCGAGCATGTCAGAACGCTCGCCGTCCCGCGCGGGGCGCGAGAGATGCTTGGCGACGTAGAGGATGCCCTGCTTGCGGTAGTCGAAGGGCGAGCCGACGTCGACGCCCTTCCATTGCGGCAGATCCTCACCCTCCGCGCCCTCGGGGCCGAGCCCCAGGGAGGCTCCGACGCCGTTGAAGTCGCCGCCCAGCTTGAGGGTCGCCGAGGTGAGGACGACCGAGCGGTCCGCGAAGAGCTTCTCCCTGAGCAGACCCGAGACCGACATGGGAGCGACGCGCAGGGACGCGCCGAAGCGGTCGTGCCGTTCGTACCAGACGACGTCCCACTCCGAGCCGTTCAGGACCCGTTCCGCCACGTCGTGCACCGTCTCCACCGAGGCCAGCGCCTGCTTGCGGACCGCGTCCTCGTCCTGCACCGACTTGTCGCGCGTCGCGCCCATCGCGGAGATGACCGTGCGGGCGGCGTCCCGCAGGGCCATCAGGGCGTAGCCGAGGTCTTCCGGGATCTCCTCCAGGCGGCCCGGCAGGGCCAGCTCCATCAGCCGCTCGAAGCCCTCGGCGGCCGTCTGGAGCTGGTCCGCGGCCTTCTCGTTCACCAGCTTGGCGGCGCGGCGCACCGCACGATTGACCTGGCCGGAGGTGAGTTCACCGGTCGCGACACCGGTGACCCGGGAGACGAGTTCATGGGCCTCGTCCACGATCAGCACCTCGTGCTGCGGCAGCACCGGCGCGCCCTCGATGGCGTCGATGGCGAGCAGCGCGTGGTTCGTCACCACGACCTCGGCGAGCTTGGCGCGCTCGCGGGCCATCTCCGCGAAGCACTCGGCGCCGTAGGCGCACTTCGACGCGCCCACACACTCGCGCGACGACACCGACACCTGCGCCCAGGCACGGTCCGAAACGCCCGGAGTGAGATCGTCCCGGTCGCCGGTCGCGGTCTCGTCCGACCAGTCCCGCAGTCTCAGGAGGTCCTGGCCCAGCTTGCTCGTGGGGGCGGCGGCCTCGAACTGGTCGAAGAGTCCGTCCTCCTCGTCCTGCGGCATGCCCTCGTGCAGGCGGTGCAGGCACAGATAGTTCGACCGGCCCTTGAGCATCGCGAACTCCGGGCGGCGGCGCAGCAGCGGGTGCAGGGCGTCGACCGTGCGGGGCAGATCGCGCTCCACGAGCTGGCGCTGCAGTGCGAGGGTGGCCGTCGCCACGACCACCCGCTCCCCGTGCGCGAGCGCCGGCACGAGGTAGCCGAGCGACTTACCGGTGCCGGTGCCGGCCTGGACCAGCAGATGGGATCCTTCGTCGATCGCTTCGGCGACCGCTTCGGCCATGGTCACCTGGCCGGGGCGCTCCGAGCCGCCGACAGCGGCGACGGCGGCGTGGAGGAGTTCGGGGAGTGAGGGCTTCGTCATAGCCCGACCACCCTACGGCCCGGCACTGACACTCGGGCGGTCAAGGCGGGAAGGCGGGGCGGGGTCACGGCCGGGCTCCTGAGTGGAATGAGGGTGGCGGAAGGGCGGACTTTTCTCGGGTTTCCCGGGCCGGTGAGGCTGCTGGGGCACCTCGCGTTTCCCGGCTTTCCCTACTGTCTCGGGCTCCACGGGTTTCTCCGAAATTTTTCTCCGGTCGGGCGGGAACCCCGCCGGCCCGGCACACGTTCATTCTGTGAAGACGTCGTCACTCAGCGCTACAGGACATCGCGCAGGACCCGGTCCCGGATCATGAGGGCGGCCCGCTTGTCGGGCAGGTCGACCTCATCCGCGAACCGGAAGCCGGCGCTCAGGAACGCCGCGACGGAGGGGGTGTTGCGAAGATCGGGCTCCGCTACGACCCGTGCGCATGCGGGACGCCGGTCGAGGATCAGGTCGGCCACGGCTCGGAGCAGGGCGGATCCCAGCCCCCGCCCGCGATCCGGGGCCGCACCGACGAGGAGATGGATCCCGGTGTCATGCGGACGGGCGGGATAGTGGCGGGCCAGCGGATCCAGGTCTGCCCGGTAGATCTCCCAGTAGCTCATCGGTGTGCCGTCCAGTACGCCCAGACACGGCACGCTGCGTCCATCGCCGCCGAGTTGAGCGCGTAGATGGTCCTCCGTCCGGTTCTGGGGCCCGGCCAGCTCCCAGAAGGCGGCGACGGCGGGGTCGTTCATCCACCGATGGATGAGCGGCAGGTCTTCATCGATGCGCACGGGCTGAAGCTGAAAGGAGCCGACAGCGGTGACCACCGAACCCCACGTATGGAGCTGGTCCAGGAGGTAGGCCGTCCCTCCGGCGAAGAGGGCGAGGAACTCGGTGGGCAGCTGCAGGTCCAGCGTGTCCTCGCAGTCCCCGTCGTCGTCCTCGATGACGAATCCGGTGAACGGGGCGGCCCGTCTGCTGCCCACGCCGTCCATGCGGGTGCCGCCGGCATCCCGGAGGACAGGGGCACCCGGGTGGACGGAGGCGCCCGGATGGGCAGGGTCGGCGCCCGGGCCGGCGTTCGCGTCGGTGGGAGGCACAGTGCGCTCCTCTCAGGAGACGAGGTGGGTCAGGCTCCTCGGAAGTGCGGGGAGACGCGGCAATTCGCTCAGGAATGAAGGGGGTTGGCGATGGTGACGTAGACAGACTGGGTGTCGACCGGGCCGACGAGTTCGTCGAGACCGTGCAGCCGGGTCAGCAGATTGGCCTTGCACCGCAGGACGGGCGAGTCGAGCAGGCGGCGGGGCAGCGGGGTACGCAGTGCGGTGGGCCCTGCGGCAACCTCCGTGAGGAAGCGGCGGAAGGCCGCGAGGAGGAGGCGCTCGTCGGTAAGGCGCTGGGAGCCGAAAGCGCCGATCAGGCCCAGCACATTGTTGATGGCGAGGTAGTAGGCGAATCGTTCGTCGGTGACCTCGTCGGAGACGAAGGTGTCGCTGCGCTCACCGATACCGGGCAGCCGGGCATCCAGTTCGGTGCGCCGGGACTCGCGGAAGTAGTAGCCCTGGTTGTCGCGGTAGCGGCCGCCGGCGGGCCAGCCGTCGCGGTCGAGCAGCAGCAGGGTGTTCTGCTGGTGGGCTTCGAGGGCGATGCCGGCCTCGCTGTCCAGCCAGAGCACGGGACGGACGACCTGTTCCAGGTACCGGAGAAACCACTCCACGGCAACGGCACCGACGGGCCGGCCGGTGCGCGCGGCGAGCCGCGCCACGAGTCGGGCCAGCCGGGAATGGATCGGCCAAGTGGTCTGCTGGGCTGGGGAGTTGCTGCCGGATTCGGAAACGGGCCGGGGCGAGACGAGTCCGGCGACGCAGCCGACGTCGTCGGTCGGCGCGAACGGGTTGTGCCTGATCAGCACGTCGAACCCGGTGACGGGCCGCCCGTCCGGATCGTCGACGGCGAGCCAGGCCGGATCGCGGACGATGTCGAAGGAGGGATGTACGGCCTGCCATGGCTTGGACAGGCCGGTGCGCAGCAGCCGGTGCACCTCGACTCCCCGATGGAGTTCCTTGCGCAGGTTCTCCCGGCGGGAGTTGGTGATGCGCAGGCCGAGCGACAGCTTGAGCATCGCGGGGGCACCGGATCGGTGGACCGTGCGGACGGAGGAGGTGGGATACCAGCAGGGCCCGAGGGGACCGAGGTCGCGAAGGAGGCCCGAGTCGAGCAGGGCGGCGACGGGTGCGCGGTGGCGCAGCTCACGGGCCTGCCACGGATGCAGGGGAAGGGCGGCGTAGCCGTCGGGCAGCGGGAGAGCGGTTTCGGCGAGTCGCCGGGTGAGGTGGTCGGCGGGGACGGGGCGGCCGCGCTCGGTCCATGCCGAGTCGGTGACGAGGAGGGAGGGAGAGACAGCCATCCAGTGCAGGGAAAAGGAGCCGCGCAGCTCTGGTGAGTACAGACGGGTTTCGGCGTCGGTCAGGCCGTCCCGGCTCTTGGGGGTCGGGTGCAGGGGATGTCCGAGCAGGAGGGCCTGCTCGGCGGAGAGGAAGAGGTCGGGGCTGTCGGTGGGGTGCTCGCGCCGGTCACGGATGAAGGTCGCGGTGCGGCGGACGGAGTCGGCCACCCGGGCCACCAGGTCGCCGTCGCTGTCGTAGCCGTGGTCATGGTCGCGGCCGTCATGGCTGTGACCGTCACGCCCATGGCCGTGGTCGTGGCCGTCGTGCCTGTAGCCGTCATCGCCGTTGCCGTCGTGCCCGCGGCCGTAGTCGTGGCCGGCGCGCCCGTAGCCGTCGTCGCCGGGGCCGTCGGCGGTGGGGCTCTGGGTGTGGGAGCCGCTGCCCGGGTCGCCGGTCGTCTCCCGGGTGAGCAGCGCCGCCAGAGTGACGGCGTCTACGGCGGGGGCGGCTTCGGGGGCACTGACCAGGCGTGGTGGACCGAAGCGGTGCCAGCCGGTCGGTGACCAGTAGCGGACCGGCACGATCAGGGCGGTGCCGCTGGCCGGGAGCGGGACGTGGAGGATGCCGTTGACGGGGGCGGCGAGACTGGTCTCGCGTACCCAGCACCGCAGCAGGTTCTCCACGGCGGCGGCCTGGGCTGCGGTGCGCGGGTCGGGGTGTTCCAGCAGCTCGGCGCCGGGCTCGGTCACTCGGGTGAGATCCGCGGTGCGCCTCTTCTGCGGGGGAACCGACTCGGCGAGCGGCACGGGAGAGGCCGGGGTGCCGGAGTCTCCCTGTTCGTCGGAGGCACCGGAGCTGCCGTCGGGAGTGGGGGTGGCGTTCATGACGGCTCCTCGTGGCCGACTGGGTGGTGCGGGGCTCGTACTGTCGCTCGGTCGCCCTTCCGGCGTCGCGGGCGGTTGACTCGGTGGCGTCGACGATGGGGTCGGCGTGGCGGAGGACCAGGTCGGCGGGGAGAGCGGGCGGGCACGAGAGGGCTCGGGCTCTCAGCCGGTGCGCTGGGCAGGGCCGTGGTGCGGGCCGTGTTCCTCGTGCGTGCGGGCCACTGCCGCGACCGCGTCCGTCAGGCGGTCCAGAACGGCTGCCGCCTGCTCGTCGCTGATCGTGAGCGGGGGAAGCAGCCGGACGACGGCCGAGTGACGGCCGCCGAGTTCGACGATCAATCCGCGCTGGAGACACTCCCGTTGGACGGCAGCGGCGAGTTCGGGCGCGGCCGGGTGCGGGGTGCGGGTGGGCTCCGGGCCGGAGGATGCGAGGTGATGGTCGTCGGGTCCGGCATGGGCGCCTTCCGGGTCCACCAGCTCGACGCCGATCATCAGCCCACGACCCCGTACGTCCCCCACGCACGCGAACGTGTCGGCCAGCTCCCCGAGTTGACCGAGCATGCTTGCGCCGAGGGCGGCGGCTCGCTCGGCGAGGCCGTTCTCCCGCACATGGGTGAGGGTCGCGGTGCCCGCCGCCATGGCGAGTTGGTTGCCGCGGAAGGTTCCCGCGTGGGCGCCGGGTTGCCAGACGTCGAGATCGTCGCGATAGACGATCACGGCCAGCGGGAGGCTGCCACCGATGGCCTTGGACAGGACCATGACGTCGGGGGTGATGCCGCTGTGGTCGACGGCCCAGAAGGCGCCCGTCCTGCCGACGCCGGTCTGGATCTCGTCGGCGATCAGCGGGATGGACCGGGCCGCGGTGAGCTGCCGCATACGGCGCAGCCAGTCGTCCGGTCCGGGGATCACCCCGCCCTCGCCCTGGACGGGTTCCAGGATCATCCCGGCGGGCCGTGGCACGCCGGACTTGGGATCGTCGAGGAGGGACTCGGTCCAGCGGGCGGCGAGTTCGGCGCCGCGCGGTCCGCCGATACCGAACGGACAGCGGTAGTCCTGCGGATAGGGCAGTCGGGCGACCCGGACGTCGCGGGCGCCGCCGGAGGCTGCCAGGGCACCGGCGGTCATGCCGTGGTAGGCACCGGTGAACGCGAGCAGACCGGTGCGGCCGGTCGCGGCCCGGACCAGTTTGAGAGCGGCCTCGACGGCGTCGGTTCCGGCCGGCCCGCAGAACTGGACCCGGGCGCGGTCGGCGAGACCGGATGGAAGGGTGCGGAACAGCTCGGTGATGAAGGCGTCCTTGACGGGGGTCGCCAGGTCGAGGACGGAGAGGGGGGCGCCGGAGTCGAGGACCCTGCGGATCGCTTCCAGCACGACCGGATGGTTGTGGCCGAGGGCGAGTGTGCCGGCGCCGGAGAGACAGTCGAGATAGCGACGGCCGTCGGCGCCCTCGATGGTGAGCCCTCGCGCCCGGACCGGGACGATGGGCAGGGCCCGGGCGTAGGTGCGGGCGGAGGATTCACGCGCCGACTGGCGTCTGAGGATCCCCTCGTGCCCAGCCGGCGCTTCCCCGTGCATGCCTCCAGCCATCGATTCCGTAACGGCCACCGGTCGCTGTCCTCCCCGCTGTTCAGAGGCGAGTTGATCCACGGGGACCGGATGCAGGCAGCTGGCCCCCCACCGCTACAACCGTGGACCGTTCGACGGGTTACGGGTTTCCACAAGATCGTTTCCCGGACGGAGAGATGACACGTTTCACACGGCATCGCGGGAGAGCGGCCTGCCGGCAGGGGGAAGGCCCCTTGGATCACGGGCGGTTGTGGTGACGGGACGCCAAATCGTTAAATCTACGGAGGATTGGCCAGGTCAGACGGCTTGTGGCCGAACCGTTGCCGTTCCGTCGGAAGTCCCCCACAGCAAGCGCATAGTCTGGGACGCCGTTCCCAGACGGTCGTGAGACCGGCATGAACTCTCCATGAGTTCCCTGCCGGTGGCGCGGCCGAAGCGCCGAGTACCTTCACAGCAGGGGGAGTCAAGAGCATGCGACCCATACGACCGTCGTTCACTGTTCGGCGAGAGAGGGGCACCCGCCGCACCTCCACCTCGCTCGCGGCGGTCACCCTCGCCTCGGCGCTGGCACTGACCGCCACCGCCTGCAACGGCGACGACAACGCCGACAGCAAGCCGACCGCCTCAGCGACCGCGGCCAGTGCCGGCGACGGCAAGATCAGGATCCCGGACGACCTCAAGCAGAAGCTCAAGGAACACGGGATCGACCTCGGCAAGTGGAAGCACGGCGCCTGGAAGAACTGGAACAAGCAGGACTGGCTGCGCGAGGCCAACGACTTCGTCAACCCGATCATCAAGGGCCTGTGGGACCCCAACCGGATGCGCCACGCCAACGACCCGAACAAGGGTGTCAACAACAACGACATCTCCGGTGACCAGGGCGTGACGGACCCGACCCCGCAGCCGGTGAAGGCCCAGGCCGTCGCGTCGCCGTACCACACCAACGCGGCCGCCTCGGGCAAGGTGTTCTTCGACTCCCCCGAGGGCCACATGGTGTGCTCGGGCACGGTCGTGGAAGACCCCGCGCACCCGGGCAAGTCCAACCTGGTCTGGACGGCGGGTCACTGTGTGCACGCCGGCAAGAACGGCGGCTGGTACCGCAACATGGCCTTCGTGCCGTCGTACAACAACTCCGGCAAGCCGGCCGCCCAGCTGCAGAACGCCAGCAGGTCCGAGATCGCCCCGTACGGCGTCTGGTGGGCCGATGCGGCGCAGACCTCGCAGCAGTGGATCGACCAGGGCGGTGAGACCGGCGGCAACGGTGCCTCGTACGACTACTCGGTGATCCATGTGACGCCGGAGCAGGGCAACGGCGGCAAGTCGCTGGAGGAGACGGTCGGCGGGGCGCTGCCGGTGAACTTCAACGCTCCGGCGGTGCCGAAGGTGAACAGCATCACCGCGTCCGGCTACCCGGAGGCGGCTCCGTTCGACGGCCAGCTGCTGTACCAGTGCAAGGACAAGCCGAGCCGGCTGTCCATCAGCCAGTCGGACCCGACGATGTACCGGATCGGCTGCACGATGACGGCCGGCTCCTCCGGAGGTGGCTGGGTGGAGACCGGTGCGGACGGCAAGCCGGCGCTCGTTTCCAACACGTCCATCGGTCCGGTGAGTTCGGGGTGGCTGGCCGGGCCCCGGCTGGGTTCCGTGGCCAAGGGCGTGTACGAGTCGGTCAGCAAGAAGTTCGCCGGGCAGTGAGGGTGGCCGGAGTCGCAGTCACGTCTGCCCAGTGACGGTACGGCGGCGGCTTACGGCAGCCGGTGGTTGACCGCTCCCCGGCCCCGCGCCTCTCAGGGTGTGCAAAAGGCCCGCCCCCTGAAAAGGGAGCGGGCCTTTCGTGCAGCCGTGGTCAGGCCGCCGGCGCCGGTACGTACGGTGCCAGGTCCGCCGCCAGTTCCTCGTGTACCCGGACCTTGAGCAGGGTGCCCTCCGCGGTGTGCTCCTCGGAGATCACCTCGCCCTCGGTGTGGGCACGGGCGACGAGCTTGCCGTGGGTGTACGGGACGAGCGCCTCGATCTCGACCGACGGACGCGGCAGATCGTTGTCGATCAGGCCGAGCAGTTCCTCGATGCCCCGGCCGGTGCGGGCCGAGACGGCGATCGAACGCTTCTCGACCCTGAGCAGCCGCTGGAGGACCAGCGGGTCGGCCGCGTCCGCCTTGTTGATCACGACGATCTCGGGTACGTCGGTGGCACCGACGTCCCGGATCACCTCGCGCACGGCGGCCAGCTGCTCCTCCGGCACCGGGTGCGAGCCGTCCACCACGTGCAGGATCAGGTCGGCGTCACCGACCTCCTCCATGGTGGAGCGGAACGCCTCGACCAGGTGGTGCGGCAGGTGCCGGACGAAGCCGACCGTGTCGGCCAGGGTGTACAGCCGGCCACTCGGGGTCTCCGCACGGCGGACGGTCGGGTCCAGGGTCGCGAACAGGGCGTTCTCGACCAGGACGCCGGCGCCGGTGAGGCGGTTGAGCAGGGACGACTTGCCGGCGTTGGTGTAGCCCGCGATGGCGACGGACGGCACCTTGTTGCGCCGGCGCTCCTGGCGCTTGATCTCGCGGCCGGTCTTCATCTCCGCGATCTCCCGGCGCATCTTCGCCATCTTCTCGCGGATCCGCCGCCGGTCCGTCTCGATCTTGGTCTCACCGGGGCCACGGGTGGCGAGGCCGCCGCCCTTGCCGCCGCCCATCTGACGGGACAGCGACTGACCCCAGCCGCGCAGCCTCGGCAGCATGTACTGCATCTGCGCGAGGGCGACCTGCGCCTTGCCCTCGCGGGACTTGGCGTGCTGGGCGAAGATGTCCAGGATCAGGGCCGTACGGTCGATGACCTTGACCTTGACGACGTCCTCCAGCTGGATCAGCTGGCCGGGACTCAGCTCACCGTCGCAGATGACAGTGTCCGCGCCCGATTCGATGACGATGTCGCGCAGCTCCTGGGCCTTGCCGGAGCCGATGTAGGTGGCCGCGTCCGGCTTGTCGCGGCGCTGGATGACGCCGTCGAGCACGAGCGCACCCGCGGTCTCGGCGAGGGCGGCCAGCTCCGCGAGGGAGTTGTCCGCGTCCTGCACGGTGCCGGTGGTCCACACGCCGACGAGCACGACCCGCTCCAGGCGGAGCTGGCGGTACTCGACCTCGGTGACGTCCTCCAGCTCGGTGGACAGGCCCGCCACGCGGCGCAGGGCCGCGCGCTCGGAGCGGTCGAACTGGTCGCCGTCCCGCTCGCCGTCGATCTCGTGGCTCCAGGCGACGTCCTCTTCCATCAGGGCATCGGCCCGAAGACCTTCGGGATAGGTGTGCGCGAGGCGCTTGGTGTCCTGGGAAGGGGAAGAAGAGGAGGTCATTGGATCCTTACGTCGATGGGATGCCGTCAGGGCGTCGGTAGCGCGGTCCGGCCGGACCACTCAGAGGTTCAACGCACGAGTACCCCGGGAGATTCCCGTGTGCCGTCTCGTGCCGACCCGAAGATGGTCGCACGAGGCGGCACGTCTCGTCACCGTGTTATCACCGGGTCCGCGGCTCGCCCTCGCCCGGCGACGTGACCGGGTCCGGTGCCTTCCGGCCCGCTCTCGGCGACGCGGCCGGTCCCGACGGCTTCTGGCCCGCTTTCGGTGCCTTCGTGGGATCCGCCGACTTCCAGTCCGGGTGGCCCGGCATCGGCGGGGTCTTCTCGTCGTACAGCCAGCCCCTGAGGAAGCCGCTCAGGTCGCGGCCGGAGACCGTCGAGGCCAGCCGGATGAAGTCGGCGGTGGAGGCCGTGGAGTCCCGGTGTTCCTGGACCCACGCGCGCTCCAGCCGCTCGAAGGCCGGCTTGCCGATCTCCTGTCGCAGGGCGTAGAGCACGAGGGCCGCGCCGTCGTAGATGTTGGGCCGGAAAATGGAGATCTTCTGGCCGGGGGCGGCCGCCTTGGGCAGGGCGGGCGGGCCTCCGGCCTCGCGCCAGCCGTCGGAGGCGGCGTACGCGGCCTTCATCCGGTCCACCATGGGCCGGTGCGCGGTCTCCTCGGCGTACAGCGCCTCGTACCAGGTGGCGTGCCCCTCGTTCAGCCAGACGTCGGACCAGGTCCGGGGGCTGACGCTGTCGCCGAACCACTGGTGGGACAGCTCATGCACCATGATCGACTCGATGTACCACTTGGGGTAGGCGGGCTGGGTGAAGAGGTCCTTCTCGAAGAGCGAGAGGGTCTGTGTCTCCAGCTCGAACCCGGTCGAGGCCCGGGCCATGAGCACGCCGTACGTCTCGAAGGGGTACGTACCGACCTTGCTCTCCATCCAGGCGATCTGGGCGGGCGTCTTGTCGAGCCACGGCTGGAGGGCCTTGCGGTCGGCGCTGGGCACGACGTCGCGGACCGCGAGCCCGCGCGGGCCCGCGCGGTGCAGCACGGCGGAGTGACCGATGGAGACCTGGGCGAGTTCGGTGGCCATGGGGTGCCGGGTGCGGTAGGTCCAGGTGGTGGCGGAGCCGGCCTGCTGCCTTCCGGTGGGCACGCCGTTGGCCACGACCGTGTAGCCCTTCGGTGCGGTGACGTGGAAGGTGAACATCGCCTTGTCGGACGGGTGGTCGTTGCACGGGAAGACCAGGTGGGCGGCGTCGGCCTGATTGGCCATGGCGAGGCCGTCGGTGGTGCGCACCCAGCCGCCTTCCTGGCCCTTGGCGGCGACGGGATCGCTGGTGTGCTTCACCTTGATCCGAGTCCAGCTGCCCTCGGAGAGGGGGTGCTCCGGCGTGACGACCAGGTCCTCGCCGGCGCTGGTGAACTCCGCGGGATGCCCGTCGACCTCGACCGACTGCACGGTGCCGTGCGCGAAGTCGAGGTTGATCCGCTCCAGGTCGGCGGTGGTCTTGGCGGAGATGGTGGTGACCGCCTGGAGCGGCTTGTCGTTGGTGCCGGGATAGGTGAAGGACACGTCGTACGACGCCACGTCGTAGCCCGGGTTGCCCAGGTACGGGAAGAGCCGGTCGCCGATGCCGAGGGGCTGGGGCGGGGCCGCGGCGGCGAGGAGGCAGACGGAGACGGCGGAGGCGAGCAGGGCCGCCTTCCGGTGCCGGGAGATCCGCGGCCGGGTCCGGGACGGGGACTGGGTGCGGGCGCGACGCGTGACGCGGGGGGTGAGCAGCATGGACCACCGCTACCAGTGCCCTCCCGTGCTACGACGGCGACGCGCGCCCGGCCCACCCGAACGGGTTCGCTCCCACGGCCTTCTGCACACGGTCGGACGGGCGTCCCACCGGGTCGGGCGGGCCCGGAACAAGTGGTACGAGACAGGGGCCCGGCGCACCCGCGTCCCACACCCGTGTCGCTCAGGAGGGCGGGGCCTGGTGCTGGGCGCGGGACACGTCGTACACGCCCGGGACGTCCCGCATGGCGCGCATGAGGGCCGGGAGGTGGGCCGCGTCCGGGAGTTGGAGGGTGTATGTGTGCCGGACCCGCTGCTGGCTGGGCGGTTCGACGGTGGCCGAGACGATGTCGACGCCGGCGGAGGAGATGGCCTCGGTGAGGTCGGCGAGCAGGTGGGGGCGGCCGAACGATTCAGCGACCAGCGTGACCCGGCACTCGGTGGTGTCCCCCCAGCGCACGCCCAGCTCCGTGCGCCCCCGGCCCTTCATGTGCGCAACGGCGGCGCACTCCACCCGGTGCACGGTCACCACTCCCCCGCGTACCGCGAAGCCCGTGATCTCGTCCGGCGGTACGGGCGTACAGCACCCGGCGAGTCGTACGGCGGCTCCGGGCCGGTCCACCAGGACGTCGGCGCCTCTGGGGCGGGCTGCGGAGGTGCGCTCGGCGGGGGCGGCTCCGCCGGGGGCCTCGGTGGGTTCGCGGCGGGGGCCGCCCTCGTCCTCCGTCCCGCTGCCGCCGCCCGGATGCGTCGCGAGCCAGCGCTGGATGGCGATGCGCGCGGCCGGGGTGTGGGCGTGCTCCAGCCATTCACGGGAGGGCTCGGAGGCGGGGTCCTGGCCCATCAGGAGCTGGACCGTGTCGCCGTCCTTCAGGACGGTGCTGAGGGTGGCCAGACGGCCGTTGACGCGGGCACCGATGCAGGCGTGCGCGTCCTCGCCGTACTGGGCGTAGGCGGCGTCCACGCACGTCGCGCCCTCCGGCAGGCCGAGCGTGCCGCCGTCCGGACGGAAGACGGTGATCTCGCGGTCCTGCGCGAGGTCCTCGCGCAGGGTGGACCAGAAGGTGTCGGGATCGGGGGCCGCCCGCTGCCAGTCGAGAAGGCGGGAGAGCCAGCCGGGGCGGGTGGGGTCGGCGCGCTCGCCGTCCGCGGGGGTGTCGGAGGCGGTGGCATCGGACGCCGGGGCGTACGGGTTGCCGAGGGCGACGACGCCCGCCTCCGCGACCTTGTGCATCTGGTGGGTGCGGATGAGGACTTCGACGACTTGGCCGTTGGGGAGGGCGACGGCGGTGTGCAGCGACTGGTACAGGTTGAACTTCGGTACGGCGATGAAGTCCTTGAACTCCGAGACGACCGGGGTCATACAGGTGTGCAGTTCGCCGAGGACGCCGTAACAGTCGGCGTCCTCGTGCACCAGGACGAGCAGGCGGCCGAAGTCCGTGCCGCGCAGCCGTCCGCGCTTGCGGGCCACGCGGTGCACGGAGACGAAGTGCCGGGGCCGGATGAGGACTTCGGCCTGGATGCCGGCCTCGCGCAGCACCCGGCGCATCTCGTCGGCGACCTCGGCGAGCGGGTCGTCCGGGCGGGCGGCGTTGCCGGCGATGAGCTCGCGGGTGTGCTCGTACTCCTCGGGGTGGAGGATGGCGAAGACCAGATCCTCCATCTCGGTCTTCAGGGCCTGCACGCCGAGGCGCTCGGCGAGCGGGATGAGGACGTCGCGGGTGACCTTGGCGATCCGCGCCTGTTTCTCCGGGCGCATGACGCCCAGGGTGCGCATGTTGTGCAGACGGTCGGCGAGTTTGATCGACATCACGCGCACGTCGCTGCCGGTGGCGACGAGCATCTTGCGGAAGGTCTCCGGCTCGGCGGCGGCTCCGTAGTCGACCTTCTCCAGTTTCGTCACCCCGTCGACGAGATAACGAACCTCCTCGCCGAACTGTTCCCGCACCTGATCGAGCGTCACATCGGTGTCCTCGACGGTGTCGTGGAGCAGGGACGCCGTCAACGTCGTGGTCTCGGCGCCGAGTTCGGCGAGGATCAAAGTCACGGCGAGCGGGTGGGTGATGTACGGCTCGCCGCTCTTGCGCATCTGGCCGCGGTGCGAGGACTCCGCGAGGACGTAGGCGCGGCGCAGCGGGTCGAGGTCCGCGTCGGGGTGATGGGCGCGGTGCGCCTCCGCGACATGGCCGATGGCGTCGGGCACCCTGCCGCGGACGGCGGGGCCGAGCAGCGCGGCCCGGCCGAGTCTGCGCAGATCGATCCGGGGCCGGGACTTCCTGCGGTCCGCCCTGGGCACCGCGGGGGCGGTGACCGCCGCGGACGCCGTCGGGGCCACCGGGCCAGGGGACGCAGGGTTCGTGGCCTCCGCACTCATGGGCACCTCCGGCTCGTGGACCGGCGGACGGGGGCCCCAGGGCGTACGCGGCTCAGGGATGGCGACGTTCCCCCCGTCCGTGCCGGTGCTTGATGCTATCGAGCCCACCACGCCCGACTGACCGCCTCTCGCCGAGCGTGAAACGGATCACCCATTCGAGCGACGCAAAAGAGGTTTAGGGTTTGCGCCACATGCCCTGGGGTCGTCAGCGGTTTCGAACACCCCCGGCCACCGGAAACCGCTGCTCCAGGCGCCGAGCGACGTCGTGTTCGTGGTCTCGCCTGGTCAGCGAAGCGCGTTTTCCAGCCATTCGCCGTCGATCTCGCCCTCGGCGACGATCACGGCGGGTCCGGTCATCTCGATTTCGCCGTCGGGCCGTTCGGTGATGACGAGACGGCCGCCGGGCAGGTCGACGGTGTACGTGGCCGGGGTGCCGGTGACGGCCGGGTCGGCGCCGTCGCGCCGGGCGGCGGCCACGGCGACGGCGCACGCGCCCGTGCCGCACGAGCGGGTCTCGCCGGAGCCGCGCTCGTGCACGCGCATGGCGACGTGACGGGGACCGCGGTCGACGACGAACTCGACGTTGACCCCTTCGGGATAGGCCGCGGCCGGGCTGAACGGCGGCGGGTCGTACAGGTTGCCGGCCTGCGCGAGGTCGTCGACGAACGCGACCGCGTGCGGGTTGCCCATGTTCACGTTGCGGGCGGCCCAGCTGTGCTCACCGACGCTCACCGTGACCTCGCCCTCCGGCAGACGGGCGCGGCCCATACCGACGGTGATGTCGCCGTCCTTCGCGATGTGGACGGTCTTCACGCCCGCGCGCGTGGCGATCGCGAGGTCGCCTTCGCCCACATGTCCGGCGTGCTTGAGGTAGCGCGCGAACACACGGACTCCGTTGCCGCACATCTCGGCGACGGAGCCGTCGCCGTTGCGGTAGTCCATGAACCACTCGGCCACGGCCGCCATCGGCTTCGCCTCCGGGTGCGCGGCCGAGCGCACCACGTGCAGCACCCCGTCGCCGCCGATACCGGCCCGGCGGTCGCACAGGGCGGCGACGGCGGCCGGGGGCAGGTCGAGGGCGTTCTCCGGGTCAGGGACGATCACGAAGTCGTTCTCGGTGCCATGGCCCTTGAGGAAGGGGATGGGGGTGCGCATGCCTCGATCGTACGGGAGCGCTCCACCAGGGAGCCGACGGGAGGCGGGGCGGTGCGCCCTGACGGGAAGCCCTTCAGTCCGGGGTGCGCTCAGCGGAGCCTTGCCACGCGCCACACCGCCAGGATCACGACCACGGCCACCAGCACGGCGTAGCCGAGTGCGACCCTCCAGTCGGGGCGGCGGGCCGAGCCCCGGGGCGGGAGGCCGGGCCAGGTGTAGCCCACCTTGCGGGCGGCCATCATGGCCCAGCCGGCGGCGCAGGAGCAGATCAGCAGGCCCAGCATGGCGATGACGGCGCCGCTGTCGCCGAAGTCGAAGGCGAGCGGGAAGGCGAACATCAGCGAGCCGACGGCGGACAGGCCCACGATGGGAGCGAGCTGCCAGATGCGCAGCCGGCGCTGCGGGCGCAGCTCGACCTCGACCTCCGGACCGCCCGGGTACATCTCCTCGGGCTCCGGCCCGTCGGCCGTCACGCCGTCGGGGATCTCGTCGGGGCCGTCATCGGTCAGCCGGGCCTCGGTGAGCGCGTCCTCGACCAGCCTGCCGTCCGGAAGAGGCCCCTCGGGCAGCCGCTGCTCGACCACCCGGCCCTCGGGCAGACGGTCCTCGCCCAGGCAGTCCTCGGCCAGACGGTTCTCGCAGCGGCTCGGTTCGTCACTGTCGGTGGTGACGTGCTCGGCGCTTTGTGCGGTGTCGCGAGGGCCGGCCTCCATCGCCACGCGCCCTCCCAACTAGGCTCCACTTGGTCGATCGAAGCTCGATGATGGCACGGCCCCGAAGGCCGGGATGACCGGCGGCGCATCCCGATGCCATGACGTGATCAGGCTGTAACCGGTCGTTCGACCAACGCCAGGGCCTGGTGCGGAAGTTCCCCCCGGTCCGCCACGGCCCCACTCAGCCAGTGCACCCGGGGATCGCGCCTGAACCACGAGTCCTGGCGGCGCGCGAAGCGCTTGGTCGCACGTACCGTCTCGGCCCGCGCCTCCGCTTCGGTGCACTCCCCGGCGAGCGCGGCGAGCACCTGCTGGTAACCCAGCGCACGCGACGCCGTGCGCCCCTCGCGCAACCCCCGCGCTTCCAGTGCGCGCACCTCGTCCACGAGGCCCGCCTCCCACATGCGGTCGACGCGCAGCGCGATGCGCTCGTCCAGTTCCGGGCGCGCCACGTCGACACCGATCTGGACGGTGTCGTAGACGGAGTCGTGTCCCGGCAGGTTCGCGGTGAAGGGCCGGCCGGTGATCTCGATCACTTCGAGCGCCCGGACGATACGGCGGCCGTTGCTCGGCAGGATCGCGCGGGCGGCCTCGGGGTCGGCGGCGGCCAGCCGGGCGTGCAGCGCGCCCGAGCCGCGCAGGGCCAGCTCCTCTTCCAGGCGGGCCCGGACCTCGGGGTCGGTGCCGGGGAACTCCAGGTTGTCGACGGCCCCGCGGACGTACAGGCCGGAGCCGCCGACCAGGATGGGCCAGCGGCCCTCGGCGAGCAGGGCGTCGATCCGGGCGCGGGCCAGTCTCTGGTACTCGGCGACCGAGGCGGTGACCGTCACGTCCCAGATGTCGAGCAGGTGGTGCGGTATGCCGCCGCGCTCCTCGGGCGTCAGCTTCGCGGTGCCGATGTCCATCCCTCGGTACAGCTGCATGGAGTCGGCGTTGACGACCTCCCCACCGAGCTGCTGGGCCAGGAAGACGCCGAGATCGGACTTTCCGGCCGCGGTGGGTCCGACGACGGCGATGACACGGGGGGTGGAGGGTGCACTGCTCACCGCACCAGTCTCGCAAACCTCCAGGCCATGCCTCGAACGAGTTACGTGACGGGTGGGGTCCCGGGTCGTTGCCCGAGGCGAGATGCCGCCCTCCTGCAGATTGGAGGCGGTGACCCGGGCGGCGCAACCGTACGCACCGGGTAACGCGGGAATTCGCCCGCACGAGTACCGTATGGAGTGGATATGGGCGTTTTTGCACGGCTCCTCCGTAAGTCGAAGCCGACTCCGGAGGCGTCGGCCGCCGAGGCGCAGGCCGGCGCGGAGCCGGAAGCGGCCGAGGCGGCGGAAGCGGAGCCGGCGGAGGCGAAGGCGACCGGGTCGGCGGAGGCGAAGGGTTCGGCCGGGGACGGGAGCGAGGACGTGCCGGTATCGTCGGACGCCGGCACAGACGACGCGTCCGAGGGCTCCGGCATCCCCAAGCAGCAGTCCGCCGAGGAGGCCGCCGACAACGAGGCCGGCGAGGGCGCCCGCAGGTAACTGCCCCGTGAGGGAAGGTGGACCATGGGTCTGTTGGACAACATGAAGGCCAAGCTCGGCCCGGCCAAGGACAAGGTGTCGGACCTCGCGCGGCAGCACGGGGACAAGGTCCAGCACGGCATCGACAAGGCCGCGAAGGCCGTGGACGAGCGGACCAAGGGCAAGTACAGCGACAAGATCCATGCGGGGACCGGAAAGGCCAAGGAGGCGATGGACCGCCTTGCGCACAAGGAAGGTCCCGGCCCGGACACCGCCACCGGCGACCCGACGGCCCCCACCAGGCCGGAGGGCCCGCCACCGGCTTCCTGAATCTCCTCAACGGCATGCGGATCGGCGGACGGTCGCGGGGACGGTCGTACAACACACCGGCTCCCGGTCGTCCGCCGTATGCGCGTGCGCCTGCGCGGCCGTGGAGACCGTGGCCACGCACCCCGCTACGACCAGGCGGCCACCACGTATCCCACGCCGTACGGCGCGGCCTCGAACAGCAGTGAGCCGCTGAGGGCCGTGTTCTCGGCGGCGCCGGCCAGGACCTGCCAGGGCGCCCGGCCGGAGGCCTTCAGTTCGCGGGCCAGCCCGGGGTCCAGCGCACGGATGGCCGGCAGGTCCGCCGCGCCCAGCGCCCGTGCGACCTCCGCGTCGAAGGGTGCCGCCCGCTCGTCCAGGTAGCCCGGCGCCTTGACCGTGCGGCACGCGCTGGCGTCTCCCAGCACCAGCAGCGCCACCCGCCCGGCCCGCGCGCCGATCTCCCGTCCGACTTCGCCGCACCGCTCGGGCGCGAGCGCTTCCCCGATCCCGAGTCCCTCGATCGGGGCATCCGCCCAGCCGGTGCGCTCCAGCAGCCACGCACCCACGGCGAGCGAGGGCGGCAGCTCACGCTCGCCCGGGGCGTCCGTCGCGGGCCCGAGCCGTACGTCGAGGTCGACCCCGAACCCGCGGAAGGATCCCCGGGCGCCCTGCGGAAACGATCCACGCCCGCTCTGCTCGGCGGGCCCGACTACGACCAGGAGGTCCGGGCGGGCGGCCGCGAGCACGCCGACGGCGTCCGAGCATGCCGCGCGCGCGGCGTCCATTTCGGGCGCGGCGCCCGCGGCGACCTCGGGCACGAGCAGCGGAGGGCAGGGGCAGACAGCGGCTGAGACAAGCATGATCGGCAGGGTAACGCCGTACGACGCCCGACTCGGTTCCCGATGGCGTCGGGCACGTTGCGCGCCGTCAGTCGCAGCCGCAGCCGGTCGCCGCGGCCGGCAGCGGCTCCGGGACGCCGATCTTCGGCAGGCCCAGCAGCACACCCGCGGGCTTGGCGGACTCGGCGGCGGTGCGCTTCTCCCAGGCGTCCCCCGCGCGCGTGCGGCGCACGTCGAGAACGGGGCCCTCGGCGAGGAGGTGGTGCGGGGCGGCGTAGGTCACCTCGACGGTGACCACGTCACCGGGGCGGACCTCCTGCTCCGGCTTGGTGAAGTGGACGAGCCGGTTGTCGGGGGCACGGCCGGAGAGCCGGTGCGTGGCGCCGTCCTTGCGGCCCTCGCCCTCGGCGACCATCAGCTCCAGCGTGCGGCCGACCTGCTTCTTGTTCTCCTCCCAGGAGATCTCCTCCTGGAGGGCGACGAGCCGCTCGTAGCGCGCCTGGACGACCTCCTTGGGGATCTGGTTCTCCATGGTCGCGGCCGGGGTGCCCGGGCGCTTGGAGTACTGGAAGGTGAAGGCCTGCGCGAAGCGCGCCTCGCGGACGACGTGCAGGGTCTGCTCGAAGTCCGCTTCCGTCTCTCCCGGGAAACCCACGATGATGTCGGTGGTGATCGCGGCGTGCGGGATGGCGGCCCGGACCTTCTCGATGATCCCGAGGTAGCGCTCCTGCCGGTACGACCGGCGCATCGACTTCAGGACCGTGTCCGAACCGGACTGCAGCGGCATGTGCAGCTGGGGCATCACGTTCGGGGTCTCGGCCATGGCGGCGATGACGTCGTCGGTGAAGTCACGGGGGTGCGGGGACGTGAACCGCACCCGCTCCAGGCCCTCGATGTTCCCGCAGGCGCGCAGCAGCTTGCTGAAGGCCTCACGGTCGCCGATGTCGGAGCCGTAGGCGTTGACGTTCTGCCCGAGCAGGGTGATCTCGGAGACGCCCTCTGCGACCAGCGCCTCTACCTCGGCGAGGATGTCGCCGGGCCGGCGGTCCTTCTCCTTGCCGCGCAGGGCCGGGACGATGCAGAAGGTGCAGGTGTTGTTGCAGCCGACGGAGATCGACACCCAGGCCGCGTAGGCGCTCTCGCGCCGGGTCGGCAGCGTGGAGGGGAACGCCTCCAGCGACTCGGCGATCTCGACCTGCGCCTCCTCCTGCACGCGGGCGCGCTCCAGCAGGACCGGCAGCTTGCCGATGTTGTGCGTGCCGAAGACGACGTCCACCCAGGGCGCCTTCTTCACGATGGTGTCGCGGTCCTTCTGCGCGAGACAGCCGCCGACCGCGATCTGCATGCCGGGCCGCGAGGCCTTCCTCGGCGCGAGCCGGCCGAGGTTGCCGTACAGCCGGTTGTCGGCGTTCTCCCGCACGGCGCAGGTGTTGAACACGACCACATCGGCGTCCCCGTCCGCCCCCTCGGGCGCCCGCTCGTACCCGGCCTCTTCGAGCAGCCCGGCCAGGCGCTCGGAATCGTGGACGTTCATCTGGCACCCATAGGTGCGCACCTCATAGGTTCGCTTGACGTCCACGGGCTGGCTCCGGTCGATGCTGCTGGTCATGCGTCAAGGGTAGGCGCTGTCGGGAGAGCCCTGTCCCGGGTCACTCTCGCCGTGCGGCGACGAACTGGGTGAGTGCCGTGAACGCGACCAGGATCACGGCCGCGATCGCCAGCATGCCGCCCGTGGGAGCCAGCAGCTTCGTCGCGTCGGGCGTCGTCGACATCAGGGTGAACAGCCGATTGACCGGGGGCATGCCCTTGGCGAAGAGGGCTGCCATCACCAGCGCGACGGCGCACACCACCGCGTATCCCTGTCGTCCGAAGACCAGCCGCGAGCACAGCACGCCGATGGCGACCCCCACGAACGCGCAGGTGAGCTGGGCCTCGACTCCCAGCAGAAGATCGTCCGTGGTGACGGTGTAGCGCCCCATCCACAGCGGGAAGAGCAAGCCGAAGACCATCAGCACCAGACAGCTCAGCAGAGCCGTGCCGATCGCCGCGAGCAGGACCTTGAGCGACCGGCCGCCGGACGCGACGACGACGATCGCCCGCTGTGTCGGTTCGTCCAGGCTCATCAGCGCGACGGTCAGCCAGGTCGAGCAGACGAACAGCGCACCGCCCGAGGACGCGTAGGCAGGCGGCAGGGGGCCGCTGCCGTTCACAGTCAGCACGCCCAGCAGGCCCATGAACAGAAGCAACGGGGCTACGTAGCGCTGGCTGTGCAGCACGGTGGCGAACGTGTAGCGGATGAGGGCGATCACTGCACGCCTCCGTTCGTGGCGGCGTCCCGCGCGAAGAGGTCCACTGCCGGCCCTTCCACCCGTTCCACGGACCAGCCGTGCCGCAGTGCGGTGAACAGCAGGGCGTCGGCGGTCTCGCGAGCCACTCTCACCCGGACCCCCGAGTCCGTGCGGCTCACCGCCAGCACGCCGTCCAGCTCCTCCCAGACGAGGTCCTGAGGCACGCGGTCGCCCGGGTACCCGGTCAGGACGACGTCGGAGGAGGGCCGGTGCCCGTCCGGCCGGGACTCCGGCGCGCGCAGCGAGACCCGGCCCTTGCTGACGCTGTAGGTCCGGGTGGCACGGGCCCGTGTCACCGACTCGCGGTGGTCGGTGAAGATCACCGTTCCTCCGGCGCCGGCGACCTCGGTCATGATCTCGGCCAGGACGCCGTGGGCGTCGGCGTCCAGCCCCGACCACGGCTCGTCGAGGACGAGCAGCCCGGGATCCACCAACAGGGCCTGGGCCACCGCGACCTTCTGGGCGTTGCCCTTGGACAGGCTCCGCAGCGGGGCCTGCTTGCCGCCCACCAGCGCCAGCCTGTCCAGCAGCCTGTCCGCCCGCGACGAGGCGTCCGAGGTGGTCAGCCCGCGCACGCGTCCCACATGGGCCAAGTAGTCCACCGCCGACATGCGTTCGTTGGGGGAGAAGCGGTCGGGCACGTAGCCCACGACCGGTGGCCGCGTGGCCACCCGGCCGCGGGTCGGCCGGGACAGTCCCACCGCGATCCGCAACAGCGTCGACTTCCCGGAACCGTTCCCGCCTGTGAATGCCACGACCTCTCCCGCCGGGACCTCCACGTCGACGTCACGCAGAATCCAGTCGCCACGGCCATATCGCTTACTCACTGCTTGAAGTCGTAACAAGTGAACTCCTCCGCCCGTACGCCGACCCCAGCTGCACGCAGATTACGGTGCCAGTACTCCGGTACTCCGTCCGTGCCGCCGTAGAAGCGGCACGTCGCCGAGGCGCGCAGCGACCACGGTCCGGTCACGAGGCTGTCCTCGTTCCGCTCGGCTCGTCTCCCCTCCCACCGGGCGCACACTGGAAGTGGAAGGGCATGCACCATGAGCCGCACGTGGAGGTGAGCCATGAGCACCCTTGAGCTACACGTCGACGTCGGGGTTCCGGTCGACAAGGCCTGGGAGACGCTGCACCGAGTGGAGAACTATCCGAGCTTCGTGGAGGGAGTGCGGGGCGCGCGTACGGAGGCGGGGGGCCGAGCGCATCTGGACGTCGAGGCGGGTGGCCGGGCCACGGAGGTCGAGGCCGAGGTCAGCGACCGCGGCGAGCGCGTTGGCGAGCGCGTGATGGAGTGGCTCACCACGAGCGCCCCCGAGCTGACGGGTTCCTTCTCGGTCCAGCCGATCGACCAGAACCGCACCCGGATCCAGGCACGGCTGGAGTACGACCCGAGCACGGTCCGCGACACCTTCGGCGGGCCGAAGGGATTCGCCCAGACGAACGCCATCGAACGGCTCGTCCGCAGCGATCTGGAGCACTTCAAGGAGTACGTGGAGCGGGGCTGAGCGGCAGAGACACCGCAGGCTCGGCGCACCGCGGGAGCAACACCGCCGAGCAGTCGGTACACCGCTCAGACCTCGAGCACGGCGTCGCAGTCCGGGCAGACCACGGAGGCGTACTCGGCGGGGTACCAGGGCGCTCCGGGATCCTCGGAGGGCTTCCAGCGGGCCGTCTCCATGGCGAACGTGTCCTTGCCGCAGAGGGTCCGCGGTCCCGCGGTGGTGCGCGACCCCGGTGCCGCGGGGGCAGCGTGCACCTTGCGGACGCGCTGTTCCGCCCCACCCGGCGGTCCCGGGGAGGAACGCCTCGCCACCGGCTTGTCGACTTCGTAGACGACGATCTCGGGCATGTCTCCACGGTAGGCGGTCATGAGACCGAACGGCCCGTGCCGTGAACGTCGTACCCGGTGAACCGGATGATCTCGTGCGGGCGCTCATGGCCGCCGGGGTCCGGGACGCACGGCTGCTCTCGGCCGTGCGGACGACGCCCCGGGCGGGATTCGTCCCGGCAGGTCAGGCGGCTGCCGCGTACCGGGACGTGGCCGTCGCGATCGGGCAGGGGCAGGTCACCACGCAGCCTTCGCTGTCCGCCATGATGATCGAGGGCCTGGGTCTGGCCGGATCCGAGCACGTTCTGGAGGTCGGTACGGGTCTCGGTTTCCAGACGGCGCTGCTCGCCGGGCTGGCCGCGGACGTGGTCAGCATCGAGATACGGCCGGACATAGCCCGCCAGGCACGGGTGAACCTCGCGCGTCAGGGCGTGCGGAACGTGGAGCTGCGGGTCGGCGACGGCAGCGGCGGCGTGCCGGACCGTGCTCCGTACGACGCCGTTCTCGTGTCGGCCGCGTTCCCGGAGGTGCCCCCGCCGCTGGTCGCCCAGGTGAGGCCGGGCGGCCGCCTGGTGCAGCCGATCGGGCCGGGCGGGCATGAGCAGGTGGTGTGCTTCGAGCGCACCGCGTCGGCGCTGGTACGGCTGCGGGTGCTGACCCCGGCCTGCTTCGTCCGGCTGCAGGGGCGATACGGCTTTCCGCCGGACGAGTTCCCGCCGGACGAGGCGGAGTGAGGGGCAATGAGGCGGAGTTCCGCCTCACTACCGTCGGCACCTATGCGTCCGCGACGCGTACGACCGCCAGCGTGATGTTGTCGGGGCCGCCCGCCGCGATCGCGGCCTTCCACAGCTCGAAGGCCACACGTCCGTCGTCGTTCTCCCGTATCAGCTCGTCGAGTTCATCCTGCGGCACGGGGTCGGTCAGACCGTCGGTGCAGATGAGATAGCGGTCGCCGGGCGACAGGGGCTCGGCGGTCACATGAGGGCGGACGGCGCGGTACGAGCGGCTGCCGCCGAGGCACTGGGTGACGATGGACGTGGTACGGCGCCCGGGTTCTAGCGGAGGACTGTCGTCGACGCTCACCTGGCGCAGCCCGTCGGGGGAGGCCGCGAAGACCCGGCTGTCGCCCACGTTGAACACCAACAGGGAACCGGCTTGTACGACGATGCCGGCAATCGTCGTCCCCATGGCCGCGAGCTCACCTCCCGCGTCGCCGCCGGCGGCCTCGTACACGGCGCGGTTGCAAGCGCTCAAGGCGTCGCGGACAGCGTCCTCGCTGCTCAGGACGGGCCCGAGGGACGCGACCCGGCGGGCCACCAGGGCGCTGGCCACCTCGCCGCCGGGATGCCCGCCGAGCCCGTCGGCGACGGCCACGACCAGGGGCGTGCCGAGCGGGAAGACCAGGGTCTGCGGACTCTCCGTGACCGTGGCGCACAGCGTCCACGGCCCGACCACGAGGCTGTCCTCGTTCCGTTCACGGAGCAGCCCGGGATGACTCAGCGCACTCACCGTCACGTACCGCATGGAACGCCACCGCCCTCCCGTACGGGCCCGAGCAGTCGGTCGGCCAGCCGCGCAGGTCCACGGTGGGGCACCGGTCGCTGCCGTTGGTCATGGTTCAAGCGTAGGCGCCCGTCGGGAGAAACCCGCTGGAGACGCCGGCTCCACCGCGCCTATGGTCGCGCAATGAGTACTCGCACTTTCCGTATCACCGTCCGCGGCGCCTTCGACGGCCTCACCGACGCCCAGCGGGCCGCGCTGCTGGCCGAGGCCGCCGAACACGACGTGCTGCGCTCCGCGTTCACGCCCGAGGGCACCCTCACCTACGACATCGCCGCCCGGCCGGCCTTCGTGTTCCGTTTCTCCGACACCGGTGAGGAAGAGGAGGACATCCTGGAGGCGACCGAGCGGGCCGAAGCGGCGGCACAGGCCTGGCTCGCCGAGCGCGGCTACGGCTTCAAGAACCTCCGCTCCACCGCCGAGGACCTCTCCCGGGCGCCGCTGGGCAAGCGGCAGCGACGCGCGGCACGCTCCATCGGCTCATGAAGCGAGGCGTTCCGACAGCCCATGAACTTGAGCACTCAAGGAGAAAGCAATGAATGACCACGTGCTACGCGCCAGGGCAGGAGTGAGCGGCGGCGATGAGTGACACCCTGGACGCGGCACTGCGGCTGGTACGGGCCCAGGCCGCGCTCGTACGACGCTTCGACTCCCGGCTGAGCGGTCTGCACGGCGTCAGCCTCGCCGACTTCACCCTGCTGCTCCGGCTGGGTGAGGCGCCCGGCGGCCGGATGCGCCGGGTGGACCTCGCCGAGGTACTGAGCCTGACGGCGTCCGGGGTCACCCGCGGGCTGGCTCCGCTGGAGCGGATCGGGCTGGTGACCCGTGAAGCGGATGCCCGGGACGCCCGCGTGGCGTACGCGTCCCTGACCGCGACGGGCAGACAGCGGCTCAAGGAGATGCGCGCCACGGCCGAGGAGACCGCCGCCGAGGTCTTCGCCGCACCGGCGTGGAACGCCGGGGACACCGGGCTGCTGTCGACTCTGCTGGCCCGCCTCGGCGGCACCGGCCTTGCCGGTCGCTGAGCCCGCAGCGGGACAACGGCTCCTCCCTTCTCCGGTCCCCTCCTCTTTTCCCGTGCGCCGGCCGTCGCCCCCACCCAGGCGACGGCCGGCCCTCAACACCCGTCCCGCACAGGCAGTTTCAGCCTCACGCCGACCTGAACTCGGCGTGGCGCAGCTCACGTTGAGATGTGGCCGGATTGTGAGGGAACCATGCACGGGGGCGTGGCATGCTCATGGATCACATCGAGTTACCGGCCGGTACTACCTTCAAGTAGCCCGTGCGCCCGGTACCTCTCTGCCACCCCCCACCTCACACGGGACCGACCATGCACAGACGCATGCGGCACAGACGTGCCCTGCTGCCCGCCTTCGCCGTTGCCTCCCTCTTCCTCGCCGCGGCCTGTTCCTCGTCCGCACCGCACGCCGAACCGCCGGCGAGCGCCGGGCACGGCCGGCACGTCGAGGTCGCCGACCGGCCCGCCGACGACACGGACCACTCGCTCGCCGTCGCCGCCGCTCCCGCCGGCACCTCGACCGCGACGGCGGGACCGGCCGGTTCCGGGCAGCGGGCACACCGCACGGCTCTCGCCGTCAGCGCGTACGACAGCCACACCCGGCGGGCCGTCCTCTCCGACAAGCCCGCCCGCCAAGGGAGTTCCTCCGCCTCCCCGACGACCCCTCACTCCCCCTCCCCCACCCCCACCGGCACCCCGCACCGCGCCGCCGTCGGCGATGTGATCGCCAGCGCTCCCGCGCCCGGGGCTCCGCACGGGCTGCTCGCCAAGGTCACCAAGGTGATCGGCGAGACGGACGGCGGCACCGCGGTGCAGACGGAACCGGCCACGCTCAACGCGCTGCTCGGCGACGACACGGCGAAGGGCGCCGTGCCGGTCGACCCGTCGTCCTTCGCCGTCGACAAGCTGCTGCCCGATGTGAAGGTGTCCTGGGCGAAGGCCGGTGACGTGCACGCGGGCCCGAAGGGTGCGACGGTGCCGCTCGGCAGCCTGCGGCTCGATATGAGCGCCGGTATCCCGACGGCCCAGGGCTCCCCGGCCTCGGCCTCCGCGTCGGTGCACGGGTTCGTCCAGGTCGCCCCGCGGGTCGACTTCGCCTACGGCGGCACCGGCAGCGACGCGCCGCCCGGCTCCGCCTACCTCGGTGTGTCCGGTGACTGGACCTCCGGCTGGGCGGTCGAGGGCCGGGCCGCCGCGGCCACCGGCACACCGCTGCGGATCCCGTTCGCCAAACTGCACGCCGACCCCGTCCTGCAGGTCGGCCCCGTCCCCGTCGTCGTCAACCTCGACCTGACCGCCTATGTCCAGATCAGCGGCGACGGGCGGGTCACCGTCGATGTCGAGCAGCACCTGAAGGGCGGCTTCAAGGCGGGCGGCACCTTCGGCCTGACGAAGGGCTGGACCCCGGTCAGCTCCGCAAACATGACCAGCACACCCGTGCGCGCCTCTGTCGCCGCTGCCGGGAACCTCAAGACGGCGCTCGGCGCCGAGGCCTCGGTCGGCCTCTACGGCACCGTGGGCGTCAGCGCCGACCTGGCTCCGTATCTGCGCGGCGAGGCCTCCGGCACGGTCACCGCCTCCTCCGACGCCGGGGCGAAGAGCAAGGCCGCCGAGGCGAAGACCGGGGGCGCCTGGGGTGTGTACGGCGGGGTCGACCTGTCCGGGACCCTGCGGCTCCAGCTGTCCGTCTTCGGCACACCGATCGTCCAGCGGAGCATCCCGCTCGGCACCCTGAACCGCGAGTGGAAACTCGCGGGCGGCACCCTCCTGGCAGGCTAGGCACGCCGGACAGGCACCCGGCTCCGAGGCAGCGCGGGCTCCAACCGCAGCGCGCCTAGGCGCTCGGCTCCGAGGCAGCGCGCTGGGCCGCCGCCGGTATCCAGCCCTGGCCGCGCAGCACGGACGACACATCCGGTGCGCGGTAGTGCTCCCCCTTCAGGACCTTGCCGTCGGCCCGGCGGGCGACCTGCCCGTCCGGGCCGAGCTTGCTCATGTTGGCCCGGTGGATCTCGGCGATCACCTGATCGAGGTCGATGCCGTGGACCAGCGCCGTGCCGTACGCCACGTAGACCACGTCCGCCAGTTCGTGCGCGAGCTTGTCCAGCGGGCCGTCGACCGCGACCTCGGCGACCTCCGCGGCCTCCTCGGCGAGCAGTTCCCCACGATGCGCGGCCAGTTCGGGGGCCACCTCCGTCGGCGTACTGCGGGCGTCGAGGCCGAAGGCGCGGTGGAACTCTCGGACGAGGTGGGCGGGTGAAGTGCTCATGCGTCGACTCTAACGGCGCCCACTGACAGCGCCCGCGGTCCGCTTCTCCGTCCCGGAGGGACCCCCGCCCTGGTCAGCGCCGCGCCCGGCCTGGCAGGATCGCCGCATGTCCAAGGTGTTCCCCCGGATCAGCAGACGCCGGGCGTTGCCAACCGCGGCCGCCGGTGCCGTGGTGCTCGGGCTGCTGCTGTGGTGGCTGCTGCCGCTGGGCGAGAAGCCGCCGAGCGGGACGATCGTCTTCAGTACGGGCACTCCCCGAGGGGTGTACCAGGAGTACGGCGAGCGGCTGCGCGCCGAGTTCGCCAAGGACATGCCCGACTTGAAGGTGAAGCTCCTCAACAGTGCCGGTTCGCAGGAGAACGTGCAGCGGGTGGCGACCGGCAAGGCCGACTTCACCATCGCGGCGGCGGACGCGGTGGAGGCGTACGAACTGGCGCACGGCAGCGGCGCCGAGCGGCTGCGCGGGGTGGCCCGGCTCTACGACGACTACGTGCATCTCGTCGTGCGCAGCGACTCGGACATCCGGAGCATCGCGGACCTGCGGCACAAGCGGGTGGCGACCGGGTTGCCCCACTCCGGGGTGCGGCTGATCGCCGACCGGGTGCTCAAGGCCGCCGGCATCGACCCGCGCAAGGACATCACCGCGGTCGCGGACGGCATCGACACCGGGCCCGACCGGCTGGCGCAGCACAAGATCGACGCCTTCTTCTGGTCGGGCGGCCTGCCCACCAGGGGACTGCTCACGCTGGCGAAGAAGTCCGCCTTCAAGTTCGTGCCGATCGAGAGCGACCTCGTCAGCAAGCTGCACAGCGAGGGCCAGGAGGCGCGCTACTACCGGGCCACCAACATCCCCGAGTCGGCCTACCCGGCCGTACAGCAGGGCAGCGAGGTCCCGACCATCGCCGTGTCCAACCTCCTGATGACCCGTACGGACGTGGACCCCCGGCTGACCGAATGGGTGACCCGCACGGTCATCAAGAGCCGCGACGGCATCGGCGCCCACGTCCACTCCGCCCAGCTCGTCGACCTGCGCACCGCCATCTACACCGACCCCCTCCCGCTTCAGGAGGGCGCCCGCCGCTACTACCGCTCGATGAAGCCGTAGCGGGGCGGACGAGAGCCCATGGCTCATAGCCCATGGCTCGCAGCCCATGGAACCGGGCCTCAGCGCTCCCCCTGCCGGGGCACCGTCACCGTCACCCGCAAGCCACCCGGCTCATGGTGGGCGTAGGTGATCGAGCCGCCGCCTGCCGTGAGCAGTGCACGGACGATGGACAGGCCGAGGCCGGAGCCCTTGATGTTCTGGTGGCGGCCGCTGCGCCAGAAGCGGTCGCCCACGCGCGCTAGTTCCTCGTCGGTGAGGCCTGGTCCGGTGTCGGTGACGACGACGGCGGAGGTGTCGCCGTCGACGGCCACGGTGACCGCCACCGTGCCGCCCTCGGGGGTGAACTTCACGGCGTTGTCGATCAGCGCGTCCAGGGCGCTGGACAGGGTGATCGGGTCCGCCCAGGCGGTCATGGGCGGGCAGTCCCCGGTCAGCCGGACGCCCTTGGCCTCGGCGGCCGGAGACCAGGCGGCGACCCGCTCCCCGGCGAGCGCGCCGATGTCGGTCAGGCTCAGGTCCGCCTCGGCGTGCTCGGCCAGCGCCAGGTCGAGCAGGTCGTCCAGAACCTGCGCGAGGCGCTTGCCCTCGGTGCGGACCGAGGCGATCTCCTCATTGTCCTCCGGGAGTTCGAGGGCGAGCAGTTCGATGCGCAGCAGCAGCGCCGAGAGCGGGTTGCGCAGCTGGTGCGAGGCGTCCGCGACGAAGGCGCGCTGCTGCTCCAGCACGTCCTCGACGTTGTCCGCCATCTCGTTGAACGACCGGGCCAGCCGTCTGAGTTCCGGCGGCCCGCCGGCGGCCGCGACGCGGGACTTCAGGCGTCCGGTGGCGATGTCGTGCGTGGTGGCGTCCAGGACCCGTACCGGTCTGAGCACCCAGCCGGTCAGCCGCAGCGCCGCGCCGACGGCCAGCAGCATCGCCGCGATCTCCCCGGCCCCGATCAGCAGCCAGCCGCGCAGGGTCCGTGAACGCATCTGCCCGGTGGGCGAGTCGGTGACCACGACCGCCACGACGTCCCCGTCCCGGATCACCGGCGAAGCGACGATCAGCCGGCTGCGCTGCCAGGGCCACACCTGTTTCGGGTCGTGGCTGCGCCGGCTGAGCAGTGCCTCCTCGAAGGCGTCCCGCACCTCCCCCGTCTGCGGTACGACCCAGTCGCCGGGCGCATTGGCCATCGCGGAGTCGTTGCGGTAGAAGACGCCCGCGCGGATGCCGTAGACCCCGTAGTAGCTGTCCAGTTCGCTGCGCAGGGCCTCCAGGCGCTCGTCGGTGCTGGTGCGGCGGGACCCGCTGGGCCCGTCGGTGACGAACTGGGCGAGCGCCGCGAAGCGGGCCGTGTCGTCGATGCGGTCGACGACGACCTTCTGCTGCTGGGCGGCGGCCAGGCTGACGGCGAGCGGGATCCCGAGTGCGAGGAGGACGGCCGCCATCAGGACGATGAGCAGCGGCAGCAGACGTGCGCGCACCCGTCCCCGCTAGACGGCCGGGGCGACGAGGCGGTAGCCGACGCCGCGTACGGTCTCGATCAGCGCGGGCATGCGCAGTTTGGCGCGCAGGGAGGCGACATGCACCTCCAGGGTGCGGCCGGTCCCCTCCCAACTGGTGCGCCAGACCTCGCTGATGATCTGTTCCCGCCGGAAGACCACACCGGGGCGCTGCGCGAGCAGGGCGAGCAGATCGAACTCCTTGCGGGTCAGTTGGATTATCGAACCATCCACGGTGACCTGCCGTGTGGGCAGTTCGATGCGCACGGGGCCGAGCAGCAGGGAGCTGTCACCACCGGGCCCCGTGTCCTCGTGGGCGGTGCGCCGGCTGACGGCGTGTATACGGGCGAGCAGTTCCCCGGTGTCGTACGGCTTCACCACGTAGTCGTCGGCGCCGAGGTTGAGCCCGTGGATGCGGGAGCGGACGTCGGAGCGGGCGGTGACCATGATGACCGGGGTGCTGGTGCGTTTGCGGATCTTGCCGCAGACCTCGTATCCGTCCTGGTCGGGCAGGCCGAGGTCGAGGAGGACGACGCCGAATCCGGCGCCCTCGGGGACGAGGGCCTGGAGGGCCTCCTCGCCGCTACGCGCGTGTGTGACCTCGAATCCGTGCCGGGCGAGTACGGCGGACAGAGCCGCGGCGACGTGGTTGTCGTCCTCGACGAGCAGCAGTCTCATCCCGGCCCCCTCCGGTTCAGCGGTCGTACGGTCTTGGTTCTCGCGCGTCGTGCGGCTCGGACGCGCGCGTGCACCATGGCAGTCACGCCGATGGACAAGGACGACGTCAAGTGCGTTCCGGTTGCCCGCCGCTTCCGTTATCCGGCCGATACGCACAGGCACGGCAAGTGCTACGACACGTGTCCGATCGCTATCGGATCGTGATGCTCAGATCTCCCTCAGATGTGATGACGCAGGTCACAGCCGCTCATTACTGTCCTCCGAAACCGAGGAGGACGGAGCCTGAGAGCGATGACCAATGTATCGGTGGCCAAGGAAGACGAGGCCGCGTCCGACGAACTGGTCGTCCTGAAGAGCGTCAACAAGCACTTCGGCGCGTTGCACGTTCTCCAGGACATCGACCTGACGATCGCCCGCGGCGAGGTCGTCGTGGTCATCGGGCCCTCCGGGTCCGGAAAGTCGACCCTGTGCCGCACCATCAACCGCCTGGAGACGATCGACTCGGGCACGATCACGATCGACGGAATGCCGCTGCCCCAGGAGGGCAAGGAGCTGGCCCGCCTGCGGGCGGACGTCGGGATGGTCTTCCAGTCCTTCAACCTGTTCGCGCACAAGACCGTGCTCGAGAACGTGATGCTGGGGCAGCTCAAGGTTCGCAAGGCGGAGAAGACGCAGGCCGAGGAGAAGGCCCGGTCCCTGCTCGACCGGGTCGGCGTGGGCACCCAGGCCGACAAGTACCCCGCCCAGCTGTCCGGCGGCCAGCAGCAGCGCGTCGCCATCGCGCGGGCACTGGCGATGGGCCCGAAGGTCATGCTCTTCGACGAGCCGACCTCCGCCCTCGACCCCGAGATGATCAACGAGGTCCTCGAGGTCATGCAGCAGCTCGCCCGTGAGGGCATGACGATGGTCGTCGTCACCCATGAGATGGGTTTCGCACGATCGGCCGCCAACCGGGTCGTCTTCATGGCCGACGGCCGGATCGTCGAAGAGGCCGCGCCCGACCAGTTCTTCAGCAACCCGCGCAGCGACCGGGCCAAGGACTTCCTGTCCAAGATCCTGCACCACTGACGGTGCGGCGCGTGGGCGGCCAGGATCGCCAGTCCTGCTACGGGCTCGATCAGCCGTCCCGCCACGGACCTCGTTTCTCACCACCCAAAGGAATGTTCACCATGAAGCTCCGCAAGGTCACCGCCGCCTCGGCCGTCGTGGTCGCCCTCGCCGTGTCCGTCACCGCCTGCGGCGGCGGCAAGAAGAACGGCAGCGGTTCCTCCGGTGGCGGCAAGACGATCGCCATCGGCATCAAGTTCGACCAGCCCGGCCTCGGCCAGAAGACCCCGCAGGGCTACTCGGGCTTCGACGTCGACGTGGCCACCTATGTCGCCAAGAAGCTCGGCTACAGCGCCGACCAGATCGAGTGGAAGGAGTCGAAGAGCGCCGACCGCGAGACCATGCTGCAGCGTGGTGACGTCGACTTCATCGCCGCCACCTACTCGATCACCCCGAAGCGCGAGCAGAAGGTCGACTTCGCCGGTCCGTACCTGCTGGCCCACCAGGACGTGCTGCTGCGGGCGGACGACACGAAGATCAAGGCGCCTGCGGACCTGAACGGCAAGAACCTGTGTTCGGTGGCCGGCTCGACCTCGGCGCAGAACCTCAAGGCCAAGCTGGCTCCCAAGGCGAACCTCCAGACGTACCCGACCTACTCGGCCTGCATGTCGGGCCTGCAGAGCGGCGCCATCGAGGCCCTCACCACCGACGACTCGATCCTCGCCGGTTACGCCTCCCAGGCCCAGTTCAAGGGCAAGTTCAAGCTGGGCGGCTTCAAGATGACGAACGAGAACTACGGCATCGGCGTCAAGAAGGGCAGCGCTCTCAAGGCCAAGATCAACAAGGCTCTTGAGGACATGGTCTCCGACGGTTCCTGGGAGGCGGCCGTGAAGAAGAACTTCGGCCCGGCCGACTACAAGAACGAGCCCGCCCCGAAGATCGGCGACATCAAGAGCTGAGGCAACGCCCGGCCGGTGCGCCGCTCCTGACGGCGGTGGCGCACCGGGGCATCCCTACACGCGGAAGCGCGGGAGATCGTGTTCGACTTTCTTGACAAGTACGACGTACTGGGCGCCTTCTGGACGACGGTGCAGCTCACGCTGCTGTCGGCCGTGGGCTCCCTGGTCTGGGGCACCCTGCTGGCCGCCATGCGGGTGGGCCCGGTACCGCTCATGCGCGGTTTCGGCGCCGCCTACGTGAACATCGTGCGGAACATCCCGCTCACGGTGATCATCCTGTTCTCCTCGCTCGGCCTCAACCAGACGCTGGGCATCAGCCTCGGTGCGCACGGCTTCGACACGATCAACTTCCGGCTGGCCGTGCTCGGTCTGGTCGTCTACACGTCGGCCTTCGTGTGCGAGGCGATCCGCTCCGGCATCAACACGGTGCCGGTCGGCCAGGCGGAGGCGGCCCGGGCCATCGGTCTGAGCTTCACCCAGGTGCTGGGCCTGGTCGTACTGCCGCAGGCCTTCCGCGCGGCCGTCGGCCCGCTGACCAACGTGCTGATCGCGTTGACGAAGAACACTACGGTGGCCGCCGCGATCGGCGTGGCGGAGGCTGCCTTCCTGATGAAGAAGATGATCGAGAACGAAGCCCAGCTGCTGGCGATCTCCGCGGTCATCGCCTTCGGGTTCGTCTGCCTGACCCTGCCGACCGGCGTGATCCTCGGCTGGGTGGGCAAGAAGGTGGCGGTGAAGCGATGACTTCGGTCCTGTACGACGCCCAGGGCCCGCGCGCCAAGCGGCGCAACGTCCTGTACACGGCCCTCTCCCTGGTCGCCCTCGCGGCCGTCGTGTGGTGGGTGTACAAAGCCCTCGACGACAAGGGGCAGCTTTCCTGGTCTCTGTGGCAGCCCTTCTTCAGCGGCACCGAGGCGTACTCGACGTACATCTGGCCCGGTCTGGAGAACACCCTCGAAGCGGCTGCGCTGGCGATGGTCATCGCGCTTCCGCTGGGTGCCGTCCTCGGTATAGCGCGGCTCTCGGACCACGTGTGGGTGCGCGTCCCCGTCGCGATCGTGGTCGAGTTCTTCCGAGCGATCCCCGTCCTGGTCCTGATGATCTTCGGGCTCGCGCTCTTCGCTCAGTACACCGATGTCAGTTCGGACGACCGTCCGTTCTACGCGGTCGTCACCGGTCTGGTGCTGTACAACGCGTCGGTGCTCGCCGAGATCGTCCGCGCGGGCATCCTCACTCTGCCGAGGGGCCAGTCCGAGGCGGCTCTGGCGATCGGCCTGCGCAAAGGCCAGATGATGCGGCTCGTCCTGCTGCCGCAGGCGGTCACCGCCATGCTCCCGGCCATCGTCAGCCAGCTGGTGGTCATCGTGAAGGACACCGCTCTCGGCGGCGCGGTCCTCACCTTCCCCGAACTGCTGGCCTCGGCCAACACCATGGCCGGCTACTACGGCAACATCATCGCCTCTCTCACCGTCGTGGCCGTGATCTACCTGATCATCAACTACTCCCTGACCTCGTTCGCCAGCTGGCTGGAGCGCCGGCAGCGGCGGGGCAAGAAGTCGACCGGCGCGGTGCTCGGAGCCCAGGACGTGGCGGACATCGCGGGTACGGCGGCGACCGGCGCCGGGGGTGCCGGCGGCGGCCTGGACCTCAGCGGTGGCTTCGCCGGCGGTTCGCACGGTGGGCACGGCGGCGGCCACGGGAACTGACGACGGCTCAAACAGCTTGACCCATCCGGGGGCAGTGGCATGATCGCCACTGCCCCCGGTCACTTGACGCAAACTCTGCCAATGGGTTGCATACGTTCTGTGATCGTGCACCCGGCTTCACCTTCCTGTTCACCCACCGCCGTCGAGGTATCGCCGCGGACAGGGGGCACCGCGCCGTGGACCCGGTGATCGTCGTCGGAGCGGGGCCCGTCGGGCTCACGCTCGCCCTGGCGCTGGCCCGCCAGGAGGTGCCGTGCGTCGTCCTGGACGAGGGCCCCGGCAAGGACGAACCCCGCCCGGCGCGCACCGTCGTGCTGCGCCAGGACACGGCCGCCCTGCTGGAGCGGCTGACCGGGACGGCGCTCGCCGAGCACGGTGTGCGCTCGGCCGGATGGCGCTCCCTGCGGCGCAAGCAGGTGTCGAGCGAGATCACCTTCGACGCGTCGGACCCCGCCGCCCCCCTGCACATCGCCCAGCATGTGCTCACGGGCGCCCTGCGTGCGGCCCTCGCCGACGAACCCCTGGTCAAGACGGCTGTGGACAACCGCCTGGACGCGATCGAGCAGGAGCGTTCCGGCATCACCGCGCACACCCGCGGCTCGAACGGCACCTGGTGGCGTGGCAGTTACCTGGTCGGCTGCGACGGACCACGCTCCACCGTGCGCAAACTCCAGGACATCCGCTTCCCGGGCCGTACGGCCGTGGAGCGGCACGCGGTCGCCGCACTGCGCGCGGAACTTCCGTGGGAGGGCCGGACGTTGCTCCATCGGATGCCGCCGTGGCGGCAGTCCGGGCCCTCGGCCGGGGAGGTGACCGCCCGCCCCCTCCCGGACGGCGTGTGGCGCCTGGACTGGCTGCTGCCACCGGGCAAGGACCTGGTCACGCCCGAGACCCTGGTGGCCCGGATCCGCGAGACCCTCGCGGGCTGGACGGACCGCGCCACACCGGCGTACGAGCTGCTCGACACCGGTGTCCACATGGTGCACCACCGCCTGGCCCGCCGGTGGCGCGCCGGCCGGGTCTTCCTCGCCGGGGACGCGGCCCATCTGCTCGGCGCGCTCGGCGCCCAGGGGCTGGACGAGGGCCTCCGGGACGTCGACAACCTCGCCTGGAAGCTCGCCGCGGCCTGGCACCACGGCCCGCACGAGGCCTTGCTGGACAGCTACCAGGCCGAGCGGCGCGCGGTGATCGCCGCCCGGCTGCGCGCCGCCGACCAGGTGCTGCCGGCGCTGCGCGGTGCCGGCGGGCTGCGCCAGATCGTCCCGGGCGCAGCGCGAGGGCACGACGCGCTGCTCACGGACGGTCACCTGGGACGCGGGGCGCTGGGCGCGCCGCAGGTGTACGCCGACTCCCCGCTGGCGCCCCGGCAGCTGGAGGGCGAGATCCCGGTCGACACCCCGCGCGGCGCGCTGGTCACCGACGTACGGGTCACCGCGGAGGATGGTTCCTTCGTCCAACTGCGCGACCGGTTCGGGCGTGGCGCCCTGCTCGTCGTCCTGATCGCGCCGGGCACGGGCGTGTGGGACCGCAAGCACTGGATGTCCGCCGGGATCATGCCCCGGCTCGCGGCGGCCGTGACGGCGCTGCCGTACCCCGCCGAACTGCTGGTCGCCGAGAGCTACCCGGGTGCGCCGGCGCACAGTGTGCTGCTCGTACGCCCCGACGGTCACCTGGTCACCGTGCTGAACGGGGTCCGTCCGGCCGATCTGTACGCGGCTGCGGAGGCGACGGTGGGCGGCGCGACGAAGGAGGAGGCACAGGCCGTCTCCGGCGCACGCTGACCCAGAAGCCCGTCACCCTCTGTCCACATGGTGACAGTGAGTTGACCGACGTGCACGCGCATGCTGTACTCCGGACCATGACCGACACCTGTGTGCGCCTGTGGCGGAGGGTCCACATGGACCTCGTCCGCTACGCGGGCTGCGTGTGTCGCCCGTCCTGCTGAATTCGCATCTCTCTTCCTTCCGGGCGCCGTCGTGCGCCCGTTCCGCGAACGCTCCTCAGGACGGTGTACGTGTCTGTCTCCCCTGCCCCCGTGTCCCCTGCCGTCGGCTCGGCGCCCACCCAGGCGGACCTCCTCGACTTCGTACGGCGTACGGCCGCAGACGCCGAGCTGATCGCCTCCCTGCCGCTCGACCCCGAGGGCCGCACCTGGGTGCGGCTTGAGGGGCCGGGTGGCAGCGAGGCGTGGCTGATCGGCTGGCCGCCCGGCACCGGCACCGGCTGGCACGACCACGCCGACTCGGTCGGCGCGTTCCTCACGGCTTCCGGCGCGCTCAAGGAGTACTCGCTGGCCGCCCGGCTGCCGACCGACGGCTGGAAGACCCTGGAACTCGCCGATGACGTGGACCGCGTACGCCGGCTGCCCGCCGGCGAGGGCCGTGCCTTCGGCCGCCACCATGTCCACGAGGTCCTCAACGACTCCCGCGACGAGCATGCGATCTCCGTACACGCCTACTACCCGCCCCTGCCACGCATCCGTCGCTACAGCCGCACCGGCCACGTCCTCCGCCTGGAGCAGGTCGAACGCCCGGAGGACTGGCAGTGAGCGGCACGGACAAGACCCCGAGGGGTGGGGCTGTGGTGACGGCCAACGGCGCGGAGAAGAGACGGCCGGGCAGCGCCGTGGCTACGGCGAACGACACGGAGAGGGCACCGGTGGACGGCGCCCCGGCGACGGCGAACGGCGCGGTAAAGGTGGCGGGCGGGAGTGAACGGCCCGTCGGCATAGACGAGTTGCTGGAACGAGTACGCGCGGGCTACCGGCGCGTCGAGGCACGGGAGGCGCACGAGGCGGTGCGGACCGGTGCGGCGCTGCTGGTGGACATCCGGTACGCGGCCCTGCGCGAGCGGGACGGAGTGATCCCCGGCGCCCTCGTCATCGAGCGCAACGAACTGGAGTGGCGCCTCGACCCCCAGGGCAGCCACCGCGTCCCCGAAGCCACCGGCCACGACCTGCGCGTCGTGGTGTTCTGCAACGAGGGCTACGCCTCCAGCCTCGCCGCCGCTTCCCTCCACCAACTGGGCCTCCGCCGGGCAACAGACCTGGTGGGCGGCTTCCAGGCATGGCGGGCCGAGGGACTGCCGGTGGAGCCGGTGCGGTCCTGAACCGTACCGGAGGCCGCAGGCGCTACGACGGCCCGTGCTGACCGGATGGGGTCAACGCCTCGGCGACGACGGTGAGTTCGGGCACGACGAGGCCACGGCGGGGACGTGGGCGAGTCGGGTGCACAGCCCTTCGGGCCGTTGTGAGCCCGGCGCCCACGCTCCGCCTCCGCCCAGCGAGCACCTGCCCCGAGAACTCGTAGGTCCCCCTCTCCTCAGAAGTCCCCTTCCCCGAGCAACTCCGTGTCCTCGCCCTCTTCCTCCAGGGCCTGGCGTACGACGCGGAGGGCCATGCCCTCGGGGTAGCCCTTGCGGGCGAGCATGCCGGCGAGGCGACGGAGCCGCTTGTCGCGGTCGAGGCCACGGGTGGCGCGCAGTTTGCGGGCCACGAGTTCGCGGGCCGTTGCCTCTTCCTGTTCGGAGTCGAGCTGGGAGACGGCCTCGTCGATCAGCGCCGAGTCGACGCCCTTCGTGCGCAGTTCCTGGGCGAGTGCCCGGCGCGCGAGGCCCCGGCCATGGTGCCGGGACTCCACCCAGGCGTCCGCGAACGCGCTGTCGTCGATCAACCTGACCTCCTCGAACCGCGACAGCACCTCCTCGGCCACGTCCTCGGGGATCTCCCGCTTGCGCAGGGCGTCCGCGAGTTGCTTGCGGGTGCGCGGGGTCCCGGTGAGCAGGCGCAGACAGATCGCCCGTGCCCGCTCAGCCGGGTCCCCTGAAGACTCCCCCCGCTCGGCCCTCGACGAGGGAGGGGTGCCTTCGTCCTCACCGGGCGCGTCCCCGAAGCCGCGCCGCCGGCCACGCCCCCGGCCGCCCCGTGGGCCGACGCCACCGCCGGAACCGTGGCCTGAACCACCGCCTGAACGGCGGCCCGAGCCACGGCCGGGCGAGCCACCCGCGTACGGCCCGTCGCCCATGTCGCCTGGGTCGCCCGTACCGCCCGCGTGGGCTCCGTCGTCGTCCGCGTGTCCCGCTGTTCCGCGGTAGTCCTCGTGCCCGCCGTAACGCTTGTAGCCGTCGCAGCCGTCGTCCCGGTATCCGTCGTCACCGTCCGGGGCGGAGTCCGGATAGCCCCCGGTGCCCCTCCCCCGTGGGGCACCGGGGGTGGCGTACTCGTACTCGGCCCAGTCGGTTCGTCGTGTCACGGGTCAGCCCTTGGCTGTGGCGGCCTTGGGCTTGGTGGCCTTGGCGGCTGCCGGGGCGGGCGCCGTCTTGGTGTCGTCGGCGGCCGTGGCGGTGACCGCGGCGTCCGCGCCGGGCTCGGCCGCGGGCTCCTCCGGCCGGACACCGACGCCCAGCTTCTCCTTGATCTTCTTCTCGATCTCGTTGGCCAGGTCGGGGTTGTCCTTGAGGAAGTTGCGCGCGTTCTCCTTGCCCTGGCCGAGCTGGTCGCCCTCGTACGTGTACCAGGCGCCGGCCTTGCGGACGAAGCCGTGCTCCACGCCCATGTCGATCAGACCGCCCTCGCGGCTGATGCCCTGGCCGTAGAGGATGTCGAACTCGGCCTGCTTGAAGGGCGGGGCGACCTTGTTCTTGACGACCTTGCAGCGGGTGCGGTTGCCGACCGCCTCCGTGCCGTCCTTGAGGGTCTCGATGCGGCGGATGTCGATGCGCACCGAGGCGTAGAACTTCAGTGCCCGGCCGCCGGTCGTGGTCTCCGGGGAGCCGAACATCACGCCGATCTTCTCGCGGAGCTGGTTGATGAAGATCGCGGTGGTCTTGGACTGGTTCAGCGCGCTGGTGATCTTCCGCAGGGCCTGGCTCATCAGCCGGGCCTGCAGACCCACATGGCTGTCGCCCATCTCGCCCTCGATCTCCGCGCGCGGGACGAGAGCGGCGACGGAGTCGATGACAATGAGGTCGAGCGCACCGGAGCGGACCAGCATGTCCACGATCTCCAGCGCCTGCTCGCCGTTGTCCGGCTGGGAGAGGATCAGGTTGTCGATGTCGACGCCGAGCTTGCGCGCGTACTCGGGGTCGAGGGCGTGCTCCGCGTCCACGAAGGCGACCTGGCCGCCGGCCTTCTGCGCGTTCGCCACCGCGTGCAGGGTCAGGGTCGTCTTACCGGACGATTCCGGGCCGTAGATCTCCACGACACGGCCGCGCGGCAGGCCACCGACACCGAGGGCGACGTCGAGTGCGGTCGACCCGGTCGGGATGACTTCGATGGGCTCCTTCGACCGCTCGCCCATGCGCATGACCGCGCCCTTGCCGAATTGCCGTTCAATCTGCGCGAGCGCGGCGTCGAGCGCCTTCTCGCGGTCGGTTCCTGCCATGGGTTCCACCCGGTTTGCTTGAGTCGATCGCTTCACGTCAAAGACGCTAACCCCTGCCACTGACAATGCGCCCCGACGCAGGCCCAGCCTGTGGATAACCGAGGGACTTCGTCCCGCAAAACGGGATGAAATCGGCTGCCTGACGCCTCGCCTGAGCCTCCATGAGAATGGATGTTCGATTTTCGTGTCAAGCGCACCGCACCGCACCGGAAGCCAGGGTTCGGCGGCGGCCGCGGGCCGGAAAACGGCCCGGCCGGCCGCCCCCCACCTATCGTCGCTCCGCATGACCCACACCGAGACCGGGATCACCGCGGAGTTCGTCCGGGACCTGCTGCGCGACCAGCACCCCGATCTGGCCGATCGGCCGTTGCGGCTCGGCGCGCGCGGCTGGGACAACCAGCTCTGGCGGCTCGGTGACGACCTGGCCGTCCGGCTGGCCTGGGCGACGCGGTCCGCGGACGTGCTGCTGCGCAAGGAGTACACCTGGCTGCCCGCCCTCGCCCCGCGCCTCCCCCTGCCGGTCCCGGTCCCGCAGCGCCTCGGCGAGCCCTCCGAGCGGTTCCCGCGCCCCTGGATCGTCACCACGTGGGTGCCGGGCTCGCCCGCCGACCGAGCCCCCGCCACCAGGGCCACGGAGGCGGCCGACGCCCTGGCCGCCTTCCTGACGGCCCTTCACCGACCCGCTCCGGACACGGCGCCCGCCGGCCTGGGCCGCGGCGGGCCGCCGGCCGACCGTGCCGAGCAGTTCGCCGAACACCTCGCCTCGGCCACCGAGCTGGGGCTGATCCCCGCCCCCGGCGCCGTCCGCGCGGTCTGGGAGGACGCCGTCGCCGCGCCCGTCTGGGCGGGTCCGGCCCTGTGGCTCCACGGCGACCTGCATCCGGCCAACGTCCTCACCGCGGACGGCACTTTCTGCGGCGTGATCGACTTCGGCGACCTCTGCACGGGCGATCCGGCCTGTGACCTCGCCGCCGCCTGGGTGCTCCTGCCGGACGGGGCCGCCGACCGCTTCCACGCCGCCTACCGGCCCGCCCCGGACCCCGCGACCCTGCGCCGTGCCCGCGGCTGGGCGGTGCTGCAGGCCCTCAGCGGCCTCCTCATCGGACAGGCCGGCATCCACGGCCGTCCGGGCGGCAAGCCCACCTGGGGCCCACCCGCCCGGGCAGCGCTACGACGTCTCATCGCATCGGCCCGCCGCTGATTACACCCACCGTTCTTCAGCACCCGGCACCGCTACTTCCGACGGCGTACGGCGGGTGCCTTCGGCCGGACGACGACCGCAGGGGCTGCTCCCCAGGAGCCTTGGCCCATGAAGAATCCGCGGGCCGTCGACCGCCTCTGTCATGCGACGGGGCTGTTTCTCATCCTGTCCGGTCTCGTGCATCTGGTGGTGTTCGCGGTCGACGGCGGCCCCTGGTACGGCCCCGTCTCCTGGCGCAAGCCCATCACCTTCGGGCTCTCCTTCGGGCTGACGCTGATCGCGATCACCTGGGTCACGTCGTATCTACGCGTCAGCCCGCGGCCGCGCTCGGTCCTGCTGCTCGTCTTCGCCGCCGACTGTGTGGTGGAGGTCGGCGGGATCACCCTGCAGGCGTGGCGCCGGGTGCCCTCGCATCTGAACATGGAGACCCCCTTCGACACGTCGGTGTCCATGACTCTCGCCGTGGGCGGTGGTGTCCTGGTGGCCCTGCTCACGGTCTTCGCCATCACGTCCTTCCGGCACCGGCCGGCAGGCCCGGTCGGCATGCCGCTCGCGGTCCGCTCCGGGTTCGCGATCCTGCTGGTGGCGCTGGCTTCCGGGGCGGCGATGATCGCGCGTGGGGTCGTGCTCACGAGGACCGGCCATCAGGAGGCCGCCTACCACTCGACGGCCCCGCTCAAGCCCCTGCACGGCGTGAGCCTGCACGCCGTACTCGTCCTGCCCGCACTGGCCTGGCTGCTGTCCCGCTCACCCTGGAGCGAACGGACCCGCCGGCGGATCGTGGCAACAGCGGTCGGCTGTTACGCGGTGGCCGTCGCCGGCACGGGGGTGTGGGCGATGCTGACGTACTGAAGACAGCCAAGCCAGGACCGAGGCGACACCCGCCTGCCACGCCCCCGACCCGACCGGCACGGGCCTACGCCGACCCCTCCGGCTCGGGCTACGGCTCCCGCGCCGGCCTGCGTATGCGCGCCTGCACCCCGGCGGCGCCCGGCCCCCGGCCGCGGTGCCCGTGCACCCTGGGGTCGTCCGTGACGGCGTACCGCTTCACATGCGCCCCCAGGAAGGCCTGAGGGGTGGCCACCACCGGGACCGACGACCGAACCGAAGGCGACCGCGGGGTGGATGTCGCCCGACTTGGAACGCCATCAGCATCGGCAGCGTGCCGGCAAGGTACGTGCCGATGGTCGGGATGAACTGCGAGACCAGGCCCACCCAGACACCGAGCACGGGCGCGTACGGCACCGTCGGCGGCGAAGTAGAACGAGAACAGCGCGACCGTCAGCAGCTGGCACAGCCCGCCGAACACCTGCGCGGAGACCCCGAGGGACACCACCGACACCGGTGCCCACCTGCGATCTTCGTGACCGATCGGTGCCGTACGGCCGGCCTCTTCACGGACGATCGGGGCGTATCGGGTGACTCTCTCCCACCAGCGGCTCAGCGCCGCTCGCCCGGCACCTCCATGACCGTACAGACCACGCGCCACACGTCCTTCGCGTCCCAGCCGGCGTCCAGCGCCTGGCGCACCGTGCGTCCGCCCAGCTCCGACATGACGTGATCGCGCGCGAAGGTGTCGGCGTACCCCGGACCGAAGTGTTCCGCCATCCGCTGCCAGAAGACCGTCAACCGCATGACTCCAGTATCCCGCCCCTGGGGGTGGGCCCGGCCTGGAGCCCTTGCCGAGACCGCTTTCCGTCCTACGGTCTGACGCATGTCCGAAACAGGAGTCTCCCCACTCCCCTCCACGCCCCCGGCACGCTCTCCGCTCTTCCGCGCCGAGCAGTTCGTGTGGCTCAACGCGCGCGTGCTGGAGCAGCGCCTCTTCGCATACCGTTTCCTGCACGGCACCCCGGACGCGGTGGAAGCGGCACTGGACGCCTTCCGCAACGAGGACGGCGGGTACGGGTACGGGCTGGAGCCCGATCTCCGCGGGCCCGTGAGCCAGCCCCTGCACACCGCGCACGCGCTTCGCGTCCTGGACACCATCGGGCGCTGCGGCGGGCAGCGGGTCGAGCGGGTGTGCCGCTATCTGACGTCGGTCTCCACCGCGGACGGCGCCCTGCCGGCGATCCATCCCAGCCAGCGCGGGTATCCGACGGCGCCGTTCGTCCCGGTCGTCGACGATCCTCCCAGCGAGTTGCTCGCCACCGGGCCGGTTGTCGGGCTACTGCACCGCAACGAGGTATGGCACGCCTGGCTGTTCCGGGCCACCGACTTCTGCTGGCAGGCCGTGGAGTCCCTGGACAAGTCGCACCCGTACGAGGTGGAGGCCGCCGTGGCCTTCCTGGACTCCGCTCCCGACCGCTCACGCGCGGAGGCCGCCGCGGACCGGCTCGGCCGCACGGTGCGGGAGCAACGGCTCGCGGTCCTGGACCCGGACCGGCTCGACGCGTATCCGGTCGCCTCCGGCTATGCCCCGGGCGAGCACCACTTCCCGCACGACTTCGCCAGGAGTCCGGAGTCACTCGCGCGCGCGTGGTTCACGGACGACGAGATGGCCCGCTCCCTGGACCACCTGGCCGCCGAGCAGCAGGACGACGGCGGCTGGCCCATCCGCCGGCACCACTGGTCCCCGGCCCCCGCACTGGAAGCGCGCCCCCTGGTGACGATCGAGGCACTACAGACCCTCCGGTCCTACGGCCGCTTCGTGGGCTGAGCCGGACGGCCGCGCCGGTGGCGCGGCACCCTCCGACGGCCCGTACGACCGCCGTCACCACCACGGCCGCCTCCACGACCAGCACGGGCCGACGCCCGGCAGGACGGGCAGCGGGCCGACAGGACGGGCAGCGGGCCGACGCCCGACGACACCGCCAGGCCCGCGCCCGCTCCTCGCCGAACGGCGTTTGCCCAGGTCAGCGTGATTGTCAGTGGTCGGGTGCAGGATGGACGCATGGTCAGCTCCGCACACCGGGCCCTCGATGGCTTCTCACCCGCGACCCGCGGCTGGTTCACGGGGGCGTTCTCCGCGCCCACCGCGGCCCAGGCCGGCGCGTGGCAGGCCATCGGCGCGGGCTCGGACGTGCTGGTGGTGGCCCCGACCGGCTCGGGCAAGACGCTGGCCGCGTTCCTCGCCGCCCTGGACCAGCTGGCCTCGGCCCCGCCCCCGGCCGACCCGAGGAAACGCTGCCGGGTGTTGTACGTGTCCCCGCTCAAGGCCCTCGCGGTCGACGTCGAGCGGAATCTGCGCAGCCCGCTGACCGGCATCCGCCAGGAGTCGGTGCGCCTGGGCCTGCCCGAGCCCGAGGTCAGGGTCGGCATCCGCTCCGGCGACACCCCGGCAGCCGAGCGGCGCGCCCTGTCCACCCGCCCGCCGGACATCCTGATCACCACCCCCGAGTCGCTGTTCCTGATGCTGACCTCGGCCACGCGCGACGCGCTGACGGGCGTGGAGACGGTGATCCTGGACGAGGTGCACGCGGTCGCGGGCACCAAGCGGGGCGCCCATCTCGCGCTCTCCCTGGAGCGGCTCGACGAGCTGCTGCCGAAGCCGGCCCGCCGGATCGGCCTGTCGGCCACCGTCCGCCCGGTGGACGAGGTGGCCCGGTATCTCTCGCCGCGCCGCAAGGTCGAGATCGTCCAGCCGGAGTCGGGCAAGGAGTTCGACCTGTCCGTCGTCGTCCCGGTCGAGGACATGGGCGAGCTGGGCGGCTCCCCGGCGGCGGACGCTGCCGAGGGCGCGGAGCGGCCGTCGATCTGGCCGCATGTGGAGGAGCGGATCGCCGACCTGGTCCAGGCCCACCGCTCGACCATCGTGTTCGCCAACTCGCGGCGCCTGGCCGAGCGCCTGTGCAACCGGCTCAATGAGATCGCGTACGAGCGGGCGACCGGCGAGACGCTGGAGGAGCATCACTCCCCGGCCCAGCTGATGGGCGGCTCGGGCGCGGCCCAGGGCGCACCCCCGGTGATCGCCCGCGCGCACCACGGCTCGGTCTCCAAGGAGCAGCGTGCCCTGGTCGAGGAGGACCTGAAGGCGGGCCGGCTGCCCGCCGTGGTCGCCACGTCCAGCCTGGAGCTGGGCATCGACATGGGCGCCGTCGACCTGGTCGTGCAGGTCGAGTCCCCGCCGTCCGTCGCCTCCGGGCTCCAGCGCGTCGGCCGCGCGGGACACCAGGTGGGTGCCGTCTCCACCGGCGTGGTCTTCCCCAAGTACCGGGGCGACCTGGTCCAGGCGGCCGTGGTCACCGAGCGGATGCGCTCGGGCTCGATCGAGTCCCTGAAGGTCCCCGCGAACCCGCTGGACGTGCTGGCGCAGCAGCTGGTCGCCATGACGGCGCTGGACACCTGGCAGTTCGACGACCTGCTCGCCGCGGTCCGCCGCGCGGCGCCCTTCGCCTCACTGCCCGAGTCGGCGTTCACGGCGACCCTCGACATGCTCGCCGGCCGGTATCCGTCCGACGCGTTCGCGGAGCTGCGCCCGCGCGTGGTGTGGGACCGCGTGACCGGCGAGATCACCGGCCGGCCGGGCGCCCAGCGCCTCGCTGTCACCTCGGGCGGCACGATTCCCGACCGCGGTCTGTTCGGGGTCTTCCTCGCCGGTTCCGACCCCAAGAAGGGCGGCGGCCGAGTCGGCGAGCTGGACGAGGAGATGGTCTACGAGTCCCGGGTGGGTGACGTCTTCACGCTGGGTACGAGTTCCTGGCGCATCGAGGACATCACCCGCGACCGCGTCCTGGTCTCCCCCGCGCCCGGCGTGCCGGGCAGGCTGCCGTTCTGGAAGGGCGACCAGCTGGGGCGCCCGCTCGAACTGGGCCGCGCGGTGGGCGCGTTCCTGCGCGAGGTCGGCTCGCTGCCCAAGGACACCGCCCGGCCGCGTCTGCTGGCGGCGGGCCTGGACGCCTGGGCGGCGGACAACGTGCTGTCGTACCTGGACGAGCAGCGCGAGGCCTGCGGCCACGTCCCGGACGACCGCACGATCGTCGTGGAGCGCTTCCGCGACGAGCTGGGCGACTGGCGGGTCGTCGTCCACTCCCCCTTCGGCGCCCAGGTCCACGCCCCCTGGGCTCTCGCCCTCGGCGCCCGGCTGTCCGAGCGGTACGGCATGGACGCGCAGGTCATGCACGCCGACGACGGCATCGTGCTGCGCCTGCCCGACGCCGACCTGATGGGCCTTGACCTGCTCGACCAGGAACCGACGAAGGCCGGCACGGAGTACGACAGCGAGCAGGCCCCCGTCGGCGCGGCGGACGTCGCCTTCGACAAGGGCGAGGTCGACCAGATCGTCACCGACCAGGTCGGCGGCTCGGCCCTGTTCGCCTCCCGGTTCCGCGAGTGCGCCGCCCGTGCGCTGCTGCTGCCGCGCCGCAACCCCGGCAAGCGCACCCCGCTGTGGCAGCAGCGCCAGCGAGCGGCCCAACTGCTCCAGGTGGCAAGCGAGTTCGGCTCGTTCCCGATCGTGCTGGAGGCGGTCCGCGAATGCCTCCAGGACGTCTTCGACGTCCCCGGGCTCGTCGAGCTGATGGGCGACATCGAGTCCCGCAGGGTGCGCCTGGTCGAGGTCACCACCCCGGAGCCGTCCCCGTTCGCCCGCTCGCTCCTGTTCGGGTACGTCGCCCAGTTCCTGTACGAGGGCGACTCCCCGCTCGCCGAGCGCCGTGCCGCCGCGCTGTCCCTGGACTCCCGGCTGCTGGCCGAGCTGCTGGGCCAGGCGGAGCTGCGCGAGCTGCTCGACGCCGAGGTGCTGACCGAGCTGGAGCGCGATCTGCAGTGGCTCACCGAGGACCGGCGGGTCAAGGACGTGGAGGGCGCGGCCGATGTGCTCCGGCTGCTCGGCCCCCTGACCGACGCCGAGCTGGTCGCGCGGGGCGCGGATCCGCAGTGGGCGCGCGAGCTGGCCGGGGCCCGCCGGGCGATCAAGGTCCGGATCGCCGGAGCCGACCACTGGGCGGCGATCGAGGACGCGGGCCGGCTGCGCGACGCGCTCGGCACGGCCCTGCCGGTCGGCGTGCCCGAGGCCTTCACCGAGCCGGTGAAGGACCCTCTGGGTGACCTCCTCGCCCGTTACGCCCGTACGCACGGCCCGTTCACGTCGGCCACGGCGGCCGCCCGCTTCGGGCTGGGCGTGGCGGTCACCGAGGGCGCCCTGCAGCGGCTCGCCGCGAGCGGCCGGGTCGTCCAGGGCGAGTTCCACCCGGCGGGCATCGGCCAGGAGTGGTGCGACGCGGCCGTACTGCGCCGTCTGCGCCGCCGCTCCCTGGCGGCCCTGCGCCATGAGCTGGAGCCCGTGCCGCCGGCCGCGTTCGCCCAGTTCCTGCCCCAGTGGCAGCACATCGGCAAGGGACACGGTCTGCGCGGCATCGACGGACTGGTGCGCGCCGTCGAGCAGTTGCAGGGCGCCTCCGTGCCGGCCTCCGCGCTGGAGAAGCTGGTCCTGCCCTCCCGCGTGGCGAACTACACGCCGTCGATGCTCGACGAGCTGACCTCCGCCGGCGAGGTGGTGTGGGCCGGTGCGGGCGCGCTGCCCGGCAAGGACGGCTGGGTCTCCCTCTATCTGGCGGACGCGGCCCCCCTGTTGCTCCCGCCGCCCCACCCCCTGGAGCTGACCGCGCTCCACCAGTCCGTCCTGGACACGCTCTGCGGCGGCTACGGCCTGTTCTTCCGCCAGATCGCCGACCAGGTCCGTGCCACCACGCACCCCGACGTCACCGACCCCCAACTGGCCGACGCGCTCTGGGACCTGGCCTGGTCGGGCCGGCTCACCAACGACACCCTCGCCCCGATGCGCTCGCTGCTGGGATCCGGTCGTACGGCGGGTTCCACGGCCCACCGTGCCAAGCGCGCCGTCCCGCGCGGGCGCTACGGCTCCCTGACGGCGGCGGCCCGCACCGCGTCCCGTACGGGCCCGCCGACGGTCGCCGGCCGCTGGTCCCTGCTCCCCCCGGCCGAACCGGACGCCACCGTGCACGCCCACGCACTGGCCCGCACCCTCCTGGACCGGCACGGCGTGGTCACTCGCGGGGCGGTCGCGGCGGAGGGGATCGAGGGCGGCTTCTCAGCGGTGTACCGGGTGCTGTCCGCGTTCGAGGAGAGCGGTCAGGCGCGGCGCGGCTATGTGGTCGAGGGCCTGGGCGCGGCCCAGTTCGCCATGGACGGTGCGGTGGACCGGCTCCGCGCGGTGGCCAATGCCCGCGAACGCGGCGAGAGCCTGACCGCCCCGGCCCGCCCGGACGGCTTCCCCGCCCCGGGCTTCCCACCCGGCTCCACGGAATCGGCCTTCCCACCCGGTTTCACCGACGCGGCCTTCCCGAACGGTTTCAGCGATGCGGCCTTCCCGGACGGCTTCGGCGCGTCCGACGGCGCACCGCACGACCACGCACTCCCCGGCGCCCTCGACGGAAGCGACGGCGGATTGGCGCACCCCGGCCTCGACGGAGACTTCACCTGGCCCCCGGCGGACCCCCCGCCCGCCCCCGGCGACTACATCTCGCCCCGCGACCTCGCCGCCCCCTTCGCCTCCCCCGGCTACGGAGGCCCCCGAGGAGGCGGCACCGGCGGCTACGGCGCACCGGCGCACCGCGGATACGCCAGCGGTCGTACGGGCACGTCCGCGCCCGACCCCCGTGCCGTGGTCCTCGCCGCGGCCGACCCCGCCAACGCCTACGGCGCGGCCCTCTCCTGGCCCGAGCCACCGACCGGTGCCGGGCACAAGCCGGGCCGTAAGGCGGGCTCGCTGGTCGTCCTGGTGGAGGGCGAACTGACGCTGTACATGGAGCGCGGCGGCAAGACCCTGCTGGCCTGGCCCGTCACCGCCGACACCGAGGCCCCGGACGATCCCCGTCTCCGTACGGCCGCCGAGGCCTTGGCCGCAGCCGCCCGCGCGGGCTCCCTCGGCACGGTCACGGTCGAGCGGATCAACGGCGCCCAGGCCCTGACCTCGCCCATAGGCGCCCTCCTGGAAGCCGCGGGTTTCGTGGCCACACCACGCGGCCTGCGCCTGAGAGCGTGACGCTCCGCCAGGAGTGCCGCGCCGTTGGGAGTGCCGGGGTCTGCCGTATACCGTCCGCAGCACCATCGTGGCTGGTCGCGCAGTTCTCCGCGCCCCTCCGGGGCGTTCCCCGGCCTCCCCCTCATGGCACCCTGGACGCATGCCCGAAGGTGACACGGTCTGGCAGGCCGCGCGGCGGCTGCATGAGGCCCTCGCGGGCAAGGCGCTGACCCGCAGCGACTTCCGGGTGCCGAAGTACGCGACGGTCGACCTCACGGGCCGTACGGTGCTCAGCACGATCCCGCGCGGCAAACACCTGCTCACCCGGTTCGAGGGCGGCCTGACCCTGCACACCCATCTGCGGATGGAGGGCGCGTGGAAGGTGTACGGCACCGGCGAGCGCTGGCGCGGCGGCCCGGCGCATCAGATCCGGGCCGTCCTCGGAACCGTCGACCGCACGGCCGTGGGCTATCGCCTGCAGGTCCTGGAGCTGCTGCGCACGAGCGAGGAGGAGCGGGTCGTCGGCCATCTCGGCCCTGATCTGCTCGGCCCGGACTGGGACCCCGAGCGCGCCCTCGCCAACATCCTCGCCGATCCCGCCCGCCCGCTCGGCGAGGCCCTGCTCGACCAGCGCAATCTGGCCGGCATCGGCAACGTCTACAAGAGCGAGCTGTGCTTTCTGCTCGGCGTCACCCCTTGGCTGCCGGTCGGCGCGCTGCCCGCCGACCGCGCCGAGAAACTTCCCGCGCTCGCCAGGAAACTCCTGGAGGCGAACCGCGACCGCCCGGTCCGCCAGACCACCGGCCTGCACCGGCACGACCTGTTCGTCTACGGCCGCGCGCCCCGCCCCTGCCTGCGCTGCCGCACCCCCGTCCGCGTGGCCGACCAGGGCGACGGCTCGCAGGACCGCCCCACCTTCTGGTGCCCCGCCTGCCAGCCGGGCCCCGCCCCGGCCCCCGGCTCACCGCAGCGTCGGCGCGACCGCTACCCCCGCCGCACACCCTGACGACGCGCGAGGGCACCCCGCCTCCAGGGTGACCAGCAATCCGCACCATCGCACTAATTGACGTTCCGTCAGAAACGCTCGTACCGTCGCTTCATGCCCCTCACGGCGTACGACCTCACCGGACGCACCGCGTTCGTCACCGGAGCCGCCGGCGGCATCGGCCGGGCCTCGGCCGTCCTGCTCGCCGAGGCGGGCGCCACCGTGCACTGCGCCGACCGGGACGCGGACGGTCTGCACGGCACGGCGGAACTGATCGAGAAACGCGGTGGCACGGCGCGTACCCATGCCCTGGACGTCACCGACCGGACGGCGCTGGCCGAGGCGGTCCGATCCTGCGAGCGCCTGCACGTGATGGCGGCGATCGCCGGGATCATGCACAGCAGCCCCGTGCTGGAGACCCGCGACGAGGATCTCGACCGGGTACTGAACGTCAACTTCAAGGGCGTGCTCCACGCCTGCCAGGAGGCGGCCCGGCTGATGCTGGCCCAGGACACCCGGGGCAGCATCGTCACCATGGCCTCCGGCGCGGTCGACACCGGCGGCCCCGGGCTGCTCTGCTACGGCGCGGCCAAGGCGGCCGTGGTCCAGCTGACCAAGACGCTGGCCACCGAGGTCGGCCGGCACGGCATCCGGGTCAACGCGATCGCGCCTGGCTGGATCCGCACCCCGATGACCGAGCGCCACGACCGTGCGGCGCAGGCGCACACCGAGGGCACGATGGCCCGGATGGCGCCACTGGGCCGGGTCGGCGAGGCGGACGACGTCGCGCACGCGGTGCTGTACCTGGCGTCGGACGCGTCGGCGTTCACGACGGGTCAGATACTTCGCCCGAACGGGGGTGTGGCGATGCCCTGGTAGCGTCGTCCCCCGCCCGCCAGGCGGCCACCCAGCGCCCCGTCGGCAACGCCCCGTCCGCCCGCCCCTTGGGCACACAGTGCACCGGCAGCAGGCTCAGCCCCCACCCGCCGGCCGCGACGGCGCCTTCCAGCACGCCCGCGCCCTGCCCGAGGGCGAGCCGCAGCACCGCCCACCACCACACGGCCCCCAGCGCCAGGGCGACCCCGTAGCGCGCTGTCCGCACCACCATGGCCGTCACCTCCAGCGGGACGCTAGATCGCCGATCACGAGCACCGGCAGGGCGCACTGAGGGCACACGGACGCACCACTCCGCTCAGCCCAGCCTCGCGGTCATCAAGCCCGTCCGGGGGCAACACGGGACCACCACCCATCGCGGCGCACCGACCTCGGCCAGAACGCTTACGCGTTCTCCGCCTGGAACATCCAGTGATGCTTCTCCAGATCCGCCGTGATCGAGATGAAGATGTCCTGGGACACCGCGTCCGGCTCCCCCGTCGCCTCCACCCGCTCCCGCATCCGGACGATCACCGCGCCGAGCGCCTCCACCATGATCCTGACGGCGTCCGTGTCCTTGATCCAGCCCGCAGGAGTCGCCTTGATGCCGCTGCTGGAGGCCACCGAGGCAGCACGCCCGTCGGGCGGGACGCCGAGGGCCGAGGCCCGCTCGGCGACGGTGTCGGAGTGGGTGCGCGCGGAGGCGACGACCTCGTCGAGCTGGAGGTGGATGGAGCGGAAGCGGGGCCCGACGACGTTCCAGTGGATCTGCTTGGCGACCAGCGAGAGGTCCACCAGGTCCACGAGGGCACCCTGCAGCGCCTCGGCCACGGTCTTCAGGTCCGCGTCGGCCAGCGGGCTCTTCACGACGTACATCCGATTCCTCCAGTGCTTCGGTGCCGTCACATCCCTCCACCATGACCGCACCGCCCAAGCCCGGCAAACGGACCCATAAGAGACACAAATCACGTGCACGGGCAACACGAAAGCCCCGGCCGGGCTCCCCAGGTCTGCCTGGAGAAGCCCAGCCGGGGCTTCACGCGTATCGGGTCACTGAGCCGCGCACGCGGACGTCACGCGGCGACCACGTCCACCGCCTCGGCGGGCGCCTTGATGGTCACCCGTTCCGGTGGCACACCGGTCACCGACACCGAACCCAGCATCGGACGGACCGACGTGGGCACGGACTCGGTGGCCCTGGCGGACTGGGCCAGTTCGGCGAGCGCCAGCTCGTCGCTCACTTCCCGCATGAGTTCCGACATCCGTACGTCCAGCGCGTCGCAGATGGCGGAGAGCAGCTCGGAGGAAGCCTCCTTCTGCCCCCGCTCCACCTCGGAGAGATAGCCGAGTGAGACTCGGGCGGACGAGGAGACTTCGCGCAGAGTACGGCCCTGGCGTTGGCGCTGCCGACGCAGCACGTCACCCAGCAGGCGACGGAGCAGAATCATCGGTGGCTCCCTCCTCGGACCGCGTAGCCGCATCCTTCTCGCCCCACCGTACCGCCTCGCGCCGCGGCCGTGCGGGGAGCGATGTCGTGTTCACTCAGGGCTGCAAACATCAAAACCCCCCGTTCCGTTCCGTATCCTGTGCCCGCTCGTTCCCGGTGTGTTCGCCCGCAAGCTGCTCCAGGAGCAGTGCGAGCACGCTCCGTACACTCTCCATACGGATTTCCGCACGGCCGCCGTTCAACCGCAGGCTCTCCACTTTTCCGCCACCGGCGCAACCGGGGCGGTCGGTGAACGGCCCGTCGACGGCCACGAACACCGTCCCGACGGGCCGGCCGTCCTGCGGTTCGGGGCCGGCGACTCCGGTGGTCGCGATGCCCCAGTCGGCGCCCAGAGCCTTCCGTACTCCGGCTGCCATCTGGCCCGCGACCTGCGGGTCCACCGCTCCTTGCCGCGCCAGCAGGGTGGCGTCGACGCCCAGCAGCTCATGCTTCAGCTCGGTGGCGTAGGCGGTCACCGAGCCCCGGAACACCTTGGACGCCCCGGGGACCGAGGTGATCTCCGCGGCCACCAGGCCACCGGTGAGCGACTCGGCGACGGCGAGGCTCTCGCCCCTCACGGTCAGTAGTCGCACCAGTTCGGTGGCCTGCGCACTCACGCTTCCTTCTCCTCCAACGCGGCCGCGCGCTCGGCGATTCCCCGGCGGCGCAGCACAATGGCTTGTCTTACGTAGTCGAGGCCCGTGACGACGGTGAGGACGACCGCCGCGGCCATCACCCAGAACCTCAGAGTGGCCAGCCACCCCGTGAGCGCCAGGACATACATCCCCACCGCCACGCCCTGGGTGAGGGTCTTCAGCTTGCCCCCACGGCTGGCCGGGATCACGCCGTAGCGAATGACCAGAAAACGCAGCAGCGTGATGCCGAGTTCCCGGCCGAGAATCACGGCCGTCACCCACCACGGCAGATCGCCCAGGGCCGAAAGACAGATGAGCGCCGCCCCCATGATCGCCTTGTCGGCGATGGGGTCGGCGATCTTCCCGAAGTCGGTGACCAGGTTGTAGGTGCGCGCCAGATGCCCGTCGAACAGGTCGGTGATCATGGCGACGGCGAAGGCGGCCCAGGCCAGCGAGCGCCAGGCCGGGTCATAGCCGCCGTTCGCCAGCATCAGCGCCACGAAGCCGGGCACCAGGACCAGGCGGAGCATGGTCAGTAGATTGGCCACGTTCCAGACGCTCGCCTGGTTGACGGCCGCGGCCGCGATCTTGGCGCCGCGCGGTGCCCTGCCGCCGCCCTCGGAACCTGAGGCAGAACCGGAGCCCTCGGACTTGACGCCGTCGGCAGCGGCGCCGGAACCCCGGGCGCCGTGCGCGCCGGAGGAGCCACCCGCGGCGGATGCCGGGACTCCCGTCATCTGCCCGCCTCCTCACTACACGCGAGCGAGCCGGTCAGCGGCTCGGCCACCAGGTCGACACCTTCCGTACCGACCACCTTCGCCTCGACCATACGTCCGACCGTGAGGCCCGCGCCGCTCGTGAGCAGCACCTGGCCATCGGTCTCGGGCGCCTGGTGCGCGGCACGGCCGTAGACGCCCTCTTCCGCGTCGACCGACTCGACCAGCACGTGCACCGTTTCTCCGACGCGCTCCTCGGCGCGCTGCGAGACGAGTTCCTCGGCCAGCCGGGACACGCGCGCCAGGCGCTCGGCCACGACGTCCCCGTCCAGCTTGTCGTCGTAGGTCGCCGCCTCCGTGCCCTCCTCGTCGGAGTAGCCGAAGACACCGATGGCGTCCAGGCGGGCGCCGGTCAGGAAGCGCTCCAGCTCGGCCAGGTCCGCCTCGCTCTCGCCGGGGAAGCCGACGATGAAGTTGGAGCGCACGCCGGCCTCGGGGGCCTTGGAGCGGATCGTGTCGAGCAGTTCCAGGAACCGGTCGGTGTCGCCGAAGCGGCGCATGGCGCGCAGCACGTCGGGCGCGGAGTGCTGGAAGGACAGGTCGAAGTACGGGGCGACCTTGGGCGTCGAGGTCAGGACGTCGATGAGTCCCGGGCGCATCTCGGCGGGCTGCAGGTAGCTGACGCGCACCCGCTCGATGCCGTCGACCTCGGACAGTTCCGGCAGCAGGGACTCCAGCAGGCGGATGTCGCCCAGGTCCTTGCCGTAGGAGGTGTTGTTCTCGGAGACCAGCATGATCTCCTTCACGCCCTGCTCGCCCAGCCAGCGGGTCTCGTTCAGCACGTCGCTGGGGCGGCGGGAGATGAAGGAGCCGCGGAAGGACGGGATGGCGCAGAAGGAGCAGCGCCGGTCGCAGCCGGAGGCGAGCTTGACCGAGGCGACCGGGGCGCCGTCCAGGCGGCGGCGCAGGGGTGCGCGCGGGCCGGAGGCGGGCGCGACGCCGTCCGGGAGGTCGGCGGGGCCGTGGCCGGGCAGCGCGACGGCTGCGGCCGACTCCTGTCGCTCGGCCGGGCTGATCGGGAGCAGCTTGCGGCGGTCGCGCGGGGTGTGGGAGGCGTGGATGCCGCCGGACAGGATGGTCTGCAGGCGGTCGGAGATGTCCGCGTAGTCGTCGAAGCCGAGCACGCCGTCGGCCTCGGGCAGTGCCTCGGCCAGCTCCTTGCCGTACCGCTCGGCCATGCAGCCCACCGCCACGACGGCCTGGGTTCTCCCATGGTCCTTGAGATCATTGGCTTCGAGGAGGGCGTCGACGGAGTCCTTCTTCGCGGCCTCCACGAAGCCACACGTGTTCACCACGGCGACATCGGCGTCCGCGGCGTCCTCGACGAGCTGCCAGCCGTCCGCCTCCAAACGGCCTGCGAGCTCCTCCGAGTCCACCTCGTTACGGGCGCAGCCAAGAGTGACGAGTGCGACGGTACGGCGTTCAGGCATGGGCTCAAGACTACTTCGTCCCACTGACAGCCCACGTCGACGGGGTTGGCCGATCTTGTGCCGACCCCGTCACATCCGCGGTCTCAGAGGGACCGGTCAGCCCGCTACCGGGTCACCCTTCGTGTAGGTCAGGCGCTCCACGGCGCCCGGCTGGAAGTTGTTGTCGATCTTCTTGCCGTTGACGTACAGCTCGATCGCGCCGGCGTCGCCGAGGATCAGGTTGATCTTGGAGCTGTCCTGGAAGGTCTTGGACTCGCCCTTCTTCAGCAGCCCGTCGAAGAGCATCCGGCCGTTGTGGTCCTTGGCCGAGATCCAGCTGCGTCCGTTCGGCGCGCTGACCTGGACGGTCACCTTGTCCTGGGGCGCCGCCGCGATGGCGCTGTCGGAGGGCACGGTGCTCGGCGCGGCGGGCTTGTCCTTCTTCGGTGTGGCGGAGGCGGACTTGCTGGCGGCGGGCGTGCTGCCCTCGGCGACCTGCGACTTCGCATCGCTTCCGGAGTCGCCGCCCTTCACCATGGTGAAGCCGACGAACCCGATCACGACGACGATCGCGGCGACCATGGCCGCGGTCCAGTTCGGCCCGCGCCGCTCGGGACGGATTCGCTCGGCCTCGAACAAAGGTGCTGCCGGGGTGGGGGCGGGACGGCCACCGTGCTCGGCGTCGTACTGGGCGATCAGGGGTGCGGGATCGAGGTGGACAGCCTTGGCCAGCGTTCGGATGTGTCCGCGGGCATACACGTCGCCGCCGCACGGACCGAAGTCGTCCACCTCGATGGCGTGCACGATGGCGATACGGACACGAGTGGCACTGCTGACGTCGTCCACGGTGAGCCCGGCCGCGATCCGCGCCTGCTGCAGGGCGCGGCCCACGGGGACACGGGGTTCCTGGGACTCGTCTCGGAACGGACGCTCGTCTTCAGGGGAGTTGCCGATGGACACGGGGGCGCCTTTCGAGCGTGTAGCCACCTGTGCTGGAAGCTCAGTCTAGGGGTGGTACGAAAGGGTGGGGCAACCGGGCGGTGGGACTTTGTACGCCATCGGAATGGCCGGACATGCCGAGGGCTGGACAAGAGGTACCCCAGGATGAGATGCCTTCCTGTTCCTCTCGCTCAACTGGACGTACGGGAAAGGGAAACGGTTGCCCGCCGATCTCTAACGGGTGGATCACGACGATGACGCCACCCGGCGTAACCAGTGTCCGCCGGACGGCCCTTCACCCTGTCCCGTCTTGTTTCTATTCCTCAGACTCCCCGCGAATCAGAGCGAGCACGCCATCCAGCTCATCAGGCTTCACAAGAACGTCACGTGCCTTGGAGCCCTCGCTCGGTCCCACGATGTTGCGGGACTCCATGAGGTCCATGAGCCGCCCGGCCTTGGCGAAGCCGACGCGCAGCTTGCGCTGGAGCATGGAGGTCGACCCGAACTGGGTGGAGACGACCAGCTCGGCCGCCTGGCACAGCAGGTCGAGGTCGTCGCCGATGTCCTCGTCGATCTCCTTCTTCTGCTTGGTGCCGACCGTGACGTCGTCCCGGAAGACGGGCGTCATCTGGTCCTTGCAGTGCTTGACGACGGCCGCGACCTCGGCCTCGGTGACGAACGCGCCCTGCATACGGGTCGGCTTGTTGGCGCCCATCGGCAGGAACAGGCCGTCACCCTTGCCGATCAGCTTCTCGGCGCCGGGCTGGTCGAGAATGACGCGGCTGTCGGCGAGCGAGGAGGTGGCGAAGGCCAGCCGGGAGGGCACGTTGGCCTTGATCAGACCGGTGACCACGTCGACCGAGGGGCGCTGGGTGGCGAGCACCAGGTGGATGCCGGCCGCGCGCGCGAGCTGCGTGATGCGCACGATCGAGTCCTCGACGTCACGCGGGGCGACCATCATCAGGTCGGCCAGCTCGTCCACGATCACCAGCAGATACGGGTACGGCTGCAGCTCCCGCTCGCTGCCCTCCGGCGGCTTGACCTTGCCCTCGCGCACGGCCTGGTTGAAGTCGTCGATGTGCCGGTAGCCGTAGGCCGCGAGGTCGTCGTAGCGCAGGTCCATCTCGCGGACGACCCACTGCAGGGCCTCGGCGGCCCGCTTGGGGTTGGTGATGATCGGCGTGATCAGGTGCGGGATGCCCTCGTACGCGGTCAGTTCGACGCGCTTGGGGTCGACCAGGATCAGCCGGACGTCCTCCGGGGTCGCCCGCATCATGACCGAGGTGATCAGGCAGTTGATGCAGGACGACTTGCCGGAGCCGGTGGCGCCCGCGACCAGCATGTGCGGCATCTTCGCCAGCGAGTGCATCACATACCCGCCCTCGACGTCCTTGCCGAAGGCGACCAGCATCGGGTCGTCGTCCTCGGCGGACTCCGCGAGGCGCAGCACGTCACCGAGGTTGACCATCTCCCGGTCGGTGTTCGGGATCTCGATACCGACCGCGGACTTGCCCGGGATGGGGCTGATGATCCGTACGTCCGGGCTGGCGACGGCGTACGCGATGTTCTTGGTCAGTGCGGTGATCCGCTCGACCTTCACGGCAGGTCCGAGTTCGACCTCGTAGCGGGTGACCGTCGGGCCGCGGGTGAAGCCGGTGACGGCGGCGTCGACCTTGAACTCGGTGAAGACCTGTGTGAGCGAGGCGACGACCGCGTCGTTGGCCTCGCTGCGCGCCTTGCCGGGGCCGCCGCGCGTGAGCAGGTCCAGCGACGGCAGCGAGTAGGTGATGTCCCCGGAGAGCTGGAGCTGCTCCGCGCGCGGGGGCAGGTCGCGGGGCTCCTCGGGGGCCTTCTTGGTCAGGTCGGGGACGGTCCCGGGCTGGAGTTTCTCCTGCTTGGGGCGCGCGGCCGGCACCGGCGACGGCTTGGGAGCCGGCGCGGGGGTGGGCACCGGGGTGGTCTCCTCGCGGTCGCCGATGCTGACGCCCTGGGTGAGGTCGGCGACCAGCGGGGAGGGCGGCATGCCGTGCAGCACCGCGCCGTCGAGCGCCGCGGCGGCGGCCGCCGCGACGTCCACGGCGTCCATATGGCGCTGCGGATCCGGCTGGGGCACCGCGGAGCGCCTGGGGCGGCCGCGGCGCTGCGAGAGGGCCTCCTCCTCGGCGTTGTCGGGGTCGTACGCCTTGGGGGCGGACGAGCGCTTACGGGGGCGCGCGGGCAGCGCCTCGCGCCACTGCTCGTCGTAGCGCTCGTCGTCGTCGGTGTACTCCTCGTACCCCTCCGCGTCGTGGTCGTGCAGCACGCCCAGGCGTACGCCGAGCGCCCGTAGCCGCTGCGGGATGGCGTTGACCGGGGTGGCGGTCACCACGAGCAGGCCGAAGATCGTCAGCAGCGCCAGCAGGGGTACGGCGAGGACCTCGGTCATGGTGTACGTCAGCGGGGTGGCCGCCGCCCAGCCGATGAGGCCGCCGGCGTCCCTTATGGCCTGCATGCCGTCGCTGCGCGCGGGCGAGCCACAGGCGATGTGGACCTGGCCGAGCACGCCGATGACGAGCGCGGACAGGCCGATCACGATCCGGCCGTTGGCCTCCGGCTGCTCCGGGTGCCGGATGAACCGTACGGCGATCACCGCGAGCAGTATCGGGACCAGCAGGTCGAGCCGGCCGAAGGCGCCGGTGACGAGGATCTCCACGAGGCCGCCGACGGGGCCCTTGAGGTTGGCCCAGGTGCCGGCGGCGACGATCAGCGCGATGCCGAACAGCAGCAGCGCGATGCCGTCCTTGCGGTGAGCCGGGTCGAGGTTCTTCGCGCCCTGCCCTATGCCGCGGAAGACGGCGCCGACGGCGTGCGCCAGGCCGAGCCAGAGGGCGCGCACGAGCCGGTACACGCCCCCGGTGGGGCTCGGTGCCGGCTTCGGCGCGGCCTTCTTGGGCGGAGCCTTTTTGGCGGGCGCCTTCCTGGCCGCCGCCTTCTTTGCTGCGGCCTTCTTCGCCGGAGCCTTCGCGGGAGCGGCCGCCTTCTTCGCGGGCTGCTTCTTGGCTGCGGAGGGACGTGAGGCCATGGGTGTGAGGTTACCGGGGGAGACGACAGCGGACACGTGTGCCCACAGCTTCACCCGTTCGTGTCGCCCTTGCAGGAGACCGGAGCTGACGCGCGCTCATGGGCAACCGCCGCCTCGGTGTGGGTCAGTTCTGCGCCGGCACCGAGGAGCCGGCGGGGCCGGCGCCCGGTTCCAGGGCGTCCAGTGCGCGCCGCAACCCGGTGAGCTTGCGCTCCAGATGGGCCGCCGTGGCCACCGCGGCCGCGTCCGCCGAATCGTCGTCCAGCTGCTTGGACAGCGCCTCGGCCTGCTCCTCGACGGCCGCGAGCCGCGCGGACAGCTCGGCGAGCAGCCCGGCGGACTCCTTGCCGCCGACCGCGCCCTTGCCGCCGCCCTCCAACTGCAGTCGCAGCAGCGCCGCCTGCTCGCGCAGCTGGCAGTTCTTCATGTACAGCTCGACGAACACCGAGACCTTCGCGCGCAGCACCCACGGATCGAACGGCTTGGAGATGTAGTCGACCGCACCCGCCGCGTAGCCCCGGAAAGTGTGATGCGGGCCGTGGTTGATCGCCGTGAGGAAGATGATCGGGATGTCCCGGGTCCGCTCGCGCCGCTTGATGTGCGCGGCGGTCTCGAAACCGTCCATGCCCGGCATCTGGACATCCAGCAGGATGACCGCGAAATCGTCCGTGAGCAGTGCCTTGAGTGCTTCCTCCCCGGACGATGCCCGCACCAGCGTCTGATCGAGCGCAGAGAGGATCGCCTCCAGCGCCAACAGATTCTCCGGCCGGTCATCGACCAGGAGGATCTTGGCCTTCTGCACCATGGCCCGCCCTCCTCGCCCCGGCGGTACACCGGGCGCCGCCCCAGGGGACGACTCCCTTTCGCCGCCCGTCCTTGTGCCGGTCATCGTAGCCGTACCCCGCCTGTCGCCACACCCTGTCACCGCGATGTCACTGTGCACGTAGCGGAAACGCGGCGGAGGCCGGGATGGTTCCCGGAATCTGGCATTCCCATACGTGTGCAGCCACCTTAAGTCGTACGTTCGCACTCACCTCAAGTGGGCAACTCCCGACACGTGCCGAGGGTTCCCCGGGTGTTCACGTCATGGTGTGCCGATCTCGTCACTTCCCACCCATCCACTGCTGCATCACGGCCAGCAGATGATCCGGGTCGACCGGCTTGGTCACATAGTCGGAGGCGCCGGACTCGATCGCCTTCTCCCGGTCGCCCTTCATCGCCTTCGCGGTCAGCGCGATGATCGGCAGTCCGGCGAACTGCGGCATCCGGCGAATCGCCGTGGTCGTCGCATACCCGTCCATCTCCGGCATCATGATGTCCATCAGCACGACCGCCACATCGTCGTGCTGCTCCAGCACCTCGATGCCCTCGCGGCCGTTCTCGGCGTACAGCACCGAAAGACCGTGCTGCTCCAGGACGCTGGTCAGCGCGAACACGTTGCGGATGTCGTCGTCGACGATCAGCACCTTCTCGCCGCCGAACCGCACCGCGCGCGCGGACTGCGGCGCGCCCTCCTGCTCGGGCACCCCTGCCCACTGCTCGGACCGCCGCTCGCCCTGCGGCAGACTCCGCCGACGGCGCCGGAAGAGCGCCGCGGGACCGTTCTGCGTCTCCCGGTACGACTTCACCTCGGCCGGCGTCTCGATCTCCGCCGCGGACAGCTCCGAGGACGCCTCCGCCTCCGAGGCCAGCAACTCGCGGGCCTCCAGCTGGGGCACGGACTGCTGGTAGCCCTGCGGCGGCAGTTCGCTCGGGTGCAGTGGCAGGTACAGCGTGAACGTCGAGCCGCGGCCCGGTTCGCTCTGCGCGTGGATCTCGCCGCCGAGCAGCTGCGCGATCTCCCGGGAGATCGACAGGCCGAGGCCGGTGCCGCCGTACTTGCGGCTGGTCGTGCCGTCCGCCTGCTTGAACGCCTCGAAGATCACCCGCATCTTGCTGGCCGCGATCCCGATGCCGGTGTCGGTCACCGAGAACGCGATCAGCGGCGCCTCCGGATCGGTCAGCGAGCCGGCCTCCAGAAGCTGCTCCCGGATGCGCACCGGTACGTCCATGCCGGCCGGCCTGATCACCAGCTCCACCGAGCCGGAGTCGGTGAACTTCACCGCGTTCGACAGCAGGTTGCGCAGCACCTGCAGCAGCCGCTGCTCGTCGGTGTGCAGGGTCGCGGGCAGCTCCGGGGAGACCCGTACGGACAGGTCCAGGCCCTTCTCCGCGGTCAGCGGCCGGAAGGTGGCCTCCACGTAGTCCACGAGCTGGACGAGCGCGATACGCGTGGGCGAGACGTCCATCTTGCCCGCCTCGACCTTCGACAGGTCGAGGATGTCGTTGATCAGCTGGAGCAGATCGGAACCGGCGCCGTGGATGGTCTCGGCGAACTCCACCTGCTTCGGCGAGAGATTGCCCTCGGCGTTGTCGGCGAGCAGCTTGGCGAGGATCAGCAGCGAGTTGAGCGGAGTACGCAGCTCGTGCGACATGTTGGCGAGGAACTCGCTCTTGTAGCGCATCGACACCGCGAGTTGCTCGGCGCGCTCCTCCAGGACCTGCCGGGCCTCCTCGATCTCGGTGTTCTTCACCTCGATGTCGCGGTTCTGCCGGGCCAGCAGCTCGGCCTTCTCCTCCAGTTCGGCGTTGGAGGCCTGCAGCGCCTTCTGCCGGTTCTCCAACTCGGCCGATCGCTCCCGGAGTTGCTCGGTCAGCTCCTGCGACTGCTTCAGCAGCTGCTCGGTCTTGGTGTTGACCGAGATGGTGTTGACGCTCGTCGCGATCATCTCGGCGATCTGGTTGAGGAAGTCTTTCTGGATCTGCGTGAACGGCGTGAAGGAGGCCAGCTCGATCACCCCGAGCACATTGCCCTCGAACAGCACCGGCAGCACGATCACCTGCGCCGGCGGGGCCTCGCCGAGCCCCGAGGAGATCCTCAGATAGCCGCTGGGCGCGTTCTCCACCAGGATCGTGCGCTTCTCCTGGGCGGCCGTGCCGACCAGCGCCTCACCGGGCCGGAACGACGTCGGCATGGAGCCCATCGAGTAGCCGTACGAACCCAGCATCCGCAGCTCGTAGGCCTCGCCGCCGTCACCGGCGTCCTTGCCCTCCATGAGCGGCATCGTCAGGAAGAACGCGCCGTGCTGTGCGGAGACCACCGGGGTCAGCTCGCTCATGATCAGCGAGGCCACGTCCTCCAGGTCGCGGCGGCCCTGCATGAGGCCGGAGATACGGGCCAGGTTGCCCTTGAGCCAGTCCTGCTCCTTGTTGGCGATCGTGGTGTCGCGCAGGTTGGCGATCATCTTGTTGATGTAGTCCTGCAGTTCCTGGATCTCGCCGGACGCGTCGACGTCGATCTTCAGGTTCAGGTCGCCGCGGGTCACCGCGGTCGCCACGCGCGCGATGGCCCGCACCTGCCGGGTCAGGTTCCCGGCCATCTCGTTCACCGACTCGGTCAGGTCCCGCCAGGTGCCGTCGACGTCACGCACGCGTGCCTGGCCGCCGAGTTGTCCCTCGGTGCCCACCTCGCGGGCCACGCGCGTGACCTCCTCGGCGAAGCTGGACAGCTGGTCGACCATCGTGTTGATCGTCGTCTTCAGCTCAAGGATCTCGCCGCGCGCGTCAATGTCGATCTTCTTCGTCAGGTCACCCTTGGCGATGGCCGTGGTGACCATGGCGATGTTGCGCACCTGTCCGGTCAGGTTGGACGCCATCTGGTTCACCGACTCGGTGAGGTCCTTCCAGGTACCGGCCACACCCGGTACGTGCGCCTGACCGCCCAGGATGCCGTCCGTGCCCACCTCACGGGCCACCTTGGTGACCTGGTCGGCGAACGAACTCAGCGTCCTGACCATGGTGTTGATGGTGTCGGCGAGCTGAGCGACCTCACCCCGAGCCTCGATCGTCACCTGCCGCGTCAGGTCACCGTTGGCGACAGCCGCGGACACCTGCGAGATGTTGCGCACCTGCATGGTCAGGTTGTTGGCCATCAGGTTGACGTTGTTGCTCAGGTCCTTCCAGATACCGGTGACGCCCGGCACATGCGCCTGACCGCCCAGGATGCCCTCGGTGCCCACCTCACGGGCCACCCGGGTCACCTGCTCGGCGAAGCTGGACAGTTGATCAACCATCGTGTTGACCGTCGTGACCAGCTCAAGAATCTCGCCCTTGGCGTCAACAGTGATCTTCTTCGACAGGTCGCCCTTGGCCACCCCCGTCGTGACCTCGGCGATGTTGCGCACCTGGATCGTCAGGTTGTTCGCCATGAAGTTCACGGACTGCGTGAGGTCCTTCCAGGTACCGGAGACACCCTGCACCTCGGCCTGACCCCCGAGGATGCCCTCCGTACCCACCTCACGAGCCACACGCGTGACCTCCTGGGCGAACGACGACAGCTGGTCCACCATCGTGTTCAGCGTGTTCTTCAGCTCCAGGATCTCCCCGCGCGCGTCCACGGTGATCTTCTGGGAGAGGTCACCGCGAGCAACGGCGGTGGCGACCTGCGCGATGTTGCGCACCTGGGCCGTGAGGTTGCCGGCCATGCCGTTCACGGAGTCGGTCAGATCCCGCCACACACCGGCCACACCGGGTACCTGCGCCTGACCGCCGAGGCGGCCCTCCGTACCCACGTCACGCGCGACCCGGGTCACCTGGTCGGCGAAGGCGGACAGCTGATCAACCATCGTGTTGATCGTGTTCTTCAGCTCCAGGATCTCGCCGCGCGCGTCGACGTCGATCTTCTGCGACAGGTCACCGCGCGCCACGGCCGTCGTGACCTGCGCGATCTGCCGCACCTGAGACGTCAGGTTGCCGGCCATGAAGTTGACGGAGTCCGTCAGCTCCTTCCACGTGCCCGACACGCCGTCCACCCGGGCCTGACCGCCGAGGCGGCCCTCCGTACCCACGTCCCGGGCCATCCGCGTGACCTGGTCGGCGAAGCTCGACAGCTGGTCCACCATCGTGTTCACGGTGTTCTTCAGCTGGAGCATCTCGCCGGAGACGTCCACGGTGACCTTCTGGGACAGGTCGCCGTTGGCCACCGCCGTCGTCACCTGGGCGATGTTGCGCACCTGACCGGTGAGATTGCGGAACGCGGTGTTGACGGAATCCGTCAGGTCCTTCCACGCACCGGCTGCACCGGGCACCTGCGCCTGACCGCCCAGCTCACCCTCGACACCGATCTCCCGCGCGACCCGCGTCACCTCGGCACCGAACGCCGACAGCTGGTCCACCATCCCGTTGACGGTGTTCTTCAGCTCCAGCATCTCGCCCGCCACGTCGACCGTGACCTTCTGCGACAGATCACCGCTGGCCACAGCGGTCGTCACGGTGGCGATGTCGCGCACCTGCGTGGTCAGGTTCCGGAAGACCGTGTTGACGGAGTCCGTCAGGTCCTTCCACGTACCGGCGGCGCCCGGCACGTTCGCCTGACCGCCCAGGCGCCCCTCCGCGCCGACCTCGTTCGCGACGCGCGTGACCTCGTCCGCGAAGATCCGCAGCGTCTCGGTCATCTGGTTGATCGTCTCGGCGAGCTGCGCCACCTCGCCGCGCGCCGGAACCGTCACCTTCTGCGACAGGTCACCGTTGGCGACAGCTGTCGTGACCTGCGAGATCCCCCGCACCTGTGCGGTCAGGTTGCCCGCCATCGTGTTGACCGAGTCGGTCAGTTCCTTCCACACACCGGCCACACCCGGCACCTGCGCCTGCCCGCCCAGGATGCCCTCGGTGCCCACCTCACGGGCCACCCGGGTCACCTCGACGGAGAAGGACGACAGCTGCTCCACCATCGTGTTGACGGTGTTCTTCAGCTCCAGCATCTCGCCGGCCACATGCACGGTGACCTTGCGTGACAGATCACCGCGCGCGACCGCCGTGGTGACCAGTGCGATGTCTCGCACCTGCGCGGTCAGCCGGTTGGCCATGGTGTTGACGGACTCGGTCAGGTCCTTCCACGAACCGGACATACCGCGCACCCGGGCCTGCCCGCCGAGCTTGCCCTCGGTACCGACCTCGCTGGCCACGCGTGTGACCTCGTCCGTGAACGTCGACAGCTGGTCGACCAGATTGTTGACGGTACGGCCGACCTTCAGGAACTCGCCCCGCAGCGGATGCCCGGTGCCCTCGTCCGGCGCCTGCGTCCGCAGCTCCATGCGCGGCGACAGATCGCCCTCGGCGACGGCGGTCAGTACCCGGCTGACCTCCGACACCGGCCAGACGAGATCGTCGACCAGGGCGTTGGAGGCGTCGATGGCGGACGCCCAGGAGCCCTCGCAGGCTCCCGTCTCCAGCCGCTCCGTGAGTTTTCCCTCACGCCCCACCATGCGCCGTACCCGGGACAGCTCCCCGGTCAGGTGCATGTTCCGGTCGGCCACCTCGTTGAAGACGGCCGCGATCTCCGACATCACGCCGTCCCCGGAGACCGTGAGCCGCTTGCGGAAGTTCCCGTCACGCATCGCGACGAGCGCCGCCAGCAGCCGGTTCAGGGCAGCCGTGTCCACCGCAGTCGTACTGCCGCGCCTGCCCAGGGACGGTCCGCCTTTCGCGCGCGTCTTCGTGCCACGCGTCGCCGCGCCAGACTCCACTGTGTCCCTCCCGGAGGGGTAGACCGTTACTGCTGTGCTCGGCCGCTTCGGCCCGGCCTGCCGGTCATCGGCATACCGGATACCTCCGCGTACCCGTTACTGCTGCGTATTTCTGCCAGACGAGATCCGGCCACACCAGGGGCTGCTGCCCGCCGTACACGGAACACACGCAGCCCGACCCGACCTTCATCAGAAGCTTGCCCAGTGTTTCACCCTGCCCGAACCAGGCCATAACAGTTCGGCAGCTTCGCACATCGTCCGCACACCATGGGGGGTAAACACCGGCGACCGGCATCCGCTCGGACGGCGAAGGTAAGTAACCTTGCATGCGGCTGTCCAGCCGCACCGGTCCGACCGGCTTGGGCGGTGGCACGAGAACGAGCGGGCATCGGAGGGGCGGCCGCAGACCATGACCACCGGAGTCATCCCCGGGGGACAGCCCCCGGAGCCACAGCCGACGGGCGAGCTGATGCCGCAGCAGCGGCGCGAGCCGGTCGGCCAAGCAGCCCTGCACGTCGACAACCGGCCGAGGAGTTCTGTGATCACCGCGCGAGCGGCCGCCACTTTCGAGCCCGTCGGGCGATCGGTCGCGACCGCCCGGTCCTTCGTCCGCGACACCCTCCAGGGATGGGGCTTCGCCGATATCGTCGACGACGCCGTCGTCCTCACCAGCGAACTGGTGACCAACGCGGTCGTGCACGCGGGCACACACGCGGACGTGCTGTGCCTGCGCACCGAGGACGGCGTGCGCATCGAGGTCGCCGACCGCTACCCCGAGCGCGAGGTACCCCTCCAGAACGCTCCCGCCTCGATGGGCAGCCCCGACCGCGAGGGCGGCCGCGGCCTGCAGCTGTGCGCGGCCCTGGCCGCCCGCTGGGGCGTCGACTACACGCCCACCCACAAGAACGTCTGGTTTCAGCTCAACCTCCCCGAGCGCCCGGTCGGCACCCGGACAGCCGGTCCCTCCCTCCCCGCCGACCTGCTTCCGCTGGCCGACGGCCGGGTCCGCGTCGCGGTCCTCCAGGTCGACCGGAAGGGCACCATCACCTCCTGGAACGAGGACGCCCAGGAGCTCTTCGGCTACCCCGCCCCCGAGGTCGTCGGCCGGCCGCTCACCGAACTGGCGGCCTGGCCGCACACCCCGGGCACCAGCACCGGCGTGGCCGAGGCCCTCCGGCTCTCCCGCTGGGAGGGCAGCTACGGCATCCGCGGCGCCGACGGCCGGGTGGCCCCGGTCTACGCCTCCCACCTCAGGGTCCGCGACACCGGCGGCGAACCCTCCACCGTCTGCCTCCTGGTCCGCGACCACGAGCGCGCCGTACTCCAGTCCCCGCCGCGCGTGCCGGCCTCCGACCAGCCCCAGTCCCCTGACGGGCAGAGCACCGACCCCTTCGAGGTCTTCATCGGCTCCCCCGCCCCGGACGACCTCGACGGTCTGCTGCAGCGCACGGTGGAGCGCGCCCGCGACATGCTCGACGGCGACTCCGCGTTCCTGCTGCTGGCCACCGACGACGAGACCGAGCTGGAGGTCCGCGCCTCCACCGGCCTGCCCTCGGCCCGCCAGCGCTTCGCCCGTGTCCCCGTCGAGGCCGGCCCCGGACGCTACGGCTCCGCGCGCATGCCCGCCGTCCACGACGACCTCACCGCCGTACCCGGGGCCGTACCGCTGCTGTCGGGCACCGGCATGCGCTCGGTCGTCACGGTCCCGCTGAAGGTCGAGGGCCGGCTCACCGGCTCCCTCGGCGTCGCGGCCGAGGCACCCGGCCGGTACTCCAACGAGGAGGCGCTGCGCCTGCAGTTCGCCGCCGACCGTATCGCCCTGGCCGTCGAGTCGGCCCGCCTCGGTGAGCTGGAGCGGCTGCGCCGCGGCTCCCTGAGCTTCCTGGTCGAGGCCTCCGACCTGCTCGCCGGCACCCTGGACCGCGACCAGACCCTGGCCCTGATGGCCCAGATGACGGTCCCCACCCTGGCGACCTGGTGCGCCGTCTACACGATCGCCGACCAGGCCTCCGAGCCCTATCTGTCGTACGTCCTGCACGAGGACGAGGAACTGATCGACGGCATCAAGTCGTTGCTGTCGAAGGTCCCGCCGCCGGACCCGGTACCGACCCCCGGCGCCCGCGTGTGGACCATCCCCGGCGAGGTGGCGCACCAGGCAGCCCTGCGCACCTCCATGCGCAGTCTCGGCCTGGCCGGCGGCCCCACGCACCGGGTCACCGCGGGCATCGGCCCGACCCTGGCCACGGCCTCCGCGGTCGGCGGCGAGACGGTCGTCCTGCCGCTCGTCGCCCGCAACCGCGTCATCGGCATGCTCGTCCTCGGCAAGCCCACCGACGAACACTTCCGCCAGGAAATCCTGGAACTGGCCGAGGACCTGTCCCGCCGGGCCGCCCTCGCCCTGGACAACGCCCGCCTCTACTCGGAACGCACGGCCATCAGCCAGGCCCTCCAGCGCAGCCTGCTCCCGCCCGGCACCCCGCACATCGACGGCGTCGAGGTCGAGGTCATCTACCGCGCGGCCGGCGAGGGCAACGAAGTCGGCGGTGACTTCTACGACCTGTTCCCCATCGGCAACGGCGCCTACGGCTTCGCCATCGGCGATGTCTGCGGCACGGGCCCGAACGCGGCCGCGGTCACCGGCCTCGCCCGGCACGCCCTGCGCCTGCTGGCCCGTGAGGGCCTGTCCGGACCGGCGGTCCTGCAGCGTCTGAATTCCGCCATTCTCGACGAGGGCGACCGCAGCCGCTTCCTGACCCTCCTCTACGGCGAGATGCGCCCGCAGGAGGACGGCAGCGCCGAGCTGAAGGTGGTGTGCGCCGGCCACCCGCTCCCGCTGCGCCTGCGCCAGGACGGCACGGTGACACCCGCCGCCGAACCGCAGCCGCTGCTGGGCGTGATCGAGGACCTGGAACTGCACGAGGAGACCGTCACCCTCGACCCCGGTGACGTACTTCTGTGTGTCACGGACGGCGTCACCGAACGCCGCGAGGGCTCCCGCATGTTGGGCGACGACGGCCTCGCCGACGTCCTCACCACCTGCACCGGCCTGACCGCGGGCGCGGTCGCCGCACGCATCATGCGCGCCGTGGAACGCTTCGCCTCGGACGCCCCGTCGGACGACATGGCGATCCTGGCGATGCGCGTCCCGGGCCACCACAAGGAGGCGTGAGACGCGAAGAAGGCGCCGGACACACAAAAGGCCTCACCCGAAAGGGTGAGGCCTTTTGTACTGGAGCCCCCAAACGGAATCGAACCGTTGACCTTCTCCTTACCATGGAGACGCTCTGCCGACTGAGCTATAGGGGCCTGTCGTTTTCGAGGTTTCCCTCGCGGCGACGAAGAAACTGTACCCCGAGCAGGACCGACTTCCCAAATTCGTTCGGGATCCGCTCAGTAGGCGGGCTGCAGCAGTCCCCCGAGCGCATTGCACGCGGAGACGATCCGCTGCATCTCCCGCTTCGTCAGCGAAGCATCCACGGGGAGCGTGAGCGTCTCGTCTGCGGCCAGCTCGGTCTCCGGCAGGGACACACAGCGACGGAATTCCGGCAGCCGGTGCACGGGCGTCTTGACCGGGACCCGGCACTCAACTCCCTTGGCCCGCAAGGCCATCGCGAAGGCGTCCCGGTCCGGCCGGCCGTTCCCCGGCACCCGGACGACATACTGCTGATAGGTGTGCCCGTCCCCGCCGTCCGGCGTGCGCACGCCCTTGAGCTTGGCATCGAGGTACGAGGCCCGCTCGCGACGCTGCGCTATCTCGTCGTACGGCGCCTCGGACTCGCCCTGCTCCAGCACCAGCAGCTCGTGCCGCCGGCCCAGCCCGCGCAACCGCTTGAGGTCGGCCCAACGTCCGAAGCGGTGTACGACAACGACCGCTGCCGTGCGCGGAGTTACGGCCGCCTCGACAGCACCGGGGTCGAGGCAGTAGGTCACCGGGTCTATGTCGGCGAACACCGGGAGCGCACCGGCCAGGGTCACGGCCTCGGCGACTTCGACGTTACCGAAGGCCGGTACGACGACCTCGTCACCGACCCCGACACCGGCGGCCCTGAGCATTGCAGCAGTACCCATGTGCTGGATGCTCGGCGCGCAGGGTGAACGACACGTTAAGGAAAACGTAAAAAGGCCGGACCCCGAACCGAAGTTCAGGATCCGACCTTTTTGGAAAAATTGTTCGGCGGTGTCCTACTCTCCCACAGGGTCCCCCCTGCAGT
>NZ_MQUS01000016.1:6897-225748 GCF_001953885.1 Streptomyces sp. IMTB 2501 | reverse complement strand
GCTCCCGCGTTTTTCTCGCGGTTTCCTTTCCGGCGGTTCCGACTTTATCAGAAGTTCTGAGTCGGTTTTTCCACCGCCTCCGGGCACCAGTGTCCAGCGCATGAAGTGCTGGGGTTCCCGGTTTGGCGGAGCCGTAAACGTACTGGAGCGGGGCGCCCCGATGCAAATCGAGGCGCCCCGCTCCGGGCTTGCAACCGACGAGGCGTCAGACCTCCACGACCACAGGGAGGATCATCGGCCTGCGGCGATAGGTGTCCGAGACCCACTTGCCGAGGGTGCGCCGGACGAGTTGCTGGAGCTGGTGGGGCTCCACGACGCCGTCCTGGGCGGACCGCTCCAGCACTTCCGTGATCTTCGGGATGACGTCGGCGAAGGCCGAGTCCTCGATGCCGGAGCCGCGCGCCTGGACGTGCGGGCCGCCGGTGATCTTGCCGGTGGACGAGTCCACGACCACGAAGACGGAGATGATGCCCTCGTCGCCGAGGATCTTGCGGTCCTTGAGGGCCGGCTCGCCGACATCGCCGACCGAGAGGCCGTCGACGTAGACGTAACCGGCCTGGACCTTGCCGGAGATCTTCGCCTTGCCTTCGACCAGGTCGACCACCACACCGTCCTCGGCGATGACGATCCGGTCGTGCGGGACGCCGGTGAGGGCGCCCAGTTCGGCGTTGGCGCGCAGATGGCGCCATTCCCCGTGCACCGGCATCAGGTTCTTCGGGCGGCAGATGTTGTAGAAGTACAGCAGCTCGCCCGCAGACGCGTGGCCGGAAACGTGCACCTTGGCGTTGCCCTTGTGGACGACGTTGGCGCCCCAGCGGGTCAGGCCGTTGATCACGCGGTAGACCGCGTTCTCGTTTCCCGGGATCAGGGAGGACGCCAGGATCACCGTGTCGCCTTCGACGATCCGGATCTGGTGGTCCCTGTTGGCCATCCTCGACAGCGCGGCCATCGGCTCGCCCTGGGAGCCCGTGCAGACCAGGACCACTTCGTCGTCGGGAAGGTCGTCCAGCGTCTTGACGTCGACCACCAGGCCCGGCGGGACCTTCAGGTAGCCGAGGTCGCGGGCGATGCCCATGTTGCGGACCATCGAGCGGCCGACGAAGGCGACCCGGCGGCCGTACTCGTGGGCCGCGTCCAGGATCTGCTGGATGCGGTGGACGTGGCTGGCGAAGCTCGCCACGATGATCCGCTTGCGGGCGCTCGCGAAGACCTGGCGCAGGACGTTGGAGATGTCGCGCTCGTGCGGGGTGAAGCCCGGGACCTCGGCGTTGGTGGAGTCGGTGAGCAGGAGGTCGATGCCCTCTTCGCTCAGCCGCGCGAACGCGTGCAGGTCGGTGAGGCGGTTGTCCAGCGGGAGCTGGTCCATCTTGAAGTCGCCGGTGTGCACCGCCATGCCGGCGGGGGTGCGGATGGCGACTGCCAGGGCGTCCGGGATGGAGTGGTTGACGGCGATGAACTCGCAGTCGAAGGGGCCGATGCGCTCGCGCTGACCCTCGGCCACCTCCAGGGTGTACGGGCGGATCCGGTGCTCCTGGAGCTTGGCCTCGATCAGGGCGAGGGTCAGCTTGGAGCCGATCAGCGGGATGTCCGGCTTCTCGCGGAGCAGGAAGGGGACACCGCCGATGTGGTCCTCGTGGCCGTGGGTGAGGACGATGCCCTCGATGTCGTCGAGGCGGTCCCGGATGGACGAGAAGTCCGGCAGGATCAGGTCGATTCCGGGCTGCTCCTCCTCGGGGAAGAGCACTCCGCAGTCGACGATCAGCAGGCGGCCCCCGTACTCGAAGACCGTCATGTTCCGGCCGATCTCACCGAGACCGCCGAGCGGGGTGACCCGCAGGCCGCCTTCGGGGAGCGGCGGGGGCGGGGCGAGTTCAGGATGCGGATGACTCAAAAGACTCTCCTCACCACACGCGCCACGTACCGGTCGGGCACGTGGCGCGCATGACGTTCGTGCAGAAGCAGTTGTCGTTGTGGGGTGCGGGCACCGGTGGCCCGCTTTGTTCTGTTGTTCTTCAGTTGTGAAGCTTGTGAACCTCGGGTGGTGCCAAGTCTGTTGTCAGAGCTGTACCCCGCCGGCAGCAAGATCGATCTTGAGCTGCGCGATCTCCTCGGGCGAGCACTCGACCATGGGCGAGCGCAGGGGCCCAGCGGGCAGGCCCTGGAGCGTGAGCGCGGCCTTGGTGGTCATGACGCCCTGGGTGCGGAACATGCCGGTGTAGACCGGGAGCAGCTTCTGGTGGATCTCCGTGGCCTTGACGACGTCGCCGGAGACGTAGGCGTCGACCAGGGCGCGCAGGTCCGGGGTGACGAGGTGGCCGACGACCGAGACGAAGCCGACCGCGCCCACGGAGAGCAGCGGGAGGTTCAGCATGTCGTCGCCGGAGTACCAGGCGAGGCCGGACTGGGCGATGGCCCAGCTGGCGCGGCCGAGGTCGCCCTTGGCGTCCTTGTTGGCGACGATCCGGGGGTGCTCGGCGAGCCGGACGAGCGTCTCGGTGTTGATCGGGACGCCGCTGCGGCCGGGGATGTCGTAGAGCATGACGGGCAGGCCGGTGGTGTCGGCGACGGTCGTGAAGTGCCGGTACAGGCCCTCCTGCGGGGGCTTGTTGTAGTACGGCGTGACGACGAGGAGGCCGTGGGCGCCGATGCGCTCGGCCTCGCGGGCCAGCTCGACGCTGTGGTGGGTGTCGTTGGTCCCGACGCCGGCGACGACGTGGGCGCGGCCGCCGACCGCCTCCAGTACGGCTCGTACGAGGTCCGCTTTCTCCGCATCGGTGGTGGTGGGGGACTCGCCGGTGGTGCCGTTGATGATCAGGCCGTCGTTGCCTGCGTCCACCAGGTGGGCGGCGAGTCGCTGCGCGCCGTCGAGGTCGAGTGCGCCGTCCGCCGTGAAGGGCGTGACCATGGCGGTGAGGACCCGCCCGAAGGGGGTCTGCGGAGTCGAGGTCGGAGCCATGGGTAACACGCTACTCGGTGCTCCAAGCGTGGTCTGCCCTTGGGGTACCGGGAGAAGTCAGGACAAATGCGGAGCCCGGCACTGCCTGCTCGGGGGTTCAAGCAGTGCCGGGTCCGTTTGATCAGGCTAGATGAACTTCTCCAAACGCCGCAATACGGACACCTCGCGAGGCTGATCCGTACATCCGTTCCTGGTGGGGGAACAGGGCTTCGTAGTCCTCAGTTACGGGGCCACGCGCCCGTTCGCGTTGAAGGCGGCGTACGTCAGCGGCATGAGCTTCGCCCACTCCGCCTCCATCTTCTCGCCGACCATCTCGATCTCCCGCTGCGGGAAGGACGGCACCTTGGCCAGTTCATGCTGGGTGCGCAGGCCGAGGAAGTGCATCAGGGAGCGGGCGTTGCAGGTGGCGTACATCGAGGAGTAGAGGCCCACGGGGAGTGCGGCGCGGGCGACCTCACGGGCGACGCCCTCGGCGAGCATCTTCTGGTAGGCCGCGTACGCCTGCTCGTACGACTCCTGCAGCGTGCTACTGACCGCCTCGTGCTGGGCCGGGGTGCCCTCCACGAAGACGTACTTGCCGGGGCGGCCCTGCTGCACGAGCTTGCGGTCGGCGCCGGGGACGTAGAAGACCGGCTCGAGCTCGCGGTAGCGGCCGGACTCCTCGTTGTACGACCAGCCGACCCTGTGCCGCATGAACTCGCGGAAGACGAAGATCGGGGCGCTGATGAAGAACGTCATCGAGTTGTGCTCGAACGGGCTGCCGTGCCGGTCGCGCATCAGGTAGTTGATCAGGCCCTTGGAGCGCTCGGGGTCCTTCTTCAGCTCGTCCAGGGACTGCTCGCCGGCGGTGGAGACGCGGGCGGCGAAGAGGACGTCGGCGTCCGAAGCGCTGGACTTCACCAGCTCGACGGTGACGTCACTGCGGAACGTGAGCGACTCGGGGGTGGTCACGGGGGTTGGGGTCCTTCCCATCACAGCTGTGGTTCGCGCCCACCTTACGGGGCCCCCGGCCGGGCCACGGCAGTACCTCACCCCAGAAATCCCACCATGGATTTTTTCCGACATGGGCACCTTTTGTGCCACTCGAGCGTCTGTATCAGTGAGAGCCGCTCGTTCGACCCCGAAAGGAGACGTATCCGCGATGTTCCGTCGGCGCGAGCCCGTACCCTTCGCCTTCCTGGCCGAGGCGGAGAGCTTCCGCAGCAATGTCACTCCCCCGCCCCGTCCGCGGGCGTCCTACGGGGAGATAGCCGGGCGCCTGCTGCTGGGACTCACGATCGTCGCCGGGCTGGTGGGAGCCCTGATCGTCGGTATGCCGTCGATGTCGACGCCGTCCAGTACGACGACGCAGCAGTCCCAGGCCTCCCAGGGGCACTGACCCTTCCGGCCGCCCTCGGGTGGTGAGCGGGCACACCGCCGGATAGCCTCACCGGGCACAACCCACGCGAGGATCGAGCGAGGACCCGCCGTGCCCCTGTCCTTCCTGACGGCCGACCGCACCTTCGAGGCCGCTCCCGAGAACGCGTTGCCGTACGACGACCGGGAGCGCTGGCGGCGCCCCTACCGTCCCGGTCCCTGGCGTGTGGGTATGGCGGCGCTGGTGCTGCTTCTGGCCTCCTTCGTGCTGTTCGCCGCGGTGCTCATCGCCCTGACCGGCTCGGTGCCCTCGGCGGCGACGGTCCTGGTCGTGGCCCTCTTGGTCATCGCCGGTGCGCTGCGGCTGCTGCGTATGGGCGTGTGGGTGAGCAGGCGCGGGCTGCGGCACGTCGGTTTCCTGGTGACGCGTACGGCGCCGTGGGCACGGGTGATCTCCGTGCGGACGGTGCAGCAGCCGGTGCGCTGGCTGGGGCTGCCCCGCACGGTGCAGGGGCAGGCGCTGGCGCTCGTCCGCAAGGACCGGCCTGCCGAGGACACGCCTCCGCTGCTGACGACGCACACCATGGACTTCCTGGGCCGCCCGGCCGCGTTCGACCGGGCCGCGGACACGGTGGAGGCCTGGGCGGCGGAGTACGGCCGCGGACGCGAGCGCGGCTAGCTGCCGCAAGGAGCGGTGCACTGCTGCTTCCCACGGGGCGCGGGACTGTATCGATGTGCGGCCGCCGCGCTGGGGGTCCCTCCGGGTTCGAGCGATGCCGAGAACTCGGGGAGCGACCCGCCCTGCCACGCACCCGCGCTTGCGCACGGCCAGATGCGGCTCGGCGGGTGGCCGCTGCGGTCAGGCCTTGATGGGTGTCAGGCCGGGACCGGGCGGCCGTCGTGCAGGGCGATAGCCCTTTGCATCGCCTTGCGGGCGCGTGGGGTGTCGCGGGCGTCGTGGTAGGCGATGGCGAGGCGGAACCAGCAGCGCCAGTCGTCGGGGGACACCTCGGTCTCGGCCTTGCGCTTGGCGAAGACCTCGTCGGCGGAGTCGCGGTCGATCCGGCCGCCCGGGGTACGCCGCAGCTCGTCGACGGGCAGTCCGCCCTCGGCGTCGAGTTCGGCGGCGAGCTGGTTGGCCTTGCGGACGAACTGGGTGTTCTTCCACAGGAACCACACTCCGATGACCGGCAGGATCAGCACCGCGACCCCGAAGGTGACGGTGAGGACCGTGCCGGACTGGATGAGCATCACTCCACGGCTGCCGACCAGGACGAAGTAGAAGACCAGGACGGCGGCCGTGACGAGATAGGTGATCTTCGCGCGCATCGGAGAGTCTGTCTCAGCTCAGGTCCAGGAAGTGTTCCAGGCCGAAGGTCAGGCCCGGAGTGGTCACCACACGGCGGGCGCCGAGCAGGATGCCCGGCATGAAGCTGCTGTGGTGCAGGGAGTCGTGGCGGATGGTCAGCGTCTCTCCCTCGCCGCCGAGCAGCACCTCCTGGTGGGCCAGCAGGCCGCGCAGGCGGACCGCGTGGACCGGGATCCCGTCGACACTGGCGCCCCTCGCGCCGTCCAGGGCGGAGGCGGTGGCGTCCGGGGCCGGTGCGGTGCCGGCGGCCCGCCGGGCCTCGGCGATGAGCTGAGCCGTGCGCGTGGCCGTGCCGCTCGGGGCGTCCACCTTGTTCGGGTGGTGCAGTTCGACTACCTCGACCGACTCGAAGTACGGCGCGGCGATCTGTGCGAACTTCATGGTCAGGACGGCGCCGATGGAGAAGTTCGGCGCGATGAGCACACCGGTCTGCGGGGACGCGGCCAGCCAGCCCCGCAGCTGCGCGAGGCGCTCCTCGGTCCAGCCCGTCGTACCGACGACCGCGTGGATGCCGTGGCGCACGCAGAAGTCGAGGTTCTCCATGACGGAGTCGGGGGTGGTCAGCTCGACGGCGACCTGGGCGCCGGTCTCCGCCAGGGTCTCGAGCTTGTCGCCCCGGCCGAGGGCGGCGACCAGCTCCATGTCCTCGGCGGCCTCGACCGCCCGGACCGCCTCGGACCCGATCCGGCCCTTGGCGCCGAGGACCGCCACGCGCAGCTTGCTCATCTTCTTCGTTCCTTACGGGAGGTGGGTCAGGCGACGGCGTCGTGCAGGCGTGCGGCCTGCTTGTCCTTCAGCGGGCCGATGACCGACAGCGACGGGCGCTGTCCCAGGATGTCGCGGGCGACCGAGCGGACCTCGTCCGGGGTGACTGCCGCTATCCGGTCCAGCATGTCGTCGACGGACATCTGCTCGCCCCAGCACAGCTCGCTCTTGCCGATACGGTTCATCAGCGCGCCGGTGTCCTCCAGGCCGAGGACGGTGGAGCCGCGGAGCTGGCCGACGGCGCGGGCGATCTCGTCGTCGGTGAGGCCGTTGACGGCGACGTGGTCGAGTTCGTCCCGGCAGATCTTCAGCACGTCGTGCACCTGGCTCGGCCGACAGCCGGCGTACACGCCGAACAGGCCGCAGTCGGCGAAGCCGGAGGTGTACGAGTACACGCTGTAGGCGAGGCCGCGCTTCTCCCGGACCTCCTGGAAGAGGCGGGAGGACATGCCGCCGCCGAGGGCGGTGTTGAGCACGCCCATGGCCCAGCGGCGGTCGTCGGTGCGGGCGAGCCCCGGCATGCCGAGGACCACATGCGCCTGCTCGGTCTTGCGGCCGAGCAGCTCGACCTTGCCGGAGGTGCGGATCGTACGGCGGCCGTCGCGCGGGGCGATGGGCTGCGCGTCGGCGTTCCTGAAGGCGCCCGCCTTCTCGAAGGCCGCACGGACCTGTCGTACGACCTTGTTGTGGTCGATGTTGCCGGCGCAGGCGACGACCAGGTGGGTCGGGTCGTAGTGCTTCTTGTAGAAGCGGCGGACGCGGTCGGCGGTGAGGGCGTTGACCGTGTCGACCGTGCCGAGGACCGGGCGGCCGAGGGCGTTGTTGCCGAACATGGTGTGCGCGAACAGGTCGTGCACACAGTCACCCGGGTCGTCCTCGGTCATCGCGATCTCTTCGAGGATCGCGCCGCGTTCGACGTCGACGTCCTCTTCGAGGATGAGCGAGCCGGTCAGCATGTCGCAGACGACGTCGATGGCGAGCGGCAGGTCGGTGTCGAGCACGCGCGCGTAGTAGCACGTGTACTCCTTCGCCGTGAACGCGTTCATCTCGCCGCCCACGGCGTCGAGGGCGGCGGAGATGTCGAGTGCGCTGCGCTGGGCCGTGCCCTTGAAGAGCAGGTGTTCCAGGTAGTGCGTGGCGCCGTTCAGGGCCGGGGTCTCGTCGCGGGAGCCGACGTGCGCCCAGATGCCGAAGGTCGCGGAGCGGACCGAGGGCAGAGTCTCGGTGACGATGCGCAGGCCGCCCGGGAGGGTGGTCTTGCGGACCGTGCCGATGCCGTTCTGGCCCTTGATGAGGGTTTGGGTACGGGCGACGGCCCGCGCCTCCGAAGAGGGGCGGGCCGTCACCTTGGAGCTACGGGACGTCACTGCTCGGCGTCGTCCTTGTCAGACTCGTTGCCTTCCTCGCCCTCGATCACCGGGATGAGGGAGAGCTTGCCGCGGGAGTCGATCTCGGCGATCTCGACCTGGACCTTCTGGCCCACACCGAGGACGTCCTCGACGTTCTCCACGCGCTTGCCGCCGGCCAGCTTGCGGATCTGCGAGATGTGCAGCAGACCGTCCTTGCCGGGCAGCAGGGAGACGAACGCACCGAAGGTGGTCGTCTTGACGACCGTACCGAGGTAGCGCTCGCCGACCTCGGGCATCGTCGGGTTGGCGATGCCGTTGATCGTGGCGCGGGCGGCCTCGGCGGAGGGGCCGTCGGCGGCACCGATGTAGATCGTGCCATCGTCCTCGATGGTGATCTCGGCGCCCGTGTCCTCCTGGATCTGGTTGATCATCTTGCCCTTGGGGCCGATGACCTCGCCGATCTTGTCGACCGGGATCTTGACGGTGATGATCCGCGGGGCATGCGGGCTCATCTCGTCGGGCCGGTCGATGGCCTCCATCATCACGTCGAGGATGTGCAGGCGGGCGTCGCGGGCCTGCTTGAGGGCCGCGGCCAGGACGGAGGCCGGGATGCCGTCCAGCTTGGTGTCGAGCTGGAGGGCGGTCACGAAGTCCTTCGTGCCGGCGACCTTGAAGTCCATGTCACCGAAGGCGTCCTCGGCACCGAGGATGTCGGTGAGGGAGACGTAGTGCGTCTCGCCGTCGATCTCCTGGGAGATCAGACCCATGGCGATACCGGCGACGGGGGCCTTCAGCGGCACACCGGCGTTCAGCAGCGACATGGTGGAGGCGCAGACGGAACCCATGGACGTCGAGCCGTTGGAGCCGAGGGCCTCGGACACCTGGCGGATCGCGTACGGGAACTCCTCGCGCGTCGGCAGCACCGGCACGAGGGCGCGCTCGGCGAGGGCGCCGTGGCCGATCTCGCGGCGCTTCGGGGAGCCGACGCGGCCGGTCTCGCCGGTGGAGTACGGCGGGAAGTTGTAGTTGTGCATGTAGCGCTTGCGGGTCACCGGGGAGAGGGTGTCCAGCTGCTGCTCCATGCGGAGCATGTTGAGGGTGGTGACGCCCAGGATCTGCGTCTCGCCACGCTCGAACAGCGCGGAGCCGTGCACCCGCGGGATGGCCTCGACCTCGGCGGCGAGCGTACGGATGTCCGTGACGCCGCGGCCGTCGATGCGCTTCTTCTCCTTGATCACGCGCTCGCGGACCAGCTGCTTGGTGAGCGAGCGGTACGCGGCGGAGATCTCCTTCTCGCGCCCCTCGAACTCGGGCAGGAGCTTCTCGGCGGCGAGCCCCTTGACGCGGTCCAGCTCGGCCTCGCGCTCCTGCTTGCCGGCGATGGTGAGCGCCTGGGCGAGCTCCGGCTTGACCGCGGCGGTCAGGGCCTCCAGGACGTCGTCCTGGTAGTCCAGGAAGATCGGGAACTCGCCGACCGGCTTCGCGGCCTTGGCGGCGAGGTCGGACTGGGCGCGGCACAGGACCTTGATGAAGGGCTTCGCGGCATCCAGACCGGCGGCGACGACCTCCTCGGTCGGCGCCTCGGAGCCGCCCTCGACCAGCTTGATGGTCTTCTCGGTGGCCTCGGCCTCGACCATCATGATCGCGACGTCGCCGTCCTCCAGGACGCGACCGGCGACCACCATGTCGAAGACGGCGTCCTCAAGCTCGGTGTGCGTCGGGAAGGCGACCCACTGGCCGCGGATCAGCGCGACGCGGACGCCGCCGATCGGGCCGGAGAAGGGCAGACCGGCCAGCTGCGTGGACGCGGACGCGGCGTTGATCGCCACGACGTCGTACAGGTGGTCGGGGTTGAGCGCCATGACCGTGCAGACGACCTGGATCTCGTTGCGCAGGCCCTTCCTGAAGGACGGGCGCAGCGGGCGGTCGATGAGACGGCAGGTGAGGATGGCGTCCTCGGAGGGACGGCCCTCGCGGCGGAAGAAGGAACCGGGGATCTTCCCGGCCGCATACATCCGCTCCTCGACGTCCACCGTCAGCGGGAAGAAGTCGAGCTGGTCCTTGGGGTTCTTGGAGGCGGTGGTGGCCGACAGCACCATGGTGTCGTCGTCCAGGTACGCCACGGCGGAACCGGCGGCCTGCTTGGCCAGGCGGCCCGTCTCGAAGCGGATGGTGCGGGTGCCGAAGGGACCGTTGTCGATGACGGCCTCGGCGTAGTGGGTCTCGTTCTCCACTAGCGTTTTCTCCGTTACATATCGTCTTTCGTCCCTTGGCTGCCCGTGTGGCAGGGGGACGGTGGCGGAGAAGCGCGCCGTCTGGTGCGGGCCGGTCTTCGATCGAAGCACCCGGGGCTCGCATCCCCCGGGGGCCACTACCGAGGACCGGCGGCGGCGAGGTGCGCTTCTCCTCGTTCTGTGTCGTACGTCGTTCTGTGTCGTGCGTACTGCGTTGTGCTACCACACTACAAAGCGTGAGTGACACTCCGCACGTTTCGGCAAGTACGACGAAGGGAGCGGTCCCCGGGTGCTACCGGGAACCGCTCCCTTCACGGCGTCTTACTTGGCGCCCGCCGCACCACGGCGGATGCCGAGGCGGTCGACCAGCGTACGGAAGCGCTGGATGTCCTTCTTCGCCAGGTACTGCAGCAGGCGACGGCGCTGACCGACCAGGATCAGCAGGCCACGACGGGAGTGGTGGTCGTGCTTGTGGGTCTTGAGGTGCTCCGTCAGGTCGGAGATCCGACGGGAGAGCAGAGCGACCTGGACCTCGGGGGAGCCGGTGTCACCCTCCTTGGTACCGAACTCGCCGATGATCTGCTTCTTCGTAGCGGCGTCGAGCGACACGCGTACTCCTCATAGTCTGTGAACAGCCACCGAGTGCCCCCGGTCTTCGTCTCGGGGAAGCTTCCGTTACTCGGAAGGCGGGATCCGCCGCGCGCGGCCACCAGGGCCGAGGGCTCCGGGGGTGCGTACACGAACGGTCGCCAGTCAGGGTACCAGGAGGTGGCCGGCATCTTTCCCCCGGTCCTGAAACCGCCCAGGTAGGACGCGACCGGCCACTAGGGTGAGCGCCGGGACCGTAGGTACGCCGGAAAGGGATCGCGGCACGATGACGGAGACGGAAGCGGAGATCAAGGCACGCAAGGAGCGGGAGCGGGACGAGCTCTACGCGCTCGACATCTCCGGCGTGGAGTGGCACTGCGCACCGGGCACGGAGGAGCACGAGGAGCGGGTCGAGATCGCGTACCTGCCCGGCGGGGCGGTGGCGATGCGCTCCTCCCTCGACCACGGCACCGTACTGCGCTACACCGAGGCGGAGTGGACGGCGTTCGTGCTGGGGGCGCGCGACGGGGAGTTCGATCTGGAGCCTTCGGAGCGCAACGGAGGGCTTGCCGCGCAGTGAGCGAAAGGTGAGGAAGGGGCGGCACGCGTGCGTGCCGCCCCTTCCCGCGTCAGTGCTTCAGTCCAGCACTGCCCACTCCGATCACCGACAGCACCGGGTCCTTCGGATGGACGTCGTCGCGTTGGAGCTCGCGGTGGGCGAAGAAGACGTGACCCTGTTCGTAGAGGATGTCCGAGTCGTCGGGGTTGCTGAGTCGACCGTACTCGTCCGGGAGATGGAACAGGAGGTACGGAGTCTCCTTGTCGGTCCGGGGGTTCCAGTCCACTACGGCCGCGGGCTGGACGTCGTCCAGGGTGCTGCGGTAGATGATCAGGTCGTCACCGTTCGTACGGAGTGGGAGGACGGGCTGGAAGGGACGGCCCTGGAACCTGGCGACGACGGTGCCCTTTTTGAGGTCGAAGGCCGTGATCTGGTTCTCGGGCTTCGTGATGTCGTCGTTGTCCTTGCTCATGACGAAGACCCGGTCGCGGCCGACCACCATGCCGTAGCACTTGGCGACGACGCCGAAGTACATGTCGATGCTGCAGTCGGGCTTGTAGTTCGTCATCGAGATCCTGGTCAGCTGTGCGCCGGTCTTCGAGTCCAGGGAGATCAGGTCGGTGACGGTGTAGTCCCCCGCCTCGATGGCGATCACGGGCGGGTCGGCGGACGGCAGCCAGACCGAGTTGACGCCCTTGCTGACCGGATACCGCCACACGGTCTTGCCGGTGCGCGGGTCGAGCTTCTCCACACGGTAGGTGGTGTTGTCGGCCTCGCCGCAGGTGACGAGGGCCAGCAGGGCCCGGCCGCCGGCGAAGCCCGAGTCGGGACACCGGGAGGTGGCGGCCGTGGTGTTCCACAGCCGCTTGCCGCCGTCCATGGCGTACGCCGCCGACCCCTCCCTCCAGGCGATGGCCACGACACCCTGGGTCAGGGCGATGTCGGTGTCGGTGACGTCGGCGGAGTCGGCCGCCGGGAGCCTCTGCTGCCAGAGCTTCTTGCCGGAGCCGAGGTCGACCATGACCACCTCGTCGCAGACGCCGCTCTTGCCGGCGGACTTGGCGCGCGCGGGCTGGACGACGACCGCTGTCCGGCCGCCAGCGGTGACTTCGCGACCGGTGGCGCAGACGGGGCCGTCGAGCGGGAGGGTCCATGCCTTCGCATCCCAGTCGGGATCGGGCTCGATCTTGTAGCCCTCAAGGTGGTCGCCGACGGCCCGTGCGAGGATCCTGCCCGTGGCCCAGGTGCCGGGCGCGGGCCGCTGCTGTTTGCCGGTGAGGTTGGGCTCGTTGTGCTGGACGACGACCTGGCCCTCCGGTGAGACGGGGGTCCTCTCCACGGTCTCGCGTATGGCGTCCGGAGCCTGTTCGGCCTGCGTGGTGCCGGTCCGCCCCTTCGAGTGGCCGGCCGAGTGGTACCAGAACAGGCCCACGCCGAGACACACGACGGCGAGCACCCCCGCGGCGACCGCGCCGAGAACGCGTCTACGACGTCTGGCCCGCGACCGGTCCGCCTCCAGCGCGGAGTGGGTGTATATCGAAGGTGGTGGGCCGAAGCTCACGTGGAGAGATCCTTTGTCTTCGCTGGTACGGAAGTGCGGGCAGACCGACGGGGCCGCTCCGGGTCACTTGCTGGTCATCGCGCGGGCCGTCGCGTACACGTCGAACACCGCGAGCGCCAGGGGCACCAGCGTCAGGAGCACGAAGCCCTCGGTGATCTCCAGGAAGCGGCCCCAGAAGGGGCTGAGACCCCGGCGCGACACGATGAGGCCCAGGGCTGCCACGAGGACCGACCCTGCCGCGATCGCCGCGACGAGCCAGATCGTACGGATGTCGAGGCCGGAGCGGTCCCCGGTGAGGGCCTCGCGCAGCACGGACTGCGGCGGGTTGAGCGCCAGGCCGAGACCGAGCAGGACGAGTGAGCCGAGTCCGGCTGCCAGGAGCGGGGCGACCTGCCCGGTGTAGCGGAAGAGCTGGGCACGCATGAGCAGCGCCACGCCCGTCGCGCAGGCGAGCAGTTGGGCCCAGACGTCGTCGGAGAACCCGAGCACCGAGGAGGAGGCGAGCGCGGTCAGCGCACAGCCGCCGACGAGCCCGACCAGGATCTCGTGGCCACGACGCGCCTGGGCCTCGATCCGCCGCATGTCGACCGGTTCCTGCACGGCGGTCGCCGTGCCGTAGACGCTGCTCTGGGCGGAGTCCGGCGGGTCGAAGCCGATGGGCAGCCGGGCGAAGCGCAGGGACAGTCCCGGCAGGAAGGCCAGACCGGCCACCGCGACCAGCGCGCACAAGGCGGCGAGCTCCTTCGGTGTCCAGTGCACGAGGATCGCCGTGAAATCGGCGATCAGGCCGATGACGGACGCGAGGACGAACGCGACGAACGGGGCGTCTCCGCCCGGTGTGCACAACGCCAGGATGAGCGAGGCGATCAGGACCGCGGCACAGGCGAGCAGGAACTGCAGTTTGCCGACGCCCTGGCCGTGGGCGAGAGAGAGGAGTCCGGAGCCGGCCACACCCACGCCGGGAAGGGCGCCGAGGCCCAGGCCTGTCGCCGAACCCCGGTCGTCGTAGATCCGGCCCCGTACGGCGGCGAACACGACGAGGAGTACTCCGGCGATGCCCGCGAGAATCCCGGGCAGGCTGTGCATGTCGTGCCGGGGATCGGCATTCCAGGCGACGAGAGCGAGCAGGGCCGACAGAACGCCCGCGCCGACGAGGCCGGCGACGCGTGTGAGGTCGTCGCTCCACAGGGTGCGGTACTGGGTCACCGCCGAGGCGACCGCCTCGGAGACGTCGTCGAAGACGGCCGGAGGCAACGACTCGGAGAAGGGGCGCAGCGTGAGCAGTTCACCGTCGAGAATCCGTTGCGCGGCAAAGGAACGAGCACTGTCGAGAACGGTGCCGTCCCTGCGTACGAGGTGGTAGCCGACCGGAGCGCCCTCATCAGGGCCTTGCCGGGAGAGCCGGAGGATCTCCGGGTAGATGTCGGCGACCGGGATGTCGTCGGGCAGCGCCACATCGATACGGCTGTCGGGTGCGACGATCGTGACCCGGCAGAAACCGAGCCCCGATCCCGATCCCGCGCCGGGCACCGCTGCCCCCGTGGCCGTCGTGCTCACCTTCTACTCCCCCTCAGTGATGAAACTGCGCCCGCGATGCGAAGATCATGCGGCACTCCCCGGGCGGGACCGCCGGGGGTGGCGCGGATGGCGCCGCCCGGCTCCGCCATGGGTGGCGTCTGGTGGCGCCTCGCACGGAATACCCCGGTTTCGCGGGGTGCGTTCGCGTGTGCTCAAGCGAACACCCGGCACCCTACCCTCCGCCGGTCATCCATGGACTCAGTAGGATCACGCGGCGGCCTGCGTCCGTCCATCAACGGGAGGCGGACCTCATTCGTGGGGCCCGGCAAAGGAATTGGGGAGCAGTGAGTCACATCGCCGTGAAGCGTCCGCCTCGGGCGCTGCCGTCCGAAGTGCCCACACAAGAGGTCGTCCTCCAGCCTCCCCCGGAATTGCCCCGGGGGCCGCAGGAGAGCGTCCTCATGCAGTTGCTGCCGACGCTCGGCATGGGCGGCTCGGTGGTCTTCTTCTTCACGAACGGACAGCCGTTCATGAAGATCATGGGCATGGTGATGATCGCGTCCACGGTCGCCATGTCCATCGCGATGGTGGTCCGCTTCCGGCGTGGTTCCCAGGGGCAACTCGCGGACGTGCGGCGTGACTACCTCCGGTACCTGTCACAGACGCGGCGTGCGGCGGTGGACACCGCGAAGGCACAGCGCGACGGGCAATACTATCTGCACCCCACGCCGGAACAGTTGTGGGCGCTGGTCGCCGAGGGCAGCCGGGTATGGGAACGCAGGCCGGGCGACGAGGACTTCGCCCAAGTACGCATCGGACTCGGTTCCCAGGAACTGGCCACACCGCTCGTCGCCCCCGAGACCGGACCGGCCGGCCGGCTGGAACCACTCACGGCGGGTGCCATGCAGCGTTTCCTCGACGTCCACGGCACCCTGAACGACCTGCCGATGGCCGTGTCGCTGCGCGCCTTCTGTCACGTCACCGTCAGCGGTGACACGGAATCCGTGCGCTCTTGCGTCCGTGCCCTGACCGGCTCACTGGCGGCGCTGCACTCTCCGGAGGACCTGCTCCTCGCCGTGGCGGCCGGACACGACACACTCCCGCAGTGGGAGTGGGCCAAGTGGCTGCCGCACGCCCAGGCGGCCGGTGCCGTGGACGGGGCGGGCGTCCGCCGGTTGATCGGTTCTGACGCCCGCGATCTGGAAAGCCTGCTGGCCGATCGCCTCTCCGGCCGACCGCGATTCCACCCGGGAGCCGCGCCGCTCATGGAGGAGCCCCACATAGTCGTCGTCCTCGACGGTGTCTCCTTGCCGCCGGACTCCGTCCTGGCCAACCTGGAAGGGCTCCAGGGCGTCACGCTGATCGAGGTCGTGCCCGGTGAGCTCACAGCCGCACGCGGCGACCTCACGGTCGTCGTGCGGCCCGGCTCCCTGAGCCTGGAGTCGGCGAGTGGCGAGGTCTACGAGGGCACGCCGGACGCCCTGTCGTACGAGTCCGCCGAAGCCCTCGCCCGGCAACTGGCCCCGCTGCGCCTCGCCTCCGGCGGCGACGAAGGCGAACCCCTGCTCGCCAACCTGGAGTTCACCGACCTGTTGAACCTCGGGGACGCTGCCTCGGTCGACCCGCAACGCACCTGGCGGCCGCGTGGGCTCGCCGAGCGGTTGCGGGTGCCGATCGGTGTCGGCGTGGACGGCCGCCCCGTGATGCTGGACCTCAAGGAGGCGGCACAAGAGGGCATGGGCCCGCACGGGCTGTGCGTGGGAGCCACCGGCTCCGGCAAGTCGGAATTGCTGCGCACACTGGTGCTCGGGCTCGCGGTGACGCATTCCTCGGAGTCACTGAACTTCGTCCTCGCCGACTTCAAGGGCGGTGCGACGTTCGCCGGCATGGCGCAGATGCCGCACGTGGCGGCCGTCATCACCAACCTGGCCGACGACCTCACCCTGGTCGACCGCATGGGTGACTCGATCCGCGGCGAGCTGAACCGCCGCCAGGAGATGCTGCACGACGCGGGCAACTACTCCAACATCCACGACTACGAGAAGGCACGCGCGGCCGGCGCCCCGCTCCAGCCGATCCCGTCCCTTCTCCTGGTGATCGACGAGTTCAGCGAATTGCTCACCGCCAAGCCGGACTTCATCGAGATGTTCGTGCAGATCGGCCGCATCGGCCGTTCGCTGGGCGTGCACCTGTTGCTGGCCTCGCAGCGTCTGGAGGAGGGCCGCCTGCGCGGTCTGGAGACGTACCTCTCGTACCGGATCGGTCTGCGCACCTTCTCCGCGGCCGAGTCCCGCGCGGCCCTCGGCGTCCCCGACGCCTATGAACTCCCCAACGTCCCCGGGTCCGGCTTCCTGAAGTTCGGCACGGACGAGATGGTGCGCTTCAAGGCGGCGTACGTGTCCGGCGTGTACCGCTCCGGGAACAGGCCGGCCGCGTCGGCCGGGAGCACGCTGCCCATCGACCGGCGACCGGTGCTGTTCACGGCTGCGGAGGTGCCCCTGCAGTACGCACCGGTGCCGCAGCAGCGGAAGGAGTCGACGGCACAGGTCGACGACGCCCTCGCGGACACGGTGCTCGACGTGATCGTGCGCCGGCTGGAGGCACAGGGACCCGCGGCGCACCGGGTGTGGCTGCCGCCCCTGGACAGCCCGCCGTCGCTGGACGGGCTGCTCCCCAAGCTCACGGCCGTACCGGAACGAGGACTCACGCAGCCCGGCTACGAGGGCGCCGGACGCCTCGTCATCCCGGCGGGCCTGGTCGACAAGCCGTACGAACAGCGTCGTGAGCCACTGTGGCTCGACTTCTCCGGGGCCGCGGGCCATCTGCAGATCCTCGGCGGCCCGCAGTCCGGCAAGTCCACCCTGCTGAGGGCGCTGATGTGTTCCTTCGCTCTGACGCACACACCGTATGAAGTGCAGCTCTACGGCCTGGACTTCGGTGGCGGCGGTATGGCGTCCGTGGCCGGCCTTCCGCACGTGGGTGGCGTCGCGTCCCGGCTGGACCCGGAGCGGGTACGCCGTACCGTGTCGGAGGTGTACGGCGTACTACGGCGCCGCGAGGAGTACTTCCGGTCGTCGGGCATCGCCTCGATCGCGGACTTCCGCACCCGGCGCGCACGCGGTGAGATCCCGGTCACCGACCAGCCGTGGGGCGACGTGTTCCTGGTGATCGACGGATGGGGCAACTTCCGTTCGGACTACGAGAGCCTGGAACCGGTCGTTCTTGACATCGCGGCACGCGGTCTCGGCTACGGCATCCACCTGATCCTCACGGCATCACGTTCGATGGAGGTCCGGGCGAACCTCAAGGACCACCTGATGAACCGCCTCGAACTGCGGCTCGGCGACACCATGGATTCCGAGATCGACCGCAAGGTCGCGGCGAACGTCCCGGCGGGGGTCCCGGGACGCGGTGTGTCGCCGCAGAAACTGCACTTCATGGCGGCGGTGCCGAGAATCGACGGCCTGACGTCCGACACCGACCTGGCCGACGCTACGGCAGCCCTGACGGCCGAGGTCTCCCGGCACTGGCAGGCTCCAGGGGCACCGCAGGTCCGGCTGCTCCCCCGGGAGCTCCCCACGGAGCAGCTGCCGCCGGGCGACCGCTTCCCTCAGCACGGCATCGCCTTCGCCGTCGACGAGGACAACCTGGAGCCCGTCTTCGTCGACTTTGAGCAGGACCCGCTCTTCCTGGTCTTCGGCGAGAGCGAGTCGGGCAAGTCGAACCTGCTGCGGCTGCTCATCACACAGCTGTCGCAGCGCCACTCGGGCGATGAGGCGAAGTTCTTCGTGGTCGACAACCGGCGGTCCCTGCTGGATGTCACCCCGGCCTCGCATCTGGCCGAGTACATCCCGATGTCCAACGCCATGGACCACCATATGGTGGCCCTCGCCGACCTGATGAAACGACGCACGCCCACGGCCGACGTCACGGCCCAGCAGCTGCGGGAGCGGAGCTGGTGGCGGGGTCCGACGGTCTACGTGGTCGTGGACGACTACGACCTCGTGTCGACGCCCAGCGGGAACCCCTTGGGCGGTCTCGCCGAACTGCTGCCGTTCGCCCGTGATGTCGGCGTGCGATTCATCATCGCGCGGTCGACGGCGGGGGCCGGGCGGGCCTCGTTCGAGCCGTTCATGCAGCGGATGACAGAGCTGGGCGCGCAGGGCGTGGTACTGGCCGGCGACCCGGCTGAGGGCGACCTCCTCGGCGGGGTGCGACCGCGGCCGATGCCGACGGGGCGGGGCGTCTTCGTGTCGCGGAGGCGGGGGAAGATGCTGGTGCAGACGGGGTTGGTACCGGTCGATTACTGAGTGGCGCTCAGGTGCTTGCCGGACGCGGCGGCTGATGGGACGGAGCGGGACGCACGCGTCTGGCTCCGCCCCGCCCTTTCGTGCCGACCCGCGTCGCCTCGCGTGTACGGGGTGTTGACCGTCTCGGCCGTGGAGCTCCGGGAACCGTTACGCGGCGGCGTCCGTACTGGGAGCGGTATCCACGCCGTGCTCGCCTTGGCTCTGTTGCGCGCGTTCAACGTATGGGCGCCGGAATCCACAGCGCCGTAACGGCCGCTCTGGGGTGCCGGACTTGCCGCGCCTGCGTTGGTACGGCGGCGTAGCTCGTCCGCGACGGATTCGTTTGCCACTGCGCGCTAGGGCACCGGGCCAGGCGGGGGCCCAGCGGCGGGACCAGAGGGCGGTGGGCCCCACTGTGGCGCAGGGGCCCACATCGCCAGGAGCCGTCGACGGTGACGGCTGCGGCGCACGGCGGTGATGACGATGATGGTCGCGGCTCCGACGAACGCGGCGATGAAGCAGCCGACCGCCGCGGCGATGCTGCCGATCGTGGCGCCGACCTCGGGCTTGTCGCCCAGCGCGAACTCGGCCGGCAGCTCTGAGGTGCACGTGAGCGTGTAGTCGCCGCTGCTGCCGGGCTTCACCTCGAAGACCCGCTCCCAGGTGCGGGACCCGAGGGTGATCTGGAAGGTGCTGTCCGGCTGGGTCATCGCCCCGGACGGCATCTCCGGGATCCGGCAGTTGACGTGGCCCTTCCCGGACTGGGAGACGTAGATCGCCTTGGTTTTTCCCTGGACGAAGCTGAACGTCTGAGAGTCGCCGCTGGAGAAACTCCGGGCGGTGTCGATCGAGTGCACCGTGTGGTTCACCGTCGCCACGATGAAGGCGATACCGGCACCCGCAAGTACGAGCCCCAGCAGGGCAGCTACGAGGTACCAGATGCGCCGGGGTCTCAAGTCCTTCGCCGGGATGCCCGGCAGAGGCAGCGGACCGCCGAACGGCGCTCCCCAAGGGGTCTGTATCGCCACGACGTCGCATAGTACGGCATCGCATGGGGAGCCGTCGGTGATGGCTGACCCATCGACCCGTCACAGAACTTGGCGAGAACGAAGCGCATGCGGGTCCTCGTGGTCGCTCCACCTCATTGGCGGCGGCATTGCTCCTGGGCGGGCCGTGCCACAACTTCACTCCCCGGGTATTCGGTGCCGGTCCGCCGGTCCACAGGCGGAGTTCGGGGGTGGGCACCTCCCGCGCGTGCCCACCCCCGCTGTCTCTACGGCACTTGTCCTACTCGAAGTAGCTGGCGCCCTTGAGGTCGCCACCGCGGTAGTCACCGCCGGCGGCGTGAACGCTGTGCGTGATGGAGAGCAGCGCCTGATGGATGCCGGTGGCGTGCTGGTCCCACTTCTGTGACTTGCGCTGGAAGGAGTCGTACGCCTCACCACTCCAGCCCTCGGCCACGTCGAGGACGGCCTTCTTCAGAGCGCGAAGGTCTTCCTCTAGCTTCTTGGCCACGTCACCGAGTTCGGTGGTGAGGGCGTCCATGGCGCCGTACTTGACGGACAGATCCTGGTAATGCGGTGTGCCGGTCATGTCTTTCTCTTCCCTAGGGCCCGTCAGTACAGGTTCAACGCCGAGGTGCTCGCGCCGGCGTCCACCTCGATCTTGGAGATCGTCGAGTGGAGCTCGTCCTCGAGCGCGGTCTTGTCCTTCTTGTTGAGTCGGATGCCCTCGAGGAAGTCCTCGAGCATGCGCCCGATTGCAGCCATGTGCTCGTTGATCTCGTGCTGCTTCTGATTGAACGCGTTGGCTCCGTGACCCGTCCAGTGGGCTTCGATCATGTCGATCGTGCCCTGGAGCCTGCCGAGCTGCTTCTTGACGGAGTCGTAGCGTTCGATGATGTTCGTCTGGAGCTTTTGTGCATGGTCGTCTTGAAACTTACGGCCATCAGCCATTTCGGCACTCCCCTTCGTGAGAGCTGTATTTCGCATTGACTGGGCGTCACCGGGTGGTGACGCCTTTCCTGTGAACCGTCAGGCGCGGCGTCGTGACCGGATGACAGCGAAGGCTGCGCCGCCGATCACCACGAGCGCCGCGACCGCGCCGACGGCCACCCAGGGCAGTGCGCCGTCGGACGACTTCGGGTTTGCTCCGGTCGCCGAAGTCTGGCCGCCGGACGTGGACTTGCCGGGTGGCGATGAGGTGGATGCGGAGGTGGAGGGTGAAGCCCCCGAGTTGCCAAGGGAGTTCTCCTTGGCGAGCGGGTCGGCGTCCGCCGGGCCCGGGTTGTAGTTCGGGTTCTCCAGCACCATGCGGGGGCGGATGAGGCCGTACCCGAGATAGTTGCTGGGCGTGTCCTTGGGCCAGTCGCGGCCGGCGGTGTCGATCAGCGAGCGGAGCACCTGGTCGGCGGTCCAGTTGGGGTGGGCGGACCAGATTAGGGCGGCGGAGGCGGAGGCTACGGCGGTGGCCATACTGGTTCCATTCCCGTGAATGCAGTATGAACGGAAGGTCGCGTCGCACCATTCGGGAACGTCGACACCGGGGGATGCGAGATCAACGTAGCTCCCGTGGGTCGAGAACTTCCCCACCGTGCCGGTCTTGTCGGAGGCAGAGACCCCGATGACATAGGGATACGACGCCGGATATCCGGCCCTATTCGTCGTCTTAGCGTCGTTCCCTGCCCCAGCGAACATCAACTTGCCTTTGGAAGCGGCGTACTTGATCGCCGCCTTTTCGTCGTCGTAGCTGATGTCGTCCCCGAAGGACATATTGATGATCTTCGCATCGCTATCGGCGACGGCCTTGATCACCGCGCCTACGTCAGGAGCCTTGTTCTCCTCAGACAGCGACAGCCCATCAAGCGCGATGCGATAGGGCACGATTTTGGCACCCGGGGCCAGGCCTTTCAGGCCTCCACCGGCCCCCGTCCCAGCGATGATTTCGGCCATCGTGGTGCCGTGGCCGTCGTAGTCCTTCGTGGCTCCGTACGCGACAGATTTCGGTACTTCGTCCGCCAGCACCTGCCCCCTGAGAGACGGAGTCGAGGCATTGACGCCGGAGTCGATGACGGCGACCTTGACCCCCTTGCCTGTGCTGACCTTCCACATCTGGTCGGCCTTCATGGCCGACAGGTACCACTGCTGCGACTGGACGTCGTCGGCCGCCGCGCCGGGGGCCAGACCCACCGACAGAGCCATCAGTGCGCCGAGTGCTGCGCACCCGGCGGTCACTCGTCTCCTGCTCGCTGACAACATGCCTCTCGTACGTCCTCGCTTCATCTGGTTACTCGGTCTCCGGTGACTGCCGGCGACGCGACTTCTTCCCGTCGCCGTCCCGAGCGGAGCCTCGGTTTACCGCTGAGGTACGGCCCTGGACGGTCTCCTCGGAGGCGCGCCCGCCGTTCCTGGCCGTTGAGGCCTTGCTGTTGGGCGTCCCGACCACACCGCCGGTAGGCGTCACCGGCCTGCGCGGTGCCTGCGCGTCGCCTTCCTGCTCGGGCGCCCTGATCACCCCGCGCTGCCCAGGTCGCTCGATGGCGCGCGGGTTACGGGAGGACGTCTCACCACCGATGACCGTGCCACGCGGCACCTTGGAACCGTTCACGGCTTGCGCGGGTGGCGTGGTCGGCTTCCCGCCGACGACACCGCTGGTACGTGCAGCGCTGGTCGGGCCCGTACCGCCCATGCGCTCGGCGGGCACACCTACGGGCCTGGGTGTTCCGCCGACGACATTACGGCTGACCGGGGCCTTGCCCACGGGCGCCTCGCCCAAGGGCGCCTTGCCGACGGGAGAGACGGTCTCGCGCGCTCCTGCCTGGCCGGGCATGGCAGGCCGTCCCACGGGGCCGACAGGGCTGCGTCCTGTGCCACCGCCGACCCGGCGTAGCTGACCGGCAGGAGGAGTCATACGCGGCGGCGTCACGACCGGGCCTCGGGGGCCGCCCGCGCCACGGCGCCCGATGGGCAATCCCACGGTCTGGGGCAAGGGACCGGTAGGTACGGGAGAAATCGGTCCTCCGCCGCCTCCACTGGGGGCAGGCGCTGTCGGCGGCGTGACAGGGGCTGTCGACGTCGCTGTGTCCGGAGGGAGTATTTTTACGCTGTCGATATCGGTACCCACGTGCTGGGACGGATCGGTGTGCACATGCCGATCCGGTGCTATGACAACGTCGTGCAGCTTCTTTCCCGGGGCGGGAGTCTCTCCCGTATCAGGCCCGGCCGTAGCGGCGACGGAGTGATGCTTCACTGGTTCCGCATTGCCGACCTCGGGAGCGCGCGAAGGAGACGTCTCGTCCCCACCGCCTATGTGTATGGACTTTGCACGGGCCTGCGGCACCCCCATATCCGGCATCTTGCCGAACGTAGGCGCCTGTTCCCCCCGCAAAGACTCCTCGGTCACCGAGTAGTACGACGCCAACCGGTTCATCTGGTTGATCGCCTCTTGGCGGTGCTTCTCCACTGTGACGGCCGCCTGGTAGTCCTTGTTGCCGGCGACCTGCGTGACCAGCGGAAAGTCGTGGACGCCCATGGGCGTCAGCCGAGTGTCGTGGGGCGGCATGGACTTGCGGACGGAGACGAGTCCGGTGCTGGCCGCGGTGATGTGCGTGCCCGCGTTGTCCGCATAGTCCCCGAGGGCGTAGGCGTTGGTGACGAGGTTTCCGGCCCAGGCGTGGAACGCGCTCGCCGCCTCGCCGTGCCAGTCGATGCGGGCTATGTGGCCGCTCAGCTCCTCGGCAGCCGTGTGGATGGCGTCCCGCGCCTCCCAGAGGGCCTTGCCGGCGTCCTCCAGATGCTCCGGGCTCGCGGAGTCCACCATGTCCTTCATTTCGTTCAGCTGGTGGCTCTCGAAATTGGTCCGCCCGAAGCTGACGCCCTGTGCGACGGCCATGGGATTGACGGCTGCGATCCCGCCCATGAGCCCTGTTCGGGCCACGTCGACGTTCTCGATCTGCTGTTTGGCCTGATCCCGTTCCGACTGGTAGACGTCCGGCTTTTCGTGGTGGTCGCCCATCAGTACCCCGCCTTGGCCTGCTTGTGGTCGACGCGCTTCTGGTCGCTCTGCGCCTTGGCCACCTGCTCGTCGATCTCGTCGTTGATCTGGGTCCGGATCTCGTGGAAGCGGCGCCGGAGATCGTCCTCCAGCTTGTCGTAGCCGATGTCCGCGCCGTGCACCGCGATCTGCATCGCCTCGATCTGGAGCGCCAGTGACTTGGAGAGTGACGTGATGCGCTCGTGGACGGTCTCGTACTGGCTGTGCAGGCCTGCGGCTTCGGCGAACTCGCCCTTGCCGCAGAACGAGGCCGGCGTGAGCGTGTGCATCGCCACCTTCTTCGGGCCGCCTGCCGAGCCCTCGAAGGTGTCGAGAAGGGTGTCCACGCGCGCCTTGAAAGTCTTCAGCGCCTCCAGCCCGCGCCTCAGGTCGGTCGCACCCAGGTCAGGCAGCACCTTGCGCCTCCCCCGTTTCTGTCCCCTGCTTGAGGCAAGCGCACTCCTCAAGCACCCGTTTTCGCAGTGCAGTCACTCTAGTCAACGGGACTGACAGCCCCAACTCGCTTGTGTGACAACCCTGCTACTGCCCACCGATCCGTCACGCATCCCCCGTACCGCCGGTCACCGTCTTCACCGTCTTCCTGCGTCCATCGCGTATCGCCACCGCCGCCCCGCCGAGGGCCGCCACGAGGACGACCGCGCCCACGGAGACATACGTCGCCAGGCGCGCGTTGCGCTCGTCCGCCGTTTCGCCGAGTTCCAGTCGGGCCGGGGTGGGGGCCTCGGCCCGGCTGAGGCCCTCGTGCGGATCAGGGCTCTCGATGGGACGGTCGTCCTCCGTCAGGGCGCGGACGGGGTCGACGACCCCCCAGCCGACCAGTCGGTCGTGGCCGGCGACCGAGCGTTCCGCGGTCTGTTCGATCTGCGCGACGACCTCGCGCGCCGTCCAGCGTGGGTGTTTCGCCTTGATGAGGGCGGCGACCCCGGCCACGTACGGGGCCGAGAAGCTCGTACCGCTCTCCGAGCAGTGGCCGCCCTTGGGCACGGTGGAGATCATGTCGACGCCCGGGGCGGCAACACCGACGAAGTCGCCGGACTGGGAGAAAGGCGCGCGCTCGTTGTTACGGTCGGACGCGGCGACTGCCAGGACACCGGGGTAGGACGCGGGGTAGGTGGGCTTGACGTTGCCGTCCAGGCCGTCGTTACCTGCGGAGGCGACCACGATGATCCCCTGGTCCAAGGCCGCCTGTACCGCGTTGTGCAGATCGTCGCCCGGTGGCACGGCGTTCGTCGTGTCCTGGGAGATGTTGATGACCTGTGCCTTGGCGTGGATCGCGTACTGGATCGCCTGGGCGAGGGACTCGGACGTGCCGTGGCCCTCGGCGTCGTTCTGCTTGATCGGGATGATGGTGGCCGCGGGGGCGAGGCCGACGAAGCCCGTGCCCTTCATGGGCCGGGCGGCGATGATGCCCGCCACGCGCGTGCCGTGCCCCACCGTGTCGGTAGTGCCGTACTTGTTGCCGCTGTCGAGCGGCTGGCCCTTGCTGTCCTTGCCGGTCAGGAGGTTCTCGCCCAGGGAGGCTGCCACCGCGTGGGTCAGCTGCGGGTTGGTCGTGTCGACGCCCGTGTCGATCACGGCCACGTTCACCCCCTTGCCCGTGGACTGACTCCACAGTTCGTCGAGATTGACGCGCTGAAGCGCCCAGGGCGTGCCGGTGTACTTCTTGTTCGGGAAGGTGCACTGGTCGCTGAAGGAGTCGGCGGTGGCGGGCGGCGCGAGAGCGACTGTGACGGTGCACAGCGCCGCGGCCGCGGTAGCCGCGGTTCGGAGCGTGCGCGAAGACGATGGCCCGTACGACACTCTGCCCCTCCTACGAACCCTGCGGCTGGCTTGCCGCCGTGGTCGACAGCCGCGGTCCCGTCGGCAGGAACAGGGACCAGGCCGCCGGAATGGGTGCCGGGTCCACATCGGAGTATCCGAGGTGAATCTGGGCCAGTTGGGCTTCCTGCTGCAGCTCCTTGCGTCTCTGCGCGGTCATGCCGTACTCGGTGCCGTCCGAGTCGCTGTCGGCGTTGGACTGCATGGCGTAGCGCAGGCCGGTGTCAGTGACGAGGAAGAGCCCGCCGACCTTGGTGTCCGTGCCCTGGTACTGGCGGTAGAACTGGCCCGATCCGGGGGTCACGTAGGCGCTCGACGACCCGGTGGGGAGCGTGGCCGGGAAGTCCGTGCCCGCCCAGGTGCTCAGGGTGGTCCGCGTGCCGTCGGTCTTGTCGACGTCGCGCAGGACGTTGCAGACGGTGTTGCGGCTGCCACCCGAGAGGTCCGCGTCGTTGACCGCCCTCGGTTCGAGGCTCGGCCACTTCTGGTCGGCCGCGAACGCGGTCGTGGCGGGCTCGAACGCACCCGCGCTGACGTCGAGGGCCTTTCCGGCCTGGCCGAGACCGACCAGGGCACTGCTGTTGAGGAGGAGCTTCGCGGTGAAGTCCGAGACGGGCAGCACCTTGCCCTGCTCGACGAGGAAGTACTGCTGATGGTCGCCGTCGGGGGCCCGGAGGACCATGCCGACCTGGTTCGCCTTGTCCGGCAGGCTGCCCTGGATACCGGCGGGCGCGCTCACCTTTCCCGGAACCTGCGGAAACTTGATCTGATCACCCATGTGCAGGGTGTCGAGCCAGTCCCGCGACACCTGCTCGGGCTGCCGGCCCAGACCGACCAGGGTGCGCAACAGCAACTCGTTGTTCTTGTCGACCGGGTACGCGGTGCCGTGGGCGTCCACGATGTAGCGCTTGTCGCTCGGATCGGCGACGTACAGGATGTCACCGCCGCTGAGCTTCTCGCTGGGCCCCTCGGTCTTGTTCATGTCACGGGCTGCGAGGACGAACGCGGCCTTCTGGACGGCTCTGCCGCCCGCGCTCGGGCGCTCGCAGACGGCCCAGCGCTTCTCGGCGCCGGCCTCCTGGCTGGAGGGCAGGCGGTCGGGGGCGTACGGGATGCCGATGGTGACGCCGTGCGGGATCTTTCCGTTGTCCAGGACCGACTCATCGACGGTGACCACCTCACCCTTGCCGTCGGCAAGAAGGAGTTTCGCCGACGCCATGTTGAGCACCGGGTGCAACTCGGTCCTGCCGTTCGTGGTGAGCACGACGTACCGGGTGGTGGACTTGCTGGCGATGATCACCTTTTCGCCCGGGGTGTCCCAGCCTTGCGGGGCGGTCGGCCGGAACATGCCCCAGGCGCCGAACACCGCCATGACTACCACTCCGACGACGGTGCTGGGCAGGATCGCCCGCAGGGGCTTGGGGGCTCCTTCCTCCGAGCCGTCGGAGGAAGGCTGGACGAACGCCGCGAGCATGCGCTGCTTCGCAAAGGTGTAGGCGTTGAGTTGATCCCGCCGAGATGCCATCTGCCCCTGATTCTCCCCGTGTGCCGTCCGGATGGGGGCCGGAGACCAGCGTCTCCGTTCCTCCGCTGTCGGACCGACCCCCTACTATGCCTTGTGTCAGATCGCCTCCGTGGAACGGGTAGGGTACCGGGGCTCTCAAGGGCCTTGCTCAGGAGCGGATTTCCAGCGAATTGCAGTGAAAACGGGGGATGAATTGAGGGCTTCGGGGACTCGGGCCCGCACTCGCCGGCAGGAGCGGACACCTGCTCCTTCCGCGACCGGTCCGGAACCGGCGGGACCGCGGCCGGCACCGCCCGGGGGACAGCACGCCCCGGACGCGGTACTTCTCCACGTCCGCCCGACGCAGTCCGGTTCGTTCCGTCTGCAACGGCTTGTGCTCCCGCAGCTCGCCGCTGCGGCACTCGTCGTCGGATGGGTCATCAGCCCTGTGGTCCTGGTCCCCGCCGCGGTCGTGGCGGTGTTGTTGGTCGCTCTCGCGTTCGTCCGGCGACGGGGTCGGTCGCTGCCCGAATGGATCGTCACGGCACGCGCGCTGAAGGCACGTCAGCGCAAGGCCGCCACCACCCCGATACCGCCGGGTACGGAACCATCCCTGGTTCCCGCTCTGGAATGCGAACCCGCGCTGCGCACGTACTCCTACGGCCGCCGTGACCAGCGGCCGGTCGGTGTCGTCGGGGACGGCACGTTCGTCACGGCTGTGCTCCAGGTGGAGGCGGACGCGACGGCGTTGCGGGCCGAGCGGAGCCGGCAGCCGTTGCCGGTCGCGCTGGTGCGGGACGCACTGGAGGTGGACGGGATCCGGCTGGAGTCCGCGCAGATCGTGCTGCACACCCAGCCGGCGCCCGCGCTGCATCTGCCCAAGCAGTCCGTCGCCGTCGCCAACTACCTTCCGCTGCAGGAGCGGACGGGCGCCCCGGCGGTGCGCATCACCTGGATCGCGCTGAAGCTCGACCCCGAGCTGTGCGCGGAGGCCGTGGCCGCGCGCGGTGGCGGGCTGCTCGGCGCGCAGAAGTGCGTCGCGCGGGCCGCGGACCATCTGGCGAGCCGGCTGACCGGCGCCGGGTTCCGCGCACGGGTGCTCGACGAGGAGGAGCTGGTCGCGGCGCTCGCCACCTCGGCCTGCGCCAACCCGCTGGTCACCGCCGAAGCCGGGCGCGGGGAGACCCGGGAGCGGCGCACGGAGGAGTCCGGGCACAGCTGGCGCTGCGACAATCGGCGGCACACGACGTACTGGGTCAGGCGCTGGCCTCAACTGGGCGAGGCCCGCGGCGAGTCGTTGCCGCACTTCGTCGCCCGGGTCACGGCGATACCGGCCCTGGCGACCACGTTCAGCCTCACTCTGGCGAAGGGCGAGCGGCAGGAGGTGTCCCTGGCCGCCCATCTGCGGGTGACCGGGCGCAGTGACGACGAGCTCGTGGCGGCGCGCCGGGCGCTGGAGAGCGCGGCCCGGCAGGCCGGGGCCGGTCTGGCCCGGCTCGACCGCGAGCAACTGCCCGGGATGCTGGCCACGCTGCCCCTCGGAGGTGCGCGGTGACGACGATTCCGACGACGCCCGCGATACCGGGCACGGGGGCGGATACGGATACGGGTGCTGGTGCGGGGCCGTCGGTGGGCTCCGGTCCGCGCCGGGGGATCGAGCTGTTGCGGCACGGGCTGGGGCTGATCGGGCCCCGGCACGGGCGACACGGGCTGTCCGTGCAGCAACTGGACGCGTTCGCGCTGCCCATCGGGGACGACGGCGTGGTGGCCGGTGTCGACGCCGAGGGCCAGCCGGCCGTGCTGGGGATCAACCGGCCGACGGCGTACGACGTCGTGCTGATCGGCGGGCTGTGGACCGCTCAGGTGCTGGCGCTGCGCTCGGCGGCCACGGGCGCCCGGGTCGCGGTGGAGACGGGCAGGCCTCAGGCCTGGATGCAGATGGTGCACGCGATGGGCGGCGGGCAGAACGGTCTGTCCGTGTACGACGTCGGCCGTGTGCCGCCGCAGGGCGCCTCAGCCGGTACACCCGTGGTGGTGGTGCGGGACTGCGGTATGCGGCCGCCACGCGGACGCGTGGTGTCCGGGCCCTGGCAGTCGGTGCTGACGCTGCTGCCGTATCTCAGCCCCGTCGCGCCCCGGCTGCTGCGGCAGGCGCGGCTCGCGGGTATCCAGCGGGTCTCGCCGGACGAGGCCGCCGAGCTGGGGCGCACCATGGGACTGACGCGGGCCGAGGTGGAGTCGCTGCCGGCGTTGCCCGACGGTGTCACCCTGTGGTGCACGGATCGTGACCGGCAGTATGTGCTGACGCAACCCACCGACCCCGAAGTCGGATTGTTGGGCGCACCGCGTCGGATGGACTGAACTGCCCGTATCTGACCCATTTGTTCGTCGCGGGTGCGTTTCCTGTTCGTCACTTGTCTGCCGGTTGCTCCCTGATTTCTCCACCCAAGCCATGCGGCCGGTGCGGCGGTTCGGGGCGTTCGGGCTCGGCTCGAAGGTGGGCGGGCCTGCCGAGGTACGGCTCGTGGTGATTAGGCTGGGAGCGGGCGCGATGCACGACCCGTCGACCGGTCGTCGGTGTCCCAGGGGGAGAACCGCCGGATCGGGCTGCCCCGAACGACTACGGACGACTCGGAACGACACGACATGGTCGCCCCGGCACGACATGAGGGTGCTCGACCACACCAGGAGGAACTGTGAGCAGCGATCGGGACGGGATGCGCGGGGGCTGGGCCACACCCGGCGATGACCAGCCCGACGCGGAGTCCGCCATCGAGATGACGGGCGAGTTCACCATCGACTACGCCCCGCCCGCCTGGTACACGCAGAACGCGTCCGGCACGTCAGGCTCCGCGGGTACGGCAGAGGAATCGGGCGGCGAGGGCCGGGCCACCGGGGCGGACGGCTCCGGCGACGCGGGCGCTCAGGCCGCTCCCCCGAGGCCGGTCTTCCCGTCGAACACGCCGGCGCCCGGGCCGGCTCCGCAGCCACCCGCCGTCCACCCCTCCGGCACCCCGCCGCAGGGAACCCCGCACGCACCTCCGCAGGGCGCGCCGCACGCACCGCCCCAGGGCGCTCCGTTCACGCCCCCGCAGGGAGCTCCGTATGCGCCTCCGCAGGGGGCTCCGTACACGCCTCAGCCGGGGACGCCGTTCACACCGCCGCCTCCGCCCCCGGCGGCGCAGGGCGCGCCCTACGCGGCGCCCGTGCCGCCCGCGCCACCCACGCCGCCCGCCGGGAATCCCGTGCCCATGCCACGGCTGCCGGACGGCTTCGAGCTGCAGCAGCCGCAGCCTGCCCCGCAGGCCCGGCCGGAGGCAGTGGCCCCGGAGGCCGTGCCCCCGGCCGCCGTGGTCGAGCCGGAGACGAGCAACGGGGACCTGGAGAGCGGGGCCACCATGCGGTTCTCCGCCGTGGCCCTGAAGCGCGAGATGGCCGACATCGCCGAGCGCGCTCGGACGGCCGCGGAGCAGCCCGCGTCGGACGACGAGGGCTCCGGTACGGCTACGGCCGACGGGTCGGCCGACGGTGACACGTCCGAGGCGGCCGCGCTGGCCGGCTCCGCCGAGGGTGCCGAGGAGCCGGGCGGCCAGGAGTCCGGGGACTCGGTCGTCGCCGAGGACGGCTCCGGGCACGACGGCGCCGCCCTCGACGGACCTGAGGCCTCTGGCGCCGACGCCGACGCCAACGCCGACGCCGACGCCGACGCCGACGCCGACGGGAGTGAGGACCGGGGCGAAGTCCAGGCCGAGGGCAAGGCCCTGGCCGGGGACACGGCCGGCGCCCAGGAGGAGTCCGCCGACGGTGCCGAGTCCGGCGACGCCGAGTCCGACAGCGCCCGGGCTGACGCCTCGAAGGCCGCTTCCTCGGAGCCCACGGACGCCGTCGCGGCCGAGCCCGGTCCCCAGGACGCCGTACCGCCCGCTCCTCAGGACGCCAGGCCCGCCTGGTCGCCGCCGACCGCCGCGCCGCAGAGTGGGGTGCCCCCGCTGCCGCCTTCCTACCAGCCCGCCGCGCCCGCCCCGGCGAGCCAGTGGCCCGGGCAGCCGGCAGCGCCGCAGCAGCAGCCCGGTCCCACGCCCGGTCAGCCGCAGCCGCAGCCGGCAGCCGCGCAGGGGCCCGGTGGCGCGCCCGGACAGCAGCCGCCGTTCCAGCCGCAGGCCCCGCAGCCCGCGCCCGCCGCCTGGAACCAGCCGAACCCGCCCCACCAGCCCAACCAGCCCAACCAGCCCGGCGTACCCACCGCACCGCAGCCGGGTCAGCCGACGGCGCCACCCCAGGGACCGGGACCACAGCCGAACCCGGCGGCCCCCGCCGCGGGCGGCTACGGCTTCCCCCAGCCACCTGCGCCGCAGCAGCCCGCACCCAACGCCCAGCCCCAGCCCGGTGGTTACGGCTTCCCGCAGCAGCCCAACCCCCAAGCACCCACCCCGCAGAGCGGCTACGGCTTCCCCCAGCCGGGCAACCCCAACGCCCAGGGCCAGCCCGGCGGTTACGGCTTCCCGCAGCCGCCGCAGAGCCCGCAGAGCCCCCAGGGGCCCGGCGGCGCACCGGCGGCCGAAGGCCACCAGGCGCCGCAGGCCCCGCATGCTCCCCACGCCCCGCAGGACCCGCATGCGCCGCAGGGCCCGCACGCCCCCGTCGACCCCCGTTCCGGTGCCGCATGGCCCCAGCCGCTCCAGCACGACCAGCGGCAGCCCACCAACCCCGGTGCCGCGCCGCTCGGTTACACCGCCGCCGTGGAGCTTTCCGCTGACCGGCTGCTCAACAACAAGAAGCAGAAGGCGAAGAGCGGGCGGCCCACCGCGGCATCCAGTCGCTTCAAGATCGGCGGCAAGAAGGAGGAGGCCGAGCGGCAGCGCAAGCTGGAGCTGATCCGCACGCCCGTGCTGTCCTGCTACCGGATCGCGGTCATCAGCCTCAAGGGCGGCGTGGGCAAGACCACGACGACCACCGCGCTCGGCTCCACCCTCGCCACCGAGCGGCAGGACAAGATCCTCGCCATCGACGCGAACCCGGACGCCGGTACGCTCGGGCGGCGCGTGCGCCGGGAGACCGGAGCCACCATCCGTGACCTCGTGCAGGCGATCCCGTACCTGAACTCCTACATGGACATCCGGCGGTTCACCTCGCAGGCGCCCTCCGGTCTGGAGATCATCGCCAACGACGTCGACCCGGCCGTCTCGACCACGTTCAACGACGAGGACTACCGGCGCGCGATCGACGTGCTCGGCCGGCAGTACCCGGTGATCCTCACCGACTCCGGCACCGGTCTGCTGTACAGCGCCATGCGCGGCGTGCTGGACCTCGCCGACCAGCTCATCATCATCTCCACGCCGTCCGTGGACGGCGCGAGCAGCGCCAGTACGACGCTGGACTGGCTGTCCGCGCACGGGTACGCCGACCTGGTCTCCCGGTCCCTGACCGTGATCTCCGGGGTCCGCGAGACCGGCAAGATGATCAAGGTCGAGGACATCGTGTCCCACTTCGAGACGCGGACCCGCGGGGTCGTGGTCGTGCCCTTCGACGAGCATCTGGCCGCCGGTGCCGAGGTCGACCTCGACATGATGCGGCCGCGGACCCGCGAGGCGTACTTCAACCTCGCCGCGCTGATCGCCGAGGACTTCGTACGGCACCAGCAGGCACAGGGCCTGTGGACCAGCGACGGCAACCCGCCCCCGGTGGCCGCCCCACCGATGCCGGGCCAGGCGACGCCGGGACAGCCGTACCCTCAGGCCCCCGGCCAGGAGCTGTACACCGGGCCGCAGCAGCCCTATCCGGCGCAGCCGGGACAGCCGTACCCGCCGCAGGCACCGGGTCGGCAGCCCTACCCGCAGGCCGCGCCGGGCCAGCGGCCGTACCCGCCGCAACAGCCCGGACAGCCGTACGGCTACCCCCAACCGCCCCAGCAGCAGTAGAACGGCACGAGGAAGGGCGGCCGGTGCGCATTCCGCATCGGCCGCCCTTTCCGTTGCACCGTTACACCGTCTACGAGAAGAGGACTACTCCTCCTCGGCGATGATCTCCCGGCACCGCTTCACATCCGCGGCGATCTGCTCCAGCAGGGCGTCCAGCGAGTCGAACTTCGCCTGGCCGCGGACGTACGCGAGGAAGTCGACGGCGACATGCAGGCCGTACAGGTCGAGGCCGACACGGTCGATGGCGTACGCCTCCACCGTGCGCTCGGTACCGTCGAACTGCGGGTTCGTGCCGACGGAGATCGCGGCCGGCATGGCCTCGCCCTCGACGTGCAGATAGCCGGCGTACACGCCGTCGGCGGGGATGGCGGTGTGCGGGAGAGTCTCGACGTTGGCCGTCGGGAAGCCCATGTCGCGGCCGCGCTGGGCGCCGCGCACGACCACGCCCTCCACGCGGTGCGGGCGGCCCAGGATCTCGCGGGCACCCGCGACGTCACCCTCGGCGACCAGGCGGCGGGTCAGGGTCGAGGAGAACGGCAGACCGCCGCCCGCCTCGCCGGTGACGTACAGGTCGATGACCTCGACCTCGAAGTCGTAGACCTTGCCCTGCTCGGTGAGGAACTCGACGTTGCCGGCGGCCTTGTGGCCGAAGCGGAAGTTCGGGCCCTCCACGACCGCCTTCGCGTGCAGCTTGTCCACCAGGACCTTCACCACGAACTCGGCCGGCGACAGCTTCGAGAACTCGGTGGTGAAGGGGAGGATCAGGATCGCGTCGACGCCCAGCTCCGCCATCAGCTCCGCGCGGCGGTGGTGCGGGGCGAGCAGCGGCGGGTGGCTGCCGGGGCGGACGACCTCGCTGGGGTGCGGGTCGAAGGTGACGACGACGGCCGGCACGCCCAGCTCGCGGGCGCGGTCCACGGCGTGCTTGATGATCAGCTGGTGGCCGCGGTGGACGCCGTCGTAGGAACCGATGGTGACGACGCTGCGCCCCCAGTCCTGGGGGATGTCCTCCAAGCCACGCCAGCGCTGCACTGTGACCGCTCCTCGAACCCGTGTCCATATCGACTCTTAAGACTTGCGCAGGTCTAAGGGTGCCACGCCGGGTCCCCCGCGCCCGCATCGGTAGGGAGGCTGTGACGGGGCGCACGTTCGGGACCACCGCCTGCCTCCCGGCTTCCGCCCCGTCCGTCACCGCGGCGGCCGTTCACGCGGGTACGCGGACGCCCGCGAGGTTCTCAAGCATGCGGCGGGTGCTGGGGCCCACCACGGCGGCCCAGTCGTCCGGGGTGGCGGCCAGCCAGCGGGCCATTTGCGCGGCGAAGCCGGGTACCTGGCGGCCGAGGTCGACCAGGCCGCGGTCGAAGCGGGTGGCTCCCTCGGGGGTGCGGACGAGGAGCAGGCCGGTGCGGTGCACGAGGCCGCGGACCTCCTCCTCCCGGCCGTCGCCGTGCTCGGCCGCCGCGTGCAGGACGGCGTCCAGCACGGAGGGGGCCTGTTCCCCGGCGAGGAGGAGCTCCAGCAGCTCGCGGCGGAGCGGACGGCAGGCGGGGGTGCCGGCGGCGGCGAGGACCGTGGCGAGGGCCGCGCGGAGCTGTTCCGGAGCATTGTCGAGCAGGCCGGTGACCAGGGGCAGCAGGGCCGGGCGGGTGGTGGGGCCCTGGGCCAGGCGGCGGTCGATGTGGGCGGCGACGGGCCCCGCGGTCGCCGGGCGCAGCCGTACCGCGTCCTGGAGCAGCGCCGCGACACGGCCGGCGAGGGCCGGGGTGGTGACATCGGTGAGGGTGCGCAGCGCCTCCCCGGTGTCCGGGCCGCTCAGCCGGGCGCGGAATGCCTCCAGGACCGGTTCGGGGTGGGTGGTCAGGGCCGGGGCCAGGGCGCTCGCCGGGAACTGCGGGTCGCCTTCGGCGAAGTGGCGCAGGGCCACGGCGAGGTGCCGGTCGCGGGTGTACGGGTCGCGGACCAGCAGGGCGAGGGCGCCGCCGTGCAGGGTGCAGTCGGCGGGGCGGGCGAGCAGGGCGAGGGCGGCGTAGCGCAGCAGTTCGCGGTCGGCCTCCGAGCGGACGTGGGGGGCCGCGCTCAGACCGTACGTCACGGCCGCGACCCGGCGGGCGGGGCGCTCGTCGTGGGCCCAGCGGTCGACGGCGCGGCAGACGGCCGACGGCTCGTCCTCGGCGAGCGTGGCGAGCAGTTCGTCGGCGCGCCGGTGCGCGCTCGCGACGAGGATCTCGGTGAGGTCGTCCAGCGCACCGTGCCGGTGGGTGTGCAGCAGCGCCTGTGCGGCGGTCGCGACGGTGGCGTGCGGGGTCGCGGGCAGCGGCCGTTCGTCGTCGAACCAGCGGGTCAGCCGTGGCTGTACGGCGGCGGGCGCGGCGGCGAGCAGCCGGGCGACGGCGTCGAGGTAACGCTCGCCGGCCCGCTCGCCGGCCTCCGGGGGTGCCTGGTCGGCCAGCACGAGCCGGCGCAGCAGGTCGAACCGCTCGGTGTCGGAGACCGGCAGCTCGGTCCAGAAACCGGGACCGAACTCGCCCGGTACGGGCCGCTCCACGCGCCGCCAGGCGACGATGCGGTCGGCGAGCAGCCGCAGCACGTCCGTGTACGGTGTCGCGTCCGGAACCTGGAGCAGGGTGCGGGCGAGCAGCCGGGCGGCCCACCAGGAGCCGGGGTAGCGGTCCACGGCGTCCGACAAGTCCCGTAGGCGGTCGGCCAGTTGGTGGGTGCCGTGCTGCCGGGCGAGGAGCAGCAGGGCCTGGACGACGGGTCCGACGCGATGGTGCGGCACGGGTACGGGAGCGGTCTCCCGCGCGGTGTCGGGGCGGTGGACCAGGGCGCGCAGCGCCTCGTCGAGGTCGAGGTGTATGCCCTGGATCCAGTCGGCCAGTTCCTCGTGCGCGAAGCGGTAGCCGCTTCCGGCCGGGACCAGGAGGCCCTCGGCGAGTACGGCGGACGCCCACCCGGTGCCGCCGCCGAGCCGGGCCGGGGCGGGACCCCACGGGAACACCGCCTCGAAGGACGCGCGCTCCAGCTCGCCCTGTCCGGGCCCGAGGCTGCGCCGGGCGGCCTCGTGCACCTGCCCGGCCACACGCGCGGCGAGCCGGCGTACGGCCGCGCCGCGCAGCCCGCTCTCGGCGGCGAGCCGGACCGCGATCCGCAGACACATCAGGTCCAGGTGGGCCGCGAACACCTCGTGCCGGTCGACGGGCGCGGCGACAGGGGCGTCCGGGGCGGCGGCCCGGACCTCGGACAGCAGCCGGAGGGTGAGCGGATGCCGGGCGTCGCGGTCGGTGAGGACCCCGTCGGGGATGCCGTACCGGGCACGGGCCGCGCGGGCCTCGTCCGCCGTGAGGTCGGGGAGGCGCAGGCAGGGTGGGAGGGGCGTGGAGGCTGGGGCGGTCATCTCGGCGGTTGCCGCGCAGGCCAGGGAATCCGCCGGTGCCGGCGGAGCCGCCGGGGAGTACAGCAGGTCGGCGGGGAACTCCGCTCCGGCGCGCTCCCAGTACTCCTCCCGGCAGGCCACCACCAGGCGCGCCCCGGTCGTGCGCAGCCAGGCGGCCGTTCCCCTGGTCCACTCGGGCAGGCGGTGGGCCAGGACGGGGGGCATCTCCTCGGGGCCGTCCAGGAGGAGCAGCAGCGGGCGCCCGGCCAGCGCGGCGAGGCGGGCCAGATGTTCGGGCCCGAGGTCGCCGAGGTCCTCGGTGTCGACGGAGCGGGCGGCGGCGACGATCCGGGCGGCCCGTTCCAGGGTGCGGCGGGCGGCGTCGGCCACGGAGTCGTCGGCGTCCTCCAGGTCGGCGCCGCGCAGCCACAGCGTCGGGGCGGGGCGTTCGCCGCCGGCCCGGCGGGCGGCGAGGGCCGCGAGTTCCGTCGTACGGCCGCTGCCCGAGTCGCCGACGAGCCCGAGCACGGTCCGGTCCCCGGCCGTGAAAGCGGCCAACTCCCGTACGACACCGTGGCGTTCGACCGGTTCCACGGTGCCGGCGAGGAAGCCGTGCGGGCCGTTCTGGCCGACCGAGGTGGCGGTCAGCTGCTGGATCCCGGCCAGGTTGAGGTCGGCGCCGTAGGCGGGCACGGTGGCCGCGTTGCGGTCGAGCAGTTCGGCGAGGGGGCCGTCGGCGGGCCGGAGCGGCACCGCGAAGCCCGTGTCGCGCTGGTCGGAGCGCAGGGCGGTGCCGAGGACGCCGAGGACCGCGCCGGTCTCCGCGTCGACTACTGGTCCCCCGGCCGCTCCGCCGCCCAGCCGCAGCGCGTCCCGGCCGGCGGTGCCGATGGCCAGCTCCAGTGCGTCCGGCAGGAGGCGGAAGCGGTCGGTGGCGGTGTACGTCACCTCGGTGGCGGCCAGCACCCGCGCCTCCCGCCAGCAGCCCGCCGGGATCCGTACGTAGGTCCCGGCGTCGATCCGCTCCCGCACGGTCAGCGGCAGCGGCTCCAGGCCCAGGCCCTCGGTACGGACCAGGGCCAGATCGAGGTCGGGCAGCGGGGTGACGGCGTCGGCACCGACCACACAGGTGAGGTCGCCCGCGGTCTGCAGGACCACCCGGACCAGGCCGTCGACCGCCTCGTGGCTGGTGAGCAGGGTGCCCTGGTGATCGACGAGGAACCCGACGCCTCGGGGGCGGCCGGCGAGGTCGCGGATCTGGACGAGGGGCGGAGCGGGGCGGGAGGTGTCATGAGGCGGATGGGGTGCGTGGGGGGTGTGAGGTGGATGAGGGGCGGATGGGGTGCCGGTGGTGTGCCAGGTGCCTGTGGTGTAGCCGGTGCCCGTGGTGCCGTCCGGGCCGGTAGCGCTGTCCGGGCCGGTAGCGCTGTCCGGGCCGGTGAAGTGGCCCGTGCCCGTGGTGTAGCCGGTGCCCGTGATGCCCCCGGGCTCCGTCTCCGTACGGTCGCCAGGTGGCCGTCGGATGCCGTCCGTCGTCTCCCGCGTACCGTCCGTCGTCTCCCGCGTACCGTCCGCCGCCGACCGGCGAGCGCCCCCGGTGCGCGGGCCCCGTCCCGCCATGGCCGTACCTCCCCGCCCGTACCGCGTGCCCTGTCTCGACCCCTGTCTCGACGGTAGGCGCGCGATGATCGGCGGGACCAGATCGCGCGGCGAACGCGCCCCCTTCCGCTCCCCTGGTTCACTCCGAGCGCCTGCCCGGACGGGTGAATAGGCGGGAGCCCGTGGATAACCCTAGAGGTGGGGGAACCGAGGGGGGACCGTGGAGCGGCGGCAGGGGCCCACCCCGTGGCCTGCCGCCGCTCCACGGACGACCCGCCGGGGGTCCGTGGCGGGATGGCTCAGCCGAACACGGCCAGGCTCTTCGCCTTGCCCTTCTGCTCCTCGACCAGCGCGAGAAAGCGGCCCTCGGGGTCGAAGACGGCGACGGGACCGGCGCCCGCGTACTCGTTGGGCATGTCCAGCCGGACGCCGTTCAGCAGCAGCCGGGCGCGCCGGGCGTCCACCTGCCAGCCCGGGAACGCGGCCGCGGCGGCCTCCGCGATCGGCATCACGGTCAGCTCCTGCTGGAGCTGGTCCAGCGTCCTCGCCGTATCGATCCTGTACGGCCCGACGCGCGTCCGGCGCAGCGCCGTGAGGTGGCCGCCGACGCCCAGGTCGGCGCCCAGGTCACGGGCGAGGGCGCGGATGTAGGTGCCGGAGGAGCAGACCACGGACACGACCAGGTCGAGGACCTGGGTGCCGTCGTCGGCGACGGCGTCCCGGACGTCGTACACCGTGAACGAGGAGATCCTCACCGGCCGGGCGGGGATCTCGAAGTCCTCGCCCTCGCGGGCCCGCTTGTACGACCGCACGCCGTCGATCTTGATGGCGCTGACCTTGGACGGCACCTGCATGATGTCGCCGGTCAGTTTGGCGATCCCGGCGTCGATGGCGTCCCGGGTCACCTCGGACGCGTCGGTGGACGAGGTGATCTCGCCCTCGGCGTCGTCGGTGACGGTGTTCTGGCCCAGGCGAATGGTGCCCAGGTACTCCTTCTCCGTGAGGGCGAGGTGCCCGAGGAGCTTGGTGGCGCGCTCGACACCGAGGACCAGGACGCCGGTCGCCATCGGGTCGAGGGTGCCGGCGTGGCCGACGCGGCGGGTCCTGGCGATCCCGCGCATCTTGGCGACCACGTCGTGCGAAGTGAAGCCCGACGGCTTGTCGACAATGACGAGGCCGTCGGGCGTGGTGTGCTTCTGGGTCATTCCGCGGCGTCGCCGTCCGTCTCGGTCGTGTCGTCGTCGGCGGGCTTGCGGTACGGGTCCGCCCCGGCCGCGTAGGACGCGCCCGCGGAGGCCTCGCGGACCTTCGCGTCGGACTGCCGTGCCTTGTCGAGGAGGTCCTCGATGGTCTTGGCGGTGTCCGGCAGGGCGTCCGCGACGAAGGTGAGGGTCGGCGTGAACTTCACGCCGGCCGCGCGGCCCACCTCGGAGCGCAGGATGCCCTTGGCGCTCTCCAGGCCCGCCGCCGCGGCCTTCCGCTCCTCGTCGTCGCCGTAGACCGTGTAGAAGACGGTCGCCTCCCGCAGGTCACCCGTGACCCGGGTGTCCGTGATGGTGACGTGCGAGCCGAGCCGCGGGTCCTTGATCCCGCGCTGCAGCTTCTGGGCCACCACCTCCCGGATGAGGTCCGCCAGCCTTTTCGCCCGCGCGTTGTCGGCCACTGGTCCGTCTCCCGTTCTTTCTTCTTCTCTGCGTTCTGTGGTCTGGTCGTCGTCAGTCGTCTTCGCCGTGGAAGCGGCGTCGGACCGACAGCAGCTCCACTTCGGGGCGGCCGGCGACCAGCCGTTCGCACCGGTCCAGTACGTCGGTGAGGTGCGCCGCGTCGCCGGACACCATGGCGAGGCCGATGACTGCTCGCCGGTGGAGGTCGATGTGGTCCACCTCGGCCGCGCTCACCGCGAACTTGCGCTGGAGTTCGGCAACGATCGGGCGGACGACGGAGCGCTTCTCCTTCAGCGAGTGGACGTCGCCGAGGAGGAGGTCGAAGGACAGCGTCCCCACGTACATGTTGTGTAGCCGGTTCACCCGCCGGCACGGGATCGATGGCCCCGGGTCCGTGTGGCCGGGGACATCAAGAACGGTACCGCGTCCCTGCCGGGGGCTCGACAGGGTTTCCTGGGCACCGTTGGCCTGCGGGCCGCCCGGGGGCTCCGCCCCCAGACCCCGCTCACCACCCGGGAGTCCGGGATCGGAGCCCCAAGGAACGGCGCGCTGGCCGGCAGAGCCGAAGCCCCGCCGGCCAGCACGAACCGTCGGCTGTTACGCCCGCGGCTTCTCCCGCATCTCGTACGTCGCGATGACGTCGTCCACCTTGATGTCGTTGAAGTTGCCGAGGTTGATACCGCCCTCGAACCCTTCGCGGATCTCGGTGACGTCGTCCTTGAAGCGACGCAGGCCCTCGATGTTGAGGTTCTCCGCGACCACCTTGCCGTCGCGGACGAGGCGGGCCTTGGTGTTGCGGCGCACCTCGCCGGACCGGATGAGGACACCGGCGATGTTGCCCAGCTTGGACGACTTGAAGACCTCGCGGATCTCCGCCGTACCGAGCTCGACCTCCTCGTACTCCGGCTTGAGCATGCCCTTGAGGGCCGCCTCGATCTCCTCGATCGCCTGGTAGATGACCGAGTAGTACCGGACGTCCACACCCTCGCGCTCGGCCATCTGCGCCGCGCGGCCGGCCGCGCGGACGTTGAAGCCGATCACGATGGCGTCGGAGCCCATGGCCAGGTCGATGTCCGACTCCGTGACCGCACCGACGCCGCGGTGCAGGACGCGGATGTCGACCTCTTCGCCGACGTCCAGCTGGAGCAGGGAGGACTCCAGAGCCTCGACCGATCCGGACGCGTCGCCCTTGATGATCAGGTTCAGCTGCTGGACCTCGCCGGCCTTCAGCACCTTGTCCAGGTCCTCCAGCGACACACGGCGCGTGCGCTTGGCGAAGGCCGCGTTCCGCTCACGGGCGGCGCGCTTCTCGGCGATCTGACGGGCCGTACGGTCCTCGTCGACCACCAGGAAGTTGTCGCCCGCACCCGGGACGTTGGTCAGGCCCAGGACCTGGACCGGCGTCGACGGGCCGGCCTCGGCGACGTTGTTGCCGTTGTCGTCGAGCATGGCGCGCACCCGGCCGTAGGCGTCGCCCACGACCATCGTGTCGCCGACCCGCAGCGTGCCTCGCTGGACGAGGACCGTCGCCACGGCACCGCGGCCGCGGTCGAGACGGGACTCGATCGAGATGCCCTGCGCGTCCTGGGCCGGGTTGGCCCGCAGGTCGAGCGAGGCGTCGGCCGTGAGGACCACGGCCTCCAGCAGCGAGTCGATGTGCAGACCCTGCTTGGCGGAGATGTCGACGAACATCGTGTCGCCGCCGTACTCCTCGGCCACGAGGCCGTACTCGGTCAGCTGACCGCGCACCTTGGTCGGGTCGGCACCCTCGACGTCGATCTTGTTGACCGCGACGACGATCGGGACGTCGGCCGCCTTGGCGTGGTTCAGCGCCTCGACCGTCTGCGGCATGACGCCGTCGTTGGCCGCGACGACCAGGATCGCGATGTCGGTCGACTTCGCACCACGGGCACGCATGGCGGTGAACGCCTCGTGACCCGGGGTGTCGATGAAGGTGATCTTGCGCTCTTCGTCGTTGACCTCGGTCGCGACCTGGTAGGCACCGATGTGCTGGGTGATGCCGCCGGCCTCGCCCGCGATGACGTTCGTCTTGCGGATGGCGTCGAGCAGTCGGGTCTTGCCGTGGTCGACGTGACCCATGACGGTGACGACCGGCGGACGGACCACCAGGTCCTCCTCGTCGCCCTCGTCCTCGCCGAACTCGATGTCGAAGGACTCCAGCAGCTCGCGGTCCTCCTCCTCGGGGCTGACGATCTGAACCGAGTAGTTCATCTCGTCGGCGAGGAGCTGCAGCGTCTCGTCGGAGACGGACTGCGTGGCCGTGACCATCTCGCCGAGGTTCATCATGACCGCGACGAGGGACGCCGGGTTGGCGTTGATCTTCTCCGCGAAGTCGGTGAGCGACGCGCCGCGGGAGAGACGGATGGTCTCGCCGTTGCCGCGCGGCAGCATCACGCCGCCGACGCTCGGGGCCTGCATGGCCTCGTACTCCTGGCGACGCTGCCGCTTCGACTTGCGGCCACGACGCGCCGGACCACCGGGACGGCCGAAGGCGCCCTGCGTGCCACCGCGGCCACCGGGACCGCCGGGACGGCCACCGAAGCCGGGACGGCCACCGCCGCCACCACCGGGACCGCCGCCGAAGCCGCCGCCACCGCCGCCGGGACGACCGGCGAAGCCGCCGCCACCGCCCGGACGGGCGCCACCACCGCCGCCACCGGGACGACCGGCGAAGCCGCCGCCACCGGGACGACCGCCGCCGCCGGGACGACCCGCACCGCCGGGACCGCGACCGCCGCCACCGGGGCCCGGACGCGGGCCGGCAGCGGGACGCTGCGGCATCATGCCGGGGTTCGGACGCGGACCGGCCGGGCCGGGACGCGGACCGCCCTGCGGACGGGGCATGCCGGACGGGCTCGGACGGGAACCGCCGGGAGCCTGCGGACGCGGACCGCCGCCCTGGGCGCCGGGCGCCTGCGGACGGGGACCGCCGCCGGGGCCGCCGGGGCCCGGACGGGCGCCACCCTGCGGGCGCGGGGCCTGCGGGCGGGCCATGCCGGTGGAGCCACCGGACGTGAAGGGGTTGTTGCCCGGGCGCGGACCGGCCGGACGGGCACCCGGACGCGGGGCCTGACCGGAACGCGGACCACCCTGACCCGGACGGGCCGCCTGGCCCTGGCCGGGACCGCCGGGACGGCCGCCACCGGGCTTCGGCGCACCGGGACGGGCGCCGGGACGCGGACCCTGCGCGGCCGGGGCCTGCGGGGTCTGAGCGGCGGCGGCCGGCGGAGCGGTGAACTCCGGGGCTGCCGGAGCCGGACGCGGCGCGGGCTTCGGACCCGGAACCGGTCGCGGGCCCGCGGCCGGCGCGGGCGCCGAGGGAGCCGACGGGGCGGCCGGCGGCTGGGCAGCGGGCGCCGTCGGAGGCTTGGGGGCCGCCGGCTTCGGGGCAGCCGGACGTGCCGCCTGCGCCGGAGAGGGCGCGGCGGGCTTGGGGGAAGCCTTGCGCGGGGCGGGCTTACCGGCGGACTTGCCGTTGCCACCGCCCTGGAAGGCGTCGGTCAGCTTGCGTACAACCGGCGCTTCGATCGTCGAAGACGCCGAACGGACGAATTCACCGAGTTCCTGGAGCTTGGCCATGACGACCTTGCTCTCCACACCGAACTCCTTGGCGAGTTCGTAGACCCGGACCTTAGCCACTTCGCTCCTTTGAGGTCCGGGTTGAAGCCGGACCGTCGCTAGTTCATGGGCGTACTCATCGCGTACTCATCGAGTGCTCATCGCAATCTCGACCTGCTTTCGACTCGCGAGGTACCAGGCCGCACGGGGTTCCGTACGGCACGTCTTACGGTGTTGCCTGCTCGGCAACTGTTGTCTGCTCGACGTATTGGCGCAACGCCTTTGTGTCGAGCGGCCCCGGGGCGCGCAGTGCCCGCGGGAACGCCCGACGGCGCACCGCCTGGTCGAGACAGACCAGGGCGAGGTGCACATAGGCACCCCGGCCGGGCAGCGTACCGCGAGGATCGGGGGCGCATGCGTCCTCGATCCTCACGATCCGCAGGAGATCGTTCTTGGCCGCCCGCTCCCGGCACCCCACACAGGTGCGCTCAGGGCATGCTCGGGCGTGCGTCCGGCCAGACACGGTTAAGTCTACCTCCCCGTACCGACCTCACCCCTTCGGGGGAAAGATCGAACGGCTGTTGTCGTAAACCAAGCGACCTGCGGCTTGGATCTATTCCCGGCGGCCCGGCTGACGGGCCGCCCCGCCGCCCGATTACTCGGCCGGCTGCTCGGTGTCCGGGCGGATGTCGATGCGCCAGCCGGTGAGGCGGGCGGCGAGGCGGGCGTTCTGGCCCTCCTTGCCGATCGCGAGCGACAGCTGGTAGTCCGGCACGGTCACCCGGGCGGAGCGGGCGGCGAGGTCGACGACGTCCACCTTGCTCACCCGAGCGGGTGACAGGGCGTTCGCCACCATCTCCGCCGGGTCGTCCGACCAGTCGACGATGTCGATCTTCTCGCCGTTCAGCTCACCCATCACATTGCGCACCCGGCCGCCCATCGGGCCGATGCAGGCGCCCTTGGCGTTCAGACCCGAACGGGTGGACCGTACGGCGATCTTGGTGCGGTGGCCGGCCTCGCGGGCGATCGCGGCGATCTCCACCGAGCCGTCGGCGATCTCCGGAACCTCCAGGGCGAAGAGCTTCTTCACCAGGTTGGGATGCGTGCGGGAGAGGGTGACCGATGGTCCGCGGACGCCCTTGGCCACCCGGACGACGTACGAACGCAGGCGCATGCCGTGCGGGTAGGTCTCGCCGGGCACCTGCTCCTGCACCGGCAGGATGGCCTCCAGCTTGCCGATGTCGACGAGCACGTTCTTCGGGTCGCGGCCCTGCTGGACCACACCGGTGACGATGTCGCCCTCGCGGCCCGCGTACTCGCCGAGCGTCGCGTCGTCCTCGGCGTCGCGCAGCCGCTGCAGGATCACCTGCTTGGCGGTGGTGGCGGCGATCCGGCCGAAGCCGGAGGGGGTGTCGTCGAACTCGCGGGGCTCCTGGCCCTCCTCGATGTCCTCGGGATCCTCCTTCGCCCACACGGTCACATGCCCGGTCTCCCGGTTGAGCTCCACGCGCGCGTGTCGGCGGCTTCCCTCGGTGCGGTGGTAGGCGATGAGGAGGGCCGACTCGATCGCCTCGACCAGCAGGTCGAAGGAGATCTCCTTCTCCCGAACCAAGCCCCTCAGGGCACTCATGTCGATGTCCACGGCTACGCCTCCTCCTCTTCCGTCATGTCCTTCTTGTCCTTGCGGTTGAACTCGACCTGCACGCGCGCCCTGGCGATCTCCGGGAAGCCGAGTCTGCGGGTGGTCGCCTTGCGGCCCTTGACTCCGGGAACCTCGACGTCCAGACCCTCTTCGTCGACGTCGAGGATCCGTGCGACCAGTTCGCCGTCCTCGGCCAGCTGGAACTTCACGAGCCGGTCGACGGCGCGCACGAAGTGCCGGTGCTCGGTGAGGAGGCGCTCCGCGCCGGGGGTGCCGACCTCCAGGTCGTACGCCGCGTCGCCCATCGCGTTGGTCTCGTCGAGCCTCGCCGAGAGCGCACGGCTCACATCGGCGATGGCGTCCAGGTCCGCGCCACTGTCGGAGTCGACGACCACACGCAGCACCCGCTTGCGTCCGACGGAGTCCACGGCGATCTCTTCGAGATCCAGTCCCTGGGACGTGACGAGCGGTTCCAGCAGCTCTCGCAGCCTCTCGCTCTGGGTGGTGCTCATCCGGGTGACTCCTCGGCCGCGTGTGCTGTTGTGGGATGGGTCGCGTGTCTGGTCAAAGGGTATCCGGTCGCGAGGACTGTTGCGTCCTGCCACCGGCGGGCGGGCCGAGCGCCGTCGAGCCCGGTCGGCACCGTCCCGCGCCCTGGGGTCGGCTGTCTGAGCCGGTGACATGAAGCGAGGGACTGCGCGGGTACCGTGATCACTGCGGGCTGCCCTCCCGCCCGTGTGTTCGTACGAGCCTCCGAGGACGTCAGCCGTGCCGTACCCCCCGCCGTCGCGCACCCCCTCGGGTCCGCGCAGAAGATCCCTGCTCGCCTCCGCCGCCGGCGCCGCCCTGCTGGTGGGCTGCTCGGCCGATCCGGACTCCGGCAACAGCGGGGGCGCATCGGTGACGGCCCGGGAACGCGCGCGTGCGGCGCGGGACAGCCAGGGGCTGCTGGAGCGGTACGACGCCGTCCTCGCCGCGCATCCCGGGCTGTCCGGTCGGCTGCGCCCGCTGCGCGCCCAGGTCGCGGCGCACGTCCGGGCGTTCACGGACGGTACGGCGCCCGCTCCGGCACGGTCCTCGGCCTCCCCGTCCGCCGTGACCGTTCCGGCCGGCGAGAAGGACGCGCTGGCCGACCTGGCCACCGCCGAGCGCACCCTCGCCGGCTGGCGCGCCAAGGACCTGCTGGAGGTGCCGGCCGAACTGGCGCGGCTGCTGGCCTCGGTGGCGGCGGCCGGGGCCGCGCACGCGTACCTGCTGACGGAGGGGGCGAAGTGAGCGACGGAGCGAAGGACGAGACGAAGGCGGCCGAGCTGACCGCGGTGCAGGCCGCGCTGGCGGCGGAGCACGCGGCGGTGTACGGGTACGGCGTCGTCGGCGGCCGCATCGGGGAGGCCCGTCGGACCGAGGCGCGGGCGGCGTTCGACGCCCACCGGGCGAGCCGGGACGCGCTGACCCGCGAGGTCCGCGATCTGGGCGGGCAGCCGGTCGCCGCGGACGCCGCCTACGCGCTGCCCTTCCCGGTGCCGGATCCGGCCACGGCCGTGCTGCTCGCCGCGCACCTGGAGGAACGAGTGGCCGGGGTGTACGCGGACCTGGTGCGGGCTACGACGGGCGCGCGGCGCGGGGCGGCCGCCGCGGCGCTCCGGGAGGCCGCGGTGCGCGCGGTGCGCTGGAGCGGGCAGAGCGTAACCTTCCCTGGGCTCGCCGAGCGGGCCGGCGAGGGGACGGGCGCGGCCGGTACCACGCCGTCGGCCGCCGCCTCGACGGCACCGTGACCCGGTGACCCGGCAGGCGCCCGTACGACACGACCGTGGACTGGAAGGGAACGACTCGCGCATGGCTTTCGAACCGCCGCCGCGCCTGGTACGGGCGCTCGGTGAGACGGCTCCGGCCGGGGACGACTGGCTGGCGCAGCTGTCGGCCGCCGCCGAACAGGCCGTCGCCAGGCGCGAGTTGACGGTGGAGCGGGTGCAGGTGCCGGGCGGGCGGAGCAGCCTGGTGGTCCTGGTACGGCGGTCCGACGGCACCCCGGCCGTGCTGAAGCTGGCCCCGCCCAGGGCTCGCCCGGAGAGCGAGCGGGCGGCGCTGGCGCACTGGGGCGGACTGGGCGCCGTACAGCTGCTGGAGGACGGTGCGGAGGACGGGGCGCTGCTGCTGGAGCGGCTGCACCCGGATGTGTCGGTGCGGTCCCTGCCGGAGGCGAAGGCGCTGCTGGAGGCGGCGGGGACGCTGCGGCGGCTGTGGACCGAGCCGCCGGCGGGCCCTGTCTTCGAGGTGTTCGAGACCGTCGCCGAGCGCACCGGGCGGCAGGCGACGGCGATGCGGGCGGGCGCGGACGCCGAACCCGAGGTGGCGCCGCTGGTCGACGCGGCGCTGGCGGCCCGCGACGAGCTGGTGGCCGCGCCGCCTGAACAGCGGTTGCTGCACGGGACGTTCCGGCAGAGCAAGGTGCTCGCCGGGGAGCGGATGCCGTGGCTCGCGGTGGGGCCGGATCCGGTGGTCGGCGAGTGTGCGTTCGATCTGGCGCGGCTGGTGCGGGACCGGGTGGAGGACCTGATCGCGGCGCCCTCGGGGGCGGCGATCGTCCGGCGGCGGATCAAGCGGCTCGCGGAGTCGCTGGAGGTCGATCACGAGCGGTTGCGGGGGTGGACCTTGTTCCGGGCGGTGGAGTCCGGGGTGCGAGCACTTCGCGTGGGGCGGCCGCAGGACGGGGAACTTCTGCTGGAGTTCGCCGGCTGGCTGTGAAGGCGATGGGAGAAGCCCCCTGAGACCTCCGCGGATCTCAGGGGGCTTTCCTCTGCCGAGGGCTTTCCTTGCCGCTACGCCGTCAGGCGGGCGATCGCGTCCTCGACCGTCAGCTCCTCGCGCTCGCCGGTCTTGCGGTCCTTCAGTTCCACGACACCCTCGCCGGAGCGGCGGCCGGCGACCAGGATCTGCGGGACGCCGATCAGCTCGGCGTCGGTGAACTTCACGCCCGGGGAGACACCGGCCCGGTCGTCGACCAGGACGCGGACGCCTGCGGCGGCCAGCTTCTCGGCGACGTCGAGGGCCAGCTCGGTCTGCAGGGCCTTGCCGGCGGCGACCACATGCACGTCGGCCGGGGCGACCTCCTTGGCCCACACCAGACCCTTGTCGTCGGCGTTCTGCTCGGCGAGCGCGGCGACGGCACGCGAGACGCCGATGCCGTAGGAGCCCATGGTGACGCGGACGGGCTTGCCGTTCTGGCCGAGGACGTCGAGCTTGAGGGCGTCGGCGTACTTGCGGCCGAGCTGGAAGATGTGGCCGATCTCGATGGCGCGGTCCAGCTTCAGGCCGGTGCCGCACTTCGGGCAGGGGTCGCCCTCCTGCACCACGACCACGTCCACGTACTCGTCGACCTCGAAGTCACGGCCGGCGACGACGTTCTTGGCGTGCGTGTGCTCCTTGTTGGCGCCGGTGATCCAGGAGGTGCCGGGGGCCACGCGCGGGTCGGCGACGTACTTCACCTTCTCCCCCAGACCCTGCGGGCCGACGTAGCCGCGGACCAGGTCGGGGCGGCCGGCGAAGTCGGCCTCGGTGACCATCTCGACGGACGCCGGGGCGAAGTGCGCCTCGACCTTGTCCAGGTCGACCTCGCGGTCGCCGGGCACGCCGACGGCGACGATCTCGCCGTCCACCTTCACCAGCAGGTTCTTCAGCGTGGCGGAGGCCGGGACGCCGAGGGAGGCGGCGAGGGTCTCGATGGTCGGGGTGTCGGGGGTCGGGATCTCCTCAAGCGCGGGCACGGCCGAGCCGTCGACCGGCTGCAGCGCGTACGTGATCGCCTCGGTGTTGGCCGCGAAGTCGCAGTTCGGGCAGTCCGCGAAGGTGTCCTCACCGGCCTCGGCCGGGGCCAGGAACTCCTCGGACTTGGAGCCGCCCATGGCGCCGGCGGTGGCCGCGCAGATGCGGTAGTCGAGGCCGAGGCGGTCGAAGATGCGCTGGTAGGCCTCGCGGTGCAGGGCGTAGGACTTCGCGAGGCCCTCGTCCTCGGTGTCGAAGGAGTACGAGTCCTTCATCTGGAACTCGCGGCCGCGCAGGATGCCGGCGCGGGGGCGGGCCTCGTCGCGGAACTTGGTCTGGATCTGGTAGAGGATCACCGGCAGGTCCTTGTAGGACGTGCACTGGTCCTTGACCAGGAGGGTGAAGATCTCCTCGTGGGTGGGGCCGAGGAGGTAGTCGCCGCCCTTGCGGTCCTTGAGCCGGAACAGCTCCTGGCCGTACTCGTCCCAGCGGCCGGTGGCGTCGTACGGCTCGCGGGGCAGCAGGGCGGGGAGCAGCACCTCCTGGGCGCCGATGGCGTCCATCTCCTCACGGACGATCCGCTCCACGTTGGAGAAGACCTTCTTGCCGAGGGGCAGCCAGCTCCAGATGCCGGCGGCGGTGCGGCGGACGTAGCCGGCGCGGACGAGGAGCTTGTGGCTGAGGACCTCGGCGTCCGCCGGGTCGTCGCGCAGCGTCTTCGCCATCAACTGGGACATGCGCTGGACCGGTGCGTTGGCCATGGTTCTCGTACTCCTGCTGGGTAAGGGTGATGGCATAGGAGGTTAGCCGGGCCGCCTGTGCGGGCGGAAATCGGTTATGCCTCGTCTTTGTCCGCGAGTTTGTCCGCGGGTTTGCTCGCGGGTGTGTTCGCGGCTTTATCTGCGGCGCAGCGGCAGGGGGGCGCCCATCACCGCGTACGGCCGCGGGGCGCTCGGGAAGTGGACCTGGCGGGCGAGGTCGACATAGCCGAGGGAGTGGTAGAGGCCGCGGGCCGGGCTGTCGGTGTCGATCGCGGAGAGGATCGAGCGGGGTTCGGCGGCGGAGTCCGTGATGGTGGTGATCAGACGGCGGCCGATGCCGCGGTTCTGGTGGTCGGGGTGGACGTGGAGCTCTGTGATCACGAAGGAGTCGTCCAGCCAGAAGTCGTTGCCGGCCGCGCGGAGGTACGGCTCCACGACCGTCGACCACCAGTGGGTACGGGAGTTGGGCATGCCGTACACGAATCCGACGAGCCGTCCGCCGGCACTCGCGCCGAGGGCCCGCGCACCCTGGTACTGCATATGGCGCTGGACGATCTGCCGGCGTACGGCCACTTCGTCCGGGCCGAGTCCGAAGGCGACGGCTTGGACGGCCAAGGCCTCGTCCACGTGGGCGGAGAGGTCCAGAGTGCCGATCACGAGGTCCATGCCGGGAGCGTACAGGGGGCTGACCGCGGCCGGACGGGCGTGCGGGACGGGCTGTGCCCGGCATGCGGGACCAGGTGCAAGGCGGGGCCGGCGCCGGTCCGTCCGCGGTCCTAGGTCCTGCGTACGGACCCGGCTCGACCCGTCGGCCGATGATGCCGCCTGGGCACTCGCCTAGCGTCTTGTGTCATGGACGCTGACGGCACGCTCGACGAGGCCTATGAACGACTGCACCGGACCGGGCCCGAGTTCGAAGGATGGCTGAGCAATCACGGCCCCATGGCCGTGGAGGCGCTGGTCCGGCACGGACAGGCACGCCATGTCCATCGCTGGCTGGACCGCTACATGGACCGGCTGGACGAGTTGCCGCGCGGTCTGTCGCCGGTCACCGCCGACGACTGGCGCGCGGCGCTCGGCGACCCGCGCCGGCTCGCTGACTGGCTCGCGTTCTTCGCGCGGGAGGTCGGGGAGCGGCCCTGGCGCGCCGTACTGGAGTCATGGTGGCCGCGGCTGCTGCCCGGGATCGCGGCCGGCGCCACGCACGGGGTGATCCGGACCGGCCACGCCGTCCACGCCCTGCTGGACCACGAGGATGAGCCCCGGCTCGCCGAACTGGGCCAGGCCCTCGGCTACTGGGCGGCGCGCTGGCAGCCGGTCCCGCTCACCGCCCCGTCCGGAACCGCCGAGCCCGCCGCCGCCCTGGCCGGCCTGGTCCGGATCCCCGGCCAGAGCGGCGGCATCAACCACCGGCTCGGCCGGCTCTCCGGCCTGCCCGGCTGGCCGACCGCACTGGCCGCCCTGCGCCCGGCCGCCGATGCCGGGCAGGCCCGCGATCTGCTGGCGGAGGTGACCACGGCGGCGGCGCTGCACTACCTCCCGACCGCGCACGGCGCACCGGTGATGCTGGTGCACGCGGCGACCGCGCCCATGGCCGTGCTGCGCACGCTGCCCGCGCTGCCCCGCACCGAGTGGGTCGCGAGCCTGCACGCGGCCTGGGCGGCGAGCGCGGCCGTGACGGCGGTCTACGCCCCGGTGGCGCCCGCGCCCCCGGACAGCCTGCCCACCGCTCCCGGATCGGCCGAGGAGGTGTTCGAACTGGCCGCCCGGCACGGGGACGAGCACGTCATCAAGCTCGCCGACACCTGTCTGGACGTACACGCGCGCACCGGCCGCCCCGAGGCGCTCGCGGCGGTGATCCGCGCGGCCGCTCTGGTCGAGGAGCTGACCGTGTAGCCGTGGCCGGGAGGTGGGACCGGGGGTGGACCAGGGCCTGTCCGCCGGATCCTGTCGCAGACGCGGGGACCGACACGCCTTCGCTTGCCCGGGGCACCCCCGTCGCTCACGCTCACCTGCGCCGATGAAGCGCCGCCGATGCCCTGCGACCTGATCCGCCGGGCAGGCCCTGCCCTAGAACAGCACGCTCATGAACGCGCCGATCTCCTGGAACCCGACGCGGTGGTACGTCCGTCTCGCCGCCGTGTTGAAGTCGTTCACGTAGAGGCTGACCACCGGGGCCACATCGGCGAGCGCATAGCGCAGGACGGCTGCCATCCCCGGTGCCGCCAGGCCTCTCCCCCGGTACTCGGGGGCCACCCAGACGCCCTGGATCTGGCAGGCCTCGCTGGTCGCCGCGCCGATCTCCGCCTTGAAGACGACCTTGCCGCGCTCGTCGAGGCGGGCGAAGGAGCGGCCGGAGCCGACGAGTTCGGCGACGCGGGCCTGGTACAGCAGACCACCGTCGCCGGCCATCGGCGATACACCGACCTCCTCGGTGAACATCGCCACACACGCCGGCATGATCGTCTCCATCTCGTCCTTGCGGACGCGGCGGACGTAGGGGTCCGGGGCGATGTCGGCGGGCATGCGGTCGGTGACCATCAGGGGCTGGTGCGCGCGGATCTCCCGGGCGGGACCCCAGTGGGGCTCCAGCAGGCGCCACAGCGCGGCGGTGGGCTCGGCCGGACCGACGATGGAGGAGCAGCGGCGGCCGGCCCTTCGCGCCCGGTCCGCGAAGGCGCGGACGGCGCGCGGAGTGGCGCAGACCGGGACCAGGTTGGCGCCCGCGTAGCACAGGGACGTGAGCATGCCGTCCTCGTACCAGCCCCACATCTCGCCGCCGAGGCGCCACGGGTCGAGGCCGGCGACCTGCACCCGGGAGGTCACGAAGGCGTTCGTGACCGGCTCGCGGTCGAGGACGGCGAGCGCGGCGTCAAGGTCGCTCGGTTCGAGCACCCGTGAGCTGGTCTGGGTCAACACGTGCGGGGCCTCACCCTGGGGGTTCTGCTGGTCTCGGAACTTTACCCCGAGCGATTGTGGCGCGCTTGGGGGTGAGGGACGAGGCCCGAGGAGAGGAGTCCCGCCACCCACGGGTGACGGGACTCGGACCAGGGTGTGCGGGCTCAGCCGGCCACCGACACCGACGGCTCGCCGGAGATCACGCCGTCCTTCTCCATCTGCTCGGCCAGCTTCATGGCCTCCTCGATGAGGGTCTCCACGATCTTGGACTCGGGGACGGTCTTGATGACCTCGCCCTTGACGAAGATCTGGCCCTTGCCGTTGCCGGAGGCGACCCCGAGGTCGGCCTCCCGGGCCTCGCCCGGGCCGTTCACCACGCAGCCCATGACGGCGACGCGCAGCGGGACGTCCATGCCGGTCAGGCCGGCGGTGACTTCTTCGGCGAGCTTGTAGACGTCGACCTGGGCGCGGCCGCAGGACGGGCAGGAGACGATCTCCAGGCCGCGCTGGCGCAGGTTCAGGGATTCGAGGATCTGGTTGCCGACCTTGACCTCCTCCGCCGGCGGGGCCGACAGGGAGACGCGGATGGTGTCGCCGATGCCCTGGGAGAGCAGCGCGCCGAAGGCCACCGCCGACTTGATCGTGCCCTGGAAGGCCGGGCCCGCCTCCGTCACACCGAGGTGGAGCGGGTAGTCGCACTGCGCCGCCAGCTGCTTGTACGCCTCGATCATGATCACCGGGTCGTTGTGCTTGACGGAGATCTTGATGTCCCGGAAGCCGTGCTCCTCGAAGAGGGACGCCTCCCAGAGGGCCGACTCGACCAGGGCCTCCGGCGTCGCCTTGCCGTACTTCTGGAGCAGGCGCCTGTCGAGGGAGCCGGCGTTGACACCGATGCGGATCGGGGTGCCGTGGTCCTGGGCGGCCTGGGCGATCTCCCTGACCTTGTCGTCGAACTGCTTGATGTTGCCGGGGTTGACGCGGACCGCGGCGCAGCCGGCCTCGATGGCCGCGAAGACGTACTTGGGCTGGAAGTGGATGTCGGCGATGACCGGGATCTGGGACTTGCGGGCGATGGTCGCGAGGGCGTCGGCGTCGTCCTGGGTGGGACAGGCGACGCGGACGATCTGGCAGCCGGACGCGGTCAGCTCGGCGATCTGCTGGAGGGTGGCGCCGATGTCCGACGTACGGGTCGTGGTCATCGACTGGACCGAGACGGGTGCGTCTCCGCCGACCGCCACGCTTCCGACCTGGATCTGCCGGCTCTTCCGGCGCTCGGCGAGCTTGGTCGGAACGGACGGCATGCCGAGAGAAATCGCAGTCATCTGCTGTGCAACCCCAAGTCGTGGATCTAGGTCCGGTCCCGTCGACCGGCGGGCTCCAGGCTTCGAGATTACGGCACAGGCCTTGGCCCGAGCACATCCCACCCGTAAACCCACTCGTTGGGAGGCGGCCCGGAACACATGATTCCGGGCCGCCTCGAACGTCGCGTGGCTACGAGATTTTCACCGGGTTAACCACGTCCGCGATCAGCACCAGGATGGTGAAGCAGACGAAGATCCCGGCCACCACGTACGCCACCGGCATCAGCTTCGCCACGTCGAACGGACCCGGGTCCGGACGCCGGAGCACCCGGGCCACGTTCCGCCGCAGCGCCTCCCACAGGGCGCCCGCGATGTGCCCGCCGTCGAGCGGGAGCAGCGGGAGCATGTTGAACAGGAACAGCGAGAGGTTGAAGCCGGCGAGCAGCATCACGAACATCGCCACCTGCTGGGAGGCGGGGATGTCCAGGGTGGCGATCTCGCCGGTGACCCGGGCGGCGCCGACGATGCCCATCGGGGAGTCGGGTTCGCGCGGGCCGTCGCCGAAGGCGGCGTTCCACAGCGCGGGGATCTTGCCGGGCAGGGCGGCGAGGGAGTCGACGGCATCGCCGACCCGGTCGCTCATCCAGGTGACCGACTGACCGAAGTCCTGGTGGACGACACCGGTGGCGGAGCCGAAGCCGAGGAAGCCGGCCTTGACGTACTTGCCCTGGACGTACTGCCCGCTGGAGTCCTTCTGGGCGACCAGGTTGGTGGCGATGGTGGCGTGCAGGGTGAGCTGCCTGCCGTCGCGCTCGACGACGATCGGGACGGTTTTCCCGGCGCTGTCCCGGATCAGGTCCGACAGGGTGTTCCAGTCCTTGGTCGGTGTGCCGTCGAAGGAGACGATCTTGTCGCGCTTCTTCATGCCGGCGGCCTCGGCCGGGGAGGCGGCGTCGGACTTCTTGCAGCTGTCGCGGTGCTCGCTCTGCGCGATGACACAGGGCGAGACGGAGGCGACGGTGGTGGTCTGCTGCTGGATGCCGAAGCCCATGAGCACGGTGAAGAACAGGCCGATCGCGAGGATCAGGTTCATGAAGGGGCCCGCGAACATGACGATGACCCGCTTCCACGGCTTGCGCGTGTAGAACATGCGCGTCTCGTCACCGGCCTGCAGTTCTTCGTAGGCCGCCGAGCGGGCGTCCTCGATCATGCCCCGCCACGGGGAGGTCGAGCGGGCGGAGACGCGGCCCTGGTCGTCGGGCGGGAACATCCCGATCATGCGGATGTAGCCGCCGAGCGGGACCGCCTTGATGCCGTACTCGGTCTCCCCCTTCTTCCGCGACCAGACGGTCGGGCCGAAGCCGACCATGTACTGCGGAACGCGGATGCCGAAGAGCTTGGCCGTGGACAGGTGCCCCAGCTCGTGCCACGCGATCGAGACGAGCAGGCCGACCGCGAAGACCACTATGCCGAGGATGAACATCAAGGTCGTCATGCACGCGCCTCCGCGGTCGCCGTCGTGGCAGTCAGTTCACGAGCCCGGGCACGGGCCCAGGTCTCCGCTTCGAGGACGTCCGACACCGTGAGTGAAGTTCCCGTGTCCGGGGTGCCGTGTTCCTCGACGACCCGGGTGACGGTCTCCATGATCCCGTTGAAGGGCAGTGCGCCGCCCAGGAAGGCCTCGACGCACTCCTCGTTGGCCGCATTGAACACCGCCGGGGCGGTCCCCGCGAGCTGCCCCACGTGTCGGGCGAGGTTCACCGAGGGGAAGGCCTCGTTGTCCAGGGGGAAGAACTCCCAGGTGGAGGCCTTGCTCCAGTCGAAAGCGGGCGCGGCGTCGGGGACGCGTTCGGGCCAGCCCAGACCTATGGCGATGGGCCCGCGCATATCGGGGGGCGTCGCCTGGGCGATCGTGGATCCGTCGGTGAACTCGACCATCGAGTGGACATACGACTGGGGATGCACGACCACCTCAATGCGGTCGAAGGGAATGTCGTAGAGGAGGTGTGCCTCGATGACCTCCAGGCCCTTGTTGACGAGGGTCGCGGAGTTGATCGTGATCACCGGGCCCATCGCCCAGGTGGGGTGGGCGAGGGCGTCCTCGACGGTGACGTTCGCCAGCTCGGCCTTGGTGCGGCCGCGGAAGGGGCCGCCGGAGGCGGTGACGACGAGTTTGCGGACGTCGGCGCGGGTGCCGGCGGCCACGGCCTGGAAGAGGGCGGCGTGCTCGGAGTCGACCGGGATGATCTGGCCGGGCTTGGCCAGCCCCTTGACCAGTGGCCCGCCGACGATCAGGGACTCCTTGTTGGCGAGGGCGAGGGTGCGGCCCGCCCCCAGTGCGGCGAGGGTGGGCGCGAGGCCGATGGAGCCGGTGATGCCGTTCAGCACCGTGTGGCAGTCGGAGGCGGCGAGCTGGCTGGCCGCGTCCGGGCCGGCGAGGATCTCGGGGAGCGCCTCCCCGGGGCCGTACTCGGCGGCGAGTGCCTCGCGCAGGGCCGGTACGGCGTCCTCGCGGGCGACCGCCACGGTCCGCACCCGCAGCCGGTGTGCCTGCTCGGCCAGGAGGGCGACGCGGCCGCCGTTCGCGGACAGGGCGGTGACCCGGAAGCGGCCGGGGTGGCGCAGCACGAGGTCGATGGCCTGGGTGCCGATGGATCCGGTGGAGCCGAGGATCACCACGTCCTTGGGGCCGTCGCCCGCGACCGGGTCGTAGACGAGGTGCGGGTCGGCGAGGGGCGCCGGATGGGCGAGGCTGTCGGTCATCCCCCCATTGTTGCCGCAAGCGGTGACGGTCAGGACAGGGCATCCCCCGGGCGGGTGCGTAAACGGGTTTCGTCGCGGGATGAAGCAGTTCTCCCGTTGTGAAGCACTGGTGAAGATCGCGTGATAAGACTTCAGTCGCATCACTTCGCGGACGACATCCTGGGGGATCTCCATGCGCGCACAGCGCCTACGCGCAGCCCTGCCCGCCCTCGCCGGCGGGGCCGCCTCGCTCAGGGGCCGGGTACTGAAGGGCACCTCCGACCACGGGTACGTCTTCCCGGACGCCGGGATCGACTCCTGCTCGTGGACCACGCGGGACCCGAGCGGCGAGTACTGCTGAATTCCCGCGCTTCCGCTCGCCGATCATGACATCCTTTCGTCGGCGCCCGCCACGAAGGGCCACATAGGGGGAGGAATCACCACCATGAACCGCATGCGTACGACCGCGACGGTCCTGGCGACGGCCGGTCTGCTGACCGCCGCTCAACTCGGTCTCGCCGGGGGCGCGTTCGCGGCCACCCGAGCGCCGCAGAGCGCCGGCTGCCCGATCGACCTGGTCTACCCGAGCCGCTTCTACATCGACTCGCACGGCTGGGCGACCAACGGGGGACTGTACTTCGGCATCAAGAACGTGAGCACGACGAAGGCCTTCAAGAACGCCTCGCTCACCATCACGGACATGAAGAACATCCGCTTCGGCTCGGCCAGGGCCACGGGTGGCAAGGTCACCCACAGGACGTCGACGACGGTGACCGTGTCCACGGGGACGCTGAACAAGAAGGCGAGCCTCGGTGTGAAGGTGCAGACGCACCTGCTCAACACCCGCTCCTACCAGGTGAAGTTCACTCTGCGCGGCTCGGGCTGGACCTGCGCCGTGAACCAGGGCACCTGGGGCAACTGACCCCAGGCGCCCGGTCGGCCGGACCAGGAGGGCTCAGGCGCCGTAAGGACGGCGTTCGTTCTCCCGAGCGGACGGTCCCGGGGTCGCGTCGGCGATCCACGGGCCGTCCCCGGAGGGATCGACGATGCCTTCCTCCAGCCATGTGTAGGACCCTCCGAGCACGCCCTTGACCACCTTCCGGTCGAGGGCGTCGGTGTTGGTCCACAGCCGGTCGAAGAGTTCCTCGACGCGGATGCGGGCCTGCCGGCAGAAGGCATCGGCCAGCTGGTAGGCCTCGCGGCCGTGTTCGCCCCGGCTGCGCAGCAGTTCGGCACGGACACAGGCCGCGCTCATCGCGAACAGCTCGGCACCGATGTCCACGATCCGCCCGAGGAAGCCCTGCTTGGTCTCCATCCGGCCCTGCCAGCGGGACATGGCGTAGAAGGTGGAGCGGGCCAGCTTGCGGGCGGTGCGCTCGACATAGCGCAGATGCCCGGACAGATCGACGCTCTGCTTGAACTCGCCGTATGCCATGGGGAGTTGCCCCGGTCCGGCGACCAGCTTCGGCAGCCACTTGGCGTAGAAGACACCCGCGTTCGCGCCCGCCCTCGCCTTGTCGGACAGGGACTTGTCGGGGTCGATGAGGTCACCGGCGACCGAGAGATGGGCGTCGACGGCCTCGCGGGCGATCAACAGGTGCATGATCTCCGTGGAGCCCTCGAAGATGCGGTTGATCCGCAGGTCGCGCAGCATCTGCTCGGCCGGGACCGCCCGTTCGCCGCGTGCCTTCAGGGACTCGGCCGTCTCGTAGCCGCGGCCGCCGCGGATCTGGACCAGTTCGTCGGCCATCTTCCAGGCCATCTCGGATCCGTAGAGCTTGGCGAGGGCGGCCTCGATACGGATGTCGTTGCGGTCCTCGTCGGCCATCTGCGAGGAGAGGTCGAGGACGGCCTCCAGGGCGAACGTCGTCGCCGCGATGAAGCTGATCTTGGAGCCGACGGCCTCGTGCAGCGCCACCGGCTTGCCCCACTGCTCGCGCTCCGCCGACCATTCGCGGGCGATCTTCAGGCACCACTTGCCGGAGCCCGCGCACATCGCGGGCAGTGAGAGCCGGCCGGTGTTGAGGGTGGTGAGCGCGATCTTCAGGCCCGCGCCCTCGGGCCCGATGCGGTTCGCCGCCGGGACGCGCACCTGGTGGAAGCGGGTGACGCCGTTCTCGATGCCGCGCAGACCCATGAAGGCGTTGCGGTTCTCGACGGTGATGCCCTCCGAGGCCGCCTCCACCACGAAAGCGGTGATGCCGCCCTTGTGCCCCTCCGACTTCGGCACCCGGGCCATGACGACGAGCAGATCGGCGACCACCCCGTTGGTGGTCCACAGCTTCACCCCGTCGAGGACGTAGTCCTCCCCGTCGGGTACGGCCGTGGTCGCGAGCCGTGCCGGGTCGGAGCCGACGTCCGGCTCGGTGAGCAGGAAGGCGGAGATGTCGGTGCGGGCGCAGCGCGGCAGGAAGGCGTCCTTCTGCTCCTGGGTGCCGAACATCTTCAGCGGCTGCGGTACGCCGATCGACTGGTGGGCGGAGAGCAGCGCGCCGACCGCGGGGCTCACGGAGCCGACCATGGCGAGGGCCTTGTTGTAGTAGAGCTGGGTGAGACCGAGACCGCCGTACTTGGGGTCGATCTTCATGCCGAGGGCGCCGAGTTCCTTCAGACCCGCCACGACCTCGTCGGGGATACGGGCCTCGCGCTCGATGCGGGCCCCGTCGACTGTGGTCTCGCAGAACGCGCGCAGTTCGGCGAGGAACTCCTCCCCGCGCCGCACGGACTCGTCGTCGGGGAGCGGGTGGGGGTGGATGAGGTCGAGCCGGAAGCGCCCGAGGAACAGTTCCTTGGCGAAGCTGGGCTTGCGCCAGTCCTGTTCCCGGGCGGCCTCCGCCACCCGGCGTGCCTCGCGCTCGGTGACGGTGGTGCGTGAAGTGGTGGGGGCGGACATTGAGGCTCACCTCGCCGCGAAGAGGGACGACTGGGACGTTCGCTACCGACCAGTGCTACTGGATCGTTCGTACCCGAAACGGGCCCACCCCACCACCCCTCGCGCGGCCATCCGGCCGAAAGCCCTGCCACCGCCCCGGCGCGCGGGTGTGTACTACCTCTCGACGGTACGTCCGAGATATCGGCCATCTCTCTTGACGAGGAAAAGGCGTCGAAGCGCTTCGACAGCCTCTGGACACCCCACCTTGGCTGAGGCTAGTGTCAGTCTCACCCTCACTCGTTCTCGTCAGCAGCGCGCGTTGTCGAAGCGCTTCACAAAGCTTGGAGCACGGATGGTCACCCTCGCCGAGGTCGCCCAGCACGCCGGAGTCTCGGCGAGCACGGTGAGCTATGTCCTCAGCGGCAAGCGGTCCATCTCCGCGACCACCCGGCAACGGGTCGAGCAGAGCATCCGGGAACTGGGCTACCACCCGAACGCCGGTGCCCGCGCCCTGGCCGGCAAACGGTCGAACATCATCGCGCTGATGATCCCGCTGCGCACCGACATGTATGTGCCGGTGATGATGGAGATCGCCATCGCGGTGGCCACCACGGCGCGCATCCACGGATACGACGTCCTGCTGCTCACCGGAGAGGAGGGGCCAGACGCGGTGCGCCGGGTGACCGGCAGCGGTCTCGCCGACGCGATGATCCTGATGGACGTCGAGCTGCAGGACGAGCGGCTGCCGCTGCTGCGGGAGACCGACCAGCCCTCGGTACTCATCGGTCTGCCGGCCGACACGACGGGTCTGACCTGCGTGGACCTGGACTGGAGCGCGACCGGCGCGCTGTGCGTGGACCAGCTGGCGGGGCTCGGTCACGGTGACATCGCCGTCATCGGCGAGGCCCCGGCCGTCTACGAGCGGCACACCGGTTTTGCCGAGCGCACCCTCGACGGACTGCGCTCCCGGGCCCGCGAGACGGGCGTCCGGGTGCTGCACCGTCCGTGCGAGGGCGGGTACGACGCGATGGCCCTCACCCTGGCCCGGATCTTCGACGAGCGCCCGGCGACGACCGGGTTCGTGGTGCAGAACGAGTCGGCGGTGGAGCCGCTGCTCGCGCTGCTGCGCCAGCAGGGCCGGGCCGTGCCGGAGGACGTGTCCGTCGTCGCGATCTGCCCGGACCAGGTCGCCGTCCAGGCCTCGGTACGGCTGACCTCGGTCGCGATCCCGGCGCAGGAGATGGGCCGGTACGCGGTCGAGCACCTGGTGGCCAAGCTGGACGGGCGGGGCGGCGACGAGGTCGTGCTGCTCACGCCCGAGCTGACGGTACGGGCGAGTTCGGGACCGGCACCGGCCGCGCCCTGACACCACCCCTCTCCGCTGCCTCACCTCTCCTGTGCCTCGTCCGTGCGGGGCACCCCTGCCTGCTTCCCCGTCTGCACTCCTCACTCCAGGAGCACGCCGTGAACCAGCATGCCGTCGCGCAGCCCAAGGTCAGTCTCGCCCAGTCCTCCCCCACCGTCGGCACCTTCCGGGAGCGGGACGGGGCGCTGGAGTGGAGCGGCCGGCAGGAGACGGTGCGGATCGAGCCCTGGGGTCCGGACGCGGTCCGGGTGCGCGCCCGGCTCGGCGGCCCGGTGCTGGAGGGGCTGCCGGGTGCCCTCCTCGACTCCCCGCCCGCCCAGGACGCGACGGTCAAGATCGGTGAGGGCGAAGGGCAGTTGACGGTCGGCGCGCTGACCGTCGAGGTGAGCGCCGAGGGCCTGGTCAGCTTTCTGCGCACCGACGACCGCAGCGAGCTGCTCGCCGAGGAGCGGGCCCACTTCTGGTGGCCCGGACCGCGCCTGTACACGGCGGTCGGGGGCGGCCACCACCGCCTGGAGCAGCGCTTCGCCGCCTACGAGGACGAGAAGCTGTACGGCCTCGGGCAGCACCAGCACGGGCACTTGGACCAGAAGGGTCTCGTGCTGGACCTGGTGCAGCGCAACGCCGAGGTGAGCGTCCCGGTGCTGGTGTCCAGCCGGGGCTACACGCTGCTCTGGAACAACCCGGCGATCGGCCGGGTGGAGCTGGCGGGCAACGGGACCCGCTGGGTGGCGGATGCGGCCCGGCAGATCGACTACTGGATCACGGCGGGCACCCCGGCCGACGGCCAGCGCGCCTACAGCGCGGTGACCGGGCGTACCCCGATGCTGCCGGAGTGGGCGGCCGGCTTCTGGCAGTGCAAGCTGCGCTATCGCACCCAGGACGAACTCCTCGCCGTGGCACGGGAGTACAAGCGCCGGGGCCTGCCCCTGTCGGCGATCGTGTGCGACTTCTTCCACTGGACCCACCTCGGCGAGTGGCGCTTCGACCCGCGGGAGTGGCCGGACCCGGCGGCGATGGTCAGCGAACTGGACGAGTTGGGCGTCAAGCTGGTCGTGTCCGTGTGGCCGTCGGTGTCCCCGCTCTCGGAGAACCATCCGCTCATGGAGCAGCGCGGCCACTTCATCGGCACCCAGTACGGCCCGGTCGCGCACGCCGACTGGCCGGACAACGAGGTCGCCGCCCCGGTCCAGGTGGCGTTCTACGACGCCACGAACCCCGAGGCCCGGGAGTTCTTGTGGTCCCGCGTCCGCGACAACTACCTCGCCCCGTACGGCATCACGGCCTTCTGGCTGGATGCCTGCGAGCCGGAGCTGAAGCCGGGCTTCCCGGAAAACCTGCGCTACTGGGCGGGCCCGGGTCTGGAGGTCGGCAACCTCTACCCGCGCGAGAACGCCCGCACCTTCTACGAGGGCCTGCGTGCGTCCGGCGTCGGCGACGACGAGGTGATCAGCCTCAACCGCTCGGCGTGGGCGGGCAGTCAGCGCTATGCCGCGGCCCTGTGGTCCGGTGACATCGGCACCGACTTCGCGACCCTGCGCCGCCAGATCGCGGCGGGCCTCAACACCGCGCTGTCCGGCATCCCCTGGTGGAACACCGACATCGGCGGCTTCCACGGCGGCGACCCGGAGGACCCGGCGTACCGCGAGGTGATGATCCGCTGGTTCCAGTTCGGCGCGCTGTCCCCGCTGATGCGGCTGCACGGCTTCCGCGACCCGGCCATGCCGCTGGGCCCGGAGATGACCGGAGGCCCGAACGAGGTGTGGTCCTACGGCACGGAGGCCGGCGGGATCCTGGAGCGGTATCTGCGGCTGCGCGAGCGCCTGAGGCCGTACGTGCTGACGGTCATGCGTGAGGCTCACGAGGAGGGGCTGCCGGTGCTGCGCCCGCTGTTCCTGGAGTTCCCGGACGACCAGGCGGCGTGGTCGGTGGACGACGCCTATCTGTTCGGCCGGGATCTCCTGGTCGCCCCGGTGCTGACCGCCGGCGCGACGACTCGGACGACGTACCTGCCGGCGGGCGCGCGCTGGACGGACGCGTGGACGGGTGAGTCGTACGAGGGAGGTACGGCGGTGACGGTGGACGCTCCGCTGGACCGCATCCCGCTGTTCCTGCGGGACGGTGCGGAGCTGCCGGTCACCGAGTGAGCGCGCGAAGGGCCGGCCCCGCACGGGCCCGGCCCCCAAGTGCCACTCAACTGCCGCTGATGCTCTCGCCGTTGACGGTGAAGTTCAGTCCGCCGGCCGAGGAGGTGATCTCGACTCGTTGTTGCCCTTGCAGACAGTCCAGGTGGAGCCGCCGAGGCCGACGGTGCCCTGTGCGGTGCCCAGCGGGCCGACGGCGCCGGTCTTGTCGACCCAGAGCACCGAGGTCTTCAGGGTCGCCAGGTCGATCTTGCCGGTGAAGCCGATCGCGGAGCCGTTCTTCGCGGGGATGTCCGGGGTCACCACGTGGTCGCGACGTAGGACGGCAAGAGCTTCTTGGCACTCTTGCCCGCGCAGGAGCCGCCGCCCGAACCGCCGCCCGAACCGCTGCCCGAGCCGCCGCACGCGGTGAGCAACGGCATGCCTCCCGCCACCGCTGCGGCGGCGACCGCCGCGGTGGAGGCGAGGAAGCTTCTCAGGGCCTAGGGGCGGAAGAGGCGGCGTTCGGCGTCATCGCGTCAACCCTTCATGACGCACCAGGACACCCGGCGGTGGGCCGTCGGCTGCGGTCACTCGAAGCGCTTCGCTGCTATGAGGTAAGTGAACGCCTGGGGGCGCACAAGGGTCGCTTCCAAGATTCCTGCGATACCCGGCGCCACCCCGCGAACGTCCCTACGCCCTTACCTTGTCGGCCAGATGTGAGCCTTCTCCACGCAGGGCACCTTGACACCCGGCTTCCGCCGACCGAGCAGCGAAGCGCGTCGACGACCTGCTGGCGCGGCTCACTTTGGACGAGAAGGTCTCCTTCCTGCACCAGTACGCGCCCGCCGTGGAGCGTCTGGGCATCGGCGCCTTCCGCACCGGCCAGGAGGCGCTGCACGGCGTCGCCTGGATGGGCCCGGCGACGGTGCTCCCGCAGGCCGTCGGCCTCGGCGCGACCTGGAACCCGGAGCTGGTGCGGCGGGTCGGCGAGGCGGTGTCCACGGAGGCGCGGGCGATGCGGGCCCGGGACGGCCGGGTCGGCCTCAACGTCTGGTCCCCGACGGTGAATCTGCTCCGGCATCCGCTGTGGGGCCGTAACGAGGAGGGCTACTCGGAGGACCCGAAGCTGACCTCGGCGATCGCCACGCCGTACACGCGTGGGCTGAGCGGCGACCATCCGCTGTACTGGCGCACGGCCCAGGTGGCTCGCGCACGTCGGCTTCTCCGGGTGAGGGCCCGGAGGAGCCCGGCGACGGGAAGGGGTCCGCCACGGAGAAGGGGTCCGGCACCGGAAGGCAGCGGTGCCTGACCCCTTCTCCGTGGCGGGCATGCGAAACGGCCCGGGTCCAGGACCCGGGCCGTCACAGTGGCGGTGCTCACGCCCGATCGTCAGCCGCGGCTCGCCTTGCCGAGAGCCGGGACGAAGCGGAGGGCGTCCAGGGTGCCGACGCCGGTGGCCATGTCGTAGCCGGTGACGGCCTTGTAGCCCTCGACGCCCTGGTAGCTGTTGTCCGTGCCGTCGTTGACGTCGACGACGCCCGGGTTCTTCTGCTTCAGCAGGGTGTAGAGAGCCGCGTTGATGTTGCCCACGCGGTGGCCGGCCGCCTGGTCGGCGAGCGCGACGATGCCCGAGAAGAGCGGGCTGGCCTCGCTGGTGCCGCCGGAGACGTCCCAGCCGGTGGCGGTCGGGTCGTAGCTGGAGTACACCCAGGCACCGCCGTTGACCGCGGCGGCCATCGAGATGTCCGGGGTGCCGCGGCGGGTGCCGACGACGTTCTTCACGCCGTCCTGGAAGGACGGGCGGGTGAACACGTGGGACTGGCCGCCGCCGCCCGCGCCGTTGTCGTTGTACACGCTGTCCGGCTTGACGCGCTGGCCCTTGTCGTTCAGGTGCAGCTGGGTGCCGCCGATGGAGGTGACCAACGGGTCGGAGGACGGCCAGGAGTTGACGCGGTATTTGTAGAACGTCTTGCCGTCCGCCATGGCGTCGGTGGCGCCGCCGTCACCGGAGGAGGCGAGGACCGTCACGTGCTTGCGCTGGGCGTCCTCGAAGGCGTACCGGAGCTTCTTGATGCTGGAGAAGTCGCCCTTGTCGAAGCCCGGGAAGGTGTTCTCGGTGGCGCCGAAGCTCTGGCTGATGACGTCGCCGACCCCGTGGTCGATCATGGACTTCTCGGCGGACATCATCTCCGGCAGACCGGTGGTGCCCTCGGTCTCGGCGACCGCCGTCTCGACCAGCACGATCTTCGCGTCCGGCGCGACGGCGTGCGCCATCTCGACGTCCAGCGTGGTCTCGCCGGCCCATCCGGTCATGTCGGAGTTCTTGGGGTCGAACGGCGGGACATGACCCCACTTGACGACGTTGACCTTGGTGCTGGGCAGCCCGAACTGCTTGCTGTAGACGTCCAGGTCGTGCTGGACGGTCGGGGAGCCGAAGGAGTCGACGATGACGATCGTCCGCCCCTTGCCCGTGATCCCCTTCTTGTACAGCGGGTTCAGGTTGTACGCGGTGCGGTACTGCAGCGGGTTGTAGCAGTTGATGTGCCACTTGGCCTGGCACTGCTCGATGGGGAGGGGGCTGGCCACACCGTGCACCAGGGAGTGCCCCGCGACGGCCGGCTGCGCGAAGGTGTGCGGTACGCCGGCGGGCGCGGCGGTGGTGGCGCCGGCCTGGGAGGTGGCCGCCAGTGCGGCGGCGACGAGCGCGACGGTGGCGGCGGACGCCGCGACGCCGCGCCCGGAACGGGCTATGTGCATGTGGTCCCCTGAGTGGTCTGTTCCGTCCTGATCAGGAAGGACCCGACTCGGACGAAGTGGTCAGGCGCATCCCATCGGGTGAGTCATGGACAGATCAAGACTCAGGGCAGGACTCTTGAACAGCCGATGTCGATTCCTTTACCAGGAAGCAGAAAACAGACAGAAAACATGCAGAAAAGAGAGAAACGGCCGCAGCCCCCGCACAGTGGGCTGCGGCCGTCTCCGGCTGACCTGTCCGTGGCAGGTCAGAGCGCGAGGCCGGTCAGGACCAGCACGCGCTCGTATGTGTAGTCGTCCATCGCGAACTTGACGCCCTCACGGCCCACACCGGACTGCTTGGCACCGCCGTACGGCATCTGGTCGGCGCGGTAGGACGGGACGTCGCCGATGACGACACCGCCGACCTCTAGGGCGCGGTGGGCACGGAAGGCGACCTGCAGGTCGTGGGTGAACACGCCTGCCTGGAGGCCGTACTTGGAGGAGTTGACGGCGGCGAAGGCCGCCGCCTCCCCGTCGGCCTTCTGCACGGTGAGGACGGGCCCGAAGACCTCCTCGCAGGAGAGGGTGACATCGGCCGGTACGTCGGTGAGGACGGTCGGCGCGTAGGAGGCGCCGTCGCGGTCGCCGCCCGTGAGCAGCGTGGCGCCGGCCTCGACCGCCTCCTTCACCCAGGACTCGACGCGCTCGGCCGCGGCCTCGCTGACCAGCGGGCCGACGTCCGTCTTGGCGTCGGTCGGGTCACCGGTGACCTGGGCCTCGACGGCGGCGACGATGCGCGGCAGCAGACGGTCGTACACCGACGCGTCGGCGATCACCCGCTGCACGGAGATGCAGGACTGGCCGCCCTGGTAGTTGGAGAAGGTCGCGATGCGGGTCGCGGCCCAGTCCAGGTCGGCGTCGGAGGCGAAGTCGCCGAGGACGACGGCGGCGCCGTTGCCGCCCAGCTCCAGCGTGCAGTGCTTGCGCGGCACCGAGTCCATGATCGCGTAGCCGACCTTCTCGGAACCGGTGAAGGAGATGACCGGCAGCCGCTCGTCCTGGACGAGGGCGGGCATCTTGTCGTTGCCGACCGGGAGGATGCTCCAGGAGCCGGCCGGGAGGCCCTCGGTCTCCGCGAGCAGGTCGCCGATGATCAGGCCGGACAGCGGGGTGGCCGGGGCCGGCTTGAGGATGATCGGGGCGCCGGCGGCGATCGCCGGGGCGATCTTGTGGGCGCACAGGTTCAGCGGGAAGTTGAACGGCGCGATGCCGAGCACGACGCCCTTCGGGAAGCGGCGGGTGAGGGCGAGACGCCCCTGCCCACCGAGGTCGGTGTCGAGCCGCTGGGCCTCACCGCCGTTGAACCGGCGGGCCTCTTCGGCGGCGAACCGGAACACCGAAACGGCACGTCCGACTTCCCCTCGCGCCCACTTGATCGGCTTGCCGTTCTCGGCGGAGATCAGCTGGGCGATCTCCTCGGCGCGCTCGACCAGCCGCTTGCTGACGTGGTCGAGCGCGGCGGCGCGCACGTGCGCCGGGGTGGCGGCGAACTCGTCCCGCACGGCGTACGCGGCGGCCACGGCCTCCTCGACCTGGGCGTCGGTCGGCACGCTGACCTTGCCGACGAGCCGGCCGTCCCACGGGGAGGTGACGTCGAAGGTGTCCTCGCCGGTGACCTGGCGGCCGGCGAGCCAGAAGGCGTGGGTGGAAGTCATCTGTGAGTCCCGGCCTTTCCGCGTTTGGGGGGTGCTTGGCTTTCGAGCTCCACGGTAGGGGCGCGACGGCCGAGGGTCGTTTGTCCGAGTCGTAGCAGTCGGGGTGGGGGGTACGCCGGAATGGCGGGGTCACCGGGGGGCTCGGGCACCGGGCGGGCGATCACTCGGTTGACGTGGCCTTCAGGGCCAGCCACAGCTCCATCCGTACGTCGGGATCGTCCAGCGAGCGCCCCAGGATCTCCTCGACTCGGCGCATCCGATAGCGCAGCGTGTGCCGGTGCACCCCGAGATCCGCCGCGGCCGCGTCCCACTGCCCGTGCCGGGACAGCCACGCCCGCAGCGAGGCGACCAGATCCCCCCGCCCCGTCGCGTCGTGCTCGTGCAGCGCCCGCAGCAGCCCGTCGGCGAACGCCTTCACCGCGTCGTCGGCCAGCAACGGCAGCACGGAGCCCGCGGCCAGCTGCTCGTGCTCCACGAGCACCCGCCCGCGCCGCCGCGCCACGGACAGCGCCTGCTCGGCCTGCTTGTAGGCCGCCGCGGCGGCGATCGGCCCGGCTGGCGCGGACAGCCCCACGACCAGCTCCTCCTCTTCTCCCCCGGCCTGCTCGGGCACCGCCCGTGCCGCCTCCAGCGCCGCCGCGTACTGCGTACAGGCGGCCACCGCCGCACCCCCGTCGGCGGCGAGCACCACCAGCCGTTCTCCATCGGGCACGACCAGTACGGCCTCCCCGGAGCGCGCGGCGGCGGCCTCCACACTCTCCGTGAGCCCGCCCAGCGGATCACCGCCGGCGTCGGCGACGAGGGCGGCGCCCCCGGACACCGACTGGGCGAGATGGCCATGGGCGTCCGCGTGCACCCGGGCGGCGGTTCCGGACACCGACTCGGCGACGATCATCCGGAACGGCGCGTCGAGCAGCCCGCCGTACAGGTCCCCGGCGACGGCGCGGGCGTGGTCGGGTTCCCCGGCGAGCAGCATGCGCAGCACCGCCGTACCGAGGCGCTGTTCGGCCGCGTGCAGGGAGCGGGAGCGTTCGGTGGTGAGGGTGAGCAGGGCGATGGCGGAGTGCACGGCGTACCGTTCGGCGGTGCCGAGGGTGGCGGCGGTGCCGACGGCGAGCGCGGCGCGCGGCCGGCGTCCCGTCCCGAGGGAGTGCAGCTCGACGCGGTCTTCGTGCTCGGGCCCGCCGACGACGGAGGAGGCGGGTGCGGGCCGCTCCCGCAGCCGCTCGACCTCGGGAGTCAGCCGGGCGGCACGCCGCCCCGCCCACTCCGGCGCGGCGGCTACGACGGCGCCGGAGGCGTCGTAGAGGGCGGCCCATCCGTCGACCTGCGCGGCGAGCGCGCCGAGCAGCCCCTCGGGCCCGGCGCTCAGGGCCTGCTTGGTCAGCTCGCGCTGGGCGGCGAAGCCCGCGGTGACGGCCCGGTACTGGTCGGCGGCGATGGCGGCGGACACGGCCTTGCTGATGGCGAGGAAGGGGGTGCGGCGGGGCACTTCGAGGAGCGGCAGCCCTTCCTCCCGCGCGGCCTCGACCAGAGCGTCGGGGATGTCCTCGTAATTCACCCCCACGGCGAACCCGAGCCCGACGACACCGGCCCCGACCAGGCGCTTCACATACCGCCGCATGGCCTCCCGGTCCTCCGCGTCCAGCTTCAGCGCGGTGATCAGCAACAGCTCGCCGCCCTCCATGTACGGCACGGGGTCGGCCAGCTCGCTGACGTGGGCCCAGCGGACGGGCACGTCGAGACGATCCTCGCCCGCGCGCACGGTCAGCTTGAGCGCGGAGTGGTGGACGAGCGAGGCGAGGGTAGGGGGCATGAGGCCTTCAGTACGAGGAATTCCCGGTGATCACGGTGATCACGGTGATCACGGTGATCACGGTGATCCCGGTGATCGAGACAATCACTGCAATCTTTGGCCGAACCGTATGAACGACCTACACCGATTCTGCCTCACCGTACGGTCCCCGCGCCCGCCCCTCACCCCCTCAAATCCACCAGCAACGGCGGCGCATGCTCCCCCCGCACACTCGTCAACGACAACACCGCATGCCCGGCCGGCACCCCATGAGCCAACTCAGAAGCCGACCACCGCTCCCGCTCGACCTGCCGAACGGTGACGGCTCGGGCAGTGGGCGCCTGTCCGGTGATGACCCGGCGCAGCATGTGCACGGCCTTGCCGGCGGGGGTCTGGGCGATGATCTGCCGATCGGTGACATCCCGGGTCTCGGTCCACTCCTTGCCCCACACCTCGGCGAAGTCCTGCCCGTCCCAGGGCGTGACCCCGGACAGCGCCATCCGGCAGCCGGTGGCGCCGAGCAGAGGTCCGCGCAGCGGCCGGGGCACGTCGTCCAGGGTGCGCAGGGTGAGCACCGCGCCGGCACCCACGGAACGCAGCCGCTGGATGCCGCGGACTGCCTCCGGGGTGACGACACCGGAGGCGTCGTCGAGGATCAGACAGGCGAAGAGCGACCGGTCCTCCCGTGCCGTCACGGCCGCTGTGAACTGTGCGAGCACCAGCCGGGCCAGAATCCGGGAGGCGTCGGCGTGGCCGCGCTGAGGCAGGTCGATGCGGACGCGGACCGGATGGTCGAGGGCCTTGAGCGAGAACGGCCGGCTCTGTCCGGAGGTGTCGAAGAAGGCGGCGAAGGCGGGCCGGTCGAGCAGCGCGATCCGGTCGGCGAGCACGGTGCCGACGTCTCCCGGGTGGGCCATCTGCCTCTCGCGGGCGTCGAGTTCGCGCAGCAGCCCGTCCTGTCCGGTGTCCGTCAATGCCTTGCGCAGGGCGGCGAGCGGGCCGGGAGCGCCGTCGAGGAGCCCGCGTAGTTCGGGCACGGACGGGAACCGGCCGTGGACGGCGTGGAAGGGGCCGAGCAGCTGGGCGAGGACCGTGGTGGAGCGGCGGGTGTCGCTGCCCGGGTGCGGGTCGGCGAGATCGCCGACGAGGGCCTCGCCGAGTATGGCCGCGGCCTCGTCGGGGTCGGCCATGCCGCCGTAGAGATCGAGGTCGTAGACGGACTCCGGGTGGCCGATGCGTACGACGACGTCGTAGCCCTCGGCCGGGCCGAGTCCGGCGTCCGCCGCGCCGACGATCACGACGGAGGCGCGCCCGGCGAGGGCGTGCAGGCACAAGGACTCGGCGAGCGGCCGTACCAGCGCGCCGGTCTTTCCGGAGCCGGCCGGGCCGACGGCGAGCAGCGAGGTGCCGAGCAGTCCGGGTTCGAGGCCGAGCCCGGCGCCGCGGTAGTGGTAGGGGTTGCGGGGGTCGTCGGCGGCGGTACCGAGCCGAACCTGGCCGGTGAGCAGGTCGTGGCGGGCGTGCCGGGCGGGCAGGTCGCGCTCACCGCTGGGGTGCAGACAGGCGGCGGAGCCGTCCTTGAGCACGGCGCCGGTGAAGGTGGCCAGGCTGTGCCGTCCCGACCGCACTCCCTGCCAGGCCCGGCTGATCCGGGCGTGATCGACGTCGCGCATGAGCCCGGACCTCGCCTCGGCGGCAAGCCGATCGGCAGCCTCGTGGGCACCGGCATGGCGCAGTTGGGGCCACTCGACAGGGTCCTGCTCCGGTGCGGGCGGACGCTCGGCCACCGGCATGGCCGGACGCCAGGCCGGGGGGCCGTAGCGGCGCCAGACCTCGCCCCAGCGACCGAGACGGCCGGCGATCAGCAGGATGGAGAGGCCGATGAGGGTGTAATAGCCGTACCAGAGGAAGGCACGCGCCACATTGCTGTCGCTGTTGCGCCAGGATTCGGGGACGAGCAGTTGGAGCGGCAGCACCCACCAGCTGCCGAGATAGCCGTTCCACAGCAGGGACCAGACCAGCCAGCCGACGAGGAAGGCGATGAGGGCTCCGCTGATCAGCTGCCGGGCCGGGATCCGCTCGGGCTCCTGCTCGGGCCGGGGCCGGTGTCCGAGGCGCCACACGCCGGGCGCCGCCTCCGGGCGCGGTGTCCGCAGCCAGGTCAGGAAGGCGGAGCCGTCCGGAGTCGGCGGGAGCCCAGGTGGTGACGTGGGCATCGGTGGCATGCCACCCCCCTGTGGCGGTGTCGCCGGACGCGGTACAGGATGCGCATGCGTGCCGCGTGCGTCGCGCGTGCCGTCGCCGTCCATCGCCCTTGCCCCCTGACCAGCCGTTCCATCCACCATCAGCGAGCCAATCTAACGCCCCGGGAAGGGGAGTTCACCGCATACGTGGCCGAGAGCGCCCGCCGACTGGGCGTACCCCGGTCACGCGGCTATGTCCATGGCGGACAACCGGAGTCCCCGACAACGCCCACATGGAGCATGCCCACCCCCCACCCCCGGCCCTAGCCTGCGAAGAAAGATAGGTAAGCGGCCGAAAACGCACCGCCCGGAATCGTCCGGGACCGCCCGGTACGCAAGATCATCAGGGAGCCCCCATGACCGCACTTCCGCAGGAGCGCCGCGTCGTCACCGCCATCCCCGGTCCGAAGTCGCAGGAGCTGCAGGCCCGCCGTACCGCCGCGGTCGCGCAGGGCGTGGGCTCGGTGCTGCCGGTCTTCACCGCGCGCGCCGGTGGCGGGATCATCGAGGACGTCGACGGCAACCGGCTCATCGACTTCGGGTCCGGCATCGCCGTGACCTCCGTCGGCGCCTCCGCCGAAGCCGTCGTACGGCGTGCCGCCGCCCAGCTCGCCGACTTCACCCACACCTGTTTCATGGTCACCCCGTACGAGGGCTATGTAGAGGTCGCGGAGGCTCTCGCCGAGCTGACCCCGGGTGACCACGCCAAGAAGTCCGCGCTGTTCAACTCCGGCGCCGAGGCCGTCGAGAACGCCGTCAAGATCGCTCGTGCCTACACCAAGCGGCAGGCCGTGGTGGTGTTCGACCACGGGTACCACGGGCGGACCAACCTGACCATGGCGCTCACCGCCAAGAACATGCCGTACAAGCACGGGTTCGGGCCGTTCGCGCCCGAGGTGTACCGGGTGCCGGTGGCGTACGGCTACCGCTGGCCGACCGGTGCGGAGAACGCCGGTCCCGAGGCCGCCGCGCAGGCCATCGACCAGATGAGCAAGCAGGTCGGTGCGGACAACATCGCCGCGATCATCATCGAGCCGGTGCTCGGCGAGGGCGGCTTCATCGAGCCGGCCAAGGGGTTCCTCCCGGCGATTCGGCAGTTCGCCGCCGACAACGGGATCGTCTTCGTCGCCGATGAGATCCAGTCCGGGTTCTGCCGGACGGGCCAGTGGTTCGCCTGCGAGGACGAGGGGATCGTGCCTGACCTGATCACGACCGCCAAGGGCATCGCCGGTGGGCTTCCGCTCGCCGCCGTCACCGGGCGCGCCGAGATCATGGACGCCGCGCACGCCGGTGGCCTGGGTGGTACCTACGGCGGCAACCCGGTCGCCTGCGCCGGTGCGCTCGGTGCCATCGAGACCATGAAGGAGCTGGACCTCAACGGCAAGGCCAAGCGCATCGAGGAGGTCATGAAGGGCCGCCTCGCCGCCATGGCCGAGAAGTTCGACATCATCGGTGACGTCCGTGGGCGCGGCGCCATGATCGCCATCGAGCTGGTCAAGGACCGTACGACCAAGGAGCCGAACCCCGAAGCCACCGCCGCGCTCGCCAAGGCCTGCCACGCCGAAGGGCTGCTGGTCCTGACCTGCGGCACCTACGGCAACGTGCTGCGCTTCCTGCCCCCGCTGGTGATCGGCGAGGACCTCCTGAACGAGGGCCTCGACATCATCGAACAGGCCTTCGCGCGCATCTGAGCGAGCGATCCGCACCTGTGAACGGCACCTACGGCAGGCCGTGTGAAGAACGTGTGGGAGGTGGATGGCGGGACGCGATTCCATCTGCCCAAGCGCCTCGGCCTGCCGTAAGTTCTACCCAGATGAGAGATACACCCCGTCCACAGGGGACTGTGGGCGTTTTCAGGACGAGGCCTCCCCAGCTTCGACCTGGTCGTGCCCTCGCGCACACATCCGGCGCCTGACGGCTCCGGGATCTCCTCACCGATCGGACGGTCGCCGCCCCAAACCCCCCGGGGCGCGCGACGTTCCGATCCGATCGGCCGCCTCGGAACCACCCCCCCTGTTCCGGGGCGGCCGGCCTCCTTCTCCCGAACAACCTGCGAAGCTGGGCGCCGTGTCGACCGTTGTCCGCCGTGCCCCGCTGCTCGTCCTTCCGGCCGTGCTCCTCGTCCTGTCCACCTGGCAGGTCGTGGCGCACGGCCCGTTGCTTCGGCTGGACGCCCGCCTCAGCCGGGCCCTCGCCCATCCGGACCGGTTCTCCGAGATCCTCTCCGACCTCGGGAACGCTCAGGTCGCCGTGCCGGTGCTGCTCGTCGCCATCGGCTACGTCCTGTGGCGGGGCCGGCGCGGTGGTGCGCCCCGCTGGTGGCTGCCGCCGCTCGGCGCGTTCGTGCTGATGGCACTGGTCCCGGCGATCATCGTCCCGCTCAAGGACTGGACCGCCCGGCCGGGGACCCCCGTGGTGCCCCCGGCCGTCGGCTATTTTCCCTCCGGCCACACGGCCACGGCGGCCGTCGCCTACGGCTCGGCGACCCTGCTCCTGCTCCCCTGGCTGCGCACACCGGCCGCCCGCCGGAGCCTGCTCGCCCTCTGCACGGTCCTGGTCCTCGGGGTGTCGTACGGACTGGTCCGGCGCGGTTATCACTGGCCGCTGGACGTGCTGGCCAGCTGGTGCCTGTGCACCGTGCTGCTGACCAGCCTGTCCCTGGTGATCAGCCGGAGTACGCGTCGAGGTTCTTCTGGAACTCCCAGTCCGGGCAGCGGTCCCAGTTCACCGACGACGTCATCGGACCGCGCAGCGCCGGCCAGGTCCCATGAGTCGCGTACGAGCCGCAGTTCGTCTTCTTCCTCAGGCAGTCCAGGGTCTTCGTGATCTCGGACGGCGGTACGCAGCCGTTGCCCGCGCCGGTCGACGCCGGCATGCCGATCGTGACCTGGTCGGGATGTGGAAGTCGGCACCGCCCCAAAGGGGCGCGGGGAACCGCGCGACCAGCCACGACGGACCCGCAGACGTACGAGCCGCGGACGTAACCGGACAGGGTGTACGTCGAGTCCGGCTGGACGGGACCGTCTGTGCGCACTGAGCGTCGTCGCTGCCGGCCGGGGGCGCCCGCAGCGCGGAACCGCCGCTGCGCACTGGCGAGTTCACGGTCGTACCGCTGCCTGCCCTACAACTCCAGCCGGTCAGGCCGGACGCGGGCGGGGGCGGGGGCGGATCCGGGACGGTCCACGGCCCCGGCGGGACCCGGAAGAGAGGCCCTAGACACCCCCGTCCCCACCCCCGCCCCCGGCCAGCCGCGCCGCCGCCTCGTGCATCGCCAGCTCCAGCAGCGCGGGATCGGTCAGCGTGCCCGAGCCGTCCGGTGGCACCAGCCAGCGCACACCCCTGGTCACCCGGCCGGGATACGGTACGACGATCCAGGTGCCGGGTCCCGCGGTACGGATGCCGGTGCCGACCCAGCGGGCCGCGGTGCCCGGCGGCACGAAGAACCCGACCCGGTTGTCGCCGAAGTCGACGAGCACCGGGCCGGGTTGGTCGAGGATTCGGGTGAGCACGTCCAGGGTCGGATAGCCGAGGTCGCCCGGCAGGATCAGTACGTCCCAGGCCCTGCCGGCGGGCAGCAGCGCGATCCCCAGGGGATTGCGCTCCCATTCCCAGCGGCAGGCCTCGGGATCCGGTGCGACGGATGCCAGCCACTCGACGGCCGTCTTCGCCCCAGTCATCAGAAGGCCTCCCTTTCTCTCGCCCGACCGTCCGGCGCGGTCGCGTCAAGGAGAGAGAGGGAGGCCTTCCAGGGGGCATTACGCGGGTTCTACACCCCCTTCGATGTGACCTAGGTCACACTTCGGTGTCGTGTCGGCTGGGGGTCACCACCCGTAGTCCCAGTCCCAGACCCACACGTAGCAGTGGCGGTGGTAGTCCCAGTAGTGGTGGTGATACCAGTGCTCCCCGTCGTGGTCGTGGTGCCAGTAGTCCCCGTCATGGTGATCGTGATGGGCAGCCATGGTCACCGCGGACGTCTGGGGCATCGGCGCCGCCGAGGCGGCCGCCGCGGGCAGCATGACACCTCCGGCGACAACGGCGGCGGAGGCCACCGCCGTCGCCAGGCCCAGACGACGCCTGGGACGGGACTCGTCGTGCTTACGGCTGATGCGAATGATGCGGTTCATGATCTTCTCCTGCTGATCCGGTGAGGGAATCGGCGCCTCCGGTGAGGTCCGTGCTTCCAGTACGCCGGAATGCGACAGCAGGGTCATGCTCCGGAAATTCGTGGCTTGACGCGGCCATAAGGACCGGGTAAAGGCTGCGAAATCCCGCAGACCATACAAAAGGGATCAGCTGTATAAAAGGGATCAGCTGTCGAAGCCCAGCCCCAGCCGGTCCATCGCCCGCAGCCACAGATTGCGGCGGCCGCCCTGCGCGTCCGCACGGGCCAGAGACCACTTGGTGAGGGCGATCCCGGTCCAGGCGAACGGCTCGGGCGGGAACGGCAGCGGCTTCTTGCGGACCATCTCCAGCTCCGTCCGCTCGGTACGCTCCCCGTCCAGCAGGTCGAGCATCACGTCCGCGCCGAAGCGGGTCGCACCCACGCCGAGGCCGGTGTAGCCGGCCGCGTAGGCGACCCTCCCCCCGTGCGCCGTGCCGAAGAACGCCGAGAAGCGCGAGCAGGTGTCGATCGCGCCGCCCCAGGCGTGCGTGAAGCGGACGCCCTCCAGCTGCGGGAAGCAGCTGAAGAAGTGGCCGGCGAGCTTGGCGTACGTCTCCGGCCGGTCGTCGTACTCGGCGCGCACCCTGCCGCCGTAGTGGTGGATCGCGTCGTAGCCGCCCCACAGGATCCGGTTGTCGGCGGACAGCCGGAAGTAGTGGAACTGGTTGGCCGAGTCGCCGAGCCCCTGGCGGTTCTTCCAGCCGATGTCCGACAGCTGCTCGGCGGTCAGCGGCTCCGTCATCAGCGCGTAGTCGTAGACCGGGACGGTGTAGGAGCGCACGCGGCGCAGCAGGTTCGGGAAGATGTTCGTGCCGAGCGCGACCCTGCGGGCGCGGACCGCGCCGTACGGCGTGCTGACGGCCATGCCGGCGCCGTACTGCTTGAGGGTGAGCGCGGGCGTGTGCTCGTACACCCGCACGCCCAGTTTGACGCAGGCCTGCTTCAGGCCCCAGGCGAGCTTGGCCGGATGCAGCATGGCCACGCCGCGGCGGTCCCACAGGCCCGCCTCGAACGTCGGCGAGTTCACCTGCTCGCGCACCGCGTCGGCATCCAGGAACTCGATGCCGTCCGCGAGTCCCTTCTCCTCCAACTCCCGGTGCCAGTCGCGAAGTTCCCAGGCCTGGTAGGTCTCGGTGGCGACGTCGATCTCGCCGGTCCGCTCGAAGTCGCAGTCGATGCCGTGCCGGGCTACCGCGGCCTCGATCTCGTCGAGGTTGCGCCGGCCCAGCTCCTCCAGTTTCTGGATCTCGTCGGGCCAGCGGGTCAGCCCGTTGGGCAGGCCGTGGGTGAGGGAGGCGGCGCAGAAGCCGCCGTTGCGGCCGGAGGCGGCCCAGCCCACCTCGCGGCCTTCCAGCAGCACCACCTCGCGCTGCGGGTCGCGCTCCTTGGCATTGAGCGCGGTCCACAGCCCGCTGTAGCCGCCGCCGACGACCAGCAGGTCGCAGGTGTCGGTGCCGGTGAGGGCGGGCTCGGCCTGCGGCTTGCCGGGGTCTTCCAGCCAGTACGGGACCGGCTGGGCTTCGGAGAGAGAGGCGATCCAGTTGTCTTTGCCACGACTCATGGCGCTTGGGGCCATGATTTCAACTCCCTACGAGGGCTTTCTTGAAAGGCTTATGCCTTTTGGTTGTTACGGCGGTTGTTGATGATCATCGAGATCAGGACGAACAGTACGGCGACGAGGAACATGGCCGTACCGATGACATTGATCTGAACGGGTGTTCCGCGCTGCGCCGAACCCCACACGAACATGGGGAAGGTGACGGTCGAGCCCGCGTTGAAATTGGTGATGATGAAATCGTCGAAGGAGAGCGCGAAGGACAGCAGCGCGCCCGCGGCGATTCCGGGTGCCGCGATCGGCAGGGTGACCCGCAGGAAGGTCTGCGCGGGACCGGCGTACAGGTCGCGTGCGGCCTCCTCCAGGCGTGGATCCATCGACATCACACGCGCCTTGACCGCGGTGACGACGAAGCTGAGGCAGAACATGATGTGCGCGATGAGGATCGTGTAGAAGCCCAGCTGGGCGCCCATGTTGAGGAACAGGGTGAGCAGCGAGGCGGCCATGACGACCTCGGGCATCGCCATCGGCAGGAAGATCAGCGAGTTGACGGCGCCGCGGGCGCGGAAGCGGTAGCGGACCAGCGCGAAGGCGATCATCGTGCCGAGGATCGTGGCGCCGATCGTCGCCCAGATCGCGATCTGGAGGCTGATGGACAGCGAGCCGCACATGTCGGCGACGCCGCACGGCTTCTTCCAGGCGTCCAGCGAGAACTGCTGCCACTCGTAATTGAAGCGCCCCTTCGGCTTGTTGAAGGAGAACACCGTCACGATGACGTTCGGCAGCAGGAGATAGGCGAGCGTCGAAATCCCGAAGATGACGACGAGATGGCGCTTGAGCCAGTTGACGAAGGGCATTTAGACCAGATCCTCCGTCCCGGACCGGCGGATGTAGATCGTGACCATGGCCAGGATGGCGGCCATGAGGATGAAGGACAGGGCCGCGGCCGTGGGGTAGTCGAGAATCCGCAGGAACTGCGTCTGGATGACGTTGCCGATCATGCGGGTGTCGGTGGAGCCGAGGAGTTCGGAGTTGACGTAGTCACCGGCCGCCGGGATGAAGGTCAGCAGTGTGCCGGAGACCACGCCCGGCATGGACAGCGGGAAGGTGACCTTGCGGAAGGTGGTCCAGGGCCTGGCGTACAGGTCGCCGGCCGCCTCGTGCAGCCGTCCGTCGATCCGCTCCAGCGAGGTGTACAGCGGCAGGATCATGAACGGCAGGAAGTTGTACGTCAGTCCGCACACCACCGCGAGCGGGGTGGCGAGAACGCGGTCGCCGGCCGTCCAGCCGAGCCAGTTGGTGAGGTCAAGGATGTGCAGCGAGTTCAGGACGTGCACGACCGGGCCGTTGTCGGCGAGGATCGTCTTCCAGGCGAGGGTGCGGATCAGGAAACTGGTGAAGAACGGAGCGATCACCAGGATCATGATCAGGTTCCGCCAGCGGCCCGCGCGGAAGGCGATCAGATAGGCCAGCGGATAGCCGAGCAGCAGGCACAGGACGGTCGCGGCGGCGGCGTAGAACACGGACCGCAGGAACTGCGGCCAGTACTGGGACAGCGCGTCCCAGTACGTCGCGAAGTGCCAGGTGACCTTGTAGCCCTCCTCCAGGGAGCCCTGCTGTACGGAGGTGGAGGCCTGGTAGATCATCGGCAGCGCGAAGAAGATGACCAGCCACAGGATGCCGGGCAGCAGCAGCCAGTACGGCGTGAACCGGCCGCGTTTGCGCGGGGGCTTGTTCTCCGGCCCGGCGGGGGCGAGGGGCGGAGGCGCCTCGGTGAGCGTCGACATCAGGCGGCCGCCTCTTCCTCGGTGCCCGCGTCGATGTCCTGAGCCGCGTCGAAACCGAAGGTATGGGCCGGGCTCCAGTGCAGGACGACGTCGGCGCCGGGCATCAGCCGGCCGTCGCGCTCGACGTTCTGCACGTACACCGCCAGTTCGTCGCAGACCGGGCTGTCGATCACGTACTGCGTGGAGACGCCGATGAAACTCGCGTCGGCGATCTTGCCGGTGAGGCGGTTGCGGCCCTCGGGGATCTCGCCCGCGTCGTCGGCGTGGGTGAGGGAGATCTTCTCAGGCCGGATGCCGACCAGCACCTTCCCGCCGGCCTTCGCGGGCGCCGAACATCGCGACTCGGGCAGCACGAGCTTGCCGCCGCCGGCCTTCAGGACGATGTCGCCGCCGTTCTTCGTGTCCACCTCGGCCTCGATGAGGTTGGAGGTGCCGAGGAAGTTCGCGACGAAGGTGGTGTTCGGGTTCTCGTACAGGTCGGTGGGCGAGCCGAGTTGCTCGACGCGGCCCGCGTTCATCACGGCGACCGTGTCGGCCATGGTCATGGCCTCCTCCTGGTCGTGCGTGACGTGTACGAAGGTGATGCCGACCTCGGTCTGGATGCGCTTAAGCTCCAGCTGCATCTGGCGGCGCAGCTTGAGGTCGAGGGCGCCGAGCGGCTCGTCGAGCAGGAGGACCTTCGGGTGGTTGATGAGGGCGCGGGCCACCGCCACACGCTGCTGCTGGCCACCGGAGAGCTGGTGCGGCTTCTTGCGCGCCTGCTCGCCGAGCTGGACCAGCTCCAGCATGTCCTCGACCTGCTTCTTCACGCTCTTGATGCCGCGCCGGCGCAGGCCGAAGGCGACGTTCTCGAAGATGTCGAGGTGCGGGAAGAGGGCGTAGGACTGGAAGACCGTGTTCACCGGCCGCTTGTACGGCGGCAGATGGGTCACTTCCTGGTCGCCGAGGTGGACGGCGCCCGTCGTGGGCTCCTCCAGGCCGGCGATCATGCGCAGGGTGGTGGTCTTGCCACAGCCGGAGGCGCCGAGCAGGGCGAAGAAGGAGCCCTGGGGGACGGTCAGATCGAGCGGCTGTACGGCGGTGAAGCCGTTGTCGTACGTCTTGCTGATACCGGAGAGGCGGACGTCGCCGCTGCTGTCTGGTGTCGTCATCGTCGTCGTCACGCCCCTGTGAGCTTCGAGAACTTCTGCTGGTAGGCGGTCTCTTCCTGCTGCGTCAGCACGCGGAAGGAATGGGACTTCGCCTGCATGGCCTTGTCGGGAATGATCAGCGGGTTGTTCGCCGCCGACTGGTCGATCTTCGCGAGGTAGGGCTTCACTCCCGCGACCGGACTCACGTAGTTGATGTAGGCGGCGAGCTCGGCGGCCGGCTGCGGCTCGTAGAAGTAGTCGATGAGCCGCTCGGCGTTCGTCTTGTGGCGCGCCCTGTTGGGGATCAGCATGTTGTCGGTCGACGTCATGTAGCCGGCGGCGGGGATGACGTAACCGACGTCCGGGTTGTCCGCCTGAAGCTGGACGATGTCGCCGCCCCAGGCGACGCATGCGGCGAAGTCGCCCTTGCTGAGGTCCGACGTGTAGTCGTTGCCGGTGAAGCGGCGGATCTGGCCCTTGTCGACGGCCTTCTGCAGGCGGGCGATCACGGCGTCGAAGTCGTCGGCGGTGAACTTCGCCGGGTCCTTGCCCATGTCGAGCATGGTCATGCCGATGGTGTCGCGCATCTCGGTCAAGAAGCCGACGCGGCCCTTGAGTTTGGGGTTGTCCAGCAGGTCGGAGACCGACTTCACCTCGATGCCGTTCAGGGCCTTCTTGTTGTAGGCGACGACGGTCGAAACGCCCTGCCAGGGGTACGAGTACGCCCGGCCCGGATCCCAGTCCGGCGCGCGGAACTGGTCCGACAGGTTGGCGAAGGCATGCGGCAGGTTGGAGGGGTCCAGTTTCTGGACGTACCCCAGCCGGATCATGCGGGCGGCCAGCCAGTCGGTGAGGACGATGAGGTCACGGCCGGTGTCCTGGCCGGCGGCGAGCTGCGGCTGGATCTTGCCGAAGAACTCGTCGTTGTCGTTGATGTCCTCGGTGTACTTGATCTGGATGCCGGTCTGCCGGGCGAACGCGTCGAGCGTGGGGTGGCGCTTGGTCTTGTCGTCCACGTCGATGTACTCGGGCCAGTTGGAGAAGTTGACGACCTTCTCCGTGGCCGAGTGGTCGTCGGCCGAGACGCCGCCCTGCGACTTGTTCGCCGGGGGGATCCCGCAGGCGCTCAGCGCCCCTAGTCCGCCGACCGCCAGCGCGCCGCCCGCGGAGGCGCGCAGCAGCGAGCGGCGGGTCATGGCGGCCCGGCCGTTACGGAGACTGCGCCGTACGGCGGCGGCTTCGACCGGCGTCAGGCGGTCGGGCTCGTACTGCTCCATGCGCGTGGTGCCCTTTCGGAGGGAGGGTCGGCCTGGTCGGGGCCGGATCGTCAACCCGGCGGCAAGCCGTCTGTGTGATGTCCGGTGTCGCCGGACGACGGTTGCTACCGGTCCCCGAAGATCGTGCGGTGCCAGTCCTTGCGGGCGACCGCAGTATTGTCGAACATTACGTGCTTGACCTGCGTGTACTCCTCGAATGAGTACGCCGACATGTCCTTGCCGAAGCCGGAGGCCTTGTAGCCGCCGTGCGGCATCTCACTGATGATCGGGATGTGGTCGTTGATCCACACACACCCCGCCTTGATCTCGCGGGTGGCGCGGTTGGCGCGGTACACGTCGCTGCTCCACGCGGAGGCGGCGAGGCCGTACGGGGTGTCGTTGGCCAGCCGGATGCCCTCATCATCACTGTCGAACGGTAGTACGACCAGTACTGGGCCGAAGATCTCGGACTGGACGATCTCGCTGTCCTGGGCGGCGCCGGCGATCAGGGTCGGCCGGTAGTAGGCGCCCTTCGCCAGGTCGCCCTGCGGTGCCTCGCCGCCGGTCACCACGCGCGCGTAGGCACGCGCCCGGTCCACGAACCCCGCCACCCGGTCCCGCTGGACGTGCGAGATGAGCGGGCCGAGATCGGTGCCCGCGGCGAACGGGTCCCCGAGGCGAACGGTCTCCATCAGCGCGGCGGTCTGCTCCACGAAGGCGTCGTAGAGCGGTCGCTGCACGTACGCGCGCGTGGCGGCCGTGCAGTCCTGGCCGGTGTTGATGAGCGCCCCGGCGACGGCCCCGTGGACGGCGGCCTCCGGATCGGCGTCGTCGAAGACGACGAAGGGCGCCTTGCCGCCCAGCTCCAGGTGCAGCCGCTTGACGGTGGCGGTGGCGACCTCGGCGACGCGTTTGCCGACGGCGGTGGACCCGGTGAAGGAGGTCATGGCGACGTCGGGGTGCCCGACGAGGCGCTCCCCGGCCTCCCTTCCGGTCCCGGTGACGATGTTGACAACCCCGTCCGGGATACCGGCGTCCGCGGCGGCCTGGGCGAAGAGCAGCGAGGTGAGCGGTGTCAGCTCGGCGGGCTTCAGCACGATGGTGTTGCCCGCGGCGATCGCCGGGAGGATCTTCCAGGCGGCCATCTGCAGCGGGTAGTTCCAGGGCGCGACGGACCCGACGACACCGATCGGCTCGCGCCGGATGTACGACGTGTGGTCGCCCGAGTACTCACCGGCGGACTGCCCCTGCAGATGCCGGGCGGCACCCGCGAAGAAGGCGGTGTTGTCGATGGTCCCCGGCACGTCGAACTCGCGGGTCAGCTTCAGCGGCTTGCCACACTGAAGGGACTCGGCGCGGGCGAATTCCTCGGCGCGGTCGGCGAGCACGGCGGCGAACCGGTGCAGGGCGGCGGAGCGCTCGCCCGGGGTGGCCGAGGACCAGCCCGGGAAGACCTCGCGCGCGGCGGCCACGGCCGCGTCGACGTCGTCGGTGCCGGCCAGCTCATAGGTGTACACCTCCGCGCCGGTGGCGGGGTCGACCACGGCGTGGGTGCGGCCCGAGGTGCCCTGGGTCAGGCGACCGGCGATGAACTGCGCGCCATCGGCGAATCGGTCCTGTGCGGGGAATCGTTCCGGGGTGGCGGTGCCCGGGTTGTGCATGTCGCTCTCCTCCGCCGTTCGCCCCGTCCCGGGGGGTGGGTGGCGTAGCTCCAGCTCGATTTGAGTGCCGATCCTGACAGAGCAATAGGACTCCAACAAGTGATTCCGTTGTTGCCTTTTGGTTACGCGACGGAATCTGTCGACCAGGTGTCGAGTGGAGACGGAAAAGGGCGGACGGAGTGTCAGTGGTGCGTGCCAGACTCGCGTGCATGGGAAAGATCGACGGGGTGGAAGCGCTGATCAGCGAGGTCCGGGCCGGGGCGCAGGTGAAGTACCTGCACTTCTGGGGGCACCGGCCGAGGCCCGACGGCAGGATCGGCGCGAGCTGTCTGAGTCAGTGGTGGCCGTCACCGTTCGCGGTGGACGGGGTGGCGTACGCGACGGCCGAGCACTGGATGATGGCGGGCAAGGCGCGGCTGTTCGAGGACGCGGAGGCGGAGCGGCAGGTCCTGGCCGCGGAGCATCCCGCCGAGGCGAAGAAGGCGGGACGGCTGGTGCGCGGCTTCGACGAGGCGATATGGGAGCGGGAGCGCTTCCGGATCGTGGTCGAGGGCAGCATGCACAAGTTCGCGGCGGACGAGGAACTGCGGGCGTTCCTGCTGGGCACCGGTGACCGTGTCCTGGTGGAGGCCAGTCCCCTGGACCGGGTGTGGGGCATCGGGCTCGCGGCGGACGATGCGGCGGCCTCGGATCCGGAGCGGTGGCGGGGGCCGAATCTGCTGGGGTTCGCGCTGATGGAGGCGCGGGAGCGGCTGTCGGGGGCTGGGGACTGAGGGGACCGGCCACGTGGGCCGGCCCCCTCACCGGCCGGGTCGGTCCCGGCTCAGGACGCGCCCATGATGCTCGCGAAGAGCAGCAGACCCAGCAGCGGCAGGATCACCGTCGCCACGATGCCGCAGACGAGTCCGGCGGTCGCCGCTCCCTTGTTGGTGGCCTCGCCCCGGTTGGCCTTTCCTCGTCCGATGGCACCGAAGATGATCCCGAGGATGCCCAGGATGACTCCGAAGAACCAGAGGAAGAAGGTGATGCTGCAGACCACCCCGATGATGCCCAGCACCAGTCCCGTGGTGCCCATGCCGTTGCTCGGCTGCATCGGCATGCCATAACCGGGAGCCTGCCCGTAGCCCACCGGCGGCGCGGCCGGGTACGACGGACCCGACTGGGGGTAGCCGTAGCCCGGGGCCGGCTGCTGCGGGGGCTGGTTCGGCGGACCGTAGCCGCCGGGTGTGGGGTTGCTGTAGGACATGAAGTGCTTTCCCCTCCGTTGACAGTCAAGGCATCGTAATGGCAGGACACAGGAGGAGAGGGCGGGTTCCGGCCGACGGTTCCGGAAGGCCGCGTTCCGGCGGATTCAGCGGTCGGCGGCCACCGTCACCGAGACGCTCCGGGCGGAGTCGTCGTACGGGTCGGAGTGCGTTCTGCTGTCATTGATGGCGGTGGTGATGCCGATCGCGAGCAGGACGATCACGGCGATACCGAGGACGATACCGATGATGCCCATGATCAGACCCGCCTGGGCCTGGCCGTGGTTGCTCGCCTCGCCGAGCTCGGCCCGCCGGCGGCCCTTGATGCCGAAGACCACCGCGAGGATGCCCAGCACCAGGGAGACCACGCCGTACAGGCAGAACAGACAGATCGAGAGGATGCCGAGCACCAGCGCCGCGACACCCATGCCGTTCTGCGGGGCCATCGGCATACCGGGCCAGCCGTAGCCCGCGGGGTAACCGGGGTAGCCGTAGCCGCCGGAAGCGGGCGGTGCCGGTATACCCGGGCCCGAGGGCGCGATCGGCGGAGGCGGCACTGCCTCGGCCCCCATCGGGGCCGCGCCCGGTACGCCGAACCCGGAGGCGGCGGCCGGTGGGGCGAAGCCGGGGGGAGACATGGGCGGGGTGAAACCGTCGGTCGGCAGGGAGATCACGGTCGCCTGGTCGTGCACGGACGGCGGCTGCGCCGGCGCCTGGTCCTGGGGCTCGGGCGGCTTCTTCTCCAGTGAAGGCCGGTGCTCGGGCGGCGCCCACGGGTTGTAGTCGCCCCCCGGGGCTCCACTCGGCTGTGCTCCGTCACTCACGGGCGTGTCCCCCTCGGTCGTTCGTCCCGCCATGCTACGGCCTCGCCTTCGCAGCACAGCGGCCCGGTCCCGCCGCCCGGACCGCCACCCGCCTACGATGATCCCGCGCAACCGATCAGCCGATCACCGCGCCCGCACGACGGACTCCGCATCACGGATCCCGCTCCGCGGGCGCCCTTCTCGGGGAGGACTCCATGACCGACAGCTCCGTACCGGCCGCCGGCACCGCCGACCGCGATCTGCGGACCTTCATCGCCGGACTGCCCAAGGCCGAACTGCACGTCCACCACGTCGGATCCGCCTCCCCGCGCATCGTCTCGGAACTGGCCGCCCGCCACCCCGACTCCAAGGTCCCCGCCGACCCCGAGGCCCTGGCGGACTTCTTCACCTTCACCGACTTCGCCCACTTCATCGACGTGTATCTGTCGGTCGTCGACCTGATCCGCACCCCGGAGGACATCCGGCTGCTGACCTTCGAGGTGGCCCGTGACCTGGCCCGGCAGCAGGTGCGCTACGCCGAGCTGACCGTCACACCCTTCTCCTCCACCCGGCGCGGCATCGACGAGCTGGCCTTCATGGCGGCGATCGAGGACGCCCGCAAGGCGGCCGAGGCCGAGTTCGGGACCGTACTGCGCTGGTGCTTCGACATCCCGGGCGAGGCCGGCCTGGAGTCCGCCGAGGAGACCGCCCGGCTCGCCACCGACGACCGGATCCGCCCCGAGGGACTCGTCTCCTTCGGGCTTGGCGGGCCCGAGATCGGCGTGCCCCGGCCGCAGTTCAAGCCGTACTTCGACCGGGCCATCGCCGCCGGTCTGCGCTCCGTGCCGCACGCCGGCGAGACGACCGGCCCGGAGACGGTGTGGGACGCGCTGAACGAGCTGCGCGCCGAGCGCATCGGGCACGGCACCAGCTCGGCGCAGGACCCCAGGCTGCTCGCGCACCTCGCCGAGCACCGCATCGCGCTGGAGGTCTGCCCGACCTCGAACATCGCCACCCGCGCGGTGCGCACCCTGGACGAGCACCCGGTCAAGGAGTTCACGCGGGCCGGGGTGCTGGTCACGATCAACTCCGACGACCCGCCGATGTTCGGCACCGACCTGAACAACGAGTACGCGGTGGCCGCCCGGCTGCTCGGCCTGGACGAGCGGGGCCTCGCCGGCCTCGCCAAGAACGCCGTCGAGGCGTCCTTCCTGGACCCGGCCGGCAAGGCCCGGATCGCGGCGGAGATCGACACGTACACCAGCACCTGGCTCGCCTCCTGACCGGGGCGGTACGCACACCACAATGGGGGTCATGCAGACCGTGACCGCCGTGGCCCACCGCGGCGACCCCTACCGCTTCCGTGAGAACACCATCGACTCGCTGCGTTCCGCGCTCGACCGGGGCGCGGACGCGGTCGAGATCGACGTACGGCTCACCCGCGACGGTGTCCCGGTGCTGCTGCACGACGGCACGCTGCGGCGGCTGTGGGAGCACGACCGGCCGCTGTCCGCGCTGTCCGCTGAGGAGGTGCGCGGGCTCACGGCGGGCGGCGTGCCCACGCTGGCCGAGGCGCTGGCGGCGACCGGCGACAGCCGGGTGATGGTGGACCTGTGCGGGCGCGTCGACCGGCGGACGGCCGACAGGGTGGTGGACGTGATCCGGCAGAGCGGGGCCGGCGAGCGGGTCTACTACTGCGCGGGCGCCGATGCCATGCTCGCCGTCCGCGGCGCCGACCCGGCCGCCGAGATCGCCCTGACCTGGACGACCCTCGCCCCGCCCCGGCCCGCGCTGCTGGACGCGGTCCGCCCCCGCTGGCTCAACTACCGCTTCTCCCTGGTGAGCCGGGACCTGGCGGCCCGCGTCCACCACGACGGCTGTCTCCTCTCCGTCTGGACCCCGGACACCCGCCGCTCGATGAGCCGCCTGCTGGACCTGGGCGTCGACTCGATCACGACCAACCGCGTCGACGTCCTGCACGCCCTGCGCAACGGCGCCTGACTAGACCCGCGAGCGCTGAGCCACCGTCGCCGGGTCCGTGGGGGTGGCACGGGTGACGTACTGCGGGACGGGCGCGGAGTCCTTGCCGGTGTCGCGGACCAGGCCGTAGCGCCGGGTGCCCTGGGCGGGGCCGGTCGTGATGTCCTTCTCGGCCGCGGACCAGGTGGTCGGGAAGACGCTCAGGCCGTAGTCGGCGCCCCGTTCGTTCACGGTGAGGGTGACGCTGCCGTCCAGGTAGAAGTACTCGTTCTGCCACATCTGTTGGGTGCCGGGCGGGAGGACGGTGTAGCCGACGGCCGGGTTGCCCATACCGGTGACGGCGGAGTCGGTGCCGAGCGGATCGTCCATGCGGCGGCCACCGCCCGAGGCCACGTGGAAGAGCCTGCCCTTCAGCCCGGTCCAGGAAGGCATGACCAGGCTGCCGGCCCGGTACTGCGGGGAGATCTGCCAGCGGACCAGCACATAGCCCTTGCCGTGCAGCGTCACGCCGTCCCCGCGGTGGTTCATGACGGCGTGCGCGCCGCCGGTGCTGGTGATGCCGGTCTCGGGGCGATGTGGCAGGGCGGCCGGGGGCGTGTCCGGGTTCGGCGCCCTGTCCGGGGCGTCGACGACCGTGCCGTACAGGTCGGCCGAAGGCGTCGGGGAGGCGGAGGGGGAAGGCGGCTGGGACGACGGGTGGGGCGCCGGTGACCGTACGGGGGTGCCGGTCGTCGTCGGTGTGACGGCCGTGTGCGGGGCATGGTCCGGGGCGCGTACGACGACATAGGCGCCGCCCGCCACGAGCGTCGCGCCCGCCGCCACCGCCACGGCGGGCTTGGTCAGCGCGCCCAGCGCCTTGGCCGACCAGCCGGCGGAGCCCGCCGTGCCCGCTGCCGCCACCGCCGTCCTGCCGCCGAGGGCGCCGAGGGTGAGGGCCAGCGTGAAACCCGCGGGGACCGGGACCAGGGCGATGCCGACCAGCAGCCGTTCCGCCGGGACGAGGGACTCGGGTGCCTCGCCGCAGTAGCCGCAGCCGCGCAGATGCCGGGCCAGCCGCTTGCGCCATACGGAGTCGGGCCGCCCGCTCCATCCGGCGGTCAGCTCGCGCAGCTCGGGGCAGGCGCCGTCCAGCGCACGCACGATGCCGCGCGCGGTCTCCAGGCGTCCCTTCATCCGCTGGACGCGCACCGCGGCGTGCTGCCGGCTGATGCCGACGGCCTGCGCCAGCTCGCGCCGGGTCAGCTCCCCGGCGACCTCCAGCCACCACAGCGACAGCAGCCGGCGGTCCTCGTCGTCCAGCCAGCGCGCCGCCTCCACGACCTCGCGCCGCTGGCCCTCCAACTGCAGCCGCATCACGGTGAGTTCGGCGAAGTCGGCGCTGTCGTGGGCGGTGTCGGAGGACAGCCGGCCGGGGGCGGAGCGGCGGCGCGCCCGCTCCCGGATCTGCCGCATGGCGATGGCCACCAGCCAGGACCGGAACCGGTCCGGGTCGCGCAGCGAGCCGAGGTTGCCGACGGCGCGCAGCATGGTCTCCTGGACGACGTCGTCGACGTCCGCATGGCCGTTCAGCGCGCGGCCGACGATGTTGTAGACGAGCGGCAGCCAGCCCGCGACCAGGTCGTCCAGCGCCTGCCGGTCTCCTGCCTGCGCGGCCGCGACGGTGTCGCGCCAGTGCCGCTCGTCCACCGGTCCACACTCCCGTACGTGTGTCACTTGCTGTAGAGCAGCGTCCCGAAGCCCAGCTGGTCGTAGCCGCCGCTGTTGGGCCCGTGGTCACCGCCCCCGCCCTCCGCGCGCACCTTCTCGGCCATGGCCGTGACATACGGTGTGACGAGCCTGCGGCGGCGGGCGTAGTGGTTGTGCAGAATCTCCCGGACGGGGCGGATCTCGCCACGGCCCGTGGCGGAGATCACGGTCTGCTCCCGCCACTGGCCGTGTCCGTCGCCGGACCGCCAGCCGTACGGAGTGAAGGGCACGTCCTTGCCGAGGTTGTAGCGGGCGACGTACTCGGCGGCGTGCAGGAACCGGTTGTGGTCGTAGCCGTAGAGGTCGACGCCCTGGTTCCAGGCCATCTCGCAGATCGCGCCCAGCAGTCCGATGCCCATCACGGTGTGGCCCTGGTCGCGGCCGCTCTCCTGCCACTGGGCGAGGCCCTGGGTGTCGTAGCGGACGGGGATGGCGTTCTTGAGGGCGCCGTTGCCCTGGCCGTGCTCAAGGTAGGTGACGGCGCGGCGGAAGGTCGCGCGGTCGTCGAGGAGGACGCCGATCGCCAGCAGCGAGGCGAGGTTGCACAGGTCCCAGCTGGCCCAGTAGTTGGAGATGACGGCGTCGTTGTGCCGGGTGAGGAAGTCGATGTTCATCGGGCGGAAGACCGTGCGCAGCATCTTCTTGAAGCGGGTGAACGCGAAGTCCGGGTGGTCGCGGACGAGTTCGGCGGCGTTGGCGAACTGGTAGCCGTAGAGGCCGGCAGCCAGGAAGCGGTCGGCGTTGCCGGTGACCGTGGTGAGGGTCGCCGACCAGGCGTTGAGGATGGCGACCGCGGTGTCGCCGTGGGCCTTCGTGCCGCCGATCCGCCGGCGCGGGGCGTTCTGGTAGGCGGCGTGGATGTCGTTGTAGAGGGTGCGGTGGTTCTGGCCGGAACCCGTGCCCCGGTACACGGTGACCTGTGGGCGGGCCCGCCAGGTGCTCTGGGAGTGCGGGTTGGCGGTGAGCCGCTTCCAGCCGGCCAGCCAGGGGGCCCGGCCGGCGGCGACCCGGACCTGGGCGCGGTGCAGGTCACCAGCGTTGTGCGGCAGGCCGGGGTGCGCGAAGGTCCTCCGCACAGCGGTGCCGGGCTGTGCGGCGTCCGCCCCGGCGCCGCCGAACGCGGCGATCCCGCCGCCGAGCGCCCCGGCCGCCGCGAGTCCGCCGCCGAGCGTGAAGAGCCCCCGGCGGCTCAGACGGTGCTTGTTGACGTGCTTGTGGGCGGAGCTGGACATGAGGGGTGACTCCGTGCGTGAGGAAACGGTGACGCACGAGGAGACGGGACGCCGGAGACCCCGATAACAGTTTTTCACGCGGCGAGAGCCGGGGAGCCGAGCGACTCCAGTCGCTTGGTCTTCTTCCGTACGACGTACAGCGGGACGACGCCGAAGACCCCGAAGGACATGTCGATCAGGGTCCACCAGAAGGGGATTCCCCGGATCGGTCCGCAGATCAGGGCGAGCGGGATGATGCCGGCGCAGGCGATCATCCCGAACTCGACGACCCAGATGTTGCGGACGGGGTCGCGGTAGGGCCCGTAGAACGCGACCGCGATGACGAGGTGGGCGAAGGCCAGCCAGTCGGTGCCGTAGAGGAGGAAGGGGTAGTCGGAGTCGGCGGTGTCGAGGCCGTTGCGCACCCGCTCGATCCAGTGCGCCAGCCCCGGCAGGTGGTCGGGCACGGACAGCGCGCGCAACGCGCTGTCCGTCCAGCGCAGTTCGTGCACCAGAGGGAAGGCGGTGGCCCCGCTGAGCACGAGGCACACCACGAAGAGGACCAACCAGGCGCGAATGCCCTTGAGCAGGGCGGCTCTGTCGCTCATGGCATGAGCGTACGCGTCTATTTGAACGCGTTCAAAACCGCCCCTCCCGCACATCACCCCAGTGGGGCGTCCAGCGGCACCTGCCACATCCCCGGCAGATGACCGTCCAGCTCGCCGGGCTCGAAGCGGCACATGCCGACCGCGTGCCAGAACTCGCCGGTGACGTCTCCCTCGTACTTGTAGCCCCCGGACGGGGACAGGGCGGCCCAGCCGCCGGGCATGCCGACCAGGGTGACTCGGAGGGTGGCCGGGGCGTCGGCGGGGACGTTCCACAGCCGCACCGTGCCGTCCTCGCCGCCGCTGGCCAGCAGGGAGCCGTCGGGGCTGAAGGCCACGGCCAGGATGCGGCCGGTGTGGCCCCTCAGAAGAGCCGTCTCCTCACCGGTGTCGGGGTTCCAGAGACGGACGGTACGGTCGTCGCCCGCCGTCGCCAGCAAGGCCCTTGACGGATGCGCCGCCGCCGTCCAGAGCTTGCCGGTGTGGCCGGTGAGGCGGTGGTCGATGCCGCCGTCCTTCCAGATCACCGCCGTACCGTCCCAGGAGGCGCTGGCCAGCCAGGAGCCGTCGGGGGCAAAGGCCACGGCGTACACCCGGTCGCTGTGGCCGTCGAGTTCGGCAGTGACACGGTGGCCGTCCATGTCCACGATCCGCACCTTGCGGTCGTCGCAGCCGGTGGCCAGCACCGCGCCGTCGGGCCGGAAGGCGATCGCGCGGACCCGCCCGAAGTGCTCGGTGATGGTGGCGACATGCGCTCCGGTGGTCCGGTACCACAGCCGTACCGTGTCGTCGTCGTTGGCGGTGGCGAGGAGTTCGCCGTCGGCGCTGAACGCCTCCGCCCACACATGGTCGGTCTCGACGTCCAGTTCGCGCTGGTACTCGCCGGTGGCCGCGTTCCACAGATAGATGTCGCCGTCGCTGCTCGCGGTGGCCAGCAGGGGTCCGGAGGGGCCGAACGCCGCCGAGACCAGCCGGTCGCTCTGCCCGGTCAGTTCGCGCAGCCGCCGGCCCGAGGCGGAGTGCCACACCCGGACCACACCGTCGTTGCCGCCGGCCGCCAGCAGCGAGCCGTCGGCGCTGAAGGACAGGGTGCCGATGCGCCGTCCGTGGCCGCGCAGGATGCGCCGGCCCTGGCCGGTGGCCGGCTCCCACAGCCGTACGACGCCGTCGTTGCCGCCGGTCACCAGCATCGTGCCGGGGCCCTGGGCGGGCGTGTCGCCGTGCGGGCGGAACTTGCACACCCACACCGAGCCGCGGTGCTCGGCGGGCTGCCGGTTCAGCGGTACGGCGACGGGGTCGGCCTCCGGGTCGATCCGCCACAGCCGGACCACCCCCGCGCTGTCCCCGGCGGCGAGCAGGTTTCCGTCGGGGTCGAACAGCACTTGGTAGACGGCCCCGTTGCAGCCGCCGAGCAGCCCCGCGGAACGTCCGGCGGCCAGGTCCCACAGCCGTACCTCGCCGTCGGTGTCGCCGCTGACCAGGAACCGGCCGCCCGGGTGGAAGTCCAGCGTGTAGACGCGCCCGGAGTGGCCGGTGAACTCGTGCCGCACGGTGCCGGTGGCGAGGTCCCACACACGGATCGTGCCGTTGGCCCAGTCGTCGCCCCGGTCGCCGGTGGCCAGCAGGGTGCCGTCCGGGCTGAACCGCGCCCGGTACACCGCGTTGCGGTGCCCCGGCAGCTCGCCGGTGAGCCGACCGGTGGACAGGTCCCACAGGCGTACGACGGCGGTCGCGTCGCCGGTGACCAGGGTGGCGTCGTCCGGTGCGAACGCCACCGTGTAGACGGGCCCGGTGTGTCCGGGCAGCCGGTGCAGCGCGGTGCCGGAGGCCGTGTCCCAGACGGTGACCACGCCGTCGGCGTCCCCGGTGGCCAGCAGCAGTCCCTCGGCGTCGAGGACGACCGGCCAGACCCCGTCCGGGTGAATCTCCAGCCGGTGCAGACAGCGCCCGGAGACCGGGTCCCACAGCCGTACGGTGCCGTCGGAGCTGCCGGTGGCCAGCACCCGTTCGCGGAACTTGACCGCGTAGACCCGGCCGGTGTGGCCCTGCAGGGTGCGCAGGGGGAGGCCGGTCACGACATCGGCGACCAGGACGCCGCCGTCCTCGCTGCCCACGGCGAGCAGTTCGCCGTCGGGACTGTACGAGATGGGTTCGGGCAGCCGGGTGCGACTGCTGAACCCGTACGGCACGCCGACCGCGGCGGGCCGGAAGCCGGAGTCGACGGACATGCCCGGCGCGCTCGCGGCGACGGTGAGTTCGGGGCTCCCGGCCAGGGTCCCGGTGGTCGCCGAGATGAGCGCCGCGCGCCGCCACCGGCTGCCGTCCACCCGGGCGCCGGTCAGGTCGGTGCCGATCAGCCGGGCTCGTCTGAGGTCGGCGCCGCGCAGGTCGGCGCCGGTCAGATCCGCGCCGTCGAGCCGGGCGCCGACCAGCCGGGCGCCGCGCAGGACGGCGCCGGAGAGGCCGGCGCCGACGAGCCGGGCGTCGGTCAGGTCCGCGCGGGTGAGGTCGACTCCGGAGAAGTCGCGGTGGGACAGGTCCTCCCCGGCGAGAGAGGCGCCGCGCAGATCGGTGTGGGCGGGCACGCGGAGCCGGCTGAGGATCTTCACGGCGTTGGCGTGGGCGGCGTCCAGCGAGCCGTCCCCGGGTGTGCCGGACAGCTCCCGCTCGGCCCAGGCCTGGCAGATCCGGTGGTCGGCGAGGTCGCACAGGAACTCGACGGCCAGCTGGCTGAGCTGGCGCCGGCCGAGCAGGGTGCTGTCGCCGTCGGTGAGCCTGCGAGCGCACTCGCGGGCGACGAGCCACTCCACGACCGAGCCGTGGATGAACCGGAACACGCTGTCGTCGCCGCGCACCAGCAGGCTGCCGGAGCCGATGGCATGCGCGGTCTGCGGCACCGACAGCCGAGCCTCCGCGAGCCCGGTGAGGGTCTCGGCGACGTCGGTCAGCTCGTCGAGCCGCAGCGAGTCCTGGCCGGTCTCCCACAGTCGCAGGGCGAGCGCGGTGACCGCGTCCCACAGCTGGTCCAGGGAGAGTCCGGGCGCCCGGCCGGGGCCGCCGCCGGCGCGCTGTGCCTCGAAGCCAAGCCAGGCGGTGAGCACCTCCTGGTACAGGCCGGCGGGGCTGAGGGCGCGCCCGGCGCCGGCGACGGCGCGCAGCTGGTCGTCGTCGAGGTCGGCGACGAAGCCGAGCAGCCGGGGGTTGCGGCACAGGGCGAGCAGGTCGGGGATGGCGTCCAGCAGCCGCAGCCGGTGGTCGGCGGCGCGTTCGTCGCCGTCGTAGCGGTTGACCAGGTAGGCGCGGATCTGCTGCGGGCTGAACTCCTGGACGGCCAGCACCCGGCGGTGCGGGAGCAGCCCGACGCGTTCGCCGAGCGCGGTGAGCACCTGACCCTGGGAGCGGAAGTGCTGGGTACGGCTGCTGACCACGATCTTGGCGCTGTCCACGGCGGAGTCCAGCAGCACCTGGAGGCGTTCGGCGGCACGGTCGTACGTCACCTGGTTGACGAGTTCGTCGAAGCCGTCGAAGAGCAGCACGATCCGGCCCTGCTGGAGCATGTACCTGAAGGCCCGCAGGTCGATGTTGTCGACGCCGTGGGCGGCGAGGTGGCCGGCGACGAGGCCTTCGAAGGAGTAGGCCCGGTCCAGGGCGTTCAGCTCGATCAACAGCGGGACGAGGTGCGGCAGTTCGGCCGGGATACGGCGGGCCAGCTCGCGCAGCGCGAAGGTCTTGCCGTGCCCGAAGTCGCCGAGGAGTAGCAGGAAGCGCCCCTGGTCGGAGTCGAGCAGACGCAGCATCTCGTCGACCAGCCCGGCACGGTCCTCGGCGTCGAGGCGCTCCACCTCGCGGTACCGCTGCGGCAGGTACATGCCCGGGGGATAGCGGGGGTCGACGCGCAGCCGCTCGCTCTGCGCCAAGACGTAGCCGCGCAGGTCGAGCAGGCCCTGGAACTCGGTGAAGCTGCGCACCCGGATGCCCCGGCGGCGCGCCGCGTCGCGCAGCTCGCGGGCGGGCGGCGGGCCGTCGTGGACGAGTTCGGCCTCGGTCTCGGCGTCGGCGGCGTGCACGAGGGCCACGAACCGGTCGACGTCCTGCGCGGTCGGCGTACCGGTGTGGACCGCCACCCGCTGCTGGCGCACGAAGCCCGACTGGGTCCAGGTGACGAGCAGTTGGGGCACCGGCCCGTCGACCGGGCGCAGCTGGGCGCCCTCGTGCCGGGTGCGGCACACTTCGGCGACCCGTGCGAGCAGTATCTCGGCGGGGGTCTGTACGGCGCGGGGCTCGGGGTCGGGGGTGACCGGGTCCGGATCAGGAGCTTCCCCCGGTACGGGCGCGAAGGCCCGGTCGGCCCGCCGCCACTGGACCGGCCGCCGCCGTGGCTCCGCCGGCCCCTGCCAGACGGCCAGCCCGTCCCGGCTGACCCGCACCAGCTGGTGACCGCCGGCCCGGACCGTGCCGATCACCGGCAGCTCACCGGAGCCGGTGGCCAGGTCGGGCTGCGCCGCGCCCGATTCGGCCGGGCCGTGCAGCAGCAGATGCAGCCGGGGCGCGGTAAGCCGGGTCAGCACATCGGTGTCGCGCAACGGACCGCTGCCGTCCAGTGCGGCCGTACCCGGCACACCGGCCCGCCGGACACCGGGGGCGGCGGGCCGGCCGGCACCGGGCGAATGCCGTACGACGCCGATCCGCAGCCATTCCTCGGTCTCGTGCGGCCGCAGCGCCTGCGCGAACCACGCGGCCTGCTCGCGCCCGATCAGCCCGTACTGGTCGTCGCGCCGATGGCTGTAGGCCATGGACGAGTTCAACCCCGCGACCACGGTGTGCAGTTCGGGCACGGGAAAGAGGGTCCACGGCTGATCGCTGTCGAAGACGACGTCGAGGCCCTGGTACAGCTCCTGGAACAGCCGGGCGAAGTGCCGCCACTTGGGCCAGTACGGCGGCCGGGGCGGCATCTCGTCGGCCTCGCAGGTGCTGAAATAGGCCTGGCAGGCGGCCTGGTTGACGTCCTGGCCGCCGGGGACGAGGGCGACCCGGTGCGGTTCGAGCCCGAGCAGGGCCCGCAGCCCCGTGAGAAAGGCGAGGGCCTGCTCGAACTCGCGCCGGCTGCCGGAGGCTGTGAGGTCCCCGGTGACGACCAGCAGATCGGGCGAGGGCGCCCCCGCGTCGGCCAGCTCGACCAGGTCGCCCCAGATCGCGGCCTGCAACTCGGCGGGGTCCTGCCCCCGTCCGAAGGCGGGCCCGGCGAGCTGGAGCACGGTGACCGCCTCCCGCTCCCGCACCTCCGCCGACACCCGCGGATACGACGGCGCCGCAGCCGGTCTACGGCGCCCCGCCCACCCAGGACCGCCGAGCGGCCGCCCGGGGCTCGGGTCGGAGGGCACGGTCGCGTTCGGCGCCGCCAGGCCCCCACCCGGATAGTCCGGGCGGACGCTGGGCCGGGCCCGCCCGTCCAGGGCCTGCCGGACCCGGGCGAGCAGCAGCTCCCGGGCCGCCGCCGGATCGGCGACCGGCACCAGATCGACGTACGTGATCGTGGCGAGCAGCCCCTCCACGGGGATGTCCTCGACCCGCACGGTCAGCAGCCGCCGCTCGGGTGCGTCCGGGTCGGCCCGCAGCGCGGCCTGCCACTCCATCCGCCCGTACCGGGAGCGTTCGTAGTTCCGCGAGAGTACGGCGATGACGGCGGCGGACTCGCTCACGCCGCGGTCCATGAAGTCGACGAAGTTCGTGCCCGGGACAAAGTCCCAGGCCTGCAGCACCGTCCGGTACCCGGCCTCCTCCAGGGTCCAGGCGATCCAGGCCGCCCAGCGTTCGTCGGCCGGCGAGTAGCTGATGAAGAAGTCCAATGGCCCGGTGTCCCCCGGGGCGTTCTGACGAGCCACCATGTATTCATGATGCCGTGAGAAGAGAGGCCGATACCGGTCGTTTCCAGGCGTTCGACGGCGTGCAGGCCACAGCGGGGCACAACTGTGCGACCCTTCCAACCGTGCGTGTCTTGTTGCGTCTGCATGCCCTCGACCGGGTGGCGATCGGTCTGCTGGTGACCGGACTGCTGTGTGTGGCCACGGGAGTCCTGCCCACCGGTTCCGCTTCCGACGCGATGACCCGCATAGCACCACTCCTGGGCTTCCTGGGCACGGTGATCGTGCTGGCCGAACTAACCAGCAGGGCCGAGGTGTTCGACGTGCTGGCGGCCCGGGTGGCGCGGGCGGGCCGGGGCAGTTACGGGTTGTTGTTCCTGCTGTGCGTGGCCTTCGCTTCGGTCACGACGATCGTCCTGAACCTGGACACGACAGCGGTCCTGCTGACCCCGGTGATGCTGGCGCTCGCCTCGCGGGTGGGCATCGCGCCGGTGCCACTGGCGATGACCACGGTCTGGCTGGCCAACACGGCGAGCCTCCTCCTGCCCGTGTCCAACCTGACGAACCTGCTGGCCGCCAACCGCGTCGCGCTCTCTGCGCTGGGCCTGGCGGGCCGGATGTGGGCGCCGCAACTCGCCGCGCTGGCCGTGACAATGGCTTGTTTGTGGCTGTTCTTCTGGCGGCGGGGCAGGCGTGGGGGCCCTGTTGCCGACGAGTCCGGCCTGCTGACCGCCGTGCCGGTGTCGGGCCCCGGCGCGGCGCGCGCGGCGGACGTCCGCCCCGACGCGGCCGATCGCTACACACCGCCCGCCGTGCACCGCCCCGTCGACCCGGTGCTCTTCCGCGCCTGCGCGCTCGCCTGCGCCGGCTTCCTGATCGCCATCCTGGTGGCCGACGTACCGCTGTGGACGGCCTCGGCGACGGCAGCGCTGGTCGCCGTGGCCGCCTTCGGGATCCGCGACCGTTCCGCGCTCCGGCTGTCGCTCATCCCCTGGCGGCTGCTGGTGATGGTGCCGGGCATGTTCCTGGTGGTCGAGACGTTCGACGCGCACGGACTGCACGCCCTGCTGGCCTCGGCGGTCGGCCACGACGGCGGCACGCTCGGCATGTTCCGCGCTGCGGCGGTGGGCGGCGGCCTGTCCAACGCCCTCAACAACCTCCCCGTGTACCTCGCGGGTGAGGCGGCCGTGCCGGTGGGCAACCATGACCAGCTGCTCGCCTTGCTGGTCGGCACGAACGCCGGCCCGGTGATCACGCCGTGGGCGTCCCTGGCGACGCTGCTGTGGTACGAGCGGTGCCATGCGTACGGCGTACGGGTGCCGGTCCGCCGCTTGATGGGCACGGGCGCGGTACTCGCCGCGTGTGCGGTGGCGGCATCGGTGGCGGCGCTGGCCCTGACCCGTTAGGCGCTCGTCCTCACGGCACCGTGGGGCCCGACGGTGCCGTACCGGCCGCCGAAGAACGCCGCGCCGCTGGATCTGTCGGGGCGGTTTCCACCGTGTACGTGCCCTCGGTGCCGGGAGAGAAAGGGCTGACGAGGTCGAGGAGGTGCGGCAGCATCTCCGGGCGCCCGGCGACGAAGGAACGCCCCGTGTCGGGACCGCCGAATCCGCCGCCGAACTCCGCGCCGTCGAGGTGCCGTAGCGAGATGCCGGCCTCGCGGGCGAGCAACGCACCAGCGGGCAGGTCGATCGCCTCGGCGCGGTAGCCGATGAAGCCGTCGATGTCGCCGCGGGCCAGCATGGCCCAGGCGACCAGTGGCGCCCAGAGCTGGAGCAGGCGGCGGGAGCGGAGTTCGAGGGAGTGGCGCAGGGCGCAGGCGACGGGGTCGTCGCGCAAGACGGCGTGGCCCTGGGTCCAGGCCAGCAGCGGGCCCGCGGCAGAGAGCGGGCGGGCGAGCGCAGGAGCGGCGAGCCGCCCGCCCGGCCCCTGGGCCCCGCCGCCCCGCAGCGCGGACCACGTACGGCCGGTCATCGGATCGTGGACGACGCCCACGACCGGCGTGTCCTCGACGCACAGGGCGACGCCCACGACGTAGACGGGCAGCCCGATGACGACGTTGTTGCTGCCGTCGAGCGGGTCGACGAGCCAGGTGCGGCCGCCGCCGTCACCGGCGAGTTCGCCGGACTCCTCGGCCAGGATCCGGTCGTGCGGGAAGCGCGCGCGGATCCGCCCGACCACGAGCTGCTCGGCGGCCACGTCCAAGTCGGTGACGACGTCGCCGAGCTGGCCCTTCGCGTGGGCGGCGAAACCGTCGGGAAAGCGGGAGCGCAGCAGCGCCCCGGCCTCCTCGGCGGCGCCCACGGCCGTACGGTGCTCAACGGCGTAGCCGGCCGGCGAGGACGACGGGTCAGGGTTCGGGCTCATGGATCCTCCTGAGGGCGGCCCGAGCGATCCGGGCGGTCTGCGTCGCGTCGCACGTCCGGCGGACCATGCGGTGGCCCGGGGCGGACGGCGGGCCCAGCGAGAGGTCCACGCGGCCGGGCAGGGTCCGCCCCAGTACCAGGGTGGCGGTGGGGCGGCCGTCGGGCACCACGCTGGTGTGGAATTCACCCGCCGGGAGGGTGTAGCTCTGGCCGCGCGCGCTGGTCTGTTCCGCGCCGGGCCGCAGCCGCACCAGCCGCTCGGTGGGCCGGAGTTCGTCGATGCCGGAGGGATCGCTGAGCACCTCGAAGACCCGGTGGGTGGGTTCACCGGCGTCGTAGTCGACGTCCATGCGCCGGTTGCCGAGCCGCCCGTAGAGCACGGTGCTGGTCAAGTCCCAGCTGTGGCAGTGCACTTGGGGCACGGACCGGTCGGGCTCCGCCTCCGGGGTGCCGAAGACGTGGACGCAGACGCCGTCGTCGCCGTCACGCAGCACGGGCAGGCAGACGAACCCCAGGGGATGTCGTACCGCGTGCAGGGTGCGGCGGCCCGAGACGATCCGGTCCAGCTCCGATACGGCGTGCCGTGTCAGCTCGGCGGCCGCGTGCCGCCGGGCGGCCCGTTCGAGGGCCGGGTAGTCCATGTTCCTTCCCCCTTGGCCGGAACACGACGCTCACCTGCGGTACGGGTTCTCCGCGCGCAGCGCCTTGTCGATGATGTCGCCGAGGTCACGGTCGGTGTAGCTCGGCGGAAGCGGCAGGCCGAGCCGGTCGAGCAGGCGTCTGACCTCGTCCACGGTGGGCTCTTCGGTGAGCGGGACGGCATCGCGCAGATCGAGCTTGACCGCCTGCTCGCGGCTCTGGTGCAGCTCGGTGACGTAGTAGTCGTAGAGCGGCCGGTCGCGCTCCACGTAGAGGCTGACCCGGCTGGGGTCGTCCTGGGTGATGATCAGGCAGGTGTCGGAGAGGTCGAAGCGCAGCGCCGGTGCCACCGACGACAGGTGGACGTCGATCTCCAGGGTGTCCAGCCGCTGCCGGTGCCAGCAGGCGGCGACGACGGTGGCGTACGCCTCCTTGCGGGTGCGTTCCAGCGTCCACTCGGCGTGGCCGCCGCCGGCCCCTGGCCCGAACGTGCTCCTGAAGCGGGCGTACGCGGCGCACACGTGGTCGTCGGCGGGGTTGATGATGTCGATCTTCATGCTGAGGGAGCGCCGCTGGCGCTGTGCTTCGAGCACGCACTCGGGCAGCGTGACGGCGCGCAGATAGGTACCGGTGCCGCCCTTGAACACCCAGCGGCTGGTCGTACGCCGGGCCTGCTCGTGCGCGAGGGCGGTCTCGGCGCCGGAGAGCGCGCGCACCATCGCCAGGTCCTCGATGGCCCTGCTGGTTCCGGCGGTCGCGGCACGGAGGTCGGCCATCCGCCGCCGGCGCTCGGTGAGCGAGCCGTACACCAGCGCGGCGAGCACGAGCAGCGTGGCGCCGGAGACGATGTTGGGGTCCATGTTGTTGTTGAGGACGTCCATCAGCCCGACGACCACGGCGACGACGATGGCGACGATTCCGTCCGCGTTCCGGACCGCCCACGCGATCCCGTTCTCCAGCCGGCGCCCGGCCCCCTGCGGCGTACTGCTCGTCACGTCCACCCTCCCCCGACGGTGGCTTCCATCGTAGGAGCAAGGGCGCCCCGCCAGCCATGCCTCAATCAGCCGTCAGCACCACCGGAGCGGCCGACGCGGCCTCGACCGCGGACGGTCGGACGGCGACGGTCGGACGGCGGACGGGCTCACGACAGGTCGTCACGCCCCAGCCACGCCGGCTTGACCGGCACCCCGTCCGCGTACCGTTCGAACGGCTCGGCCTCCTCGGCCTCCTCGGCCTGATCCACCGGTTCGTCCGGTGCGGCGACAGACTCGGCCGGCGCGTTGTCGGGTTCCGGGGCGACGGGCGCGGCGGAATCCTCCAGCAGCTCCGCGGCGGTGAACCGGGTCGCGAACGACTGCCACGCCCCGTCGACGACGAGGAGGAATCCGTCGCCGTCCCGGAAGAGCCGACGGCGCCTGGGGCTTCGGGGGTGCTCGGGCGAGTAGCTCCGGGCCCGCCGCTCAAGCTCCGCGAGCGCCTCGGCACGAGAGCCGTGGACATGCGCGAGCACCTCGGCCTCGATGTGCTTACGGTCACCGGCGCTCATGGTCGTCTCGACGACCAGCCCCCAAATCGCCATGTTCTTCCCAACCACCCCTCAGAATCGACGTGTTGCCGGCCCCTCAGCCCCTGGGCGAGGGCTCGCCGGGTGTCACCAGCACCGAGTCGAACAGCTTGAGTATGAAACTCTCGAGTGCGCGGGGAGAGGAGGGGCCGAGCGTTCCCGCGAGGGCCACGAGGCCAGGCGAGTAGGTCAGGCGGCGGCTGACCGGCGCGTCGGCCTGTTTCTGATGCCACCGCAATACCAGCGGGTCGTCGCGGAACACCCCTTCCCCGGTGATGCGGCAGTACGCGGAGTCCAGGGCGTGTCCCGGGAAGAGAAAGGCGCCGTAGAGCCGGTCGGGGCTCGGGACACGGGGTGCCGGAAGGCCAGCCGGGCCCTCGACGAGGAGGCGGACCGCCGCGCCTGGTAAGCGCACCCCGGTGGCCAGTTCGAAGATGTCCACCACGTACCGGGCGCCGGACCGGGCTCCGACTTCCAAGAACACCGGGCCTTCCGGAGCCTCGATCGCCTCAAGGTGGAACGGCCCGTTCTCGATGCCGACCGCCCGTAGGCAGCGCAAGGTCCAGTCGGTGAGGTCCGCACCGGTCTCGATCTGCACCGAGCCCATGGGTTTGCCTTGTGCGTAACCGAGACACGTGCCCACGTACCGGCTGGCGAGAACGACGACGGGCCGGCCGGCCACCAGCAGACCGTCCACGTGGAGGATGCGACCGCTGACGAACTCCTCGACCTCGAATCGATCGGCTTCGATCGACAGGTCTCCGCCGCGCACCGCGTCCAGGGCCGCCGTGACCGTCGGGAAGACATGGGTCTGGTCACTGCCCTGACCCGCCAGTGGCTTCAGGACGGTTCGTCCCCGCCAGGACACCGAATTCTCTCCCCCTGCCAGGGCTGCGGGCAGCGGCGCGAACCGGGGCACCCGCAGCCCGGAGCCCTCCACCGCGGTCTTCATCACCACCTTGTCCCGAACCGGCAGTACTTCGCACACCGTGGCGCCTGGGGCTCCGAGTACTTCTCGCACCCGTGCCGCGGGAATCACATCCAGTTCGGAGGTGGAAATGACGAGGTCCGGTGCGGGCAGGCCTTTCACGGCCGCGAGTACGTCCGCCGCCGTGTCACCGGTCTCGGATCGCACGACGACGCGGATGGGCACGCCGACCGGCAGGGAGTTCAATTTGGCGGTGACAGTGACATAGGTGACCTCGTGCTCATAGTGATCAATGTTCTCGGCGTAACGCATGGACGATTCAGGGATGCTGTGCATGACGAGAATGCGCATGTCCATCCGTTCCTCTCGCTGCGGAGTACTGTTGGGGCAGTGATCAGGCAGAGGAGCAGCCGCGACAGGGAGAGCGTGTCACCACGCCTCGTAGTGGTGGATCCGGACTTCGAGGCCCAGTGCGAACAGGTGAGCCGGCACTTGCTTGTGCCCATGGCCGAATCGACGCGAGGCGGCCATGGGCACGACGTCCTGATGGAAGGGGTGGCGGCCTTCCGGAGCATCAGCGAATCCCTGACCGCGGCCGTCGAGCGTGGACCGCGCGTCTGGACGCCGAACGGCCGTTGGGAACACGAGGGTCTGAGGATCGTCGACCTGCCCACCGCACACATCGATCTGCTCTACTCGGTATTGCGAGAGCTGTCCGGCGCCCTGGTGAAGCCTGCGGACTCCGCCCACCCGACCGGCACGGCTGCGGCGCTCCGCTCGCTCGACTCCTCCGGCGAGGGCACCGCCGTCCGTCTGGTCGGCACGATGGCTCGCGTGCTCTCCCTCATGGATCTGACGGCCGACAAAGACACCGACACCCTCACCGCCGCGCTCGAAGCCGCCGACGGCCATGAGGTGCGGCTGACCTATGCGCAGGAAGACGCATGGCAGCGCCTTGCGCACCGTCTGACCATGTTGCTCACCGAGGAGGCACCGCTCCATCGCTTCCTCTACTGACACTTCTTCAACTGACGCTTCGCCTAATGATGTTCTTCCCCACTGATCAGGCGGAACCGTCATGGGGCTGGACCCGCACCGATGTGAAAAGGGAATCCATGTACCGCTCCAGGGTGGCTGTGGATGAGGGGCCGAGCATCGCGGCGATCGGCACGTTCGAGCTCGCGTACGAGAACTTGACCGGCTCGTCGAGCCCGCGTTGTGACCAACGGTGTACCAGCGGATCATCACGGAACGGCTGCTCGCCACTGATGCGGCAGTACCTGGAGCCGAGGGTGTGCCCTGGTATCAGGAACCAGCCGTATCGCTCATCGGGGCCCGGTATCCGCGCCTCAGGAAGGTCCACCGGTCCCTCGACAAGCACCCGGACGGCTACTCCGGGCATGCGTATGCCCGTCGCCAGTTCAAAGGAGTCGATGACACCACCGCCTCCGCATCGCGCGCCCACCTCCAGGAACACCGGCCCTTCCGGTGCCGCGATGGCCTCGAGATGAAACAAACCGTTCTCGATTCCCACCGCTTTCAGGCAGCTGAGGGACCATTCGACCAGCTCAGGGCCGGTGTCGATCTGCACCGAACCCAGAGGGCTGCCCTCCGCATAGGCGAGACACGTCCCCACGTACCGGCTCGCGAGGATCGAGATGGGCCTGCCTCCTGCCAGTACTCCGTCAATGTGCATGATTCGACCGCTGATGAATTCCTCGATCTCGAAGTCCTCGACGGGAACCGGAACTTCGCCACGCCGCACCGCATCCAGCGCCATGGCGGCCGTCGGGAAGATCTGGATCTGCTGAGCCAGTACGCCCGACAGTGGCTTCAGGACGGTACGCCCCTTCCAGGGAACGGACTCCGCTCCTTGTACGAGCACCTGCGGGAGCGGGGCGAATCTCGGCACCCGCAAACCCGCCCTGGCGACCGCCGACTTCATCACCACCTTGTTCCTGACCGGAAGGACCTGGCGCACCGTGGCACCGGGGACCCCGAGAGTTTCCCGGACCTGGGCCGCGGCGATCACGTCGAATTCCGACAAGGTGATGATCAGGTCCGGCTTCGGCAGACCCTTCACGGCAGCGAGGACCTCTTCCGCCGTATCCCCCGCCCCTGGGCGCTCGATCACCCGAGCGGGCACATTGTTCGGCAGTGTTCCCAGCTTTGCCAATGTGCTCACATAGGTGACGTCATGTTTGTGGTGATCGATGTTCTCCCCATAGCGGACGGAAGAATCAGCAAGGCTGTGCATGACCAGAATACGCATGTGCGCTCCACACTCCACCGTCAGCTTGGCTGCACGCGACCGTATGCCTTGCCGTCCGCCCGGCGCCCGGCCAGGAATTCATCCAGCGAGAAGTGCCGAACAGCCTCGACTCCTGCTCCCACGGCTCGGTAGTCCACCCGGGCGGGCCGCTCATCGTCGTAGAAGTAGACTGCCTCCAGCTTCCCTTCCTTGGTCACCTGCAACACGGGGTTCGCGACGAGGAAGTCCCGTACCTCCGGAGTGTCCCGGCGAACCTGCAGCCACAGGCGTTTCCGGCCGAAGTGGTTCGGCGGCAATATCACGCGGGTACCGAACCGGCGCTTCATCTGATAGGTGCCCTTGCTGAGGAAAGCCTCTGTTCCCTGGAAGTCGAGCCGACGGACACCGTTTTCGGCCGCCCACTTCATCAGGAGGAAGTACATGACCTTGAGGGTGCCGGCCGCGTAGTACTCCTCGGCGCCGTCGAGCACGCCCAGCAGCCGGGAGGTAAGGACTCCGGACTGCGGATCCCAGTGGCAGAGGTGGCCGGCGATGCGTTCGCCGTTCATGGCCAGGTAGAACAGCACACCGGAGCGGAACAGGCACTCGTAGGCGGAGTCCCTGCTCTCCGTACGGGCGCGCTCCCCGTAACGCTGGAACATGGTCGCCCGGTAGATGCGCTCGTAGAAATGATCGAACCAGATGGGGTCGCCTTCGACCCCGAACTCCCAGTCGTACTGCCGGTACTTCTGCCGGAAGTCCCGCCTGGCTCCCTTGGACGCGTTCTCCAGAACCGATCGGTATCCATCGGCGAGATCCAGGACGAAGTGCACGCGGATGGGCATGACGAGTGACGTGTCGGAGGGCAGCCGACCGACTTTGTCAGCGCTGGTGCCGACCACGATGATATCGGCGTCCGGCAGTTCCTCGGGGGAAGCCAGATCGCATCCTCTGAGTGAAGTCGAAACCCGCACCGTGGCGCCGCTGTTGACACCCTCCCGGCGATGCTCGGTGAACTCCAGTGTGTATGCAAGTCCTTCAGGCACGCCGGAGTAGGAAACAGACACCCCGCCCACTTCTGACCGCACTGCGGGGAATTTTCCCCAGCTTCTGGTGTCCCAGGTCGTGCGCAGCGCAACGAGCAGAGGACTTCCGCTGTTGCGCCACTGGTATCCCGCATGCAAGCGTAGCCGGCTCTTCAGGGATACGCGTGACGGCAGTTGGACACGATTGCCCAGCGGCGAACTCATGACATGGCCCTTGTGGAAGCCGCGGTGCTGAGCACCAGGTCTCTCAGCGCATCGGCGTTCTCGACCTTCTGCAGCTGCGACAGGCCTACGCCTTCGAAATCATCGCGCCCATAGACACCGGAGCCGTGGATCAGGATGTCGTCCTCGGGCAAGAGCCCGCGGTCGATCGCGTTGAAGACACCAGTCATGGCCATGTTGACCGACCACTCAAGAACCGAGGTCGGATTGGCGGGAATCGTGAGTCCCGCGTCTTTCAGGTACGAGCGCACTTGACCGTAGCGCTCCAGGCACTCGGCGAGTGACACGACGATGCCGCCTCCGCCCTGCCCCTCGATCAAGGAGTTCATCCTCGGGGATGTGACGGGATTCCTGGAGTAGAAGGTCGTGTCGAGCACCTCCTCCGGATCAAAGGTGACACGCGGGAAGTGCGGGTTCTCCCGTTGTGCGTAGCCGCCCCATTCCCGCTCATAGACATAGGTCGGCACCTTGCCGGCATCGCAACCTCCGTACAGGCTGACCACCATGTCGGGGGCGGCCAGGTGCTGCACCAGGAAATAGCGGGGCGGCACACCGGCCCCGTGACCGGTGACCATCTCACGGCCATAGGCGTGCCCGAGGAAGCCGTAGGCGCTGGACACGGCGTGGGCGTGAAGTCGCGGTCGCTCGGCGTCGGCCGGGAAGAACTCGGCTTCGCTCAGCGCCCGCACGACGTCGCCGGCCAGGTAGTTCTCCAGCTGCAGGGTGTACCACAGGTTCGTGTCGAGGTCCTTTTCGAGCACCCTCCTGTGCCTGTCGACCATTTCCCGGGCTATCGCCTTCACGGCCTCCGCCTCGGGGCCGTTGTAGACAGCGATGGGGTTCCGGCCGCGCAGATCCGCATCCGTCAGGAGCTCGGACGAGCGGAGCTTGTGGGCCGAGCCGGATGGGACTATCACGATCACATTGAGCTGGTCCGGGGTGACCAGTCCGCAGGTGATCGCGCGAAGCACCGCGTCTCGCAGTGCGACGCCCTTGTTGGCAGATGACGGTGTGACGATGGTGACCCGCTGTCCGGTGTCCTGGATGAATCGGACGGCACGGGCGACCATCACGAGCGAGGGAAAAGTCTTCGTCGTACCCGTGCCCGGATTACGTGTGAGGTCCAGCAGCGACAGACGCTTCTCGCGGTATTGGGGCATGGGCAGGTACGCCACTTCCGACGCGGCCAGGTAATTCCGCACTGCGGGTGTGAGTTCAGGGAGTTCGGGGCCCGGCGAGAAGTCCGCGTCTTCTCCACCACCCCGTTCCGGGAACAGCGCGTACAGCGCCTCTTGAACCTGCGAGTAGTACCGCGCCAGGACGTTCTCGGTGATCATTGCCTGTTCTCCTGTTCTCCTGTTCGATGATCGAGCTCGGCGGGATGGGTATGCCTTAGCTCGGAGCGCCGAGGAGTACACCGGGCCAGGCGCCGTAGGGGCGGGTGACCGGGCCGATCTCACCGGATGGGTTGAAGCGCATCGAGCAGCCGGTTGCGACTCCGCCGACGCAGAACGGGGAAATCCTTGGATTGGCCAGCACCGTTTCGACGCTGCCGTCCTGGTCGAGGAGCGCCTGAATGGGACGGCGTACCGGGATGACGACCTCCTGGGCCACGTAGTACTCCGACTCCACTGCGGATGCGACGAGGCTCTTCCAGGTGGCATCGGGAGTACTCAGACCGAAGAACACCTCCTGGGAGGAGTATCCGGCGGCACCCTTGAGAACGAAGTTCTCCCGTTCCTTCAGCAGGAGTTCGCAGACATCGTGGGTGTGCCCGCGCCATTCAACCGTCCGGTCTCCGACGATGCGGGTCCAGGGAACGCAGCGTTGAACGAGTTCGTGGTCTTCCCGGGACATCCAGGGAAGCCCTTCGGATAACAGGGCCAGCACTTTCTTCGAATCGATGAGCCGCGCGGTCTGCGACGGCAGCGCGAAGAGGTGGTTTCGAGCGGCGGACACAAGGGGCGACATGTCCCATCCGCAGTTGTTGGCTTCTCTCTCCGCGAACTGCACTATGCCGAGGGTCTTCTTGGCGTCCGTGTTCGCGGGGACCTCTTCGAGCAGCGAACAGAGATCAGCGAACCGGGCCCGCACCCCGTATTCCTGAAGGAACTCGATCTGCGTGTTGAAGTAGCGCGTCGTCTTCGCTGGATCCTCCAGCGTCCCGATGAGCAGCACAGACGGCTCGATGCCCAGCTCAGCGCATGTCCGTTTCACAAGTGAGGCCATCTGCTCGTAGAGGCTGGGAGCGGTCAGTTCGGCCTCACCGGTCTCCTGGCGGATTCGCTGCCAGATCCGGCGTTCCAGTTCGAATTCCAGCACAGCCCCGACACCCGCACCGACGTTGAACTCGACGAACTTCGGCCCGTCCTCGGTGACGACCGCATCGGCGCGAGAGAAATCGATGGCGTGTGCCAACTCATATGCCTCGTCGGCGCTGAGCCGAGGGAGGTCTGCCTGATCCGCCTTCAGGGCGGTCACTCGTCCGCTCGAGTCCGCCGCGATCTCAGCGACTGCCCGACGCTGGAGTTCGAGTATGCGCCGGGTGGCCGAGAGCAGGCCGCGGTACGACTCGACGGGCACGACTAACGGTTCGTACGCCCGTGGGAAGCGACTCCTCGCAATATCCGTCAGTTCCTTCTCGATTATTTCCGCAAGGAGTCTGGGAGACGGCCCTCCGGTTCGGGGGACGTAGCTCCCGAACCATGAACGTTCGGAGCAATCGAGCATTATCTGACTCTCCTTCTGTTGTTATGGTTCGGTTGAGGTTCGGAACTTCTCTCGCATGGCGCGTGTTTCGGCAATGAGCAGAGGAAGGGCCACGAGGAGCGCGGCGAGTCGTACGCCACCCGCGATCAGGAAGGGCGCCCGGAGACCGAGATGCTGGGCTACGAAGCCGCCGGCCAGGGCGCCGAGCGGCATCAGACCCCAACCCACCATGCGGAACACGCTGTTGACACGGCCGAGGAGATTGCTGGGAGTGACCTCCTGGCGAAGGCTGACCGTGACGACGCTCGATACGGTGATCACGAAGCCGCAGAGGGCCAGCATCACCCCGAGGAGCGCTCCGCTGGAGGCGAGCCCCATTCCGGCGTAGATGACGGAGTTGGCGGCGAGGGACACGGCGAACGCACGGATCGGCCCTAGTTTCCGGGCGATTCGGACATTGACGAGTCCGCCGATGAGACTCCCCACCCCCTCACCTACGAGCATCAATCCGTAGGCGCGGTCGCTGAGGTGGAGTGTCTGCGTGGAGAACAGGACCAAGGTCGCCACGCCGAGTCGATTGCAGAAGGTGTTGATACCGAGAAGAACGGCGAGCGTTCTCAGCAGCTTGTGGCTGGTCAGCCAGCGCAGTCCCTCCGCCACCTCGGCCCGCATGGACGAGCGTCGGCCGATATGGTCGCTGATTCTTTTCGGGATGGTGATGAGCAGGCCTGCTGACAGGATGAACGAGGCCGCGTCCACACTGAACGGAAGCGTCGCCGCCGCGGTGAAGAGGAGACTGCCCAGGGGCGGTCCGAGAGAGGACTCGCCCACGGTCTGCACGACGTACTGATTGCTGTTGGCGCGCTGCAGGAGGTCGACCGGGACGATCTGTGGCAATACCGATTGTGCCGCGTTGGTGATGACCACCTGGATACTGCCGAGGAGGAAGCAGGCCACGGCCAGAACAGGGATGGACACTCCACCCGCGACGACGGTCACCGCGACGGCGGCGACAACCGCGGCCTGAGCAGCCTGGCCGCGCCACATCAAAGTGGTGCGCTCATAACGGTCGACGATCGCGCCTGCCGGCAAGGACACCAGTAACCACGGCAGGTAGCTGGCGGCGGAGATGAGGGCGACTTGTTGCGGGTCCTTGGTGACAGTGACGGCAAGGAGCGGCATGGCAGCGTTGAAGGCTCCGTCGCCGATGCTGTTGATGGCGTTGGCCCACCACAAACGCCAGAAACTGCTTCCCAGCCGCACTAGTTTCTGCGGTGCCGCAGCCCCCTGGCCGGTCTGACCCAATCCGGACACCCCACCCAATTCTTGTCCATCCTCTGGAAATCTGGGGAGAAATTGCGTTCAGAACCGACCGGCCGGGGACTGCTGGGCCTGTGCGTAGTGTCTGTGAATGAACTCAGAGACGATCTCGACTTGAGCGAGGATATCGTCGACCTGAGCCATGGTGGGCTTCGTACCGTGGCCCTCCAGCGCGCTGTTCCCGGTCTTCAGATATACCGGAGCGGCGATCCGCACAAATTCCGGCGCATCATAGGTGCGGACGAAACCGCCGGACATCCGGGGATTATCGACGTGGATGTCGATGGGAATCGATATGGCCGATCGGATCGCGCCGATCATCGGGAGCGTCAGGTCACGTACCGGGTTGAAGCTGTTCGCACCCAGCATTTCCAGCATCTGGGCGGTGGCCGCATTGCCGTGACCACAATGCGCCGAGGACTTCAGATGCAGGTCGGCCGGAAGATGGCCGGCCGTGCGCAGACGGCCTAGCACCCAGAGCAATCCCTCGTCGTAGACGACGAACCCGCGGACCCCTAATTCGATCCCGCGTTTGACGTCCTCGACCGCGCGAACCACCTGCTCCTGACCCCGCAGCCGATAGCCGATCCGTGCACCCTCGGGCGTCTGCGCCCCGCCGCCGATGTCATAAATGGCGCGGGGCCCTACCGACATCAGGATCTGGGCACCGTATTCCTGGCCGAGTTCGACGTACCGTCGTATTTCGTCGGCCGTGTGCCGGAACATGCCGAATGTTTCGGTGATGCGGTTGATCGTCAGGCCGCGGCGCTTGCTTTCCGCTAAGATGCGGGCGGCCGCCTCGACCGAGTTGACGGTGGGCACCTCGATCCGAAAGTTTCCACCATCAGAGAAGGTTCGTCCGGAATCCGGAGGATCGTCGTCGTTTGCAGGTATGCCTAACTCACGTAACTGTTGACGAGTCACGCCGTACAGTATCCCTGTCATGTTCCGTCCAGTATCGCGATGGAACGCGCCTTAGCAATCCCAACCTTCATGTAAAAAAGATATTTTACTTACATACGGAGGAATCGGGAACAGAATTTGACTCGGAAACTGTTTACCGAATGGGTTTGCAAAGCGGGGTCGCCCCGACCGGGCTGCCCGCCCGGTCGGTACTCCGGTCTACGTCATCCTGGTCAACCTCTCCGCCCACTGCCTCCGGAGACGCTGAGGTTGTCGCCGGTGATGTGGCCGGCGGCGTCCGGGGCGAGGAAGGGCACGGCTTCGGCGATGCCGGCGGGAGCGCCGGCACGGCCGAGCGGGACGTCCCAAGCCCAGGAGTCGATCATTTCCGGGGAGACACCCATCTTGCAGTGGGCAGGGGTGTTGATCATTCCTGGGCTGACGGCAGTGTGCGCCCTTGGCAGCTGTCATGGCGGCTCCGACCCCTTCGCCGACGCCCACGGTGGACACGACCGAGGCGCCGTCGTTGAGGAGCGGGAGGGCCTGTGTCGAACACGGCGTCGAAGGCGGCTCGTCGGTTGACTCGATCGGGCCGGGGCGGGAGATGCGCGCGTTGAGGAAGAGCAGGTCGAGGCAGCCGAGTTGCCGCCGTGCCTGCTCCATCGCATGGTCGATGCCCGGTAGGGATCGTGCGTCGGCCCGGACCACCGTGACGCCTTCGGGAAGTCCGGCGTTGGCGAGGTTGCTGGCGCCGGTGACCATGACGCGGCAGCCGCGGAAGCGGAGCAGTTCAGCGGTCCGTGGGGCAGCGGGCTGTGCCGCGACGGTCACCTTGTCCGAGCGATCCCCGAGACGGCTCTGCGCCTGTTCACCGAGCAGGGCTACGACGAGACGACCATCGCCCAGATCGCCCGAGAGGCCGGCGTCTCCCCACGACGGACTCGACCAGTGAACGGCCGGCCGAAGTCGGCGTCTTGGAGGCCCTGCGCGCAGGAGTTGCTGCCGTACTGGCCCTGCACGGCAGCCGCGAGCGGACCCTGGAGCGGTTTCGTCTGCTGCACAACACCGCCTCGCTGCGTGCCGGTTGGCTCGAAAAGCGGTTGCGGTTCCAGGAGGACCCGCCCGCCAACGACGGCACGGGCGACATCATGGACCTGTACGACGAGTACCTGGCTGCGGTGCCTGGCTGACCGGCGGCGACCAGCAAGCCCCGGAACCGCGGACCGACAGCGCCGAATTCATCGACCTGACCGATGCGACCGTCACCGGCAGAGAGGACTCGGGGGGCGCGTGCCCCGATGTCGTTCAAGTGCGGCACGGGCAGCGACGGTCACAGCCCCACGATCTTGTTCCACCGCTTGGCGAACTCCACCCGCTCCGTGGACGTGATGTCCCGGGCGATGGCGAGGCGCTTGCGCATGTCGGAGTCCGGGAAGATCAGGGGGTTGTCGGCCAGCGCGGCGGTGTCCTTGTCCTTCGAGGCCGCCAGGACCTCCTTCGCGGCCGGGACCGGACATACGTAGTTGACCCAGGCGGCCAGCTGCGCGGCGGTCTCGGGGTCGTAGTAGTAGTCGATCAGGCGCTCGGCGTTGGCCTTGTGGCGGGCCCGGTTGGGGATCATCAGGGAGTCCGACCACAGCTCGGCGCCCTCCTCGGGCACGACGAAGCGGATGTCGGGGTTGTCCGCCTGGAGCTGGATGACGTCGCCGGAGTATGCCTGGCAGGCGAGGACGTCACCGCTCACCAGGTCCTTGGTGTAGTCGTTGCCGGTGAAGCGGCGGATCTGGCCGCGCTGGATCTCACGCTCCACCTCGTCGCAGACGCGGTGGAAGTCGTCCGCCTTCCACTGGGTGATGTCCACGCCGTTGCCCTGCATGAGCAGTGCGAACGACTCGTCCAGTCCGGAGAGGAGGGTCACGCGGCCCTTCAAGTCGCTTGCCCAGAGGTCCTTCACATGGCGGATCTCGCGGCCCAGCTTCTTGCGGTTGTACGCGATGCCGGTGATGCCGGACTGCCAAGGGACCGTGAAAAGGCGGCCCTTGTCGAAGGCCGGTGAGCGGAGCAGCGGGTCGAGGTACCTCGCCACGTTCGGCTGATGGGCCCGGTCCATCTTCTGCACCCAGCCCAGCCGTACGAACCGCGCGCACATCCAGTCGCTTATGACGATCACGTCGCGGCCGGTCGACTGGTGGTTCATCAGCGCGGGGCTGATCTTGCCGAAGAACTCGTCGTTGTCGTTGATCTCCTCGACGTAGTCCACCCGTATCCCGGTGCGCTTCTCGAACGCCTCGACGGTGGGCCGCCGGTTCGGGTTCTTGTCGTCGGTGTCGATGTACAGCGGCCAGTTCGCCCAGGTCAGCTTCTTGTCGGCCGTGGACTGGTCGGCGACGGCCCGGTCGCCGGGCGCGACATAGGCGGCGGGCACCCCGCAGCCGGCCAGCGCGCCGAACGCGGCGGTGCCGCCGAGGCCGCGCAGAAGGGAACGGCGGGACAACAGGGGCTCACGGGAAGAAGTCTGAGACACTCCGGAAGCATGCCGTCCCGCCGAACGAAGGGGCAATCGACGCTGCGTCGAGCAAGGCGGGGCCTGCCGGACACCTTGTCGACCAGCCACCCCAGGGGCGTGGGAACCGTGCGACCGGTCCCCACGCACCCGTAGCCGAAAAGCGGCCGAACCCAGCGGAGCGTTACTCGCCGAGCGACGTCATCACGTGCTTGATGCGCGTGTAGTCCTCGAAGCCGTACGCCGAAAGGTCCTTGCCGTAGCCGGACTTCTTGAAGCCGCCGTGGGGCATCTCGGCGACCAGCGGGATGTGGGTGTTGATCCACACGCAGCCGAAGTCGAGCTTCTTGGACATGCGCATCGCGCGGGCGTGGTCCTTGGTCCACACCGAGGACGCGAGGGCGTACTCGACGCCGTTGGCCCACTCGACGGCCTGGTCCTCGTCCGTGAAGGACTGGACGGTGATGACCGGGCCGAAGACCTCGTTCTGGATGATCTCGTCGTCCTGCTTCAGGCCGGAGACGACGGTCGGGGCGTAGAAGTAGCCCTTGTCACCGACCTGGTGGCCGCCCGCCTGGACCTTGGCGTGGGCGGGGAGGCGGTCGATGAAGCCGGAGACCTGCTTGAGCTGGTTCGGGTTGTTCAGGGGGCCGTACAGGACGTCCTCGTCGTCCGGCTGGCCGGTCTTCGTCTCGGACGCCGCCTTGGCGAGCGCGGCCACGAACTCGTCGTGGATGGACTCCTGGACGAGGACGCGGGTAGCGGCCGTACAGTCCTGGCCGGCGTTGAAGTAGCCCGCGACGGAGATGTCCTCGACGGCCTTGGCGATGTCGGTGTCCTCGAAGACGACGACCGGGGCCTTGCCGCCGAGCTCCAGGTGGACCCGCTTGACGTCCTTCGACGCCGACTCGGCGACCGACATGCCCGCGCGGACCGAGCCGGTGATCGACGCCATCGCCGGCACGGAGTGCTCGACCATCAGGCGGCCGGTGTCACGGTCGCCGCAGACGACGTTGAAGACGCCCTTGGGGAGGACGGAGCCGACGATGTCCGCGATGAGGACGGTGGAGGCGGGCGTCGTGTCCGAGGGCTTGAGGACGACCGTGTTGCCCGCGGCGATGGCCGGGGCGAACTTCCATACGGCCATCATCATCGGGTAGTTCCAGGGAGCGACCTGGGCGCAGACACCGACCGGCTCACGGCGGATGATCGAGGTCATCCCCTCCATGTACTCGCCGGCCGAGCGGCCCTCCAGCAGTCGCGCCGCGCCCGCGAAGAAGCGGATCTGGTCGACCATCGGAGGGATCTCCTCGGAGCGGGTGAGCCCGGTGGGCTTGCCCGTGTTCTCCACCTCGGCCGCGATCAGTTCCTCGGCGCGCTCCTCGAACGCGTCGGCGATCTTGAGCAGGGCCTTCTGGCGCTCGGCGGGAGTGGTGTCGCGCCAGGCCGGGAAGGCCGCGGCGGCGGCGGCCATCGCGGCGTCGACGTCCGCCTGTCCGGACAGCGGCGCTGTCGCGTACGCCTCGCCCGTCGCGGGGTTGACCACCTCGGTGGTCCGTCCGTCGGCGGCGTCCCGGAACTCACCGTCGATGTAGTTGCGCAGACGACGCAGCTCGGTGCTCACTGCCGGCCTCCTGAATCTGGTTCGGGGGTTCGAGCTGTCCAGCGTGGTCAGCCCGCACGGGACCGCGGGGCTGTCCAATCACTGAGACACCTCACCCTAGTCGCCGGAGCCACGTTTTCAACACCCCCGCCGCCATCACTTCTGCGAAATCCGCAAGTCTTGATCCCTGAAACAACGAATTTCATCGCTGAGGGGTTGCGAAACTGTCGAGACCTCGTGCACAGTGAGGCCGTGGCCAGTCGAAGCGCAGACCAGAGGGACTCGTCCCGCGAGTCCAGGAACGGCACCCCCCAGCTGGATGCCGTCTCCCTCGCCATCATTCAGCAGCTCCAGGAGGACGGCCGCAGGCCGTACGCCGCGATCGGCAAGGCCGTCGGCCTGTCGGAGGCGGCCGTGCGCCAGCGCGTCCAGAAGCTGCTGGACCAGGGCGTGATGCAGATCGTCGCCGTCACGGACCCGCTCACCGTGGGCTTCCGCCGGCAGGCGATGGTCGGGATCAACGTCGAGGGCGATGTCGAGTCGATCGCGGACGCGCTGACTGACATGTCGGAAGTCGAGTACGTGGTGATGACCGCGGGCTCGTTCGACATCCTCGCCGAGATCGTCTGCGAGGACGACGACCACCTGCTGGACGTCATCAACAAACGCATCCGGTCCCTGCCCGGAGTGCGCTCCACCGAGAGCTTCGTCTATCTGAAGCTCAAGAAGCAGACCTACATGTGGGGAACCCGATAACCGTGAGGACCCGATAACCGTGAGCACCAAGGACCTCAGCCGCACCGCGTACGACCACCTGTGGATGCACTTCACCCGCATGTCCTCGTACGAGAACTCCCCGGTCCCGACCATCGTCCGGGGTGAGGGCACCTACATCTACGACGACAAGGGCAAGCGCTACCTCGACGGTCTCGCTGGTCTGTTCGTGGTCCAGGCCGGTCACGGCCGCACGGAACTCGCCGAGACCGCCTTCAAGCAGGCCCAGGAGCTGGCCTTCTTCCCGGTGTGGTCCTACGCCCACCCGAAGGCCGTCGAGCTGGCCGAGCGCCTCGCCGACTACGCCCCGGGCGACCTGAACAAGGTCTTCTTCACCACCGGTGGCGGCGAGGCCGTCGAGACCGCCTGGAAGCTCGCCAAGCAGTACTTCAAGCTGACCGGCAAGCCCACCAAGCACAAGGTCATCTCACGTGCGGTCGCCTACCACGGCACCCCGCAGGGCGCCCTGTCCATCACGGGTCTGCCCGGCCTGAAGGCGCCGTTCGAGCCGCTCGTCCCGGGCGCGCACAAGGTGCCGAACACCAACATCTACCGTGCGCCGATCTTCGGCGACGACCCGGAGGCCTTCGGCCGCTGGGCCGCCGACCAGATCGAGCAGCAGATCCTCTTCGAGGGCCCGGACACCGTCGCCGCGGTCTTCCTGGAGCCGGTGCAGAACGCCGGTGGCTGCTTCCCGCCGCCGCCCGGCTACTTCCAGCGCGTGCGCGAGATCTGCGACCAGTACGACGTGCTGCTCGTGTCGGACGAGGTCATCTGCGCCTTCGGCCGCCTCGGCACGATGTTCGCCTGCGACAAGTTCGGCTACGTCCCGGACATGATCACCTGCGCCAAGGGCATGACCTCGGGTTACTCCCCGATCGGCGCCTGCATCATCTCCGACCGCCTCGCCGAGCCGTTCTACAAGGGCGACAACACCTTCCTGCACGGCTACACCTTCGGTGGTCACCCGGTCTCCGCGGCCGTGGGTCTCGCCAACCTCGACCTGTTCGAGCGCGAGAACATCAACCAGCACGTACTGGACAACGAGGGCGCCTTCCTGCAGACGCTGCAGAAGCTGCACGACCTGCCGATCGTCGGCGACGTCCGCGGCAACGGCTTCTTCTACGGCATCGAGCTGGTGAAGGACAAGAACACCAAGGAGTCCTTCAACGACGAGGAGACCGAGCGCGTCCTGTACGGCTTCCTCTCCAAGGCGCTCTACGAGAACGGCCTGTACTGCCGTGCCGACGACCGCGGCGACCCGGTCGTCCAGCTCGCCCCGCCCCTGATCTCCAACCAGGAGACCTTCGACGAGATCGAGCAGATCCTGCGCGCCACCCTCACGGAGGCGTGGACGAAGCTCTGATCGTGCTCGGATGATCCTTTGATCCTTCCGGATGATCAACGTCGGCCCCGGTGCCCCCGTTCGAGTGAGAACGGCGGCCCGGGGCCGTGTGCTGTCCGGCCCTCCGGTAACGGCTGCCTAGCGTTCCAGTGACCGATCAGCCCAGCGTTCGTTCCCCCGCACGAGGGAACAAACACGGGAATAGCGGATCAGAACCGAGGTGTACGACCATGGAGGCCCCGCCGGACAACGACGTGCTCTGGGCACGCGCGCTGCACTTCAGGCACCCCGACGGGTCGCCCGGACTCGCCGGGGTCTCGCTCGCCGTACGCGAGGGCGAGATCCTCGCCGTCATCGGCCCGCGCGGCAGCGGGAAGACGACCCTGCTGCGCTGTCTGTCCGGTCTGGTGCCGGTGCGCGAGGGCGAGGTGTGGTTCAACAGCACGCCCCTGCACACCCTGGGCCCGATGCGCCGCGAGCGGCTGCGCCGGGACCGCTTCGGCTGGATCGACCCCGCACCGGTCCTGGTCCCCGAGCTGAACGCCTGGGAGAACGTCGCGCTCCCGCTGATGCTGCGCGGCGCCGGCCGCCGCAGGGCCAAGGTCGCCGCACTGGAGTGGCTGGAACGACTCGACGTCGGCGACAAGGCCCGCAACCGCCCGCACGCCCTCCACCAGGCCGAACGCCAGCGCGTCTCGATCGCCCGGGCCCTGGCTCCGGCCCCCATGGTCCTCTTCGCCGACGAGCCGACGGCACCGCTGCACCGCACCGACCGCACCCATGTGCTGCGGACGCTCATCTCGGCCGCCCGCTCGCACGGCATCACCATGGTCCTCGCCTCGCTCGACCCCGAGACCGCCGCCCTCGCCGACCGCGCCGTGGGCCTGCTGGACGGCCGCAGTGTGCGCACCGTGCTGCTGCCGGACGCCCCCGGCACGGAAGGCCGGGCCGCGTGCTCGCTCTCCGTCTGACCCGTGCAGCCAGGCCCGCCGTCCAGTTCCGCCGCCTGCTGGTGGCCGCGGCGGCCGCCGGCACCGGCTTCCTGATGCTGGCCTGCCTCGGCTACGCCCTCCACCACCCGGAGCGCTCGGACGCCGCCGCGCTGCGGCTCGCCTGGTGCGTGGTGCCGTTCGCCGCCACGGTGTACTTCGCGCTCGCCGTCGCCCGCACCGACCCCGGTACCCGGCCGCGCCCCGGACTGTCCGCCGTGGGCGTCGGTCCGGCGCGTCTGATGGCGGTCTCCGCGCTGACCACGGCCCTGTCGTGCACCCTGGGCTCGCTGCTCGCCCTGCTGGTCTTCCTCCATCTGCGCGGCGACCTCACGGGCATGCCCTTCGACGGCGCGGCCGCGGACTTCCTGGCGGCCGACCAGCCCCTTCCCGTCCCGGCGGCCATGACCCTGCTGGGTCTCCTCCCGGCCGTCGCCTCGACGACCGTGGCCATGGCTCTGCGCCCGAAAGACCCCCGCCCCGCCACCCCGGTCCTGCGCATGTACGGCCGCTTCGGTGCGTACGGGCACCCGTCGGCACGGGAGACCTTCGGAGCTTACGGCCGCTTCGGCGCCCGCTCCGGCCGCAAGCCCGCGGCTGCCCGCAAGCCCGCGGCCGGCCGAGAGCCCGCAGCGGACCGGGAGCCGGCAGGCGACGACGAGCGAGCGGCCGGGGACGCCGGGCAGGACAGCCTTCCGTCCGCGGACAGTCGTGCCACCGGGGCGGCTCCCGGCTCAAAGACGGACGGCAACGGGAAAGCGCCGCGCGGCGAATCCGACCCCGAGCCCCCGCCCCCGGACGCCGACTGGACCGACGTCACCCGCCGGCCCTCCCATGACGCACCGGCCGGCCTCCCCTGGGGCATCGCTCTCCTCACCACCGGCCTCACCGTCCAGTCCTACGCCAACCATTCGAACGTCGCCGTACTCACCGGCTGGCTCGTCACCGCCGCCGGACTGGTCCTCGCCGCCCCCGGCCTCACCCACCTGTGCGGCCGCTTCCTGCAGTGCACCCGCCCCGGCGCCCTCCGCCTCCTCGCCGGCCGGGTCCTCATGACGGAAGCCACCCGCATCGGCCGCCCCCTGGGCGTCGTCAGCGCCGTCACGTCCGCCGGTTACGCCATGACCACGCTGTACGCCGGCTCCGCACCGTCGTTCGGCCCGCTGACCACCCTCGGCGCGACGCTGGTCACCGGCTGCACGGTCGCCACCGTGCTCACCGCGGCCGTGGAGACCCGCCAGTGCCGGGCCGACACGACCGCCGCGCTGCTCCGGCTCGGTGCCCCGGCCGGGACACTCCGGGCAGCCGCGGCCCTCCGCGCGGCGGCCCTGCTGGCGCTGTTCGGCCCGCTCACCGTCGTCGTCGCCGCGCTGTCGGCCCTCCCCGTGGACCGCTGAGATCCGCTGAGATCCGCTGAGAAAAAAGTTCCCGGCGGCCGATGAGTTCTCCCGGGACCCCCGGTCTACCCACCGAACACGCTGACCCCAGCACGAATCACCACGGGAGAGACCCTCATGTACCAGCAGATGATCTTCGTGAACCTGCCCGTGAACGACCTCGATGCCTCGAAGAAGTTCTTCACGGAACTCGGCTACGCGATCAACCCGCAGTTCAGCAACGAGAAGGCCGCCTCCGTGGTGATCAGCGACACCATCGTCGCGATGCTGCTCACCAAGCCGTTCTACTCGACCTTCACCAAGAAGGAGATCGCCGACGCCACCACGACCAGCGAGGTGCTCGTCTGTCTGAGTGCCGAGAGCCGCGAGAAGGTGGACGAGCTGGTCGACAGGGCGATCGCGGCGGGCGGCACGGCCACCGGCCAGACCCAGGACCACGGCTTCATGTACGGCCGCGCCTTCGACGACCTCGACGGCCACACCTGGGAGGTCATGTGGATGGACCCGTCCGCGATCCAGGGCTGACCCCGCTCCCCAGACGCCCCCACTGCGCAGAGCGGACCGAGCTCTGAGGTACCGGGGCTTCACCTGCACGCCCGACGAACTGTACGAGTCACTGGCGGCGGGCTACGAGGCGACGCCGGACGCGCGGGCCTGCGCCTGATTCCAGCGGACGAAGACCGACGGTGACGCCGGACGAACTCCTCGTCGGCGCACCGTCGGTGGGCGTCATGGGCAGCCACGCCGGGGACCGCGGCACGGCCGCCCACGCCGGCGCAGCGCGGCTCGACCGTGAGCCGTCCCGCGCCGGGCACACCATCGCCACCGGCGTCGGCCCCGGCGCGATGCCGCCCCCTTCGACGAGGGATGCTGGAGAACGCGCTCCAACTCCTCGCCGAGGCGCCCTCGTTCCGCCTGTCCGCCACCGACTGGGCGCGCGGCCTTCGAGGTGCGTACGCGCCGACCTCGGGGCGGCGCGTCGGTGGGCATCCCCACCTGGGTCTACGGCCACGAGCCGCCCAACGCCTTCGCCGCGCACATCGCCAAGTACTTCGCCGACGCCCCGGGAGAGCCGAAGTCGATGGCGCTGGTCAACGGGGCGTACTGGACACGGGGGTTGCCCGCCCGCTTGACCGGATCGAGCAGGATCCGGGCGCGATCAAACGTCCCGGTGATTAATAAGCGGGTAAAGCCAAGGGCCATGGATGGCATATGCGTTGACACTGCTTATGGAGCGCTTATAAACCTGAGAGCCTCCTGGGGATGCTGGGACCTCACCTCATCTGTCGCCCCAAATCCCCTGAAACCCCCCGCAGTTATGCACTCTGTAAAGGACAAACGTGTCCATAACCCGCCGCAGCGTACGCCGTTCCGTGCGCATTCTGGGTGTTGCCTCCGCCTCGGCCGCAGTGGTGCTGGGTATGTCCAGCTCCGCGTTCGCGTGCAACATCAGTGAGTTCAAGGCCGAAGCCAAGTGCAACGGCGACAAGGGTGTCATCGTCGTCACCGACACCGACGCCTCCGGTACCCCTGCCACCATCACCGTGTTCCGCACGAACAACGGCGGGGTCGAGAAGCAGATCGGCGAGCAGGAGGTCAAGGGCTCCGTCCTGGGCACCTCGGTCACCTTCTCTGAGAAGTGGAAGCCGAACGCGACGTACCGCGTCCACGTCACGGCCAGCCCGTACGTCGACGAGGACATCGCGGGCGGCCTGACGACTCCGGCCGCCGCATGCGAGAGCTCCACCCCGACCCCGCCGGCCTCCCCGAAGCCGTCGCCGTCGAAGTCCACCCCGGCCGGGTCCCCGACCCCGTCGGCCTCCGCGTCCAGCTCCGCCCCGGCGAGCGCCGCGCCGAGCAACGCGCCGTCCCCGGCGGCCGGCAGCTCGAACCTCGCCGAGACCGGTGCCAACTCCAACACGGGTCTGATCGCCGGCATCGCGGGTGCGCTGGTCGTCGTCGGCGGTGGCGCGGTCTTCCTGGGCATGCGCCGCCGTGGGACCCGCGGCAACGGCTGACACCCCACCCCGGTAACAACAGCTCCACCGCGGCCCGTCCTCCTATCCCCAGGGGACGGGCCGCGGCCATACGCCCGTACGACCGTGCAGGGGCTCGGCTCAGCCGAACTTCGCCCGGTCCAGCCAGAACTCCAGCAGCTCCCGCTCGCCCAGGATCTCCAGCCCGGGGCTGTCCAGGGACAGCCTGCGGTAGAAGGCGAGCAGCACGGAGGCGACCGGGCCCCGCAGGGCGACCGTGGCCTTCTCGTGCCCGCGCCGCCAGGCGATCGCCTCCTCGCCCAGCTCGATCAGCCACTCGGCGTTCAGCGCCGGGTCGGTGTCGGTGGCGTGCAGATGGATGCTGCTGCCCGGCCGGCTCAGGTCCCGCGCCGGGTCCTTCGGCAGGTTCCGCTGCACCCACTCCACGAGCTGGAGCCACTCGTCCAGCGCGTCCGCGGCCACGTCCGGTGCCAGCTCGTACGGCAGCCCGGCGGCGAGCGTGGCGTCGGCGCGGTGCACGGTGATCTCATGGGTCATCCGGCGCGCCCAGAACCCCGCGTTCGCCGCTCCGGCCCAGGCCCACACCTCGGTGTCCGGCCCGGCCTCGCGCAGCGCGCCGACGACCAGGTCCCCGGTCTCGGCCAGCCACTGATCCAGAGCGGCCGCGTCACCCCGCTTCTCCGGCCCCCCGTGCAGCGGGATCCGCTCGGGCGGGATGTTCTCCTGCGCCCGGCTCCGCACCAGGGCATCGACCCAGCGCAGGGCGCCACCCATATGCCGTACGAGATCCTCCAGCGACCAGTCCGGGCAGGTCGGCACGGTCGCGGAGAGGTCGGCGCCGGACGTCACCACGGCCCTCAACTGCTCGACCTGCTGGGCGATTTCGTCACAGTAACGGTCATGCGCGAGCAAAGTCATGGCCCCACCCTACGGCCGGATGATCAGCCCAGCACGACGATTTCGGCCGCGTCGAACTCCACGCCCACCGCGTCCCCGGCCTCCGGCGCGTCCCGCAGCGCGCAGGCCGCCTCCAGGCGCGGCCCGTCGTCGCGGGGCTGGAGGTGGACGGCCACATGGGTGCCCTTGAAGGTGCGGGCGGTCACCGTGCAGGACAGGCCGGCACCGGCCGCCACGAGCCGTACCCCGGCGGGCCGGACCAGCAGGGTGCGCGCGCCCTGCGAGGATCCGTCGGGCACCGGGAGCTTGCCCCAGGGGCTGTCGGCGGCCGTACCGGCGACGGTCGCCTCGACCACGTTGTCGAAGCCGAGGAAGCGGGCCACGAACGCGTCGGCCGGCCGCTGCCAGACCTCCAGTGGCGTGCCGGACTGCGCGATCCGCCCGTCCCGCATCACCACCACCCGGTCGGCCAGCGCGAACGCCTCGCCCTGGTCGTGGGTCACGGCGAGCACGGTCGTCCCCAACCGGCCGAACAGCTCCCGCAGTTCGACCACCAGCCGTTCCCGCAGCGAGCGGTCGAGCTGGCCCAGCGGCTCGTCCAGCATCAGCAGCCGGGGCTTCGGCGCGAGCGCGCGGGCGAGGGCCACGCGCTGCTGCTCGCCGCCGGACAGCCCGGCCACGGCCCGCCGGGCGGCCCCCGGCAGCCCGACCAGTTCCAGCAACTCGCCGACCTGCGTGTCCCGTTCGCCCTTGGTGGCGCCCTGCATGCGCGGCCCGAACGCCACGTTCGCGCCGACGTCCCGCTGCGGGAAGAGCTGGTGGTCCTGGAACATCAGGCCGACGCCCCGCTTGTGCGCCGGTACGCCCGTCTGGTCCCGGCCGTCGAGCACGATCCGTCCGCCGGACAGGGGCTGAAGCCCGGCGACCGACCGCAGCAGGGTCGACTTCCCGCTGCCGCTGGGCCCGAGAACGCACACCACCTCGTGCTCGGCAACATCGAGGTCGACCGCGTCGAGCACGGCCCGCCCGCCGAAGCGCACGGTCGCGGCAGCGAGGCTGAGCAGCATCAGAACTCCCCCGTGGGCATCTAGAACTCCCCCGTCCGGTCGGTGCGCAGCCGCTCCAGGATCAGCAGCGCGGCGGCACACACCAGCATCAGAATGGTCGAAAGGGCCATCGCCTGGCCGTAGTTGAGGTCACCGGGGCGGCTGAGCAGCCGGGCCACGGCGACCGGGAGCGTCGGGTTGTCGGGCCGGGCGATGAACACGGTGGCCCCGAACTCGCCGAGCGAGACGGCGAACGCGAACCCGGCCGCGACCAGCAGCGCCCGCCGCACCAGCGGCAGATCCACCTCCCGCCACACCCGCCAGGGCGAGGCCCCGAGCACGGCCGCCGCCTCCCGCAGCCGTCCGTCCACGGCGCGCAGCACGGGCAGCATGGTGCGTACGACGAAGGGGGCGCCCACCAGAGCCTGTGCGAGCGGAACGAGAATCCAGGACTGTCGGAGGTCCAGTGGCGGCTTGTCGAGCGCGATCAGAAAGCCGAAGCCGACGGTCACGGCGGACACACCGAGCGGCAGCATCAACAGCGCGTCGAAGCCCCGCACCAGCCGTCCCGCGTCCCGGCGGGCCAGCGCGGCAGCGGCGAGACCTCCGATTACCACGGCAATGACGGTGGCGGCGACGGCGTACTGAAGCGAGGTCCACACCGCGTGGACCGGCGCCACCAGGAACGTACCGCCGTCGGCGTTCATCAATGTGCGGTAGTAGCCGAAGCCGGGCGCGTCGAGGGAACGGCGGACGAGGACGGCGAGCGGCAGGACGAGGAGCAGCGCGATGGTGGCGAGGACACCGGCGAGCAGGGCCCACTGGCCGGCGCCGCGCGGGCGGCCGGCGGTCGCCTCGGGGGCGACGAGCCGCAGGGCGGTCTCCCGGCGCCGTACCGTCCAGGCGTGCACGGTAAGGATCGCGCCGACGGCGACGAACTGGACGAGAGTGAGGACGGCGGCCGTGGAGAGGTCGAAGACCTCGGAGGTCTGTCGGTAGATCTCCACTTCGAGCGTGGAGAAGGTGGGGCCGCCGAGGATCTGGACGACGCCGAAGGAGGTGAAGGTGAACAGGAACACCATCAGTGCGGCGGCGGCCACGGCGGGCGCCAGCGCGGGCAGGGTCACCTTCCGCCAGGCGTGGAACGGCGAGGCGCCCAGCATCCGGGCGGCCTCCTCCTGCCGGGGGTCGAGCTGGGCCCACAGCCCGCCGACGGTCCGTACGACGACCGCGTAGTTGAAGAAGACATGCGCCAGCAGGATCGCCCACACCGTGGTGTCCAGCCGTACGCCCCACACCTCGTCCAGCAGACCGCCCCGGCCGACCAGCGCCAGGAAGGCGGTGCCGACGACGACCGTCGGCAGCACGAACGGCACGGTGACCACGGCCCGCAGCAGCTGTTTGCCCGGGAAGTCCAGGCGGGCGAAGACATGGGCGGCGGGCAGCGCGAGAAGCAGGGTGAGCGCGGTGGAGGCGAGCGCCTGCCAGGTGGTGAACCACAGCACGTGCCGGATGTCCGGCTGGGTGAGCACGTCCGTGATCCGCCCGAACTGCCAGGCGCCGTCCACCTTCAGCCCGCGTGCGACGATCGCGGCCACGGGCCAGGCGAAGAACAGCGTGAAGAACGCGACGGGCAGGGCCATCAGCCCGAGCCGCGCCGCGTTCCCCCGCCGGGGTTCGCCTGCTTCCGTTACTTCAGTACGAGCGAGGTCCACGACTTGACCCACTGGTCACGGTTGGCGGCGATCTTGCCGGGGGCCACGGTCTCGGGGTGCTGCGCGGCCGGGCCGTACTCGGTGAACTCGGCGGGCACCTTCGCGCCCTTCAGCACCGGGTAGACGTACATGTTCAGCGGCATGTCCTCCTGGAACTCCTTGGAGACCAGGAAGTCGATGAACGCCTTGGCGCCCTTGGGGTTCTTGGCGTTGCTGAGCAGTCCGGCGAACTCGATCTGCCGGAAGCAGGTGCCGCTCGCCACGCCGGTCGGGGCGGTGCTGGGCCGCTTCTTGGCGTAGATCACCTCGGCGGGCGGCGAGGAGGCGTACGACACCACCAACGGCCGGTCGCCGCCGGCCTTCTTGCCCTCGGAGGAGCCGGAGAACTCCTGGTAGTAGGCCTGCTCCCAGCCGTCGACGACCTTCACGCCGTTGGCCTTGAGCTTCTTCCAGTAGTCCTGCCAGCCGTTGTCCCCGAACTGCGCCGTGCTGCCGAGCAGGAAGCCGAGGCCGGGCGAGGAGGTGGCCGCGTTCTCCGTGACCAGGAGGTTCTTGTACTCGGGCTTGGCCAGGTCGGCGAAGGACTGCGGCGGGGTCAGCTTGTGCTTGCTGAAGTAGGCCTTGTCGTAGTTGACGCAGATGTCGCCGTAGTCGACAGGCGTGACCCGGTGCTTGTCCTGGTCGAGCCGGTAGGTGGCGCCGACCTCGTCGAGGCCCTTGGCGGTGTACGGCTGGAACAGGCCGTTGTCGAGGGCGCGGGACAGCAGGGTGTTGTCGACGCCGAAGAAGACGTCGCCCTGCGGGTTGTCCTTGGTCAGGATCGCCTTGTTGACGGCCTGCCCGGCGTCGCCGTCCTTGAGGACGTGGACCTTGTACCCGCTCTGCTTCTCGAAGTCGCCGAGCACGCTCTTGGAGACGGCCCACGAGTCGTGGCTGACGAGGGTGACGCTCTTGGAGTCCGAGGACGACTTGGTGTCTGTCGATCCACACCCTGTCAGGGCGGACAGCGTGATCAGGCCGAGGCCGGCCGCCACGGCCACGAAGGTCTTGTTGTGCACTGGATGTTCTCCTGGGGGTTGGCCAGGAAGAACGCGGCCCTGCCCGGGGCTTCGCTGGGAAGGACCCGGGCAGGGCGCAACAGCTCGAGTGATGACCGAACTTCCTACCCAGAATGACCTGGGCAAGGTTCAGAGGGTCTGCGGCCCTGTCCGCCGCACTCTCAGCGCTGTGGCGCTCCCCTGTCGGAATATGAAGGTGTCGATATGTGGATGTCGATATGAAGATGTGAGTGACGGTGGCCAGATTACCGCTCGGTGGCCGCGAGCTGACCACAGGCTCCGTCGATCTCCTGCCCCCGGGTGTCCCGGATGGTGACGGGCACGCCGTGCGCGGCGATGGCCTCGACGAAGGCCTTCTCGTCCTCGGGCCGGGAAGCGGTCCACTTCGAACCCGGCGTCGGGTTGAGCGGGATCAGGTTGACGTGCACGGGCTTGCCCTTGAGCAGCCGGCCGAGCCGGTCACCGCGCCAGGCCTGGTCGTTGATGTCACGGATCAGTGCGTACTCGATGGACAGCCGGCGCCCGCTCTTCTCGACGTACTCGAACCCGGCGTCCAGCACCTCGCGCACCTTCCACCGCGTGTTCACGGGGACGAGGGTGTCGCGTAGTTCGTCGTCGGGGGCGTGCAGGGAGATCGCGAGCCGGCACTTGAAGCCCTCGTCGGCGAACCGGTGGATGGCCGGCACCAGCCCGACGGTCGAGACGGTGATCCCGCGCTGCGAGAGCCCGAGCCCGTCAGGGGCGGGGTCGGTGAGCGCCCGGACGGCTCCCACGACCCGGTTGTAGTTGGCGAGCGGCTCGCCCATGCCCATGAAGACGATGTTGGACAGCCGCGCGGGCCCTCCGGGCACCTCGCCGTCCCGCAGTGCGCGCATCCCGTCGACGATCTGGTGCACGATCTCGGCGGTGGACAGATTCCGGTCCAGCCCGGCCTGTCCGGTGGCGCAGAAGGGACAGTTCATTCCGCATCCGGCCTGCGAGCTGATGCACATGGTGACCCGGTCCGGGTACCGCATCAGCACGGACTCGACGAGCGTCCCGTCGAACAGCCGCCACAGCGTCTTGCGCGTGGTCCCCTGGTCGGTGGACAGATGCCGTACGACGGTCATCAGCTCCGGGAACAGCGCTTCCTGCAGCTTCCCGCGCGACCCGGCGGGGATGTCGGTCCACTGCTCCGGGTCGTGCGCGTACCGCGCGAAGTAGTGCTGCGAGAGCTGCTTGGCACGGAACGGCTTCTCCCCGATCTCGGCCACCGCGTCCTTGCGCTCGGCGGGCGATAGATCGGCAAGGTGCCGCGGCGGCTTCTTGGCTCCGCGCGGTGCGACGAAAGTGAGTTCTCCGGGCTTAGGCATGGCCTAACCAGTGTCGCAGATCAAACTCGGTGACCTGCGCCCCATGGCCTGTACGGCGGTCTGGGCGATGAGGGGCTCGGCCGAGATCGGCTGAGCCGCTCCTGGTCGGATGCGCCACTCAAACGCAAGGGACGTTGGCGTAGCCCGGGTAGTAGTAGCGACCGGCCGGACCAGCGCTGTGGACGCACCGGTCGAAGGCGGGGCTCTGGGGCTTCGGGTTCTCGGTGACGGCGGTCGCGGTCGGAGCGACGAAGACGACCGCCCCAAGGATCATTGCCGCCACGGCCGATTTCTTGCCCGGGATACGCCTCCGGAACGTCTTCATTGCCGCCCTCCTTCGGGCTGAGACGGGAGCACCGCGCGGTTCACGGGGCGAGAGGGCGGCGCTCGCATTCCGCTTATCGTCATATGCCGCAGACATGACGTCAACACCCTAAATCTGGGCATTTAAACCAAAGGCCCCTGTTTCCCGTTGGTGCTCGCTGGTTCGGGCACGCGGGGGACACACCCATGGTGAGCCGTGTCCGGTGATCGTCACGGTCGTTGGAGCGGGCATGCGAAAGATCATCATGACCGCCACGCTGGCCGTGGCTGCCCTCGCCATGGCAGTTCCTGCCCATGCGGGCAACAAGTCGACGCCTTTCACAAACTGGACCTTCTCGCCGGCATCCGTCTGCGGGCTGGAAGGGGCAGAGGTGTCGGCGCTGCCCATTCTGACCGACTACGTCCCCATCCACTCCAACAGCTGCTCGAACGGCAACCTGCTCGATCACCCGGCGATCTAGGTCGGACGATCCCCGCAGCCCACCGCTCTCCCCAACTCACCGGCCACTACGGCCCCGCAGTCGCCTACGGCGCCCCCTCCATCCCGGCGCCGTGGGCGCAGGGGCCGGACCACCCGAGGGGCCCGCCCGCTGACGAGGTGGAGAAGCCTGTAACAACTCGCTCTGACCAGGCGGTCTTGTCGACCCGGCCCCCGGCTGCTGGCATATGTGCGGGGACGGCAGGCATTGGGGGGCGACCGATAAGCGATCTCACGGTGAATCCGTGGAAGCGGCACGGCAAGGATCGGCTCTACGTGAACCTGCCGGACGGAACCGCTGTCGCATGGGCGGACCGGGCGACGAAGGTCGTGACGATCAAGGTGCAGGAGTATCGGGACGAGGTGTTGGCCCTGCTCCGTGGGCACCTTGGTGACGGGATCACGGTTGCCTCCGCACCTTCCCGTACTCATACGTCGCCCCCCGCCCCGCCCACTCAACAGCCCAGTCGCCCGGCTCCGGGGCGTCGTGCGGAACGGTCGGCGCCCCTCCCGCCCCTCTCCCCCAGTGAGGACCTGGCGAGGAACCGCCCCGGCGCCGGTGTCCTCAAGATGATTGCTGCGCGGGGCCCGTCAACAGCTCAGCGGGTGCGGGCGAAGCTACTGCGGCGGTCCTCGGAATGGGACAGCTGGTACACCGGGCTTGAAGGAGAGCGACGGGTCGGCCGAGAGCTGGAACGCCTGTCCCCACTCGGGTGGCGGGTCCTTCACGGCATCGAGAAGAGCAACGGCGGCGACATCGATCACTTACTGATCGGCCCCGGTGGGGTGTTCAGCATCAACACCAAGACCCATCGAGGCGCCTCGGTCTGGGTCGGCGACACCATGGCCAAGGTCAACGGTGGGCGGCCGCAGCCCTACGCCGCCGCGAGCAGAGCGGAGGCCGACTACGTACGCGGTGTCCTGGAGCGGTACTGCGACTTCGCCGTGTCCGTCGAGCCGGCCCTGGTCTTTGTCGGTATCGCGTCCCTGGACCGAGCCGCCACCCAGTACACAGTGCGGATCTACCAGGAGCGAGAAGTCGCGTCGCTCGGCCCCCTCACGGGCAGGCTCACCGCTGCACAAGTCGAACAGGTCCATGTCGTCGCCCGGCACCGACGCGTCTGGCTGAAGTCCTGATGGGCGGCTGCCGCCCCGCGGCTCCACAGAGAGCATCGGCCCGCTCCCCGAGAGCCCTCGGTCCGTCGGATGCAGCCCGCCCGGCTACAGGAGCGGTCCATCTTCGAGACGGTCGTTTCAGACACCGTCCCGATACCATGCTCCGATCAGATCGTCGGTCACCTGGCCGAGGGGGGAGATCAGCTTCGGCTGATCAAAACCCTTACCCGCGCTCAGCCCTGCGGTCGGCGGCCGATGGACGAGGAACGGTGAGGTACCGATGACGCATTCTGCCGGGCCGCCGTCGCCGGGCCAGCGTCACCCGGAGCCGAGGCACTGGCTGCGACCCCGGGGTTCGCGGTTTCTCGTCCTCGGCGTGTGCATGGCCGTGGGCGGGCTCGCCGGCGGGGTGCGCTCCGCCTGGGACGGCGAGCGGATCGGGGCCGTCCTCGGCACGTTCGGCCTGGGGATTCTCGGTGTGCTCGTTGTCGTGAGCCATTTCCTTGGCCCCGAGGATCCCCGGGGCCGCCGCTGAGCCTCTGAACAGGCCGCTTCGGCCGTTCACGGGCCGGGCGGCCTGTGAAGTTCTGCTGACGAACGGTCGGGTTTCCTGGTCGGGCCTTGTCCCGCCTCCTGGCTCTGACGTAACCAGATGAGCCATGAACCTTTTCGGCCGCAACTCCTTCCACCGGCGCGCGCAGCCGTCCGCCGCTCCCGTGGCGAGCGCCGCCCCGGGGACCAGTGCCCGCGCAGCCGCCACCGCCGACCTGCCCGATCCCGAGCTGGCGGGCCTCACCGGCGACTGGCTGATCGACCCCGCGCACAGCAGGATCGGGTTCTCCGTGCGGCACGCGATGGTGACGACGGTGCGTGGCGCCTTCGCACAGTACGAGAGCCGCCTCCACTTCGACGGCCGCGACCCGACCCGCTCCCGGGCCGACCTCGTGCTGTACACCGCCAGCGTCGACACCGGCGTCGAGCAGCGCGACGCCCACCTGGTCGGCCGGCAGTTCCTGGACGCCGCCGCCTATCCGCGCATGACGTTCACGAGCACCACCGTGCAGCTCGGGGGCAAGGACGTCTACCGGATGACCGGCGATCTCACCATCAAGGACACCACCCGCCCCGTGGACCTGGAACTCACCTACATCGGTCATGTGACCGACGCGTTCGGTGACGAGCGGGTCGGCTTCGACGGCACCACCACCATCAACCGCTCCGACTGGGGCCTGACCTACGACGCCCGGCTGGCCCAGGGCGGGTCCATGGTGAGCGAGACGGTGCGCCTCCAGTTCGACATCGCCGCGATCCGCACCACTGCTTCGGTCTGACATCCGTACGCACCACAACGGGCCCCCACCCTCCACCGAGGACGAGGGCCCGTAAGCCGTGCGGCGGCGGGCTCAGGCCGAGCCGACGAAGACCACCATCAGCAGCCAGACCACCGGCGCGGTCGGCAGGAGTGAGTCCAGCCGGTCCATGATGCCGCCATGGCCCGGGAGCAAGGTGCCCATGTCCTTGATGCCCAGGTCGCGCTTGATCATCGACTCGCCGAGGTCGCCCAGCGTGGCGCTGGCCGCGACCGCGAGGCCCAGCAACAGGCCCTGCCACCAGGTGCCGTGGCTGATCAGGAACTGCATGCACAACGCGCCCGCGACCATCGCGAACAGCACCGCGCCCAGCAGGCCCTCGCGGGTCTTGCCGGGGCTGATCCGCGGGGCCAGTTTATGCTTGCCGAAGCGCCAGCCGACCGCGTACGCACCCGTGTCGCTGACGACGGTGAGGAGCAGGAAGGTCATGACGCGCCAGGGACCGTCCTGCGCGGTCAGCATCATCGCGACGAACGTGGCCAGGAACGGCACGTAGAACGCCGCGAAGACACCCGCCGTGACGTCCTTGAGATAGCCCTCCGGCGACTCGGTCATACGCCAGACCAGCGCGGCCAGGGCGGTGAGGGCCATGGCGACCCAGGCACCCTCGGCGCCACGGACGTACCCGGCGACCACCATCGCCGCACCGCCGACCGCGAGCGGCACCAGCGGCGCCTTGATCTGCTTGCGCTCCCGCAGCCTGCTGGTCAGCTCCCACAGACCGACGACGACGGCGACGGCGACCACGCCGACGAACACGGACTTCTCGATGAACAGGGAGGCGATGATCACCACACCGAGCCCGGCCCCGACCCCTATGGCCGCGCTCAGGTCACGGCCCGCGCTCTTCTTCTGCGGCGCTGGCGCCGGCTGGTGGGCGTCGGGCATGGGCTCCGGATTCTGGTTCTCGGCCTGGGCGGTCCGGGCCTGCGGGGGCCGGGGGCGGAACTCGTCCTGGAACAAGGGGCCGCTCAGCCGGGCGGCCCCCCGATCGCCGTCCTGGTCTCCGCCATACGCGGGTTCGTCGGGCACGATGGGCATGGGGCGAGTGTGCTGCGCCTCAGGCGCATCGTACGCGGGACCCGCCGGGGCAGCCCCCTGGACAGGCCCACCCTCGGTGGGCCCCCAGTAGCCGGCCGGCCCCACCGGTGGCGGCGCCCCCCAGGAAGAGTCGCTCATCAGACTTCGAGCAGTTCCGCTTCCTTGTGCTTCAGGAGCTCGTCCACCTGCGCGACGTACTTCGCGGTGGTGTCGTCCAGCTCCTTCTCCGCACGGCGGCCCTCGTCCTCGCCGACCTCGCCGTCCTTGACCAGCTTGTCGATGGCGTCCTTGGCCTTGCGGCGCACGGAGCGGATGGAGACCCGGGAGTCCTCGGCCTTGTGCTTGGCGACCTTGATGTAGTCGCGCCGGCGCTCCTCGGTCAGCTCGGGGAACACCACCCGGATGATGTTGCCGTCGTTGCTGGGGTTGACGCCCAGGTCGGAGTCGCGGATCGCCTGCTCGATGTTGCGCAGCGCGCTCTTGTCGAAGGGCGTCACGACCGCCATGCGCGGCTCCGGCACGGAGAACGAGGCCAGCTGGTTGATCGGCGTCAGGGCACCGTAGTAGTCGGCCACGATCTTGTTGAACATCGCCGGGTGCGCACGGCCGGTGCGGATCGCGGCGAAGTCCTCCTTGGCGACCACGACGGCCTTCTCCATCTTCTCCTCGGCCTCGAGGAGGGTCTCTTCGATCACCACTTGCTCCTGCGTGTCTTGAGTAAGGCCCGGCTGCGGTTCCTCTATCGGGCGGCGGCCGGCTGCGTCGCGTCTTCTTCCTGCACGGTTCCCGACCGGCAGGACATTGTCCATCCCCCGGCCAGGGCGCGTCCCGTCCGTCCCCCGGACAGGTGGCGCACCCCGGGCGACGGGGGTGTGCCGGTCAGTCCCGGCTGCCCTGGTCGCCCACCAGCGTGCCGATCTTCTCACCCTTGACGGCGCGGGCGATATTGCCCTCGGCCAGAAGCTCGAAGACGAGGATCGGGAGCTTGTTGTCGCGGCACAGCGTGATGGCGGTGGCGTCGGCGACCTTCAGGTCGCGCGTGATGACCTCGCCGTAGCCGAGGGCGTCGAACTTGACGGCGTCCGGGTTGGTCTTGGGGTCGGAGTCGTACACCCCGTCCACGCCGTTCTTGCCCATGAGCAGCGCCTCGGCGTCGATCTCCAGGGCGCGCTGGGCGGCGGTGGTGTCGGTGGAGAAGTACGGCATACCCATACCGGCGCCGAAGATGACCACACGGCCCTTCTCCAGGTGGCGCACGGCGCGCAGCGGGATGTACGGCTCGGCGACCTGCCCCATGGTGATCGCGGTCTGCACCCGCGAGTCGATGCCCTCCTTCTCCAGGAAGTCCTGGAGGGCGAGGCAGTTCATCACGGTGCCGAGCATGCCCATGTAGTCGGAGCGGGCGCGGTCCATGCCACGCTGCTGCAGCTCGGCGCCGCGGAAGAAGTTGCCGCCGCCGATGACGACCGCGATCTCCGCGCCGTCCCGGACGACGGCCGCGATCTCGCGGGCGATCTTGTGCACCACGTCCGGGTCCACGCCCAGGCCCCCGCCGCCGGAGAAGGCCTCTCCGGACAGCTTTAGCAGAAACCGGCCGCGTACTTTGCCGTCGTCGCTCTTCTGGGCCTTGGTGGTCATGGGAGATCCCGCCTCTTTCACGTGTTGCACATACGAAGAAGACCATTGCCGATGGGGTCGCTTTTCGCTCCCATGCGCGGCAATGGCCTCCTCGTCAGATCTGCTGCCGTCCGCCGCACGCCGGGGTGTGGCGGTGTACGCGGACGACTGCTTACGACCCTATCGGGATTTCACCGGGGATGGTTCCGGGATCTCTGTCCGGGTCGCGAGTCGATCGCGGTCCGGACTCAGATGCCGACCTTGATGCGCGAGAAGCGCTTCAGGGTGACACCGGCCTCGTCCAGCACCTTCTGGACCGACTTCTTGTTGTCCAGCGCGTAGGGCTGGCCGAGCAGCGTGGCGTCCTTGAAGAAGCCGTTGAGGCGACCCTCGACGATCTTCGGCAGGGCGGCCTCGGGCTTGCCCTCGGCGCGGGTGGTCTCCTCGGCGACGCGGCGCTCGGACTCGACGACCTCGGCCGGCACGTCCTCCTTGGAGAGGTACTTCGGCGCGAAGGCGGCGATGTGCTGGGCGATGCCCTTGGCGACATCGGCGTTCGGCTTGTCGAGCTCGACCAGAACACCGATCTGCGGAGGCAGGTCGGGCATGGTGCGGTGCATGTAAGCGGTGACGTAGCCGTCGGCGAACTGCGCGAAGCGGTCCAGAACGATCTTCTCACCGAGGTTGGCGTTGGCCTCGTCCACGAACGCCTGGACGGTCTTGCCGGCCTCGATCTCGGAGGCGAGCAGGACCTCGATGTCGGCCGGGGAGGTCTTGGCGACGTGCTCGGCGATCGCGGCGGCGACGGCCTGGAACTTCTCGCCCTTGGCGACGAAGTCCGTCTCGCACTTCAGCTCGACGAGGACGCCGGAGGAGTTGTCGTCGGCGATGACGGAGACCACGGCGCCGTTCTCGGCGGAGCGGCCCTCGCGCTTGGCGACGCCCTTCTGGCCCTTGATGCGCAGCGCCTCGACGGCCTTCTCGACGTTGCCCTCGGCCTCGTCCAGCGCCTTCTTGCAGTCCATCATGCCGGCGCCGGTGAGCTCACGGAGCTTCTTGACGTCGGCGGCGGTGTAGTTCGCCATGAGTCTGTGAGTCTTTCTCGAAGTCTGGAAGATCTTCAGATCCGCACGGTTTGCGTTCCACATGTAGTCGAGGACCGCATACGTCGTACCGACCTACGGGTGAACAACGGGGGCGGACTTCACCGCGCCGGAGGCGCAATGGGATGTAGTACCGCCCCCGCTGTCGACGCCTGCGTCAGGCCTGCTCGCCCTCGGCCGGCTTCTCCTCGGCCGGAGCGGCCTCGGCAGCCGGAGCCTCGGCAGCCGGAGCCTCGTCCGCCTTCTTCTCACCCTCAAGCAGGTCGCGCTCCCACTCGGCGAGCGGCTCGCCCGCGGCCTTCTCGCCCTTGTCACCGGCGGCCACGCCGGAACGGGCGATGAGGCCCTCGGCGACGGCGTCGGCGATCACACGGGTGAGCAGGGTGACGGAGCGGATCGCGTCGTCGTTGCCCGGGATCTTGTAGTCGACCTCGTCGGGGTCGCAGTTGGTGTCGAGGATCGCGACGACCGGGATGTTCAGCTTCCGGGCCTCGCCAACCGCGATGTGCTCCTTCTTGGTGTCCACGATCCAGACGGCGCTCGGCACCTTCTGCATCTCGCGGATACCACCGAGGGTCTTCTCCAGCTTGGCCTTCTCGCGCGAGAGCACGAGAAGCTCCTTCTTGGTCAGACCGGACGCGGCGACGTCCTCGAAGTCGATCTGCTCAAGCTCCTTGAGGCGCTGCAGACGCTTGTAGACGGTCGAGAAGTTGGTGAGCATGCCGCCCAGCCAGCGCTGGTTGACGTAGGGCATGCCGACGCGGGTGGCCTGCTCGGCGATGGCCTCCTGCGCCTGCTTCTTGGTGCCGACGAACATGACCGTGCCGCCGTGGGCGACGGTCTCCTTGACGAACTCGTAGGCGCGGTCGATGTACGACAGCGACTGGAGCAGGTCGATGATGTAGATGCCGTTGCGCTCGGTGAAGATGAAGCGCTTCATCTTCGGGTTCCAGCGACGGGTCTGGTGACCGAAGTGGACGCCGCTCTCCAGCAGCTCCCGCATCGTGACGACGGCCATGGCCGTATTCTCCTTGGTTCTCGGTTGTGCCGCGGATGCCGGACGGCTCCCGCGCCTGACGCCCGCGACGCGCCTTGCCGCTGAGGACCGAGAGGCGCTGACACCGACCGGTTGACCGGCCCGGTGTCGGGGCGTGCGAAGTCGACCCGGTGACCCGGATCGCCAGAAGAAGTGTACGGGACCGCCGAGGCACCGGGTGACGCCGCTGTCCACAACCGGGGTGCGATCCACAGTCTCCGGCCATGATCGGCGGGGTACGGGAGGGTTTTCGCATGCGACGAGTGATGCGATACGCCCTGTTGTCGGCGGGGCTGTTCCTCGGTCCGGTGTGGGCGGCCCTGCCACCCCAGTGGGCCCGGGCGGACTCCCCTCCCCCACCCCACGCACCGGCCCCCCAACCCCCGGTCCCGCCCCTCGCCCACATGTGGCCGGTGGGCGTCCGCCCCCCGGTGTTGCGCGGCTGGGAGCCCCCGTCCACGCCGTACGGCCCCGGCCACCGCGGCGTGGACCTGTCCGCACCGCCCGGTTCCCCGGTACGCACGGTCGCCCCGGGCCGTGTGTCCTTCGCGGGCCGGGTAGCGGGCGTGGGGGTGGTCTCGGTGGCGCTGAAGGGCACAGACCTGCGAACGACGTACGAGCCGGTGACCCCCTCGGTGAAGAAGGGCGACGAGCTGAGAGCGGGGGACGTGGTGGGGACTGTCGGCCCAACGGGTTCCCACTGCACAACTTCCTGCGTCCACTGGGGCCTGCTGCGGGACGAAACCTACTTGAACCCCTTGTCCCTCCTCCCACCGTGGCTCTTGCACGGGGCGCCGCCGAGACTGTTGCCGGTGCTGGGGGTACCGATTCCGCGGTAGCCGCGGGCATGCGCGGGCAGCCGCCGCGTGGGCAGTCGTACCGCTGGGGCGGCAGCCCCAGTCAGCCCTTCACACCCCGCAGAGCCATCCCCAATGCCGCCTCGGTCACCGCCGCCGGCTCTTCCGCCCCCAGCTCGATCCTTCGCACCGCCGCATCCACAACCCCCTGCAGCAGCATCGCCGCCAGCCGAGGCTGCTCGTGCCCCATCTCCCCCAGCGCCTCGACGATCATCGCGACCAGCCCCCCGTGCGCCGCCCGGATCTTCTCCCGCGCCCCGGTGTCCAGCTCGCTCGCGGAGATGGCGACGACCGCCCGGTGCCGCCGGTCCCCCACCAGCGCCAGCTGCTGCCGCACATACGCCTCGACCTTGCCCTCGGCCGACACCGCCCGCTCCATCGCCGCCGCGACCTCAGCCGCCCACACGGGGAAGTCGACCTCGCACAGCTCCTCGACCACGGCGGCCCGCGACCGGAAGTACTCGTACACGGACGACCGCGCCAGCCCTGTGCGCTCGGCGAGAGCCGGGAAGGTCAGCGCCTCCGTTCCGCCCTCGGAGAGCAGGGACCTGGCCGCGTCCAGCAGGGCGGCTCGCTGCATCGACCGGTGCTCGGCCACGGAGGCCGCTCGAATCCTTGGCACGTCAACCACTTTACGGACACCGCGCCCCGGAGAGGGAGGACTCAGCGTCCGAAGCTCGCCAGCTTGGCCCGCAGCTGCAGCACCGACTTGGTGTGGATCTGGCTGACCCGGCTCTCGGTGACCCCGAGGACGTTGCCGATCTCGGCGAGGGTGAGCCCTTCGTAGTAGTACAGCGTGACCACGGTCTTCTCCCGCTCGGGCAGCGTGTTGATGGCCCGCGCGAGAAACCTCCGCAGCTCCCGGTCCTCGGCCACCTCCACCGGATTGTCCGCGGCGGTGTCCTCCAGCGTGTCCATGAGGCTGAGCCGGTCCCCGCCCTCGCTGCCGACGTGCAGCAGTTCCTCCAGCGCGACCACGTTGGCCAGCGACAACTGGCTGAACACGGCGTGGAGCTCGTCGACCTCCATGCCCAGCTCCGCGGCGACCTCGCCCTCGTTCGGCGTACGCCGCAGCCGCGCCTCCAGGGTGGCGTAGGCTCGCTCCACGTTCCGCGCCTTCTGCCGTACCGACCGCGGGATCCAGTCCAGCGCCCGCAGCTCGTCGATCATCGCGCCGCGGATGCGGGTGATCGCGTACGTCTCGAACTTGATCTCCCGGTCGATGTCGAACTTCTCGATCGCGTCGATCAGCCCGAAGACGCCCGAGGAGACGAAGTCGGCCTGCTCGACATTGGGCGGCAGCCCGACGCTCACCCGCCCCGCGACGTATTTCACCAGCGGCGAGTAGTGCAGGATCAGCTGTTCCCGCAACCGGTCGTCCCCCGTGGCCTTGTACGACCGCCACAGCTCGTCGAGCGTCGAGGGAGCGGGCGGCCGCTCGCTGCCACCGTCGCGGGCAGCTGGGGGGATCGCCGCCCGGTCGGACCCGGAGGTGTGCTGGGGCATTCGTCGCCTTGTGCCGTTCTGCCGTGAAGTGCTGTGAAGTGCTGTGAAGTGGGACGGGGTGGGGTTCGGCGGGGGGAGTGGGCTACCTGGGTGAGCTGTCGGTCTGGTGTCGAGTTGGCGGGATCTGTGTCGGCTCCTTTGTGAGCGTAGCGTGACTGGGCTGTCGCGGTGTGCGAACAATGAGGCTCCACCCGTGCGCGGGGCGCTCAGGCGCGCCTCACGGGCGCGTTTCGCAGCTCGCTCTGGGTGACCGGCCGGAGGGTCAACTCCGGGAAACGTCAAGGGCGTCGGGCATTCCCCCGGACGGCCGAACACGCTCGGTCAGGACGGGCCGCGACCGGTGCGGACCGACATCACCGCCTGGCGTGTCAACTTCCAGCCATCGTCGTGTCGTTCGACGTAACCAAGTGCTCGGAGTTCGTACAGTCTCGCGATCGCCTCGTCCCGTGTCGTCGGCGTGCCGAGCGCGATCTCCTCGACGGAGGCCGTGCGATTGCCGGGCAGTGCGGCGAGAACGGCCCGGGCGGCGGGTTCCAGCAGGTCACGCGGGAGTACGGGGCCCCGCCGGGCCGGCGCCAGCTCGCCCATGTCACCCACCAGTTCCACGATCTCGGCGGCATCGGTGACCAGGACGGCCTCGCCTCGCAGCAGTTCGTGCACGCCGGCGGAGAGTGCGCTGGTGACGGGACCGGGGACACCCATGGTGAACCGGCCGAGGCGCTGCGCGGCCCGCGCGGTGGCCAGCGAGCCGCTGCGGCAGGCGGCCTCCACGACGACGGTGCCCCTGGTCAGGGCGGCGATGACACGATTGCGGAGGATGAACCGGCTCGGCGTCGGATGATCCCCCGGGGGCAGCTCACCGACCACGAGTCCCTGCTCCGCGATCCTTTCGATCAGCGCGGCGTGACCGCGGGGGTAGGGCCGGTCGACGCCACAGGCCAGGACCGCGACGGTGGCTCCGCGGGCGGCGAGGGCGCCTCGGTGGGCGGCGCCGTCGATGCCGTACGCGCCGCCCGAGACCACCACCCAGCCGCGCTCGGCGAGCCCTGCGGCGAGGGTGGCGGCGACATGGGTGCCGTACTCGGTGCAGGCACGGGCGCCCACCATGGCCACGGACCGCAGCGCCCACATCCGCAGGCTGGGCCGGCCGCGCACCCACAGCCCGATCGGCCGGGCGTCGCCGAGATCGTCGAGCTGCCGCGGCCACTCCGCGTCGTGGGGCCCGACGAACCGCGCCCCGGCGGTCCTCGCCACGACGAGATCCCGCTCCGGCTCGGCCCGCCGAGCCCGCGCGACCAGCCCGGCCCACCGCACCTCACTCACCCCCGGCAACGCCGTCACCCCCTCCCGCAACCGCCGCACCACCTCCCCCACCCCGAACTCCCGAACCCACCGCCCCCCAACCTCGTCCCCCGGCTCGACAACCCGACCGAGAAAGACTCGCCCGAGCACCTCGTCTCCGGGGTCCGCGCCCGTGCTCATGTCAGCGCTCCGATGGCCATCGGCACCCCGCGCGGGACTCCGGTGCGCAGTTGCAGGGCCAGGGCGACGTCGGTCGCATCGGGGCGGTCGTGTCCGACGAGGTCGGCGACCGTCCAGGCGACACGCAGGACCCGGTCGATGCCGCGCGCGGTGAGCACACCCCGTTCGAGGCTGCGCTCGGCCTCGTCCATCGCGCCGGCCACGGCCTGGTAGCGGCTGCGCAGCTCCCGGCCCGGCACCTCGCTGTTGGTGCGCCACGGTGTTCCGGCCAGGCGGGCTGCCGTGCGCTCGCGGGCCAGCCGTACCCGCTCGGCCACGACCGCCGTGGACTCGCCCCGAACGCCGGGTTCGATGAGCTCGGCCCGGGTGACCGGATCGACCTCGACGCGCAGATCCACCCGGTCCAGCAGCGGGCCGGAGAGCCGGGACTGGTAGCGGCGGATCACCGATGGAGGGCACTCGCACAGGGAGTCCCGCTGCGAGAAGCGCCCGCAGGGACACGGGTTGGCCGCCAGCACCATGAGGAAGCGTGCCGGGAACCGGACGACACCCGCGCTGCGCGCGATCACGACATGCCCGGACTCCAGCGGCTGCCGCAGAGCGTCCAGGGTCTGGCTGTGGAACTCGGGCGCCTCGTCCAGGAACAGCACGCCGCGATGGGCGAGGGAGACCGCGCCGGGTCGTGCGATCCCGGGTCCGCCGCCGACGAGCGATTGCATCGTGGCCGAGTGGTGCGGTGCGCAGTAGGGAGCGACGTCGATGAGCGGCTTGCCCGGTGGCAGCAGCCCGGCCACCGAGTGCACCGCTGTGACCTCCAGCGATTCCTCCCTGATCAGCCGGGGCAGGACCGCGGGCAGCCGCTCGGCGAGCATGGTCTTGCCCGCGCCGGGCGGCCCTTCGAGGAAGAGGTGGTGTCCGCCGGCGGCGGCCACCTCCACAGCCGTGCGGGCCGAGGTCTGGCCCACGACGTCCGCCAGGTCGTGATCGTGGTCGTGCTGTGCGGCGCCGATGCTGTGCATGCCGGTGGCAGCACCCGTGCCGGGCATGCGCAGACCGGCCAGCAGCGGATCAGGGCGTCCCTGCTCGTCCGGCTCCTCCTCGGGGACGGGCTCCTCGGTGAGGACCGCGATGAGCTGCCGCAGACTGCGGACGCCGAGCACCGAGACGCCGGGGACCAGCGAGGCCTCGGCGGCGGCGCACTCAGGCACGACCACTTGGTCGTAACCGGCGTCGGCCGCGGCGAGGACGGCCGGCAGGGTGCCGCGGACCGGTCGGACCCGGCCGTCCAGGCCCAGCTCCCCGATCATGACGATGTCCGCGAGGACACGTGGATCGATCCGTTCGGCGGCGCCGAGCACCGCGCAGGCGACGGCCAGGTCGAAGCCGGAACCGGCTTTGGGCACCGACGCCGGGCTGAGTCCGACGGTCAGCTTCTTCTGCGGCCACTCGCCGCCCGAGTTGACCACCGCCGCCCGGACGCGGTCGCGGCTTTCCGTGAGGCTTTTGTCCGGGAGGCCCACCAGGGTGAAGGCCGCGACGCCGGGTTCGAGGTCGGCCTGGACCTCCACGACGACGCCCTCGACGCCGACGAGGGCCACCGAGCAGGTGCGGGCGAAGCCCATTCAGGCCACCCCCCGTACATGCTCGACGGACGGGGCGCCCCGCTGGGGCAGCAGGACGCCGATCAGGTCGATGCGGACGCCGCCCGGTGGAGCCCCTCCATGGGCCTGGATCCAGTGCTCGGCCAGTTCGCGCAGCCGGGCCGCCTTCTCGGGCGTCAACGCGGCCATCGGATGCTCGAAGGAGCCGCCCCTGCGGGTCTTCACCTCGCAGACGACCAGGACGTCGCCGTCCCTGGCCACGATGTCGATCTCACCGGTCCTGCCGGAGCGCCAGTTGCGCTCCAGGACCGCCATTCCGGCCTCGGCCAGCCGCCGCGCGGCCAGATCCTCGCCGTACCTGCCGAGTGCACTGCGTGCGTTGCTCATGTCGGCACCACCTCCGGCGCCAACGGTCACGCATCACGGCCTCAATTGTTGATCTTGGTGGGTGGCTCAGCGGTTGTGGAAAACCTCGTCACCCGGGCGGGCGAGTGCGGATCACCCGCCCGGAAGCTCCAGGTCGCTCTTGTTCAGCTCCTCGATGTTCACGTCCTTGAACGTGAGAACCCTGACCTGCTTCACGAAGCGGGCCGGCCGATACATGTCCCAGACCCAGGCGTCGGCCATCGACACCTCGAAAAACACCTCGCCCTGGACCGAGTGCACCTGCATCTCGTAGTCGTTGGTGAGGTAGAAGCGCCGCTCGGTCTCGATCACGTATTTGAACAGACCGACGACGTCTCGGTACTCCCGGTAGAGCTTCAGCTCCATCTCGGTCTCGTACTTCTCGAGGTCCTCGGCGCTCATGGCATGTTCCCCTTCAGCGTGCGATCCCACCATTGTGCGCCAGTCCGACGGACCCTCAGACGATTTCCGGGTTGCTAGACGATTTCCGGGTCGAGGGTCACAGGACTGGCCGGGGGACCTTCGTCGAGCAGCGTGCGCAGCAGCTCGGCGAGTCTGGTCGGATACACCGTCTCATGTGCCCGGGTCAGTTCCTGACACGTCCACCAACGCGCTCCGGCGACGCTGCGCCGCTCCAGCTCCGTCAGCCCCGTGGCCGCGGTGGTGGTCTGCGTCGTACGGGCCAGGTAGTACCACTCGTCCTGGTCCCATCGACGGCCCGCGAACGGAAAGGAACACATGCGCCGCCACAGCACGGGGCCCAGTACGACGTCGGTGATGCCGGTCTCCTCGGCCAGCTCCCTGAGCGCGGCCTCCGCACGTGTCTCGGCGCCCTCCAGACCGCCGCCCGGGGTGAACCACCAGTCGTCGGCCGGATCGTCCGGCTCATGGCCGTGCAGCAGCAGGATGCGGTCCTCGGCGTCGAGGAGGACCACCCGGGCCACCTTGCGCAGACCGCCCTCGTACGACTCCTCGCCGGTCCGCGTGGCCTCAGCGGACACCGGCCGCCTCCGGACGGGCCTCACGGGCGCGGGAGCGGCCCAGACGGCCGGCGATCGGGCCGTAGGCACCGCCCGCCAGGACCAGGACGGCGCCGGCGACGATCAGCAGCTCGATCGTGCCCAGCGGGCCGGGCTGCGAGAGGGCGCCGAGGGCCTCGAAGCCGGTGGGGCGCTTGAGCGAGCCCTTCCAGGGCCATATGACGGCGTCCACCCGGGCGGTCACGGCGCCGCTGGAGACCGTGCCCTTGGCCGCGTCGGTGAGGTGGGCCGTGGAGTCCAGGGATCCCTGGCGCTCGTCACCGAGCAGGAACAGGCGGCCCTTGGGGACGGTCACCGTCGGGAAGTTCTGGACCTCGGCCAGGCTGCCCTTGGGCAGATAGGGCTCGTCGATCTGCTTGCCGTTGACGGTCAGCTTGCCGTTCGTGCAGCAGGAGACGGTGTCGCCGCCGACCGCTACGACACGCTTGACCACCTTGGAGTTGCTGACCCAGCTGGTGTCCTCGAAGACGACGACGTCACCGCGCCGTATCTCGCCGCTGTCGACCTTCTGCGCCAGCACCCGGTCGCCGGCGTCGATGGTGGGCGTCATGGAGCTGGTGGGCACGGTGTACGGCCGGTAGCTGACCGCCGCCCAGGCGAACCCGCCGAGGAACAGCACCAGACCCAGGGCCACGGCCACTCCGGACAGTCGCTGTCCGAGCCGGCTCCCGCCGGGCTGTGCCGTGCCTGTCCCGCCGTTGTGCGGGGCCGTACGCGTCGTGCTCTCGCCACCCATGGCCCCGGACCCTACCCGGCGGTACCTGGGCTTGCCCACCCACCTGCCCGACTCCGCTGGTCGACCCTCCTGGGGCTCCGCCCCCGGACCCGCCAGAGGCTCCGCCCCGGGGCACTCCTCGCCCCGGGGCAACCTCCTGCTGCTTGTCTAGCCGCGCTCCGTCTTCACCGCCCTGCGGCGCCTCCACACCGCCACCGGCAGCACCGCCGCGATGGCGACTCCCTGCGGGGCAACCGTCAAGGCTGCGGAGGCCGAGGACTGCTGGGACATGCCGGGCTGGTCGAAGGTGTCCGGGATCGGAAGGGTGCCCCAGCGGTTGATCGGCCAGGCCTTGACGATGGCGCGGCCGACGACCTTGTCGACGGGGACCATGCCGTGGTTCTTGTCGGACTGGTTGTAGCGGGAGTCACGGGAGTTCTGGCGGTGGTCGCCCATCACCCAGATGTAGCCCTGGGGGACCTTCACCTTGAACTGGCCGCCCAGGTCGTCATCGGTGCACGGCGTGTTGCCGGGGTAGACGTACGGCTCGTTCAGCGCCTTGCCGTTGACCAGCAGCGGGCCGGTGCCCTTGCACTGGACGGTGTCTCCGCCGACACCGATCACGCGCTTGATCAGGTCCTTCTCATTGGCGGACGGCATCAGGCCGATCCAGCTGAGGACGTTCTGGATGGCATTCGGGGTCGGCGCCGGCTCGCCCGCCAGCCAGTCGTCCGGGTCGTGGAAGACCACGACCTCGCCGCGCTCGGGCTCGGAGCCGAACCACGGGGTGAGCTTGTCGACCAGGACGCGGTCACCCACCTGAAGGGTGTTCTGCATCGAGGCGGACGGGATCGAGAACGCCTGCACCAGGAACGTCTTGATCAGCAGCGCAAGGACCAGCGCGATCACGACGAGGATCGGCAGCTCCTTCCAGAAGGAGCGCGGCTGCTTCTTCGGCCGTCCGGCCGACTCGCCCGCGGCCCCGCCCGGCGGCTGCTGCTCCTGGCCGAGCCCGTCCTGGTCGCCCACCGGGTCATTCCCTGAGGTCATGGCACCGTCCGGCACGGGGGCGTTCGCTTCCACGGGGTGCCCGCGGTGCTCCTCGCCGTCGTGCCCCGACCGTGCGCCAACCGCCACATCCCCCACGCCAACTCCTTACTGTGCGCCGCCGCCTGCCCCGCATACGGTGCAGGCCCACTACTCCCATAACGAGCGGGAGTTCCGCAGGGGTCGGGAGTCGGGTCAGTCCGTTCGGATTCTCGGGGGCAACCCTATGCGACAGCCGGGGACCGGCGGTCACACCCGACACGGAGTTCACCACGCTTGCGAAGGTTTTAGGTTCCTGCAGACGGGTCCAGTGGCCGACCGGCCAGCCGATGGCGACCGCCCGGCCGACGACGGACTCCTCGGAGACCGTGCCGCCGTAGGGCGTGTTCTGGTGGAAACGGGAGTCCGCGGAGTTGCCCCGGTGGTCGCCCATCACCCACAGCCGGCCCTTGGGGACGGTGATGTCGAAGGACTGGGCGGACGGGGCGTCCCCCGGATAGATGTAATCACCCTCGGTGAGCGGTGCGCCGTTGACGGTGAGCCGGCCCTGCGCGTCACAGCACTTGACGTGGTCGCCGCCGACGCCGATCACCCGCTTGATCAGGTCTTTCTCATTGTCGGACGGCAGCAGGCCGATGAAGGTGAGGCCTTCCTTGACCTGCTTGACGACGACCGGGTCGTGCTTCTTGGCCGTCTGCTCGTCGGCCAGCCAGCCGCCCGGGTCGTGGAAGACGACGACGTCCCCGCGCTGCGGCTTGGTGCCGAACCACGGGGTGAGCTTGTCGACCAGGACGCGGTCGCCGATCCGGATCGTCTGCTCCATCGAGCCGGACGGGATCACGAACGCCTGGACGAGAAAGGTCTTCAGGACCAGCGCTATCAGGACGGCGACACCGACCAGAAGAGGGATCTCCCGAACGGCTGAACGTCGGCGCTTGCGTTTGACCTTGCGCTGGAGCTTCCGCCGCTCCGCGCGCGTACGGCCGCCGCCGGGCGCGGAGGTGCGGCGCGATCCGGTGGGCAGCAGATTCTCTGCGGGGCTGCTGGGCAGCCCGCGCGGCTTGCCGCGGTTACCCATGGGCACGCTCCGGGGCCGGCACGCGCGCGTAGGCGGAGGGCCGCGTGAGGTGCTTCCAGTGGGCCGAGGGCCACAGGATCCAGTCGGCGCGGCCGATGACGTCGCCGACCGGGATCATGCCGCCACCGGGGGAGCCGAGATGGTCCCGGGAGTCGCTGGAGTCGCTGCGGTGGTCGCCGAGGACGAAGAGACGGCCGGCGGGCACGGCGACGTCGAAGGGCACGCTCGAGGCGGTGTCCCCGGGATAGAGGAACGCCGACTCGTCGACGGCGCGGCCGTTCACCTCGATCCTTCCCTTCTTGTCGCAGCAGACCACGTGGTCTCCCCCCACCCCGACAACGCGTTTGACGTAGTCGGCGGCCCCGAAATACCCGGTGCCGTCGAACACGACCACGTCTCCGCGCCGTGGCTGAGCACCGAAACGGTACGCCAACTTATTTACGAGAACGCGGTCCCCGATCCTCAAACCCTGTTCCATGGATCCGCTCGGAATCTGGAACGGTTGCACCACGAAAGTGTTGAGGACCAGCAAAAACACCAGGCAGACGAAGAGGGTGAGGACGATCCGGCCGCCCGGCAGCCAGTCGGCGATGCGCTCCGTCAACGCGAAACGCGACCGTTCCTCCGGCCCCGGGGAATCCGGGTGGGAGGAGCGGTCGCGTTCCGTCGGCTGTGCTTCGGTGTCCATCGGGGCGAGATGCTATCCCGCCTCGCTGTAGACCCCGTTCAGAGCGCTCAGTTCTCGCGCTTCTCCTTGATCTTCGCGGCCTTGCCGCGCAGGTCACGGAGGTAGTACAGCTTGGCGCGACGCACGTCACCACGGGTGACCAGCTCGATCTTCTCGACGATCGGGGTGTGCACCGGGAAGGTGCGCTCGACGCCGACGGAGAACGAGACCTTGCGGACCGTGAAGGTCTCGCGGACACCGGAGCCCTGACGGCGGATCACAACGCCCTTGAACTGCTGCACACGGGAGCGGTTGCCCTCGATGACGCGGACGTGGACGTTGACGGTGTCACCCGGGCGGAAGGCCGGGATGTCGCTGCGCAGCGACGCGGCGTCGACGGAGTCGAGCAGGTGAGACATTTCGTCTGCTTTCTTCGCTGATGCCACAGGTCATCAACGGCAACTAGGTGTTTGCACGAAGCCGTGTGCGGGTCGGGGCGGACGTCGTGTCCCCCTGTGGCAGGGGCGCACGCCGGACGGACGCACAACAGCGGTCTATTCTTCCACGCCCTCGGCCCGCCGCCAAAATCGGCCGTACGGCTCCCCCGCCGGGTCCGGTTCCCAGCCCAGGATGGAGAGCATCTCGCGGTCCTTCTTGTCGAAGGCCTCGGGGTCGCAGCGCTCGATCAGGTCGGGGCGGTGGGCGGTCGTACGCCTGAGGGCCTCGTCGCGGCGCCAGCGGGCGATCCTGCCGTGGTGGCCGCTGAGCAGCACGTCCGGGATGTCCCGGCCGCGCCAGACGGGCGGCTTGGTGTAGACGGGGCCCTCCAGGAGGCTCGCCATCGCGCCGGGCGCGAAGGAGTCGTCGCGGTGGGACTCGGCGTTGCCGAGGACGCCGGGCAGCAGCCGCGCGACGGCCTCCGTGATGACGAGTACGGCCGCCTCGCCACCGGCGAGGACGTAGTCGCCGATGGACACCTCGTACACCGGTATGCGGGTCGCGTACTCGTCCATGACACGCCGGTCGATGCCCTCGTAGCGGGCCGGCGTGAAGATCAGCCAGGGGCGCCCGGAGAGTTCGACGGCGAGTTCCTGGGTGAAGGGGCGGCCGCTGGGGGTGGGGACGATGATCGCGGGGGCCTGGGCGCCGGTCTCGTAGCCGTCGGCGAGGACCGTGTCCAGGGCGTCGCCCCAGGGCTCGGTCTTCATGACCATGCCGGGGCCCCCGCCGTACGGCGTGTCGTCGACCGTGTTGTGCCGGTCGTACGTCCACGCGCGCAGGTCGTGCACCTGGACGTTCAGCTGCCCACGCGCGCGTGCCTTGCCGACCAGGGAGACGTTCAGGGGCTCCAGGTACTCGGGGAAGATCGTGACGACGTCGAGCCTCATGCGCTGTCTTCCCCGGGCTCTCCCCCGGTCTCCTCCCTGGGGGAGGCGATCTCGGCGCGGTCGTCGATCAGGCCCGGCGGGGGCGTGATGACGGCCCTCTGCTCCTCCAGGTCGATCTCGGTGACGATCTCCTCGACGAACGGGATCATGACCTCGGTCCCGTCCGGGCGCTCCACGATGAACAGATCCTGGGAGGGCAGGTGCGAGATCTCGGTGATCCGGCCGACCTCCACCCCGTCCTCGGTGACCACGTCGAGGTCGATGAGCTGGTGGTCGTAGTACTCGTCCTCGCCCTCGGGCAGTTCCTCGGGGTCGATCTCGGCGATCAGCAGGGTGTTGCGCAGGGCCTCGGCGCCGTTGCGGTCGCTGACGCCCTCGAAGCGCAGGAGCAGGCGGCCGCTGTGGACGCGGCCGGTGGCGATGGTGAGCGGCCCGGCGGAGGCCGGGTCGGTGGCCAGGACGGCGCCCGGGGCGAGCCTCAGCTCGGGCTCGTCGGTACGTACCTCGACGGTGACCTCGCCCTTGATGCCATGGGCGCGGCCGATCCGTGCGACTACCAGCTGCACGTGTCCAATTCTCCTGTCATCTCCTGCTCACGCATCCTGCTGATACGGCTCGGGCCGGGGACGGCCCAGTGGCCCTCCCCGGCCCGAGCCGGTTGCGATGAAGCGTCAGCGGACGTGGTCCACGTCGACGAGGTCGACGCGGACACCGCGACCGCCGATGGCGCCCACGACGGTGCGCAGAGCGCGCGCGGTACGGCCGTTGCGGCCGATCACCTTGCCGAGGTCGTCGGGGTGGACCCGGACCTCCAGCACGCGCCCGCGGCGCAGGTTGCGCGAGGCGACCTGCACATCGTCAGGGTTGTCGACGATGCCCTTCACGAGGTGCTCAAGCGCCTCTTCGAGCATGCTGCTCAGGCCTCGGTCGACTCGGACTCAGCCGCAGCCTCGTCCTTCTTCTCAGCCTTCTTCTTCTGGGTGATGGCCTCACCCTTGCCCTCGTCGTCACCGCCGAGAGCCTCGAACGACGGACGAGCAGGCTTCGGCTCGGCGACGAGCAGCGGCGCGGGAGCCGGCTCGCCCTTGAACTTCTGCCAGTCGCCGGTCTTCTTCAGGATGGCGAGAACGGGCTCGGTCGGCTGCGCGCCGACACCCAGCCAGTACGCCACACGCTCGGCGTCCACCTCCATGACCGACGGGTTGTAGGTCGGGTGGTACTTGCCGATCTCCTCGATGGCCCGGCCGTCACGGCGGGTACGGGAGTCGGCGACGACGATGCGGTAGTGAGGCGAACGGATCTTGCCCAGACGCTTCAGCTTGATCTTGACTGCCACGGGAGTGGGTTCTCCTGGTTTTGACGTGGTTGGGCACGGCGAGATTGCCGCGTGGGGTTGCGGTACCCGAGTGCCCGATGGACGCGTCAGCCGGAGGAGAGAGGGGTCCTGTGCGGCTGTCGAGTACAGCTAGCCATTGTGCCACACCCTGCGGGTCGCTTTTGGCCGAGGGGGCGTGAGCTGTGGCTGGGCACGCCTGAGTGCGCACCCGGCGCGGAGGTGACCGTGCGTCGGGTGCGCTGCTCGGCGCAACGAGGTACCGCTGCGTTGGGTCGGCCACTACCCGGCACCCACGAGATGCCGGTGTTCTGTGGTCCGTCCCGTGTTACGCCGCTCCCGCGACCTCCGGAATTCTGAACGGCTTGCCGCAGCCGCCGCAGACGATCGGGGCCTGGGCCAGGACCGAGGGGACCACGCGGACGTTGCGCCCGCAGTCGCAGACCGCCTTGACGCGGACGCCACCGCCGGAGGAGCCGTGCCGGGCGGCCGGACCGCGGAAGGTGCGGGTGGTGTCCGACGAGGTGGCCGCCGTGTGCGCCTTCAGCGCGCGCTGGAGCCGCTCGATGGTCGGGCGGTAGCGCCGCTTGGCCTCGGGGTTGAGCGTGACCAGGGAGAAGCCGCTGCTCGGGTGCGGCTCCTCGGGGTGGTCGAGGCCCAGCTCCTCGGCGATCGCGAGGAAACGGCGGTTGTGGTAGCGGCCGGCGCGGGAGGTGTCGCGGATCCCACGGGCGGCGGCGATGCCGTGGACTGCCTCATGGAGCAGTCGCTCGAAGGAGAGTTCGTGTCCGCACGCGGACGACGACTCCCCGATCAGGGACTCTGGCGCGGCAAGGTCCGGCAGCTCGGGGTGGTACCGCTGAATATCGGCCCACGCCTGCGCCAGCTCTGCGGCGAGAACAGGTGGTGTCTGTGTCGTGCTCACGTAATGACAACGAGCGGGGGTGCCGCTGTGTTCCTATTCCGGGGCATCCCAAATAATTTGCACGTACCCGTCAGTTGCCGCTGATGCGTCCGGACGAGGGCGGGTGCGCTGATCTGCGGAGAAGCCTCACAGCTCGTACCAAGCCGGTGCGTAGTCCGCGCTACGACCCCGCCAGTACAGCCGGCATGGCTGCGGTCGGCGGGTACGCAAGAGCCCTTTCGGTCGCTCTCGGCGCGGAGCCTCACCTCGGTCAGCGTGCGGGACGCGCGGGACGTTACTGCGTGCGACCCAACCGCCCTGCACCGGCGCGTTCCCCCGAAGCGGACACCGTATGGCCATCCAGATTGCCGGGATGTGAAATCTCGCCACACCGGGGCCCGCACCCCAAGCGGGGCCCCACGCCCCCTGGACGGGGCCGCGAGCCGGGAGTTACCTGGCATACGTGGGAACTGCGCGCGCACGGCACGGGGGCCACGCAACCGGGCACAGCGGCGAACTGTCGGCGGATTGGGGCGCTTACCTATGACACCTACGCTCGTGCGGCAGCACGCGTCTCACGCGGATTCCGCACCGCGCGTGGACCGGTGCGCACGCGCGCGTGACTGGTCCGAGATCCAGGAGCGGATGCTGGTGCCGCTCTACGAAGCCGTCTACGAACGACTCGAAGTGAGCCCCGCCACCCGGCTGCTGGGCCTGCGCTGCGGCTCCGGGCTCGCGCTGCTGCTGGCGGCCGGCAGAGGCGCCGCGGTCACCGGGGTCGACGCCTCCTCACCCGAACGGCTCGCGCTCGCCCGCGACCGCCTGCTGCCGGACACCCCGCGCGAGGCGAACGGCGGCATCCCCGGCGGACAACGCGGACACGGTCCGCGCGGTGGAAGAAATCGCCCATGCGAGCCAGCTGCCGTGCAGCTCCTCGACAGCACGCCCGGTGCCGCGGCCGGCGCGGAGACAGCCGCGTACACCCTGGTGACCGTCTTCGAGCCGATCGGCTGCCTCGCGGGTGACTCCGAGGGGCTCGGCGAGCTGCTGGCGGCCGCGCTGCCGGCGGCCGCACGCGGGGCAGCCGTGGTGCTGGCCGGCTGGGGTCCGCCGGAGCGCTGCGCCACCTCCTCGGTGCTGCGGGTGGCGACGAAACTGGCCGATCCCTTGCGCAGCGCGCGCAGTTGGCGGCCGGCCCGGCGGGACGACCTGGAGGAGGTCGCCCAGCGGGCGGGGCTGAAGCCGGACGGCTCGGGGCGGGTGGCCTGCCCGTTCGGGTACGCCGATGTCGACAGTGCCGTACGCGGGCTGCTGTCGACCGGCCTGTTCGACGCGGCGATCGCGGCGACCGACGCCAAGCAGGTCGACAAGGAGCTGACGGAGGCCCTGCATCCCCACCGGCGGCCGGACGGGACCGTGTGGATGCCGAACGTCTTCCGGTACCTGATCGCGCGCGTGCCGTAGCGCTCCGCTGCAGGCGGGTGCTTCGGTGAGTCCTTCGTCTGCGGCACCGTCGTGGCCGGCCGCGCAGTTCCCCGCGCCCCTTGGGGACGCAGCCCACGCTCAGACTTCGGTGTCCTTGGTCAGGCGCGTGATCCCGGCGATCCGGTACGCGTCCGCCTCCTCCAGGGTCTCGTTCGCCAGCAGCGCCTCGGCCAGGGCATCCAACTGGCCGCGATGGTCGCGGAGTTTGCGGCACGCCTCGTCGTAGCACTCGTCCACGATCCGCCGCATCTCGGTGTCGATCACGTCGAGGGTCTGCGGGGCGGCGGCGAGGCCGTAGGCCTGCTGGGCGTCGTTGGGGAGCGCGGAGAGGCGGCCGACCTCCTCGCTCATGCCCCAGCGGGACACCATTCCGCGCGCGATGTTGGTGACCTGTTCCAGGTCGCTCTCGGAGCCGGTGGTGATCACGTCGTAGACGACGTGCTCGGCCGCCATCCCGCCGAGCGCGCCGATGATCCGGCCGCGCAGATACTCCTCGGTGTACGCGTACTTGTCCGCGTCCGGCGTGGACAGGGTGACGCCGAGGGCGCGGCCGCGCGGCACGATGGTGATCTTGCGTACCGGGTCGGCGCCCGGCTGGAGCATGCCCAGCAGGGCGTGCCCGCTCTCGTGGTAGGCGGTGCGCCGGCGTTCCTCCTCGGGCATCACCAGCGGCCGTTCCGCGCCGAGCTGGACCTTCTCCAGGGCGTCGGACATGTCGGCCTGGTGCACCCGTTCCTGTTGCCGCTTCACCGCGAGCAGGGCCGCCTCGTTGGCGAGGTTGGCCAGATCCGCGCCGGTCATACCCGGGGTCGTACGGGCGACCTGGGCGAGGTCGACGTCCGGGGCCAGCGGGATGTCACGGGTGTGGATCTCCAGGATGGCCTCGCGTCCGCCGCGGTCCGGGGGCGAGACCTGGACCACCCGGTCGAAGCGCCCGGGGCGGGTCAGGGCCAGGTCGAGGATGTCGGCGCGGTTGGTGGCCGCGATGACGATGACGCCCTCCGAACCGGAGAAACCGTCCATCTCGGTGAGGATCTGGTTCAGGGTCTGCTCGCGTTCGTCGTGCCCGCCCATCGACGCGCCGCCGCCGCGGGCCCGCCCGATGGTGTCGATCTCGTCGATGAAGATGATCGACGGCGCGACCTTGCGGGCCTCCGCGAACAGTTCCCGGACGCGCGAGGCGCCGACGCCCACGATCATCTCGATGAACTCGGACGCGGACGCGGAGAAGAACGGCACGCCCGCCTCGCCGGCGACCGCCCGCGCGAGCAGTGTCTTTCCGGTGCCGGGCGGGCCCGCGAGCAGTACCCCGCGGGGCATCTTGGCGCCCATGCGGCGGTAGGCGTCGGGGTTCTTCAGGAAGTCGACGACGTCGTTCAGCTCGCCCTCGACCTCGTCGATGCCGGCCACGTCCTCGAACGTGGTGCGCTTCTCCCCCGGCACCAGCTCGACCGGCTTCGGCGGCGCCTTGCGGCCCAGCATGCCGCCCGCACCGCCGAGCCCCGCGCTCATCCGCCGCGCGATGAGGACCCACACCGCGATCAGCAGCAGCATCGGCGCCAGCGAGATCAGCAGGTTGGAGAGAAGACTGCGGTGCTGGACGACCGGTTCGGCGGTGACCGTGACGTTGTGCTTGGTCAGGTTCGACCAGAGGCTGTCGTTCGCGAAGGACGGGCGCTCGGTGTTGAACTTGGTGTAGTTCCCGCCGCCCTCGGGGTTCTTCTGTTCCTTCCTCAGCTGGCCCTGGATCGAGTCGCCCTTGGCGTAGATCTTGGCGACATTGCCGTCGTTCACCTGCTTGCTGAACTCGGTGTACGCGATCGTCGGCTCGGTCTCCTGGTCGAAGTACGACAGCACCAGGTTCGCGATCAGGAACACGATCAGCGCGGTGAGGACCAGGCGCCACCAGCCGCCCCGCATGCCCGGCCCGCCGGACGGCGGCTTCGGCGGCTCCTCCGGAGCGCCCTCGGTACGCCAGGGCTGGTCGGGCGACTTACGGGGCGGCGCGGGGTTGGTCATATCCGGACCGTACGACAGTGACCAACCCCTGGCATGCCCAGCGGTGAACTCAGGGGCGAACTCAGCCCATGAACTTCTTGAACTCGTCCGGCAGCTCGAAGTCCTGGCCGCCCTGCTGCGGCAGCCCGAACGCGCCGCCGGCCTGTCCGGCCGACTCGCGGCGCTGGGCCTCCTCCAGCTCCTGCTGCTTGCGCTTCATCGGGTTGCCGGAGCGCTGCTTGCCCTTGGCCTTCTTCGGCTGCTTCTTGGTCCGGCCGGGGCCGCCGCCCATGCCCGGCATCCCCGGCATGCCGGGCATACCGCCGCCCTGGGCCATGCGGGACATCATCTTGCGGGCGTCGAAGAACCGCTCGACCAGGTTCTTCACCGCGCTGACCTCGACGCCGGAACCCTTGGCGATACGGGCGCGGCGGGAACCGTTGATGATCGTCGGGTCCTGGCGCTCGCCCGGGGTCATCGACTTGATGATCGCGGCGGTGCGGTCGACGTCCCGCTCGTCGATGTTCTGGATCTGGTCCTTGATCTGGCCCATGCCCGGAAGCATGCCGAGCAGCTTGCTGATGCTGCCCATCTTCCTGACCTGCTCCATCTGGGCCAGGAAGTCGTCCAGGGTGAAGTCCTGGCCCTTCTTGGACGCCAGCTTCGAGGCCATCTTGGCGGCCTCTTCCTGGCTGAAGGTCTTCTCCGCCTGCTCGATCAGGGTGAGCAGGTCACCCAGGTCGAGGATGCGCGAGGCCATCCGGTCCGGGTGGAAGGCGTCGAAGTCGTCCAGCTTCTCGCCGTTCGACGCGAACATGATCGGCTTGCCGGTGATCTGCCGGATCGACAGGGCGGCACCACCGCGGGCGTCACCGTCGAGCTTGGAGAGCACCACGCCGTCGAAGCCGACGCCGTCGCGGAAGGCCTCGGCGGTGTTGACGGCGTCCTGACCGATCATCGCGTCGACGACGAACAGGATCTCGTCCGGGGAGACGGCGTCGCGGATGTCCGCGGCCTGCTGCATCATCTCCTGGTCGATACCGAGACGGCCGGCGGTGTCCACGATCACGATGTCGTGGACCTTGGTCTTCGCGTGGTCGATGGAGTCCTTGGCGACCTGGACCGGGTCGCCGACACCGTTGCCCGGCTCCGGTGCGAACACCGCCACGCCCGCGCGCTCGGCGACGACGCTCAGCTGGTTGACGGCGTTCGGGCGCTGGAGGTCGGCGGCGACCAGCAGCGGGGAGTGGCCCTGCTCCTTCAGCCAGCGGCCGAGCTTGCCCGCGAGGGTGGTCTTACCGGCACCCTGCAGACCCGCGAGCATGATCACGGTGGGCGGCTGCTTGGCGAACCGCAGCCGCCGGGTCTCGCCGCCGAGGATGGTCACCAGCTCGTCGTTGACGATCTTCAGGACCTGCTGGGCCGGGTTCAGCGCCTTGGAGACCTCGGCGCCGAGAGCCCTCTCCTTGATGTTCTTGATGAACGTGCGGACGACAGGCAGGGCGACGTCCGCTTCGAGGAGCGCGATGCGGATCTCGCGCGCCGTGGCGTCGATGTCCGCCTCGGACAACCTGCCCTTGCCGCGGAGGTTTTTGAAAGTCGCGCTGAGGCGGTCGGAGAGGGTATCGAACACGGTGGCGTCGGTCCTCGGGGTCGGAGATGGTCTGGGCTGCCCTCCAGGGTATCCGGCCCGGCAAGGCAACAGTCCCCGCCCGTCGCGATCGGCGAGCGGGGCTCCCCCGCAGCGGCGGGGATCATGCGCCGTGCGGACCGGCCTCGAAGCCGTCAGGACCGGCCACGGGAAGACCTCCTGGAGCACATCCGCGACCGCGGAGAGCCACCCCGGAGCACATCCCCGACCGCGGAGAGACGCCCCGGAGCACATCCGCGACCGCGGAGAGCCACCCTGGATCGCATCCGCGACCGCGGAGAGACGCCCTGGATCGCATCCGCGACCGCGGAGAGACGTCTCGGAGCACCTCCACCGCTACGGAGAACCGCCCCGGAGCACCTCCACGGCTACACAGAGCCGTCCCGGAGCACCTCCACGACTACGCAGAGCCACCCCGGAGGCACCTCCACGACTACGGAGAACCGCCCCAGAGCACATCTGCGGCTACGCAGAGCCGCCCCGGAGCACCTCCACGGCTCCGGAGAACCGCCCCCGGAGCACCTCCGCGACTACGGAGAGCCACCCCGGAGGCACATCCGCGACTGCGGAAAGACGTCCCGGAGCACCTCCATGGCCACAGAGAGCCACCCCGGAGGCACCTCCACGGCTACGGAGAACCGCCCCAGAGCACATCTGCGGCTACGCAGAGCCGTCCCGGAGCACCTCCGCCGCGACAGAGAACCGCCCCGGAGCACCTCCACGACCCCGGAGACCGCGCCCGGCCGGCGAGCCGAGACCGGCTCGGCCGGTGGTCACGGCCACCGTAAGGTCACCCCCGCAACGTCTCCTCCAGTACCCGCGCCAGTGAGCCGGCGTCGTCCCCGGGCAGCGGCTCCCCCGCGCCGGTCGTGACGTAGAAGGCGTCCACGGCATTGGAGCCCAGGGTGCTCACGTGCATGCTCCGTACCCGCACCCCCGCCTTCTCCAGGGCCATGCCGATGCGGTGCAGCAGGCCCGGGGCGTCCTGGGCGCGGACCTCGATCACCGTGGCGTGGTGGGAGGCGGCCGGGGCCACCGTGACCCGGGGCGGCGGGGCGGTCCAGCCGCGCCGGCGGGGGTAGGCCGCGTCCCGTTCGGCGAGGCGGCCGGCGATGTCCAGGGTGCCGTCCAGGGCGCGGACGAGGTCGGCGCGCAGCCGGGTGGCCTGGGGCAGCGAGCCGTACTCGGCGGCCACCCGCCAGTTGAGCAGCAGCACCGCGCCGTCGTCGACGTCGCCCGGCAACGTCAGGGTGCGCAGCTCGGCCGTGCGGACGGTGAGGCGGTGCACGGCGAGGACACCGGCGACGGCGGGCAGCACGGCGGGCTGGTCGGGTACGGCGATGAGCAGCTCGACGCCGAGGGGTTCCTGGGCGGTCTCCTCCTCGGTGACCGGTTCCGTCTGGGCGCGCAGTGCGAGGACCGGGCCGCCGGTGCGGTAGGCCTCGATCGCCAGCCGCTCCTGCTCGGCCGTGGGCGCGGCGGGCTCCGGCTCCTCGGGGGCGTCTCCGGCGAGTACGGCGGAGACCCGCCGGACCAGGTCGGCGACGAGGGAGCCGCGCCAGGAGGACCAGGCTGCCGGTCCGGTGGCGAGGGCGTCGGCCTCGGTCAGGGCGTGCAGCAGCTCCAGGGTGCTCTGGGTGCCGACCGCCTCGGCGACCGAGCGGACGGTGGCCGGGTCGTCCAGGTCACGGCGGGTGGCCGTCTCGATGAGCAGCAGGTGGTGGCGGACCAGAAGGGACAGCACGGCCACGTCCGACCGGTCGAAGCCGATCCGCGCGGCCACGTCCTTGGCGATGATCTCGCCGGCCACCGAGTGGTCGCCGGGCCAGCCCTTGCCGATGTCGTGCAGCAGGGCGGCGACCAGGAGCAGGTCGGGGCGGCTGACGCTGCGGGTCAGCTCGGAGGCGCGGACCGCTGTCTCGATGAGGTGGCGATCGACTGTCCAGATATGGACGGCATTGCGCTGCGGGCGGCAGCGGACCCGCTCCCAGTCCGGCAGCAGACGGCTGATCAGGCCCTCCGCCTCCAGTGCCTCCCAGACCTGGACGGTGGGGCGGCCGGAGCCGAGCAGGGTGACCAGCTGCTCGCGGGCCTCGGCGGGCCAAGGCGTGGGCAGGGGGCGCGCGGTGGCGGCCATGCGCCGTACGGCGTGCAGGGAGAGCGGGAGGCCGGCCTGTGCGGCGGCGGCCGCGGCACGCAAGGGAAGCACGGGGTCGCGCTCGGGGCGTGCGGCGCGCGCGAGCACCACCTCGCCCTCCTGCTCCACCACACCCTCGGCCAGCGGCGACCGTTCGGCAACCGGCTTGCCACCGCCCAGCATGGCGCGCAGGCGTGGCCGTACGGCGCGCGAACGCAGCACGCGCCCCACCTCGCGCCAGGTGACATCACTGGCGTACGAGATGACACGTGCCGCCTCGTACACCTGCCGCAGCAGGGTGTCGGCGTCCAGCAGGCCGAGCTCGGCCGCCACCTGGTCCTGCTCCTGGAGCGCGAGCCGGTCGGTGGCGCGGCCCGTCGCCAGGTGCAGCGCGTCCCGTACGTCGAGCAGGCGCCGGCGCGCGTCGGCGAGGCCCTCGCGCGGAGCGTCGGCGAGCCAGGAGGCGGCGACGGCGCGCAGGGCGGTGGCGTCCCGCAGACCGCCGCGCGCCTCCTTCAGGTCGGGCTCCAGCAGGTACTGCAACTCGCCCTGCCGGTCGGCGCGTTCGGAGCACAGTTCCTGGAGTTCGGGGAGGCGCTTGGGGGCCTGGTTGCGCCAGTCGGCGAGGACGGCCGTGCGCAGCCCGGCGGTGAGGCCGAGGTCGCCCGCGAGATGGCGGCCGTCCAGGAGACCGAGTTGGACTTTCAAATCATCTCCGGCGGTCTTCCTGGCCTCGCCGGGGGTGCGCACGGAGTGGTCCAGGGCGAGGCCGAGGTCCCAGATCGGGTACCAGAGGCGATCGGCCACGGCGGCGACCGCACCGGGGTCGGACCCGTCGTGCAGCAGCAGGAGGTCGAGGTCGCTGCGTGGGGACAGCTCGCCACGGCCGTAGCCGCCTACGGCGACCAATGAGACGCCCCTGAGGTCCCGGGCCGCCGCGGTGAACAGGCCGCCGAGCCAGTCGTCGGTCAGTTCCGCGAGGGCGGCACGGCGCGGCGGCCCGGACCGCGCCCCCTCGGTGAGGAGGCGCAGCCGGGCCGCCGCGTAGCCGCTGGGTCCCGAGTCCTCTGCTTCCGTGCGCACGTCCGTTCCCGTCACCCAGTGGCTCCCGTCTTTTTCTGCTGTCCGTCAGAGCGCGTCGGGGCCGCGCTCGCCGGTGCGGACCCGTACGGCCGTCTCGACCGGCAGGGACCAGACCTTGCCGTCACCGATCTTGCCGGTGCGGGCGGCCTTGACGATGACGTCGACCAGCTGCTCGGCGTCGTCGTCCTCGGCCAGTACCTCGATGCGGATCTTGGGGACCAGGTCGACGGTGTACTCGGCACCGCGGTAGACCTCGGTGTGGCCCCGCTGACGACCGTAACCGCTGGCCTCGGTGACCGTCAGGCCGTGCACGCCGAACGCCTGCAGCGCTTCCTTGATCTCATCCAGCCGGTGGGGCTTGACGACGGCGGTGATGAGCTTCATGCGTCCACCTTCTTGGTCTGCGTGCCGGCGGCCAGGGCCGGAGAGTGCGCGGCGGAGCCGATGACACCGCCGCCGGTGCCACTGAAGTCGTAGGCGCTCTCGGCGTGCTCGGCCTGGTCGATGCCGGAGATCTCCTCGTCCTCGGTGACCCGCATGCCGATCGTCTTGTCGAGCAGGAAGGCGAGGACCGCGGAGACGACCAGCGAGTAGGCGAGGACCGCGCCCACACCGGCGCACTGCTTCCACAGCTGGGTCCAGGAGTGGTCGCCGTAGAAGACACCGGTCGCGGTGGACTGGCCCTTGCCGGTGGCGAAGAAGCCGATCAGCAGGGAGCCGATGATGCCGCCGACCATGTGGACGCCGACGACGTCGAGGGAGTCGTCGTAGCCGAACCTGAACTTCAGGCCCACGGCCGCGGCGCAGGCGACACCGGCGATGGCGCCGACGGCGATCGCGCCGAGCGGGGAGACCGCGCCGCCGGACGGGGTGATCGCGACCAGACCGGCGACCGCACCGGAGGCGGCGCCCAGCGTGGTGAACGCGCCGTGCCGGATCTTCTCGTAGGCGAGCCAGGCCAGCATGGCGGCACCGGTGGCGACCTGCGTGTTGACGAACATCAGCGCGCCGACGCCGTCGTCGTTGCCGAGCCAGGAGCCCGCGTTGAAGCCGAACCAGCCGAACCACAGCAGACCGGCGCCGAGCATGACCAGCGGGAGGCTGTGCGGGCGCATCGGGTCCTTCTTGAAGCCGACGCGCTTGCCGATGACCAGGATGACGCCGAGGGCCGCCGCGCCCGCGTTGATGTGGACCGCGGTACCGCCCGCGAAGTCGATCACGCCGAGCTTGAAGGCCCAGCCGTCGGCGCCCCAGACCCAGTGGGCGATGGGGACGTAGACGATCGTGGCCCACAGGGCGATGAAGAGGCACCAGGCCGAGAACTTCACGCGGTCCGCGAGCGCGCCGCTTATCAGGGCCGGGGTGATGATGGCGAACATCATCTGGAAGACCATGAACACGAAGATCGGGATGGTGTATCCGGGCCACAGCTCGGTCAGACCGATGTGGCTGAGACCGAACCAGTCGGAGTTCCAGCCGATGAGGCCGTTGTGCGTGCCGAAGGCGAGGGAGAAGCCGTAGAGCGTCCAGAGGATGGTGATGATCCCCATGCTGATGAAGCTCATCATCAGCATGTTGAGGGTGCTCTTGACGCGGACCATGCCTCCGTAGAAGAAGGCGAGTCCCGGGGTCATGATCAGCACCAGGGCGGAAGCAATGAGCATGAAGCCTGTGTTCGCGGACGACAGCTTGGGTGCCTCCGCGGCAAGCGTGATGGCTGGGGCCATCGGCGTCTCCTCGTCGTTGGTACGGCCCCGTGCGGGCGGTGCCTGGGCGGTCCGGTGGTGGCGGGGGGTGGGCCGGTTATGCGCCATGAGATTGGCGCAGCGCGGTTTCGGTGGACGCCCCTCGTTGTTTCGCCGGGGTGACGAAGACGCCGTGTGTGTTACGCGTACATGAACTGCCGGATCTCGGCCGTGCTGATCGTTATCGTGACGCAACCTCCTCCGGGTGGTCCGGCCGGAGCGGCAAACCGGCCGCGGCGGGCCTCTCCGATGACCTGGCGTGGGGGAGCCGAGTCGGGCAGTTCGGGAGGACCGGCCGCGGCCGGGGACGGGTGGCCGGGGGGTGTCAGACCGCTTCCGCGGTCTCCGGCAGGTCGACGGCGAGCTGATCGCCGAGGTCGACCACGACCGTGAGGTCGCCGTAATCGCGTACAGCCGTGTCGACCGTCTTTCGAATACGAGTGTTCACGCGCTCGGAGCGGACCTTCTTGGCGATCTCCATGGCCCGGGTGGCAAACGCCGTGCTCTCCTCGGGCTCGCGCTGGAGCAGGTGCACGGTGGCCATGCCGATCAGATTGAGTGCGTACGACCGCTGGTGCTCGTGATCCTTGGCGAACAGCTCCACCGCCCGCTGCATGAGCGGCTCGGCGAGGGAGGCGTAGGCGGGGCTGCGCCCGGCGACGTAGGCGAGGTCGCGGAAGGAGTGGGAGTTCTCGCCGTACAGCTCGGCCTCGGAGAAGAAGCGGATCCAGTCGGGGTCCGGCTCGTCCCACTCGTCGGCCTCGGCGAAGGCGTCCTCGGCCATGCGGACCGCGCGCTTGGTCTTCCCGGGCTGGCCCATGTTGGCGTAGGCGCGGGCCTCCATCGCATACAGCATGGACTGGGTGCGCGGGCTGGCGCAGTCCCGGCTGCCGTACTGCGCGAGGTGGATCAGCTCCAGGGCGTCGTCGGGCCGGCCCAGATGGATCATCTGGCGGCTCATGCTGGAGAGGACGTACGAGCCGAGCGGCTTGTCGCCGGCCTCCTTGGCCGCGTGCAGGGCGAGGACGAAGTACTTCTGCGCGGTGGGCTGGAGCCCGACGTCGTACGACATCCAGCCGGCCAGCTCGGCCAGCTCGGCGGCGACCTTGAAGAGTTTGCGGGTGGTGGCCTCGGGCTGGGGTTCCTGGAGCAGGTCGGTGACCTCGTGCAGCTGGCCGACGACCGCCTTGCGGCGCAGGCCGCCGCCGCACTGGGCGTCCCACTGGCGGAACATCCGCGTGGTCGACTCCAGCAGGTCCAGCTCGGGCCGGGACAGCCGGCCGGGCCTGCGGGAGTCGAGGACGGACTCGGGCGCCACGGGGGCCGCGGAGGCGGTGGTCGGGACGAGCCAGCGCTGCATGGGCTCGATGAGGGTGGGGCCGGCGGACAGCGCCAGGGAGGTGCCGAGGAAGCCGCGCCGGGCGAGCATCAGGTCGCTGCGCGAGAACTCGCTGAGCAGGGCGACCGTCTGCGGGCCGGTCCAGGGCAGGTCGACTCCCGACGCGGCGGGCGACTGGCGGGCGGCGCGCAGGCCGAGGTCCTCGATGGAGACCACACAGCCGAAGCGCTCCGAGAACAGCTCCGAGAGGATGCGCGGGATCGGCTCGCGCGGGTTCTCCCCGTCCAGCCAGCGGCGCACGCGCGAGGTGTCGGTGGAGATGTGGTTGGCCCCCAACTGGCGGGCCCGGCGGTTCACCTGGCGGGCCAGCTCGCCCTTGGACCAGCCGCTGCGCACGAACCACGAGCCGAGCAGCTCGTTGGGGCGCTTGTCAGCGTTCGCCCCGCTACCCTCGTTGCCGCCCACTGGAACGCCCCCATCCCTGAGACCACTTGTCGTCGTTGCGACCCTCGGTCGCCCCAGAGGGAGACCACCGCGCGCCAAGCCCTATCAGAATGCCGGTAAATACGGCTTCCCGTCCGTCGGTTCTCACCCATCGAACGAGCTGACGACTCGCCTCCGGCATACCCCTGGATGCATATGCCTCCCGGACTCGCACACTCACAGTAATCCTACGATCACCCGCTCAGCCACGGGGATCCCGGAAACGCCACCATTCGCCACCCCTTCGAATGAACTCATGGTTGCCCGTCCGCGATTCACTTGACATAGGACGGCCGGAAGTGGGCGGAGTGACGCGCACTGGGGGCGCACGGTCCCCGATGCGCCACTCGGAGCGCTTCAAGGCGCCGCCTGACCTCGCCTCGCCGCGGGAAGGCGGAGCCGTAGCGTTACATTCCGCTTTCGTCTCGTTCCGTGTCGTAACCACCGGCGCGCTGACCCGTTGGAGGGGGCATGGGCTTCACGATCGGCGGCATTCGCGAGATCCGCTCCGGCACGCGCCGGCGCGGCCGTTCGTCGGAGTGCACCGCCGTCGCCGAGTTCACGGGGCTGTGGGGCTGGGACGTGGTGCCGGGGGCACGGGCCGCGGCGGGCGCCTGCTCATGCGGACGCGCCGACTGTACGGCACCGGGCGCGCATCCGCTGGACTTCGCGCCCCATGTGCCGGCCGGGGCCACGCTGGACGAGGTGAGCAAGGCCTGGTCCGAGTTCCCGGGCGCCGCGGTGATGCTGCCCGTGGGCCAGGCGTTCGACGTCATCGAGGTCTCCGAGGCCGCCGGCCGCCGCGCCCTGGTCCGCCTGGAGCGCATGGGCCTCCCCCTCGGCCCGGTCACCGCGACCCCGGAAGGCCGCGCCCACTTCTTCGTCGCCCCCGGCGCCGCCGCCGAACTCCCCCGGCTGCTCTACCGCATGGGCTGGGACGACCCCTCGGCCCTGGACCTGCGCGGCCTCGGCCCCGGTACGTACGTCACCGCGCCGCCCTCCGACCGGGGCGGCCTGGGCCCTGTGCACTGGCTGCGCCCACCCGCGCTGGACTCGGCGACCCGGCCGCCGGCGGCGCGCCTGCTGCTGGGCACCCTGGCCTACGTGGCACACCGTTCGCGCACGTAACGCGCCCAGCCAATTCTCCCCCCACCCACAGCAACCATCAATTGAGCCGCCACGACGGCGAGCAACCACATCCGCGCGAGCGGCGCCGGCTCAGGCGCAAAAAGGCGAAGCGCCCGCCCCCGACTGGAACCGGGGGCCGGGCGCTTCTCGCTGAGCACCTGTAGGTATCCGTATGCGCTACTCGCCGATCAGGGCGTCCACGAAAGCCTCCGGCTCGAACGGCGCGAGATCGTCCGCGCCCTCGCCGAGACCGACCAGCTTGACCGGCACGCCCAGCTCGCGCTGGACGGCGACGACAATGCCGCCCTTGGCCGTGCCGTCCAGCTTGGTCAGCACGATGCCGGTGATGTCCACGACCTCCGCGAAGACGCGGGCCTGCACCAGGCCGTTCTGGCCGGTGGTGGCGTCCAGGACGAGCAGCACCTCGTCGAGCGGCGCGTGCTTCTCCACGACCCGCTTGACCTTGCCCAGCTCGTCCATGAGGCCGGTCTTGGTGTGCAGCCGGCCGGCGGTGTCGATGAGGACGACGTCGACCCCCATCTCCTTGCCTTCCTTGACCGCGTCGAAGGCGACGGAGGCGGGGTCACCGGCCTCCGGCCCGCGCACGGTGTAGGCGCCGACCCGCTCGCCCCAGGTCTGCAGCTGGTCGGCGGCGGCGGCCCGGAAGGTGTCGGCGGCGCCCAGCACTACGGTGCGGCCGTCGGCCACGAGCACGCGCGCGAGCTTGCCGGTGGTGGTGGTCTTGCCGGTGCCGTTGACGCCGACGACCATCACGATGCCGGGCTTGCGGTCCTCGGGCTCGGTCTTCACCGAGCGGTCGACCTCGGTGCCGACCAGCTTGAGCAGCTCCTCGCGCAGCAGGCCGCGCAGCTCCTCCGGGGTACGGGTGCCGAGCACCTTCACGCGCTCGCGCAGGCCCTCGACCAGCTCCTGGGTGGGCTGCACGCCGACGTCGGCGGTGAGCAGCGTGTCCTCGATCTCCTCCCAGGTCTCGTCGTCCAGGTGCTCGCGCGAGAGCAGCGTGAGCAGGCCCTTGCCGAGGGCGTTCTGGGAGCGGGACAGGCGGGCGCGCAGCCGGACCAGCCGGCCTGCGGTGGGCTCCGGGATCTCTAGCTCGGGCGCCTCTTCGAGGGCGGGGCCGGCCGGAGGCTCCTCCACGGCGACCGGTGCGGCGCCGCCGGGGAGATCCACCTCCTCGATCGTCCGGCGCGGTTCGTCGCGCGGTGTCTCGGCCTCGTCGCCGACGTGCGGCTCGGCCGGGGGCGCGGTGATGTCGGGCGTCTTCGGGGGCGGCGGAGGCAGCGGCTTACGGCGCCGGCTGCCGACGATCAGCCCACCGAGCGCGCCGATCACGACCACGGCGATGACTACAGCAAGGATGACGGTTTCCATAACCCGTCCAGTATCAGCCATGGGTTACGACGAGGGCCTATTTGTGGCTTCCTCTGAGAGACAAACGCCACGTAATGCGAGGAGTGGGAGCAAAGTACGATGGTGGCGGCTCTGTTGACGCGCGTAGAGTCCGACCGTCCGCTGTCCCCCCACGTCTGGCCATTTCTTCATGACCAAAACCGTCGAGACCGAAGGCGCTCTCGAGACCCGAGGCATCGAGCAGGTCCCGGATCACGAGCGCACCGCGAAGACCCGTGAGCTGTTCCCCACCTGGGTCGGCGCCAACATCAGCGTGCTGCTGCTGACGATGGGCGCGAGCCTCGTCGTGGCGTACCACCTGGACATCTGGCAGGCGCTCGTCGTCGCGGCGGCCGCGCCGATCGTGTCGTACGGCCTCGTCGGGCTGATCGGCATCGCCGGCAAGCGCGGCGGCGCGCCCGGCATGGCGCTCTCACGCGCGGTCTTCGGCCAGCGCGGCAATCTGCTGCCCGGCTCGCTGATCTGGGTCGCGCGCTGGGGCTGGGAGACGATCAACGCGGTCACCGGCGCCTACGCGATGCTCACCATCCTGGACATCCTGTTCGGCCTCAAGGCGAACAGCGTGCTGGACATGGTGATGCTGCTGGCGTTCGTCGTCGCCACCTTCGCGATCTCCGGGCTCGGCATCAACGCCGTGCAGAAGTGCAACAAGTACGCGACCTATTTCTTCGGTCTGTTCTCGGTGCTGGTGCTGGGGTACCTGGCCGTGAACACGAACTGGTCGAAGGTGGTGCACCACGGCGGCGGTTCGACGGCCGCGGTGATCACCGGTGTCGGCATGATCGCGGCCGGTGGTGTCAGCTGGATCCCGTCCGCGCCGGACTTCACCCGCTATCTGCCGCGTACGGCGTCCTCGAAGGCGATCGTGGGCACGGCGGTCGGCGGCGCCGGTGTGGTCGTGCTCCCCATGGTCCTGATGGGCGCGGTGATGGCGGTGTCCACACCGGACCTGGCCTCGGCCACCGACCCGGTCTCCTTCCTCGGCGAGATCCTGCCGACGTGGATCGCGGTGCCGTACCTGTTCATCGCGCTGATCGGCATGCTGCTGATCAACTCGATGTCGATGTACTCGGCGGGCTTCACCGCACAGACCCTCGGTTTCAAGGTGCCGCGGCACTGGGCGGTCTCGGTGAACGCCGTGATCTCGCTGGTCTTCGGCGGGGTGCTGATGCTGGTGGCGACGAGCTTCATGGGCTCCTTCATCGCCTTCCTGTCGCTGCTGGCGGTCGCCTTCTCCGCCTGGGTCGGCGTCTTCGGCGCGGACATGCTGCGCCGTACCGAGTACGACGGCCGGGCCATGGTGGACACGACCCGCACCAGCGCCTACTGGTACAAGGGCGGCTTCTCCCCCGCGGCCGTGGCCGCCTGGGCGATCGGCCTGGTCTCGGGCCTGATGTTCACGACCTCGGACTGGTTCACCGGCCCGCTCGCGAAGAACAACGTGATCGGCGAGTACGGCCTCGGCTGGGTCGCCACGATCGTGATCTCGGGCCTGCTGTACCTGGTCCTGCCGAAGCCGGCGGTGGCCCGCCCGGCCGAGTCCGCCACCGGGGCGGCCGATCCGGCCGGGGAGCGCGCGGCCGTCGACGCGTAGGGCGGCTCGGCCGAAGAGGCCGCGCCGGTACGGCTTCGGTCGTCCCGCGAGCCTGTCTCCCGCCTCTCCATGGCAATCTGACGCCACGTCAGCTAACGTCCCCCTCCACCGCATCGCACCGGAGGGGGACTTCCCATGCCCGTCACGGTCGTCCGTTTCAACCTCGTCGCTCCCGGCGCCTCCCCCGCCGCCCTCTCCGCCCGCTACCGGGCCGCCCTGGAGATGGCTCGGTACGCGGACGAGCACGGGATCAGCACCGTGCAGACCGAGGAGCACCACGGCGCCGAGAACAACTGGCTGCCGTCGCCGTTCGCCTTCGCGGGCGCGGTGTTCGGGGCGACCCGGAACATCGCGGTGACGGTGTCCGCGGTGATCGGTCCCCTGCACGACCCCCTGCGCCTGGCCGAGGAGATCGCCGTACTTGACCTGTTGAGCGGCGGGCGGCTGGTGACGGTGGCCGGGATCGGCTACCGGCCCGAGGAGTACGCCCTGTTGGGCGTGGACTGGAAGCGCCGGGGCCGGCTCCAGGACGAGCTGCTGGAGACCCTGCTGAAGGCCTGGTCCGGCGACGCGTTCACGTACCAGGGCCGCACGGTACGACTCACCCCGCGCCCGTACACCGCCCCGCACCCGCTCCTGCTGGTCGGCGGTTCCTCGAAGGCGGCCGCCCGTCGCGCGGCCCGGCTCGGCCTGCCGTTCTTCCCGAGCGCGCATCTGCCGGAGCTGGAGGCGTACTACAAGGAGAAGCTCACCGAGTACGGCACCGAGGGCTGGACGATGATGCCCCCCGCCGAGACCCCGCTCCTGCACCTCGCCGAGGACCCGGACCGGGCGTGGGCCGTGTACGGCGAGCATTTCCTGCACGAGGCACGGACGTACGCCTCCTGGCAGTCGGGGCAGATCCGCTCGGCCGTGAAGTCGGCGGCCGCGACGGTGGAGGAGCTGCGCGCGGAGGGCGTGTACCGGATCCTCACCCCGGAGCAGTGCGTGACGCAGGGCCTGGACAGCCTCGTCCTGCATCCACTGGCGGGCGGGATGCCACTGGAGGAGGGCTGGCGCAGCCTGCGGTTGTTCGCGGAGCGGGTGCTGCCGGAGCTGGGCGGCTGAGCCACGGCGACAACCGGTGGTTCGGCCGGGGCCGGCGGTGGTGGACTGCCGTCATGAGTCTGTTGGTGGAAGTGTTCGTCCGCGAGCCGGACGGAGAGATCCGGATACTCGACGTGCCGGACGACGTGTGCCGGTCCGCCGGCTTCGAGTCGTGGCGCACGACGGTGTGGGGACACGCGTTCGTGCGCGCGCTCGGCGCCCGATTCCTGCCCCTGCTGGCAGAGGGCGACCTCTACGTGGAGGCCGGGGACGTGGCGGAGTTCCTGCGCGAGGTCGCCCTGCTGCGCACCCGTCTCGACGCGGTCGCGCACGGCACCGGCCGGCCGCGGACGGTGGAGGAGCACCGGCATCGGATCGAGACCCGCCTGCGGATCATCGAGGAGAGCGCGCACCAGGCCCTGGAGATCGGCGGTGGCGTCCTCATCTGGTGAGGACGAGCCCACAACAGACCGCTGCCCCCGCTCGGGCAGTGGCCGAGCGGGGGCAGCGGACGGTACGAGGAGAAGGGCAGCGGGGTCTGGGCCCGTCTCCTCGGGTCTGCGGGCCTCAGCCCATCTCCTCCAGCGCCTTGCCCTTCGTCTCCTTGACGAACTTCAGGACGAACGGGATGGAGAGCGCGGCGAAGATCGTGTAGATGACGTACGTGCCGGAGAGGTTCCAGTCGGCCAGCGACGGGAAGCTCGCGGTGATGGCCCAGTTGGCGATCCACTGCGCGGAGGCGGCCACGCCCAGGGCGGCGGCGCGGATCTTGTTCGGGAACATCTCACCGAGGAAGACCCAGACCACCACGCCCCACGACAGGGCGAAGAAGAGGACGAACACATGGGCGGCGATCAGGGCGACCCAGCCCTGGGTCGCCGGGAGCTTGCCGTCGACCAGGTGGGAGCTGAACGCCCAGGCCTCCAGCGCGAGGCCGACGGCCATGCCGACCGAGCCGATGAGGGCGAGCGGCTTGCGGCCGATGCGGTCCACGAAGATCATCGCGATCACGGTGCCGATGATGTTGATGATCGACGTCGTGAAGGAGTAGAAGAACGAGTCCGTCGGGTCGACGCCGACCGACTGCCACAGGGTGGAGGAGTAGTAGAACGCGACGTTGATGCCGACGAACTGCTGGAAGACCGACAGGCCGATACCGATCCAGACGATCGGCTTGAAGAAGAAGCCGCCACCGAGCAGGTCCTTGAAGGTGGACTTGTGCTCGCTCTTCATCGCGTGCTCGATCTCGGCGACGCGGGCGTCCAGGTCGGCGCCCTGGCCCTCGACCTCGGTGAGGATCTCCTTGGCCCGCTCACGCTTGCCGACGGAGATCAGGAAGCGGGGGGACTCGGGGATCGCGAAGGAGAGCAGGCCGTAGAGGACGGCCGGGACGACCATGACGCCGAGCATGACCTGCCAGGCCTCCAGGCCCATCAGGTGGCCGCGCTGGTTGCCCCCGGCGGCGTTCAGCAGGCCCCAGTTGACCAGCTGGGAGATGGCGATACCGACGACGATCGCGGCCTGCTGGAAGGAGCCGAGCCGGCCACGGTAGGCGGGCGGGGCGACCTCGGCGATGTAGGCCGGGCCGATGACGGAGGCCATGCCGATGGCGAAGCCGCCGACGATGCGCCAGAAGGCGAGGTCCCACAGCGCGAAGGGCAGCGCGGAGCCGACGGCGCTGATGGTGAAGAGGACCGCGGCGATCTGCATACAGCGGATACGGCCGATGCGGTCGGCTATGCGGCCTGCCGTCGCGGCGCCGATGGCACAGCCGATCAGGGCGATCGCGATGACCTGGGCGAGGGCCGCGGATCCGATGTCGTAACGGCCGCGGATGGCCTCGACGGCGCCGTTGATCACGGAGCTGTCGTAACCGAAGAGGAAACCGCCCATGGCGGCGGCCGCCGCGATGAAGATGACGTGCCCGAGATGCTCGGGGTGAGCCGTCCTGGCTCCTGACTGAGGTGCCTGCGCTGTGCTGGTCACGTGTATCTCCTCGGGCCACGGCAACGCTGCCGGGGTGGGGGGCGAGCCCTGTCAGGATCAAGTGGCGCATACCTGAACTGCGCTCACACCTGAAGGTAAAAGCAACGTTGCAGAGACTATGCCTTCAAGTTTCGAAGTCAATAGTTCAGCCACTGTGAGCTTCTAGATATTCCCTATACCGGCTTGCGTTCACTTCTCGAACACAAGAGGAGTTGATCTTGAATCGGCTAGCGAAGCCGCTGAGAAATGACCTTGGACACACCGTCGCCCTGCATGGACACGCCGTAGAGCGCGTCGGCGACCTCCATCGTGCGCTTCTGGTGCGTGATCACGATCAGCTGCGATGCCTCCTGCAACTCCTGCATGATGCGGATCAGCCGCTGGAGGTTGGTGTCGTCCAGGGCCGCCTCGACCTCGTCCATGACATAGAACGGGCTCGGCCGTGCCTTGAAGATCGATACCAGCAGCGCGACGGCCGTCAGCGAGCGTTCACCGCCCGACAGCAGGGAGAGCCGCTTCACCTTCTTGCCCGGCGGACGCGCCTCGACGTCCACGCCGGTGGTGAGCATGTTGTCGGGATCGGTCAGGACGAGGCGCCCCTCGCCGCCCGGGAAGAGCCGGCTGAAGACGCCCTCGAACTCTCGGGCCGTGTCCCGGTAGGCCTCGGTGAAGACCTGCTCGACGCGCTCGTCGACCTCCTTCACCACCTGAAGCAGGTCGGCGCGGGTCTTCTTCAGGTCCTCCAGCTGCTCGCTGAGGAACTTGTGCCTCTCCTCCAGCGCCGCGAACTCCTCCAGCGCCAGCGGATTGACCTTGCCGAGCTGCTGGTACGCCCGCTCGGCGGCCTTCAGCCGGCGCTCCTGCTCGGCCCGGTGGAAGGGCCTCGGCTGGTTGCGCGGGTGCTCGGGGTCCTCGGGCAGGACCTCGCCCTCGGCCGGGGGCGAAGGCGGCACCAGCTGGTGCGGGCCGTACTCCTCCACGAGCCCCGCCGGCTCCACGCCCAGCTCCTCCAGCGCCTTGCTCTCCAGCTGCTCGATCCGCAGCCGCTTCTCGGCGCCGAGTACCTCGCCGCGGTGCACGGAGTCGGTGAGTTTGTCGAGCTCGGCCTTGAGGTCGCGTCCTTGGGTGCGTGCGGTGGTCAACTCCTGTTCCCGCCGGGCCTTCGCGGCCTCGGCGGCGGAGCGTTCCTGCTCGGCGCGGGCGAGGGACACCTCGATGTGCGCGAGCAACTGCCGGGCGCCAAAGGCGACAGCCTCGGCAACGGCCGCCTCATGGCGCAGCCGGGCCCGACGCTGCTCGGCACGCGTGCGTGCCTCGCGCTCCGCGCGGGCGGCCCGGTCGAGCGAGTCGGCCCGTCCGGCAAGCCCCTTGACCCGCTCCTCGTGGGTACGGACCTGGAGCCGGGCCTCCATCTCGGTCTGCCGGGCGTTGGCGCCGTCGGCGGCGAGCCGGTCGCGTGCGGAGGTGTCCGGCTCCTCCTCGACGGGCATCTCCTCGGCCACCGCCAGCCGCTCGGCCAGTTCCTCGGCCTCCTGCACGGCCTTGTCCAGCGCCTCCTGCGCACGTGCGGCGGCCGCGGCGGACCGCTCGGCCTCTCCGGCGGCACCCCGCGCCTGTCCGGCGAGCCTGCCGAGTTGCTGGGCCACGGCCGACTTCTCCCGGTCGGCGGCCCGGCGGCGCTCGCCGAGTTCTTCCACGAGGGCGGCGGCCTGCCCGCGGTGCTCGGCCGCCGTGTGCTGTGCCTCGGCCAGGCCCTCGCAGCGGACCGCCAGCTCGGCCAGCTCGGCCGCGGCCTCGTCGACGGAGGCCTGCACCTCCAGCAGGCTCGGTGCGCCGGCCGATCCGCCGTGCGCGAAGTGGGCGCCGAGGAGGTCGCCTTCGGCGGTTACGGCAGTGAGTTCCGGGTGCGCGTAGACGAGGTCCTCGGCGTCCTCGAGGGTGTCCACGACGACCATGCCGTGCAGGAGGCGGCGTACGGCGGGCATGAGGTCGGCGGGGCCGCGGACCAGGTCAGCGGCGAGAAGGCGCTCGGCGGGGAGGGGGCTGCCGGACGGTCCGGCGTCCGCGGGTTCGTTGTGGCCGGCCGCGTCCGGCGGCGGAGCCGCACGGTGCGGCTGCCCCGCGCCCCTTGCGGGTGCGCCCTCCGGGGCGCCCGCAAGAAGCAGCGCCGCCCTTCCCCCGTCCTGCTTGCGCAGCAGGCGGATCGCTTCTGCCGCTGATGCCGGAGTCGATACGGCGATCGCGTCCGCCGCCGCGCCGAAGGCTGCCGCCAGCGGCACTTCGTAGCCGGGGGTGACCGTCAGCAGTTCCGCCGCCGGGCCGAGGACTCCGGTCAGCCGGTCCCGTGCGCCCAGCAGTATCCCGGTGCCGTCCTTTCGTCTGAGGCCCAGCGCCAGCGCCTCGTGGCGGGCCTGGGTGGCGGCGCGGCTGCGTTCGGCCGCGGTGGCCGCCTCCCGCGCCGCGCTCAGTGCCGCTTCCGCCTCCGCCAGCCGTCGCTTGGCCGCATCGTGCCGCTCGGCCAGGTCCGCGTCGTCCGCGTCGAGGCCGTCGACCTCGGCCTTGAGCGTCTCGTACTCCTCCTGGGCCCGGGTGGCGCGCTCCTGTGCCTCGTCGCGGGCCGTGGCCAGGCGGTCGATCTCGGCCTGGGCGGAGGCGGCGCGCGAGCGGGCCGCGTTGACCTGGCCGTTCAGGCGGGCCAGGCCCTCGCGGCGGTCGGCGATGGCGCGGGCGACGTCCTTGAGGCGGCGCTCCTCGACGGCCAGCTCCCGCTCCAGTTCGGCGCGGTGGGCGACGGTGTCGTCGAGGGCGCGCTCGGCCGCCTCCAGGGCCGCCTCCAGCTCGGCCTCCTGCTCGCGGATGCGGGCGGCCTCGCGCTCCAGGTCCTCGGGGTCTCGGCCCCGGCGTTCGTCGGGGGGCGCGGATGTCGCGCTCTTGACGCGTGCGTCGGCCAGCGAGACCGTGCCGCGGACGCGTTCGGCCAGCTGGGACAGCTCGTACCAGGTCTGCTGGGCGCGCTGCAGGCGGGGCGTGAGCTGTCGTACCTCGTCCTCCAGCAGGGCCTCGCGCTGGAGTGCCTTCTTCAGCTCCTGCTCGGCGGCTTCCTTGCGTTCCTTGAGGGCGGCCTCGTCGGCGACCTCGGTCTGCAGCGCCTGACGCAGTCGTACGAGATCGTCGGCGAGGAGGCGGAGCCGGGCGTCGCGCAGGTCCGCCTGGATGACGGCGGCCCTGCGGGCCACGGCGGCCTGTCGGCCCAGGGGCTTGAGCTGGCGCCGTAGCTCGTCCGTCAGGTCCTGCACGCGTGCGAGGTTGGCCTGCATCGCGTCGAGCTTGCGGAGGGCCTTCTCCTTGCGCTTGCGGTGCTTCAGCACACCCGCGGCCTCTTCGATGAAGGCCCTGCGGCCCATCGGATCCGCGTGCAGGACGGAGTCGAGCTGGCCCTGGCCGACGATGACGTGCATCTCTCGGCCGATACCCGAGTCGCTCAACAGCTCCTGGATGTCCAGCAGGCGGCAGGTGTCGCCGTTGATCTGGTACTCGCTGCCGCCGTTGCGGAACATGATCCGCGTGATGGTGACCTCGGCGTACTCGATGGGCAGCGCCCCGTCGGAGTTGTCGATGGTCAAGGACACCTCGGCGCGGCCCAGCGGGGGGCGGCCGGTGGTGCCGGCGAAGATGACGTCCTCCATCTTGCCGCCGCGCAGGGACTTGGCGCCCTGTTCGCCCATGACCCAGCTGAGCGCGTCCACGACATTGGACTTGCCCGAGCCGTTGGGTCCGACGACACACGTGATGCCCGGTTCGAACCGGAGCGTGGTCGCCGACGCGAACGACTTGAACCCGCGCAGGGTCAGGGCCTTGAGGTGCACGCCGCTGGACTCTACCGGGCGCCGCTATCTCACTCCATGAACCCTCGCAACCGCGCGGTTTCGCCAATGAACATGCAGGGCACACCGTACGTTAAAGAGGGTGAAAGGATGCGCAGGACAAAGAAAGAAGGGACGCCGAAGCGTCCCTTGCAACTCTGACGACCGGGTTTCGGTCGCCCGATCAACTGAGCGGTTGATACGGCAGCCCGATCGCTGCGACTGCTGTCGTGGAGCGATGCAGTGATCAGGTGAGCGCAGGCTCCGCCTGGTGTGCGTCGATGCTCTCCATGATCCTGTCCTGAGAGGCGGCAGCCGTCAGCGCGTCATTCTCCGCCTGGATCCGTACGAGCTCGGATTCAAGGTCCTGGACACGCTGCTGCAGCCGTCGCATCTCGGCGAGGAGTCGAGGGTCGGAGCCGCCGACGTAACCGAGAAGCGCCTTTGCCATGATGGATGGTCCTCCACACTGAGTGACCGACCGATGCGGTGTGGGTCGTGAGGGATTCGCACCCGCGGTGCTTGGCACATCCGGGTGTTGCTCTGCTGTTGCTCCATGCCAAACAGCTAAGGTGCGCGGGGCTTTCAGCGTCTCACCAAAAAGTTTGACGGTCAACACGATCACGCCCTGTATTGGCGGGCAAACCGGGGCGCGCGGCCGGAAAAGCGGCGGCGCTGCAAGTCATCCGGGACCCTCAGGGCGTGACGATCAGCTGTACCAGCGGAGCCTGCCACGCCGGGCCGTTGTTGGCAACCACCAGGTAGTTTCTGCTTCATGCAGGTGCCCCCGGCAACTTGCCGCGCGTCGGCCTGCGCGGCTTTACAGAACGGGGTCAGCGGATCGCGAAGCCGTCGTAGCCGCCGCGGGGTGTGTCCCAGATCTCGGTGACTCCGTCCACACGTCCGGGCGTGTCGTCACCCTCGAGCCACCCCAGGAGCCCTTCGCAGCCCTCGCGCGGCCCCTCGGCGACCACCTGGACGCGACCGTCGGCCAAATTGAGAGCAAAACCACTCAGGCCGCCGATCTCCAGTGCCTTGGCACGCGTGAACCAGCGAAAACCCACACCTTGCACGCGTCCGCGCACCCAGGCGACCAGTCGTACTTCTTCGCTCATGGGTGCAACCTAACCGGCCGGTGTCGCTCAGGACACATCGTCCCGAAGCGGCATGGGGTACCGTCCCGACCCAATGAATCTCATATGAAACTCACTCGATCGAGTGGGCCTGGTTGGCCAAGGGGAGTCACTCGCCGCGCAGGCGCCGGTCGACCGCGAGGACGAGGAAGAGGGCCAGGACATGGGACGCCACCGACGTTCCGCCGCCGGCCGCGCCGCCAGGGGCCGCGCCACGGGGGACATACGCACGCAGCGCTCCGCCGACGCAGGCGGCGCCCCGCAGGACTCGTACGCGCGGGACTCGTACGCGCCTGAGCTGCCACCCGCACGGCACTCGTTCGCGCGTGAACTGCCCCCCGGACAGGACGCGTACCGGCGTGAGCTGCCCCCCGGGCGGGACTCGTACACGTATCGGCGTGAGCTGCCCCCCGGACAGGACTTCTCCCCGTACCCGCGGGAGCTCCCTCCCGGGCGCGACTCGTACACGTACCGGCGTGAGCTGCCCCCCGGACAGGACTTCTCCCCGTACCCGCGGGAACTGCCTCCCGGGCGGGACGCGTACCCGCACGTGCCCGCCCCCAGGCAGGACTCGTACGGCGGTGGCCGGGCGCCCAGGGGCATCGCACCGTATCTGAACCCGGAGATCCACCCCGCGTCGACCGGTCTGCAGCCGCTGGCCTACGCCCGTGAGACCGCCAAGGCCCACGCCTATCTGTTCGCGGCCGAGGACGGGGGCCCGGCCGGCTTCGGGGGCGGCCCGGGCGGTCCCGGTGGCGGCGGCTTCACTCCGGACGGCGCCCCCTCCCCCGGTCGGCGGCGCCGGAGGAAGGGCTCGAAGCCGGTGCGCACGGGCCTGATCGGGGTGTCCGCCGCCTTCGCCCTCGGTACGGCAGCGGTGGCCTCGGGTGTGGTGCCGGGGCTGCAGAACTACAAGCTCGGCGGTGACTCGCACACCACCGGCGGCGACACGGTGCAGGCGGTGGACACGCCGAGCAACACGGCCGTCGAGCAGGGCGGCACCTCGGGCAGCGCCGACAGACAGGAGGGTGGCGTCGGCACCGGCCAGGACACCGCGACCCCGGAGTCCCCGAGCCAGACCGCCTCCGCCTCGAACACGGAGTCGGCCTCCCCCACGCCCGCCCCGTCCAAGACGGCGAGCGAGAAGCCGACGCCGTCTTCGGCGTCGTCCGGCAAGGCGCGGAGCACCCCGTCGCGTACGACGGGCAGCGCGAGCACGACGCCCAGGGCGGGTTCCGCGCCGATGGCGGTGCCGGCGGCGAACGCGGCCGAGGCCGAGGTGCTGGGGCTCGTCAACCAGGAGCGGGCGAAGGTCGGATGCACCCCGCTGGCCGCCAACTCCGCGCTGACCAAGCTGGCCGAGTCGTTCAGCGACGACATGGCCGCGCGGGGCTTCTTCGACCACACCGACCCGGACGGCAAGTCGCCCTGGGACCGGGCCGCGGCGGCCGGCATCACCAACCTCGGCGGCGAGAACATAGCCCGCGGCCAGGCCGACGCAGCCGCCGTGATGCAGGCCTGGATGAACAGCCCCGGCCACAAGGCCAACATCCTGAACTGCGACTTCAAGACCCTCGGCGTCGGCGTCCACCTCGGCCCGGGCGGGCCCTGGTGGACACAGGACTTCGGCTACTGACGCTCAGAGACTCCTGCGGTACGACAGTCCGGGGCGGCCGTTGAGCCGGGTCCCGCCGACGACGGTGAAGCCGGTGCGGGCCAGCACGGCCCGCGAGGCCGCGTTGTCGAGGGTGGTCCTGGCGGTGAGGACGGTGAGCCCGTACCGCTCGCCGGCCCGGGCACACATCTCCCGCGCGGCCCAGGTGGCGAGCCCCTGGCCGGCGGCACGCTCCGCGACCCGGTACCCGAGCTCGGCACTCCCGTCCGCCACCTCGTAGAGGTTGACCCGCCCCAGGACCTCGCCGTCGGCGCCGGTCACCACATGGAAGAAGCAGTCGCCCGCGGCCTGCTCGGCGAGCAGTGCGCGCAGCCGCTCCTCGAACCGGGCGAAGTACTCCTCGCCCCGATCCGGGACGGACGCGGCGAAGTAGGCCCGGTTCTCCCGCTCGAAGGCGAGAAGAGCGGGGCCGTGATCCGGACTGAGCGACTGCAGCTCGGGCATGCGAGGACTGTACGCAGCCAGGCAGGCGCACGTCCCCCGCTTTTCTGCCCGGCGCTCAGCGCGGCGTCACGCCGCGAGCCGCCCCTGCGTGAACACCCGTGCCGTCTCCGTCACCCGGCGGCCCAGGTGCTCGGCGGTGGCGATGTCGGCCTTGTGGACGGCCTCGGCGCCCTGGTCGTTGTTGCTCTGCGCGGCGGCGCCGGAGAAGAAGCCGAGGCGGTTGAGGTCGTTCTCGGAGGCGGTGCTGGAGTTCCAGCCGGGGAGCAGGCCGAGGTTGACCCAGTGCATGCCGTGCTGGGCGGCGAGTGTCTGGAAGAACTGCAGGGTGTGCAGCTTGTCGCCGCTCTTGGAGGCCGAGTTGGTGAAGCCGGCGGCCAGCTTGTCCTGCCAGGCCCGGGTGTACCAGCGGTTGGAGGTGCCCTCGGCGAAGACGTGGAAGGCGCCGGAGGCGGTGCCCATGTAGGTGGGCGAGCCGAAGACGATCGCGTCGGAGCGGTCCAGCGTCTCCCACTGCTCGTCGGTGATCTCGTCGACCTTGATCAGGTGCACCTCGGCACCCGCCTCGACGGCACCGGCGCGGACGGCCTCGGCGAGGACGGCGGTGTGGCCGAAGCCGGAGTGGTAGGCGATGGAAACGACAGGGGTGGTCACAGAGACTCCTCAAGTGGGCAGCTCAAAAGCAGTAACCAAAGAAAAGCACTAACTTATAGATAGTGCAACCTGGTGGTTAGCGCTGTGTACGCGTATCCTCAAGGACATGACCGCCGGTATGACCTCCACCACCCAGGACCACGACGACCAGGCATACGACGACCTCGCCTACGACGTCTTCGCCAAGGCCTGCCCGTCCCGCGGCACGCTGGAGCACGTCACGGGCCGCTGGGGCGGACTGACGCTCGGCGCGCTGTACGAGGGCTCGCTGCGCTTCAACGAGCTGCGCCGCCGGGTCGACGGGGTGAGCGAGAAGATGCTGTCCCAGACGCTGCACGCGCTGGAGCGCGACGGCCTGGTGCGCCGCGAGGCACAGCCGACCAACCCGCCGCGCGTGGACTACGAACTGACCCCCCTGGGCCGCCAGGTCGCCGAGCGTCTGCTGGCGCTCATCCACTGCGTGGAGGGCGCCATGGACGACGTCCTCGCGGCACGCGCGCGTTACGACGAGACGCGCGGCGCCCTCTGACACCGCGGGCAGAAGTAGCTGGACCGGTTCATCCAGGGGCGGCGGCGGATCGGCGTGCCGCACCGCCCGCAGGGCTCGCCCTCACGGCCGTACGCGTCGAGGGAGCGGTCGAAGTAGCCCGACTCGCCGTTCACGTTGACGTACAGGCTGTCGAAGCTGGTGCCGCCGACGTCGAGGGCCGCGTTCATCACGTCCCGGACGTGGCCGAGGAGTCCGGTCGTGACCGGGCGGGTGAAGTTCGCCGTCGGGCGCTCGTAGTGGATGCGGGCGCGCCACAGCGCCTCGTCCGCGTAGATGTTGCCGACCCCGCTGATCAGCGACTGGTCCAGCAGGGCCCTCTTGATCGTGGTCCGCTTGCGGCGGAGCGCCTGGTGGAAGGCCTCGTCGTCGAACAGCGGATCGAGGGGGTCGCGGGCGATGTGCGCGATGACGTCGGGCAGGCCGTCGGGGGTGTTGTCGTGCAACGACAGCCCGCCGAAGGTGCGTTGGTCGACGAAGCGGAGTTCGGTGCCGAGGGAGTCGGCGAACCGGACCCGGATGCGCAGGTGCTTCTCGTCCGGCGTCTCATGGGGCTGCACCAGCAGCTGGCCGCTCATACCGAGGTGGGCGAGGACGGACTGGTTCGTCTCCTCCAGCGGCAGCCACAGGTACTTGCCGCGGCGGCTGGGGGTGCCGATGTGGTGGCCCTTGAGCCGGTGCGCGAAGTCGTCGGCACCCGCGATGTGCCGGCGCACGGCACGCGGGTGCAGCACCTCGACCTCGGCGACGGTGCGATGGGCGACCCAACGCGCAAGGCCGCGCCGGACGACCTCGACCTCGGGCAACTCGGGCATCGGGACCCCCGTACAGAGCGGTGGATGAGCGAGCGCCCGCCCCGTCGGGAACCGCGGGGCGGGCGCTCGGTACTGCTGGTACTGCTGTCGGGTCAGGCAGGAGCGGACGACGGGTCGCCGGCCTCCGGAGCCGCATCGCCGGCCTTGGCGGCCTGGGTGGCCGCTTCCTTGGCCGACTTGGCGCGCTCGTCCGCGGCGGCCTTGATGGCCCGCCAGGCGGACTCGGCTGCCTGCTGCTCCGCCTCCTTCTTGCTGCGGCCGGTGCCGGTGCCGTACGAGACGCCTCCGACGCGGGCGGCAGCAGTGAAGGTCTTCTCGTGGTCGGGGCCGGTCTCCGTGACGAGGTACTCGGGCACACCGAGCCCTTCGATCGCGGTCAGCTCCTGGAGGGACGTCTTCCAGTCCAGGCCGGCTCCGAGGTTCGAGGACTTCTCGATCAGCGGGTCGAAGAGCCGGTGCACCAGCTCGGACGCCGAGTCGAGGCCCTGGTCGAGATAGACCGCGCCGATCACCGCTTCCAGGGTGTCGGCGAGGATGGACGCCTTGTCCCGGCCGCCCGTGCCCTCTTCACCACGGCCGAGCCGGATGAAGGAGCCCAGGTCGAGGCCGCGGCCGACCTCCGCCAGCGCACGCGAGTTGACCACCGCGGCCCGCAGCTTGGCCAGCTGGCCCTCGGGCAGGTCGGGGTGGGTGCGGTACAGCGTGTCCGTGACGACGAGACCGAGCACGGAGTCCCCGAGGAACTCCAGCCGCTCGTTCGTCGGCAGACCGCCGTTCTCGTATGCGTAGGAACGGTGGGTCAGCGCACGCACCAGAAGGGCGGACTCGACCTGATAGCCGAGCCGCCCTTCCAGAAGCGTGTGGGACGAGGCCGTATTGTCCGATGCGTTCTTCTTTGGCGTGGACACGGTGCCTCTCACCAGCCGCTCAGACTTCGAGGACCTGGCGCTTGTTGTAGGTGCCGCAAGACGGGCACGCGATGTGCTGCTGCTTGGGCTCGTGGCAGCGCTCGCACGCAACCAGGGTGGGGACCGCAGCCTTCCACTGCGACCGGCGGTGGCGCGTGTTGCTGCGCGACATCTTCCGCTTCGGAACAGCCACGGCTACTTCTCCTGCTTCTCGTCGACGCCCGCTTCCGCTTCGGCGCCGCTCATCTCGTCCTTCTCGCCGTCCTTCATGGAACCGGCGAGTCCCTGCAAAGCCGCCCAACGGATGTCGACGGCGTCGTGATGGTGGTCCGGGTCGTCCGCGAGCCGCGCTCCGCACTCGGAGCACAGGCCCGGGCAGTCTTCCTGGCACACCGGCTGCATCGGCAGTGCGAGCACCACCGCATCGCGCAGCAGAGGTTCGAGGTCGAACAGTCCGTCCTCGAGGAAGAACCTGTCCTCGTCGTCCTCGGCGTCGTCGCCCGGTTCCGCGATCACGCGGCCCCGGTCGTCGGCGTCAGGGTACGAGAACAGTTCCTGGAAGTCCGCTTCGAGCTCCAGCCCGACCGGCTCCAGACACCTTACGCACTCCCCCTCGGCCTGTGCACGGGCGGTGCCTGTGACGAGCACCCCTTCCATGACCGACTCAAGTCGGAGTTCGAGCTCCACCGGGGCGCCTTCCGGCACTCCGATGACTCCCTGGATGCCGAGATCGGCGGGAGCGTCGATCATGCGGGTCAGGCGCTGCAGCGCGCCAGGACGCCGACCCAGCTCGTGTGTGTCGAACACGAGAGGGTTGCGGTGGTCGAGGCGGGCGTTGGAAGCCATTCCTGCTTTCGATCTTCGAGCTCGGAGGGCCGCCGCCCGTCGATGCCGAGGGCAGCGGTGATCGCGGACGTACGCGCGACCGAAGAGCCAGGATACTGGACCTTTCGCTCTCGGCCCAATCCGGTGGTCGGCGGTGGTCGCCGGTGGTCAGCGGGCGACGATCGCGCGCGGCCGCGCCCTACAGTCCCCGGCCCTGCTCGTACGCCCTGAGCTGCTCCGCGCTGATCATGCTGGTGTCGAAGAGGCTGGTCTCGTCGAGAGCGTAGCCCTGCTGCGGCTGGTGCTGGTGGGGCTGCTGCTGGACCTGCTGCGGGTCGTAGGCGGCCTGCTGGGGGTCATAGGCACCCTGGTAGGCGTAGGGGTCCGCCTGCTGGTAGCCGTAGGGGTCCTGCTGGGCGTAGGCGGCGGGCTGCTGCGGGAAGCTCCCGTAGGGGTCCGGCTGCTGCTGGTCGTAGCCGTAGGCGGGCTGTGGCTCGTACGACGGCTGCTGCGGCTGTTGCTGCGCCGGCTGGGCCGTGCGCTCGGCCGGGGTGTCCTGCTCCGCGAGGGCGGCGAGGTCGGCGAGGTAGTCGGCGTCGCTGGAGTGCTGGAAGGTCGTGGGGTCGTCGGCGAGGGCACCGAGGTCGTCCGTGGCGGTACGGCCGTGCAGCTTCTGCCGGCCGCGGCCGACGGCCTCCAGGGTCTTGGCGAGGACCGCCTCAAAGGCGCCCAGCTTGGCGTCGACGTACTGGTCGGCGGTCTGGCGCAGGGTCTGCGGGTCGTGGCTGCGCTCGGGGGCGTCCTCGTCTTCGTAGCCGTTCTCGTCCAGACCGGGGCCGGTGCCGAGCAGCTTCTCGCGGCCGCGGCCGACCGAGCCCAGGGTCTTGGTGAGGACGACCTCGAAGTTGGCGAGCTTGGAGTCGACGTAGTCGTCGGCCTCGGCGCGGACCTCCTCGGCCTCCTGGCGGGCCTCGGCGACGATCCGCTCGGCCTCGCCCTGGGAGCGGCGGGCGACCTCGGTGTCGGAGATCAGCGAACCGCGCTCGGCATGCGCGTTCTCGATGATCCGCTCGGCCTCCTGGCGTGCCTGCTCGACCATCTGCTCACGGCCGCCGATCAGCTCCTGCGCCTGCGCGAGGGAGCCGGGCAGGGCCTGGCGCACCTCTTCCAGCATCGCGAGCAGCTCGGCGCGGTTGACCACGCAGGACGCCGACATGGGCATGGACCGGGCGCCTGAGACCGCGGAGACGATCTCGTCGAGCTTCTTCTGCACGTCCACCTGTGCTCGCCACTCTCTACAGCCGGGTTGGAGACGGACGGGACGACTGTAGCCCCATCAGTCCTTGCGCAGGCGCTTGTTCAGGGCCTCCAGCACCGGGGCGGGCACCAGGTGGGAGACGTCTCCGCCCCAGGCCGCGACCTCCTTGACCAGGGAGGAGGAGAGGAAGCTGTAGGTGGGGTTGGTGGGCACGAAGAGCGTTTCGACGCCGGTGAGGCCCATGTTCATCTGCGCCATCTGCAGTTCGTAGTCGAAGTCGCTGACGGCGCGCAGACCCTTGACGATCGCAGGAATGTCGCGCTGCTTGCAGAAGTCGACGAGGAGGCCGTGGAAGGCCTCGACGCGGACGTTGGCGTAGTCGGCGGTGACCTCGCGGATCAGCTCGATCCGCTCCTCGATCTCGAACAGGCCCTTCTTGGACTTGTTGATCATCACCGCGACGTAGACCTCGTCGTACAGACGGGAGGCGCGGCCAATGATGTCGAGATGTCCGTTGGTGATCGGGTCGAACGACCCGGGACAGACGGCGCGGCGCACTTGTGATCCCTCGCTCTCCGGTCCGGTCATTGTGCGTCTTCGCACGTAGCGGCGGCGCGACCGTACCAAAACGTTCCCTCGCCGTAGCGACGGGACCGCAGGGCCTCGAAACCGTCCGGCCAGTGGAATGCGCCGCCTCTGGTGCTGCGCTCCACGGTGACCAGCGCGTCCTTCGCGAGCCAGCCCAACGAGCGGAGTGTGAGGAGAATCTCGCGAAGATCGTCATCTGTGACGGCGTACGGGGGGTCGAGGAAGACGATGTCGTACGGCTCCGTCGGCGCCGCCGTCTGGATGATCTGTTCCGCTTTGCCCGTTCTCACCTCGGCGCCGGGGAGGCCCAGGTTCTTCACGTTGTCGCGCACGGTCTTCGCCGCGCGGGCGTCGGCCTCGACGAGCAGGGTGTGGCTCGCGCCCCGGGAGAGGGCCTCCAGGCCTACGGCACCCGAGCCCGCGTAGAGGTCGAGGACTCGTTCACCTTCGAGGGGACCGCCGAGCAGCGCCTGCCAGGTGGAGAAGAGACCTTCACGTGCGCGGTCTGATGTCGGCCGGGTTCCGGTGCCGGGCGGTACCGAGAGGCGCCGTCCGCCGGCCAGGCCGGCGATCACGCGGGTCATGTGGGGTCCTTCGTCGTGGCGGCTTTACGGTTCATTGTGACCGGTCGCTCCCCCGCTCTCGGCTTCGATCGAGTGGGGGACCTCCATCGCGGCGGTGGCCGCATGTCCCATGCTGCCCCGCGCCCCTGCGCAAGAACCAGTTCACCCCTTTTCCAAGTACTGCTCTCTTTCTTCGTCCAGGAGGGCGTCCAGAGCCGTACGCAGACCCGGCAGACGCTGCAGCTCCGGATCCGCCGTCACCACCGCCGTCGCCTCCTCCCTCGCCTCCGCGATGACCTCCTCGTCCTCGATGACCGCCAGGACGCGCAGGCTGGTGCGGGCGCCGGACTGGGCCTGGCCGAGGACGTCGCCCTCGCGGCGCTGTTCGAGGTCGATGCGGGAGAGCTCGAAGCCGTCGAGGGTGGAGGCGACGGCGTTCAGGCGCTGACGGGCGGCGCTGGCCTCGGGCATCTCGCTGACCAGGAGGCACAGACCGGGGGCCGAGCCACGGCCGACGCGGCCGCGGAGCTGGTGGAGCTGGGAGACACCGAAGCGGTCGGCGTCCATGATCACCATGGCGGTGGCGTTGGGAACGTTGACGCCCACCTCGATCACGGTCGTGGCGACCAGGACGTCCGTCTCGCCGGCCGCGAAGCGGCGCATCACCGCGTCCTTGTCGTCGGGGTGCATACGGCCGTGGAGGACCTCGACCTTCAGGCCCTGGAGGGGGCCCTTCGCCAACTGCTCCGCCACGTCGAGGACGGCCAGGGGAGGACGCTTCTCGGCCTCGTCCTCCGGGGACTTCTTCGCCTTCTTCTGGTCGGCGGCCTCATCGATGTCGTCACCGATGCGGGGGCAGACGACGTACGCCTGATGGCCGTTCGCCACCTCTTCCCGGATCCGCTCCCAGGCGCGGGCGAGGAAGTGGGGCTTGTCGGCGGCGGGGACGACATGGCTGGCGATCGGGGAGCGGCCGGCCGGGAGCTGGTCGAGCACGGAGGTCTCCAGGTCGCCGAAGACCGTCATGGCGACCGTGCGCGGGATGGGGGTGGCCGTCATGACCAGGAGGTGGGGCGGCTGTTTGCCCTTGCCGCGCAGCGCGTCTCGCTGCTCCACGCCGAAGCGGTGCTGTTCGTCGACCACGACCAGGCCGAGGTCATCGAACTGGATCTTGTCCTCGATCAGGGCGTGGGTGCCGATGACGATGCCGGCCTCGCCGGTGACCAGGTCCAGCAGGGCCTGGCGGCGGGCGGCGGCGCCCATGGAGCCGGTGAGCAGCACGACCTTGGTGGCGTGCTCGGCGCCGCCCAGCATGCCGCCCTCGGCCAGCTCGCCCATCATCTCGGTGATCGAGCGGTGGTGCTGCTGGGCGAGGACCTCGGTGGGCGCGAGCATGGCCGCCTGCCCGCCGGCGTCGACCACGGCGAGCATGGCGCGCAGGGCCACCATCGTGTTGTGGGTCACCGTGAAGTTGTCGGTCACATAAGCGTGGCTGGGGTGCGCGACGCTGATGCACTGGACGGGTTTGCGCCCCACGTACTCCACGGCACGGATTCCTCGCCGAAAGGCGTTGTACTCGGGGCGCGGACGGACCCGCTCGACTTTGCGGGCGAGCCTGAACGGCGCGTATTCCTCGGGCATGACCACCGAGACGTTGAACGCGGCCTTCTTCGGAAGTACTTGTGCCCGGCCACCGAGTGAGCGGACCAGCCAGGCGACATCATCAGCGAGTCTGCGCGAAGCCGAGCAGAGCGAGATACTCAAGCCGTCTTTCCCGACGGTGCCATTGGCATCCAGGAGCCCTTGCAACAGAGCATGCCGGTTCTTGATCGAGGTGTTCTTGAATTCCTCGGGAACGAATTCTCCATGCGCGGACTCATCCCGAAGACCCAGGTCTCGCAGCGTTTGGATCACAGGATTTCGTACGCCCCCGGCACGATGTGTCGCGTCACGGATCTCGTCGTCCACGGTGGTGTGACGCAGGTTGTGCCGGTATGAGCCGTCTCCAAGAAGGAGACCGAACAGGTGCGGATCGAGGGGCAGTCCGGAATCGTCTCCCAGATCAACCGGGGTGGCCGCCGGGAGGTACCACTTCGAGTCTCCGTTCGCCTCGAACAGGTCGAGGCGGATCTCCCGAGTCGTCATGACATCGGGGGCCTGGCCACGCTGCCACCCGCGACTCGTACCGACAATCCAGAGATGCTCGTCGTCGCACTCGACCGAACTCCCATCGGAAAGGATCAGCCGCCAGACATCACGATCCCCTTGGGGAAAGACACCATCGATCAGCGAGATCTCGCCGTTCGGCACGACAACCTCGTCTCCCACCCTCAAGTCCCCCATACGGCGGAAACCGACGGGTGTCAGCACGAGCGAGTCAAGAGGCTGGGCCTTGCCCGATCCGACCTCGCCCTGCAGCAGACGGTGCATCGGGTGTTCCGTGGCGAGGTCGTCGAAGATCTCCTTGGAGACCTTCCGCTGGCCCTCGGTGAGGGTGAAGGGCAGGCGGTCGTCGAAGGCCGCGAGGAGGCCGTCGGGCTTCGGGCGGCGGGGGACGGCCGGGAGCTGGGCGTCCGCGTGGCGGCGGCGGGCCAGGGCGACCTGGAGGACGAAGGCCTCGTCCCACTTCAGGCGGGCGCGGGCGTCCGCGATGTCGGCCTTGGTGTGAGGGCGGTGGATCTTGAGGATGGCCTCGGGGAGGGGGACCAGGGCGCGGCCCTCGCGGAGGGACGGCGGCAGCGGGTCGAGGGCCTCCTGGGCGGTGGGCAGGACCGTCTGGACCGCCTTGCCGATCTTCCAGGACTCCAGTTTGGCCGTGGCGGGGTAGATGGGGATCAGGGCGCCGGCCCAGCTCTCGACCGTCTCGTCGCTGTCGCCTCGGAGCAACTCGTAGGCCGGATGGGCGAGTTGGAGGCGGCGGTTGAAGACGGAGACCTTGCCGGCGAACATCGCGCGTGTGCCCGGCAGCAGCTCCTTGTGGGGTTTGTGGACGCCGTTGCCGAAGAAGACCAGCTGGAGCCTGCCACTGCCGTCGGTGATCGTGACCTCCAGGCGCTGGCCCTTGCCGCGGGGGGCCTTGGCGGAGGCGAAGGTGTGCAGCCGGGCGTCGGCCACCTGGGCGACCACCGTGACGTGCTCGTCCATGGGGAGGTCGGCGAGATGGGTGAGCTGGCCGCGCTCCTCGTATCTGCGCGGGTAGTGGTGGAGGAGGTCGCCGACGGTGTGCAGGCCGAGGTGCTCGGCCATCACCTTCGCGGTGGCGGGGCCGAGCACTGACTTCAGTGGCTGCTTCAGTGGTTCTTCCAGTGCGGGCACGAGATCCATTGCACACCACGGCACTGACAATGCCGTAGACCCCGCCCCGCGGAACATGGTGGTGCTGCCCTGCGGATTCGGCCGAACGGCCGTTAACATCCGGGAAACCCCTGGTCAGGTGGGATGATCCGGCTCTAGGATGGCGCGCTCCGGCCATCCTTCGCGGTCACCGCCCCGCCGGGACCGCCCGACCCCGCGCCGCACGCACGCCCCCCTCCGGCGCAGTGACGATGGACTCCCAGACCTCACAGTCAGCCCAGGCATCCCAGTCACCTCACTCACCTCACACCTTCCAGGTCGACCTGCGCGGCCTGGTGGACCTGCTCTCCCATCACCTCTACTCCAGTCCCAAGGTCTATCTGCGCGAGCTGCTGCAGAACGCCGTCGACGCCGTCACCGCGCGGCGGGCCGAACAGCCGGACGCTCCGGCGCTGATCCGGCTGCACCCGGTGGACGGCGGCCTGCGGGTGGAGGACAGCGGCGTCGGCCTCACCGAGGCGGACGTGCACGAACTGCTGGCCACCATCGGGCGCAGCTCCAAGCGCGCCGAGAGCCTGCGGGAGGCCCGCTCGGACTTCCTCGGCCAGTTCGGCATCGGTCTGCTCGCCTGTTTCCTGGTCGCCGAGCGGATCCGGGTGGTCAGCCGCAGCGCCCGTACGCCCGGCACGCCGCCGGTGGAGTGGATCGCGCGCGACGACGGCTCGTACACCGTGCGCACGCTGGACGGCTCGGCGCGGCCCGAGCCGGGCACCACCGTGTATCTCACCGCCCGCGCGGGAGCGGCCGAGTGGCTGGCGCCGGAGCGGGTGCTGACCCTGGCCCGCGACTTCGGCGCGCTGCTGCCGTACGACGTCCGGGTGGGCGAGGAGCCGGTCACCGAGCTGCCCGCGCCCTGGGACCGGCGGTATCCGAGCCCGGCGAGCAGACGGGTGGCGCTGGCCCGGCACTGTCGCGAGCTGTTCGGTTTCGCGCCGCTGGACTCGATCGACCTGGACGTGCCGCCGGCCGGGATCCGCGGGGTGGCGTACGTGCTGCCCGCGGCCGTGAGCCCCGCCCAGCGGGCGACCCACCGGGTGCATCTGAAGGGCATGCTGCTGACCGAGCGGGCCGAACAGCTGCTCCCCGACTGGGCGTTCTTCGTGCGGTGTGTGCTGGACACCGACAGCCTGCGGCCCACGGCCTCGCGCGAGTCGCTGTACGAGGACGAGACGCTGGCCGCCGTGCGGGAGGCGCTCGGCGAGAGGATTCGTTCGTGGCTCACGGGACTCGCCGCCGGTGATCCCGAGCGGCTGACGGCCTTTCTCGCCGTGCACCACCTGGGCGTGAAGTCCCTCGCCCGGCACGACCGCGGCATGCTGCGCACGATGCTGCCCTGGCTGCCGTTCGAGACCACCGACGGGCAGCTGTCCCTGGAGGAGTTCGCGCAGCGGCACCCGGTGGTGCACTTCACGCGGACCGTCGAGGAGTACCGGCAGGTCGCGCCGATCGCCTCGGCGCAGGGTGTCGGGGTCGTCAACGGCGGCTACACGTACGACGGCGAGCTGGTCGAGGCGCTGCCGTCGGTGCGGCCGGGGACGGTCGTCGCCGAGCTGGACGCGGACACCGTGACCGCGCACCTGGACGCGGTCGACCCGGGCGAGGAGCTGGCCCTGACCGGCTTCCTGGCGGCCGCGCGGGCCCGGCTCGACCCGCTGAACTGCGACGTCGTGCTGCGCGCCTTCCACCCGCTGTCGGTGCCCGCGCTGCACCTGGACGACCGGGCCGCCCGGCACGAACAGGCGCGCGCGGCGGCCGAGGAGCAGGCGGACGACCTGTGGGCGGGCATCCTGGGCTCGCTGCGCGGCAGCGCGCCACGCGCGCGTCTGGTGCTCAACCATCTCAACCCGCTGATCCGGCGCATCGGTTCACTGAAGGACCCGGAACTGATCGGCACCGCCACCGAGTCGCTGTACGGGCAGGCCCTGCTGATGGCGCATCGCCCGCTCCGGCCGGCCGACTCGGCGCTGCTGAACCGGGCGTTCATCGGCCTCCTGGAATGGGCCACACACGGCGGGTCCACGCACGGGGAGGGTGATCGCTGATGGGTGACGGCGACGGAATCGACGGAATCACCGACCTCGACGCGCTGCGCCGGGCGCTGGAGGAGAACGCCGGGCGGCCGGAGGGTCCGGCCCGCAACGCGCGCGCGGAGCAGCTGCTCGCCGAGGCCGAGCTGCTGAACATCCCGCTCGCCGTGATCGAGGCGCTCGGACACCAGCTGAAGGTCTACAACTACAGCTCCGAGAAGGACAAGATGTTCGTCCCGTTCGCGCGGCTGCTGCGCATGTGGGACGAACGGCCGGAGGACTTCGACGAGTACGAGGCGCACTCGCTGCACTGGGTCTTCAAGTGGATGTCGGCGGGCATGCTGGACCAGCCGCACATCCCGCTCGCCTCGATCGAGAAGTGGCTCGGCGAGATGGCGCACCGCTACCGGCTCGCCGGGCACTCCGAACGGGCCGTGCACAGCGCTGAGTTCAGTGTGGCCGAGCACACCGGGGACGTGCCGCGCGCGGAGCGGGCGTACTCGGCGTGGCTCGCCGCGGACCGGGACGCGATGGCCGACTGCCACGCGTGCGAGCTGCACGCGCAGGGCATCTGGCAGGTCACGCGCGGCCGGGACGCGCAGGCGCTGGAACTGTGGCGGCCGGTGCTGGAGGGCGAGTTCGCCTGCGCGCACGAACCGCACACCGTGCTGGCGTCCTCGCTGGCTCCGCTGCTGCGCCTTGGGCGCGCGGACGAGGCGCGCGCCCACCATCTGCGGGGCTTCCGGCTCGTCCGCCCGATGGAGTCGATGCGCGGCGCGTACGCCGACCATGTGGAGTTCTGCGCGCTGACCGGCAACGAGGCGCGCGGCCTGGAGCTGCTCGCCGAGCGTCCGGCGTACTTCACGGACACCGGGCATCCGCGCAGCCGGCTGGACTTCCTGGCCGTGGTGGCGCTGCTGATGGACCGGCTGACCGGGCTGGGACTCGCCGGACAGCGGGTGCCGGGGCCGGCCGGGCGGTCCTGGACCGCGGGGGAACTCGCCGGGCACGCGCGTAAGGAGGCGCTGGAGCTGGCCGAGCGGTTCGACCGGCGCAACGGCACGTCGAATGTCGGTGAGCGGACCCGCGCGCGGATGGCGCAGCAGCCGCTGGTGGACCGGCTGCCGCTGGGCGTGCGTACGGTGCGCCCCGCGCCGCCACCGGCGGCCGCGCCACCGGTGGCCGAGGCCGCGGACACGCCCGACCTGGCGGCGCTGCTCGCCGAGGCACGGCGGCTGTCCGAGACGCTGCAGCCGCACGCCCTTGAGGCCTGGGCCGCGGTCGCGCGGGCCGCGCGCGGCACCGAGCCGGCGCCACGCGACCGCGCGGAGATCGCCGACCACGAGGCGATGGCCAGCGGCCCCGAGGGCGTCGAGCTGTTCGAGCGGGCGGCGGCGCTGTACACGGAGGCGGGCGACCTCGGCGAGGCACTGGCGGCACGCGCGCGTGCCACGTACGTCCGCGCCCTGGCGGGCGAGGTGGACGCCGCTCTGGAAGCGGTCACCGGACTGTACGACGAGGCCCTCGCGCTGTACGCCGACGAGGCCACCGGCGTACGGCAGACGGCCTCGGTGGTGATGAGCCGCGCCCGGATCCTGATGCGGTGCGTGCACGACGGATCCGGCGAGGCGGCCGTCACGGAGGGCCTCGCCCGGGCCGAGCAGGCCGTGCGCGAGGTGCTCGCACTGGTCGGGGGGCGGGTCGCGGACGACGTACGGCTGGCCGCCCGGGACGCGGAGGCGCGCGGGATGCTCGCCGAGCTGGCGCTGCTGCGCGGGGACGGCGACCGGGCAGCGGAGCTGTTCCGGCGGGCGGTCGACGGGTACGTGAGCGCCGGGCTGCCGTGGTTCGCGGTGGAGTACGAGGCGCAGGTGGCCGCCCTCGCCCATCAGGCCGGCGACCCGGCCGGGGCCGAGCGGGCGCTGCGCTCCGCCCTGGAGCACGGCGGGCCGTACGTGGAGCCGGTCGGGCGGGCGCAGCTGCATCTGCAGCTCGCGGAGATCGTCGGCGCGCGGGGTGCGGTCGCCGAGGCCGCCGAGCACGCCTGGGAGGCCGCGCACTGGGCCGACGAGGCGGGCGCCGGGGGTACCCCCTCCGGGGGAAGCGCGCTGGGCGGCTGGGCGCGACAGCAACTGGGCGGGCTGCTGCTGCGCCAGGGCCGCTGCGCGGAGGCCGCCGAGGTGCTGGAGTCGGCGCTGGCCGACCTGTCCGCCCAGACGCACGGCGACGGGGCCGTCGTCCAGGCACGGTGGTGGCTCGGCGACTGCCTGAGCGAGCTGGGCGACCACCGCGCGGCCGCCGAACACCGGCTGCGCGCGGCCGAGATCGCCCGGCTCTGGCCCGAGCAGCAGGACCACGCCACGCTCGCCCATCTCGCGGGCGAGTCCCTGAGCAAGGCCGGTCTGCTGGAGGAGGCGGATCGGGCCTACGCGCGTGCGGGCGAGCTGTGGCACGCGCTGGGCAACGCGCCTTTCCGCGTCCGCTCGTTGCGGGCCCGTGGCTGGCTGGCGCTGCGCGGGGACGGTGCAGCCGAGGGTGCGCGCGAGCTGATGGCGGAGGCGGTACGGGAGTGCGAGCGGGCGCTGGAGGCCGCCGCGGACCCGGTGGCCCGGGAGCAGCTCGGCATCGAACTGGCCCACACTCACAGCCAGTTCGGCGATCTGCTGGCCCGCTCGGTGGCCGAGGAGGCCGAAGACGGCGTGATCCGGGCCGCGTTCGAGGCGGCGCTGGTCCAGCTGGAGCGGGCGGCCGCGCTGTTCGGCACCCTGGGCGCGGACGGGCTGCACGACCGTACCGGCGCCGAACTCGCCGCCGGCTGGCTGGCGGCCGACCTCGGCCGGCCCGCGGAGGCGGCGGCACGCGCGCGTTCCGTACTCGCGGCCTACGAGGACACCGACGACGCGGACGAGACCGTACGGGCCCGGCGGGCGGAGGCAGCCCAGTTGCTCGAACAGTGAGGCGGTGTCGGGTCACTCCACGCCGATGAGCAGCAGCGTCCCCTGCCGGCCGCCCCGGTACACCACGGTGTCCACGGCGAGGTAGGACTCCCGTACGCGTGCCTCCAGGTGCTCGGCGATGGTCTCGGGGGCCTCGTCGCCGACGACGAGGGTGACCAGCTCGCCGCCGGCCTGGAGCATGCGGTCCAGGACGGTCGCGGCGGTGGCGGTGACCTCGGGGCCGATGACCGCCACGTCGCCGTCGATCAGCCCGAGCACGTCCCCGGCCTGGCAGATGCCGGCCGTCGTCCAGGACTCGTGTTCGGCGACGACGACCTCGGCGTACCGGGTGGCGCCCGCCGCGGCGGTCATCTGGACGACGTCCTCGTCGAACCGGCGCTCCGACTCGTGCACGGCGAGCGCGGCGATGCCCTGGACCGCCGAGCGGGTCGGGATCAGGGCCACCCGGATGCCCTCGGTGCGGGCCTGCTCGGCGGCCGCGGCGGCCGTATGGCGCAGCTCGGCGTCGTTGGGCAGCAGGACGACCTCGCGCGCGTGGGCGCGCCGCAGCGCCTGCACCAGCTCCCCGCTGGCGGGCGGCTCCCCGGGGCGCGCGAGGACGGTCGTGGCGCCCGCCTCGCTGTACAGCCCGGCCAGGCCCTCGCCCGGTACGACGGCGACGACGGCCCGCTGGACGCGCTCGCGCGGGAGCCGCTCGCCGCCGGTGTGCGCGTCGCCGAGCCCGAAGTGGGTGATCCGGATCCGGTACGGCCGTCCGGCCTCGACGCCCGCCTCCACGGCGGCGCCCGCGTCGTCGACGTGCACATGGACGTTCCACAGCCCGTCGCCGCCGACCACCACCAGGGAGTCGCCGAGGGCGTCGAGGCGGGCCCGGAGCCGGGCCACGGCCGGGTCGTCGGCCTCCAGGAGATAGATCACCTCGTAGGCGGGCCCGCCGTCGTCGGACCTTTCGGCGCAGAGGTCGGCGTCGGAAACGGGCTCCACGCGCGCGTGCCCGCCGGAAACGGCCTCCGGAACGGTCGGCGTCTCCCGTACCGCCTCCCCCGTGAACGCCTCCACCAGCGCACCGAGCACCGCCACGAGCCCCTGCCCCCCCGCGTCGACCACCCCGGCCCGGCCGAGCACGGCCAGCTGCTCCGGTGTGGCCGCCAGGGCCGTCCGCGCACCCTCGTAGGCCGCCCGCGCGATCGTCCCGCAGTCGCCCTCGGCCCCTTCGGCGGCCTCGGCGGCGGCCGAGGCGACCGTCAGCACCGTGCCCTCCACGGGGTGGGCCACGGCCTGCCGGGCGGAGTCCGCGGCCCGCCGCAGCGCCAGCCGCAGCCCGGCGCCGTCGATGCGCGGCGCCTCACGCCCGGCGTCGTCGGCGAATACCTGGGCCATGCCCCGCAGCAGCTGCGCCAGGATGGTCCCGGAGTTGCCCCGGGCCCCGATGAGGGCCCCGTGGGCCATCGCGTGCGAGGCGTCCGCGAGGGACGGCTCCCCGGCGCCCGTCTCGTACCCGGCGAACACCGCCTCCACGGCCGTGGCCGCCGACTCCAGGGTGAGGTAGAGATTCGTTCCGGTGTCACCGTCGGCCACCGGATAGACGTTGATCGCGTCGATCTCCGCACGCGCGCGCCCCACCGCCGCGAGCGCCAGACCGCACCAGGTGCGCACCGCGAGAGCATCGAGGAATGTCTGCGGCACCTGCGCCACCTGCGCCTCCCTGAACTGGCTGGACGTGGTCGCAGCGTAGACCGTGGACCCCTGTCCGCCGGAAGAGGGCCGGGAGCGGGGCCCTGAGCTGCCATGGTAGTTTCGTTGTACGGGCGCAGCCGTTGTATGCTGCTCCGGTTGCCCGATCCCGATCGGGCTGTTCCCCTGGCAACGCCACTCAGATCTCAGGTCGTACGATCTCGATCCCGGCATGCCGGGATTAACCGTAAGTGCATCTGAAGTCTTTGGAGTGACCCGTGGCTGCCAACTGCGACGTCTGCGGCAAGGGGCCGGGCTTCGGCAACAACATCTCGCACTCGCACCGCCGTACGTCCCGCCGCTGGAACCCGAACATCCAGCGTGTGCGTACCGTGGTCGGCGGGACGCCGAAGCGCGTGAACGCTTGCACCTCGTGCATCAAGGCCGGCAAGGTCTCGCGCTGACGCCAACAGCTGAGCGCGCGGCCACTGCTGGTTCGCTGCACTGAGCCGGTCCACCTGAGGGTGGACCGGCTTTTTGCCGTACCCGGAAAATCCGGTCCCCCGAAATCCCGGTCACCTGCCAGAATCGCGGGAATGCGCTTCGGCATCCTGGGCCCGCTGGACATCCGTACCGGCGACGGCGGCCCGATCGACCCCGGCGGCCCCCGCCCCCGCGCCCTGCTCACGCTGCTGCTCCTGGACGCCGGCCGCCCGGTCTCCACGGAGCGGCTGACCGACGGCCTGTACGGCGCCGAGCCGCCCGCCGGAGCGGCGGGCGCCCTGCAGTCGCAGATCTCCCGGCTGCGCAGGCGGCTGGCCCCGCACACCACGATCGAGGCGGGACCGGCCGGTTACCGGATCGACGTCCCCGCCGACCGCGTCGACGCCCACCGCTTCGAACGGCTGGCCCGCGAGGGACGCGAGGCTCTCGCCGCCGGCGACCCAGAGGGTGCCGCGGCCCGGCTGCGCGAGGCGCTCGCCCTGTGGCGCGGCCCCGCGCTGCCCGACCTGCCGGACGCGCACGCCGACAGCGCACGCCTGGAAGAGCTGCGGCTGGCCGCCGTACAGGACCGGGCCGAGGCCGACCTCGCCCTGGGCGGCGGGCCGGAGCTGGTGCCCGAGCTGCGCTCGCTGCTGGCCGAGCAGCCGCTGAGCGAGCGGCTCTACGGGCAGCTGATGCGGGCCCTGCACGCGGCCGGGCGGCCCGCCGAGGCGCTCACGGTGTACGAGGAGGCCCGGCGCGCGCTCGCCGACGAACTGGGCGCGGATCCGTCGCCGGAACTGGCGGCCCTGCACCTGGAGCTGCTGCGGGGTGCCGAGGCCGGCCGGCCTCGGCTGCGGCTCCCGGCCCAGCTGACCCGCTTCGTCGGCCGGGACGCCGAACTGGCCCGTATCACCGCACTCCTCGCCGACACCCGGCTGGTCACGCTGACCGGACCCGGCGGGGCGGGCAAGACCCGGCTCGCGCTCGAAGCCGTCCGCGCCCGCGCCGACGCGTGTCTCGTCGAGCTGGCCCCGCTCACCGACGGCACCCGGATCCCGTACGTGATGCTCGCCGCCCTCGGGGTCCGGGAGGGCCTGCGTACCGCGACGACCGACAGCGCCGGGCGGCTGCTGGCCGCGCTGGAGGACCGGGAGGTGCTGCTGGTACTGGACAACTGCGAGCACCTCGTGGAGGACGCCGCGCGGGTCGTCACGCTGCTGCTCGGCTGCTGCCCCGGGGTGCGGATCCTCGCCACCGGCCGGGAGGCCCTCGGCATCACCGGCGAGGTGCTGGTACCGGTGCCCGCGCTACCGCCGGAGCCCGCCGAGCGGCTGTTCCTCGACCGTGCCCGCGCGGTGCGCCCCGGTTTCGACGGCCACGCGCGCGTACCGGACATCTGCCGGGCCCTGGACGGGCTGCCGCTGGCCATCGAGCTGGCCGCGGCCCGGCTGCGCACGCTGGACGCGCAGGAGCTGGCGGACCGCCTGGACGACCGCTTCCGGCTGCTGTCCCGCGGCGACCGCACCAAGGCGCCCCGCCATCGCACGCTGCGGGCCGTCGTGGAGTGGAGCTGGGACCTGCTGGACGAGGAGGAACGGGAGCTGGCCGGGCGGCTGACCGTGTTCCCGGGGGGTGCCACGGCGGACGCGGTGGAGGCCGTGTGCGGGGTGCCGTATCCGGAGGATCTGCTGGCGTCGCTGGTGGAGAAGTCGTTCCTGGAGGTGTCCGAGGGGCGTTACCGGATGCTGGAGACCCTCCGCGCCTTCGCCGCCGAGCACGTCACCGACGGCCCGGCGCTGCGGGACGCGCACGCCGCCTACTGTCTGCGGCTCGCCGAGCGCGCCGAGCCGTTGCTGCGCGGCGGCGACCAACTGCCCTGGCTGGCCCGGCTGGCCGCCGAGCACGCGAACCTGGACGCCGCCCTGCGCCACCTCACGGGCACCGACACCGCGCAAGCGCTGCGGCTGATGGCCGTACTGTCCTGGTTCTGGCGGCTGCGCGGGCTGCACGGCGAACAGGTGCCGCTCGCCCGCGCCCTGCTGGCCGCCGTCGGCGACGCACCCCCGCCGGGCCTGGTCGAGGAGTACGTCCTGTGCGCAATGAACACGCTCGCCGGAGACGGGGACGAAGGTGGTGATGGAGTCGCCCGGGACGACCTCGTCGCGCGCGTGGACGCCCTCCTCGCCGCGTACGAGGGGCCCCTGCGGATGCCGTTCGTCCTGGTGCTGTGGTCGATCGTGGCGGGCCCGCAGCCGCACACCGACGAGCGGGCTGTGACGCAGGCCGGCGACGACCCGTGGGCGCGTGCGCTGCTGGACGTGGGACTCGGCTACCAGGAGCAGTTCGCGGGCCGTGCCCGGGAGGCCGAGGAGTGCTTCGCGCGGGGGCTGGAGGGGTTCCGCGGCACCGGGGACCGCTGGGGCATGGCCAACTGTCTCGACCCGCTGGGGATGTACCACGGGCTGCGCGGCGCACCACGGCGCGCCCTGGAGCTGCTGGACGAGGGGCTCGGGTACGTCGCGGAGCTGGCCGCGCCGGAGGAGATGGCCGACCTGCTGCGCAGCCGCGCCACCGTGCTGCTGCGCCAGGGGCAGCCGGAGCGGGCCGCGGCGGACTTCGAGCGGGCGCTGACGCTCGCCCGCACCGCCGGGGCCCGGGACAAGGCGGCGGGCGCGCGCAGAGGTCTCGGTGACGTGGCCCGGCTGTCGGGTGATCCCAAGCGCGCGCGTGGGCACTACGAGGAAGGCCTGCGGGCCTGTGCCGCCGGCTGGTTCGGGGTGGGCGAGACCGTGCGCATCCTCATCGGCCTGGGGCGCGCGGCCGCCGCCGAGGGACGGGCGGAGGAGGCCCGCGAGTGGTTCACGCAGGCGACGGGACTGGCCGGCGAGGGACCGGGCCACCTCGAACTCGCCGAGTGCGCCGAGGCGCTGGCGTCCGTCGCCGAGAGCCCCGAGCGGGCGGCCGTGCTGCTCGGCGCGGGCACCGGTCTGCGGGGCGCCGCACCCCAGGGCGACCCCGATGTCGCCGGCACCGTGCGGGCCGTCCGGGCGCAGCTGCCTCCGGAGGTCTACGACGGGGCCTTCGAGCGGGGCCGGCTGCTTCGGTCGGCGGCGGTCGGCGACCGGTAGACGGGGCAGCCGGCACACGACAGGCCGGGCGGGCGGCGAGCGGCAGGCCGGACAGTCAGCACACGACAGGCCCCGCACACGGTGTACGCGGCGGTGGGCACCAGGAGGACGGGCGGTCAGCACACACCAGGCCCGGCAGTCAGCACACGCAAGGCCCCGCAGCCAGCACACGCCAGGCCCGGCACACGGCACACGATGGGCCCAGCGGTGAGCACCAGGAGAACGGGCGGTCAGCACGCGATGGGGGCGCACGCCAGGCCCCGCAGTCAGCACACGGCAGGTCCGGTACACGGCACACCGTGGGCGCGGCGGTGGGCACCAGCAGACCTGGCGGTCGGCACGCGATGGGCGCGGCGGTGGGCGCACAGGAGGAACGGGCGGGCAGGTTGACGGTAAGCGGCGCGGTCAGCGAATGGTAGGCGGACGGTCAGCGCGCCCGCCGAGGCTGACGCCCATGACGCACACACACCACCGCCTCAGCCACCTGAACGTCCTCGTCTCCGGCGCCAGCGTCGCCGGACCCGCGCTGGCGCTGAACCTCGCCCGGTACGGCGCCCGGGTCACCGTCGTCGAGCGGGCGCCCGCCCTGCGCGGCGGCGGCTTCGCGGTCGACTTCCGCGGCCACGTCCACCGCGAGGTCCTCACCGGCATGGGCATCTGGGACGAGATCCACGCCCGCCAGACGCACATGGGCGCCCAGAGCGTCGTGGACGCCGACGGCACCCCGCGCGTGGCGCTGCCGGCCCAGATGATGAGCGGAGACGTGGAGATCTTCCGCGGCGAGCTGGCACAGATCATGTACGAACGCACCGAGGACCGCGTCGAGTACGTCTTCGGGGACTCGATCACCGCGCTCACCGAGACCCCGGACGGCATCGAGGTCACCTTCGAGCGCGGCGCGCCCCGCCGCTTCGACCTGGTGGTCGGCGCCGACGGCCTGCACTCCAACACCCGCCGTCTGGTCTTCGGCGACGAGTCCCGCTATCTGCGGTTCTTCGACCACTACGTGGCCGGTTTCCCGGTGCCCAACCATCTGGGCCTCGACCGCGGCGGCCTCCTGTACAGCGAGCCCGGCCGCTGTGTCGTCATCAACAACTACGACGGCGACCCGGACCGGGCCGGCGCCCTGCTGGTGTTCCGCTCCGAGCGGCTGACGTACGACCGCCGGGACACGGGCGCGCAGAAGCGGATCCTCGCCGAGCGGTTCGCGGACATGGGCTGGCAGACCCCGCACGTCCTCAAGGCGCTCGACGAGACCGACGACCTGTACTTCGACGCCATCGCGCAGATCCATGTCGACCGGCTGGCCAAGGGGCGGGTCGTGCTGCTCGGGGACGCCGGGTACGGCGCCACCATGGGCGGGATGGGCACCGGCGTGGCCGTCGTCGGCGCGTATGTGCTCGCCGGTGAACTCGCCCTCGCCGGCGGCGATCACCGTACGGCCTTCACGGAGTACGAGAGCCGGATCACGGGCTTCGCCAAGGGCTGCCAGAAGATCTCCGGCAACGCGGGTCCGTTCTTCGCACCGCCCACCGAGCGGCGCATCCGCAGCCGCGACCGGATGTACCGGCTGCTCAGCTCGCGCCTGCTGGCCGGTTTCTTCAAGCGGCTCACCGAGAAGGCGGCCACGGACATCGAGCTGCGCGACTACCCGGCGTGAGGGCCGCGCAGCGCCCACGCGTGGTCCACCGGGCCGATGCCCGCGCCGAGCGCGAATCCGGCCGCGATCGCCCCGGTGACGTACTCCTTGGCCTGCGTGACCGCGTCCGGCACGGTGAGTCCCTTCGCCAGCCCCGAGGCGATCGCGGAGGCCAGAGTGCAGCCGGTGCCATGGGTGTGCCGGTTGTCGTGGCGGGGGGCGCGCAGCCAGTGCTCGCCCGAGCCGTCGGTCAGCAGATCGACTGCCTGGTTCCCGCCCTCGCGCCCGGCATCCGCGGGCAGATGCCCGCCCTTGATCAGCACCCATCGCGGCCCGTACGCCAGTACGGCCTCCGCGGCTCGCCGCAGATCGTCCTCGGACTCGACGTGCACGCCGGTGAGTTGGGCCACCTCGTCGAGGTTGGGGGTGGCCACGGTGGCCGCCGGCAGCAGCTTCGTCCGTACGGACTCCAGGGCGGAGGCTGCCAGCAGCGGGTCGCCGTGCTTGGAGACGCCCACCGGGTCCACCACGGCGGGCGCGTCCGTGCCGGAGATCAACTCGGCGACCGCCTCGACCAGTTCCGCCGAGGCCAGCATGCCGGTCTTCACGGCCTGGACGCCGATGTCGTCGACGACGCTGCGGTACTGGGCCTGTACGGCCTCGACGGGCAGTTCCCACGCGCCCTGCACGCCCAGCGAGTTCTGGGCGGTCACCGCGGTGATCACGCTCATCCCGTGCACCCCGAGCGCCAGCATCGTCTTCAGGTCGGCCTGGATGCCGGCACCGCCGCCGGAGTCCGAACCGGCCACCGTGACCACGCGCGGGATCATGACTCGATGTCCCCGAAGTGGTCCCAGCCGCCCTTGCTGGTCCAGGGCGCCCCGTCGACGGTCACCTGGGGCAGCGCGGAGGGGTTGAGGACCTCGCCGATGACCTTCCAGCGGGCCGGCAGCTTGGTGTCCGCCGGGAAGGTCGCGACGATCGCGTGGTCCTCTCCCCCGCTCAGCACCCACTGCAGCGGGTCGACGCCGACGGCCTGACCGATGTCGTTCATCTGGGTCGGGATGTCGATCGCTCCGGATCGGATGTCGATACGGACCTTGCTGGCCTCGGCGATGTGCCCGAGGTCGGCGATCAGCCCGTCGCTCACGTCGCACATCGCGGTCGCGCCGAGCGCGGCGGCGGCCGGGCCCGCGTGGTAAGGCGGCTCGGGGCGGCGGTGGGCCTCGACGAAGGCGCGCGGGGAGCGGAAGCCGCGGGAGAGGACCGCGTAGCCGGCCGCGGACCAGCCCAGCCAGCCCGTGACGGCCACCAGGTCGCCGGGCTGGGCGCCGGCTCGGGTGACGGGCTCCTGGTTGCGCAGATCGCCGAGCGCGGTGATCGACACCATGATCGTGTCCCCGCGTACGACGTCCCCGCCGACCACGGAGGCGCCCGCGACCTGGCACTCGTCGCGCAGGCCGTCCATCAGCTCGCTGGGCCAGGTCACCGGGAGTTCGGCCGGCACGACCAGGCCGAGCAGCAGGGCGGTCGGTACGGCGCCCATCGCGGCGATGTCGGCGAGGTTCTGCGCCGCCGCCTTGCGCCCGACGTCGTAGGCCGTGGACCAGTCGCGGCGGAAGTGCCGTCCCTCCAGCAGGATGTCGGTGCTCGCCACCACCCGCCGGTCGGGCGCGGCGACCACCGCGGCGTCGTCGCCGGGGCCTACCCGCACCGCCGGGGTGGTGGTGAGACGGGAGGTGAGCTCCCTGATGAGCCCGAACTCCCCGAGCTCACCAACAGTGCCCTTCATTGCCCTTGCTCCCCTTCTCTGCCATGCCGTGCCCACTCGCGCGTCATCAGTGTCCCCGATACGGTCGAGATGACCGTCGACGCGGTCCTTCACGGCCGTCGACACGGTCGCGCAGACCGTCAACTTCCGTCGTGCCTGCACCCTGGCGCGCAAGCCCGGTTCCCGCAGGTCTCCCCGCGGGGAGCGGCGACGCGATACCGTGGCGTTCCTTTTCCCCACATGATCCTCGTGGCCGCCCTGGAGGTTCCGTGGTACAGGCGTACATCCTGATCCAGACGGAGGTCGGCAAGGCGTCGACCGTCGCCGAAGTGATCGCCAAGATCCCTGGAGTGATCCAGGCCGAGGACGTGACGGGTCCGTACGATGTCATCGTGCGCGCCCAGGCCGACACGGTCGACGACCTCGGTCGCATGGTGGTCGCCAAGGTCCAGCAAGTGGAAGGCATCACCCGCACCCTGACCTGTCCGGTCGTGCATCTGTAGCCCCCGTCTACGCTTGGCCGGTGAACATCTTCCGTCACCGGCCCTTCGGCCTGCTCGCGCCCGCGCTGCTGATCGCGGTCGCGGGCTGCTCATCAGCAGACGACAGTGCCACGGTGGCGGTTCCCAGCCCCGACGCGAAGACGGCGACGGTGTGCCGGGAACTGCACCGGGTGCTGCCGCGCAAGCTCGACGGACACGGCCGGGACGACCCCGAACCCCGGTCCGCCTACACGGCGGGCTGGGGAAACCCGGCGATCATACTGCGCTGCGGCGTCGTACGGCCGCCGAAGATGATCGATCCCAAGGTGGCCGAGGGCGGTGACCCCGATGCCATCGCGGGCGGGGTGAACGGCGTCGACTGGCTGATGGAGAAGCAGGGCGACGGCACCTGGCGGTTCACCACCGCGGGCCGCGAGGCCTATGTGCAGGTCAGCCTGCCCAAGGGGATGTCCGCGCAGGACGAGGGCACGGCGGTGCTCACGGGTCTCGCGGACACCGTGAAGAAGGCGATCCCCAAGGGGATCGCCTCCATGCGCGGATGATCCGCCGGGTGCTCAGCGCAGCCCGGTCGAGCGGCGCAGCGCCGCCTGCACCAGGCGGTCGATCAGCTCCGGGTAGCTGACGCCGCTGGCCTGCCACATCTGCGGGTACATCGAGATCGGTGTGAAGCCGGGCAGGGTGTTGATCTCGTTGATCACGAACTCGCCGTCCTCGGTGAGGAAGAAGTCCGCGCGGACCAGGCCCTCGCAGGAGACGGCCTCGAACGCCTCGACCGCGAGTTGCCGCACCTCTGCGGTCTGCTCCTCGGTGAGCGGCGCCGGGACGATGCCGGGCGTGGAGTCGATGTACTTGGCCTCGAAGTCGTAGTACGCGTGCGTGTCCGGCGGCGGGATCTCGGCCGGTACGGAGGCGCGCGGCCCGTCCTCGAACTCCAGCACCCCGCACTCGATCTCACGGCCCCGGACGGCGGCCTCGACCAGGATCTTCGGGTCGTGGGCCTGCGCGGTGGCGATCGCCTCGTCCAGGCCGGACAGGTCGTCGACCTTGGTGATGCCGATCGAGGAGCCCGCGCGCGCGGGCTTCACGAACAGCGGCCAGCCGTGCTCGCCGGCCAGGTCGATGATCTTCTTGCGGGCGGCGGACTCGTCCTGCTGCCACTCGCGGGGGCGGATCACCACGTACGGGCCGACCTTCAGCCCGTAGGAGGTGAAGATCCGCTTCATGTACTCCTTGTCCTGGCCGACGGCCGAGGCGAGCACACCCGCGCCCACGTACGGCACTCCGGACAGCTCCAGCATGCCCTGGAGGGTGCCGTCCTCGCCGTAGGGCCCGTGCAGCACCGGGAAGACCACGTCGACCTCGCCGAGCGCCTTGGGCACCGCGCCGGGCTCGCTGTAGACGACCTCGCGGTTCGCGGGGTCGACGGGGAGCACCACGCCGCCCTCGGTGGACTCGGCCAGGTCCTCGACGGCGGGCACCCGGCGGTCGGTGATGGCCATCCGCTCCGGCTCGTCGGCGGTGAGCACCCAACGGCCCTCCCGCGTGATGCCGATCGGCAGCACGTCGTACTTGGTCCGGTCGATGGCGCCGAGGACGGCGCCGCCGGTGACCATGGAGATCCCGTGTTCGGAGCTGCGCCCGCCGAACACGACGGCCACGCGCGGCTTGCGCGACGGCTGCTCAGGGCTCTGGGGAAGGTTCTCGGTGCTCATATCGCGTTGAGAGTACCCGTTGGTAGAGCCCTGATACAGCGGCGGCACAGGGGGTTCGCTCAGCGTCGCTCGGGCTTCGCGCTGCGCGACATCAGCTCCTTGAGAGCGACCACCGGCGGCTTGCCCTCGTGCACGATGTCCACGACCGTCTCGGTGATGGGCATGTCGACGCCGTGCCTTCGGGCCAGATCCGCCACCGACTCGCAGGACTTGACTCCCTCGGCGGTCTGCCTGGTGACGGCGATGGTCTCCTTGAGCGTCATGCCCTTGCCGAGGTTGGTGCCGAAGGTGTGGTTGCGGGACAGCGGCGAGGAGCAGGTGGCCACCAGGTCGCCGAGGCCCGCGAGTCCGGAGAAGGTCAGCGGGTCGGCGCCGAGCGCGACACCGAGCCGCGCGGTCTCGGCGAGGCCCCGGGTGATGAGCGAGCCCTTGGCGTTGTCGCCGAGGCCCATGCCGTCCGCGATGCCGACGGCGAGCCCGATGACGTTCTTCACGGCACCGCCCAGCTCGCAGCCGACCACGTCGGTCTCCGTGTACGGCCGGAAGTACGGCGTGTGGCAGGCGGCCTGGAGCCGCTGGGCGACGGCCTCGTCGGTGCAGGCGACGACGGCGGCGGCGGGCATCCGGGCGGCGATCTCGCGGGCCAGATTGGGCCCGGTGACGACGGCGATGCGGTCCGCTCCGACCTTGGCGACGTCCTCGACGACCTCGCTCATCCGCATGGTGGAGCCGAGTTCGACGCCCTTCATCAGGGAGACGAGCACGGTGTCGGGGGCGAGCAGCGGGGTCCACTCGGCGAGGTTGGCGCGCAGGGTCTGGGAGGGGATGGCGAGGACGGTGAAGTCCGCGTCCCGCAGGGCCTCGGCCGGGTCCGAGGTCGCTCTGAGATTCTCCGGGAGTTCGACGCCGGGCAGGTAGTCGGGGTTGGTCCGCGTGGAGTTGACGGCCTCGGCCAGCTCGGGGCGGCGGGCCCACAGGGTCACTTCACAGCCCGCGTCGGCGAGCACCATGCCGAAGGCGGTGCCCCACGAGCCGGTGCCCATGACCGCCGCCTTTACCGCCTTGCTCACTTGCTCTGCCCCTCCGGTTCCTTGCCCTGCGTCTGTGCCTCGGTGCGGCGCCGCTGTTCGATCCGCTCGCGGCGCGGGTCGTAGGGGGTCGCGGGCGCCTTCTCGCCGCGGATCTCCTCAAGCTGGCGGGTGATGGCCGCCATGATGACCTCGGTGGCCTCCTTGAGCAGGTCCGGGGTCATCTCCTTGCCGTAGAAGCGCGACAGGTCCACGGGCGGGCCCGCGAGCACGTGATGGGTCTTGCGCGGGAAGAGGTCCGGCTTCTTGGCGTACGGCGGCAGCAGTTCGTTGGCGCCCCACTGGGCGACCGGGACGACCGGGCACTTGGTCTGCAGGGCCACGCGGGCGGCGCCGGTCTTGCCGGTCATGGGCCAGCCGTCCGGGTCGCGGGTCAGGGTGCCCTCGGGGTAGAAGGCGACGCACTCGCCGCGCTCCACGGCGTCGATCGCGGCGCGGAAGGCGCTCAGCGCGTCCGTGGACTCGCGGTAGACGGGGATCTGCCCGGTGCCGCGCATGGCGGCGCCGACGAATCCCTTCTTGAAAAGTCCGCTCTTCGCCAGGAATCGAGGAACCCGTCCGGTGTTGTACTGATAGTGCGCGTACGCGAAGGGGTCCACGTGGGAATTGTGGTTCACCACGGTGATAAATCCGCCCTCGGCCGGAATGTGCTCCATTCCGCGCCAGTCCCGCTTGATCAGAACGACCAGCGGCGGTTTGCAGAGCACCGCGGCGAAGCGGTACCAGAAGCCGATTCTGCGGCGGGGCACAAGGACACCTTCCTCTAGGGGCTGCCACCTCGGCGGGGGCCGCACAAGTGTCGCCCCAGGCCGCCGGTCTGTCGAGAACACCGTACGCCCGAGAGTCGGGCCGCCGGCCGGCACGGGGGACAATGATCGCGAGGAGAGAGGGACGGTACGCCGGTGCAATGGACCTTGGTCATCCCGCTGAAGCCCCTGTCCCGGGCCAAGAGCAGACTCTCGGACACCGCAGCCGACGGTGTGCGGCCGGGACTGGCCCTGGCGTTCGCGCAGGACACGGTGGCCGCGGCGGTTGCCTGTACGGCGGTGGCGGATGTGGCAGTCGTCACGGACGACCAGCTGGCCGCGCGCGAGCTGGCGGCATTGGGCGCCCGGATCGTCCCGGACGCCCCGGGAAGCGGGCTGAACGCCGCCCTGGCGCACGGCGCGGCCGTCGTACGGGAAATGCGCCCGCGCACACCGGTCGCGGCGCTCAACGCCGATCTGCCGGCGTTGCGGCCGGCGGAACTCGGCGTTGTCCTCGGCGCGGCCGGGGAGTTTCCGCGGGCGTTTCTCGCGGATGCGGCGCAGCTGGGCACGACGTTGCTGGCCGCGGGGCCGGACGAGGAATTGCGGCCGGAGTTCGGATTTGAATCCCGTTCCCGGCATCACGCCTCCGGCGCCCGGGAACTGGAGCTCGCCGGTGTCGATTCGGTACGACAGGACGTGGATACCGGTGACGACTTGCGCGCGGCCCTGGCTTTGGGAGTGGGCCGGTATACGGCGGCGATATCGGCGGGTTTGCTGATCCCGGGGTCGTAAGGGCGCCCGGTGCGGGGGATGGGCGGGGATCCGGCGCACTGCTCGCTGGGAGGTGCGGCGGCCGCAACCCCCTAGGGGCGCGGGGCTGTATCGATGTGCGGCTCCGCCGCGAGGCGCGACAAGCCACGACGGACCCGCAGCCTGCGGACGCCCCGCCCCCACGGCGATACCCGGCACCAGAGCTACCCTGCAGCCATGCAAGCCACCGCATACACCTACGACCCCGAAACCCGCAGCGGCCAGGTCCTCCTGGACGACGGCACCCCGGTGCCCTTCGACGACGCCGCGTTCAGCGCCGGAGGCCTCCGGCTGCTGCGCCCCGGCCAGCGCGTGCGGATCGAGACCGAGGGGGAGGGCGACACCCTGCGGATCACCCTCGTAACCCTTCAAACCCTGTAACTTCCCTTACACACGCCGCGGGCCGGACTCCCCTGGGGAGTCCGGCCCGGCGCGTGGGTGCCCGGCGGCCTTACGACGTCGCCTTGCGGGCGGTGGCCTTCTTCGCGGTGGTCTTGCGGGCCGTCGACTTCTTGGCCGGGGCCTTCTTCGCGGTGACCTTCTTCGCCGGGGCCTTCTTCGCCGTCGCCTTCTTGGCGGCGGCCTTCTTCGCCGCGGTGGTCTTGGCGGCCGCCGTGGTCTTCTTGGCGGTCGTCTTCTTCGCCGTCGTCTTCTTCGCGGCGGCCGCGGTCTTCTTCACCGCCGCCTTCTTGGCGGTGACCTTCTTCGCGGCCGCCTTCTTCGCCGTGGTCTTCTTCGCGGCGGCCTTCTTGACCGTCGCCGCGGCGCCGCCGGTCAGGCTGCCCTTCGGCGCCTTCTTGACCGAGACCTCGCCACCGCGCGGCAGCTTCTTCGAGCCGCTCACCAGGTCCTTGAAGCCCTGACCGGCGCGGAAGCGCGGCACGGAGGTCTTCTTGACCCGAACCCGCTCGCCCGTCTGAGGGTTGCGGGCGTAGCGGGCGGGGCGGTCCACCTTCTCGAAGGACCCGAAGCCGGTGACCGAGACCCGCTCGCCCGCGACGACCGCGCGGACGATGGCGTCCAGGACATGATCGACAGCTTCGGCGGCCTGCTGACGGCCGCCGACCTTGTCGGCAATCGCTTCTACGAGCTGCGCCTTGTTCACGTCTTCCCCTTCGGAGACATCGCCAGAACGAAAGTGTTCAAGCTTTTTCGCACGTTAGGCAGATATATACCGCAAATCAAACACGAAACGGGCTTATCACCCTTGTGCCGCAACGGACTCGGTGGTCTCGGGCTGTTCAGTGCTCCTCGTCGGGGATCCGACCCTCGTCGAGGTCCGCGTTGAACTGCTCGAGCCGCCTTGCCGCAGCGGCGAGATCGTGCTTGGCCGCGGCCGTAATGACCAGCAGCTTCCGGGTCAGCGCCATCCGTACGCCCTCCGGGACTTGCAGTGCGCGCACCCTTGCGTGCGCTTCCTTCAGTTGGTTCGCGACCGCCGTATAGAGCTGGAGTTGGCCGTCGTGTTCCATGCACAGATTGTGCCATCTGGGGCGAGTTGTCGCCTGCGCAGGGGGCAACTGCCGCCTCAAATGGCCTTCCAGGCACTTGCGGAGGACGCGATCCCAGCACTCACGTACCCCGACAACGTCCTTCGTAACGTGGGAAGTTGAGCGTCGCGCCGCAGTTGTGCGGGGCCGTTCGGGGGCAGACATGGCCGTACCCCCGATCGTGGCGATCGGGGGTACGGACGGGGATGTTGACGTGGCCGAAACCAGCCCCGCTCGGGGGGCGGGATCAGGCCTGGAGGGTCCGCGGCTTGTGGGCGGGCCGCTTGGCCTCGTACGCGGCGATGTCGGCCTCGTTCCGGAGCGTGATGGAGATGTCGTCCAGGCCGTTCAGCAGCCGCCAGCGGGAGTTCTCGTCCAGCTCGAAGGAGGCGGTGATGCCCTCGGCGCGCACCTCACGCGCCTCAAGGTCCACAGTGACCTCAGCCGTGGGGTCCGCTTCCGTCAGCTCCCACAGCGCGTCCACGATCTTCTGGTCGAGAACCACCGTGAGCAGGCCGTTCTTCAGCGAGTTGCCCCGGAAGATGTCCGCGAAACGCGCGGAGATCACGGCCTTGAAGCCGTAGTTCTGCAGCGCCCAGACGGCGTGCTCACGGGAGGAGCCGGTGCCGAAGTCGGGGCCGGCGACCAGGACCGTGGCGCCCTGCCGCTCGGGGCGGTTGAGGATGAAGTTCTCGTCCTTGCGCCAGGCCTCGAACAGCCCGTCCTCGAACCCGTCCCGGGTGACCTTCTTGAGCCAGTGAGCAGGGATGATCTGGTCGGTGTCGACGTTGCTGCGGCGCAGCGGCACGGCCCGGCCGGTGTGCGTGGTGAAGGCTTCCATGATCTCTCAGACTCCAGCGGGCGTACGGACGTCGGTCAGGTCGGCCGGGGAGGCCAGATGGCCCAGGACCGCGGTGGCGGCCGCGACCTGCGGCGACACCAGGTGCGTACGGCCGCCCTTGCCCTGCCGGCCCTCGAAGTTGCGGTTGGAGGTGGACGCGGAGCGCTCACCCGGGGCCAGCTGGTCGGGGTTCATGCCGAGGCACATCGAGCAGCCCGCGTGCCGCCATTCGGCGCCGGCCTCCTTGAAGACCACGTCAAGGCCCTCGGAGACGGCCTGCAGACCGACCCGCGCGGAGCCGGGGACGACCAGCATCCGTACGCCGTCGGCGACTTTGCGGTCCTTCACGATGCTCGCGGCGGCACGCAGGTCCTCGATGCGGCCGTTGGTGCAGGAGCCTACGAAGACGGTGTCCACCTTGATGGAGCGCAGCGACTGACCGGCCTCCAACCCCATGTATTCCAGGGCCTTTTCGGCGGCGAGGCGCTCCGAAGCGTCTTCGTACGAAGCCGGGTCGGGGACGGACGCCGAAAGCGGCGCGCCCTGGCCCGGGTTGGTGCCCCAGGTGACGAACGGGGACAGCGAGGCGGCGTCGATGACGACCTCGGCGTCGAACTCGGCGTCCGCGTCCGTCTTCAGCGTCTTCCAGTACGCGACGGCGGCGTCCCAGTCCGCGCCCTCGGGGGCGTGCGGGCGGCCCTTGAGGTACTCGAAGGTGGTCTCGTCGGGGGCGATCATGCCCGCGCGGGCGCCGGCCTCGATCGACATGTTGCAGATGGTCATCCGGGCCTCCATCGAGAGCTTCTCGATGGCGGAGCCGCGGTACTCCAGGATGTAGCCCTGGCCGCCGCCGGTGCCGATCTTCGCGATGATCGCCAGGATCAGGTCCTTGGCGGTGACGCCGTCGGGCAGCTCGCCCTCGACGGTGATGGCCATGGTCTTCGGGCGGGCCAGCGGCAGCGTCTGGGTGGCCAGGACGTGCTCGACCTGGGAGGTGCCGATGCCGAACGCGAGCGCGCCGAACGCGCCGTGCGTGGAGGTGTGCGAGTCACCGCAGACCACGGTCGTACCGGGCTGGGTCAGGCCCAGCTGCGGGCCGACGACGTGTACGACGCCCTGCTCGACGTCGCCCAGCGGGTGCAGCCGCACACCGAACTCGGCGCAGTTCTTGCGCAGCGTCTCCAGCTGGGCGCGGGAGACCGGGTCGGCGATGGGCTTGTCGATGTCGAGGGTCGGGGTGTTGTGGTCCTCGGTGGCGATGGTGAGATCGAGCCGGCGCACCCGGCGGCCGTTCTGCCTGAGGCCGTCGAAGGCCTGCGGGCTGGTCACCTCGTGCAGCAGGTGCAGATCGATGAAGAGGAGGTCGGGCTCGCCCTCGGCGCGCCGGACGACGTGGTCGTCCCAGACCTTCTCCGCGAGTGTCCTACCCATCGCTTTCCCTCCGGCCGGCCACGGTCACGCCGACGCAACTAGAGATCTTGAGGAAGCAGCGCCCTGGTTCCCGATGTCCGGTGATTGCGGGCGCCCGACACCCGGCCCCTTGGTCTGCGGGCCGCGGTGTGATTCCAGGGTGGCGCGTTCCACGGAAAATTGAACTTGCGTTTCACAGAGTGAGACGCGAGTATCGTTGCATGGACAACAGTAGCGGCGTCGGCGTTCTGGACAAGGCGGCCCTCGTCCTGAGCGCTCTGGAGTCCGGTCCGGCCACCCTCGCGGGTCTGGTCGGCGCGACCGGACTGGCACGACCCACGGCTCACCGCCTGGCCGTGGCTTTGGAACACCACCGCATGGTGGCACGCGACATGCAGGGCCGTTTCATTCTCGGGCCGCGTCTCGCGGAGCTGGCGGCGGCGGCCGGCGAGGACCGCCTGCTCGCCACGGCCGGCCCGGTGCTCACGCACCTGCGCGACGTCACGGGCGAGAGCGCGCAGCTCTACCGGCGCCAGGGTGACATGCGCATCTGTGTGGCCGCCGCGGAACGCCTGTCCGGCCTTCGGGACACCGTCCCGGTCGGCTCCACGCTCACGATGAAGGCCGGCTCCTCGGCGCAGATCCTGCTGGCCTGGGAGGAGCCCGAGCGCCTGCACCGCGGACTGCAGGGCGCCCGCTTCACGGCGACGGCGCTGTCGGGCGTACGGCGGCGCGGCTGGGCCCAGTCCATCGGCGAGCGCGAGCCGGGCGTCGCGTCCGTCTCCGCGCCCGTACGCGGCCCCTCCAACCGCGTGGTGGCCGCGGTGTCCGTCTCCGGCCCGATCGAGCGGCTGACGCGCCATCCCGGCCGTATGCACGCCCAGGCGGTCATCGACGCGGCCGGCCGCCTCTCCGAGGCCCTGCGCCGCTCGGGCTGAGCCCGGGTCCGGGAACGCCGAGGAGGGCCTGCCTCAACGCCGCGGCAGGCCCTCCTCGCTCCCCCGTCCCCCTGTTCAGCCGGTCTTCTCGGCCACCGGCGCCTGCTGGGACCGGTAGGCGAACCGGTCCTTCGCGTACCGGCCCCGCTTCTCCAGCGGGATCTGCCCGTGCGCCGCGGCCAGCCCGAACGCGGGCATGTCGCCGTAGATCGCCTCGTACGACCCCTCGGGCACGACATACGACTCGTGCCAGATGCCGACCTGCCCACGCAGCTTCCCGGCCCGCTCCATGCGGTTGAGGCGCGCCCAGGCCTTGTGGTGGAAGGCGTCCGACGCGGTCGCGTAGGCGTACAGCTTGTCCTTCGACTCCCAGTACTGCACGACGTAGTACGTCCGCGGCGAGGCCGTCAGCAGGACGTGGTTGAGCAGACCCCGCTCCGGTTCCTTCCGCAGATCCCGCAGCATGCGGAGCATCGCGAGCATCACCGGAAGCCACAGGTGCGCCGCCCAGAAGCGGTTGATGCGCATGCCGATCAACAGGACGACGACCTCGCCCTTCGTGTCAGCGGTCGTACGGGTCATCATGACCAACTTCCCCCTCGTTGGTGAGCGAAGCTATCCAAGTAGCGATGCTTGGATAGTGCCGTTATCCGAGAAGGAGCGCAAGAGATGCGGCTGGCCGAACTGAGCGAACGCAGTGGTGTGTCCACGGCGACGATCAAGTACTACCTGCGCGAAGGGCTGTTGCCGCCGGGCCGCCAGATCAACGCCACGACGGCCGAGTACGACGAGGAGCATCTGCGCCGGCTTCGGCTGGTGCGGGCGATGATCCAGGTGGGCCGGGTGCCGGTGGCGAAGGTGCGCGAGGTGCTCGGGCACGTGGACGACAACTCCCTGGGCCGCACGATCCGGCTGGGCGCGGCACTGTGGGCGCTGCCGCAGATCCCGGAGCCGGACGAGGAGGACGAGTACATCAAGGCCGCGCACCAGCAGGTCACCGCACTCCTGGACATGCTCGGCTGGGAGAACGCCAAACGGCTCACGACCATCTCCCCCGCGTACCGCTCGCTGGTGGTGGCGGTGGCCGCGTTCCGCCGGATCGGTTACGGCTTCGGGGCCGAACTGCTCGCGCCGTACGCCGAGTTGATGCACCGGACAGCCGTCCTCGACCTGGACAACATGGAGACGTACCCGTCGGAGGCGGAGCGGATCGAGTTCGCGATCCTGGGCGCGATCCTCAACGAGCCGGTGCTGCAGGCGCTGCACCGGCTGGCCCAGGAGGAGGAGTCGTCGCGGCGGTACGGCTTCGAGTGAGCCGGTCGATGCCGGACACGGCGAAGGCCCCCCACCGAAGTGGAGGGCCTTCCCTGTTGCGTACCCCCGACCGGATTCGAACCGGCGCTACCGCCTTGAGAGGGCGGCGTGCTAGGCCGCTACACAACGGGGGCGTGGACTCTGCGTTTCCGCAGGTCCGAGCTGGTCTACCTGGACTCGAACCAAGACTAACTGAACCAGAATCAGTCGTGCTGCCAATTACACCATAGACCAATGATGGTTTAGACCAGTCGTACCCCCGACCGGATTCGAACCGGCGCTACCGCCTTGAGAGGGCGGCGTGCTAGGCCGCTACACAACGGGGGCCCTAGCGATCCTGCATCGATGACGGTGGGAGCTACCCGAGCCGTCCTCGCGGGAAGGATCTGTACCCCCGACCGGATTCGAACCGGCGCTACTGCCTTGAGAGGGCAGCGTGCTAGGCCGCTACACAACGGGGGCTTTGCAGATAAGCTCTGCGAGCTGGCCTACCTGGACTCGAACCAAGACTAACTGAACCAGAATCAGTCGTGCTGCCAATTACACCATAGGCCACCGGAACTCAAGCCCCTGCGGGGTTCTCGTTCTAGTTCGCTCCTCGGGGCTTCGGCCTTCCGGCCCGCTCCCCTCGGCGCAGGAAGAACATTACCCGAAGGTGGACGGGGCTCCAAAACGGGTATCCGCGCCGACGAGCGCGGGGAGTTCGGCGAGGGTCGAGATCCGGTGCACGACGGCCTCCTCCGTGGCCTGCGCGGGAGTCGTCCCGCGATCGATCCACACGGACAGCAGGCCCGCCTCGGCGGCGCCCCGCCCGTCGATCTCCGGGTGGTCGCCGACGTACGCCACCTCGCGCGGCGGCAGGTGCAGCGCCTCGCAGGCCGCCAGGAAGGCGCCGGCCTCCGGCTTGGAGACGCCCAGCTCTGCGGCGCACAGGACGGCCTCGAAGCGGTCGAGGAGGCCGAGGGTGCGCAGCTTGTGCTCCTGGACCGTGAGGCTGGAGTTGGACAGCACCGCGTGCCGGTGGCTGGCGGCGAGGGTCTCCAGGGCGGGCAGGACGTCCGGGAAGAGGCTCCAGGAGGCCTCGTAGTGGGACAGATAGCGCTCGAACCAGGCGTCGGCCTCGCCGTCGGTCAGCTCCCGGTCAAGGAAGACCCGGGTACGGTCGCGGCGCTGGGTGACGAAGTCCACCTCTCCGGCGGCGAACCGGGCCCACTGGACGTCGGTGATCTCCCGCCAGCGCAGCAGGGCCTGCTCCGGGGTGCCGTACACGGCGAGCAGTCCCTCCGCCGCGAGATGGGCCCGCATACCCTCCCGGTCCGCGGTCGTGTAGTCGAAGAGGGTGTCGTCAACGTCCCAGACCACGGCTCTGATCGTCATACCACCGACGGTACTGCCCGACGGCTGGCAAACTGGTGAGCATGAGCGAGTACCGCGTCCAGTTCACCGTCGAGGCCCGTGCGACGTACGACGCCCTGACCTCTGAGCGCCGGTCCCAGCTGGACAGGGCCGTACGCATACTGGCCCGCGACCCCTTCCGGAAGACCTCGACCGCGCCACTGGGACCGGACGACAATCTGCGCAAGGCCTATGTGGCCCCTGGCGTGATGCTGGAATACGTGGTGGCTGGCGCGATCATGGTCGTCGTTGTGGTCTGGATCTTCGACGAAACCCAGTACCTGATCGACGAAGCCGACGCTCAGTGAGCAACGCGACAGGGGCGGTACCCGGAACTCCGGGTACCGCCCCTCATGCTTGGGTCGGCTACGCGCCCAGCTTGGCCAGCGCCGCGTCGATCCGTGCCAGCGTCTTCTCCTTGCCCAGGACTTCCAGGGACTCGAAGAGGGGCAGGCCGACGGTGCGGCCGGTGACGGCGACGCGGACCGGGGCCTGGGCCTTGCCGAGCTTGAGGCCGTGGGCCTCGCCGGCTGCCAGGACCGCCTCCTTCAGGGACTCCGGAGACGTCCAGTCCGCGGACTCCAGCTTCTCGCGGGCCGTGCGGAGGAGGGCGTCGCTGCCTTCCTTCATCGCCTTCGTCCACGAGGCCTCGTCCTCGACCGGCTCGGCGAGGAACAGGAAGTCGACGTTGTCGGTGATCTCGGAGAGGACCTTGAGGCGGGTCTGGGCGTGCGGGGCGATCGCCTCCCACTTCGCCTCGTCGAAGTCCTCCGGCGCCCAGGGGGCGAACGGGGCCTTCAGCCACGGGCGGCAGCGCTCGGTGAACTCCTTCACATCCAGCATGCGGATGTGGTCGCCGTTGATCGCCTCGCACTTCTTCAGGTCGAAGCGCGCCGGGTTGGGGTTCACGTCGGAGATGTCGAACGCGGCGACCATCTCGTCGATCGTGAAGATGTCCTGGTCCGCGGAGAGCGACCAGCCCAGCAGGGAGAGGTAGTTGAGCAGGCCCTCGGGGAGGAAGCCCTGCTCGCGGTAGAGGTTCAGCGACGACTGCGGATCACGCTTCGACAGCTTCTTGTTGCCCTCACCCATCACGTACGGCAGATGGCCGAAGGCCGGGGTCTGATTGGCGATGCCCAGCTCGATCAGCGCCTTGTACAGCGCGATCTGGCGCGGGGTGGAGGAGAGCAGGTCCTCGCCGCGCAGGACGTGGGTGATCTCCATCAGCGCGTCGTCGACGGGGTTGACCAGCGTGTACAGCGGGGCACCGTTCGCCCGGACGATGCCGTAGTCCGGCACGTTCTCCGGGGTGAAGGTCAGCTCGCCGCGGACCAGGTCGGTGAAGGTGATCGTCTCGTCGGGCATCCGGAAGCGGACGATCGGGGTGCGGCCCTGGGCCTGGTACTCCTCGATCTGCCCGTCACCGAGATCGCGGCAGTGGCCGTCGTAGCCCGACGCCTTCCCGGCCGCCCGCGCCGCCTCGCGGCGGGTGTCCAGCTCCTCCTGGGAGCAGTAGCAGTGGTAGGCGTGGCCGGCGTCCAGCAGCTTCTGGGCGACATCCTTGTAGATGTCCATGCGCTGCGACTGCCGGTACGGCGCGTGCGGGCCGCCGACCTCGGGGCCCTCGTCCCAGTCGAAGCCGAGCCAGCGCATCGCGTCCAGCAGCTGGTCGTACGACTCCTCGGAGTCGCGGGCCGCGTCGGTGTCCTCGATGCGGAAGACCATGGTGCCCTGGTGGTGCCGGGCGAACGCCCAGTTGAACAGGGCGGTGCGGACCAGGCCCACATGCGGGTTACCGGTGGGCGAGGGGCAGAAACGGACGCGTACGGGGGAGCCGGGTGCGCTAGCCACGCTTGACAACCTTGTTGGTGAGAGTGCCGATGCCTTCGATGGTGACGGCGACCTCGTCGCCGACGTTCAGGGGGCCGACCCCCGCGGGGGTGCCGGTGAGGATGACGTCGCCGGGGAGCAGGGTCATGGCCTCGGAGATGTTGACGACCAGGTCCTCGATGGGGTGGATCATCTCGCTGGTGCGGCCCAGCTGGCGCTGCTGACCGTTGACCGTGCACTGGATGGTCAGGTCGTTCGCGCGCTCCAGGTCCAGGTCCGTCTCCACCCAGGGGCCGAGCGGGCAGGAGGTGTCGAACCCCTTGGCCCGGGCCCACTGCTTCTCGCGCTTCTGCACATCGCGGGCGGTGACGTCGTTGGCGCAGGTGTAGCCGAAGACGACGTCCTTGACGCGTTCACGCGGGACCTCGCGGCACATCCGGCCGATGACGACGGCCAGCTCGGCCTCGTGGTGCAGTTCCTCGGAGAACGCCGGGTACTGGATGTCGTCGCCGGGGCCGATCACCGAGGTGGACGGCTTGAAGAAGGCGAACGGGGCGTCGGGCACCTCGTTGCCCAGCTCGCGCGCGTGGTCGGCGTAGTTACGGCCGAACGCCACGATCTTGTTGGGGAGGATCGGCGGGAGCAGCCTGACCTTGCTCAGCGGCACCTTCGTACCGGACAGCTCGTGGTCCGCGAACGGGATGCCCTTGATGATGTCGAGGACGAGTTCGTCCTGCTTGTCGCCCTCGACCGCGCCGAAGGCGACGTTCCCATCGATGGAGAACCTGGCGATGCGCACGGGATCCTTGCGCCCCTTACTGAGAACCGGCGTACTGACGCCCCAGGTTAACCGGTAGGACCGTCCGGCGTTCGGCACAGCCGCAGGCCCGGAAAGGCGTCGTACGAAAACGCGGTCCCGGGAATTCAGCGGAAAAGGTGAGCCGCGGGAGCCCGGCCGGCCGCTGGGCGCGGGAGCGTGATCGGCTACTCTCCGGCCGGGGCCATGGCGTCCACCGGGACGTCCACCAGGATCGTGCGCCGCGGGTTGGCGGTCTGGGTGGGGAGATCGACGGAGTGCTCCGGCAGCTCGGGCGTCTGCAGCTCGTCGGCGTCCTGGAGATGCGCCAGAGTCGTGCGTCGCGGGTTGGCGATCTTGTGGAACATCGTCGTCGTCTTCACCGTTGTGGTCCTGTGCCTCTGGTGGGTGGGTTTACGGAGTCGTCTGTTTACAGACTCCTCCCTGATGTAAAGCGTCAGGCTAAACATCCGATTCCCTGCCGACGGCGCCAACTGCCCACGATCTGCGTGTGAGTTTGCTCACGACCTCGATGACAATTCGGTTAAATCCGCACCGCAACGCGTCGCAGCGAAACGGACATTGACCCCCTGAACCCATCATTCCGCTCCTGATCATGGCGACTCAGACACCTGACACCGAGCGGCAACTCGCAGAGATATGCCCGATATATTCAGGAACGGCTTCCACGGCTGGTGACTTGGCACTCACAGCCCGTCACGGAGGTCACAGCTCGGACCACGGCCCTTGTTGGAGATCCTGCACTGTGCTGGAATTCCACGGACCGGACCGCCGCGGGGATCGAACCGGCGCACAGGGGCGCGACCAGCGCCGACCAGCGGCGGTGAGACAGGGGGGAACCAGCGCCGGTCACTCAAGACCACCGGGGGGCGTTTTCAGGGCGCTCTCCACAACGCCGACACCGTGTCCCTCCGTTCACGCGGAGGGGCGCCTGGTCCAGAGGTTGCGACGCTAGTGCAGGGACGTTTCAAGAGGGATGGCAGCGCTTCGGCGGAGCCGGAGTCGCACGACGGGACTGGCCCCATGAAGGGCAGCTCCTCGCCCCAGCACGCCCAGAACCCGGGCTCGGCCCCGTCCGGGGACGGCGGTCAGCGCAGCGGACGCCCCGGCGTGTCGTCCCCGACCGCCTCCACCGGGTCGGGCCCTGCCGGCGCCACCCCCGCGCCGGCGGTGAAGGCCGCCAAGGGCCCCTCCGGCCCCGGTTCGCGGGTGGCCCTGCGCAACTGGCGCATCTCCACGCGCCTGGTGTCGCTGCTCGCGCTGCCCGTGGTCGCGGCGACCTCGCTGGGCGCGTTGCGCATCGACCAGAACATCACGGACATCCAGCAGCTCGACAACATGAAGCTGCTCACGGACATGACCAAGCAGGCCACCGAGCTGGCCGCCGCGCTCCAGGAGGAGCGCGACCAGTCCGCCGGTCCCCTGGCGCACGGCCTGAGCGCGAACGACTACACGGTCAAGGGCTACGAGGACAAGACCGACCGGGCCCGTGAGAACTTCCTCAACGCCTCCGAGCAGATCGACTCGGCCAGCAAGGACGGCAACCTCCAGGGCGTCCGTGACGCGCTGGTCGGTCTCGCCAACCAGCTGGACGACCTCGCCAAGATCCGCAAGACGGCGTTCAAGGCGAACGGCAACTCGACCCAGACGATCGAGTCCTACCACCGGCTGATCACCCAGCTGATCAGCCTGTCCCAGGACATGGCCGAGGCGTCCAGCAACCCGGAGATGATCTCGCGCACCCGCGCCCTGGCGGCCTTCTCCACCGCCAAGGAGTACGCCTCCGTACAGCGCGCCACGATCGCGGCCGCCCTGCCCGCGACCAACACCACCAAGGGCGACCTCTCCGAGAACGACCGCCTGTACGGCCAGTCGGCGTACCAGAGCGAGAACTCGGAAATCGCGATCTTCCGGAAGATCTACGCGAGCAACAACGCCGAGGAACTGCTCAAGCCGATCGACGAGGGCAACCCGACGATCGAGTCCGCGGACACCTACGCCAAGCGCGTCTTCGACTCCCGCGACGGCATCCAGACCCTGAACGCCCGCTCCTACAAGGACTGGGTGGACGACAGCTCGACCAAGATCGACCAGATGAAGAAGATCGAGCACACGCTGCTTGAGGACATGGAGCAGAAGGCCCGTGAGCTGAAGAGCGCCACCCAGCGTGACGCCATCATCTCCGGTGCGCTGATTCTCCTCGTGCTCGGCGTGTCGCTGGTCGGCGCGTTCGTCGTGGCGCGGTCCATGATCCGCTCGCTGCGCCGGCTGCAGGAGACCGCGACCAAGGTCGCCCAGGAACGCCTGCCCGAGCTGGTCAAGCAGCTGTCGGAGTCCGACCCGCAGGACGTCGACACGTCCGTGGAGTCGGTCGGTGTGCACTCCCGGGACGAGATCGGCCAGGTGGCCGCGGCCTTCGACGACGTGCACCGCGAGGCGGTCCGCCTCGCCGCCGAGCAGGCCCTGCTGCGGGGCAACGTCAACGCGATGTTCACCAACCTCTCGCGCCGCTCCCAGGGCCTCATCCAGCGCCAGCTGTCGCTCATCTCCGAACTGGAGTCCCGCGAGGCCGACCCGGACCAGCTGTCCTCGCTGTTCAAGCTCGACCACCTCGCCACCCGTATGCGCCGTAACGGTGAGAACCTCCTGGTCCTCGCCGGTGAGGAGCCCGGCCGGCGCTGGACCCGCCCGGTCCCGCTGGTCGACGTGCTCCGCGCCGCCGCGTCCGAGGTGGAGCAGTACGAGCGCATCGAGCTGGCCTCCGTGCCCACCACCGAGGTCGCCGGCCGCGTGGTCAACGACCTCGTCCACCTGCTCGCCGAGCTGCTGGAGAACGCGACCTCGTTCTCCTCGCCGCAGACCAAGGTCAAGGTCACCGGTCACGCGCTGCCCGACGGCCGCGTGCTGATCGAGATCCACGACACCGGTATCGGCCTCTCCCCCGAGGACCTCGCGGCGATCAACGAGCGGCTCGCCTCGCCGCCCACCGTGGACGTCTCCGTCTCCCGCCGCATGGGACTCTTCGTGGTCGGCCGGCTCTCGCAGCGGCACGGCATCCGCATCCAGCTGCGCCCGTCCGACTCCGGTGGTACGACCGCCCTGGTCATGCTGCCCGTGGACGTGGCCCAGGGCGGCAAGAAGCCCGCTCCGGGCAAGCCGGGCGCACCCGGTGGCACCGGTGGCCCCGCCGCCGCGCAGGCCGCCGCCGGTGCGGCCGCGGCCCGGCGGCAGACCGGCAACGGCGGCGCCCTCGGTGGTGCCCCGGCCGGTGGCGGTCTGCTCGGTGCCGGTCCCGCTCCGCGCGGCCAGGTCGGCGCCGGCCAGGGTCCCCGGGCCGCGCTGCCCGGCTCGGGCCAGGGCGGCCGTCCCGGTGCGCCGGGCGGTGCGCGCGGTCCCCAGGGCGGTCCCGGTGCTCCCGGTGGCCTGGGCGGTCCGCAGCAGGGCCGGCCGTTGCCCGCGGGTGCCGGTGCGGGCGGTTTCGGCGGTCAGGCGCCCGGCGCCCCGCAGGGCCTCTCGACCGCGAACCCGGGCGGCCCGCAGGACGCCTTCGGCGGCCGTGGCCCGCAGCGGCCCGGCGCCGGCTCCGACCAGGGCCGCCGGCCCCAGCTGCCGCCGCGCGACGGCGCGCGGGCCGAGCTGCCCGGCGCCGACCAGCCGCGCACCCCGGACTGGGGCGACACCCAGGCCCCGCTGTCGCGTGCCGCGCTGGACACCCCGCGTGGCCACGACGAGCAGGACCCGGCGCACAGCTCGCGTATGCCGCTCATCGACGACCGGCAGGGTCCGGGCTCGACCGCGGAGATACCGAGGATCGACGACCAGGGTCCCTCCGCCACGGGCCAGTTCCCGCGTCCGGAGAACCCGCAGCAGACCGGTCAGTTCACGCGTCCCGACAACCCGCAGCAGACCGGCGAGTTCGCCCGGCCGGACGCCTCCGAGCTGCCCGGCGGGTACGACCGCACCGGCGGCGGGCAGCAGGACTCCGGGCCGTTCGTCCGCTCCGACGTCTTCAGCACGCCGGCGCCGCGACCGGACGACCTCCCGCGCAGCACGGGCCAGAACACCGGCCAGTTCGCCGCTCCGCAGGGCTTCGACGGCGGCTACGACGGCAGCTCCACCGGGCAGCACGCGCTGCCCGGACGCCAGGACCCGGCCCACACCGGCCAGTTCGAGCGCCCGCAGCCGGCCGGCCGGGACGACTTCGGCGCCCCGCGCCCGCCCGCCCCGCAGCAGCAGCAGCAGCGTCCGGTACACCGTGAACCGGAGGCTCTGCCGCCGGCCAACGGCCCGGTGGACGCCCGTACCCCGCTGTACGACACGCTGGAGACCAACTGGTTCCACGGCGGTCCGCAGGGAGGCGCACCGGCGCAGCCCCAGCAGCCGCAGGCGCCCGCCCCGGCTCCGCAGCGCGGCTTCGGCGGCAACCAGAACGGCAACGGCGGCAACAACAACGCGAACGGCACGGCCTCGACCACCGGCTCCTGGCGTACCTCGCCGAACGACGAACTCGTCCGGCAGGCCGAGCGCGTCCGGCAGCCCGCCGCGGGCGGTGTCACCACCTCCGGCCTGCCGCGCCGGGTGCCCCGGGCGAACCTCGTCCCGGGCACGGCTCAGCAGCAACAGCACCAAGCCGGTCCGCAGGTCTCGCGTGCGCCCGATGACGTACGCGGACGGCTGACCAATCTCCGTCGGGGCATCGCTCAGGGCCGGCAGGCCGGCAGCGGCCAGACCGGCAGCTACCCGAGCCCCACTCACCAGCAGGAGCGTTAGTTGAGTCCGATGAGCCAGGCGGCACAGAACCTGAACTGGTTGATCACCAACTTCGTGGACAACACCCCCGGGGTGTCCCACACCGTGGTGGTCTCCGCCGACGGCCTTCTGCTGGCGATGTCCGAAGGCTTCCCGCGGGACCGCGCCGACCAGCTGGCGGCCGTCGCGTCCGGGCTGACCTCCCTCACGGCCGGGGCGTCCCGGATCTTCGAGGGCGGCACCGTGGCGCAGACGGTCGTCGAGATGGAACGCGGGTTCCTCTTCCTGATGTCCATCTCGGACGGGTCGTCCCTCGCGGTCCTCGCCCACCCCGAGTGCGACATCGGTCTCGTCGGCTACGAGATGGCACTGCTCGTCGACCGCGCGGGGGCTGTACTCACCCCGGACCTGCGCGCCGAACTCCAAGGCAGTCTGCTGCACTGACCGCCCCGGCACCACCCACCTCACCAAAACACCGTCCGGCCGACACAATCCCCCCACCGGCCCCCGACAAGACGGCTTGACCGACCGACTTGCTGTCCCGCCCGGAGGATTCATGACCCCGCCCACCGCCCATCACGATCCGTACGCGGACCCGTACGGGGACGAGGGCGACCAGCCGCTGGTCCGTCCGTACGCGATGACCGGCGGCCGGACCCGGCCGCGCTACCAGCTCGCGATCGAGGCGCTGATCAGCACCACGGCCGATCCGGCAGCGCTCATGGGACTGCTCCCGGAGCACCAGCGCATCTGCCATCTGTGCCGTGAGGTCAAGTCGGTCGCGGAGGTCTCCGCGCTGCTGGCCATGCCGCTCGGAGTGGCCCGGATCCTGGTCGCCGACCTCGCCGAGGCCGGCCTGGTCGCCATCCACCAGCCGGGTGGCGACGAGAACAACGGCGGCGCTCCCGACGTGACGCTGCTCGAAAGGGTGCTCAGTGGACTTCGCAAGCTCTGACGCGGGCCGGGCCACCACCTCCGCGAAGATCGTGGTGGCGGGCGGCTTCGGCGTG
>NZ_MQUS01000016.1:1912-6876 GCF_001953885.1 Streptomyces sp. IMTB 2501 | reverse complement strand
GCCGTCGACTACTTCGAGAACTCCGGCCTCCCCTTCGTCATCGCGCTGAACGGATTCGACGGTCAGCAGCCCTACGCCCCCGAGGAAGTGCGGGAAGCGCTGCAGATCGGACCGGACACCCCGATCATCACGACCGACGCCCGCCACCGGGCCGACGCCAAGAGCGCGCTGATCACGCTGGTCGAGCACGCCTTGATGGCACGTCTCAAGTAGCACGCATGTAAGCGATCAAGTACGACGTCCCGTACGGCAGTTGCCGTAAACACTCCGGAGCCGACTGTGGCCTTTGACACGGTCGGCGCCGGTGTTCATAACAGTTCGGCAGAGGAATCGCCGGGCATCACCACGCGATGCGGTCGCCCCGTGCCGCTGTGCTCACAAACGCCCCGCCTTTTGACGGGGCTCGCTCTTTATGACCGTTTTATCTGGGGCCTGCGAGAGGGCTGCTCAGGGGTTTCCGCTGTTTGGAAGAGCACTGGTCCACGTGCTGGAATGCCTGAACTGCCCAATAGTCAAAGACGTACTCACTAGTCGATGACGAACCGGGCTCTGAGAGACTGCGGCACGACGTAGGTGCCGACCGCCGAGAGGTTGTTGGTCGAGTGAGGCGAAGCAAGAACGGTCCCGAGCCGTCGGCACGGGGCAACTTCACCCCGCCGCCGCGCGCTGCGGCGCCCACCCCTGTGTCCGGCGGGGAGCCGGCGGCCACTCCCGCGCCGAGCGGCGGCCGCTTTTCGCCCCGCAACTGGCGCGTGACGACCAGACTGAACGCGATCCTGCTGATACCCGTGGCGGTCGGCCTCGTCATGGGTGGCTTCCAGGTGAAGAGCTCGATCGACACCTGGCAGCAGGCACGCGACGCCGAGAACACCGCCCGCCTGGTGCGTGCCTCCCTCTCCTATGCCGACGCCCTCTACAACGAGCGTGACGTCACCGCCGCACCCCTGCTGCTGAACAAGACCGACAGCACGAGCAAGGCGACCGTCGCCCAGGCCCGCAAGGCCACGGACGAGGCCGCCGACGCCTTCGACCAGGCCGCGCAGAACATGCCGCAGAAGTCGGGCCTGGTACGCCGGCTGAAGCTGTTCCGCGAGGCCGAGCCGGAACTCGCGCAGCTGCGCCAGGCCGCGTACACCTCCAAGATGACCGGCGTGAAGACCGAAGAGGGATACGTCGACGTCGCCCACCCCCTGATGGAGTTCGCCAACGAGCTCGGTCTGGGCACCGGCAACATCACCTCCTACGGCCGTACCGTCTACGCGATCTCGCTGACCAAGGCGGCGCTGTCGCTGGAGCGGTCCATCGGCACGCATCTGCTGGTCAAGCCGGGTCCGGACGCCGGGAACCTGGCGACCCAGCGGGTGTCGCTGTCCTCGTACGCCTATCTGGAGCGCATCGCCGTCGAGGAGTACAAGGGCGGTGGCACCGAGGCCGACGCGCAGCGGCTGGCCGAGGAGCAGACGCAGATCGAGTCGCAGGGTGCCGCGATGGCCGCGGCGCAGAAGCAGAAGGACCCGAACTACGTTCCGCCGCCCTCCGACCCGACCAAGATGGTCGCGGCCCTCGCCACCATGAAGGACACCAGCCTGCTCACCCGGCAGGAGCTGGCCACCAAGGGCATCACCGCCGACAACTGGTTCGCGGTCAACACGCTGAAGTACAAGGCCTACCGCCAGATCGAGTCGGACATGGCCGACAAGGCGGTGAGCGAGGCCTCGTCGATCGCCGACGACGCCAAGACGTCGGCGATCATCACCGGTGCCGTCGTCGTGGTCGCCCTGCTGCTCGCCTTCATCCTGGCCGGTGCCGTGGCCCGCCAGATGAGCCGCTCGATGCGTCAGCTGCGCAACGCCGCCTTCGGTATCGCCGAGCAGCGGCTGCCGATGCTGGTCGACCAGCTCTCGCGTACCGACCCCGGCCGGGTCGACACCCGGGTCGCCCCGATCCCGATCCACACCAAGGACGAGATCGGCGAGGTCGCCCGCGCCTTCGACCAGGTCCACCGCGAGGCGGTCCGGCTCGCCGCCGAGCAGGCCCTGCTGCGGGGCAACATCAACGCGATCTTCACCAACCTGTCGCGCCGCAACCAGTCGCTGATCGAGGGCCAGCTGACCCTGATCACCGATCTGGAGAACAACGAGGCAGACCCGGACCAGCTGGAGAACCTCTTCAAGCTGGACCACCTCGCCACCCGTATGCGCCGCAACGGCGAGAACCTGCTGGTCCTCGCCGGCGAGGAGCCCGGCCGCCGCTGGGACCAGCCGGTCCCGCTGATCGACGTGCTGCGTGCCGCCTCCTCCGAGGTGGAGCAGTACGAGCGCATCGAGCTGTCCGGCGTGCCGGAGGCCGAGATCCACGGCCGCGCGGTCACCGACCTCGTGCACCTGCTGGCCGAGCTGCTGGAGAACGCGACGACGTTCTCCTCGCCGCAGACCAAGGTCCGCGTCACCGCGACCCGTCTCCCCGACGGCCGCGTGATGATCGAGATCCACGACAAGGGCATCGGCCTGACCGCCGAGGACTTCGCGGACATCAACCACAAGCTGGCCAACCCGCCGACCGTGGACGCCGCGATCTCCCAGCGCATGGGCCTGTTCGTGGTCGGCCGGCTGTCCGACCGGCACGGCATTCGCGTCCAGCTGCGCCCCTCGGGCGAGCAGGCCGGTACGACCTCGCTGGTCATGCTGCCGGACGCCATCACGCACGGCGGTGGCGGCGAAGCCCCGCTGGACCGCGAGGAGTTCACGGTCTCGCAGATCATCCCGGAGCAGCAGTTCCAGGGTGAGAGCTTCAACCAGGTGCAGCCGATGCGCACCGCCGCCGAGCTGGGCTTCGACGACAGCCGCTACTCGGAGGTCCCCGACGACATCCGCGAGCTGGACCCCGTCGGCCGCTCCCTGATGCGCGAGGAGCGCCGGGCGGCCCTGGAGGCCCAGACGCACGGCCAGCCCGATCTGCCGCAGCAGGATCCCGCTGAGGGCCCCGCGTACGTCGACCCGCTGTTCGACGGGCCGCCGGCGTACCAGGAGCAGCCGCGGCAGGCCTTCCATGAGCCGGTGTACGAGGAGCCGCAGCCCTCGTACGAGGAGCCGCAGCAGGCTTCGTACGAGAAGCCGTACGAGGACCAGTTCTTCGCGCCGAACGGCACCCTGCCGCAGAACGACGGATTCTCGGCCCCGGTGGGCGGCGGCTACCCCGATCCGGCGTACACGGAGCCGGCCCAGGCGCACTCCTACCAGGACGACTGGCCGCAGCAGCCGCAGCAGGACGCCTACCAGAACGGCTATCCGGCCCAGTACGCTCCGGAAACGGAGTCTTCGCAGGCCGCTGACGCGAGTGAGCGGAACCGCGTAGGCTTCGACCGTCCGGGACCGGCCTCTCCCGCCTCCCACCAGCTGACCGACGCCGGGCTGCCCCGCCGCGGGTCCGTCGCGAGCGGTTCCAACGGCTCGTCCGCCGCGGGTGGCGCGGCACGCGGCCAGCAGGAAGCGCCACAGGCCGCTCCGCAGACGAACGGCGGCGGCGACTGGCGCTCGGCGAACGACGAGCGGTGGCAGCAGGCCGCGCAGCTCCGGAAGCCGAAGGCGGGCGGGGTCACCGCCTCCGGTCTGCCGCGGCGGGTACCCAAGGCCAACCTGGTCGAGGGTGCCGCCGAGAGCACCCCTCAGGGAGGCCCGCAGGTCTCCCGCGCCCCGGAGGACGTCCGGGGCAGGCTGAGCAACCTGCGTCGAGGCGTCCAGCGCGGACGCAACGCAGGCAGTGAAACGAACGGCCAGGGCTTCGGTCCTGACAGCACCTACAACCAGGAGCGTTAGTGTGAGCCCGATGAGCCAGGCGGCACAGAACCTGAACTGGTTGATCACCAACTTCGTGGACAACACCCCGGGGGTGTCCCACACCGTGGTGGTCTCCGCCGACGGACTCCTTCTGGCGATGTCCGAAGGCTTCCCCCGCGACCGCGCCGACCAGCTCGCGGCCGTCGCATCCGGTCTGACGTCCCTGACGGCAGGCGCCTCCCGGATCTTCGAGGGAGGCGCTGTGAACCAGACGGTTGTGGAGATGGAGCGGGGATTCCTCTTCATCATGTCCGTATCCGACGGTTCCTCGCTCGCGGTGCTGGCCCACCCGGAAGCGGACATCGGCCTCATCGGGTACGAGATGGCCCTTCTGGTGGACCGCGCGGGCACGGTCCTGACCCCGGATCTCCGTGCGGAGCTCCAGGGGAGCCTTCTCAACTAGTAATCGGACGGTGCGTTTTCGTGTCCCGGGGCCGTAAGGTTTCGGGACGCGGCGCCACAGCGATGGGTGCCCGGCACAGTCGGAGGAGGAGAAAGTGGCAACACCCCCAGGCGGTTCGCATTCAGGCAACTGGTCGTACGGCCCTGCCCAGGGCCAGGGCGACGGTTCGGCGAACCGGTACAACTTCCCCTCCGCCCCGAGCCACCGGCAGCCGTACGCGCCGCAGGGCCCCGGCCCCTCGCCGTACGAGCAGCCGCCGGCCCCGCGGATCCAGCCGGTGCAACCGCAGCGCCGCCCCGAGCCGGCGCCCGCGAGCGCATCGAACAACCCCCTGGTGCGTCCGTACGCCATGACCGGCGGCCGGACCCGCCCGCGCTACCAGCTCGCCATCGAGGCACTGGTGCACACCACCGCCGCTCCGCACCAGATGCAGGGCCAGCTGCCCGAGCATCAGCGGATCTGCAACCTGTGCCGGGAGATCAAGTCCGTGGCCGAGATCTCGGCCCTGCTGACGATCCCCCTCGGCGTGGCCAGGATTCTCGTCGCCGACTTGGCGGAAGCGGGCCTGGTCGCCATCCATCAGCCCGGCGGCGACGAGAACGCCGGTGGCCAGCCAGACGTGACACTGCTCGAAAGGGTGCTCAGTGGACTTCGCAAGCTCTAGCGGCGGTCCTTCCCGCTCCACCACCTCCGCGAAGATCGTGGTGGCGGGCGGCTTCGGCGTG
>NZ_MQUS01000016.1:0-1896 GCF_001953885.1 Streptomyces sp. IMTB 2501 | reverse complement strand
GCCGTCGACTACTTCGAGAACTCCGGCCTCCCCTTCGTCATCGCCCTGAACGGATTCGACGGCAACCAGCCGTACAACCCCGACGAGGTGCGGGAAGCGCTGCAGATCGGACCGGACACCCCGATCATCACGACCGACGCCCGCCACCGCGCGGACGCCAAGTCGACGCTGATCACGCTGGTCGAGCACGCCCTGATGGCGCGCCTGCGCTAGCGGGTCTCCGCGCCGAGGGGCCCTTTCCGCGGGGAGGGGCCCCTTTGCCGTACCCGCCTGTCCGCAGCGAGGTCCCGCTGGACCGGGCCGGGGAGTACGTCGGCCGGAAGCCGGCGGGCATGCGGCATCCGGAGGAGCCGGACGGCCACCGGGTGATCGAGCAACTGCGCGGCCGCTCAGGGGTGTTGCGCTCCCCCGCCGAGGAACGCCTGGACTTCGTCCGCCGCACGTTCCAGGACCCCGCACCCTGCGGCTGCTTGCGGCGGCCTGCCAGGGCCGTGTCGGCGCCGGCCGTGGCGGCGCCGAGCCTGTTGCGGAGACTGCCCCGCGCCTTGGACGAACTCACCTCGAAGGCCGCCGTACAGCACGCGTGGGCGTATTTCGATGCGGGCACTTACGCCGAACGGGTGATGGGGTCGAAGACCTGCGTGCGATGACCCAGCCGCGGGTGCTGTGGCTGGACGACTTGTCACCCTCCGCTGAACACACCACGGCCCCGCCCTCCACACGGGAGAAGCGGGGCCGCGGTCAAGCGATCCGAGTCTCAGTGCCAGCTGTGCGGCGCCCGGAAGCCGCCCTCGCGTTCCAGCCGGCGCCAGCCGGCCTTGGCGCGGCCGCGGTGGGTCTGGGTCGAGGGCTCGGTGCGGGCGGCCGCGCGGGCCAGGAGGACGGCCGTGATGGCGGCGACTTCCTCGGGCTCGGCGTGGCCCTTCTCGACGCGGATGTCAGGAGTGCTCATGGGTGTCAGTCTCCGTGAGAGAGAGGTCCGCGGGGTTGCCGCGGGTGGTCCGCTCGGTTACTGCGGCGGGTTGCCGTGCTTGCGGGAGGGCAGGTCGGCGTGCTTGGACTGGAGCATCGCCAGGGACTTCGCCAGGACCTCGCGGGTCTCGGCCGGGTCGATGACGTCGTCCACCAAGCCGCGCTCCGCCGCGTAGTACGGGTGCATCAGCTCGGACTTGTACTCCTTGACCATCCGCGCCCGCATGGCCTCGGGGTCCTCGGCACCGGCGATCTGGCGGCGGAAGATGACGTTCGCGGCACCTTCCGCGCCCATCACGGCGATCTCGTTGGTCGGCCAGGCGTAGGTGAGGTCGGCGCCGATCGACTGGGAGTCCATGACGATGTACGCACCTCCGTACGCCTTGCGCAGGATGAGCGAAATCCTCGGCACGGTCGCGTTGCAGTAGGCGTACAGCAGCTTCGCGCCGTGGCGGATGATTCCGCCGTGCTCCTGGTCGACACCGGGGAGGAACCCCGGCACGTCCAGGAAGGTGACGATCGGAACATTGAAAGCGTCACACATCTGGACAAAACGCGCAGCTTTTTCCGATGCCTCGATGTCCAGGACACCCGCCAGCACCTGCGGCTGGTTGGCGATGATGCCGACCACCTGGCCGTCGAGGCGGGCCAGTGCGCAGATGATGTTCCGCGCCCAGCGCTCGTGGACCTCCAGGTACTCGCCGTCGTCGACGATCTCCTCGATGACCTTGGCCATGTCGTACGGCCGGTTGCCGTCCGCCGGGACCAGGTCCAGCAGCACATCGCCACGGCGGTCGACCGGGTCGGAGCACTCCGCCCGCGGAGGGTTCTCGCGGTTGTTCTGCGGGAGCAGCGAGAGGAGGTAGCGCACCTCGGCGATGCAGGTCTCCTCGTCGTCGTACGCGAAGTGGCAGACGCCGGAGG
>NZ_MQUS01000041.1 GCF_001953885.1 Streptomyces sp. IMTB 2501 | reverse complement strand
CCGCTCATTCAGGGTGCTTGACGGTCTATAGGAGCTTCATCAACGAGGTCGGACAGCAGCAGACTTTGGCGTTCGTCCACGGCATTGAGTTTCCTGCCCTCCCAGGGGCTCGCTGCCACCTGATCGAACTCCTAAAGCGGTAGTCGGCCGACGGCACCTGGCCTCCCATTCGACGATCTCGCTGGCAGGGGCTCACTGCTTCCAGCTTCCCACGGTGCCCCTTAGCCGACGTAGCGCGCCATAGGGAGTGTCCCCTGTATCCGACTGTCCGGTTAGAGCGCTGACCTGCACAAATTAACCGGACACCCTCAACAAGCAAGTGTTCCGGGTGTCCAGGGACTGAGGCTGTAACACCAGGGGGTTGCAGCGCTCCCGACGGCGTCAGCACACACAGGCCGATGTCGGCGAGAGCACACGGCTGTGCGTGAGACTCGGGACCGAGGGACCTTGGGTGCACGTCTACGCAGGTCACAGCGATAAACAGAGATGTCATGCACACGATCTCCGGAGAGGTGTCCGGGCCCGATTTGTGCGGTTGAGATCCAAAGTCGCGGAGAGAAGGCGTCCCAGCTGTCCGGCTGTCCGGTTACGCCTCTCAGCTGCATAAACAGCCCGGACAGCTCAAAGTGCAGCTGTCCGGGCTGTCCGGGCTGTCCGGGCTGTCCGGTCACAGAGGCTGTAACACTCAGGGGTGTCGTCTTTCCGATCTTGAGCGGTGCTCGTCGAGCAGGAGTCTTGATCGAGTGATCACGGCCAGTGCCGAGGCTGTGCGAGGGTCCGCGCCGGACGTAGTCGGCACGGTCGGACCCTTTCGAACAATCAGCGGGTTGGCGCCCTCTACCTTCGGGCCTGGCCGCTGATCATGTAACAGACCTGATCTCGGTCCACTGCTCACAGATCAAGTCGAGATCACCAATTGCGATCCAGGCGAGGTAATCCACTTCAGCAGAGAGTGCGCCGACTGATCCCAGCCGGTACGCCTGCAATCTGCTCGGAATGTCGCCAGGAAGACCGACTTCCTCGTGTCCGACCTTTAGGTCTTCGCGCCTTGGCGTCGGATCCCGTGGTTGCCGATTCTTGGCAAAAGTAGCGAGCCAGCGGTAAGCGAACAGAGGGTCGATATGCAGAGTTGTTGTGCCGACTCCCATTCCGCGACCATCGAGATCGTACTTAATGAAGAAGGTATCGTATATTCCGTGTTTCTGCTGGCCGAGCGTTCCCGTGGGGTCCTGTCCGCGGAGGCCGAACATCACCCCGTCAAAGTCCCTCGCAGCCACCGCGATTTCTTCCTCCATGACGGGGCGACGACTCGGCGGGGTGATGTTCATTTTCCCTCACTTATCGAAATGCGCGGTCAGTCCTTGTAGTAGTACGTTGAGTCCCACGGGGTCCCGGAGTGGCACTCCTCACCGTCGATCAGGATGGTGTAGCTTCCACCTTCCACCGCTGCGGTAGCGTCTCCCGCGCCTCCCGAGTGTGTCAGGAAATGCATTTCATGATTCGCCCCGGTGGCCCACCCGTTGTCGTGGAGCTTACCGACACCGAACCTGTCTGTGACGTCTACGGTCCAGCCGTAGCGAATCACGGAGTGGTCGACCTTGTAGCCGGTAGTGATCTCTCCCTCGTAGTTGCCACCGGTTGCATAGAAGTGGATGTACGACTCTCCACAGTCGCCGTGCACTACAGGTACTGAGTTCGGGGCGAAGTGCCCGTACTTCGGTACGGAGGTCTGCTTCCCGTTCGGCAGCGTGACGATTTTATAGCCGTGCTGTTCCGCTACTGCCGCATCGAATCCAACCACCTTCATCGGCGTCGTGACAGTTACCTCACGCCCTTTGGGTGCCGAAGGGTCGGCAGAAGCTGCGTTTGCGCCAGCCAGAGCAACAGCAGCCGACAGCGTGGACACCACGGCTATTACCCTTACCAAGTTTCGCATGATCCCCCCTGGTATGAGATGGCTTGCCCGTGACTCGTGGTCACCTCGAGCCGAGATTGAAGCTATGAGGTCCATCCCCTCCCCACAAGGATCCTTTTGCGACGTAAATCGGTATTTTTACCTCCGCTTGCTACAGACCGTGAGCGTGCATGGTGGACACTCCGGCCCGAAATCGTAGATCGTCTTTGTTCGACAACGCACAGTCATATGCGCGCTGGCTCACAATAGGCAGGGTTGGCTGAAACAGGGCCGGGTTTGGGAAGCGGCGATTTGACGGGCAGTGGAGTGCCCGTGGCATTCTGGGGCAATTTCCCCGGGGCAGTGAGCATAAGGCAACTGCTCAGTCGTTAGGCTCCAACCACGGCTTCCAGGGACCGGTGAGGGTGTATTGACTTCCTCTCACACACGAAGAGTCGGACACCCCGGTTCTGGGCTCTTCGGCTTCTCAGGGGGTGTCGCTCCAGCCGCAGAGGGCAGTCTGTTCGTCGAACGACGCGAGCCTCTCGGAGGGATGCTCCGCGGCGCCTCGAAACGCTGCTATGCGCTGCACCGTCTCCGCTCATCGGCGCGCTCGGGGCACCAGCGGTAATAGCTGTCGTCGAGGTTGCGGCTGTGTGTTGTCCGGCCGTGCTGGGGCCGCCATCCACGCCAATAGCGGGTGTTGCAGCGATTGCACAGCGGCGCGTGCACAAAGCCGTGCGTGTGGCAGTGATCCCACACGCTCGCCCGCACGGTCAAGCAGCTCGCGCACATGAACTGCGCAGCATGAGCCACTTCCGTCGGCCGGCGGGATCGACCCGGTAGTGCTCACCGGCCAGCTCGCCGTGATACACCGCCGCGTCCACGTCGCTGCCTCTCGCGCCGTAGACGACCGCGGTACGGGTGCACTCGCCTTGGTCGGCCACCACCGCATCGCCGACACGCTCGAACCAGCCTGCGGCATCCTGTCCGTGGCGCTGCCCTAGACATGAGCACTGGCATTCAAAGCCTGTTGCTTCCAAACATGCCCTGGTGCATTGCGACAGCCTCGACATATCCCGCCAGAGCACGATGAACCCGTACCGATCGACCGCCGCCGTCACCAGCCGCACGAGGCTGCTGCGTGGCAGATCCCATCGGTCACCGTTGAACGCCGGGGAACGAATGCCCACCGTCTCGTGCAGCCAACGGCGGTTGCCCTTCCGGGGCGGGATCTTGGCGATGACTTGCCCGTGCATCGGGAGCCACACCATCGCCGCCGGTCCGATCCCGGGTTCCGTGACTACACGTCCATCCACGATACGAACCGGTAAGTCACCATTCATGATCCAACGGTGGCACGCCCATAGGCGGTTAAGAACCCCGCCCATGGGCGTCGGAACGAGTCGGGCGGTTCGGCTCGGATTCTGCACCACCCCGCAGAACGCGAGCCCCCCAAGTGTTGCAGCCCGTCGGCGAAGCCGACCTCTCAACGGACGCAGGAGCCGGAGGCGACTCCCGATCTGTTCTGCCCTCACGAGGGCACGTCCTGGCCCCACTACGGACCCACTCCGCGCCTGATACGCACCATCTGCGATACAGAACGGCACCGCGCGCCTGCCGCGATCAAGGAACCTGCTGGTCAGAGCCCATTTGCAAGCTCAACTCTGCTTGTGCTCGCGGAGCCGTGTGCGCAGGTTCGAATCCTGCCGGGGGCACTCGCCGAGGATCAGCAGGAATCAGGCGCTGACCAGGGCGGATGCCGATGAGGCATGGGGGACTTCTGATCCGTACTTTACGGAGATCGGCTGGCCCTTTTGGGGCCGGGAGCTGTGCGCCCCGCCCCGGGTGCTTGGGCCGCCTGTGACACCCTCTTCAGGAGTTCACGCGGGATGGACCCAGGCCCGCGCTGCCGCCGCGACGGCTTTCGAGATCTTTCCCCGATCTTGGCCGTCGGGCACTGCGCCGCAGGTCAGACGCGTGGTGGCGCTCCTGACAGGCTCTCATCGTCATCGCGTACTGCACGTCTGCTGCGGATCTGCCGCAGGCAGATGGCGACAACGGCCATGAGCAGCAGCGCCTGCAGATAGGGCATGGCTCGGTAACCGGTCTGCAGGACCACGTAGTTGAGCCAGTCCGGGTGCATCGGGTAGGGCAGACCGGGGTCGAACGGCAGCGTCATACAGGTGGTGTGCGCGATCAGAACGAGGTCGAACCAGGAGCGGGGCAGCATCGCTACGAGGATCCAGGCGACCGCGTCGTACCACGGCCGGACGTAGGCGGTGCCGAGCAGGTACCCGGCGGCGAGTGCCAGGGCCGGGCGGGCCGTCGCCTGGACGATGGCGCCGTCCTCGACCGGTGGCAGCGCCACCAGAAGCAGAGCAGCGATGCCGAGGACCATCAGGATTTCCACGACCGGCACGAGGTGCACGGCTGCGGAACCGAACACCGGTGTCAGCAGTCTGCGCTGAAGCAGCGGCCACGGGGAACCGACCACTGGCTGGTTGCTGACGGCCGCGGCATTGCGGATGGCCCGCGGCACGATGCCGTATCCGAGTGCCAGCAGCAGTGCACCGGCCGACGCGGCGGCGACCAGGCGGCGTCGGTCGTGCCGCATGCCCCAGGCGAAGGGCAGCGCGAAGATCCCCAGTGTGAGCTTGACCGCGGTCGCCGCCGCGAGCGCGAGGCCGACGGCGAGTCCGGAACGCCGCAGCGCCCAGAAGGCGACAACCACACAGAATGCACCGAGCACATCAACGTGGGGGCCCACCACCAGGTTCCACAGCAACACCGGATTGAGCGTCCACAGCAGCTGCGAGCGCACCTGCCGTTGTGGATCCGGTCCGGCCAGACGCAGCAGGAGCGCCCCAGTGGCGACGAACGCGGCACCACTGAGCAGGGACAGCACCCACACGGTGAGCAGCATGGAGGTGCCGCCGACCAGCGAGGCGGCCCATTCGGTCGCGGTGACCAGAGGCCCGTAGACCGACGGATTGTGCAGCCATGGTTCAGCGATCGACAGTTGTCCGATCGGGTCGCCGTGCCGCGCCAGTCCAAAAGGCGTCACCCGGTACGGGTCGAGCCCGAGGGCCGCCATCCGGCCGTACGCGGCATAGTTGAGCGGATCCGTGGTTCCCAAGGGAGGCACGCATATCAGGCCGAGGACGGCGAGCGTGCCGGCAGTGAGCAACGTGCGGGGGCGGGGGGACCATCCGCGGCGCGTCGCGGCGAGCCCGGCGATCACAGTGGCGGTGCCGACGATCAGCACCACGGCGACGAGCACCCAGATGAGGAGATCCGGCGGACGGACGTTCCAGAACCATGGCGGAAGGTATCCGGCGGGCCCGAACGATGGTTCGACGGCGGAAGGTCCCAGCAGCCCCAGAAGGACCATCAGGAGAACACAGCCGGCGTATGCCAACAGGGCACCGTTACCGAGAGCCCTGCCACCGCCAGATCCGCCCGCACCCTCCGCGACAGGCGGACGGGATTCGGAATTCCCCCTTGAGACCGAAGAAGACAACAGATTGCCTGACACGCCTATGGCCTCGGCCTTCGTGATCAGTGAGCCCAAACAAAACCGCCCTGGTTGGTCGGGGTCCAGAACGCTGCTTAACTATTGACGCAATGAGCGCCGTACAAAACACGACCAGGTGAAACTTGGGTTACTTCACAGTGTCCAAGGAACACCACACGGCCGGTCTCGACCTGCCCAAGGGCCACCCAGAAGGCCGAGCCGTCCCGTGGCGCGCCTTCTGGTGGCTTGGGGGTTGTGTGCTGTGGGCTGAACTCCTGCCGTTACTCCCCTACTCCCCTTACTCCCCCGGCGCCGAGGATCCCTCCGTAAGTCCCCGCCCCGGCCGGGGAGATCGGCGAGTCCGCTGACCATCGCGTGCCGGGTGCTGCGCGTGCTCAGGGCCTGACCGCGAACACCATGCCGATGTCGCCGGCCTGCTGCACCGGGTCCTGCTCGGTGCTGACCGTGAAGCCGTGCGTGAGGAGGACCTCGCAGACTGTGTCGCGGTTCTGCTGCCAGCGCTCCACCTCGACGACGGCCTGGCGGACCAGCGGCCAATGCCGTTCCTCGATGCCTCTGAGCACATCGAGTTCGGCGCCTTCCACATCGACCTTGAGCAGGTCGATGTGGTCGATGCCCTGCTCATCGAGCGCTGATGACAGGGGCTTGACCTTCACCCGGTGCGTCTCAAGCCGCCGCATCACGCGCAGCTTGCGGCTGACGAGAAGAGTGAGGATGGGCGCGGGCAGGCGGCGCAGGACCGGTCCCAGGCCGCCCTGGCGGATCATTTCGACAACGCTGGCGGTGACCCGCCGCCGCTCAGCCTCGATGTTCTCCTGGTCCCGCGAGGAGGACGAGAAGATCGTGGCGGCCGGAACGTAGCTGAAATCGAGTTCCTCGTCACGGGATGCCAGGCCGTAAGGGAGCGCGGTCAGGCGTCCGTTGAAGAACTCGCGAGCATTGCGTTCGAGTGTCGCGTGGAGTGGCGGCAACGGTTCGAAGGCGTAGATCCGCACGTTCCCGTCCAGCCGCTCATAGACGGCCGCCGAGAACACACCGATGTTGGCGCCCACGTCGAGTACCGTCCCGCCCGGCCTGCACTCCACGCCGTGGGTGAAGTAGCCGCCCACCTCCTTGCGCAGGAAGGACGCCTCCCAACGATTGATACTGTGCAGTTCAATCGTATTCATGACCATGACAGGGTCATTTATCAGGGTTGGAGTCAACAATCCAGCCCGCACGCTTCACTTCGGCGTCCCTGATCCACATCACGCTCCCGCGGCTCGGCTCGGTCACTCCCCTCGGCTCGTGATCGGGTGCCGGGGCGTGCTTCGCATCCGAAGGGGGTGGGTGCCCGGAGTGTGGTGCGGGCGGGGCGCGTGCTGTGCAGGCCGAAGAGTGTGTGGCGGGAGTCGGACCAGTTGGCGTCCGGTGTGGCCCAAAGGGGGGAGTTCGGGGCTTTCGCTTCTGAAGTCGGCCGACTGCAGCACCGCAGTTCCCCCCGGGGCCGCGGCGCTGTGTCGGTATGCGGCTATCGCCGCCTGGGCGCGACCAGCGGCGACGGCCCGTTCGGGATGGGCAGCCCGGCACCCCTGTGGCGGTCAGGAATCGGGCTCAAGCCGTTCGTTTGCGGGATGTCGTCTTCTTTGGGGTCGGTTTCTTCGCCGTGGACTTGGTCGTCGACTTCTTCGCTGCTGCGGTTTTCTTGGGGGCGGCCGTCTTCTTGGCCGCCGGGGCGGTCTTCTTCTTTCGGGGCAGGGATTTGATCTCGGCTTCGGCGCCGGAAGGCGACTCGCGGGACTCGCGGGCCGCGCGCACGCTGTTCTCCAGGGCCGCCATCAGGTCCAGCACCTTTCCCCCGGCGGCCGGCGCGGGGGCCTCCGGCGGTGCCTCGCCGGAGGCCTTCGCGGCGATGACCTCTTCCAGCGCCGCCCGGTACTCGTCGTGCAGATCCTCCAGGTCGACCTCGCCGAGGGTGTCCATCAGGGCGTCCGCGAGGTCGAGTTCCTTGTCCCGGACGGTGACGTCCGTGTCGGGGGCGACGCCTTCGGGGGCGCGGACCTCGTCCGGCCAGAGCAGGCCGTGCATGGCGATGGCGTCGCCGACCACCCGCAGCATGCCGAGGCGTTCGCGGCCGCGCAGCGCGTACTTCGCGATCGCCACCTTGTTGCTGCGCTTCAGGGCCTCGCGGAGGAGGACGTACGGCTTCGCGGCGGGCACCCCTCCGGCGGCCAGGTAGTACGCCGCGTCCATCTGGAGCGGGTCGATCCGGTCGCCCGGGACGAAGGCGACGATCTCGATCGTGCGAGCCGTGGGGAGGGGCAGGTGGGCCAGGTCGTCGTCGGTGATCGGGATGATCGTGCCGTCCGCGTCCTCGTATCCCTTGCCGATCTCCGACTGGCTGACCTCGCGGTCCTCCAGTTCGCACACCTTGCGGTAGCGGATGCGGCCGTTGTCCTCGGTGTGGATCTGGCGGAAGGAGATCGAGTGGCTCTCCGTGGCGTTCACCAGCTTGATCGGGATGCTGACGAGACCGAAGGAGATGGCGCCGTTCCATATGGATCGCACGTGCCGCACCCTTCCCTTGTCGATTCCGATGTCGATGCCCCTGCCGATTCCGCTACCGATTCCATGGATTTCACCGGCTTGTCTGGGATTGTCATCGTATGACGCCTATCACAGAGGTGGAGGGGCGGCGGGTCGCGCTCAGCAATCTGGAGAAGGTGCTGTATCCGGAGACCGGCTTCACCAAGGCGGAGCTGGTGCGCTACTACGCGACCAGCGCCGATGTGCTGCTGCCGCATCTGCACGACCGGGCCGTGTCCTTCCTGCGCTACCCGGACGGCCCGGAGGGGCAGGTCTTCTTCACCAAGAACGTGCCGCCGGGTACGCCCGAGTGGGTCACCACCGCCGAGGTGCCGCGGTCCTCCGCGGACAGTCCGGCCCGGATGGTCGTCGTACAGGATCTGCCCAGCCTCGTCTGGGCGGCGAATCTCGTCACGGAGTTCCATACGCATCAGTGGCTCGTGCAGGATCCGGTCGAGGCCGACCGGCTGGTTTTCGATCTAGATCCGGGGGCGCCCGCGCACATCGTGCACTGCTGCGAGGTGGCCCTGTGGCTGCGCGAGCGGCTCGCTGCGGACGGCATCGAGGCGTACCCGAAGACGGCCGGGTCGAAGGGGCTGCATCTGCTGGCGGCGGTGCGCGGAGGTTCACCCGAACGGGCTAGCGAGTACGCGAAGACACTCGCTGTGGAGGCTGAGCGCGCGATGCCGCGGCTGGTGGTGCACCGGATGACGAAGAGCCTCCGGCCGGGGAAGGTGTTCGTCGACTGGAGCCAGAACGCGGCCCGCAAGACCACCGCCACGCCGTACACGCTGCGCGCCCGCCGGGTGCAACTGGTGTCCGCGCCGGTGACCTGGGAGGAGGTGGCGGAGTGCCGCAGCCCGGCCCAGCTGGAGTTTCTGGCCGACGACATCGCTCCGCGGGTTCAGCGGTACGGGGACCTGCTGGCCGGGTTGCTGGATCCGGGGCTGGCCGCGTCGTTGCCCTGAGCTGCCGTCGCCGTTGTCGTTGCCGTCGCCGGGGACTGCCGCCCACAGGCCCCCGCCCCGGACCTACACCCTCCCCCACATATTCCGGTCCCGCGCCATCGCATGCAGTGCTTCCACGTCCCCCGGCTTCAGCACCCCGCCCAGCCGGGCCAGCCCCGTCAGCTCGGTGTCCTGGAGGATCCGTACCGTGCGCGGCTGGGCGGTCATGGTCAGCTCGGCCGGGCCCGCCAGGGCCAGTACCGGGCGTACCTCGGCGGTCAGGGCGTAGGAGGCCCGGTCGCCGAGGGCGCGCAGCCGGCGCAGCAGTGGCTCGGCCTCGCGGCGGCCGACGGTGACCATCGGGTCGGCGACCACGACCCGGGCCTTCCGGGCGTACAGGGCGTGTACGGCGAACAGGCCGCCGGGGCCGAGCAGCAGATGGTGGATGCGGTCGCCGCCGGGCAGGCCTATGGAGTGCAGGGTGTGCCAGCCGGCGCCCTCCAGGGCGTCCAGGGCCGCTCCGACGGTTTCCTCGGCGGCCAGGGCGCGGCGGCGCGGGTCGGGGCGCAGCCGGTGGCTGGGGCCGGGGGCGCGGTCGAGGGCGACGAGGAGAGCCTCGCCGGGGCGGTTGGGTGCCAGGTCGTCGTCCGGGTGCAGGGTCAGCCGGGCGAGTTCCGCGGGGGTCGGGACCGGGGGCGGTCCCACGGTCACCGGGCCGGTCAGGAAGGGTTTCAGGGCCTGGAGTACGTCGTCTCTGCTGTCCTCGCCGAGCAGGTTGACCCGGCCCGCCTCACGGTCGTACCAGGCGACATTGGATCCGTCCGGGCGGCAGACGTACAGCCGTTCCCGGCCGTGCCGATTGGCCGGCACCACGCGCAGTGCGCTCATGCGCCATCACCCCTCGACCATGGGAACAGGCCGGGGCTCCGGGGGCAAGACCGGTTACCGTGGAGGTCGGCTCTGTGAGGGCGAGTTGGTGAGGCGCCGTTGCGGGTCCGCGGAAGGCAGCCCGGCGTACCGGCCGGCCCCGGAGAGCCCGTCGAGACGACCGCGTGACGCCTGCCGTCCGGTGCCAGCCACTGGACGAACTCACCTGACCGCCGAGTAGCCTCTCCCGAAGGTGCACCCTGACGGGTGCAAAAAGGACGTACATACGAAATTCTTCGTCTACGAATAAGGTGTACGGGGCCCCACCCGACCCCGACGCCCCAGGAGTAACGTGCCAGCCCGCCGTCCCGTGCGCACCGCCCTCGCCGTGGCCGCCGTCGCCCTGCTGTCGGCGACAGCCGTGGCCTGCGGGGATGCCGGCGGACTGCGGGGCGCGGGTGCGACCGCGCCCGCCGTCAGCCCGGCCAAGCTCTGGCCCGACCTGCGCCCGGCGTCCAGCCCCGCCTACCCCTACGCCGTGGCGACCAGAGCGGTCGTCAAGGGGATCAAGGTCCCCGGCGACGACATCCACAAGGTGGACCCGGTGGACGTGGTCGAGGCCGAGATCAAGGCGCATCCGGACGACTACGGCTCGAAGGGGGCGTATCACGCGACCGTGGACCGGCTGAAGGACTGCCAGCCCGGCGGCGACCAGGCCCGCTGTCCGCTGCTGACGCCGTACTACCGGGACCTCACGGGCGACGGCCGGGACGACATGACGCTCGGCTTCCGGCTCTACCCGACCAACCAGACGGCCGTACGGGTCTACACCGTCGAGAAGCACAAGCTGGTGCAGGTGCTGTCCGACAACGACGCGATCATCGGCGTGGAGCTGGCCGGCCGGGCGCTGATCGAGCGCTCGCCGGCTGACATCTCCGGCTACGAGTACCGCACCACCTGGGTGTGGGACCCGGGGCAGCGCGCGATGGTGTTCTCGCGCGACGAGTATCTGCACACCGGTAGCGGCCGGCATCCCGAGAAGCCCTCGCCGTCGGTCACCCCCTCTCTCTCGCCGTCCGCCACACCGTCCACCGCGCCGTCCACCGCCCTCTCCGCGAGCGCGCGATGAGGCTCGCACTCCCCCGCTGGGCGGGACCGCTCGCCGTGAAGGCGGCCGCGTTCATCACGGTGATGTGCTGTGCGCTGGCCGCGCTGCTCGGCGTCCTGGTGCATGTCTCGGTGACCAACCAGACCGTCGGCCAGGCCCGTAACCTGGCGCTGTCCCGCCTCGCGGACGCCACCCAGGACTACGAGGCCGGGGACACGCTGATGCCGAGTGCCGGGGTGGACCCCTCGGGTCTGCCCACGCCGCTGCGCACGCTGGCGGCGGCCGGCAGGCGCGGCACGATGGTCTCCACGTACCAGGGGCGGCCGACGATGTGGGCGGCGGGTCCGGTGGCCGGACACCGGGCGCTGGCCGTGGCGGTCGACTACTCGCAGCAGGCCCGCACCATCGCCGGGCTCGACAAATCGATTCTGTGGTCGTCGGGACTCGCGATCGGGGCGACGGTGCTGGTCGGTGTGTTCGGGGTGACCCGGGTGACCCGGCGGCTGCACGGCACCGCGCGGGTGGCCCGGCGGATCAGCGGCGGTGACCTGGACGCACGGGTCGACGACCCCCGTACGAAGGACCCGTCCCGGCCGCAGGACGAGGTGGCCGCGGTGGCGGTGGCCCTGGACACCATGGCGTCGACCCTGCAGAGCAAGCTGCTGAGCGAGCAGCGGTTCACCGCGGACGTGGCGCACGAACTGCGCACCCCGCTGACCGGGCTGCACGCGGCGGCGGAGCTGCTGCCGCCGGGCCGTCCGACGGAGCTGGTGCGGGACCGGGTGGCGGCGCTGCGCACCCTCACCGAGGACCTGCTGGAGATCTCCCGGCTGGACACCGGCCGGGAGAAGCTGGACCTGGACACCGAGGAGCTGGGGGCGCTGGCCCAGCGGGTGGTACGGGCCTCGGGCACCGACACCGAGGTGCGCGTCCTCACCGACGCGCGGGTGGAGACCGACCGGCGACGGCTGGAGCGGGTGCTGGGGAATCTGGTGGCCAACGCGCACAAGCACGGGGGGCCTCCGGTGGTGGTGACCGTGAACGGGGCCGTGGTGACCGTGCGGGATCACGGGGGCGGGTATCCGAATTATCTGGTGGCCCATGGGCCACAGCGGTTCCGGACGGAGGGTGGGGCCACCGGGCACGGGCTGGGGCTGACCATCGCGCTCGGGCAGGCGGAGGTCCTGGGGGCCAAGCTGTTCTTCGCCAACGCGATCGACGGGGGCGCGGTCGCCACGCTGGTCCTGCCCGTGGTGGAGAGGCGGTAGAGAGCTCGGGGCCACCCCGCGCCACGCTGGTACCGGCGCCTGCACACAAGAGGGCCTATTTGGGTAGGTTCCGGGCATGACCAAGGCCGGAATCACCGTGGCGGCGGCGCAGGCTCGCGCACCCGTCGTACGCCTCCCCCGGCGCCGTGGCATCGAACTCGCCCTGATCGTGCTGGCCGTGCTGCTGTCCGTGTACGGCTACTGCGCGGTGGGGGTCGCACGGACCGGCACGGTCCCGCCCGGTGCCGCCGGTTACGGCGCCGGGCTCGGCGTGCTCGCCCTGTTCGCGCATCTCGTGGTGCGCATCCGGGCACCGTACGCCGATCCGCTGTTCCTGCCGATCGCCGTGCTGCTCAACGGGCTCGGGCTGGTCCTGATCTACCGGCTGGACCTGGAGACCCCGCGCAACCAGGCGGCCCCGGCCCAGCTGGTGTGGTCCACGCTCGGGTTCGGGCTGTTCATCGCCGTGGTGCTGGTGCTGCGCGACCACCGGGTGCTGCAGCGGTACTCGTACGTGTGGGTGGCCTCCGCGCTCGGGCTGCTCGCGCTGCCCATCCTGTTCCCGGCGATCAACGGTGCCCGTATCTGGCTACGGCTCGCCGGATTCTCCATCCAGCCGGGCGAGTTCGCGAAGGTGCTGCTCGCGGTGTTCTTCGCCGCCTATCTGGCCGCCAACCGCAACGCGCTCGCGTACACCGGCCGCCGGCTGTGGGTGCTGCAGTTCCCGACCGGGCGGGTGCTCGGCCCGATCGTGACGATCTGGCTGCTGAGCGTCGGGGTGCTGGTCCTGGAGCGGGACCTCGGCACCTCGCTGCTGTTCTTCGGGCTGTTCGTGGTGGTGCTGTACGTCGCCACGGGGCGGACCGGCTGGATCGCGGTGGGGCTGGTGCTCGCCGTGCTGGGGGCCGTCGCCGTGGGCCGGTTCGAGCCGCATGTGAACCAGCGGATCGAGGACTGGCTGCACCCCTTCCGCACCATCGAGGCCGGGCAGGGACCCAACCAGCTCTCGCAGTCGCTGTTCGCCTTCGCGGCGGGCGGGATGCTCGGCACCGGCCTCGGGCTCGGGCACTCCATCCTCATCGGCTTCGCCGCCAAGTCGGACTTCATCCTGGCCACGGCGGGCGAGGAACTGGGGCTCGCCGGGCTCGCGGCGATCTTCCTGCTGTACGCCCTGCTGGTGGAGCGCGGCTACCGGGCGGGCCGCGCCCTGCGGGAACCCTTCGGCCGGCTGCTCGCGGTCGGGCTCGCCTCGCTCCTGGCGCTGCAGGTGTTCGTGATCGCGGGCGGGGTCACCGGGCTGATCCCGCTGACCGGCATGGCGATGCCGTTCCTCGCCCAGGGCGGCTCCTCGGTGGTCACCAACTGGGTGATCGTGGCGCTGCTGATCCGGGTGAGCGACTCGGCGCGCAGCCAGTACGACGGACAGGAGGCGGCGTGAGCGACTACGGCGGCGGGCGGCCGATGGCCCGCTACATCCGGCACGCCTGCGGGTTCTGCGCACTGCTGCTGGCGGCACTGCTGGTCAACGCGGCCCGGGTGCAGGTGGTGCAGTCCAGGGTGTACGACGACAGCCCGGCCAACCGGCGCGGCGCGATCGCCCGGTACGGCCAGCCGCGGGGCGACATCCTGGTCGGCGACGAGCCGGTCACCGGCTCCGTGGACACCGGCGAGCAGCTGCGCTTCGAACGCAGCTACCGGGACGGCCCGTTGTACGCCCCGGTCACCGGCTTCGCCTCGCAGTCGTACGGCACGACGTTCCTGGAGCACTCCGGGGACGGGGTGCTCTCCGGCACGGATCCGCTGCTGTCGCCGCTGCCGCTGTGGAGCGGCGTGACGCGCGGCCACGGCCGGGTCGGGAACGTCGTCACGACGCTGAACCCGGGCGCGCAGCGGGCGGCGTACCAGGGGCTGGCCGGACGCAAGGGCGCGGTGGCCGCGATCGAGCCGGCGACGGGCCGCATCCTGGCGCTGGTGTCGAGTCCGTCGTACGACCCCGGGGTGCTGTCCGGCAACGGCGAGGCGGTGGCCTCGGCGTGGGCGCGGCTCAACCACGATCCGGAGAAGCCGATGCTCAACCGGGCGGTACGGCAGACCTATCCGCCGGGGTCGACGTTCAAGGTGGTCACCGCGGCGGCGGCGCTGGACGCGGGCGTGGTCACCGACCTGGACGCGCCCACCGACTCGCCCGACCCCTACCGGCTGCCCGGCACCACGACCCGGCTGACCAACGAGGGCGACGGCTGCGGCGACGCCTCGCTGCGGTCGGCGTTCGAGTGGTCCTGCAACACGGTGTTCGCCAAGCTCGGCGTGGACGTCGGGGCGAAGGGCATGACCGCCACGGCGGCCGCGTTCGGGTTCAACGACGCCGGGCTGCGCATCCCGTTCTCGGTCGCGCCCAGCACCTTCGACACCCACGTGGACCGGGCGCAGCTGGCGCTGTCCTCGATCGGGCAGTACAACACGCGGGCCACGCCGCTGCAGATGGCGATGGTGTCGGCGGCCGTGGCGGGCGGCGGTCAGCTGCGCACGCCGTATCTGGTGGAGCGGACGGCCCGCAGGAACGGTGTGACGCTCGGCGGGAGCGGGGCGCATCCGCTGCGGCAGGTGATGAGCCCCTCGACGGCCGCACGGCTGAAGGAGCTGATGACGGACGTGGTCCGGGAGGGCACCGGCCGGCGCGCGGCGATCCGCGGTGCCCTGGTCGGCGGCAAGACCGGCACCGCGCAGCACGGGGTCGGCAACTCCGGTGCGCCGTACGCCTGGTTCGTCTCCTGGGCGCAGCCCGACGACCAGCCGCAGCCGCAGGTGGCGGTCGCGGTGGTGGTGGAGGACGCCTCGGCGAACCGGGGCGAGATCAGCGGCGGCGGGGTCGCGGCACCGATCGCGCGGGGGGTGATGCGGGCGGTTCTCGGCCTGTGAGACGGGGGGTGCCGGCACCGGCCGGGCCGACCTACCGTTCGGTCATGACGGATACCGCAGCGGCGTACGAGCTCGCCGAGGTCAATATCGCCCGCCTCAAGTTCCCTTTGGACTCGCCCCAGTTGAAGGACTTCGTCGACGCGCTCGACCCGGTCAACGCGACGGCGGACGCCGCCGACGGCTTCGTCTGGCGGCTGCAGAGCGACACCGGGAACGCCACCGACATCCCCGTGCTCGGCGATGAGTGGCTCATCATCAACATGTCGACATGGCGGGACTCCGACGCGCTCACGGCGTTCATGTACCAGGGGCGGCACCGGGAGTTGCTGGCCCGGCGCAGGGACTGGTTCGAGAAGCTTGAGGAGGCGGTGACCACGCTGTGGTGGGTGCCGGCCGGCCACCGCCCGACCGTGGCCGAGGCGGAGGACCGGCTGCTGCACCTGAGGGCGCACGGTGCGACGCCGTACGCCTTCACACTGCGGACGACGTTCCCGGCGCCGGAGTCGTCGCAGGACGCGGCCGCGGTCAGCCGATCGGCTTGACCGCCTCGGACCGGACCTCAAGGGTGTTCTTCGCGAGCGCCCGCAGGTCGACGTCCGACGGGTTCTGCGACGCGAGCGGCGTGTTCACGGTGGCGACCGTGGCGCCCGTGTTGCCGTCGGCCCAGGCGCACATGGGCACGGTGATCTTCGTGCCCATCTGCTCCTGGGCGATCACCTCGCAGGTGATCGTCACTCCGCTCAGGTCGAAGTCCTTCGCGGGAACGGCGACCGTGGCGCCCGCGCCCTCTGCGGCGCCCTTCATCATGCTCGTGCGGGCCGCGTCGCCGTTCTTGAACCGGCCGTACATGCCCGACACCACCAGGGTGCCCTTGGTCGCGTCGCCGTCCACGTCGTAGGAGCCGACCACGCCGTGGATGTCCTTGGCGTCCCAGGCCCCGTTGGCCTCGTCCTCGATCTTCTTGCCCTCGGTGCCGGACAGGTCCTGGGCGAGCCGGTACTTCCCGGCGAGCAGAGTCCCGGGCAGGGTCAGCTTGTTCTTCGCCGCGGGGAAGCCGCTGCCGGCCGCCACCCCGATCAGCAGGACGAGCGCCACGACGACCGCCACGACGGCGCCGCCCACGATCCCGAGGATCAGCCAGACCCGCCGCTTCTTCGGCAGCGGGGCCATGGGCGGCACACCCCAGGGGTACGGCTGCCGGCCATAGGGCTGCTGGGGCGGGTACGGCTGCGGCGGGTACGGGGAGCCGTACGGGCCGGGGGCGGCCTGCGGAGGCTGCTGGCCGTACGGGTACGGCTGCTGCTGGGGGCCGTTGGGGTACGGCTGCTGCGGCGGAGGCATGGACACGCCCGGAGGCTACTGCACCCGGGTGACCGACCCGTTACTGCACCCTGGTGAACGCCTGACCACGCCCTCGGCCCCCGACCGTCCCGGCCGTCCACCGCCTCAGCTCTCCGCCGCCCCCGAGTCGATCGCCTCCCGCACCTCCGCGATGCGGTCCCGTTCCTCGGTGGCGAAGCGCTGTGCGTCCAGCTGCTCGGCCAGTTCCTCGTCCTGGGCCATGAGCAGGTCCAGGTTGGAGTCGCCCATCTCGAAGACCCCCATGTCGACATAGGCCTCCTGGAGCCGTTTGCCCCACAGGCCGATGTCCTTGACGCAGGGCACGATCCGGCTGAACAGCAGCCGGCGGAACAGCTGGAGGAACTCCGAGCGCTCACTCAGAGCCTCCGCCTCGGCCCTGGGGATGCCGAAGTTCTCCAGGACCTCGACGCCCCGCAGCCGGTCGCGCATCAGATAGCAGCCCTCGATGACGAACTCCTCGCGCTCGCGCAGTTCGGCGTCGGTGAGCTGCTTGTAGTAGTCGCGCAGCGCCAGCCGGCCGAAGGCGACGTGCCGGGCCTCGTCCTGCATGACGTAGGTGAGGATCTGCTTGGGCAGCGGCTTGGAGGTGGTGTCCCGGATCATCCCGAAGGCGGCCAGCGCCAGTCCTTCGATGAGCACCTGCATGCCCAGGTACGGCATGTCCCAGCGGCTGTCGCGGAGCGTGTCGCCGAGAAGGGACTGCAGATTGTCGTTGATCGGGTAGACGAGCCCGACCTTCTCGTGCAGGAACCGGCCGTAGATCTCGGCGTGCCGGGCCTCGTCCATCGTCTGGGTCGCGGAGTAGAACTTGGCGTCCAGGTCGGGCACCGACTCCACGATCCGCGCCGCGCAGATCATCGCGCCCTGCTCACCGTGCAGGAACTGGCTGAACTGCCAGGAGGCGTAGTGCAGGCGCAGCTCCCCCTTGTCCTTCTCGGTGAGCTTGTCCCAGTACGGGGTGCCGTACAGGGACATGGACTCGTCGGGCGTGCCGAGCGCGTCGTACGGGTCGACCTCCAGGTCCCAGTCGATGCGCTGCTGCCCGTCCCACTGCTTGTCCTTGCCCTTCTGGTACAGGGCGAGCAGCCGTTCGCGGCCGTCGTCGTACTCCCAGCTGAAGCGGGCGGCGCCGCTCGCGGGCACCTGCCAGGGGGAGTCACCCGGATCGTTGGCGTACAGGTCATGGGTCGGCATACCTCGCAGGCTCACACGTAGACGCGGAGTCAACAAGTCATGCGCAAGGGATTGACGCCCTTGCTGACAGGCAGTCTCATAAGAGGGAGGACGATGTACCCCCGGTAACGAGGTGAGGGAGCCATGACGACCCTGACGGAAGCGGACGCGCTGGACGGTCTGCGCGACGCGCTCGGCCTACTCAAGGACCGGGAGCAGGTGGCCGAACGGCTGCTCGTCTCCTCCGCCAAGCACTCCTTCGACCCGGACAAGGAGCTGGACTGGGACGCGCCCTTCGAGGAGGGCAAGTGGTTCTGGCCGCCGGAGCTGGTGTCGCTGTACGGCACGCCGATGTGGAAGCGGATGAGCGAGGAACAGCGGATCCTGCTCTCCCAGCACGAGGCGGCGGCGCTGGCCTCGCTGGGCATCTGGTTCGAGATCATCCTGATGCAGCTGCTGGTGAGGCACATCTACGACAAGGCGGCCACGAGCGCGCACGTCCGCTACGCGCTGACCGAGATCGAGGACGAGTGCCGGCACTCGAAGATGTTCGCCCGGCTGATCTCGCACGGCGGCACGCCCTGGTACCCGGTCGGCAGGGCCCATCTGAACCTCGGCCGCGTGTTCAAGACCATCTCCACCACGCCCGGCTCCTTCACCGCCACCCTCCTCGGCGAGGAGGTCCTGGACTGGATGCAGCGGCTGACGTTCCCGGACGAGCGGGTGCAGCCGCTGATCCGTGGCGTCACGCGCATCCACGTGGTCGAGGAGGCCCGCCATGTCCGGTACGCCCGTGAGGAGCTGCGGCGCCAGATGATGACGGCGCCGAAGTGGTCGCAGGAGTTCACCCGCGTCACCTCGGGCGAGTTCGCCCGGATCTTCTCGGTGGCCTTCGTGAATCCCGAGGTCTACACGAACGTCGGCCTGGACAGGCGGGAGGCCTTGGCCCAGGTGAAGGCGAGCGGGCACCGGCGCGAGGTCATGCAGTCGGGCGCGAAGCGACTGACCGACTTCCTGGACGACATCGGCGTGCTCAGGGGTGTGGGGCGACGGCTGTGGAGGTCGTCGGGGCTGCTGGCGTAGCAGCGACCCCGAAGCGTCGACCTCGTCGTTCCAGTTGCCGCCGCCGGGGTGGGGAAGCCTCTTGAAGTTCGACGAGCCGCCCGGAGGGACGATGTCACGCTGCCGGTCGAAGAGACGGAGCGTGGGCGCGAGTTCGCGGGGAGGGGGCCCGAAACCGCCCAGCAACAGGCGCATACGGCGTGACCACCACCAGATGATCAACCAGCCGCTGTTTCAACGAAGTTCCGGCGGCATGCGTCCAACACAACCCGCGCGGCCGACCCACACGGCACGGCTTGTTCTCGATGTCCGAGACCGCCTGTTGTGACCATCCGATGCGCGCTCTCGACCCGGCCCGGCGGGTGCCTGCACCCCCGCGACCCCGGCGGCGATTAGGCTGCCGGTCATGACCCCGGCCCCCACCCCCGCCTACCGCAGACTGAGCGTCGAGGAACGGCGCAGCCAGCTGCTCGCCTCCGCCCTGGCCCTCTTCGCGCACCGCGCGCCCGAGGACGTGTCGCTGGACGACGTGGCGGAGGCGGCCGGAGTCTCGCGCCCTCTGGTGTACCGGTACTTCCCGGGCGGCAAGCAGCAGCTGTACGAGGCCGCGCTGCGCTCCGCCGCCGAGGAGCTGCAGCACTGCTTCGACGAGCCCCGCCAGGGCCCCCTGCTGTCCCGGCTCTCCCGCGCCCTGGACCGCTATCTGAGCTTCGTCGACGAGCACGACACCGGCTTCAGCGCGCTGCTGCAGGGCGGCAGTGTGGCGGAGACCTCGCGGACCACGGCGATCGTGGACGGGGTCCGTCGGGCCGCCGCCGAGCACATCTACCGCCACCTCGGCGTAGCCGACCCCGGCCCACGGCTGCGCATGACCGTACGGACCTGGATCACGTCCGTCGAGGCGGCCTCCCTGATCTGGCTGGACGAGGGCAAACAGCCCCCGGTCGAGGAGCTGCGCGACTGGCTGGTCGAGCAGTTCGTGGCCGTACTCACCGTGACCGCGGGCCGGGACCCGCAGACGGCCGCCGTCGTCGGCGCGCTCGCCGAGGATGACCGAGACTGAAGCGGTGAAGAGTCAGGACATCCCCTTCGAGGGCGGCCCCATGGACGGGCGCGTGCTGCCCGTCATGCTCGGGCCCACCGGGCACCCCCCGAAGACGTACCGCATCCCCGTCCCTGACCCGGACGGCGGCCCGCCCACGGTGCTCGTCTACCGTCGCGTGCCGCGCGGGCACAGCAAGCGGCTGGGTCTGATCCAGGGGTGGAAGTACCAGTACGACCCTGACGACACCTCCGGCGGACGGCTCCGGTGGCCCTGGTCGAAGCCGGCCACCCCACCAGCCGGCCCGTCGTCCGGCAAGCCGGACGAGGCAAACGGGTGACAGGAGTACGCCAGGCGCGCGCCTCGCACGTACTACATCTGATTATCGCGGTGCGATAGGGGGCGAACAGCCCGCCCTCCTCTCCGCACGAGGTGATGACGTGTCAGGAACGCTTCCGCGCCTGGCCTGTACGGCCGCGCTGGCGGCCCAGGCCGTCCTCGCGCCCGTACCCGCCGCGGCCGCACCGCGCCCGCAGCGGTCCGTGTCCCAGCTGCTGACGGACCTTCAGCAGCTGTACCGGCAGGCCGAGCAGGCCGCCGAGACCTACAACGCCACCGCGGAGAAGCTGAAGCGGCAGCGCGCCGAGGTGAACCGGCTGGACGGCGAACTGGCCCGCGCCCGCCTCGCGCTGCAGGACAGCCGGGCCGACGCCGGCCGGCTGGCCCGCCGCCAGTACCAGAACGGCGACGCCGACGGCCTCGGCCCGTACGTCCGGGTGCTCCTCGCCCCCGACCCGCAGCACGCGCTGGACGAGGGGCATGTCATCGGCGAACTGGCGCGCGAGCGGGCCCGGACGGTGAGCCGGCTGTCCGCCGCGGAGCAGCGGCAGGACGCCCTGGCCCGGGCCGCCCGCACGGCCCTGGACACCCAGCTGACCCTCGCCGGCCGGCAGAAGAAGCAGCGCGACGACGTCCGCACCAGGCTGGCCGACGTGGAACGCCTGCTGGCCTCCCTCACCCCTGCCCAGCTGGCCGCGATCACCGCCCTGGAGCAGCGGGGCGTCACCGCGGCCCAGCAGCAGCTCGCCGCCTCGGGGGCCCTGCCCACGAACACCACCGCCTCCTCCGAGGGCGGCCGCGCGGTCCGCTACGCCTTGGAGCAGCTCGGCAAGCCGTACGCGTGGGGCGCCGAGGGCCCGGGCGCGTACGACTGCTCGGGCCTCACCTCACAGGCCTGGGAGCACGCGGGCACCCCCATCCCCCGCACCAGCCAGGAGCAGTGGCAACTGCTGCGAAGAATCCCTCTCGGCCAGCTGCGGCCCGGTGACCTCGTCGTCTACTTCCCCGAGGCCACACATGTGGCGATGTACGTGGGGGACGGCGAGGTCGTACAGGCGCCGAGAACGGGCGAGACGGTGAAGGTCTCCCCGCTGGCGTCCTATCCGGTACTCGGCGCGGTACGCCCGGATCAGGCCCCGGCGACCGAGGCCAGGTAGGCGCCCGTCTTCTCCGGGTCGTAGAAGAAGTCCTCGAAGTCGGCCGGGTCGTTGAACGCGTTGGCGAACCGGTCGGCCACCGGCTGGAGCTGGCCGGCCGCGCCGATGAGGTTCAGGATGTGCTCCGGCGGCGGCGCCAGCATCGCGTTGGTCCACTTGGTGACGTGCTGAGCCGTCGCCCAGTACCGGTCGAACGTCGCCTGCATCCAGGCCTCGTCGAACTCCTGGTCCCCGTGTTCGAGGATCGAGGCGAGATAGGCGGCGGCGCACTTGGACGCCGAGTTGGAACCCTGGCCGGTGATCGGGTCGTTCGCGACGACGACGTCGGCGACGCCCAGGACCAGGCCGCCGCCGGGGAGACGCCCGATGGGGTTGCGGACCGTCGGCGCGTAACGGCCCGCCAGCGTGCCACCGGCATCCGTCAGTTCGACCTTCGTCGCCCGCGCGTACTCCCAGGGCGTGAACTTCTCCATGAGCTCCAGGGTCAGGGAGAGGTGCTCCGCCGGGTCCTTGACGCCGTTGAAGACGTCGAGGGGCCCGCCGGGTATGCCCTCCCAGAACAGGATGTCCGCGCGGCCGGAGGTGGTGAACGTCGGCATGATGAACAGCTCGCCGATACCGGGGACCAGGTTGCAGCGGACCGCGTCGAACTCGGGGTGCTCGGGGCGCGGGCCGAGTCCGTGGACGTACGACACCGCGAGGGCGCGCTGCGGCTCGCTGTACGGGGAGCGCGAGGCGTCGCGGCCGAACATCTGGACCAGCTCGCCCTTGCCGGCCGAGACCAGCACGAGGTCGTAGGTGCGGGAGAAGTAGTCGAGGTCGCCCACCGCCGCGCCGTGGATGACCAGCTGGCCGCCGCGCTGGGCGAAGGTCTCCATCCAGCCGGCCATCTTCACCCGCTGGTCGACCGACTGCGCGTACCCGTCCAGCTTGCCCACCCAGTCGATCGCCCGCTGGGTGGGGCCCGGGTCGTGCGAGCCGGGGGCCGCGACCGAGACGCCGAGTCCCTCGATCTTCGGGGCCTGGGACTCCCAGAAGTTCAGCTGGAGATCGCGCTCGTGCTGCAGCGCCGTGTGGAACATGCACTGCGTCGACATGACCCGGCCGGTGCGGATCTCGTCCGCGGTCCGGTTCGACATCAGGGTGACCTCGTAGCCGTGCGACTGCAGGCCGAGGGCGAGCTGGAGGCCGGACTGGCCGGCTCCTACGACGAGTATCTTCCGCATGCGGGTGAGGACTCCTAACAGGGACTACTCGGGGGTTTCGTCCAGCGCGTGGCCGACCAGGGCCAGCAGTGTCTCGATGGCCGAAATACGACGCCGCGCATCCATGATCATGACAGGGACGTGCGCGGGTATCGTCAGCGCCTCCCGTACGTCCTCCGGCTCGAACAGCTCGCTGCCGTCGAAGTGGTTGACCGCGACGACGTACGGCAGCCCGCAGCTCTCGAAGTAGTCCAGTGCCGGGAAACAGTCCTTCAGCCGACGGGTGTCGGCCATCACGACCGCACCGATCGCGCCACGCACCAGGTCGTCCCACATGAACCAGAACCGGTGCTGGCCGGGGGTGCCGAACAGGTAGAGCACCAGGTCGTCGTCGAGCGTGATGCGGCCGAAGTCCATGGCCACGGTGGTGGTGAGCTTGCCCGGTGTGGCGGTGAGGTCGTCGGTCTCCTCGCTCGCCTCGGTCATCAGCGCCTCGGTCTGCAGAGGTGTGATCTCCGAGACGGCCGTGACCAGGGTGGTCTTGCCGACGCCGAAGCCGCCCGCCACCACGATCTTCGTGGCGATGGGGGCCCGGGTGCGGTCCGTCTGCCAGGCCTTCAGGTCGTCGTCGGGCTCGGCGAAGCCGGCGACGAGGGGGGTGCCTCCGACGGCGGAGGCGGCGGTGTCAGAGACGACGGAGTCCACTCAGCACCCTTTCCAGCAGCGCGCGGTCCGGGCGGCCGGTGCCGTGACCGGTGCCGGTGCCGTACACACGGATCTTTCCCTGGTCCGCGAGGTCGCTCAGGAGCACGCGGACCACGCCGAGCGGCATCTTCAGCAGCGCGGCGATCTCGGCCACCGTGCGCATACGGCGGCACAGTTCGACTATGGCCCGCATCTCCGGCATGACCCGGGTGCTGACAGGGCCATTCATCAGTTCCCTGCGCTCCTCCGGGGCTTCGAGCGCCGCGACGAACGTCTCCACGAGGAGGACATGGCCGAAGCGGGTACGGCCGCCGGTGAGCGAGTAGGGGCGGACGCGGGCGGGTTTGCGGTCGCCGCCGCGCACGGGGAGTTTATTGGGCGTGCCGCTCATCGGGCGCTCCCCGTCGACTCGGCCTCCAGGGATTTCCGCAGCTCGCTGCGGAGTTCAGGGGTGAGGACATGGCCGGCGCGGCCTACGAACAGCGCCATGTGGTACGCCACCACGCTCATGTCGCACTCGGCGGAACCGTGCACGCCGAGCAGCGAGCCGTCACTGATCGACATCACGAACAGGCTGCCCTCCTCCATCGCGATCATCGTGTGCTTGACCCCGCCGAACTCCATCAGCCGGGCGGCGCCGACGGTGAGGCTGCCGATGCCGGAGACGATGGTGGCAAGGTCGGCGGAGGAGCCCCTCGGGCCCTTTGCCGGGCGCTTTTCGCGGGATTCAGCCGTGCGCGCGGGGTCGGAGGAGAGCAGGAGCAGGCCGTCGGAGGAGACCACGGCGACGGACTGGATGCCGGGGACTTCCTCGACCAGGTTGGTCAGCAGCCAGTGCAGGTTGCGGGCCTCACTGCTCAGTCCGAAGGTACTGGGCGCGGTCAACTGCTTGCCTCCTCGACGGTGCCCCCCGTGGCTGGTGTCCTGAACTGGCCGGTCTGTTCGGCGATCTCCGCCTCTACGTCGCGGTAGCCGGCCTGGGCGCCGCTGCGGAAGCCGCCCAGCCTGCGGCGGAGGGCCTCGGCGTCGACGCCTGTGCTGCGCTGGCGGGGCGGGGTGGCGGCCGGTGCGGTGATCTTGGGGGTGCGCTTGGGCAGGCCCTTCGCCGTCACCGCCTCGGCTTCGTCTTCGGCGGGGATTTCGTCCCCATCCGCACCATCCGCACCACGCGCACCACCCGTACCGCTTTCGTCGCCGGGTGCGGGTCGCCACTGCGAGGCGTCCCCGGCATCGGCGGCCGCCGGGTCCGTGGGCGCCGAGTCCGCTCGGCCGGCCGTGGGATCCGTCATGCCGGCCGTGGGCTCCGGCCCGAAGTCCGCCGTGATGTCCGGGAGCAGCAGTTCCATCGTCGACTCGGCGAACGTTTCCGCCGGGGCCTTCGGTCGGGTTTCCGTGTCCTGGATGACCGGGGCGGCCTCTTCGTGGACCGCGTGTTCCGCCGGGACGTCGGCGGCGTGCCCCGTCGGGACCGTCGGCTCTGCGGGCTCCGTGGGCTCTGCCGGACCCTCGGGGGCGTCGGAAGCTTCTCGGACCGTGCGTTCCGCCAGCGCGACCAACGGGTCCATGTCCTTGGTGCGGCCGTGCAGGACGTTGGAGTTGACCTCGGCGTCGGCGCCCGGGAGGGAGAAGGTGGCCGTGGCGCTCATGGAGGTGGTCTGCGGAGGCAGCGCGGTCGGCGGGGCCTCGGCCAGGAGAGTGGCCGGCAGGACGACGACCGCGGCGATGCCGCCCTGCTTCTGCTCGCGCAGCTGGACGCGGACACCGTGGCGGTGGGCGAGGCGGGCGACGACGTACAGGCCGAGGCCGAGACCGTCCGCGGCCTCCTGGTCGTACGGCGACTCGGGGTCGAAGTCCGCGAGACGGGAGTTGAGGCGGTCCAGCCGGTCGGTCGCCATGCCGATGCCCTCGTCGTGGACCGACAGCATCACCTCGCCGCTCTCCAGCAGCCAGCCGGAGACCTCCACCGGCAGCTCCGGCGGGGAGAACGAGGTGGCGTTCTCCATCAGTTCGGCGAGCAGGTGGGAGAGGTCGTCGGCGGCGAAACCCGCCACGTGGGCGTGCGGCGGGAGCGCGGCGATACGGACGCGTTCGTAGCGCTCGATCTCGCTGACGCCCGCCCGGACCACGTCGACCAGCGGAACCGCGCCGTGGTGCTGCTGGACATGCTCGGCGCCGGCCAGCACCAGCAGGTTCTCGCTGTGCCGGCGCATGACCGTGGCGAAGTGGTCCAGCTTGAAGAGGGTGGCGAGGCGGTCGGGGTCCTGTTCGCGGTCCTCCAGGCCCTCGATCACCGCGAGCTGGCGTTCGACCAGGCCGAGGGTGCGCAGCGAGAGGTTCACGAACGTGTTGCCGATGCTGGTGCGCAGCCGCTCCAGCTGCTCGGCGGCCTGGCCCAGCTCGGCCTGGAGGGCCTCGCGGGCGTCGGCCATCCGCTGCCGCTGGCCGACCAGGTGCTTGCGGTCGGTCTCCAGGGTGGTGACCCGCTCGTGCGCGGTGACGGTCTGCTCGTGCAGGGCGACCGCGTGCGCGTGCAGGGCGTTGACCGAGCGGACGACCTGGGCGAACTCGTCGTTGCGGCCGGTGAAGGCGATCGGTTCCTGGGCGGCCGGGTCCGCGGACTCCGCCAGGCGGGCCGAGCCGCGCCGCAGGACGGACAGCGGGCGGGTCAGCGTACGGGCCATGGCCGTGGCGAGGCCGACGGCCACCAGCTCCAGGGCGCCGAGCACCGCGATACGGATCTCCAGGGCCGTGACGTCGTCGTCCCGGAGTTTCGCCAGGTCCTTGGTGCGGTGGTCGTAGAGGGCCGATTCGGCGCCGCGCATCAGGTCGACGCGGGCGGACAGGGCCGCGTCCAGCTTCTTGGTGCTGGTGGTCAGTTCGCTGTCGGCCAGCGTCGGCTGGTCGGTGAGCGTGGCCAGGTACTTGTCCGCCGAGTTGACGTCGGAGCCGGTGACCGTGGAGTCGTAGGAGTCGACGGCCGTCTTGGGGGCGGTGGCGCGGAAGTCGGCGAGGGCCACGTCGGCGCGCAGCCGGGCCTGCTGGGCGGCGGCGGTCAGTTCGTCGCGCTGCTTCGCATCGGCCGCGGAGGCGGTGGAGGTCGTGCTGAGCAGGCCGGTGACGGGGTTGATCACCGTCCGGGTGGTGGACGGCACGTTGAGCGCGGCCAGCAGCAGTCCGCGGGCGGCGGCGGACTGCTGGACGGCGGAGTCGAGTTCGGCGAGCGCGTGGGCGCCGGAGCCGGCCCGCGGGGGTGTCTGGTCGGCCAGCTGCTCGGCGACCCGGTGCAGTTCGGTGATGGCCGCCGAGTAGGCCTGGTGGGCCTGGAGGGCGGTGCTCTTGCCGGTGAGGGCGTCGTGCCGGACGGCGGCGATGCCGTCGAGCTCGTCCCGCAGGTCCGCCGGGGTGTCGCTCTCGGCGCGCAGGTCCTCGACCTGCCGGTCGACCCGGGCGCTGCGGTCCTCGGAGGGGGCTTTCGCCTTGGGCCGCCCCGCCGCGATGTAGGAGGTGACCTCGTCGCGCTCGTCCGCCAGGGAGTGCGCGAGGGCGAGGGCGTCCTCGGTGCGGCCGGCCAGTGTCACCAGGTCCTGGGAGTCGCTGACGTCCTGGGAGGCGGTGAGCAGGGAGGGCGCACCGGCTCCCGCGACGGCGGCGGCCACCACGGCGACGGCGACGATCAGCCGGGTGCGCACATGAGTGGGGCGGCCGGTGCCCGCGGGATCGTGCTGGGCGGTCCCTTCGGGGGCCGTCTGCCTGCCTGTGCGCCGAGGCCGCTTCATCTGCACCGGTGCTCGCATTCCTGAACTCGTCTACCCAAGGACCCGGGTGGCGCCCCGTCAGCCCTGTGCCAAGTGGTGCCTACACCCGGTTCGTACGGTTCCCGACCCTCCCAGCGCCGGTGAGCAGTGGTCGTGCATCACCTGACCCGCCACCCGAAGGAGTGAACATCGGAGGAGAGTTGGCGGGCAAGTTCCTGCGGGGCGGGCGCGTCTCATGAGCGGCACGCCGGTTGGACGCGCGCGGCAGGCTTTGGCAGTATTCGCCAGCACGCCTTCCCGGAGCGGCTCATTCCCGCCCAAAACAGGCGCCTGACCTGCTAGGTCGTATCAATTCACAGGCGGTTGCCAGCCTTTGGCGAGTTCTGTGAAGGGGTCGTGCAGACTGGCTGAATGCGAACTGATCTCGTCTCGGAACCCGGTGACGCGAACCGCCCCAACGAGGACTTCGCCGGTGTCGGACTACCTGCCTCCGGACAGGGAGGTTGCGTGATCGTCCTGGACGGAGTGACTCCACCGAGGGGTGAGACGGGGTGTCTGCATTCGGTCCCCTGGTTCACCGCGCGGCTCGGGGGCGCGCTGACCGAACTGACCGTTTCGAGCAGAGATCTGACACTCCCGGAGATTCTCGGGCGGGCGATCGGCCGCACCGCCGAGGCTCATGCGCAAACCTGTGAACTTTCTCACCCGCGAACTCCTCAGGCAACTGTCGCCCTGGCCCGCTGGTCCGCCGACGCGGTCGAGTACCTGGTGCTGTCCGACTCGGCCCTGCTGCTGCAGAGCCCCGACGGGACGGTCACCCCGGTCCTGGACGACCGCCTGGACCGGATCCCGCGCCCCGCGCTCGCCACCGAGGCCCTGGTGGACGCCACACTGCGCAACAAGGAGGGCGGTTTCTTCACGGCCGCCGCCGACCCCTCGGTGGCCGCCCGCGCGGTCGCCGGCACCGTGCCCCGCCGCGAGGTGCGCGCCCTGGCCGCGCTGACGGACGGCGCGACCCGCTGGACGGAGAAGTTCCACGAGGGCGACTGGCGGGCCCTGTTCGAGATGGTCGCGAAGGAGGGCGCCCGGTCGCTGGTGGAACGGGTCCGGGAGCTGGAGACGGCGGACCGGGAGGAGCGGGCGTTCCTGCGGCGGAGCAAGACGCACGACGACGCCACGGTGGTGTACGTGGAGCTGTGAGCGCTCTCCCCACTCCGCCCTACTTCTCCATGACGCCGTTCAACTGGTGCAGCAGCCGGGCCAGTTCGGAGACCTCCCTGCGGTCCCAGTGGGCGAGCTGGCTGACGTAGCGGGCGCGGCGCGCCTCGCGGACCTTGCCGACGCGGCCGCGTCCCTCGTCGGTCAGGGTGACGAGCCAGGCGCGACCGTCGGCGGGGTCGGGTTCGCGGGCGATCAGGCCCAGTTCCTCCAGGGCCCGCAGCTGGCGGGACATGGTGGCCTTGCCTACGCCGATGTAGCCGGCGAGTTCCGTGGCCCGCTGGCCGCCGCACTCGTCCAGCCGGATGAGCAGGCCGTACGCGGAGGACTCCAGGTCGGGATGGACCTCGCGGGCCATCTCACCCTGGTTGGCCCGGGCTCGCCGCAGCAGCACGGTCAACTCCCGCTCCAGTGCCAGGAATTCCTGGTCTGCACCACTGGGTGTCACCTGGTGGGCGCCGCCGTGTGCGTCGCCGTTTCCGTCCTCGTGCACGTCAGCACCCCTGCTCGGTTTCGCGGTCCTGAAAGTTTCTGCCAAAAGTCGTCATTGCCGCAGCTCTGTAAGTATTTCGCAGGCGTAGACCAACGACGGCGCCCGGACCCCCTTCCCACGCCGTCATCTACGTGCGTAGCTTCTTTATCAGGCCATCAATGGCATGCCCACGCCAGTACGGCCACCGGTACACGGTCACTGCCACGTTCCCCCTCCCCCACCCTCACCCCCACTCCCCGGAGGCACGTCATGTCCGTGCACAGACCCGGCTCCGACCGTCCCGTCCGACCGCGCCCGCTCGCCGTCCTTGTCACGGCCCTGCTCGCGGCGCTCTCCCTGGCCCTTCCCCTCACCTCTGCCCACGCCGCGACCAAGCCCGGCCGCGGCTCCGCCCACATGGGCATGGGCGTCCCCGCGCACGACGGGCGGCACGGAGCCCCCACCTCCGCTGACGTCACCCAGACCGAGGGCGTGGATGTCTCCGCCTATCAGGGCAACGTCGCCTGGTCGACCCTGTGGAGCAGCGGGGTGCGCTGGGCCTACACCAAGGCGACGGAGGGCACGTACTACACGAACCCGTACTTCGCGCAGCAGTACAACGGCTCGTACAACGTGGGCATGATCCGCGGCTCCTACCATTTCGCGACCCCGGACACCACCAGCGGCGCCACCCAGGCGAGCTATTTCGTCAGCCACGGCGGCGGCTGGTCCAAGGACGGCAAGACCCTCCCCGGCGCGCTCGACATCGAGTGGAACCCGTACGGGGCGGCCTGCTACGGCAGGACCGCGAGCGAGATGGTCAGCTGGATCGCCGACTTCGTCACCACCTACAGGTCGCTGACCAGCCGCTACCCCGTGATCTACACGGCGACCAGCTGGTGGACCCAGTGCACCGGCAACTACGGCGGCTTCGCGGCGAACAACCCGCTGTGGATCGCCCGGTACGCCTCGGACCCGGGGACCCTGCCGGCCGGCTGGTCGTACTACACGATGTGGCAGTACACCTCCTCCGGCCCGACGGTCGGCGACCACGACAAGTTCAACGGCGCACTGGACCGGGTGCAGGCGCTGGCGAACGGCTAGGGCAACACGCTCCCGGCCGGGGCCCGGGGCTGCCCCCGGACAAGCACAGCAACGGCGCACTGGACCGGGTGCGGGCGCCGGCGTGCGGCCGGCCCCGGCCTGGAGCGTGCCGTGGGCGTTCTGCTGGTGACTGCGTTGGTGCTCCGCGCCGCTCGGGATCATGCTGGTCAGTAGAGCCTGCCGAGCAAGGGCGAGATGATCGGCGATGGAGCGACAGTCGACGTACACGGCCACGGCCACCATCGATGAGCACGGCATCCTCACGAGCTGGAGCGAGGGCGCGGAGCGGCTGCTCGGCTACGACTCCCCGGCCGTCGTCGGCCGGCCGGCCACCGCGCTGCTCGCCGCCGACGGCTCGACGGCCCGGCGGATCGTCGCCGGGCGCGAGCGCTGGAACGGCACCGTCCCGCTGCGGCACCGCGACGGCCGGCTGCTGGAGCTGGGTGTGCTCGCGCACCGCCGGACCTCGGCGGCCGGCGTCACCGACTGGCTCGTGGTGAGCGCCGTGACGGCCCGGCCGCAACCTCCCCGCGGCGAACCGCTGGAGGAGTGGACCTTCCTGCAGTCCCCCTTCCCGCTGGCGATCTTCGACGCCGACCTGCGGCTCGTCCGCGCCAACCGCCGGATGGAACACGCCCTCGCCCTGCCCGAGGCCGCCATGCGCGGGCTGCGGCTGCCGCACATCGCGCCCGGTGCCGCGAGTGAGGAGGCCGACCGGTCGATGCGGCGGGCGCTGGACTCCGGCCGGCCGCAGGAGGCCCGGGCCCGGCTCGGCCCGCAGTTCGGCCGTACCGCCGTGCTCAGCCCGCTGAAGGACGCCGGCGGCCGGGTGCGCGCCGTCTGCCTGTCCACGGAGGTACCCGCCACGGACTCCGCCGGCCGGCAGCCCCCGCCGGGCGAGAGCGGCTCGCGTGTCGGCTCGGCGACGGACCAGGCCCGCGCCGCGCAGGAACTCGGCGAGGTCACGGTCCCCCGGCTCGCCGACGTCATGGCGGTCGACCTGCTCGACTCCCCGCGCGACGCGAACGAGGACCCCGCCCCGGGGCCCGGCCCGGTCATACTGCGCCGCGCCGCCCTGCGCGCCGTCCCGGACGGCACCGGACCCGCCTACGGCACCGGCGTGGGCGAGGCGATCGTCTGCCCGGTGGACTCCCCTCCGGCCCAGTGCCTCGCGGCGGGCCGGCCGCTGCTGTACGACACGACTGACCCGGTCGTCGGCGAGTGGGCGGCGGCGGACCCGGGCGCGGCCTGGCTGCGCGCCTCCGAGGCACGCGCGCTGCTGGCGGTGCCGCTGCTCGTCCAGGGCAGCACGCTCGGCGTGGCGCTCTTCGGCCGGCGCCCCGGGCGGGGGGCCTTCGGCCCGGAGGAGCTGCGGCTGGCGCAGGAGTTCACGGCCAAGGCGGCCGCCGGCATCCGGCAGGCCCGCTCCTACACTCGCGCCCGCACCACCACCATGGCGCTGCAGCACAGCCTGCTCCCGCACACGCTGCCCGAGCAGGCGGCCCTGGAGATCGCCACCCGCTATCTGCCCGCCGCGACCCGGGCCGGGGTGGGCGGCGACTGGTTCGACGTGATCCCGCTGTCCGGCGCGCGGGTGGCACTCGTCGTGGGCGATGTGGTGGGCCACGGCATCCGTGCCTCGGCCACCATGGGCCGGCTGCGCACCGCCGTACGCACCCTCGCCGATGTCGATCTGCCGGCCGACGAACTCCTCACCCACCTCGACGACCTGGTCCTCAGGCTCGCCGCCGACGAGGGCAGCGCGGACCCGGCCGCCGAGACCGCCGGCGGCATCGGCACCACCTGTCTGTACGCGGTCTACGACCCGGTCTCACGTCGCTGCACCCTGGCCCGGGCCGGGCATCCGCCGCCCGCCGTGGTCACCCCGGACGGCGCCGTGCGCTTCCTGGACGTGCCCGCGGGGCCGCCGCTCGGGCTCGGCGGGCTGCCGTTCGAGACCATCGAGACCGATCTGCCCGAGGGCAGCCTGCTCGTCCTCTACACCAACGGGCTGTTCGAGGCCCGCGAGCACGACATCGACGAGGCGCTGGACATGATGTTCGCGGCGCTCGGCCGGCCCGCGAAGTCGCTGGACGCGCTCTGCGACCATGTGCTCACCGCGCTGCTGAGCCACCGCCCGGACGACGACATCGCCCTGCTCGTCGCCCGCACCCGGGTCCTGCACGAGGACCGGGTCGCCGCCTGGGAGCTGCGGAACGACCCCACGGACGTCTCCCGCGCCCGTCACCTGGTGCACGACCAGCTGACCGCGTGGGATCTGGAGGAAGCCGGCTTCACCACCGAGCTGATGGTCAGCGAGCTGGTCACCAACGCCATGCGGTACGGCCGCCCGCCCATCCAGCTCCGGCTGATCCACCGGGACGCGACCCTGATCTGCGAGGTGTACGACTCCAGCGGCACCACCCCGCACATGCGGCGCGCCCGCATCTTCGACGAGGGCGGCCGGGGCCTGCTGCTGGTCGCCCAACTGGCCGACCGCTGGGGCACCCGGCACGACCGGGTCGGCAAGACGGTGTGGGCGGAGCAGTCGCTGACCGAGCCCTGACATGGGTCTGCCCCGCCGGGCGGCGGGGCAGGGGGTCTGGTTCCTGTCGTCAGTTGACGACTACGTCGCCGGAGTTGTCGCCGGAGTTGTCCTGGGCGGGCGCGGCGGGCGCGGACGCCGGGTCCTGGGACGACTGGCCGGAATCCGACTGGCCGGAGTCCGACTGGCCGGAGTCCGAGCCGGGGTGGCCCTGCATCGAGGGCTGGTCCCCGTTGGACGGGGGATCCGCCGGGGCGGGGCCGGCCGGGTCGGACGGGGCGGACCCGCCGGTCTCACCCGGGTCGGGAGCCGGGTGGTCCGGGCACGGAGGGCCGTTCTTGCCGTTGGTGCCGGTGCCGTTGCGGCCGTTGGTACCCCGGCCACCGCACGAGCCCCTGCCGGTGCCGCCCATGCCTCCGGTGCCGATGCCGCCCGGAGCCGTGCAGACCGTGGCGTCGCCGCCCGTGCCGTCGCCACCGTTGCCGCCCGTCGCGTTGCCGGCGCGGCAGTAGTCGTCGTCGCCGTGGTCTCCGTCCCCGTGCCGGTGGTGGCCCTCGTGATGGTCGTCCCCGTGGTCACCGTGGTCCCCGTGGTCACCGTCCGCGATCAGCCTCACGCCGTGCAGCGCGGGAGCGGCGACAGCGGCGCCTGCCGGGATCAGGATTCCGCCGAGGGGAAGCAGGATGGACGCGGCGGCCACCGCCAGGCCACTCTTCCGGGTCTTGCTGGTCATGAGGAATTTCGTTTCTTGAGGGGGTTGGTTCTGGGAATTTCTTGGACCTGCGGGTCCGGCCGTCCGGGGGTGCGGCTGTCGGCCGCACCCCCGACTTCACCGGCGCTCACTCGCTGCTTTCGCGATGTGGGCGTCATTCGGCAGAGGCGTCGCCACCATTTCCACCGGTGGCGTTGCCACCGTCCTGAGCCGAGGCGTTACCGCCATTACCACCGGTCGCATCGCCACCACCATCGGACTTGGCGTTACCCCCATTACCACCGGTCGCATCGCCGCCACCGTCGGACGTGGCATTACCGCCATTACCACCGGTCGCATCGCCGCCACCGTCGGACGTGGCATTACCGCCATTACCACCGGTCGCGTCGCCACCACCGTCGGACGTGGCGTTACCCCCATTACCACCGGTCGCATCGCCACCACCGTCGGACGTGGCATTACCGCCATTACCACCGGTCGCGTTGCCGCCATCCTTGGACGTGGCATTACCGCCATTACCACCGGTCGCATCGCCACCACCGTCGGACTTGGCGTTACCACCATTACCACCGGTCGCATCGCCGCCGCCCTCGGACTTGGCATTACCGCCATTACCACCGGTCGCATTCCCGTGACCGTGGTCATGGGACTTGCAGTGGTTGTTGTGGTGATACGCGAAGGCCATGTTCGCGACCGGCGACTGGGGCATCGTGGCCGCCGAGGCCGCGGTGGCCGGCAGGATCACGCCTCCGCCGATGACCACGGCCGAAGCCACGATCGTGGAGAGGCGGAAACCGCGCTTGGGACGACGGTTGTCAACATTCTCGTTCATACGGTCCATGACTTTCTCCTACTCGATTGGGGGCCTTTTCGGTTTCCGGTGTCTCCGGTGCGGCCCGTGCTTCAAGTAGGCGGGAAAGGCACAGGGTGGGTCACGTTCCGAGGATTCGGGACTTGACGGCGCGAAGTAAGCCCGATATAAGCCCGGACGGATCAGTTCTGCGCTCCGTCGACCGGGCCCTTGAGGACGGGGCCGGCCCAGGTGGGCGGCTCGGGCGCGGGGTGGGGGGCCGTCTCCGAGCCGGAATCCGCGCACGGCTCCACGCGGGGAGCGGCGACGGCGGCGGCCGTCCGGATGTCCACCTGCGTCGGCGTACGCCCACGCGGACCCGCCTCGCCGATGGCGGTACGCAGCGCCGCCACGAACTCCAGGCAGGAGTCGTAGCGGTCGTCCGGGGCCTTCGCGAGCGCTTGCCTCAGGACGTCGTCGGCGGCCACCGGGACGTCCGGCCGCTCCTGACTGAGGGAGGGCGGTGGATCGTACTGGTGGGCCCACAGCAGTTCCAGGTGGTCCTCCCGCTGGAAGAGCGGGGCTCCCGCGAGCATCTCGTAAACCACACAGGCCAGGCTGTACTGGTCGGCCCTGCCATCCACCGGACGCCCGGCGATCCGCTCGGGCGCCACGTAGTCGAGGGTGCCGACGAACTCGCCCGCGGTGGTGAACCCGGTGAGCGACAGCGACTTCTTCGCCAGCCCGAAGTCGGTGAGATAGACGTGCTCGGGGTGGTCGCTGTCGACGCCCCTGGCGACCATGACGTTGGCCGGTTTGACGTCCCGGTGCACCAGCTCGCGCGCGTGGGCGGCGTCCAGGGCGGACGCCAGCTGGGCCGCGATACGCAGCGCGGCCGCCACCGGCAGCGGGCCCTCCCCGTCGATCAGGGCGCGCAGGTCCCGGCCCGCGACGAAGCACATGGCGATGTAGAGGATCCCGTCCGCCTCGCCGGCCTCGAAGACGGGGACGATGTTGGGATGGTCGATGGCGGCCGCCACCCGCGACTCCTGGGCGAAGCGACGACGGAAGGCGTCGTTGCGGGTGTACTCCGGGGCGAGCAGCTTGAGCGCGACCGTCCGGCCGAGGCGCAGATCCCTGGCCTGGTAGACGACGGCCATGCCACCACGGCCGAGTTCGCGTTCCACCCGGTAGCCCGCGATCTCGGCCCCGATCAGACCGGAGGGGCTCTTGGGGGGCCAACTCACGCCTGAATTCTACCGACCCATACCCCCATGAGCGTATGGCGAAGGCCCGGGCCTCCCTCACGGGACCCGGGCCTCGCCTTCCCCGAGGCGTCCGTCACGCCGCCACGGGAACCTCCGGCGCCGCCCCGTTCGTCGCAGGGGCGAGCGCCAGCTCCAGGACCTGGCGGACGTCGGTCACGGTGTGGACGTCGAGCTTGTCCAGCACCTCGGCCGGGACGTCGTCCAGGTCGGGTTCGTTGCGCTTGGGGATGATCACGGTGGTCACCCCGGCGCGCTGGGCGGCGAGCAGCTTCTGCTTCACGCCGCCGATGGGCAGCACCCGGCCGGTCAGCGAGACCTCGCCGGTCATCGCCACGTCCGTGCGCACCAGGCGCCCGGAGAGCAGCGACGCGAGCGCCGTCGTCATCGTGATGCCCGCGCTCGGGCCGTCCTTCGGGACCGCGCCCGCCGGGAAGTGGATGTGCGCGCCGCGGTCCTTCAAGTCGCCGACCGGCAGCTCCAGTTCGGCGCCATGGCTGCGCAGGAAGCTCAGCGCGATCTGCGCCGACTCCTTCATCACGTCACCCAGCTGACCGGTGAGGGTCAGACCGGCCGCGCCCGTCTCCGGGTCGGCGAGGGACGCCTCGACGAAGAGGACGTCACCGCCGGCTCCGGTGACCGCGAGACCGGTCGCCACGCCCGGCACGGACGTACGGCGCTCTGCCGGGTCCTGGGCGGACTCGGGCACATGGTGCGGGCGCCCGATCAGACCGCGCAGGTCCGCGTCCCGGACCGTGAACGGCAGCTCCCGCTCGCCGAGTTCGTGCTGGGCCGCGACCTTGCGGAGCAGGCGTGCGATGGACCGCTCCAGGGTGCGCACGCCCGCCTCGCGGGTGTACTCGCCGGCGAGCTTGCGCAGCGCGCCCTCGTCGATCGTGACCTCGTCCCTGTCGAGTCCCGCCCGCTCCAGCTGACGCGGGAGCAGGTGGTCGCGGGCGATGACGACCTTCTCGTCCTCGGTGTAGCCGTCCAGGCGGACGATCTCCATCCGGTCGGCGAGCGCCTCCGGGATGGCCTCCAGGACGTTGGCGGTGGCCAGGAAGACCACGTCCGACAGGTCGAGTTCGACCTCCAGGTAGTGGTCCCGGAAGGTGTGGTTCTGCGCCGGGTCCAGGACTTCGAGCAGGGCCGCGGCGGGGTCGCCGCGGTAGTCGGAGCCCACCTTGTCGATCTCGTCCAGCAGGACCACCGGGTTCATGGACCCGGCCTCCTTGACGGCCCGCACGATCCGGCCGGGCAGCGCGCCGACGTACGTACGGCGGTGGCCGCGGATCTCGGCCTCGTCCCGGACGCCGCCGAGGGCGACGCGGACGAACTTGCGGCCCATCGCATGCGCGACGGACTCGCCGAGCGACGTCTTGCCGACGCCGGGCGGGCCGACGAGGGCCAGTACGGCGCCACCGCGCCGGCCGCCGATGACGCCCAGGCCGCGGTCGCTACGGCGCTTGCGCACCGCCAGGTACTCGGTGATGCGCGCCTTCACGTCCTCCAGGCCGGCGTGCTCGGCGTCCAGGATCGCCTTGGCGCCCTGGATGTCGTACGCGTCCTCGGTCCGCTCGTTCCACGGCATTTCGAGGATCGTGTCCAGCCATGTGCGGATCCAGGAGCCCTCCGGGGACTGGTCGCTGGACCGCTCCAGCTTGTCGGCCTCCTTGAGCGCGGCCTCGCGGACCTTCTCCGGCAGGTCGGCGGCCTCCACGCGGGCGCGGTAGTCGTCGGACTCCTCGCCGTCCTGCTCGCCGTTCAGCTCGCGCAGTTCCTTGCGGACGGCCTCCAGCTGGCGGCGGAGCAGGAACTCGCGCTGCTGCTTGTCGACGCCCTCCTGGACGTCCTTGGCGATGGTCTCGGCCACGTCCTGCTCGGCGAGGTGCTCGCGGAGCTGCTGCGTGGCGAGCTTCAGCCGGGCCACCGGGTCGGCGGTCTCCAGCAGCTCGACCTTCTGTTCGGTGGTGAGGAACGGCGAGTAGCCGGAGTTGTCGGCGAGCGCCGAGACGCCCTCGATGGCCTGGACGCGGTCGACGACCTGCCAGGCGCCGCGCTTCTTCAGCCAGGTGGTGGCGAGCGCCTTGTACTCCTTGACCAGGTCCGCGATCTGACCCGGCAGCGGGTCCGGCACGCTCTCGTCGATACGCGTGCCCTCGACCCACAGGGCGGCGCCGGGACCGGTGGTGCCGGCGCCGATCCGCACGCGGCTGCGGCCCCGGATCAGAGCCCCCGGGTCACCGTCGGCCAGCCGGCCGACCTGCTCGACCGTGCCCAGCACACCGGTCTTCGCGTACGTGCCGTCGATGCGTGGCACCAGCAGCACCCTGGGCTTGCCCGGCTCCGACCGGGCGGCGGCCTGTGCGGCCTCCACCGCGGACCGTACGTCGGCGTCGCTCAGGTCCAGCGGAACCACCATGCCGGGCACCACGACCTCGTCGTCGAGCGGCAGCACGGGCAGTACGAGCGTGAACGCCGTGGACTCAGCAGCCATGATCTCCCCTTCGGCAGTCAAGTTGAGCTATGCCGACTCAACCGTTGGGGGTGGGCTGGTGTTCCCTTGGCTTGTTCGCTGTGAGCGATCAGGCCGTGACACAGAGGTTTGCGCTGCGGGAGAGACGTCGATGACGCCCGGGAGGGTGTGCGGGCGCCTTCAGGCCAGCCGCTGCCAGCGTCGGACCAGGGGCCAGCTCGTCACACCGATCGTCAGGGCGATGATGTGGCCCCAGTCCGTCAGCGGGTCCGTGAACTCGATCAGGTCGCTCACCAGCAGCGAGCTCATCAGGGCGAGGACGGGCCAGCGGAGCCAGGGACGGAGGAGGCCGGACAGGGAGCCGATGCTGGCGGCCACGCCGAAGCTGATGCCGTAGTCGAGGCGGTGCAGCGAGGTGGTGGGCAGGTGGCCGAAGAGGACGGCCAGGCCCACGGGGATCTCGGTGGCGAGGGTGGCCAGGACGTGGCCCGCCAGGAAGACACAGGCGGCCCGCGCACCGCCTATGCGTCGCTCCAGCGCGGTGAGCACCAGCACGAACGCGAGCGCGTACGGCGACAGGACACCGCCCGCGATCCACAGCGCGCTCGCCAGCAGCACCACGGCGGGCGAGCGCACCAGGTGGGCCACGTCCGTGCTGGAAGCCTGGTAGAGGGCGTACATCAGGTCGGGATCGGCGACGGCCGCGATCACGGAGGTGACGGCCAGGACGGCCGTGTAGACGAAGGTGAACGGGGTCGCGGCCGGGCTGGGCAGCAGGCGCCAGACGCGCGGGAACCGGACGGCCGGGCGCGCCTCGACGGAGGCGGGGACGACGACGAGGTCCGCGGCGGGGACGGGAACGGGGGCCGTGGCGTGCCGCTGGCGGGGCATGCCGTCCAGCAGGTCGGCGAGCGCGGCAGCCGGGACGACGGCGGTGCCGTCGGCCAGGGGCAAGCCCGGCAGGGGTGGCGTCGCGGCCGCCGCTGGGCCCGTCGCGGTCCGTTCCACGTTGCGGCACTCCTTCCCTCGCGCCCAACCATTCGGATTCCGGGGGCCGCTGTCTATGACCGACGCCACGCGAGAGCCGATTCACAGCAACCTCTCACGCTCCGTTGACGTCCATGCCCCGCCGAAACCACCCAAACGCATACTCGATGGAGAATATTGCGTGCGAGCCGCCGTGCCGCCATCCGCAATTCCCGTGAACGACGGGACTCGTTCAAGCAGGATGGGGGCATGACTGCCGTGTACGACTCCCCCGTGGTCCTCGACCGGCGCGACGGCCCGCACGGCGAGGTGGTGCTGCGCCGGCACGGAGAGCTGTTGCAGATCATCGCCAACGGATGTTTCCTGATGGACACCTCCGACGGCCGCTCGGAGCGGCTGCTGGTCGACGCCGCGTACGACGCGCTGGACGGCCGGCCGGCACCAAAAGTGCTGATCGGCGGGCTGGGCGTGGGATTCTCACTCGCACATGCCGCGGCGGACCCCAGGTGGGGGCGGATCACGGTCGTCGAGCGGGAACCGGCCGTCGTCGGCTGGCACCGGGACGGGCCGCTGGCCGAGGTGTCCGCCGGGGCGCTCGGCGATCCGCGCACCGAGGTCGTGGAAGGCGATCTCGTGGCGTTCGTCCATGAGACGTGTGACACGTTCGACGCACTCTGCCTGGACATCGACAACGGCCCGGGCTGGACGGTCACGGACGACAATCACACCCTCTACTCACCCGCCGGACTCGCCGCCTGCGCAAAGGTGTTGAGACCCGGAGGGGTGCTCGCGGTGTGGTCGGCCGAGCCCTCTCCGGAATTTGAAGGAACCTTGCGGAATGCCGGGTTCCGGCAGGTGCGTACCGAAGAGGTGCCCGTTGCCCGGGGCGTTCCGGACGCGGTGCACCTCGGCGTCAGACCTGGATAGCGACAGCACGGTGAATCCCCGTAATGTGCTGCCCTGACGCGGATCATTCAAGCGTCAATCGCAGACATGGGATCACCCCACGGGTTCCGGAAAGCAACAAGCAGGGGCGGGCGATGGAGCAGACACACACCTCCCAGAGCGGCGCGGCGACGACCACCCCGGGCGCACAGCGCCGGGTACTGGTCGTCGAGGACGATCCCACGATCGTCGACGCCATCGCGGCCCGGCTGCGCGCCGAGGGATTTCTCGTACAGACCGCGTCGGACGGCCCGGCCGCCGTCGACACGGCCGAGGCCTGGCAGCCCGACCTGCTGATCCTCGACATCATGCTGCCGGGCTTCGACGGCCTGGAGGTCTGCCGGCGCGTGCAGGCGCAGCGCCCGGTACCGGTGCTGATGCTGACCGCGCGCGACGACGAGACGGACATGCTGGTCGGTCTCGGGGTCGGCGCGGACGACTACATGACCAAGCCGTTCTCGATGCGGGAGCTGGCCGCGCGGGTGCATGTGCTGCTGCGCCGGGTGGAGCGGGCGGCGCTGGCCGCCACGACGCCGCGCTCGGGCATCCTGCGCCTCGGTGAGCTGGAGATCGACCACGCGCAGCGCCGGGTGCGGGTGAAGTCGGAGGACGTCCATCTGACGCCCACCGAGTTCGACCTGCTGGTGTGCCTGGCGAACACCCCGCGCGCGGTGCTCTCCCGGGAGCAGCTGCTGGCCGAGGTGTGGGACTGGGCGGACGCCTCCGGCACCCGTACGGTCGACAGCCACATCAAGGCGCTGCGCCGGAAGATCGGCGCCGAGCGGATCCGCACCGTGCACGGCGTCGGGTACGCCCTGGAGACGCCCACGCCATGAGCAGCGACGGGCGCCCGGCCGCGCGGAGGAGCCCCGGGGAGGATCCCTGGGGCGGCGTACGCCCGTTCTCGATCAAGACCAAGCTGGGCGCGCTCGTCGTCATCGCGGTGCTGATCACCACCGGACTGTCGATCGTCGCGGTGCACACCAAGACCGAGCTGCGCTTCATCACCGTCTTCTCGATGATCGCCACGCTGCTGATCACGCAGTTCGTGGCGCATTCGCTGACCATGCCGCTGGACGAGATGAACGCGGTGGCGCGGTCGATCTCGCAGGGCGACTACACCCGCCGGGTGAGCCAGGGCCGCCGGGACGAGCTGGGCGATCTGGCCCAGACGATCAACGTCATGGCGGACGAGCTGGAGGCCCAGGACCGCCAGCGAAAAGAGCTGGTCGCGAACGTCTCCCATGAGCTGCGGACGCCCATCGCCGGGCTGCGCGCGGTGCTGGAGAACATCGTCGACGGGGTCACCGAGGCCGACCAGGAGACCATGCGGACGGCCCTGAAGCAGACCGAGCGGCTCGGCCGGCTGGTGGAGACCCTGCTGGACCTGTCACGGCTCGACAACGGCGTCGTACCGCTGAAGATGCGCCGTTTCGAGGTGTGGCCGTACCTGTCGGGCGTGCTGAAGGAGGCCAACATGGTCGCCTCGGCGCGCGCGGGCATCGCCTCCGGCTCCGGCAGCCACACCCGTACCGACGTCCATCTGCACCTGGACGTCTCCCCGCCGGAGCTGACCGCGCACGCGGATCCCGAGCGGATCCACCAGGTCGTCGCCAATCTGATCGACAACGCGGTCAAGCACAGCCCGCCGCACGGCCGGGTGACGGTGAAGGCGCGGCGCGGGCCGCAGCCGGAGTCGCTGGAGCTGGAGGTCCTGGACGAGGGGCCCGGCATTCCGCGCTCGGAGTGGCACCGGGTGTTCGAGCGGTTCAACCGGGGCGCGGTGACCCGGCCGCACGGTCCGGGCAGCGACGGCGGTACGGGGCTCGGGCTGGCGATCGCCCGCTGGGCGGTGGATCTGCATGGCGGCCGGATCGGCGTGGCCGAATCCGATCGGGGCTGCCGGATCATCGTCACCCTTCCGGGACTGTCTTCCGTTCCAAGTTGACGTAAAGTTCCCACCGGAAGCACAAGATCCACGAGCGTCCGTGCCATTGCCGTGCAGCTGGACACGTGTGATCAGGGGCAGGCCCGCGCGATCCGCACGAGAGCGGCGCGCCGGGCCAGGGCCAGTGCACCCTCTCACCTGCGGAACCACGCTTGTTTCCCGCCATATCAAGCCCTGAAACAAGATTTCCGATGTGACTTACGCGACGATGACCTTGCTCGACCTGACCTTCCCGGCCGCAGAGGCGTAGCCTTTATTCCCGCTGTCCATCACCTTGTGAAGCGGAAGAGGGCGGTTGCCGCCGTGTCGCCACAGTCCCCCAGTAACCCGAGCGTCTCCACCGACGACCAAGCCGGGAAGAACCCCGCTGCCGCGTTCGGTCCGAACGAGTGGCTCGTCGACGAGATCTATCAGCAGTACCTCCAGGACCCGAATTCGGTAGACCGCGCCTGGTGGGACTTCTTCGCCGATTACAAGCCGGGTGCTCCTGTCACCCCGGCTGCGGCGGGTACTGCGGCCGCGGGGGCCGCAGCCACCACCACGGCCCCGCAGGCCCAGCCCGCGGCCCCGGCCCCCCAGGCCGCCGCCGCTCCGGCTCCCGCCGCCCCGAAGCCCGCCGCGGCCCCCGCCCCGGCGCCGGCTCCCGCGGCCAAGGCCCCGGCCCCGGCCAAGCCGGCGCAACCCGCACAGGCGCCCGCTCAGCCGAAGCCGAAGGCCGCTGCCCCCGCCACGGAGGCTCCCGAGGGACCCGAGCTGGTCACGCTGCGCGGCCCGGCCGCCGCGGTCGCGAAGAACATGAACGCCTCGCTGGAGCTGCCGACGGCCACCTCGGTCCGCGCGGTCCCGGTGAAGCTGCTGTTCGACAACCGCATCGTCATCAACAACCACCTCAAGCGCGCCCGCGGCGGGAAGATCTCCTTCACGCACCTCATCGGGTACGCGATGGTGCAGGCCATCAAGGCCATGCCGGCGATGAACTACGCGTTCGGCGAGAAGGACGGCAAGCCGACCCTCATCAAGCCGGCGCACGTCAACCTCGGCCTGGCCATCGACCTGGTGAAGCCCAACGGCGACCGCCAGCTCGTCGTGGCCGCCATCAAGAAGGCCGAGACGCTGAACTTCTTCGAGTTCTGGCAGGCCTACGAGGACATCGTCCGCCGCGCCCGTGACGGCAAGCTGACGATGGACGACTTCACCGGTGTCACGGTCTCCCTGACCAACCCCGGTGGCCTCGGCACCGTCCACTCCGTGCCGCGTCTGATGCCCGGCCAGTCCGTGATCATGGGCGTCGGCTCCATGGACTACCCCGCGGAGTTCCAGGGCACCAGCCAGGACACCCTGAACAAGCTCGGCGTCTCGAAGGTCATGACGCTCACGTCGACCTACGACCACCGGGTGATCCAGGGCGCCGCCTCCGGCGAGTTCCTGCGCCAGGTCGCGAACCTGCTCCTGGGCGAGAACGGCTTCTACGACGACATCTTCGAGGCCCTGCGGATCCCCTACGAGCCGGTCCGCTGGCTCAAGGACATCGACGCCAGCCACGACGACGACGTCACCAAGGCCGCCCGCGTCTTCGAGCTGATCCACTCCTACCGGGTCCGCGGCCACGTCATGGCGGACACCGACCCGCTGGAGTACAAGCAGCGCAAGCACCCCGACCTGGACATCACCGAGCACGGGCTCACCCTGTGGGACCTGGAGCGCGAGTTCGCGGTCGGCGGCTTCGCCGGCAAGTCCCTGATGAAGCTGCGCGACATCCTCGGCGTGCTGCGCGACTCGTACTGCCGCACCATCGGCATCGAGTTCATGCACATCCAGGACCCCAAGCAGCGCAAGTGGATCCAGGACCGCGTGGAGCGCCCGCACTCCAAGATGGAGCGCGAGGAGCAGCTGCGGATCCTGCGCCGCCTGAACGCGGCGGAGGCCTTCGAGACCTTCCTGCAGACGAAGTACGTCGGCCAGAAGCGGTTCTCGCTGGAGGGCGGCGAGTCCGTCATCCCGCTGCTCGACGCGGTGATCGACTCCGCGGCCGAGTCCCGCCTGGACGAGGTCGTCATCGGCATGGCCCACCGCGGCCGGCTGAACGTGCTGGCGAACATCGTCGGCAAGTCGTACGCGCAGATCTTCCGCGAGTTCGAGGGCAACCTCGACCCGAAGTCGATGCACGGCTCCGGCGACGTGAAGTACCACCTGGGCGCCCAGGGCACCTTCACCGGCCTGGACGGCGAGCAGATCACCGTCTCGCTGGCCGCGAACCCGTCCCACCTGGAGACGGTCGACCCGGTCATCGAGGGGATCGCCCGCGCCAAGCAGGACATCATCAACAAGGGCGGCACGGACTTCACGGTCCTGCCGGTCGCGCTGCACGGCGACGCGGCCTTCGCGGGCCAGGGCGTGGTGGCCGAGACCCTGAACATGTCGCAGCTGCGCGGCTACCGCACCGGCGGCACGGTCCACATCGTCATCAACAACCAGGTCGGCTTCACCGCGGCCCCCGAGTCCTCGCGTTCCTCCATGTACGCGACGGACGTGGCCCGCATGATCGAGGCCCCGATCTTCCACGTGAACGGCGACGACCCGGAGGCCGTGGTCCGCGTCGCGCGCCTGGCCTTCGAGTTCCGCCAGGCGTTCAACAAGGACGTGGTGATCGACCTCATCTGCTACCGCCGCCGCGGTCACAACGAGTCGGACAACCCGGCCTTCACCCAGCCGCTGATGTACGACCTGATCGACAAGAAGCGCTCGGTGCGCAAGCTCTACACCGAGTCCCTGATCGGTCGCGGCGACATCACCCTGGAAGAGGCCGAGCAGGCCCTGCAGGACTACCAGGGGCAGCTGGAGAAGGTCTTCACGGAGGTCCGCGAGGCCGTCACGTCCCCGCAGGGCACCGGCCCGGTGCCGGACCCGCAGGCGGACTTCCCGGTCGCCGCGAGCACCGCGATCTCCTCGGAGGTCGTCAAGCGCATCGCCGAGTCCCAGGTCAACATCCCGGACACCTTCCATGTGCACCCGCGTCTGCTGCCGCAGCTGCAGCGCCGGGCGACGATGGTCGAGGACGGCACGATCGACTGGGGCATGGGCGAGACCCTCGCTGTGGGCTCCCTGCTCCTTGAGGGCACCCCGGTCCGGCTGTCCGGCCAGGACTCCCAGCGCGGCACCTTCGGCCAGCGCCACGCGGTCCTCATCGACCGCGAGACGGGCGAGGAGTACACCCCGCTGCAGTACCTCGCCGAGGAGCAGGCGCGCTACAACGTCTACAACTCCCTGCTGTCCGAGTACGCGGTCATGGGCTTCGAGTACGGCTACTCGCTGGCCCGCCCCGACGCGCTCGTGATGTGGGAGGCGCAGTTCGGTGACTTCGTCAACGGCGCGCAGACGGTGGTCGACGAGTACATCTCGGCGGCGGAGCAGAAGTGGGGCCAGACGAGCGGCGTCACGCTGCTCCTCCCCCACGGCTACGAGGGCCAGGGCCCGGACCACTCCTCGGCCCGTGTCGAGCGGTTCCTCCAGCTCTGCGCGCAGAACAACATGACGGTCGCCATGCCGACCCTGCCGTCGAACTACTTCCACCTCCTGCGGTGGCAGGTGCACAACCCGCACCACAAGCCGCTGGTGGTCTTCACCCCGAAGTCGATGCTGCGCCTGAAGGCCGCCGCGTCGAAGACGGAGGAGTTCACGTCGGGTCAGTTCCGTCCCGTCATCGGCGACGCGACGGTGGACCCGGCTGCGGTCCGCAAGGTCGTCTTCGTGGCCGGCAAGCTGTACTACGACCTGGAGGCCGAGCGTCAGAAGCGCGGCGCCACGGACACGGCGATCATCCGCATCGAGCGGCTGTACCCGCTGCCGGGTGCCGAGCTCCAGGCGGAGATCAAGAAGTACCCGAACGCCGAGAAGTACCTGTGGGCGCAGGAGGAGCCGGCGAACCAGGGTGCCTGGCCGTTCATCGCGCTCAACCTGATCGACCACCTGGATCTCGCGGTCGGCGCGGACGTCCCGCACGGCGAGCGCCTGCGCCGCATCTCGCGCCCGCACGGCTCGTCCCCGGCCGTCGGCTCCGCCAAGCGGCACCAGGCCGAGCAGGAGCAGCTGGTGCGTGAGGTCTTCGAGGCGTAAGCCTCCGGCGGCTCAGCCGAATGTTGGGGCCCGGTGCCGAGTTTCTTGCTCGGCACCGGGCCCTTTCGTCTGCCCATGGGGGTGGTTGAGAGCGTGTGCGGCTGCGTCGTGGCTGGTCCCGCAGTTCCCCGCGCCCCTGGGAAACTGCCGTGCCGTCGGTCAGATCGGTTGCGGCTCGAAGTCCCAGTACGGGCGGTGCCGTTCGAGGATGTGGCGGGTGTGGGGGTGGTCGGCGCCCAGGAGGGAGGTGAGGCGGGTCACCGCGTCCCGGTGGAGGGTCTCCGATTCCTCCAGCCGGCCCAGCTCGGCCAGGTCCAGTGCGAGTCCGGCGCGCAGGCTGATGGTGAGCACATGTGCGTCGCCCAGGACGCGTGCGGAGCGGCCGGCGGCCTCCCGGCCCAGCTCGGCCGCCTCGTCGGTCTCTCCTACGGCGGCCAGCGCGGCGATCTCGTTCTTGGCGCAGCCGATGGCCCACGGATGGTCCTTGCCGACGGCCCGCCGCATCTGACGTGCGGCCTGCCTGGACAGGTCCAGCGCCACCCGGTGCTCGCCCAGGTCCCGCATGATGGTCGCCACGTTGTCCCGCGCGCCGATCGCGTACGGGTGACGTTCGCCGAGCTGGGCGGCGTAGTGGGTGGCGGTGGCCTCGGCCAGGTCGCGGGCCTCCTCGGTGCGCTCCAGGTCGCGCAGCATCATCGCGTAGTCGCAGGACACCATCAGCGTCTCAGGGTGCAGCGGCCCGCGCCTGCGGATCAGCTTCTCCCGGACCCCGCGCAGCATGGCGTGCGCGAACTGCAGGTCGCCGACGCGGCGGGCGCACAGGGCGAGGTTGTGCTCGGCGAGCAGGGTCTGGCTGTGGGTGCGGTCCAGCACCTGGCTGTGCACCCGGCAGTTGTGGCCCTGGATGGCCAGCGCCTCCCGGTAGCTGCCGAGCAGCCGCAGCATCCAGGCGGTGTGCAGCGCGGAGTTGAGGGTGAGGGCGTCACGGCCGCCGAGGATGTCCAGCCGGGCCTCGAAGACCTTGCGGTGCAGCGCGAGCGACTCGGCGTAGTGGCCCTGGAGGCCGAGGGCGACGGCGAGGTTGCTGCGGACGGCGAGGGTGCGCGGCACATGTTCCCCGCCGAGTTCCGCGGCGGCGGCCGTGGCGGCCTCCTCGAACAGCGCGCGGGCCTCGCCGTACCGGCCGAGCGCCATGAGGGTGCCGCCGAGGCCGTCCTTGGCGCGGATGATCTCGATGGGCCGTACGTCGTCGGCGCGTTCCAGACGCCCGAGGGTCTCCTGGCCGACGGTCTTCGCGTCCTCGTACCGGCCGAGGCGGCGCAGCATGTTGGCGAGTTGGTGGGCTGCGACGAGCACCGAGCGGTCGGTGTCGCCGGAGCTGGACTGCCAGTGCTTGACGGCCGTACGGCTGAGCCACCAGCCGTCGTGGTACTCGCCACGCATCCGCAGGTATTCAATGCAGTTCAGGACGAGTTCCCGGGCGTCGTCGTCGGCCGACTCCAGGGCGCGGGACGGTTCCAGGTGCGGGATGAGGGCGGCGTACCGGGCCCAGTTGCCGGCCGAGGAGGAGTCGCGCGGGTCGGCGGAGACCAGGACCTTGCGGGCGGCCGCCGCATAGCGCTCGGCGTCGGCGGGTGACTGGATGGAGCGGACGAAGCGGTGGAAGAGGCGGTGCATGCGCAGGGTGCCGACGGTCTGGGTGTCCATCCGCGGGCCGGGTTCGTACTCGATGCGCATGGAGGTGATCTCCGACAGCCGGCGCAGCGCGGTGTTCCAGCTGCTGGGCTCGGTGATCAACTCGGCCAGTTCGGCGGGCAGATCGCCGTGCCGGGCCGTCTGCAGCAGCCGTACCGGGACCACGTCGTGCGAGAAGCACACGAGCAGGTTCAGGAGCTGCCAGGCGGACTCGGAGCCCTCGCGCAGGGTGTTGACGAGCTTGGCCCAGGCGACCTCGAAGCTCTCCGGGTACTGGCCGGAGGGCATCACGCCGAAGCGGTCCGGGCGGCCGTCGCGGATGTCCCGGATGTAGTCGTCGACCGGCACGGTCGGGTTGATGTCCAGCCAGGCGGCCGTCTGGTCGAGCAGCAGCGGCATGTCCTCCACGGCCTCGGCGAGGCGCGCCGCCTGGGTGTCGCTGAGCCGCTGCGTGCGCCGTGAGACGAAGGCGACGCTCTCACCGCGCTCGAAGACGGGCACGGCGATGTTCTCGGCGTGGGCGCCCCACTCACTGCGGGTCGTGGTGATCAGGACGTGCCCGCGCCCCTCGGGCAGCAGGTCGACCAGCCGCTCCGGGTCCCCGGCGCCGTCCAGGACCAGCAGCCAGGGTCGCTGGGTGCGGTCGAGTACCCGCCGTACGGCCGTGATGGTGGTCGCGAGATCACCGGCGTCGCGCAGTTCCAGCGCGGGCGCGAGGTCGGCGAACTGCTGGCGGGCGGTGACGCGTTGGGAAGCGCTGACCCACCATACGATGTCGTACTCCCCGGCGAACCGGTGGACGTACTCCAGCGCCAGCTGTGTCTTCCCGAAGCCGCCCGGGCCGAGCAGCGCCACGGCGGCGCCGTCGGGCCCGGCGGCGGAGAAGGCGCCGTAGACCTTCTCCAGCAGTTCGGTGCGGCCGATGAAACGGCGGTTGCGGCGCGGGACCTGCCACACGTCCGGCGGGTCGTCGGGGAACCGGGGGCCGCGGCGCAGGTCGATCAGGGTGCCCGGGGCCGGGATGCCCGCGCACTCCAGCACGCGGCTGCGCGCGATCTCCGGCCTGAGTCCGCGCAGTTCGACGGGGGCCAGGGCGATGACGGCCTCCGGCATGGGCCGGGCGGTGATGCTCACGGCCGCGATCCGGTCCTGGTACGCCGGCAGCACCTGCCGCAGCGCCTCGGCCCAGGCGTCGAACCGCTCGGCGCCGAGCCGCTCGTACCAGTCGTCGATCACCAGCAGCACGCGCCCCGGCGCGCTCAGCAGCTCGGCGAACGCCTCGGCGGACGGCGGGCGCCGCAGCGGGTTCCACCTGATCAGAGTGGTGCCCCGTCCCGCGGCCCGGATCTGGTGGTCGATCCACTTGGCCCAGGACTCGCTCTGCCCGGCGAACACCACCGTGACGTGTCCGAGTTCCGCCGCCATCTCGCCGTTTCCCCTCGACTGAACCTGGTCACGAGTGTGCACAGGTTATTCAATTGTGCGTCAAGTCGGCTTCAGAGGTGCTGAGTTGAGCAAAGGTTCCGGTCAGCCGGTGCGCGATGTGGCGGATGAGCCGTTCCAGGTCGGCGCAGTAGACGCTGGGGTGCCGGAATCCGGTCCCGGGAGCGTACCGGTGCACGTAGTTCCCCCCTCCGCACACCTTCCCGACGGGACAGCTCAGACATTCGTCGGCAAGCGCCCCCTCGCCCAGCTGGCGTGCGGCGATGCCGGGGTGGCGGAGGGCCTCGTCGAAGGAATGCCGGTGGACGTCCAGTCCGGTTTCGGAAGCTCCCTCGTACGCCGACCTGAGGGCGTCGACCTGCTCGATGGCACCGTCCGTCTCCACGACGACGGCCGCCACGGGCGACAGCCCCACGGCCTCGGCACGGCTGGGAGCGCCGAGGAGGAGGGCGGCGATCTCCTGGAACAGGCGGATGCGGACGGGGGCTTCGGGCCGCTTCATGTCCCACCAGGCGTCGAACACGGCGGTGAGCCAGTCGCCGTAAGGGGTGGGGGCGGGGCGGTACCTGCCCGGGGGCCGGCCATATGTCCCCCAGTTGGCGTGCGGCAGGAGGAAGTCGACGCCAGGCGGACGCAGTGGGAGCAGGGAGCGGTAGATGTCGAGCGGATCGGCGGCCAGGTCGATCGTGCAGAGGATTCCGGCGTACGACTCCGGTCGCCCGGCGAGCCGTAGCGCTGCCGCGCGGGCGGCGGGCCAGGCGGGCCGGCCGGCGTGGTCGACGCGGCGGGCGTTGTGCGCGGGGCGGCCGCCGTCGAGGCTGAGGCCGACACGGATCCCGGCGTCGGCGAGGCGGTCGAGGGTCCTGCGCGTCAGCCGTGTGCCGTTCGTCTGGACCGTGGCGGTGACCTGGCAGTCGACAGCCGCGCGTACGGCGTCGGCGTAGGCGAGGACCGGGCCGGGGCCGGTGAGGAGGGGTTCGCCGCCGTGGAGTTCGATGCGGATGGCGTCGAGGCGGTGGGTGCGGACATGCTCCGCGATGCGCTGTGCGGTGCGGTGCATGGTGCGGGCGCCGGTGCTCCGCGGGCGGTCGCGCCAGCCGTGGTCGGGGCCCTGGTAGAGGTAACAGTAGGTGCAGTCGAGGTTGCAGCGGCCGTGCACCTTCAGCACGAACTGCCGGAACGGCACGGCCTCGTGGGCACGGGTGTCCAGGGTGTCGTACGGCCATGTCGGGTGGGCCCTCATGGCGCGTCCTCGTAGTGGGCGACGACGACGGCCTCCCCCTCCCGTGCCCGGAGTTCGGCGAGGATCGCGGCCAGCACCGGGTGGTCGGTGCGGTCGGGCGGGGCGATCTCCGGGAGCGGTATGTGGGTGTCGTCGGTGGGAAGGGTCACTCGTAGGCCGTTTCGGGGGACAGGCGGGAGGGGCGCTGGTCGAGGTCGCCGGGACTCGCGGGGTCGGTCAGACGTCGGGCACGTTCGTAGTCGCTCCGGGCCGTGACGGGTCTGCCCTGCCGCTCCCGTGCCCGGGCACGCCCCCTGAGGGCCTCGGCCGCCAGTGCGTCGTCGCCCGCCTCCTCGGCGTACGCGACAGCCTTGCCGAAGCAGTCGATCGCCGTGTGCAGGTGCGTGACCGCCTCGGTGCGCCCGTACAGCTCCAGGGCCAAGTACGCGCGGCTGTTCCAGCACTGGGCGAGGTGCACCGGGTCGTCGGCACCGCGGACAGCCTCGCCGAGCAGCCAGTCGGCCTCGTACAGCTCGGTCAGTACGTCGGTCCTCCGGTAGCGCATGATGTACGCGTCCGCCAGATTCCGGCGCCGCAGGGGCAGCTGGGGATCGTCGGGCAGGGACTGCTCGACCGCGCGGCGCAGCACATGGACGGCCCGGGCGAGATCGTCCGGCGACCCCGCCTGTACGAACCGTTCGAGCAGGGCACGACCGAGGTCGGCTGCCGTCTCCGGCCGCCGCGGGTCGTCCAGGCCGAGCAGCGACCCGGCCTCCGACCACGCGTCGATGGCGCGGTCCAGCTGGGTCCGGTCCGCGGAGTGGGCGTAGCGGTCGCCGTAGATCCTCGCGGCCCACACATGGCACTCGAACCTGAGCTCCTCGTCGTCGCCCGCGGCCCGCAGGGCCTCCTCAACCGCGTACAGCAGCGTCCGCCGTTCCCGGCCGTCCTCGCGTGGGGGCTGCTCGATCTCGATGGCGGCCGCCGCGTCCAGCCAGACCCGGCAGCGCACCGCGTCCGGCAGGAGGCTCTCGTCGCCGGCCGCCGCGACGAGGTCGTCACCGGCACGCGCGGCACAGTACTCGGCACGCCACCGGTCGGGTGCCGGCCTGGCGACCGGCCCCTGCCCCGCATACTGCCGGGCCAGGTCCAGCCACAGCCGCCCCCGTACGACAAGCCCGTCCAGGCCCCCCAGCCATACCTCCACCGCGTCGCCGGCCCGCTCCAGGTGACGGACGTACCAGAACTCGGCGTCGATCCCTTCGTCCGGTCCCAGCTCCGCCATGTCGCGCCGCACATCCGTCAGCACCTCGGCAGCGACCTTGCGTCGCTCCGCAGGCGCGTCCCCCGCGTCCAGGACGGCCACGAGACTGGCTTCGGCCACGTACAGCAACACGCGCAGAGCCCGCTCCCCGGCTCGCCGAGGCTCCTGCCGAGCCCACTCCCGCAGGCTCTCCGGAATACCGTCGAAGTCGACCCCCTCGTACCGCACTTCCTGCGCCTGCGCCCAGCACACCAGTCCCCGGACGAGTCGCCCGGAGACGGACGAAGTGTGCTCGACCGCCTCCCAGGCCTCCCTGAGGTCGTCCCCCACGCGCCGCACCCGCCACCGGGTGAGCAGCGCGTCGGCCAGGTCCTCGTGTGCGGAGACCCGCTCCGTGTCCGAGCGGGCATCGGTCGCCGCGACCCCGAAGTACCCCACCGCCGTGTCGAGTTCCCGGGTGAGGCCCTCCTCGTAGAACCGGTCCAGTGCCCGCCGCCCCAGCTCCAGCAGCTCCGCGGGCAGCTGCCCGGCCGCCGCGGCCACCGGCACCGGCGGCAACCGCGCGCCCAGGTCCCGCAGCACCGCCGCCGAGACCTCGGCGAACGCCCGTAGCCCTGCCGGTTCCGGCTCCCCCGGGCCCGCCGGCAACTCCCCGTCCGGCGGCACCGCTCCCCGCAGAAACGCCCCGGCCAGCGCGGGGAAGTTCCGCGCGCTTCGCCCGAACTTCCGTTCCACGTACTCGGAGCAGTGCTTGAAGAGCAGCTCCGCCTCCTCGACGGACAGCCGCGACCGCAGCCCGGAAGCGACCCCCGGCAGGAAGTCGTAGCGCACGGCCCGCAGGTCGTCCGCGTCCTCCCGCCGCCCGAGCAGCCCGCTCAACAGCACCTCGGAGAGGACGTCCGGGCCGCTCCCGGCCAGCATCGCGTGCTGCACGAGCTGCATCACCGGCAGATACAGCGGTACCGCCGACAGATACACCGCCAGCCGCCGCGCCTCCGAGGACGCCTGACGCCAGAACGCGCGTATCCGCTCCTCGCCGCTGCGCTCCTCCGCCGCCCGCAGGGGCGCCCCGGACGCCGGATGATCGGCCCGCACCCACCCTGCCGCGGCGGCCAGCGACTGCCCCGTGGCACCGGACACCAGCCGCGCCCAGCCCTCCACCGACTCACGGCGCAGCGCCAGCACCGGCACCGGCAGCGCCCCGGCCTCGGCCGTCCCCCGTTCGGGCAGGAACCGCAACGATCCCGCCGGCCCCTCACGCCGCTGCAACAACCCGCGCCGCGCGGGCAGATGCGTCCGCAGCCACATCCGCTGCGGCAGCGGCTGTACGACGGCCACGGGTGCCGTGGCCGCCCAGCGGTGCAGCAGCCGCTGCACGCGGCCGCTGCGCCACATGGGCCCGGCGCAGTCGCTGAGGACCAGCGTGACCCGTCGCCCCGTCGGATCGCTGAGCTGCTCCGGTGCGTAGAGCACGGCCCCCGGCTCCGGGGTGGCCGCGCAGCCGGGGAGCCCGCCGGGCGCCTCGTGCAGATAGCGCACCTGCACCTCGCGGAAGGCGCCGGCGCGGGCGCAGACCTGGCGCAGTTCGTCCAGGGCCTGCTGCCAGACGGCCGTCGAGGTGGAGACGTCCATCAGGAGCAGCAGACGGGCCTCCCGGCGCCGGTCGGTGCGCAGGACGGGCAGGACGAGCCCGGACTCGGCGGCGCGTTCGGCCGTGGCCTGCTCGTCGAGGGTGCGCGGAACCGGTCGTACGGGCGCGCGGTAACGCTGCAGGGGCCGTAACCCTCGCTGCAGGGCGAGGGGTTCGGGCAGGGCGGGTGCGGCGGGGACGCGGACCGGGGTCATCCGGGTGTCGGTGCCGTCGTCGCCGCCCGGGCCCGGGACGAACAGGCGGGCGTTGTCGGGCTGCCGGGGCTCGTCGCCCTCGGCGGGCAGGGGAAGGGGCCGCGGTGGGCGCGGGAGCGGCGTGCCGTGGGCCCCGGGCGGTTCCGGGCCGGAGCGCGGATCGAGGTCGGGCCGGTCGGGTTGTCCCGCGGGCGCCGGAAGCCAGTGCGCCAGCCACAGCGCATCCGCCAGCTCCTCGACCCCGGGCGCGATCCCCGCGTCCCGCATACGCGCGACCAGCGCCGTGAGCACCGGGCTCACGCCGCTCGTCGCGCTGTCGGGAGCGGGGGAGGTCATGGGCTAGCGCGGTCCTCGGTCCAGGGGCTGCATGAGCAGCTCCGAGATCTCCTCGCGCCGCTGACCGGCCTCGCGGGCGGCGTGCTGGGAGAGGAAGATGGCGTTGAGGAGCTGGTCGGTGGGGCGCAGCGCGCCGTCCGCCTCGGCCTGGGTGAACCGGTCGACGAGATCGCGGTTGGTGTCGTAGGCGCCCTGGCCGAAATGGGCCTGGACGAGGGCGGCGAGCCGCTCGTCGCGCGGGGCCTTCAGGTCGAGCGGGATGCAGCGGCGCAGCAGGGCGGCGGGGAACTCGCGCTCGCGGTTGCTGGTCATGACGACGAACGGGAAGGAGCGGCAGTGGACCTGACCGTCCGTCACCGTGACGCGTCGGCCGTCGTCGGTGAGGACCCGCACCTCGGGGGTGCGGTCGGCGATGCGCTGCAGCTCGGGGATGGCGAAGCGGCCCTCCTCCAGGGCGTTCAGCAGGTCGTTCGGCAGGTCGATGTCGCTCTTGTCGAGCTCGTCGATGAGCAGCACCCGGGGCTTGTCGGCGGCGAGCAGGGCGGTGCCGAGCGGGCCCAGCTTGATGTACCGGCCGATGTCCTGGGCGGCGGCCTCGCCGGGGAGCTGGGCATCTTGGAGGCGGCCGATGGCGTCGTAGGTGTAGAGGCCGTCACGCAGTTCGCTGCGGCTGACGATCGGCCACTCCAGGACGCGGCCGAGGGCGAGTTCGTAGGCGACGGAGTGGGCCAGCGTGGACTTGCCGACGCCGGGCTCCCCGGTGACGAGCAGGGGGCGCCTCAAGTACAGGGCCGCGTTGACGAGTTCGAGGGCGTCGGGGTCCTGCACGGGCAGCGGGACGGTGCGCTCGCCGAGCCTGCGACGGGTGGCCGAGTCGAGGTCCGGGACGTCGTAGTCGACGGCCGGGGCGTCGAACCTCCGCCAGGGCGGCGGTTCCGGCAGCGCGTCGATCCTGGCCGGATCCGGCTGCCCGATGCCCTGGTAGACGAACCACTCGCTCATGCTGCGCTCCTCGCCGACGATCGGTGGTGGTCCACGTCCTGGCCGACGGGGGCGTCGTGCGCCCGCAACGGGCCCCTGGGAACATACCCGCGGCGGCCGGGATACGCAGTTGATTTCGGCCAGCCTTCGCCGGTGTTCACGGCGCGTCCACCGGTTCGGTCTCCTCACCCGGCAGGGGCCGGCGCGGGTCGTCGTAGAGCAGGGCGAGCGGTTCGGCCCAGGCGCTGTCGGTGCGCTGCTCGCTGATGTCCTGCCGGACGAGCCTCAGCCGGTCGGGGAGTTCGGCCAGCGAGCCGAGCGTTTCAAGGAACTTCTCCACGCGCGCGTGGAGCGTGTCGCAGTCCGGCAGACAGGCGCCGCGCTCCGGGTGCGGGCCGATGTGCCACAGCGCGACGGCGTGGCCGCTGTTCAGCGCGTGCCTCATGGCGACCCGCCCGGGCCCCTGTCCGGCCGGCCGGCACATCACGGGGATGCGGTCGCGCCCGGTGCCGCGATAGCCGGAGGGGTCCGCGGCGCCCGGCGGCGGCATGCGCCAGCCCTGGAAGCGGTGCCCGGCCGCCATGCCCTGCCAGCGGTCGAACCAGAGATTGTCCGGATCTCCCCGGCGCTCAAGGGCGCGCAGCACCAGGCGGCGGCGCGCGCCCAGATGCCCGGGGTCGTACAGCGCGGCGATGTCCGCGAACCGCCACCGGTGCACGGCGGTGTCCAGGTGCTCGGCGGGCAGCGCGACTTCGAGCGGTACGGGGTGGCCCTCCCGGTCCTTGGACTCCAGCAGCCCGCCGAGGGGGACTCGGAGTGCCTGGACGAGTTCGTCGGGCCGGTATCCGTGCACCGAGGAGTCCGTCTCGTGCACCTCGGGCAGGCCGTCGCCGTCGTCGTACCAGATCTGCCAGAAGAACCGGACGGGCTGCGCGCCGATCACCGGGTCGAGCAGCAGGGCCACGACGGGGCCCTCGCCGGGGCCGGGGTAGGAGATCACGACACGCTCGGGGCCGTGGTCCTCGGGCGGCGGCTTCAGCTCGTCAGGGAGGGCGACGTCACGGACCATGGCGTGGAAGTGCCGGCGGGTGTCGTGGCGCAGCCGCTTGGTGATCCAGCCGGCCAGGAGGGGGCTGCCTGCGTCACGCGCGCCGGCGTGGGCCTCCACGAGCCTGAGGAAGCGCAGGAAGACGAGCGGGTCGAGCGGGGTGGTGCCCTCGTACAGCAGGCCGTGACCGTCACGCCAGGTGCGCAGTTCGGGGGTGCCGCCGGGCCACTGGTTGCCGCTGCGGGCCTCCTTGGCGATGAGCTTGACGGTGGGCTCGTCGGGCGGCTGCGGCAGGGCGGCGAGCAGGGCGAGCGCCTTGCGGCGGTCGCGGGGCGTCCAGGCCGCGCCCGGATCGGCCGCCGGGCCGCACTGGAGGTCGATCCAGTTGTCCCCGGTCTCCGAGACCGGCTCCTCGCCGTGCCAGCGGTCGTGGGCGGTCATGACCTCGCGGTACGTCTCCCCGAACCTGCGCAGCGCGGCGATCGCCACGGCCTTGCCGCCCTCCGTCGGGGTGCCGTCCCTCGTCGTGCGCCGCGACTTGATGAGTCCTACGACCGCACCCGTCCCGGGGTCGAGCAGCGGACCGCCCGACATACCGCTCGGGAAGTCGACGTCGGGCTTGATGATCAGCCCGTACGTGTCCTCGTGCCCGTTGATCTCGGCGTCCACGATGCGGAAGTGGGCCTCGGGCGGCACCGGGAAGTAGCCGCAGGCCTTCAGGGCGCCGGAGTGGCGGGCGGCCCGGTCGGTGAGCCACACGCACTCGTGCGGGTACGCGTCGGTCAGCCGGACCAGGGCCAGGTCCTCGGCCAGCGGCACCTTGGGGTTGCGCGGGTCGCTCAGCAGCCACTCGGCGAGCCGGGCCTCGACGTCGACGCCCTCGCCGCGCACCCGGAAGGCGGTCGTGCGGTCCGCCGCCAGGTACGGGCGCAGCACATGGGCGGCGGTGAGCACCCAGCCGGGCGCGACGAAGAAACCGCTGCCCCATAAGGGGCCGTCTTTCCCGTCGGCGGGGAGCAGGTGGACGGTGGCGGCCCGGACGAGGTCGAAGAGACGGTCGTCGCGCTCGCTCATGCGCCCACCGCTCCGCCCTCGCCCTCCCCCGCGGTTCCCCGGTCGAACTGCCAGGTGAGGGTCACCTCCAGGGACGCCTTGGCCTCCCCGCGCGCGAGCACGGCGACGGCCAGGCCCTCCTTGGCGGTCAGTTCCACGCCGAAGCTGATGGAGGCCTCGTGCGGCTTGGCCGCGCGGGCGGCGTCGAGCACGGTGCCGCCGACTGCGCTGATCAGTTCCTGGAGCTGTTCGACCTTGGCGACGGCGGCCTCGGTGAAGCCGACGTCCTCCTGGTCGCCGTAGGCCTCCCCCGCGCCGATCCGGGCGGTGACCACCGTGCCGTCCGGCAGCTCGATGTCCTGGATGTGACTCATTCCGCTCCCCCCCGCAGAGCCCGAGCCGCCAGGTCAACCGGCCCCGGACGGCTCCCACTTGGACAGTGACGAGGCTAATACCCAGGATGGTTGCAGGACTATGCGCCCGGCTTACTCGTCACTCCGCCCCCGGCCTACTCGTCGTCCTCGTCGTCCAGCCGCGCCAGCCAGGTCGCCAGCCGCTCCACCGGCACCTCGAAGTCCGGGTTGAGATCGACGAACGTCCGCAGCTGCTCGGCGAGCCACTCGAAGGTGACCTCCTCCTCGCCGCGCCGCTTCTCCAGTTCCTCGATGCCACGGTCGGTGAAGTACAACTCTCACTCCTGATGGGGACGGGCCTACTCCCCCAGGGTAGGCCGTCTCCCGGACGCGGGAGGGTGCGGGATCGAACGCCGGCCTTCTCACACGAAGGGGTGTCTTGACTTCCGGAATCCACGATATATCGTGTTTCCAAGAGGACGCGATATGGCGTGTCGCGGCCGTGCCTGCCGAGGAGGTCCCCATGCCCGAGTGGTCCGTCACCGAGCCCCAGAAGCTGACCTTTGACACCCGCGTGAGCGACCTCCAGGTCCGCATCGTCAACGGAACGGTGAACGTGGTGGGCACGGACGAAGGTTCCGCCCGCCTGGAAATCTCGGAGATCGAGGGCCCGCCCCTGGTGGTCACCCAGCAGGGCGACACCCTGACCGTGGCCTATGAGGACCTGCCCTGGAAGGGCTTCCTGAAGTGGCTCGACCGCAAGGGCTGGCGGCGCAGCGCCGTGGTCTCCCTGGCCGTCCCCGCCGACACCCGCGTGGAGGTCGGCGTGGTCGGCGCCGGCGCGGTCGTCTCCGGCATCCGCGGCCCCGCGGTGGTCAAGGGAGTCACCGGCGACACGACCCTGGTCGGCGTCTCGGGCCCGGTCCACGCGGACACCGTGTCCGGGAACCTGGAGGCCCAGGCCGTCACCGGCGACCTGCGGTTCAAGTCGGTCTCGGGCGACCTGACGGTGGTCGACGGCTCCGGCCGCTCCGTCCGGGCCGACTCCGTCAGCGGCTCCATGATCGTCGACCTGGACCCGGACGGCCCCACGGAGGTCGGCCTCACCAGCGTCTCCGGCGAGATCGCCATCCGCCTGCCCCATCCGGGAGACGCCGAGGTGGAGGCGAACACCGCGAGCGGCACGATCTCCAACGCCTTCGACGGACTGCGGGTGCACGGCCAGTGGGGCGCGCACAAGATCACCGGCCGTCTCGGCGCGGGCACGGGCCGGCTCCGCGCCACCACGGTTTCCGGCTCGATCGCCCTGCTGCGCCGCCCGCAGCCCGAGGACGAGCCGGACACCCCGTGGCAGACCGGGCCCACCGACTCCGCGCAGACCCCTGGCGCCACCCCCGCCAACGACACCCCGGCCGCTGGCCAGTCCAACGAAACCGCTGGCACGACCGACAAGAAGGTGCTCTGACATGCCCCCCGTCTTCGCCCACGGGCGCCTGCGCCTGTATCTGCTCAAGCTGCTCGACGAGGCCCCGCGCCACGGCTACGAGGTGATCAGGCTCCTGGAGGAGCGCTTCCAGGGGCTGTACGCCCCCTCGGCGGGCACGGTCTACCCCCGGCTGGCCAAACTGGAGGCGGAGGGCCTGGTCCGGCACACCACGGAGGGCGGCCGCAAGGTGTACGCCATCACGGACGCCGGCCGGGCCGAACTGGCCGATCGCAGCGGTGAGTTGGCCGACCTGGAGCTGGAGATCCGCGAGTCGGTCGCGGAACTGGCCGCCGAGATAAAGGCCGATGTGCGCGGCGCGGCCGGCGATCTGCGGCGTGAGATGCGCGCCGCCGCGTCCGAGGCCCGCCGGGGCACCAGGACGGGCACGGCCGGCCCTTCCGTGGAGTACGGCGACCTCACCGACAAGGAGTCCTGGCGGGCCGCGAAGGAGGAGATGCGCCGAGCCAAGCAGGAGTGGAAGGAACAGGCCCGCCGCGCCAAGGACGAGAGCCGCCGGGCCCGTGAGGAGGCCCAGCGGGCCCGCCGCCAGGCCCAGGAGGCGCAGACACGGGCACGGGCCCAGGCGCAGGAGGAGATGCAGCGCATCGCCCGCCAGGTCCAGGACCGCGTCCAGGACCACTTCGCCCACGGCGACTGGCCGACGGGCGTGCGCGAGGGCCTGTCCGAACTGGCCAGGGAGCTGGGCGACTTCGGCAAGAGCTGGAACACCTCCCCCCGCACCTCCGAGGAGCCGGCCTCCAAGCCCACGGCCACACCCCCGGCCCCGCACTACGTCTCCCCCAAGGAGGACTTCCCCGCCGAGTACGAACCCTCCTGGGCGCACGAGGAGTCCAGCGGCGACCCGACCCGCGACCTGGACCGTCTCCTGGACCGCTTCCGCGACGACATCCGCGACGCGGCCCGCGACCACGGAGTGACCCAGGACCAACTCCGCGACGCCCGCCGCCACCTGTCGACGGCAGCGGCCCACATCGGCGTGATCCTTGGGGCACCGAAGGTCTGAACCTGGGGCTGCCCCAAGGCCTGACCGAGGTCCGACCTCGGTCTGGCCGAGGTCTGATCGTGGACTGGCCGAGGTCTGATCGTGGACTGCGGAGGGCCGTTCGGAAGCCTGGCCGAGGCCTGATCGTGGTCTGGCCGAGGGCCGTTCGGAAGCCTGACCGAGGTCTGATCGTGGTCCGACGGAGGTCCGCCCCAGGTCCGATCGAGGGCTGTCCGGTCCGACCGGGAGCCTGACCGAAGTCTGACCGAGGGCCGATCGGAAGCCTGACCGTGGCCTGATCGTGGTCCGACGGAGGTCCGCCCCAGGTCCGATCGGAGGCAGTCCGGTCCGACCGGGAGCCTGACCGAAGTCTGACCGAGGGCCGATCGGAAGCCTGACCGTGGCCTGATCGTGGTCCGACGGAGGTCCGCCCCAGGTCCGATCGGAGGCAGTCCGGTCTGACCGGGGGCCTGACCGAGACGGCCGGGACCGGGACCGGGAGGTTCCTCCTGAAGACGGTGCGCGGGGCCGGACAAGGCCCGGCCGGGACGGACGGCCGGGCCCCGGACCGGAAGGTTCCCCCTGAAGACGGTGCGCAGGGCCCGACGAGACCTGCCGGGACGGCACGGCCGGGACCCACACCGGAAGGTTCCCCCTGAAGACGGTGCGCAGGGCCGGACAAGGCACGGCCGGGACGGCACGGCCGGCTCGGCGCCGTCGGCTGCCGAAGGCAGTTGTTCGGCGAGCTCGCCGACCGGGGTGAGTGGCTCGGCTGCGGCTGCGGGCGGCCGACCGGAATCGGCGCGGGCATGCGCCCTCGGCGCCGCGCCGGCCGGTCAGCCGGCCTTCGCCTCTTCCTGCCCGTCTCCGTACAGCACCCGCGTCACCGACTCGTATGTCACCCCGTGGTCGGCCAGCACCTCGGCCGGCACACCCGGCAGGACGGTGAGCGCCAGCAGCAGGTGCTCGTCCCCGATGTGTCGGTCGCGGTGGGCGAGGGCGACCCGCAGAGACCTCTCCAGCACGTCCTTCGCGCCCCGGCTGAAGCTCGGCCGGCGCCCCGACCACCAGCTTCCGTCCTTCCGGTCGCCGGACATCGCTCCGACGCCGTGCACCTCCTCCACCCGCGCCACGATCTCCGACACGTCGATCCCCAGCCCCGCCAGCGCGTCCGCATCGGCCCGGGTCAGCCCGGCGCGCCGCCGCGCCTGGGACAAGGCCCCCCGCACCGACTCCCGGCGCCCCGCGAGCCCGAGAGCGGCCAGGGCGAAGGAGGCGCGGCTGCCCTCGCGCTCCAGGAGGGCGAGCAGCAGATGCTCGGCGTCGACGGTCTGAACCCCGGTGCGCCGGCAGTCCACGACCGCGCCCCGCACGACCTCGCGCGCGTCCTTGGTGAAGCGTTCGAACATCATTGCCTCCCATATTTCTTGTGCACGGCCTGCCTGCTGACACCCAGCTCCGCGGCGATCTCCTGCCACGACCAGCCCTGATTGCGCGCACTGCGCACCTGCACCGCCTCCAGCTGCTCCAGCAGCCTGCGCAGCGCGGCCACGGCCCGCAGTCCGACCCTCGGATCACGATCCCCGGCACGCTGCGCCAGATCGGTTGCCTCACTCATGATGTCAACCTACGTTGACACCCCGCTCATGTCAACCACGGTTGACGCGCCTGGTGCACAAAAGGCGGGCCCGGACCTCCGGACCCGCCCTTTGCCACCCTTCCAGCTTCTGCGGGAACCTCAGGAATTCAGGATCCTCAGGAGTTCAGGAGTTGGTGAGCATCCTCAGCTGTTGGTGAGCACGATCTTCCCGAACTGCTCCCCGGACGCGAGCCGTTCGAAGCCCTCACGGGCCCGGTCCAGCGGCAGCTCCTCGTCGATGACGGGCCGTACCCCGGTCGCGGCGCAGAAGGAGAGCAGGTCCTCCAGCTCCTCCTTGGTGCCCATGGTGGAGCCGACTACCTTCAGCTCCAGGAAGAAGATCCGGGTCAGCTCGGCGTGCGAGGGCCGGTCCCCGCTCGTCGCCCCGGAGATCACGATCGTGCCGCCCGGCCGCAGCGACTTCACCGAGTGGGACCAGGTGGCCGCACCCACGGTCTCGATGACCGCGTCCACCCGCTGCGGCAGCCGCGCTCCGGACTCCACCGCCTCCACGGCCCCGAGCTCCACGGCCCGCTTCCGCTTCGCCTCGTCCCGGCTGGTGGCGAAGACACGGAGCCCCGCCGCCTTGCCGAGCACGATCGCGGCCGTGGCAACCCCGCCGCCCGCGCCCTGCACGAGGACCGAGTCCCCGGGCCGTACCCCGGCGTTGGTGAACAGCATCCGGTACGCCGTCAGCCACGCCGTCGGCAGACAGGCGGCCTCGGCGAAGGACAGCTCCTTGGGTTTGGGCAGCACGTTCCAGGTCGGCACGGCGACCTGCTCGGCGAAGGTGCCCTGATAGCGCTCGGTGAGGATGGAGCGCGGCTCGTTCGGGCCGACACCGTGGCCGGTCTGGCCGATGACGGAGTGCAGGACGACCTCGTTGCCGTCCGCGTCGACCCCGGCGGCGTCGCAGCCGAGGATCATCGGCAGCCGGTCCTCCGGGAGGCCGACGCCGCGCAGGGACCAGAGGTCGTGATGGTTGAGGGAAGCGGCCCGTACGGTGATGGTGCTCCAGCCGGGACGGGCCTCGGGAGCCGGTCGCTCCCCCAACTCAAGGCCGTTGAGCGGCTGGTCGCGGTCGATTCGGGCGGCGTAGACGGCGAACATGGGCCCGACGATAGGTGCGCGGGTGAGCCGACGGAACCACGCACCCCTGTGACACATGCCCTCTTGCGCACCAGCACCCGCTCGGCGCAGTCCGGCGCCAACGCCCTCAAGGGATCGTCTTGCGACACCGGTTGCGGGCGGGTGGGAGAGAAATGGCCCCGCTCTGCCCTTGAGTTCTAGTGATCGTCGCAACACCCCAGCTCAGGGGATGC